>NZ_CP117416.1:1920000-3120000 GCF_028606985.1 Paenibacillus kyungheensis | reverse complement strand
GTTCAAAAGAGATTTAGGTTTAAAAGCAGCTGATGAGCTTATAGAAGCTATTACTCTTGTCAAGACAAGTTGGCAAGAAATTTTAGCTATAAAAGAAATTTATCTTATATTTTTAAATGGTAAGGTCGACTTAGATACTTTTAAACAGTACTTTTCTAAAGCAGAGAAAAAACAGCACGATAGTACTATACAAATTGTCATTCAATATAAAAAAAGAGAAATTATTCTACAGGATTTTTCGGAAGAGATTGAATGGATTTATGAAAAGGGAGGAAGTATCGCAATATTAATTAACGAATTTAATAGTTATTTCACTGAAAACATAGGATATAGCGATCAATACATTGGAGCACTTGCAGAAAAAATAGCTAAAGAAACCTCAGAAGATCTATTGAGAATAAATAAACTTCTTCAAGAAATACAAAATAAGTTTTTAGGAGAAATTTATGGAAAGAAAGTTTGATTTCAGAATCTTTTAATTTTTTTAATAAATAGAATTTATATCAAAAAGATCATACTTTATTAGTAATATCAGCTTATAGATAACATTAGTATATAGAAAATGGAGGATGTTATGATTAATGATAAAAAATATTTAGAAGATGTGCTTACATTTAAAGAAAGAAATTCTATACATGAAAATATTACTAGAAGTATAATTTTTTTTTACGTTGGAATTTTTTTATTGCTATTTTCTACATTTGGATTTCTATTATTCGGATTTATTCTTTCAATTCTTAATGCATTCTCTGAGAAATGGATAATAATAAATGTTTTTAATTATATATTATCTGTATTTCTTTTGTTAATAGCACAAAAAGATCCGATATCTGGAAAAAATTTAAATGTTAAATTATATATTTATCATTGTATTTTAGAAGAATATATTTCTAAAGATAAAAATACAGAAAAAATTAGAATAATCACAAGAAGATTAGTGAATCATTATACTAAATTACAAAAAAATACTCAGAATCTTTTTATTTTTAATAACTCAACATTTGATATAGAGTTAATAGAAGATTTAAAAAATTTTTGGAATAGGGATTTATGGAGAATTTACCAAAAAGATAATAACAAAGAAACTAAAGATGTGATTCTTCTATTAATTAGTGAGATAAAAAAAACATATCTTTCAATATATTGTATATCGAATTCAGAAAAACCAATTTATCATGAGAATGAACAAAGATTTTTTAATACAAATTGTATAAAGACTATACTAAATGAATGTAAATTAAAAATGAGAACAGAAATAGAAAAGAAAAAAAATATTGATTGGATTGTTAAAATAGTCAATAGTGTCGTGTTTAGAATCACGGTAGTATCGTTTTTAGGTATATTACTTATTATCTATATAAATAAAACTGAAGATTATTCAAAAATACCAGCTAATTTAACTGTAATTGGATTAATAATAACAATTATTTTTCAATTTCTAAATAAAAAAAATTAAATGCTTCTAGTTCTTGAAAAGTTATCAAATTAAATTTAAAACTATAATGTAATCATATATCATAACAATCAGTCTCTTATAATTATAATAATGCAACGATTTGTTGCCTCATATTCTATCTTTCACTAAATTGTTTTATACTCCTCTTATACATAGCCCGAGAGGAGAAAACAAACATGTGGATCATCAGTCAAGATGAGCAAACCATCGTCAAATCTGTTGCCCTTACCCTAGAAACATCAACCGAAGGAGCTGTTCTTTCTGCTTATGTAGGAGACGGCTCAGTCGAATCTGCTTTTGCGGTAGGTACATTTCAACATAAGGAGAGGGCAGCCCAAGAACTATCCCGCTTCCGCCAATATTTGTCCACGATCAATATGGAACCTTTTTATATTCAACCCGATCTTGAAGCCTAACCCTACTTTTACATTGCATCATATGCTGTTTAATGTTAAAGCCTATTCGACTATTACCGAATAGGCTTTTTTACTTGAAGAAGTATCAATTTATGTTCATCATCTTGCTAATACGTCGTCGATATTATTCCATTCATAGATTCGTTCATTGAGAAGCACGCCACCTATTTGGATAGGCACAGTCTTACACAATGTCGCACCATAATACTCATACCATTCACATGTTTTATTATCTTCTAGCACTTCAACAAATACTTTTTGCCAGCCCAATTGCTTGAATATCTTAAATAAAGATTGGAGTAGTTGCTTACCCATACCTTTATCTTGATAAGACTCCAGTATATAGATCGAAGTTAAGTCACCCGAGTGAGGGACGATGTTGGTTTCTTTTTTCCAACCATCTGCAAATCCGACAATCTGACCTTCGAAATTCTCTGCTACCATAATGAAGTGATCTTGTTGTGTTATGGCTTGCATCCATAGATCATTTCGCTGGGTATAGGATAGATTGTTAAGAAATTCGTCTGGAATGATGCCTTTATAGGTTGTTTTCCAACTGTCTACATGAACTCTGGCAATATCTTCTGCATCTTAAAGTGTTGCTTTTCTAATGTGCAAGATATGTAAACTCCTTAGGCTCTTTATTTGTTGTTTATAATAGCAGAATCTAGTATGGTTTGAAATATTATATCTGTTTAGAATCTACATACCCATTTGAGAATAAATTAGAGAGGAGAGAACTTTAATTTGAAATCAGCCATAGTACTCACCTTATTAGCGACACTGCTAGGTTGTAGTCCCAATACCATACATACCCAGCAAGGAGTACAATCTAACAACATTACAGAAATCAGCACGACAGAAATTTTAGCCCGAGAAACGATCCGTGATTCACCATACGCAGATTTATTTATATTTGGTGATCGTGTATATGTTGTGGATCAACAGCTCACCATAAAGAATAACCAGATCGGAGAGAAGTTAGGAACGATTCAACATCATTATAAATCCGATGAATCTTTTACAGAGTTCATGTCTACAATACTTCCAATCGGAACCGAAATATATCAAATCAAAAATGCAGTTCATATAGATCAACTTGCTATTAAAGGTAAGGATTACTATAAAGTATACAAGGCGCTTGAAGAAGGATAAGTATAGTATCGTTATAGTTATGCTGAAATATCAAATTACGTATATAACGATTGAATGGATATGATAAAATTAAAGTGAAAATAAAATATAGCTATTATTATTTGGGAGGGTATTATCGTGAAATGGCAGGAAGTAAGGGAACTGTTTCCAGATCAATTTGTATTAGTATCTATCCTTCAATATCATGAAGAAGATAACAAGAAAATCGTAGATGAAGTCGCTCCTATTCGCACTGTTTTGGCTGAAGATGCAAATAAAGAATTTTTTCAAGCTGGGGAAGGTAATTTGGTGTATCATACTGCTAATCCAGATTGTATTATACATTTGCGTAAAGATCCTTTAATGAGAGTGAGACGTTTGAATGAAAATTAATTACGATGGGCAATTAATGACTATCTCACTCACTGTTAAATTTCGAGGGAAGTCAGTGCAAATTAACAATGTTATTATAGATACAGGTTCTTCTCACACTATATTTAGCCCTGATATTTTAGAAGAAATAGGTTTAGTGTATGAAAATGGGGATGCTATTTATGAAGCATATGGAATAGGTGGGAGCGCCCCATTTTTTACAAAAGTAGTAGATTCAATTCAGATTGATTCAGAAATTATTAGTAATATTGAAATAGATGTTGGTATTCTACCTAAGAATCATCAAGGATTATTAGGATTAGATATCTTGCTCAGTCATTCTTTTATTATTGATCTTAAAAATCTAGAGTTGTATGTATAGTTGGCATTATTATAATTAGTTTTACATAAAGAGTGTACAGACAAGAATAAGGAAAAGAGTATGTTTGTTATAACACTATTTTTTCCTTATTTTCCTATATAATCCTCCCTTATACTTTTGTATATTTAACTCTGTAAGCGCTATCTACACAGATAGTTATTCCAACAACAGAGGAGTTGTGATAATGAGGAAGCGTTGGGCGATAGGGGTATTGGCAATAGTGCTGGCAGTATCACCAATAGTAGGGCAAGTGGCACAGGCAGAAGATGAGGCAGAAGCGGTCAATAGTAAAACATCTCAATCGCAGATCGTGAATCTAGCAGATGCAGACGCAACCAAAGCTACACGTTCGCTATTTACGTATTTACTGAATAACGAAGGCAAAGACATATTATTCGGTCACCAACATGCCACTACGGAAGGGATCGGGATTACAGCCGAAGATGGAACACAATCTGAAGTGGAACGATCCGTTGGCGATCTACCTGGAGTATTTGGATGGGATACGTTAAGTCTAGAAGGATTTGAGAAGCCCGGAGTATATGGTGGATCAGCTACGGAGAATCGGGACAATCTGGTTAAGGTAATGAAGTCGGCTTACGAGCAAGGTGGTGTGCTCAACTTAAGTTCGCATATGCCTAACTTTGTGACAGGGAATGATTTTTATGATACCAAAGGGAATGTAATTAGCCATATCTTGCCGGGTGGAGACAAGCATGCAGATTATAATGCTTTTCTCGATCAGGTTGCCGACTTTGCTCATCATCTTAAAGATGATCGTGGACAAGCGATTCCTGTGATTTTCCGTCCTTTCCATGAGCAGAATGGCGGTTGGTTCTGGTGGGGTGCGCCTTATCGGACGAAAGAAGAGTATGTTGAGATTTATCGGTATACAGTAGAATATTTACGCGATGTGAAAAAGGTGCATAATTTCTTGTATGCGTTCTCACCGGGTAGTCCATTCAATCAGGATGCAGATACTTATTTGGAGACGTATCCAGGGGATGATTATGTCGATATTCTGGGATTTGATACGTATTATGATGGCAATACACCGACATGGTACGATGCAGCAGTCCAAGATGCACGATTAGTCGCTGAGATTGCAGAGCAGAAAGGCAAAATTTCTGCTTTTACCGAATTTGGCTATTCGAATGTGAAGCCGACAGGGACGAAGGATTTGCAGTTTTTTACCAAGCTGTTAAAAGCATTGCAGTCTGATCCTCAAGCGAAAAAGATGGCGTATATGCTAACATGGGCGAACTTTAATACCGATTCTATCTTTGTCCCTTATCGGGATGCACCAAATGGGTTAGGCGATCATGAACTGTTACCAGATTTCCAAGCTTTTTATAATGACCCATATACTGCGTTCCGTCAGGAAGTGGTGGCAGATCGCCCGTATCAGCAGAAGTCCAAAGTAGCCAAAGAGCAACCATTTATGCATATCGTTTCACCGATCAACAATGCAACGATTCCACTGAGCAAGCCGACAACGATTAGAGTACGAGTGAATGAAGCCAAGATTGCGAAAGTGACCTATCAAGTGCAGGGTAGTAGCACCGAATATAAAATGAGAAAAGATGCAGACGGATTCTATTATGTTGCCGATTGGACACCGGATGCTTCTCTTGCAGAAGAAGGAACCACATTAACTGTACAAGTTGATCTCAAAGGTGGTCAGGTGCTTACCCAAACGGTGCAATTGTATGTAAGTGATAGTGATGGGATAACCGATCCATGGGTAGTCGATCCATTTGAAACGTATAAAGGTAGCAATGAATTGCTAGATCAAGCGTATGTGATGGCAGGCGATCCGAACACAGTCACACTCAGTACGTATGGCAAAAATAGTGGCAAATACGGTCTGAAATATGACTATACGCTGAACAGCCAAGGCTATACAGGTGAGTCCAAAAATATGCAAAATAGTGACTGGTCAGGCGCTAATGCAGTTCGTTTCTGGATGAAGCCCGATGGTAGCGATAATAAGCTAGTCATTCAGATCAACATCAATGGCACTTCTTTTGAAGCCTATCCTTCGCTTCATGGAACAGAAGCAGGGATGATTCAGATTCCTTTTACCGACTTCAAGCCAGCACCATGGGACACAGCGAATGCTAATAAAGTGATTACACAATCAAGTTTGAAAGATGTACGAATGTTCTCAATCTATGTCAATAAAGGTGAAAGTTCCTCAGTGACATCAGGCACGTTGTATTTCGATGATATTGAAGCTTACCATGATGGAAGTACGAACGTACCCGAGTAATAGAAGGATATTGCAGAAGCCCTTGAATTTTTGAAGGGCTTTTCTTTCATAGTAGGTGGAAAAGGTAAATAATAATGATCCAGATTGTTTATAAGAAAAACAGTTCTGAATATATCCAGAACTGTTTTGTAATATAAGGTATTTAGTTATAGATAACCGGCTTTGTCTAAGCACTCCAGATAATGGGCAAAATAAGGATCATTAGGATCAGTACAAGCCTCCGGCTTAATGCCTTTAAGTACATAAAGTTCATACATCAACACCTCGCATAAACCTTGTAAGTTAAAGCCTGTCATCGTGTTACCATTATCCGAGTCTACAATCACTCGAATCATTCGACCTTCTTGGATATCTCTCCAAACATTATCATCTTCTGCTGGGTATTTAGAATTTTCTTTTGCCATTTCTGATTGTATCGAACGTTCTTCTGGTGTAAATAAAGAATCAAGAACTACTGCATCTGTAATGACATAACATTTATAAATAGCATCAAAATAACACATCGGATCGTTTTTTAAATCTTCTACAGTACTTTTACTAACCTCGATAGCACCATATTTAGTCCGAAGCAACTGATCGACGAACTTTAGATCATACTGATAAGAAATTTGCTTGATTTGAAAAAGTTGGTATAACGATTTACTCATTGTAGTGTACTCCTTATGTATAAGATATTGGCGATAGTTAAATGGATTTTGTGTTATAATCTTACAAAATTATGATATGCCTAATTGTGTTGTAGTGTAAAGAAATAGCATAGAAAAATCAAATGAAAGCAAAACATATGAGAAAGCAACCTATTCAGAACCAAAGAGGTGAAGCATGAGACTATTTATTATGGCTTGCTGTATACTTGGATATTCATTATTTCTTGTAGGTTGTAATACTAGTGCAGATCATACGGATTCTTATGCAGCTATTATTAATTATAATGATCAACAATATATAGGCGGACAATCTGTAGATATGAAGCAGTATACAGATATTCAGCCAGTCGGTGAAATTGTACAACGCGTGGATGCAGGGATGTACCCGCCAGAACATCTGATGTCTAATGCGGTAGATAAAGGTACTCCAATCTTTCAGACGGCAGATCACCATTTGTTAATCCAGCAGTTGAATGGAGAATATCAATTATTTCGTAAGACAGATATAGAAGTAAAATCGTGACACTTTAGAAGTGTTATTGTATTTGGAACGCATGACAGCTACAATCTTTAAGCTGAATATTATAAGGATGTTTGGATGAAATAGAAGCAGGTTACATTCATCATTTATCATGACAAAAATAATCTAAAACAGCAAAAATAAGCTAGAGCCACAGATACATTACAATCATCTTGGCTTTAGCTTATTTTTCGATTCCTATAATATAGGTCATGACTCCGCGACTCTCATCATACAGTGACAAGTGATCACCCGACGGATTCCATTGCATGGAAGTGTTGGCATCTTGAATTTTGGCAAAAACCAGCGTTGTTTTACCTGTATGTTGATCGAAAATATACAGCCCGTTCATCCCTTGCTGATTCACCTGATGGATAGAGAACGCAAGCATCCGACTATCTGGAGACCATACACTATGGCTGATTAAGCTTCCTTGACCTAATGTGCCTTCTACATGACCTTCTGTATCGATCATGATTAATTTGGCAGGCTCAGTTGTATTCCACACACGTTGTTCTATCGCGATTCGCTGTCCATCTGGAGATACGGTGAAGGCTCTAACATCGTGGGCGATCGGAGTGATCGTAGGCTCGGGTTGATTCGCATATTGTACTAGTCGATAGACAATGGTATCTGGACTCAAATAGTAAATAATTTTGCCGACTTTTTGTACCGAATCCAGACTGTCTTGTTGTTGCACCGCATCTGGCAGAACCACATTGGAAGAGTGTCCGTTCAGATCGATTAAGAGTATACCGCCGCCTACTTTAGTAGTAATTAAGTGCTTATTATCTGCCCAACTCACTGTACTGGTAATATCCAGTTGACCAATCGATGTTACTTTGCCTGTTGATACATCCCATATATATCCTAGAATCTGATAAGGATCACCGTCTACACCTTCTGTAAAAAACACATGCTGACCATCTTGAGACGTCAGCGCAAGATATTGAGGTGATGTGCGCCCGGGTGTTAAAGCATTTTCTTTACCATTTTCGAGATGATACATGTATAGTCGATCTTTTTTGTTGATAATCAGCTCTGTATCCGATAACCATGTCCGTCCATATACATTTTTTAATGGTGCTACCGAGGTCAACATCACTTCATCGGCTTGTTTTTGCATCAAAGTATCCAGAGGTAATACTGTCAGTTGTGGTTCTGATGAACGTAGTCCGCCTGTATTGGTCAACATACTGCACGCACTGAGCAATAGCATACATCCTATGCCGATACTTAGCCGGTAGAGACGATAGAATCGGCAGAATAACATTATTTTGTTCACAAAAAAACATCTCCCTTATATGATCGATGTCTTTACTATAATCAGCAGACGTTTCGTAAATATATCGAATTGTATCCAAGTTGTAAATAATGTACTCGATAAGTAAGTTACACCGGAAGTTCCAAAACAAATTCGGTACCCGAATCATTCGATTGAGCAATATACAACTTGCCTTGTAGACGTTCTGCTAGACGGCGGGCAAGTGGAAGACCCAGACCTGTTCCGCTACCTGTACGTGCGCGATCACTGCTTAATGTAGCATAAGGTTCGAATACATTGTCCCATTGATCTTCTGGAATAATAGCACCGGAGTTAATGATACGAATGATCGTCTTGTGATCGTACAGTTCATTAGAAAGTGTAATCCATCCATGATCATTACGATTATATTTTACTGCGTTATCTAGCAAATTTAATAAAATATGCATCAGATGCTTGGGATCGGTCGTCAATGTTACAGCAACTGTCTGTACCTGTAGATCAATACCTGAAGTCGATGCTTTGCCATGTGTACGCTTGGCGACATCGCTTAACAGTTCATCTAATTGCACAGAAGTTACTTGTAATTCAAAGTCGTATTTCTCCAACAATGACAAACGAATCGAATCTTCGATCAATTCGATCAGTCGTTTGGTTTCTTTGGCAATACTTTCACTAGCTTCATGCACCAGTGTAGGATCGTCACCATACATATTCAGTAAATCGGCATATGCTTGAATCGATGTAATCGGTGTTTTGAGTTCATGACTGATATTGCCGATAAATGCTTTTTGCAATTGTTCTAGCGCTGTTAATTTTGTAATCGCTTGTTCCAGTTGTTGTTTTTCATTTTCCAGATCGTTCACACTTTGAGCGATCATATGTCCCATCTGTACGATGTCGTCTCCTAGTTGCCCTAATTCGTCTTTACGAGTAGAAAGAACAGTGTGAGGGAGAGGATAGTGTCCCTGAGATATCGAATGAGTCTCTTGAGTCAGCCGATGAATATCGGCAATCTGCTTACGAATATATAACCAACCGACTACAAAACTGATAATCAACACCGATACCCCTATTGTAAGAAGTAATTGTACAATATCTTGATAAAATGCTTGTTGTTCTGCAATCGAAAGATGAAGCTGAACGACGCCAAGCAGACCATCTGGTCCTTGAATAGGAGACAAATAGATAACCGAAGAACCTGCTGTAATATAAGCGATCTGACCTTTCAAAGCATAAGCAAGAGCTTGCTTTACATTCACTTGAGGAGCAACGGGTAATGAATCGCCGGATAATTGCCCTGTAGCATCGTACAGAATAATACGCATATTACTGGATATTCCAAGTTGACCGGCAAGTTCGGTAGCACGCAACTTCATAAATTGCTGAGGGTCTTTTTGATTACCTGCTAGATATTCCTGACGTATAGTAAGACCTATGATTTCGCTTTGTCGTTTGAGTGTAGTTTCGATCTGGTTTTTCTGATTCGATTGAATGCCGATCAGCACTAGCGTACTTAATACACCTACCGTAAATAGAAGTAATCCTGCTAAAAGCAGTGGAAACTTCCAGCGTAAGCTAAGTCCGCGTGACCAAAAGAACGGTGCTTTACGATCCGGTGAAGTATGGCTGGATAGAGAACTTTTCACGATAGCGGTTCTGCTTTGTAGCCAACACCGTAGACGGTTTGCAGTAAAGCTTGATGAGGTTCTATTTTTTTACGTAATCGCTGAATATGAATATCGATCGTGCGCGTTTCTCCTAGATAATCCATTCCCCATACTAGTTCTAATAGTTCTTCACGTGTATACACTCGATTAGGATGGTTAGCCAGTAAAGCCAATAAGTCGAACTCTTTGGGTGTAAGTTCAATTGGTTGCTGGTCTACCAATACTTTACGGCTACTGCTGTACACTTCCACAGACCCTAAAGTGGCAGGTAGATCATTAACGGTAGGTGTACTTTCACGTTCCATCAGACGTGCCAAAGCTTTGATACGAGCGATTAATTCACGAATATCGAAAGGCTTGGACAGATAATCATCTGCTCCCATTTCGAGACCTAGTATTTTGTCGATAATATCAGACTTGGCAGTAAGCAAAAGAATACCGATACCTTTGCGATGATTCAGTTCACGACATACTCCATATCCATCAAGCTTAGGCATCATCACATCAAGCACGATAACATCGGGCTGAAATATAGCTGTTTTGGCAAGAGCGTCTTCACCATCTATCGCTGTTTCTACTATAAAATGTTCTCGTTTCAAAGCATAAGCAATCGAGTTACGAATACTTTCTTCATCATCTGCGATTAGTATTTTTTTGGACATGAGTGTAACCCTCTCTTTATAAAGATCCTTCATTCTCATACTGCACATCGTATACAACAGTGTTGCTAATGCAAACAGTATAACAGACATTGCTTCGCCCAGGCAGATCATCATTACAACAGATTTATAGGTGATTTAAGGTTTAATTTACTATGACATGACACCAGTAACAGGTGAAATACCTGTGCCTGTAGAAAGTAAACAACATCGTAGTCTATTAACTATCCTGTTATGAAGAAATCTAGAAAAGATCGCATTCAAAATATTTCCAGTAATGATGTGTAGATGCAACCGTCTGTATAGTTATACTATAATAGATCATATCGCTTATATCCGTTAGCCAAATAAGGAGTGTTGAAGATGGAATTAGAATTGTCTCAATTAGGATCATGTGAATTTTATCCACCGGCTGAAAATAGTACGATTCGTGATGCAGAGAAATGGATGAATACGACATTTCCCAAAGCTTTAAAACAATTATGGAAAAAAAGTGATGGATTATATACAGATGAAGGCGTATTGATCTATGGAGCAGAACAAATTGCAGAACGTAATCAGACATGGGAGACCGATCTGTATGCAGAAGGATATGTAGCTGTTGGTGACGATAGCGGCGGCAGAGTATTGATTATGCTAGCTGAAGCAGGAGCGAAAGACGTATGGATTGTGGATGGCGGAAGTATGAGCCCTGATGATGGAATACATGTTACAGATCATTTTATCCGGTGGGTAAATCAAGGGTTAGAATTAGGGGAATCTGAAGAAGAGGAATACATAGACGATGATGAAGATATAGATTAATACCATATGTCTAACATTATTATTGCTAAATTAATATAAAACCTCTTGTATGTTAGTTAATATAACATTAAATAAATTAAAGATGTACTTTTTAGTCTTATTATGTTATATTAATGAACATTTAAATGACGCATTTTAAAATGAGTCTGATCATAAGAGGAGGGAATAATAATGAATATTCATCTGAACGGTATTGATATATCTTCTCTGCCCAAAATAGATTTACATGTTCATCTGGATGGAAGCTTACGCCCGCAGACAGTACTTGATTTAGCTGAAAGTCATGGGGTTCAATTGCCGACGACAGATAAGCATGCATTACTCTCCCATATGCAGGTAAATGAAGATTGTAGTAGTCTGCAAGACTATTTAAGCAAATTTCATTTTACAACTCGCTTTTTACAAACGGCTATTGCGTTAGAACGGGTCGCTTTTGAAATTGTAGAAAAAGCAAACAGACATCATTGTAAATATATCGAAATTCGCTTTGCTCCTCAATTGCATCGGGAACGCGGACTTTATACAGAAGAAGTGATTCATTATGTGCTTGCAGGTCTGAAGCGCGGTGAACAACAGTTCGGTGTGCGAGCACGTGGTATCGCGATCTGCATGCGTCATCATGATCATCAACAAAATATGGAAGTGATTCATGCTGCTTCAAAATATATAGGCAAAGGTCTGGTTGCTGTCGATCTAGCCGGTGATGAAGCGTCATATCCACCCGAGTTGTTTCGTGAGATTTTTGCAGCTTCTCATCGCAGAGATATTCCAGTTACGATTCATGCTGGAGAAGCGGCAGGAGCTGCTAATATTCATGAAGCAGTATCCAATCTAGGCGCTACTCGAATCGGTCATGGCGTACGATTGCAAGAAGCACCAGAGATTATGGATATGATGATTGCCCGTCAGATTCCGCTTGAAATGTGTCCGGTGAGCAATATTCAGACCAAAGCGGTATCCAACTGGGAAAGCTACCCAATTCGTGATTATTTTGAACGTGGATTGATGATTACAGTAAATACTGATAATCCTGGTGTATCTGGAACAAGTATGACCAAAGAATATCGTATTTTAGCAGAGCGCTTCGGGTTCACTACATCGGAATTAGGTCAAATCGCTATGAATGGAGCTCATGCTGCTTTTCTAGAAGAAAGTGAAAAAGCGAAGTTAAAGCGAGAATTACGAGAAGAATTTGCCAGCTTGGGCATTTCAGTGTGAATTAAAGTAAACAATAGCGATGAAAAGACTTTCCTCAATCTGTGGAAAGTCTTTTTTGCGTGTTTTGTTAAAAATACGCCTTATCATGCGCAAGTGTGCGTGTAATACTCAATCCAATAGAAAAGATCACGATTATAATAGCTTCAGAAAGAAATAATTGCCACCTAACATAAAGGGGAAGAGTACCCATAACCTTATTAGATATCTGCAAGAGCAAATCATCACAGAGCCTGTAGCTACAACGAATGAAGCCTTAGAACAATGGACAGAATATATTCAATTACCTGTTCAATATAGACAGGTCTTTTTGGAAAGTTATAGTAAATCCTAGCAAAAATTCAATTCATTAACTCATCCACCAGCTCCAGAAATAGAGTTAGAAGATCAACAGAAATGGATTGATGATCTGCAACAATTAATCAGTATGTTCAATGCCAATGAAAGTGTATTGTATGCGATCAAAGGACATATTCATACCGAACATCCGAAGTGGAATCCCGACTGTATGCAGTCTTATCAAGGGATTCCATTTCAACAGCGACGACAAGAACCATTCTATTTCTGTAATGGTCTTTATTAATAACCGTCAATTTTAAGCGAATTTTCACCCATCTCCCTCATATGAAAGGAGTGATCGATCATGCCCGTTACTCAAGCCATGACTTCTATCATTCAGACTGAATTAAAACGTATTGAACAAGAACAACAAGTTCGTATTTTATATGCCTGTGAATCAGGTAGTCGTGCATGGGGGTTCCCTTTTCAAGATAGCGATTATGATGTGCGCTTTATTTATGTTCATCCTCCAGAATGGTATTTGTCGATTTTTAACAGGCGAGACGTGATTGAATATCCGATCAGTGAGCAGTTAGATATTAACGGTTGGGACTTGCGTAAAGCACTAAATCTATTCCGCAAATCCAATCCGCCATTGATAGAATGGTTGCACTCTCCTATTCCATATACAGAAAATAGTTCACTTGCTGAGCGAATTCGAAACGTATCATCAACTCATTTTTCTCCGCGTGTTTGCATGTATCACTACCTGCATATGGCAAAAGGAAACTTCCGTGGATACTTGCAAGGGGATACTGTGAAGATCAAAAAATACTTTTATGTATTGCGTCCGATCTTAGCTTGCCTGTGGATAGATCAAAAAGGAACCATGCCGCCTGTAGGCTTTGATGAGTTGATCGAAGAAATGTTGCCAACGGGACAATTACGTAGCGATATCGATGAGTTGCTGACTCGCAAAAAAGCAGGCGAAGAATTCCATCTAGAACTAAAAATTCTATCGATCCAGTCTTTTTTAAACGATATGATCGATATTTTAGAACAACAAGTTGTGCATATGTCAACTTTGGAACAATTACAAGATGATCTACTGGATCAGTTATTCCGTGAAGCATTGCAGTATGCCTATCCAAACGAAGTTTCGCTTTTGTAAGCAGACTCGTTTACAATAATAAATAAGCCTCTCTGAATAAAGAGGGGCTGACCTGAAAGAAGTTTTACCAATTATGAGTACTCCAATATCATCTTCTTATATTCATGAAGTGAAGCTTTCTGAGGGAAGTGTACATATTTACGCCAATCCAGAATTATTTGCAGGATTGGACTATAAAGTCTTTAATATGGCAAATAACAATTTATAAATCCCAGGTATTCAGTACATGGTATATTTACATATCCTTTTTTACACTGGATGCAGCAGAAGATAGATCTTGTTCTGAGTTATAAATAACATCATTTCTACGATCTTACCATTTCTAATTATCAGCAATTGAATATAGAAAATAGATATGGAAAAGAAATACACAGCAATTGTGTGTTTCTTTTTTTGTTTATGTTGTTTTCGTATAATAAACAAATTATTTTAAATAAACTAATAAAACTGCGCTTTTTACTGATTCTAAAATATGTAGTTATGAATAACTATAAATGATGTAGGGGGAGGCATGCTATATGAAAGAATTATTTGTAGATTTTTCAGCAGTCGAAGATATTACAGAAGTGGAGTTACAAGAAGCAGTAGCTCCAAGCGAAGGATGGATTACAACTTTGACAGACGATTGCCCGAACTCCATTATTGTTTGCTGTTAAATGATTGCATAATTATAAAGAATACAGAGCCGATATATAAGGATATCGGATTTACTTTTTTTCACAAATAAATGGTATATTATACAATTAGAAGATAATGGTTAACGACAGAGTGTAGAGAGGTATCTTATATGTATGACAAATACATAAAGCAACAGGTATTCACCTTGTTTAATCAGACATTTGTTATTCTTTTTTTATATTATCAATATGTTCAGCATCTGAATAGTAGCGTATCAAATATGATGTCGCTAGTGGTGATATCAATGGCTATCTATGTTTTATCGTATATTAAAATGACGAATGTAAAAGGAAGTGTGATTTTAAATCAGTTTGCGAATTTATTATTGTTATATTCGTGGCAAATTCTTTTGATGTTTGGTAAAGATCCATTTTTTTATTACATAGTGATCTTTTTAAATGTGATTGTGTCTTATACTCTATTGCGTTTTTTGTTACGCTTTATTTTTCAAGATTCTGCTTATATGCATAAAAAACAAGTGGATTGGATATTAAAAGTGATTTCCTTCTTAACGTTAATCTCTATTTACAATAAGCAACTGTATTCAATCATGTTTTTCTGGCAATGGGTGATTAGTGGAATTTTAATTGTAATCACAATATTTAAAAATAAAAAACGTATCAAGTTTTTTCTGAATAAACAATCCAAAAGTCTAACTTATGCGCTGATGATGACAGCTATTCCTTTTGGTACTTATATTTTATTTATGGATAAAGCCAAAAATGTATTTACCAATCTTGTATTCTATTTTATTTTTATTTTTCCATTATATGCAGTCTACAGTATTGTAAAACATAATGCTAAAGGATTTATACAACTTACACAGCTCAGTTCATTGCACAAATGGATGATGATCGTAGTATCTATTATAGGTGTCGGGTTGATCGGTCAAGTATTCGGAGTAGCTCCTTTATTTTATATGATCGTTTTTCACTCTATAGTCTGGTTGTCAATCTTTTACTATCTGTTGCTTTACAAACAAATCAAACAGTCTTTAGAAGTCAAGCAATCAACACACCAGAAGCAATTTGATTCTTATGTCGGTCGAGTAGCACAAGTAGCAAAAGAAGAACAACTCAAAAAAAATTTTTCTAATTATCTGCATGATGAAATATTACAAGATTTATTAGCTGTCAAAAATATGATGAACAAATCGAATAAAGTGGAAGTACAACAGATGATTACAGATACGTTAACAGAGTTAAATAAATCAATTCGCAATCAGATGCAAGAGTATCATCCAACGTTACTCAGCTCATTAACACTCAAGCAAAATTATGAAAATCTGCTTCAAATTATAAAAAAGACACATGCCAATCAAAAGATCATAGTTGCATTTAATTGTAAAGATGATTTGTTTTTAGTTGAACCCTATCAATTTATTTTTTACCGCTTAATCAAAGAACTTACTACTAATGCGTTTAAACATTCGCATGGAAGTCAGATCTGGATCAAATTGACACAGCATATGGAGCAGGTTGAGTTAATAGTAGAAGATGATGGAGTCGGTCTAGATCCTACCGAATATAAGCATAGCCAGGGATACAGAGGATTGTATTCTATTCAAGAACAGATTACCTTGTTGGAAGGTGAAATGAAGTTTGGTATACGTAAGCCCCATGGATTGAGTATTCAAATTATACTTCAAATGAAAGGTGAGCAATCTTATGAATATTTTATTAATCGATGATCATATATTATTTGCAAAAAGTTTGGAAATTGCTTTTGAAGATTATTCAGAAGTCAGTAGCTTTCGATCGGTACAAGAAGTAGCAGAAATGATGAAGATGATAGAGGTAAAACGTCCAGATATTTTATTAGTAGATATCAATTTAAGCAATATTAGTGAAGAGGACGGATTGATCGTAGCTGAATCGGTATCAAAAGTATATCCAGATTTGAATATAGTGATTTTGACAGGATTTGACCTTCCGGTCTACCGTTATGAAGCGAAAAAAGCAGGAGCACGTGGATTTATCAACAAAAATGTATCTCCTGATCAGTTGTTACATATCTTGCTTCATATTCATGCAGGCTGTACATATTTTCCCGATGAAGAAGAAGAGATCGAGCAACTGACTGAGCAAGAGACCAAAATTTTGCAAATGTTAAGCGATGGGTACAAACGAGAAGAGGTCGCAGATAGCCTATTTATTAGTAAACGTACGGTATCTAATCATATTCAACATATTTTTGATAAATTGCATGTCAGTTCAGCATTAGAAGCTGTAACTAAAGGGATCAAATTAGGGTATGTCAAAACATATAAGCAGTCATAGTTGTGTACACTTAAAAATCTCGAAGTTCATCAAAAAGTTCGTACAAACTGTCTTTATCTACAAGCAATTTGCCTTGCTCACCTAATTGTTCTTGTAGTTCTGTTAAGAGTTCGTCTAACACAGTATAGATTTCTTCGCGTTCAATCGTGTCAATAATGCCCCGACCCCGATCCATTTTGTTAAACGTTTCTGTATATTCAGTGACCATTTTTTCCAACATCGAATATACTGTATCTGCCTGAATCGATGCATCGATCATACGTGTAGTAGTAAGCATTTTTTTATAAGATTGAGCAGCTTTCTTAGCATTTGCAGCCGAAATATGTTCACGTCCATCCCAATCGCGGAAAGGGTTGAGTAAATTTTCAGCCAGCCATTCCGGTTTGCGTGGTTGAGTGATCGACAGATCCAGCCCGAGAGTAGCAGCTTTTTTATATTTCGTTTTGACCGATTTGGCTACATTGGCTGGAATACTGCTCATCCATAACACCGATAACTTGGGTAACTGCTCAGGAGATGGGAACTCATCTGCTTCGAATCCGAATAGATCATCTGTGTTCAAAATTTGCAAATGAGGTAGTTTTGCTAGATTTTGTATATGGTGTACAACACCTGGCTTGCCTGATACTCGCAGTTCGGTCAAATAAGGAAAGCGTTCCACTATAGTGTTGATATCTATCTCTTGTATACGAACTAGAGATAGTCCGGCTAAATGATCTAGACCATGAAACTGGAAAAAATGGTTCCAACATTGTAAATCAATAAATCGTCCATCAGACACACTATGAATATGAAGATCAGGAGAAGGTTCACTATTGAGCATAAAATGTATAAGATCATCATTAAGATAAATTGTAATAAGATGATCTGGTTCTAGCATCAAACGATTTAAATGGCTCTGCCTGAGATCAAGTTCAGTCACTATCAAAGATTTCCATTGTAATTCATGAATAAGAGGATTCTGGTTGATATAGTGTGCCAATTCTAGGGTACCTTGTTCAGTCTCAATCGATATCAGGCAAGGAAGCTTATCCAATTCAGAGAAATCTTCTATCTTTTGCAAGATCAGATCGTTAATTCTTGTCGTATTTTGAGGTAGTGTCTGACCCCCTACGACTACTTCAATATCTGGAGAAGCCGATTTGAATAGGTTTCTTTTCGTTACATCAATACGTTCCCAGCGACGTTGGTTATGGATGCTATTGCCGATATGCCAACCTCCAGCGTAGCTTTTTACTTCTTGATTCACTAGAGGAGAAATATTTCCTACAAATGAGTATTCCGGAGGCACGTTGGCACTCACATATTTATGATCAAATTGATCATTCCAAAAATAAGAGTTGCACACTAACGGCTTCATCGTATGTAAAGTATCTTCATCGGGCAGTGTATCTCCTGTCCAGTCTAATTCTAGAATAGCGGCTAGTGGAGGTTCTTTTGGAGATGATCCTTCTTTAAGATGAGTGACCTGACAGGCTACATATTGCTGTAGTTTTTGAGAAAAAACACAATAGATATCTCCAACTTGAGGTAGCATCATTTTTTCCTTTCGTGTATAAATATAGAATAGATTGTAATTATTATAGCAAAAGCATGTAGGCAATACGAATCGTATCTTTATTAGAATATACAATATAAGTAGTATGACTTAATCCCAAAGGAGCTTACATAATGAGTGAGATGAAGAAGTATATGAGTGTAGTCAGAATGGGGCACAAAACGACCGAAAATGTGCTTCAACCCGGTGATCCTATTATTATTCAAGAAAAACTAGATGGAGCCAATGGATCATTCAAGCTAGAAGACGGCAAAGTAGTAGCTTTTTCAAGAAATGAGCGATTGACCGAGCAAAATAATCTACAAGGTTTTTATGAGTGGACACAGACACTGGATGCTAGTTTACTTCGAAGCGATGTAGTCTATTTTGGTGAATGGCTTACCAAGCATAAAATCAATTATGGAGAACTAACCAAACAGTTTTTTCTATTTGATCTGTATGATGTAGATAACGAAAAGTATCTTCATTTTACCGAAGTGAAACAAGAAGCAGAGCGATTGGGTTTACACTTAATTCCTGTGTTTTACGAAGGAGAATATCAATCCCTGGAACATTTAGAATCATTTATCGGACAGACAGCATTAGGTGTCAAAAAGGGTGAAGGTATTGTTGTCAAAAATGTAGATTATCATGATGTATATGGCAAACAGCTCTTTGTAAAGCTTGTTATTGATGCATTCAAAGAAGTACAACGTATCAAAAAGCCCAAAGACCCTAACTTTCAATCTGCTGAAATCGAAGCTGTAAAATCTGTATTAACTAGAGCGCGCGTCGAAAAGTGGATCTATAAATTAATAGATGAAGGTTCACTTCAAGCAGACTACGGTATGAAAGACATGGCATTAATCTTAAAGCAAATAACCCCGCGAATTGTAGAAGATATAGTGCAAGAAGAAGGCGACCGAATTGTTTCATTTGATGTAAAAGATATTCGTAAAATCATAGGTAAACACTTGCCTGTATTGATAAAAGAAGTCGTAGAAGCTAAAGAGTAAAGGATGGAAAGTATGGAACTTTTTCAATCCAAAAAGAATGATGAGCTTGAGATGATTCATCAACCACTAGAGGTAGTTACCCCATTAGGACTTATTCGATTAGCATTGGATATTGGAGCAGGCAATCTGCTGGATACCAGCTATATATGCCAGCAATTACAACAGGGAAGTTATATGTATACGTGGAAATCTGAGCAATTGGTTATTGAAATTATGATGGCTCATCCTATCATTCCACTTCCTCTACATATGCGAGTAGATGGTAGTTGCGGTCTATTGATTAGAGTCATGAATGTGAGTAACGATGATGTATCGCTTAAATGTACAGCGTATTGGGCAGAACAGCAATGGATAACAGGTGGGAGTAGTACAGGTCAATATTTGGAAGCTTCCACTTGGGAAAGCGATACTCATTATGTATCTATAGGAACCGAGGATGCCGAAGCTTTGCAAGATCGAAGTGGTACTCATAATCTTATGCCTATTCAGATCAAAGATCAGAATGAGTTAACGTTTAGTGATATCAATACAATAGGTATGTATTTGCCTTCGATAGCAAGTTATAAGCTATGCCAGTTCCATTTTTATATAGCTTGGAAAAAGTATACTGATGATGAAGATGTAGATACCTGGTATACGGTCGATCAGCAAGCGCAATTGATATTAGAACATGAAGAATGTTATTAATTAGAGTATTATATCTTGAAGAAGTTAGAACAGGCTGTATAAGAATATCTAAATTCTAAATAAAAAAGACCACTTCTTGTACAAAGAATGGTCTTTTTTATTTAGATGTTATGATAAGCAATAAATTCGTCTTTGGTTAAGCCAAATAATATCAAATCTTGATATTTTCCATGAGTATAAATGACTTGGCGTCGTACTCCTTCTTGCACACACCCTAATTTCTGCATCATACGAATAGAGCCTTCATTGCCTTCTAATACATAATCATTAAACTTATTCAATCTTCGTTCTAAAAAGGCGTAAGTAAGCAGAATTTTAATAGCTCGTGTACCGTAGCCTTGACCACGATGATCTTTATCTATTTGTATACCAATACTGAATGTTCCATTACGTTCATCAATACTGTTCATATTGAGTGCTCCAACATGTTCCCCATCGAGTGTATCAATAGCAAACATCAAACGAGATTGCTGATTAGCGAAATCTTTAAATCTTTCTACAAATTGCTGTGCTTCACTAGCAGTGGGAGGAAGTTCGATCGCTGTTTCTAATAATCGTCTAGCTTCAGAATCAAATCGATTAATATAATGACTTTCCCAATCTTCGTCTTGGATAGCTCGTAATCGAATTTTATCATCTTGCCAAAAATAGTGATGATAATCAATAGCACGCATAGAGTAGAGACCTTCTTTCTATATGTATATATTTTTTACATATTTAGTATATCAGAAAAAAGAAGACAATTATTGATGAAAATAGTTCTAAAATAACAAATAATACCGAAAAGTTCGGAATACCACTATAAGGTAGATAAAATATTCGATATGCTAAATAAACGCAAACTAGAGTTCTCAGACAAAACAATGTAAAAGAGAAGCAATACTAAAGCATATTTGTTTTATTCTTACAGGGTTCTATTTATAGTGATAGATAAAATAAGATGTCTGCTTGTAGTATATTCTTCAATTAATTTCTTTACACATTATGGAGGTTAGATCATGACAGAAAACACTCACCGAAAAATAGTCTTTATTGATATAGATGGCACACTGGTAGACGATGATGGACATATCCCCTTGTCTGCAAAACAAGCTTGTCAGCAAGCACGTAACAACGGACACTTACTCTATCTATGTACAGGTCGCTCCAAAGCTGAGATTTACGATAGTATCTGGGAGATTGGATTCGATGGACTGATTGGAGCAGGTGGAGGTTATGTCGAGTTTGGAGAAGATATTTTATACCACAAAAAAGTAACAGAAGAAGATGTACGCCATATGGTGGACTTTTTTAACCAGCATCAGATCGATTTTTATCTGGAATCCAATTCAGCTCTCTATGCGAGTAGCCAGCTTGAAGCTCATTTGGAACGACGCATCTATGGAGATCTAGAGAATGATCCACTTGCACAGCAAAAGAAAGCATTAACCCCTCATCCTTTTATCACAGGATTAACGTATGGCGAAGCTAATCTGTACAAAGATGATGTAAATAAAGTCTGTTTTCTAGAAAGTTCGACTATTCCTTTTGAACAGATCAAGCAAGAATTTGAAGGGAAGTTTCATGTGATGCAATGTACTGTCCCTATATTTGGCGAAGGCAGTGGAGAGTTAATTATCCCTGGAATACATAAAGCTCTAGCTATTGCAGATTTGCTTGAACATCTAGGAATGTCCCGAGAAGATATCATAGCTATCGGTGATGGAATGAATGATGCGGAGATGCTAGAGTACTGCAAGACCGGAATAGCGATGGGAAATGCCAAACCAGCTCTGCAAGCGATAGCAGATCATATTACAACGACGGTAGAAGAAGATGGTCTGTTTCTAAGTTTTCAAAAGTACGAGTTGATTGGATAAGATTCTTTACCAAAATAAGTATCATGCTTGTACACATACATTAGAGGAAAATCATGAATGACATGAGTCAGCTTGAAATGGTGACGGACGAACTCCTGAATTTGCGAATAGTATAAAATATGAGAAATTTTGGAACAGTTTTTTATCGGGAGAAACATTTCACGATAAAATCGAACGTAAAGATGCAAAAGGGAATGCAATCTGGCTAGAAGCTACCTATATGCCAGTATGGAACAAAAATAGAAATGAAGTTATTGGCGTTACCCAAGTGGCTACAGATATCGCTTACTCTGCTCAGATATTAGATATTTAGACGCAAAAAGTAGCGAAAATGATTTGATCGACTAACTAAAAAAATTCCTTGAGAAATGCAACGTAAAAGTCATTTAATCATGTCTTTTAGGTTACAAACTCAAGGGATTTTTTAGTTTAGAATGTTGATATTAATGTCCACTCGTATCAGATGCCTACATTGGACCTTTACCACCACTAGAATACATTACTAGATTGCCATCGTCTTGAACAACCAGTATTTCTCCAACCATACCTGCTGGAACTTTACCCTGATAGTAATTATTACTCCATTTATAAGGTTTAGAACTAAAAAGTATTTATACAGATCTTACCAATTTTTTTATTAGCTCAAATAATTGCTATTCAGACACAAAAATTTCCTGAGATTATTCAATATATGATATTAGGAAATTTTTAAATTATTTTTCTGTAATTTTTATAACAGCGAGCACTTTATTGTCGTAATCAATTATTGCTAACTGTTGTTTATTTAACCAAGCATTATAGCTGTGATTTTGTATATAATTTATCTCAGCTAACCATTTCATTTTTTTTGAATCAGCAATGCGTACAGTTTTATCTGAAAAGTAAAGTAGTTTATGTTTTAAGGAAATACTTACATCTTTTCGATCTTTTAATACTTTAGAAATTTTTCCTTTATCTAAAGATATAACTTTAGATAATATAGGAGTGATTACGATAATGTGATCTCCAATATGTTTATAAGGAGAATAAGCATTAATGGTAGTGTGGATCCATTCCTTTTTCCCGGTTGAGTTGTATTTATGTAATCGAAATGTGTTTTCTCCTATACCTCCGATATTTGTTTCAAGAGCAACAGATAAGTCTGGAAAAAGATATGATTCCCAAATCATTCCATCCTTCAATTCTCCTGTAAATCTAACTTTTTCGTGTAGATCCTGAACTTTAAAATGAACATTAGTAGATGTACCACTAGTAATAAGCAGATTATTATTTTGAACATCCCTTAAAATCCCAGATAGTTCCTGTGTTCTTATTACTTTTCCATTATGATCAAAATAGCGTAATTTTGATTTGTTATTCATAGAAAATGACATCAATAATTCGTTATTATTTAAAATCCAATAATTCCAATCTAAAAAAGATGGTTTCGATGGGAGTGCTTGTGTTATAAATCTTGTTATTTTTCCTGTTTTCTCGTTGACAGTATATAAATAAAAATTATTTTTATCTTCTGTTGTACAGAAAATTTCCCCATTATCTTGAACTTCATAAATTGTTTGTCTAACGAAACCTTTGCTAAGAGTTGTTTCCCAAAGAAATTTACCGTTGGATGCTTGAAAAGAAGCTAATTTTACAACTCTATTTTTATCAAAATAAACAACAATAATATTATTACCTGAGCGATCTGGAAATACAGAATCAATACTATCAAAATTAGCAATGCTCCGTGCAAATTCCATTTGATAAGTCGCAGACTTGAGTTTGCCATTTTCATCTGCAAGTTGTACTGATTTAATAGAATTTTTGATTATATCAGTTAACGAATCAGTAACAGGTATTTCTGAGGAATCTGTTGAATCAATTGCATGAGAAACATTAAAAGGTATTAGATGAATCAAAAAAATTAAAACGATAATTTTCCATAGCAATGTATATTTTTCTTTGTTCAATTTAAAATCTCCTTTAGAGTATTTTATTTCTTATATCGGGTATACTTATTTATGAACGCAGACATTATATGTAAAAAATTGAATTTATAATTTGTTGATACAGAACTTATTCTCAATATTCATTCTAACTTCGTAAGGAATATTAGTTTGGTTTGGGTCGGGATTAAAATAAATATGTTATTAAAAGTTGATAATACAGTCTTGATCTGAATTAATATATAATATACTGAAAAATAAGTTTATAAATAGGTGAATATTAATAATGAAAAAAATGAGAATAATTATAATAGGGTTATCAGTTTTTATAGTTTGGGCTGGATCTGCATTAATTATTTACTTTTTTGTAGAGAAAGATTTTCGAGGAATAACTGGAGATATGTTTGGTGCAATAAATGCCTTATTTTCTGGATTAGCATTTGCAGGCTTGATATATACTATTTCTGTTCAGCGGCAGGAATTACAACAACAAAGAAAATCGATAGAAATGTAAACAGATGAATTGAGTCTCCAAAGAAAAGCAATTGAAATGCAGACAGAAGAATTAAAAATGCAACGTGAAGAGACTACTCGGTCAGCAGATCAATTAGAGATGCAACAACAGTTAATGAATTACCAATTAATATTAACTACTGTAAATGATCTAATTAAGCTCAAATCGGGTATATTAGTTTCTATTGAAACTTCATACTCTGTAGAAGTTTCAAAAGTCATAAGTTCTTTTGGTAGTTTGGATTCTTATTTGAATATTCTGGCAGATGATTCAAGAAAGCCAACACGTTCTCCTCTAAGTTATCAAGATCGTCAGAACTTTAAACAATATATCGAAACTTGTTTTTTTCTTTTACAATTCGTTATTGAGAGCCAGTTAACAGTTTTACAAATTGACAATCTCAAAAAAATAATAAAAGTTAATTTGTCAGAAAATGAATCTATAGTACTTAAGCGCTTTGCTCAAGAAGATTCTAATCAACATCAATTAGCTTTAATCAAAATTTTTAATTTATTTTCTTCTTAGCATATTCAAAAGCATTTTCAATATTGTTTAGAAAAATTTCATTGCTATCATATGATGATTTTCTATAAATATAATAAAAGATCTTCATATTTTAAATGGAGGTCTTTTTCTTTTCTTCCGCATTTGGTTATATTATCAATAACAATCTTAATGGGGAATAATATAATATCTGCACAAATTTATCGAAAAAATTTCTCAATATACAAACAATCTAATTAAAGAAAAATCTCTTTACTTGCTCCAACATGCTTATGACCCTGTGAGTTGGTTCCCTTGGGGAGAAGAAGCGATTACCAAAGAATCATTACGCTTAGCGATCTCAACGGTGTCGTCTACATGATCACCATGAACATGAGTTAATAAAATGATATCTGCTTGAACATCTAGGAATGTCCCGAGAAGATACAATAGTCATCGATGATGTATCGATGATGTAATGAATGATACGGAGACGCTAGAGTACTGAAAGATCGGAATAGCGATGGGAAATGCCAAACCAGCAGTAAAAATATAAATCATATTAAAGAAGCAATAACAGTTAGATGTAAGCCTAACTTTATTGCTTTTTTATTTTATTTTGTAAATTTATTATTTTTGTCTTTTATCCGATATACATAAAGAATACTTAATTTGGTTAAATTTACACATTAAATAAATATTTGTTATACAGTAAAATAGAGTGATATTGAGCAATGAATAACGATAATGTTACACATACATTGGAGGGAAATCATGAACGAAATGAGTCAGCTTGAAATGGTGACGGACGAATTGGTGATACGTACTTTGCAAGATAATTTGGCTATTATCCGTTTTGGTACGAATCGTAAAATTGCTTATGTGAATCCTATTTTTGCAGAAGTTGTTGGGTATACTCCTCAACAAATGATTGGTATGCCTCATAAAAATTTATGTTTTCCTGAATTTGCAAATAGTATCGAGTATGAGAAGTTCTGGGATAGTCTACTTTCTGGCGAAACCTTTCACGATAAAATAGAACGCAAAGATGCACACGGTAATGCAATCTGGCTAGAAGCCACTTATATGCCGGTATGGAACAAAAATAGAAATGAAGTCATTGGCGTGACCAAAGTGGCTACAGATATTACAGAGCGTCAAGGTGACCTCTCATGTGTCGTAGATGATCTCCAAAAAACAGCACAAGCACTTAACATTCGTTCATCCGCAGGCATCGAGCAGAGTCAAGAACTACTCAATAGCATGAACAGAATTGTGGAATCATCGACGACGAATACAACAACACTGATTAATTTGCAAGAACAAGCATTAGAGATTCAAGGCATTGTACAGACGATTCGTAAAATAGCATCACAAACACATATGCTGGCTCTAAATGCAGCGATAGAAGCTACACATGCAGGTGAATTTGGACGAGGGTTTAATGTAGTGGCTAGAGAAGTACGTAAGCTATCTTCGATGGTACAAGATTCGATTATCGAAGTGAAAAAAAGCGTAGATTCGATGAGTCTAGAAGTGCAGAAAATTTCTAATGGCACAGACGATGTAAGGCAAAGTGTGCAACAAGGGGAAGAGCAAGTCAATACGGCAATGAAAGCTTTTACAGATATCGCTTACTCTGCTCAGATATTAGATATTCAGGCGCAGAAGGTAGCGAAGATTATATAAGAAGATTCATCGTAAAAAAGAGCTTTATATCCTATAAAGCTCTTTTTGCTGTTCTTTCATCAGTAATAGTGAGTTGTTTATGATGATGTGTATTAAAAAAGGAATTTTAGGGTTCTTGAGTCAGTTGTACTATTTGGTTATTCACCTCTATACTACTTAAACCTCCGTGATAACAAACAACAGATGCAATATCGAAATTCAAATATTTTCGTAACGAGCGACGAGCTGAATCTATATCTGGCGTAGTGGGGGTATGAATTCCTTGGAGTTGTCCATTTACACTGTACATCGAATCACCAGCAATTAACGTTTTGCTTTGTTTTAAATAAAGGCTAATATGACCAGCCGTATGCCCTGGCGTGTGAATAACATGAATGCCACCACAAAAAGGCAGTTCTTGACCATCTACTAAGATATCGCTTACTTTACCCTTGGGAGGGTTATGGAGATGACTATCTTTTAATAGTGGTAATTCTCCTTGAATATAAGGTTTATCCAGTTCATGTGCATACACTGTAATAGAGTGATTAGGCTTCTGTAACATATCTGGAAGGTTACCGATATGATCTACATCCTGATGGGTCAAAATAATCACCTTGAGCTGATCCAATGATACACCTGTTTGTTCTATAGCTAGGCGTAAATCTTCTATTTGTCCCGGGAATCCTGTATCGATCAAAATAGCCATTTCTTTGTCCCACACAAGCACAGGATGAATCTTGTTTCCGTGAAAATCAAGTTCAAGCATGTCTACCCCTTTAGCAACTTCCATTATTTTACCCCTCCATAATTTAAAAATATGTGTACATAAATATTAAAATTTTTATGATCGAGTAAAGTTTATTTATAGCAAAAGAAAGATCGATCTAATCGTTCACTTTGTAAACGAATAAAGACGATCAAAAGATACGCAAGCGAATCATAGTTTCACAATAATCATACATAATCCGACGAATCTCCTACTGTTAAAACAATAACCATGAAGCTCAAACAGAATGATTTTAACCTTGAACACACTCGAAATGTTTTCAAGTATACGTTATTTGAGTTTGAAGTGAATAAGCTTTTTTCTTCTCTTCCGATTGCTCACATCTATTTAGGGTAAAATAATATCAAGTATATAATCTAAACTAGAAGTGGTGGTGTCCTATGTCAACGAGTAATACATCCAATAGATTAGCACAAGAAAAATCTCCTTATTTGCTCCAACATGCTCATAATCCGGTGCATTGGTTCCCTTGGGGAGAAGAAGCTTTTAACAAAGCCAAAGCTGAAAACAAACCTATTTTCCTCAGTGTAGGATATTCTACCTGTCATTGGTGTCATGTAATGGAAAAAGAATCTTTTGAAAACGACGAAGTAGCTGAGCTTCTCAATGAATCTTATATTTCGATCAAAGTCGATCGTGAAGAGCGACCGGATATCGATAATTTATACATGGCGTACTGTCAGGCACTTACCGGGCAAGGGGGATGGCCTTTAACGGTATTGCTAACTCCTGACCAGAAGCCGTTTTATGCGGGCACTTATTTTCCAAAAGACACTAAGTATGGTCGTATCGGTATGATGGATATGCTGTCTCAGATTCGTGATAAATGGACAGAAGATCGTGAAAATATTGTTAAATCTGGCGATGATATTGTAGAGCGAATGAACCGTCAGCAGACGAAGATTACACAGTCCGGTCAATTTAGCGAAGAACTTGTACATCGTGGGTACAAAACATTTGTCAGTTCTTTTGACGAAGTGTATGGTGGGTTTGGAGGAGCACCTAAGTTTCCGACACCTCATCACTTGATGTTTCTAAGTGCTTATTCTCATGTGTATCAAGAACCTCAAGCATTGAATATGGTACGCAAAACGTTAGATCATATGTACAGTGGCGGGATTTATGATCATATTGGGTTTGGATTTTCTCGCTACTCCACAGATGAGAAATGGTTAGTTCCTCATTTTGAGAAAATGTTATACGATAATTCACTGTTAGCGATTGCTTATCTGGATGGATATCGTCTGACAAGTGATACCAAATATGCACATATTGCAGAATCGATCTTTACGTATGTATTACGTGATATGACTTCACCTGAAGGTGCTTTTTACAGTGCAGAAGATGCTGACTCCGAAGGGGTCGAAGGAAAGTTTTATGTATTTACACGCGATGAGATTGAAGAAGTGTTAGGGTTAGAAGAAATGCATAAGTATTGTAATGTGTACGATATTACACCAGAAGGCAATTTTGAAGGTAACAATATTCCTAACCTTATTCCTTTTTCGACAGCAGAAATAGCGGAGCAACGTGATCTCAATGAACTGGCATTACGCACCGATCTAGAAGAGGCTCGTCAGAAATTATTTGATTACCGGGAGCAACGTGTTCATCCTTCCAAAGACGATAAAGTATTAACCGCTTGGAATGGTATGATGATTGCGGCTCTCGCTAGAGCCAGCCAAACGTTGCAAAAGCCTGAATATGCACAAGCAGCAGTCAAAGCGGCAGATTTTATTTGGGAACATATGCGCCGCGAAGATGGTCGTCTACTTGCACGTTATCGTGATGGAGAGGCTGCCTATAGTGCTTATGTAGATGATTATGCTTATCTAATCTGGGGCTTACAGGAGTTGTATGAAGCGACAGGCATGGCGAAGTATCTGCAATATGCGATAACGCTCAAAGAGCAATTGATTACTCTATTTTGGGATGAACAGCAAGGCGGATTTTATTTTACAGGTCAAGATGGAGAGCAACTGATTACGCGTACAAAAGAAATTTATGATGGAGCAATGCCATCTGGTAATTCTGTGGCTGCATGGACGTTAGCCAAATTAGCTGCGGTGACCCAAGATATAGAATTACGTCAATATGCCGAACAAATTGTGACTACATTTACAGGGACTGCTGAGCAATATCCAACAGGTTATTCTATGTTACTGCTAGCAGGGCTACAATTATTACAAGGTAATCAAGAAATTGTGCTTGCAGGGAAAGTGGAAGATATCCATTTTCAAGAAATGATTGCTGAAGTGCAAAAAGCTTATTTACCATTTGCTTCTCTTATTATTCATGCTGATGGTACATCAGGTGAAGCGATTCGTGAGTTGCTTCCTCACTTGCAAGACAAAGGGATGCAGCAGAGTCAAGCGACTGCGTATATTTGTGAAGGCTTTGTATGTCATGAACCATTGACGACAGTCGAAGCGCTACGTGAAAATGTGCATCAATCAGCGCTAAGTCTATAAGAAGACAAAGCCTGATCTACTATTTTCTATACTATTAAAATAATAACAACATATTACTGCAATCTATTGTCAATAGTTCATATAAGCGTATTCTACATGTAGTTAAGTAGAGTGCGCTTATTTTTTATCTCTATGATTCTCTAGTAATTTAAAATCGTATCGTATAAAATAACAAAGTTAGCAGTAATATACATAGATGAATAGGAGTTAGATGAAATGAATGGAGTAGCAACAACGACTTATGGATACGCAGGATTTTGGAAAAGAACAGCGGCTACATTGATTGATGGTTTTATTATAGGATTTGGGGTATCTATTTTGCTAGGAATTCCGTTTATCCTCGGATTTGTGAATGGAGTATGGTTGAAAGAAGAATATGAATATACTACGCAAGATATCACTTTTCTGATTATGTTTTATATTTTCTATGCCATTGTTGAATTGGTAGTGCCCTGGCTATATTATAGCTTGTTTGAGAAATCCAAATACCACGCCACACCGGGTAAAATGGCTGTAGGTATTATTGTAGTTGATCGTTATTTTCAACCGGTTCGCTTCGGTAGAGCAACAGGAAGGTATTGGGCTAAAAATTTGTCGTATATGATCTTATGTATCGGTTATATGATGGCAGGTTGGACACAATACAAGCAAGCATTGCATGATATGATCGCTAGCACGTATGTTGTAAATAAAAAAGACTGGGAACAATATATGTATATGCAACAACAGCAACAAGCAGCATCTTGGAATCAACCAGAGATGTCTCCTTATTTACAAAAAGATCAGCAAGAGTGGAAATAAGTTTTAAGAAGATTAATCTAGGAGTGGTTACTATACTGTATGCAGGGTTTTGGAAGAGGTTCGCAGCGATATTAATAGATGTCGTTATTTTAAGCATTTCATATTTGATCATCAGTTTTATATTGAGTATAGTTATTGTCGGTATTGTCCATGTAACAGATGATTCACTTGGGAGCGAAGTATCTATAGGTTCGCTACTGCCTGTTATTTTTCAATTATTATCAGGATTAACAACGTGGTTGTATTTTGGATGTTTTGAAAAGTCTAAATACCAAGCGACTCCAGGTAAAATGCTACTCGGCATCAAAGTTGTTAATCGTTCTATGCAACGTATAGGTTTTGGACGTGCAGTAGCGCGTTATTGGTTAAGATTATTATGTAATCTCACACTAGGGATAGGATATATTATTATCGGATTTACCAAGTATAAGCAAGGGATTCATGATATGATTGCAGATACGTATATTGTAAATAATCGAGCGCTTGATAATTACTTATATGAACAGCAATATCAGCCACAATCACAGACCGAATATCCTTTGAATTTGAATAAAAATATGTAATTATGAGCATCTTTATCATCATGGGTGTGTATATTGAGAGTCTATTTTGCTGCAAGCAAAGTAGGCTTTTTTTATTAAAATAAGTTCCAAATAATCTGATACAATCGCTTACTCTACATAATTGTAATCGTTACCTATCACATAAATGGAAGAAAATGACGAAAATAAACATATAAACCTACTCTGAAGGAGAAGTATCATGAGTATATTGATTGTAGATGACTCCAGACTTAATCTTGTCTTTTTGCAAAATGTACTTGATGCAGCAGGATACAAGAATATACAGACCGCTTCTTCAGCTCAAGAAGCATTTGATATTCTGAGTATTCGAGATCAACTCTCTCCTCGTAAAGCAGCGGCAATCGATTTGATTTTACTTGATATTGTGATGCCAGGGATTGATGGTATTGAAGCTTGTCGCATTATTAAAAGTTGTACCGTTTATCAGGATTTGCCTATCATTTTTCTAACCGCAGATCGGATTCATTTCAAAGAAGCTTTTAATGCAGGCGGTATGGATTTTATTGAAAAAGGCGGGCCTGATTACGAACTGCTAGCACGAGTTCAATCTGCAATTCGACTCAAAAAAGAAATGGATTCGCGCAAAGTTCGAGAAGAAAAAGTACACAAAGAGCTTCAATTGGCCAAACATTTACAACGTAGCGTGCTCAGTCCGCCGATCAATGAAACTATGATTCGAGTGCACAGCAGCTACCTACAATCAACAGAAGTATCCGGTGATATGCTGTATTGGAAAATGTTCGATCCACAGCATTGTGGTGTACTGCTGATCGATGTGTCCGGTCATGGAATATCTGCTGCCCTGATCAGTATGTCGATTCGTTCACTGCTCGATGGTATTGTAGGTGTAGTCAAAGAACCTCATCTGGTATGCGAAGAATTGAACAAAAAGATGAGAGCATTGTTTGGTAAAAATCGTAGGGCTGCTTACTTTACAGCAATCTATTTATTTATCGACTTGGAACGAAAGCAAATCGAATATTTTAATGCAGGTCATCCGCCGGGATTGCTATTTCTCAAAGACCAGTATCCTACACAATTGACAGGAACCACCGTACCAATCGGTATCCAAAATGATATGAAATTGGATACTGCTATCGTGACGTACGATACTCCTGCAAGAATCGTTTTATATACAGATGGATTAGTCGAAAAACCCGGTGTCTCTATTCATGCTGGTATTGAAAAGCTAGAGCATTATGCTCAAAGTCTATATTATTTGGAAAATGAAGCGTTTGTTGTAAAGTTAGAACGCTTGATTCAGCATCGTAAAGACGATGTGTGTATTATTTCGATCGAGTTACCATAAGCAAGGTATGGAGGAGGCACCCCTGATGGAGCGTAGTGTGATAGCTAGAGCCAAAACAGTGCAAGAAGCCGTAGAACAAGCACTTTCTTTACTCGATGCCACCAAGCAACAAGTGAGCATTGAAGTGATGGAAAGTGAAGCTAAAGGCATGCTAGGGCTCTATTCCAAACAAGCGGTAGTCAAAGTCACTTTGAAAACAGAAGAAATCACTGAGCAGACGATAGAAGATACACAAGAATCGTTACCGATATTAGTAGCAGAAGCTGAAACGATCATTAATATGCAAGCGCTACATCTCGAACAGCCAGTAGCTTCTCCTGCTATGGATGCAACAGAAGGAAAAATATGGGTAAAAGAAGGACAGATACATTTTCATTCACAAGGGCATCAACAACCCACTATTAGTACAACCGATAATGTATATCTCTGGATTAATGATGTGCCGATTATAGCAGGAGAGACTGTAAAGTTAGCAGCTACCGATATTGTACGATATGAAGTCGAAGATAAAATAGTAGAACCTGTCTGGAATATTCATATTGATGATAAAGCGATGAAGGTCAACTTGAATATCGAAGTGGGCTATGTCATTATCCGAAAAATTATTTCTGCGCAACCTACGTTACGATTGGTACTTAGAGCGGAAGAAGAGAAGCAGTATATACCGATCGAACCGATAGCAGTACGCAAGCAATTGGTTGAGCAAAAAGTAATTTACGGCTTGGATCATGATGAAGTTAAGCGGGCTTGTGCAACAACAGTCAATGGTGCATTTCTAATTGGAGAAGGAAAACCACCTGTTGCTGGAACAAATGGACATTTTGAAATCAAAGTCGATACCAAAACTCGTAAAGTACAACCTAAAATGCGTGAAAATGGAACGATCGATTATCGTGAAATTAAAGAGTTCCCTTGTGTAGATGATGGGGATTTGATAGGGATTGTTCATCCCCCTATTTTGGGAATTAACGGATTAAATATTTTTGGAGAATCTATACCTGCTCCGCCTGTCACCGGTGTTATTTTGTTAACAGGGCAAGGTGTCCAAGTATCTCAAGATGGATTAGAAGTGACTGCTACGCGTACGGGTATGCCAGAAGTGATTACACAAGGTCGTCATATTAAGCTTGCTATTATTCCTAAGTTGGATCATCGCGGAGATGTTACTTTACAAACAGGCAATATTCATTTTCAAGGCGATGTCGATATTAATGGAACTGTACAAGATACGATGAAAGTCGAAGCAGATGGAAATATTCAGATTAAAGGCAATGTGAATATGGCGGAAATCATAGCGACTCAATCGTTACAAGTAACTGCTAATGTTATCGGAAGCGAAATCGCAGTCGGGCAGTTATTTCTGTTTTACGGTCAAGCTGAACCGATTTTGCAAATGATTTTAGAACAGACCGAGTTTTTGACGACAGCGATAGAGCAGTTAAACCGCGCAGCAGCTTTTAAAATAACAGATATTGATCAACATGGGCTTGCTCCTCTGCTTGATGTGTTATTTCGTGGACGGTTTAAAGAGTTGCATCAACAATTACAATTATTTATTCGTACCACTGAAGAACACAAATCGTTAATCAATGAAGAATGGCAAAAATATATTAAAGAAATTAAAAATGGTTTTTTGAATGTGGCGATGAGTCATTTTAGAACAGCAAATGATTTGGAACGATTTGTAAAACGAACAGCTTACCTGTTAGATCGAGTCGTTTTGCCTCAATTGGATCATATTTTTGCACAATTTCATTATATTCAGAATAGTCAGATTCTTGCAGGTGGACCCGTACAAGTAAAAAAAGGATGTTATAACACACAATTACGTTGCTCTGGTGTGCTAGAAGTAACCGGATTTCTACGGGGTGGCGATTACTATGCTGCCAAAGGAATGCATATTCAAGAAGCAGGAACGATAGGTAGCAATTCCACCAAATTAACAGTCAAAGAAGATGCAGTTATTCATGTAGATAAGTTACTAGGCGGAACTATTCTACAGATCGGATCTAAAATGCATCATTTTAAAGAAGATACCTTGAATGTCAAAGCACGATTGAATCATGATCGCCAATTCGTATGGTAGGAGAGTGAATAGCATGTTTGCATATAAAATAATCACAGATGAAGTACAGGCCACAATACATTTTGAAGGTGATATTGATATAGATGCTGGAGATGTATTGGAAGATGAGATTGAGCCGGCTGTATCGCCGTATACGAATATTGTATTAAATTTAGAAAAAGTATTTTTTGTAGACTCTTCAGGGATCGGTCTTATTATTCGTTTGGTACAAGTGTTACAAGAGTTAGGACGTAATGTGTATATTGAACAGACTCAACCGGAGGTTATGGAAGTTTTTGAATTGCTTCAACTGGATGAGATTCTGGGCAAGGAAATTTTTAGATAATGAAAGAAAAGAACGGCTATACCATATTACTCAGCCTGGTAGGATTGGCTAGTATGGTATATATGGTCCGCGAGTGGCATTCAATTGTATTATTTACGATTGCGCCTATTTTGTTTCTTATCGTTTTACTCGATCTGTTTCCGGTCAGATTACTAAGCGGTGAGGAATATAGCGGAAGTCTGGTTGGATTTCTTATTCTTGCACTTGCTTTTGGATATAGCCCGGCTATTTTAGGGATCGTAATTAGCACGATTGTATCGTATGCACGTAAAAAGAATTTTGATATTCGGCAAATGAATCTATTTCGAATATGTTCTGCTCTGGGCAAAAGTGTGATTAGTCTGTATTTGTCATATCAGGTCATGGAGTTTTTTGATCCATTTTCAACGTATCTACGAGCAGGATTAGGTTCACTGGTATTTAGTCTGGTCTATATGTTGCTAGTGGCAGGAGCTTCGACTACGATTATCGGTACTCCTTTTCTCAATGATATGGTGCTTAAATTAAAAGAATTAATTGTACCTGTTTTATTATGTACGATTATTGTTCCGCACTTTTTGAGACATATCTCATTAGGAAATATAATGTATGAAACGGTCTACATTTTATTGTTTTTATTACTGATTATCTTTTTATCTCATGGCTTTATTCGTCAATTGCAGATTCGCATGAAATCTTCTGAAGAATTTATTCGCTTGAGTGAATTAAGAATCTCACAGCGAAATGAAGGGCATGGCAAAAATACAGGTATTCTTTGTCAATACATGTTAGAACTACTTGCCTATCCGAAAAAAAGAAGAACAGATTTGATCAATTACACCACATTGCACGATATCGGTAAATCGTTATTGCCCATGGAAATTTTAACAAAACGCGGTGCGCTCTCTTTAACAGAAGAAAAAGAATACCAATCCCATACGACAGAAAGTTTTAATATTATTTTATCGATTAGTGGAGATAAAAAAGCAGCAGAATGGGTACTTCATCATCATGAACGTTATGATGGAAAAGGATTCCCGGCAGGGTTAAAAGGAAACGATATCCCTTATGAATCACGAATTATCGCATTATGTAATCATCTAGAACATTTGCTTAATCGTTATGCTGAAGATGGGGAAGTGTTACGTCAATTACAACAACTTTCTGGTAAAGTATTAGATCCCAAATTAATTCAAGCGATCACGTTAGAAATGATTACTACAGTACGACAGTTGATTATTACCAAGCCATTATTGCAAGAAACCGATTTGATTCATGTGGAACTCCAATCGATTGAAGAACATAAAGAAATGAGCGGATTTACAGGTGGTACGGTATTGCTTAAATACAGAGACAACGATAGTTTGCATGATATGGAAGATGCTAATCTCAAAGAACAATTAGCGATATTGGCTGAACATGCGCTTCGTGTGTCCGAGAATTTTTATGAAGTCATTCAAAGTAAAAACAAAACATTTGAAGCTCATTTTTATCCTGAAAATAGCTGGGTAGCCATCGTATTAACCGATATTACGCCTGCGCTAGAATACCGTGAACAATTACATCAAAGTACTATGCGGTCGTATAAAGATGTGATCGAAACACTTTCAAAAAGTAAAATCGATATCTGCTTAGAACAACAAGAAATAGAACAGCATTTGGGAATACCTTTAGCTCAAATGGATATTATAACTAAAAGTGACGTATCTTCAGGTCGTTCTTTAGTGATGGAATATATCCCTGAAGAGTTAAAAATCAATCAACCGAAAAAATTGATGCATATTAAGCTGGCTGTATCGGAAGGTGTAACCAATCTGATCAAACACGCAGCCAATGGTAAATTGTCGGTTTATAGCAAGTGTAACGTACTGCAAATTTATATTACTGATCAAGGCTCTGGTATTCCGATTCATGAATTGCCTAAAATGATATTAATTTCTGGTTATAGTAGTAAGCGTTCATTAGGTAAAGGATTTGCTTTGATGTATACGTCAGCCGATCGAATTATGGTGCATACCAGTTCGAAAGGAACTTCAATTTTGTTAGAATTTGATATGCTTTTAGAAGAAGCAAGTTAATGATAGTAGAAAGTAGCTATCATTAACTTGCTTCTTATCAATTACGATAGTATATATTGCATAGACACAATAGAAGATATAGAAATAAGAGTATCTACAATGCAGGGATAAAGAAATGAAAAGGGAATATTATAAAATGATAACGTGTGCATTTGAAAAGGAGGAATACTTATGAATAGATGGCAAGGAGATCAATTGCTACAACAATGGTATGCAGAACTGATATCTAATCATCCAGAACGTTCTTCTTATTCGAATATCATCGAGCAACAGACTCAATTACGCAACATATTACCACAATTAATCGGTACATTTGCTACCCAGGATGATCATTCGATCACACTTCTGGAAACAGTAGATTGCGGGACTTATATTCGTAAACGGATAGAATGTTCTGCTTCACCTTATAGTTATTTTGCAGCGTATGTGTTAATTCCTAAACAGATTACAGCTCCTGCTCCAGCAGTGATTGCTGTGCATGGCCATGGCTATGGAAGTCGTGAAATTGTAGGATTGTTACCTGATGGCAAGCCGGATCTGAATACACCGGGTATTCATCAGCATTATGCTATTCAGTTAGTGAATCGGGGATTGATTACTATTGCTCCTGATGTGATCGGATTTGGCGAAAGACGATTGGCAGAAGATATGGCTAACCATGCGGATATCGCTAATTCGTGTGATTCGCTTTCCAGTCGAATGCTGTTAATGGGTAAAACATTAGCTGGATTTAGAGTACACGAAATGCTCAAAGTGATTGATATTGTTAGCGATATGCCAGAAGTAAATTCAGAGCGGATCGGGATTATGGGATTTTCAGGCGGAGCGTTGATCGCTTATCTTACAGCAGCATTAGATCAGCGTATACGTGCTACTGTTTTAACCGGATTTCCTAATACATATCAGAATAGTATTCTTCATATTCATCATTGTATCTGTAACTATATTCCGGGTCAGGCATTATATGCAGACTTACCACAATGGATCGGTCTGATTGCGCCACGACCTTTATTTGTAGAAGCAGGGAGACATGATCGTATTTTCCCGATACAAGGTGTTCAGAAAGCTATAGCACAGCTACAACAGATCTATCAACAACATGATGCTGAACAACAATTTGCAAGTGATATCTTTGAAGGTGCTCATGAGATCAGTGGAAGATATGCTTATGATTGGATACAAAAAAAGCTTGCGATCCTAGACTGAACAGATAGTCTGTCTCGCAAGCTTTACAAAATAGAACTTATAAAATGAATAGTGTAGGCATTAGTTATCGTGAATGATCGCTTGAATTTCTTCTTCGTCATCATTGATAACTAATTCTACTTGTTCTTTAAATACTCGTGCATTATACTCACTGAACATATAACGTAAAATCGCTTCGTTCAGATTACTTTCGACTAAATATTGGCTTCGTCCTTCTGTCCATACTTCTGCGGTATAACCAGTATCTTCTTCCCAGGAAAGTTGAACCGTTACATCAGTAGGTTTCAGTCCTTTGCGTTCAGCGATATTCAAGCATACTGCATTGATAATTTCATCCATACTGAGTCGCATAGGCATTAACGTCTATTGTACGGGTCAGCAGATTTTTTACGTTGACGGATCATACGGTAAATTCCACGAGCCGCTATAAATAGAATATAAATGGCGAATAAGTTAATGACTAATCCTAACAAGTCTCCGAACATTCCCATATTACCGAACATTCCGCCGAATAACATACCGGCAAGACCACCAATCATTAATCCTTTGAAAAAGCTACCACCGCTAAAAAATCCACGATTTGCTGTTGAACCTGCTGTAGTATTTTTTGTACGGTTTGTGCTGTTCATCGTACTGCTATTACTATCTGTTGATTTTTTAGGTGTTGTTGTGTATGACTTCGGTGAAGATTTGAATCCGCCACCACGTCTTGCATCGGCATCATTAGCAAAGCCGCTAAATAAAGTGAAGAATAATGTGAATGCTACAAAAACCATCAGCATTTTTTTCATTGTGTTCATGATCCTCCTAGTAGTTGTCTTCAATGACAGTATAGTTAATATACGCATGACATCTGCTTCGGTTTCAAAATGTTTTAATATTGATTCTCTTGATTTTGAACCATTAGCCTCGTATCAACTGTTCATTGGTGTTGAGGTTGTGAGGAACTTTCAGTTGTAGAATTTTTGAGCATGTCGATAACCCATGTCGTCCATTCCAAATTTGCTTTAGCTGTTGATAAAGCTTTTTGACGCAAAATGTACAATCCAAAATCACGTGTACCAAATTGACGAACTTCTTCAGGCATTTTGTGAAGCGCTTGCTCAAAGTAATGAATACGTTCTTGGTAATAAATTGATCTTGTACCAAACAATGAGATAGCGTTTTCGCGATCAGTTGTCCATAAGCAAAAAGCTTTGAGAACTAATTCATCACGACTGACTGGTTCGCCTGCAGGAAGTTGCATCCATTCTTTCAGACGTTGTTCTCCTAGTGGAGTAATTGCGTAAATCTTTTTATCCGGTTTATCAGTTTGTTGAATCCATTCTGCGGATAACAAATGTTGCTCTTCCATACGTGACAACAGTGGATAAATTTGACTATGTTTTGCTTGCCAAAACGGTTGAATCTTGAGCATCAGGTCGTAACCTGACGAATTATTGCGTGCAAGCAAAGCGAGTAAACCATAAGATAGCGTGTTCATAGGGCATTCTCTCCTATCTTTTAAAACAGCCATTTGGCCGATTTAAGATAAAGTGTACACTACAACTGTATGCTTTCGCAAGGAAGCTAGAAGCGATTTGATATAAAGTTATTGAAATATAAAAAAGATAGACAAAGAATGTTCAAATTTAATAAAAGAGCGATATTTCCATCATTTCACAAAAAATAAACAGCAAAAAGACGTGGAGCAATCGCATCCACGTCCACACTTATCTATAGTTGATTATGTCATTCTTTCAAGCTAATATGGTGTACTGATTATGAGTTAGAAGGAACTTCAACTTGATCATAACCATTCACAAGTAACTCCAATTGTCCTGTTGCTGGATCAATAATCATACCGTGTACAGGTACGCTAGCAGGGAGTAGAGGGTGGTTTTTGATAATATCTACACTGCGCATAACGCCTTCTTTCTCATTATCAAAACCTTGAAGCCATCTTTTAAGTTTAATCCCTGAATTTTCAAGCGTAGTTAGCACTTCTGGTGCAATTCCACGTTCATGAATTTTTTCGATCATATGATCTGAGTTCAGTGATGCCATACCACATCCATGATGACCAACTACGATCACTTCTTCTGCTTTTAATTCATAAATAGCGACAAGAATACTACGCATTACACTACCAAAAGGCTGTGAAATAATAGCACCTGCGTTTTTTAGAATTTTGGCATCACCGTTACGAATATTCATTGCTTTAGGCAATAATTCGGTTAAACGGGTATCCATACAAGTCAAAATAACCAACTTTTTCTCAGGGAAAGGACTGGAAAGATAAGCTTCGTATTCTTTGCTAGTCACAAATTCCTGATTGTGTTGCATAATCGTTGTGATCGAGTTCATTGAGTATCCTCCTGGTCATCTTACAGATTAATAATATAAAATTAGGCTAATGCTTTGCGTCCGTCAAGAACGCGTATGCTTCGACTATAATACTGAGAAGCACTACTAAGTCTGAGCGAAGAACCCAAATCATCTGTCGATAAAGTAAGTTCATCATCATCAAAATAAGATTCGCCACTTTGATGCATAGTTAAAGACAATGCGTTACTTTCTACAACAGTATCTCTTTTACCTGGCTCGTCAATTAAACGAAGTGCCGGAATACCGCCTGTACATCCGCAATCTTCATTATCTACGAAAATACGAATGACCGCTTTTTTATCACCAATTTTGCGTGATAAATATTGTTCTGCTTGAGGGGTTACATTTACTTTTACCATCGATATTCACTCCTTAGAAGTTATCTATATTATGACATGAGCAAAAATGGTTAAATGTATTCTTATAGACAATCCATCCGTGCATATAGCACAATACAATCAAATATGTCTATAATATTTAATTGTGTACCATTGATTATACGACTAGAAGAACGTATCATCAAGAGGTGTATTTTTACAAAAATAACAATATTGCATGCCATAACCAAGTGTTGTGTATGTAAGCAGAGAGGTGAACCTTATTATGGAACAATATGTACAAGAGACATTAACACAATTTCGGCAATTGGTTCGCAAAATTAGCAGTTATGGTGAAGCGCTTGCACTAATGGGATGGGACTTGCGCACAGGAGCTCCACGTAAAGGAGCAGAGCTACGTGCCGATACGATTGGGGTACTAGCGACAGAACACTTCAAACTGTCTGTATCGAAAGAAATGGGCGGTTATATCGAAGTGCTGTCACGTCCAGATGTTTTTGAACAGTTAGAAGACAATGACAAGCGTATTGTACAAGATGTACGCAAAGAGTATGAATTGAATGAAAAAATTCCACCTGAAAAAATTCAAAAATACTCCAGCTTAACGACTCATGCACAAACGGTATGGGAAGAAGCCAAACATAATGATGATTTTGAAGGCTTTGAGCCATTACTTAGTGAAATTGTAGCAATGAAACGTGATTTTATCGATTATTGGGGTGTTAAAGACACACGTTATGACACATTGCTCGATATGTATGAGCCTGATTTAACAGTAGCCAAATTAGATGTTGTATTTGATCGTTTAAAATCACGTCTTGTACCTTTACTTGAAAAAATCAAACAATCAGAGCATCAACCAGATAACGATTTCTTGAAGCAACAATATGATATCGGTCAACAAGAAAAGATCGGTCATTTATTGTTAAAAGAAATGGGCTTTGATTTTGACGCAGGACGTTTGGATGAAAGTGTACATCCTTTCGCTACAGGTCTAAACCCAGGGGATGTGCGTATCACAACGCATTATATGCCTGAAGATGTGATGAGTGCGATTTTCAGTTCTCTTCATGAAGGTGGACACGCATTATACGAACAAAACATTTCACATGATTTAGCAGGAACTCCGCTTGCTACAGGAACATCGATGGGGATTCATGAATCTCAATCTCGTTTTTGGGAAAATGTAGTGGGACGTAGCCGTTCGTTCTGGGATCGTTATTATAGTGATCTACAAGCTTTATTCCCTGAACAGCTCAAAGAGGTATCATTAGATACGTTCTATCGTGCTGCCAATCGCGTAGAAAATACATTGATTCGTATTGAAGCAGATGAGTTAACGTATAATTTACACATCATTATTCGTTATGAAATTGAAAAAATGTTATTTAACGAAGATCTAGATGTTAAAGATCTGCCTAAAGTATGGAATAGCAAATATCAAGAATATCTAGGGATTACGCCTCCAAACGATTCATTAGGAGTATTGCAAGATGTGCACTGGTCTGGTGGAGACTTCGGATACTTTGCTTCATATTCTTTAGGAAATATGTATGCTGCGCAAATGACACATACGATGCGTAAAGAATTACCTGATTTTGAACAATGGATAGCTGGAGGAAATCTGTTACCGATCAAAGAATGGTTAACAGATAAGATTTATAAATATGGTAAAAGCCGTACTCCTTCCGAGTTGATTCAGAATATTACCGGTGAAGAGTTGAACCCGGACTATCTTGCTGATTATTTGGAAGAAAAGTATAACGAGATTTACCGTCTACAATCTACGAATTCATAACACAAAAAGCTTTCATCTGTGGTCACTACGAAACAGGTGAAAGCTTTTATTTTGTTAAACAATTGTACGATATAGCACCAAATCGATATTGTCGAATACTTATAAATCAAGTAGGATAAAACCTATACTCCAAAAGAGTAATAAATATTATAAAATACAGATAGAGAAAAAGAAGTGGAGTAAGGAGAGACAGACGCATGGGTTTTCGCGTGATCAAAACAGCTATTGCAGCATTACTAGCAGTGGTTGTAGCTAGTACGCTAGGCGTTCCAAGTGCGATGTCAGCAGCTTTGTTAGCTATACTGGGAGTCGATGTTACACGTAAACGAAGTCTTAAAACAATTGCAGCTCGATTTTTTGCTTCGTTGATTGGAATGATTTGTGCTTTTGTATTGTTTTCGTTATTTGGTTTTCATCACTGGGTATTTGCACTTTATATTTTGGTGGCTTTCCCATTGATTACACGAGCAGGTTTTAGTGCAGGAATTGTGACCAGTTCTGTAGTGGTTGTGCATATTTTTAACGGAGCAACTTTGACAGCTCATACGATGTTAGTAGAGATTGAATTGCTACTGATTGGTCTGGGTGCAGCAGCCGTTGTCAATCTGGTCTATATGCCTAATCCGCATCAGCGTCTTGATGCGATTCGCAGTGAAGTCAATGAACTGTTATCTCAAATGTGTGAACAGATTGCCAAAACGCTACGAAGTCCTTCGTTTGCCTGGGATGGTAAAGAAGTGATCGAAGCGTATGCCAAAGTAGAGCAGGGACTAATAGAATCAAAGCGTGAACTGGAAAATCAGATGTTGTATACAGATGAGTCATGGACAGTATATTTCTATATGCGAAAACAACATTTAGATTCGATTCAGAATATGATGCAACTGGTCGCGCAAGTGTATCGTAAAATGCCTCAAGCGGATGCAGCAGCAGAAATGTTTGAACAATTATCTAGAGATGTGAAGACGCCATATTATACAGGCAAGACGGAAAGTCTGTTATTAGCACTGGAAGAAGATTTTAAAAATATGGATTTACCAGTAACTCGTGAAGAATTTGAAATGCGTTCCGCTATATTGCAATTATGCAGAGAATTGGGTCAATACCTAAAAATATCCAAACGTGATAAATTGCGTAACCCCTTGCTAGGTATGGATAATAAGGTAAAATAGAATATAAGTTTAATCATAGAAGCTATCTATATCGTCACACGTTATGATAGCTTTTATGCTAAATTCTTTTCACCATTTTGGAAAAAAGTTAAATTTTATTGACCTTTGGAAGATTATAAATATAAAATGATAACAATTAACAAGAAATGTTTACATTGCGTTAAAGTTTGAAGCGAGGAGGCAACCCAAATTTTGAACACAGAATCGGTATTGGAAATCAGAGACCTGACAGTAGCTTTTCGTATCAAAGATGAGTATTATCCTGCTGTCGATCAACTGAACTTAACGATCAACAAAAACGAAGTTTTGGCTATTGTAGGTGAATCGGGTTGTGGTAAAAGTGCCTTGGCACTTTCTCTGACACGACTTCATGATAGCAAAAATACGCACATCGAAGGTGAACTGCTTTTTAAAGGGCAGGATTTGAACAAATTGTCACCTGGACAAATGAACAAAATTCGTGGTTCCGAAATCGGTATGATTTTTCAGGACCCATTAACAGCATTGAATCCTTTGATGACCATCGGCAAACAAATCGAAGAAAATCTCGATTATCATACGTCGTTATCTCGAAAAGAAAAAACAAAGCGTGTTATCGAATTATTGGAAAATGTAAACATTGTTGATCCAACGAGGGTATATGCCCAATATCCACATGAGTTATCTGGTGGGATGAGACAGCGGATTATGATCGCGATCGCGATTGCATGTCGCCCTTCATTGATTATCGCTGACGAACCAACAACAGCTCTAGATGTAACGATTCAATCTCAAATTTTGGATTTATTGAAGCAACTGCAAGCCGAAAACGACGCTGGTATTGTTCTGATCACTCATGATCTTGGTGTTGTTGCTGAAATGGCAGATCGTGTTGTCGTCATGTATGCTGGCGAAATTGTAGAAATTGCTGATGTAAATGAGTTATTCAACAATCCCAAACATCCGTACACCCGCTCATTACTGGCTTCGATGCCGGGAGCAAATGTAGGGCAGGAGAGCTTACATGTAATTGATGGTCGTGTACCTTCATTACAGAATATTCCTCGTGGTTCCTGTCGCTTCTCAGAACGTATTCCATGGATTCCACAGACTGCTCATGCAGAACACCCTGAGCTGAATGAAGTGGCTCCAAATCATTGGGTACGTTGTACATGCTACCAGAATTTTCATTTTGAAGATGAAGTAGAAGATGGAAAGGAGATTGTGTTGAATGGCATTGCTGGAACTCAATAACTTAAAAGTACATTATCCGATTCGTGGTGGCTTTTTCCAGCGTGTTGTCAGTCATGTCAAAGCAGTAGATGGTCTATCGATTCAGATCGAAGCAGGTAAAACTTACGGGCTTGTCGGTGAATCCGGATGTGGCAAAACAACAACAGGACGCGCAATTATCGGACTTAATAAAATAACAGATGGAAATGTCACATTTGAAGGGCAAGACTTAACTAAGATTGCTCACAAAAATCAACATTCATTACGTCGTGATATTCAAATGATTTTCCAAGATCCGTATTCTTCGCTTAATGGTAGAAAACGCGTATTGGATATTATTGCAGAACCATTGCGTAATTTTGAGAATTTTACTAAAGAAGAAGAGCGTAGACGGGTGCAGGATTTACTTGAAAAAGTAGGACTAAATCCAGAAGCGGCATTTAAATATCCACATGAATTTTCAGGTGGACAGCGTCAACGGATAGGGATTGCGAGAGCATTAACACTGAATCCGAAGCTGATCATTGCAGATGAACCTGTATCTGCGCTTGATGTATCAGTGCAAGCACAAGTGCTTAACTTTATGAAAGAAATTCAAAAAGAGTTTAACCTTACCTATTTATTTATCAGTCATGACTTAGGGATTGTGCGTCATATGTGTGATGAGATTGGGATCATGTATCGTGGTCGCTTAGTCGAGCAAGGGAATACAGAAGATATTTATGAGAATCCACAGCATATTTATACCAAGCGATTAATATCGGCTATTCCGAATATCGATCCTGCTCAGCGTCAAGCAAGCACACAAGCACGTCAACAGATTTTATCTTCATATCAACAAGATCTGAATAATCTATTAGACCCAGAGGGCAAGCCATTGGCATTGAAGTCGATCAGCTCGTCACATCAAGTCGCATTACCATAGGGGGGAAATTAAATTATGTGGAAATTTACGCTTCGCCGCATTCTGATCATGATTCCCCAATTGTTCGTACTGAGCGTGCTGATCTTCCTCTTAGCGAAAGCAATGCCGGGCGATGCTTTAACGGGTGCTATGCAAGCGAATCCGAATGTCAGTCCACAAGTATTAGCAGAACAACGGGAGAAATTAGGTCTAAATGATCCAGCATGGCAACAATATGGACGTTGGATAGGAAATTTAGTACAAGGGGATCTGGGAAAGTCATATGTACATAAAATAGGCGTTGCTGATTTGATTGGCAGTCGCTTGGCGAATACCTTTTACCTCGGTGTAGCAATTCTAGTATTAACGTATCTGATTTCGATCCCACTGGGGATTTTGAGTGGACGTTATCAGAATAGTTTGTTAGACAAAACGATTACAGGGTACACGTATCTCAGTTTTGCGACACCGTTATTTATTTTTGCATTGTTAATTCTATTCGTTTTTGGATTCCAATTAGGATGGTTTCCAACAAGTGGTAGTGTAGATGTAGGAATAGAGCCAGGATCTGGTTCCTATTATGCGAATAAGTTTTATCACTTGATTTTACCTGCTATTGCAGGGGCACTAGTGAGTACTACAGCAACGATTCAATACCTTCGTAATGAAGTTATCGATACTAGACTTAAAGATTTTGTCAAAACAGCTCGTTCTAAAGGTGTTCCAGAATCCAAAGTGTATTCAAAACACATTTTGCGTAACTCTTTACTTCCTATTGCTGCATTTCTTGGTTATGACTTAACAGGAGTATTGGCTGGAAACTTATTTATTGAATCTATTTTTGGTTATCCAGGATTAGGGCAACTATTTTTACAATCCATTACACAGCGTGATTATTCTGTAGTCACCATATTGGTTATGCTTTCCGGCTTACTTGCTCTTATCGGTACATTGTTGTCGGATATCATTTTGAGTTGGGTTGATCCACGTATTCGGATTGGCTAAGCTAATGCAAAACAATACATCTGGCATGTACTATCAGAATAAGAACGGAGGAAGCCTGTAATGGGAATGAGAGCTCAAACATTTGCGCCTGAAGAAACGATTCAAAAATCGCCTTCAAGTTGGTCAATTTTAGGTAAAGAATTAATCAAAGATAAAATGGCTATGCTTTCATTAATCTTTTTAGCTTTATTTTTGATTGTTATTTATGGTTCTGTATTTTTTATCGACCAAGAAGCTGTAACTAAAGTGGATCTAACTTCTATTAAAGCTCCACCTAGTGCAGATCACTGGTTAGGTACAGACCGCGCTGGTAGTGATATTTTTGGACAGGTCGTTATAGGAGCACGTAATTCAATTACGATTGCTTTTGCAATTACGATTTTTGCTGCTGTTATTGGTCTGAGTATTGGCTTAATTGCAGGTTTCTTTGGCGGAATCGTAGATAATATTATTATGCGTTTTATCGACTTTATTCTTGTACTTCCTTTTTTAATGTTAGTTATCGTATTTGTAACGATTGTACCTAAATATAATATATGGTCATTTATTTTCATTATGACCGCCTTTCTCTGGGTAGGTAAAGCTCGTCTAATTCGAGCCAAAGTCCTTGCTGAACGAGAATTGGATTATGTACAAGCTTCCAAAACATTAGGTACACCTAACTGGAAGATTATCGCTTTTGGTATACTTCCTAACCTGAGTTCAATCGTTATTGTAAATATGACATTGAATCTTGCTGGTAATATCGGGATTGAGACAGGCTTATCTTTTCTAGGATTTGGATTGCCACAGAGTACGCCGAGTCTGGGTACGATTGTAAGTAATGCAACAGATCCTGATATTTTGCAGAACTATTGGTGGATGTGGTTACCAGCATCGCTGCTGATTTTGGTACTTATTCTAGCGATTAACTTTGTCGGTCAAGCGCTCAAACGTGCGACAGATGCTAGACAGCGATTAGGATAATAAATTTACAGTACGATCATCAAAAAGGAGGAAGATTTATGTTGGGAAATACAAAGAAGAAAATCGTATCTATTCTGTTCATTGCATTTGTGTTGGTGCTATCTGCTTGTACAAGTGGAAAGTCAACACCAACTGCTCAAGAAACACCAGCAACAAGCGAAAGTGTAAAGGAATCAGGTAAGTTTCCAAAAGCAACAACGAACACTGCTGCTGCTATTGCAGGCGGAACAATGAATTACGGTTTGATTTCGGATACTCCATTTGAAGGTATTTTGAATCCTATTTTCTACAGTGGTAATCCGGATTTTGAAGTTATTCAATTCTTCTATCCTTCTTTATTTGCTACAGATGAGAACTTTGATGTGAAAGACGGTGGAGCTGCTAATATTAGCTTTTCCAACGATAACAAAACTGTAAATGTAAAAATTGACGACAAATTAAACTGGACTGATGGTAATCCTGTTACAGCAGAAGATTATGTTTTTGCTTTTGAAGTGATTGGTAACAAAGATTATGACGGCGTACGTTATGATACAAGCTTTATGAATATTGTAGGTATGGAAGATTACCATGCTGGCAAAGCGAAAACAATCTCAGGTATCAAAGTCATAAACGATAAAGAAGTACAAATCGACTTTAAAGAAGCAGATCCTTCTGTAAAATCGGGTCTTTGGTCTTATCCTTTAGAGAAAAAAGTATTTGGAGATATTCCAGTAGCAGACATGTCTTCTTCTGATCCAGTGCGTAAAAACCCTATCGGTTATGGTCCTTACAAAATCAAAGCGATGGTTACAGGTGAATCTGTACAATTTGAAGCGAACAAAGACTATTTCCACGGCGCACCTAAATTAGCTGGTGTAAATCTTAAAGTAGTTAACCCTAATGTAGTCATTGAATCTTTGAAAAAAGGTGATATTGATTTAGCTGCATTCCCTAACAGTCTATATGATGGTAAAAATGTACCAACTAACGTAGAGTTCTTGGGTAGACAAGAAATGTCTTATGATTATATTGGCTTCAAACTAGGTAAATTCGATAAAGCTAAAGGTGAAAGTGTAATGAACCCGGATGCTAAAATGGCGAACAAAGAGTTACGTCAAGCGATGGGTTATGCATTGAATAATGAACAAGTAGGTACACAGTTGTATCACGGTCTGCGTACACCTGCAACTTCATTGATTATTCCTGCATTTGCACAATATCACGATGATAGCATCAAAGGATATAACTATGATCCTGAAAAAGCGAAACAATTGCTGGATCAAGCTGGTTATGTAGATAAAGATGGAGACGGATTGCGCGAAGATCCTAAAGGAAACAAATTAACGATTAACTATGCTGCAATGAGTGGAGATACCATCTCAGAAGCTCGTGCTCAATTCTATCTGCAAAACTGGAAAGATATTGGTCTAAACGTTCAATTACTAGATGGTCGTCTACAAGAGTTCAACTCTTTCTATGATCGTATTGAAAAAGATGATCCAGACATCGATGTATATGGCGCAGCATGGGGAACAGGTACAGATATTAACCCTGCTGGATTGTACGGTAGCAAAGCGTCATTCAACTATTCTCGCTTTGTAAGTGAAGAAAATGATAAATTGCTTGCAGAAGGTGTATCTCCTAAAGCATTTGATATGACATATCGTAAAGATATTTACAATCAATGGCAGCAGTTGATGATCGATCAAGCACCGGTTATTCCTACTTTGTATCGTTACGAAGTACAAGCTGTAAACAAACGTGTTAAAAATTATGACATTACGTATGGTGGAAGCTACGATTCACTAGCTGAAATCGAGTTGACTTCAGACAAACCAGAAGTACAACAATAAAAGATTCACTACAAGTACCACCAAAGAAGTGCAAACCGGTAACATTAGGTTTGCACTTCTTTTTTGATCCGTAGCACTTTTCAAGCTCTTTCGTTATAATAAAGAGACGAACAGGTATTTGCATTTCGAAAAAAGATTGCATATCGCAATAAGTATGAGTACGATAATATTTCGATAAAAACAAGCATGTTATATCTATGCTTAACGATATTCTGGAATGCTTTTTTGGAGGGGAAACATGACTACGTATACACCGATGATGATGCAATATCTCAAAATAAAAGAACAAGCACAAGATGCATTTTTATTTTTCCGATTGGGGGATTTTTACGAATTATTTTTTGACGATGCGATTCTAGCATCTAAAGAATTAGAGATCACGTTGACAGGCAAAGCTGCTGGTGTGCCCGAGCGGATTCCGATGTGCGGCGTACCTTATCATTCAGCAGAGAACTATATCCATCGCTTGATTGAAAAAGGATACAAAGTCGCTATCTGTGAACAGGTAGAAGATGCAGGCGCAAGCAAAGGAATTGTCAAACGTGAAATTATCCGCGTCGTTACACCGGGTACGATGATGGAAAGTAAAGGGTTAACCGACAAAGCGAACAACTACATGATCTGTTTGACAGAACGTGAAGGGAAAATGGCTTTAGCGGCTTGTGATCTGTCTACAGGTGAACTGCATGTGACATCTGCTTTATCTTCACAACAATGGTTACGTGATGAACTAGGATTGTATGAACCGTCTGAAATTATTGGACAAGTCGATCTGATTGATGAATCTTATCGTCAAGCGCTACAACTAGGACGCAAAGTACTATATACACCATGGGACAAAGCACGCGAGGAATTAGCACGTCGTCAATTTGGTGAAGCAGCGTGGGCAAGACTGGATGAAGAACGTCAGTTGTGTATTTCTATACTCATTGGCTATTTAAGTGAAACCCAAAAGCGTTCGCTTGGACAATTAACACATATCAGTGCTTATGAGCCTGAACATTATATGATTCTCGATCCATTTACACGTCGTAATCTAGAATTGATAGAGACGGTACGTGAGCGTTCTCGTAAAGGTTCATTGCTATGGTTGCTTGATCGTACAGAGACGCCAATGGGTGGACGATTGCTTCGTCGCTGGATCGATAAGCCGTTGTTATCTCGTAAATTAGTAGAAGAGCGTTTAGAAGCGGTAGAGAAGCTTCATCAAGGATTAATTTTGCGCGAAGATTTGCGATCGCAATTGAAAGGGATCTATGATCTGGAACGTTTGGTGGGACGGATTGCTTTTGGAACAGCAAATGGACGGGATATGTTAGCTTTACGTGACTCGCTTGCTCAAATTCCAGAATTGCGTCGTCAATGTACAGATTCTTCTTCATCCACCTTGCAACAAATCGCGCAGTTAATGGATGAATGTACAGACTTAACCGATGCAATCAGTACAGCGATTGTAGATGATCCACCTGTATCGGTAAAAGACGGAGGATTGATCCGCGAAGGCTATCATGCTCATCTGGATGAATTACGTGAAGCTAGCGTCAACGGTAAGCGTTGGATTGCTGAACTTGAAGCAGCAGAGCGCTTAGCAACAGGGATCAAGTCGCTCAAAATCGGTTATAACAAAATTTTCGGCTATTATATAGAAGTAACTCGTTCTAACTTAAATGCTTTACCAGAAGGCAGATACGAGCGCAAGCAGACGTTAGCAAATGCAGAGCGTTACGTTACACCCGAACTGAAAGCCAAAGAAGCACTTATTTTGGAAGCTCAAGAAAAAATGGTCGATATTGAATATGAGTTGTTTGCTGATCTGCGAACTCAAGTTGCTAACGAAATTCCACGACTCAAACAGTTAGCAGAAAAAGTAGCAGAGATCGACGTTTATCAGTCTTTTGCCGCGATTAGTGCAGAGCGTGCTTTTGTCAAACCTGTATTGACAGATCGTTATGATCTGATTGTCAAAGAAGGTCGTCATCCTGTAGTAGAAGCAGTAATGAATAATACATCGTTTATATCGAACAGTACAGAAATCACAGAAGATAAAGCTAATATTTTACTGATTACAGGCCCAAATATGGCTGGTAAAAGTACGTATATGCGTCAAGTGGCTTTGGTGTCTATTATGGCACAAATTGGATGTTTTGTACCTGCAAGTCAAGCAGAAATTCCAATGATCGATCGCATTTTTACCCGTATTGGAGCCGCAGATGATCTGATCGGTGGACAAAGTACCTTTATGGTAGAAATGGCAGATATTCAAGTAATGACCGAGCGTGCAACACCTCGAAGTCTTATCATTATTGATGAATTAGGCCGAGGGACATCAACCAGTGAAGGGATGTCTATAGCTCAAGCAGTGATCGAATATGTGCATCATGAGATCGGCTGTAAAGCATTGGTGTCTACCCATTTTCATGAATTAGCGCATTTGGAAGAAACGTTAGAGCATCTACAAAACTTCTCAATGGCTGTAAAAGAAAGCGGAGATAAAGTTCATTTTCTGCGCAAATTAGTTCCGGGTGCAGCTAGTACCAGTTATGGTATTTATTGCGCGCAACTGGCAGGCTTACCAGAAAGTATTATTGATCGCGCGAATGGTATACTTAGCCGGATGGAGCAGGCGAGTAGCACTGTTGTAGCAGATCAATCGGCTGTAGCGATATCTGCTAAATCAGAAGAGCAACAACATAATGATACACAATCTCAACTGTTATCCAATGAACAAACACAAACATCGTTTTCTGCTGAAAATAACAATCATTCTTCTGTCCAGATTGCTGAAAAAGGTTCTATACTTTCTGTTGATCATAAGCAAGAGTCAGCCAATCAACCATCTGATATAGAAATAAATACGCTGAATAAACAGTCTGTCTCACCAAGCAGACATTCTGCTAATTCAGCTACATCCAAAGCTCAAGATGTTGTACAGTTGTCTATTTTCGGAGATGAAGAAGAAGTTACTCAGACGATAATCAAAGAAGATCCGATAGCCAAACAAATCGTAGAATTGATTCAAAATACAGATATTATGAATATGACTCCTTTACAGGCTATGCAGTTGTTGAACGATCTCAAAGTGAAAGCAACGTATTCATAATAACGGTTGATGGTATAGATCGATACCCTATTTATTTTGCTAAATATTACGAAATGAAATGATGGAAGGAGGAATTATAGATGGGTCAAATTCGTGTGTTAGATGAACATATTGCTAATCAGATTGCCGCAGGGGAAGTTGTAGAACGTCCAGCTTCTGTTGTAAAAGAATTGGTTGAGAACGCCATAGATGCTAAGTCTAGTCGTATTGATATTCATATTGGCGAAGGTGGACTTGAATATATTCGTGTGCAAGATAATGGGCAAGGGATCGCCGCAGATGATTGTGAGACTGCCTTTTATCGTCATGCCACAAGTAAATTAACCGATGATCGTGATCTATATCAAATTACAAGTCTGGGCTTTCGTGGTGAAGCTTTACCGAGTATTGCCGCTGTATCCAAAGTAGAATTGCTATCCAGTGCTACAGATGATGGTGCAGGAAGACGGCTAGTGATTGAAGGTGGCACACTCAAAGTCAATGAAGATGAAGCGGCGCCGCGTGGTACAGATTTTCGTGTGAATTCATTATTTTATAACACACCGGCACGATTGAAATATATGAAAACAGTGCAAACCGAACTTGGACATATCTCTGATGTTATGTACCGGATGTCGTTGGCTCATCCTGAAATTGCTTTTACGTTTCGGCACAATGGTAATCTGTTGCTCCAGACGCCGGGCACAGGGGATATGCTACAAGTGATTGCGGCAGTCTATGGTACTTCAGCTGCCAAAATGGTCTTGCCATTAGAAGGTGAAAATCTGGATTATCAGATTGGTGGTTATATAGGACGACCTGAAATTTCCAAATCTAGTCGCAATGCGATGTCTATTGTAGTGAATGGTCGGTATATTCGTAATTATGCAGTCAATCAAGCGATTTTACGTGCATATCATACATTATTGCCTATTAATCGGTATCCATTAGCTGTATTGCAATTAACGATGCATCCTTCATTAGTAGATGTGAATGTACATCCATCTAAAATGGAAGTGCGCTTTAGTAAAGAAGCCGAATTAATGTTGTTTGTAGAAGAAGCGATTCGTCAGACATTGCGTAAAGAGATTTTGATCCCACATGCAACCAAGCAGACGATTAAGCGTGGCAATAGTGAATCGATTATACAAGAGCAATTTAATTTTACCAAAGCACCTGTGGAATACTTGGAACCGCAACAAAATACTCATAATCCAAGCCATAGTTCAAGCGAATTGGGTGATCTGGATGCACCGTATATTCCGCCATTTACAGATGCAGATCTACCACCAGAATCTAAAATTCAGTCTCCTTCTGTTTCAAATGAAGAAGATATAACGTATAAGAAAAAGGAACAAACTATTGCACCACATGTGCAGGAAGACAGAAAAGAGTTACCACCTGTTCAAGCTACATCATCTAATAAAGCCAGTTCGTCTGTTTTAGATCAGCCGTCTTATGCGCCGCCTGCTTATACGGCTCCGATCCAGACACAGCCTGCTGAGCAAATTCAAGAACACAGTCACACAGGGCAATATCAGAAACAGAATGCAACAGCTTCCAAAAGTACGGCTAGTTCATCTGCAAGACAAGCACCACAACGACCCAATTATAACAACAATAACAATCGTAATTTTAGTGCGGAATTGTTATATGGCACTGCTGAAGAACCAGAGATTCCGCAATTTCCAGATATGACTTTGATCGGTCAGCATCATGGTACGTATCTGGTCGCTCAAAATAACGAAGGATTATTTCTGATTGATCAGCATGCGGCTCATGAACGAATTAATTACGAATTTTATTATGAAAAATTCGGTCGCCCTGAAGAGGTATCGCAAGAACTGTTGTTGCCAATTACGCTTGAATTTACTTTAGCAGAAGCCAATAAGCTGAAAGACCGATTGCATTGGTTTGAGCGGGTAGGGGTGTATTTAGAGCATTTTGGTGGTCAGACGTTTCGAGTAACAGCTTATCCATACTGGCTTCCTAAAGGCGAAGAACAACAAGTTATAGAAGAGATGGCAGAATGGGTGCTTAGTGAACGAGCGATTGATCTAGCGAAGTTACGGGAGCAAGCTTCTACATTGTGTTCTTGCAAAGCTTCGATCAAAGCCAATCAGAAGCTAACCGAGGCTGAAGCACAATCGTTACTGGATCGTCTGGCGACCTGTCGTCAGCCATATACATGTCCTCATGGACGTCCAATAGTGGTTTCTTTTTCTTCGTATGATCTGGAAAAAATGTTCAAACGTGTGATGTAATGCAGAGTTATGGTATTATGGCATACAATAACTAGAATGATTTGTATGATGCATATACTCATACTGAACAATCTGGAAGTGCATTCGAAAGTGAATGTAGATTTGTATTTTTAAATGCTGGAATGGAGAAAAACAGAATGATGATTACAACTGGCGATGATGCCGCAACTTATACAATCCAGCGTGCACAAAAGCTGGCGGCGGAATTTGCTGTTCCTTATATTAAGCGTGCAGGGCGCTCTATCCCCAAGCTAGCCTCTACCTATAATGAGACTGATTTTATCGTACTGGTCGAGCAAGAAGTGCGGATTATGCGTCCAGGGGAGCCTATTATGCAGTTTCACCCTAGTATGGCGTACGTCAGAGCCAAGCGCTTGCTCAAAGGGGAAGCAGACCCGATGATCACTCACTCGCTGATAGAGCCTGGAGATCATGTGATCGATTGTACAGCAGGACTAGGATCAGATTCTCTTGTATTTTCACTTTATACAGGTGAGCGGGGAAAAGTAGTGGCGTTAGAAAGTTCGATGCCACTTGCAGCTTTGCTGACTGAAGGACTTCGAAGTCATGTAACGGCTCTCGAAGCTGTTAATGAAGCGATGCGTAGAATCGAAGTGATTCAGCAAGATCATGTGACGTATTTAAGCAACCAACCCGATAAAAGTGTAGATGTGATTTATTTCGATCCGATGTTTCGTGAAGCGGTACATCAGTCGGCTGCGATCGCACCTTTGCGAGGATTTTCCAATCATAATGCGTTAACAGAAGAAGCGGTTAAGCAAGCGATTCGAGTCGCTCGTAAGTCTGTTCTGCTCAAAGAAAAATGGGATAGTCCAGAATATGAACGGCTTGGATTTAAGCGAATACAGCGCAAAACATCAAAAATTGAATACGGAGTGATTTATCCATGACCCAAACGGTTAAAAAACCAAGGCTACTGGTCCTAATGGGTCCAACAGCTGTTGGTAAAACTGGAATCAGTATAGAAATTGCCAAAACATTTGGCTGCGAAATTATTTCAGGTGATTCCATGCAGGTCTACCGTGGTATGGATATTGGGACAGCCAAAATCAAACCGGAAGAAATGCAAGGAATTCCTCATCACTTGATCAATATTCATGATCCTCAAGAATCCTTTTCAGTGGCTGAATTTCAACAGCGTTGTCGCAAATTGATTCCAGAGATAACAGCTAGAGGGAATCTTCCTTTTATTGTAGGGGGAACCGGGTTGTATATTGAATCAGTATGTTTCGAATTTGAATTTAGTGAAAATGGAGCTGATGAAGCATTTCGTCAGGAACAGGCGGCGTATGCGGAGGAGCATGGCGCTCAAGCGCTCCATGACCGCCTAGCAGAGATTGATCCACCTTCTGCCAAACGATTGCATCCTAATGACCAAAGACGCGTAATCCGCGCTCTGGAAGTGTATCATATGACAGGAGTCAAACTTTCCGATCAATTATCGGGGCAAAATAAGCAATCTCCTTACGAGTTATGTTTTGTAGGTTTGACAATGGATAGGGAAATGCTATATAAACGTATTGAAGCCCGTATAGACCAGATGCTAGAAGAAGGGCTGGTTGAAGAGGTAAGAAACCTTTTGAATCAAGGGTATACCCCCGGAATGGTCGCAATGCAGGGGCTAGGATACAAAGAGATTGCTGCTCATCTTGCAGGTCATGTATCGCTTCAAGAAGCAGTAGTGCTGCTGAAAAGAGATACGCGTCGTTTTGCAAAAAGACAGCTTTCCTGGTTCCGTCATATGAATAATATTCATTGGGTTGATGTTAGCGATGTGGACAGAAGCGACGAACATACCCGTGAAGTTCATAATATCATAGCAGGAACATTCCCTGCGGATATGGAATATACATCAACAACCTAAAAACATTGATTACACTGAGATTACATTCTTACATGAATTGAGCATTTTCAATGCTGAATTAATAATCACTTGGGGGTACGGCTAATGAATAAGTCTATTAATATTCAAGATACGTTTCTAAATCAATTGCGTAAGGAAAATATTCCAGTGACTGTTTATCTGGTCAACGGTTTTCAAATTCGTGGTACGATCAAAGCTTTTGATAACTTTACCATTATGGTGGATAGCGATGGACGTCAGCAAATGATCTACAAACATGCTGTATCTACATTTACACCATCACGTAACGTATCCCTAATGCAGGATAATCAAAGCGACAACTAACATTAAAATGAAACTTTTTATGCTTCAACATCGTCTAACTATAGGACAAAGAATCGGACAACCTGTTCTATAGGTTGTTCTTTTCTTTCTAGCGTTAGGCATCACAGAACGACGTCTATACTTCAAAATCATTTGCTGTATAAATGATGTAAATTGTTTTACTGAAAGGGAGTCAGAACGAAAAATGCCAAGACAGCAGCTATCCCGCAGTGACAAAAGTAAGCCGGAAACAAGAACAAGACCGGGACAGTCCAAGCCAACACCAAAAAAGAAAAAGAAAAAAATAACAGGTAAACGTGTATTTTGGACATTATTTATTGTCGCTGCTTTGGGCGTATTTTGTGCACTAGCCGGTTACATGTTTATTATGGTAAGTGGAGAAAAAATCTATCAACAAAACATTAATAAATTAGCGATTAACGGCCCTACACAAATCTTTGATCGCAACGGCACATTGATTCAAGAACGCTCTGTGAGGACAGGTGACCCTGTACAATACGATGAAATTCCGAAGTTGCTTGTGGATGCTTTTGTAGCAACAGAAGATCGTCGCTTTTTTGAACATCAGGGTGTAGATATTTGGTCAATCGGTCGTGCAGCTGTTCGTGACGTTGTAGCACGTTCTGCTGTAGAAGGCGGAAGTACGATTACACAGCAGTTAGCGAAAAACGTATTTTTGAATGATGACAAAACGTTTTTCCGTAAAGCAACAGAATTATCGATTGCTTTAGCGATAGAACGCAAAATGACCAAAGAAGAAATTATTACGACGTATTTAAATCGTATTTTCTTTGGTAAAGGTGCTTACGGAATCAAAGAAGCATCAGAAACGTACTTTGGTGTAACAGACTTGAACAAATTAAAAGTATGGCAAATTGCTACACTTGCAGGTCTACCTAAAGCTCCATCACGTTACAATCCACAATCGAATCCTGATCTATCGAAAGAACGTCGTGGCGTTGTACTGCAATTGATGGCAGATCAAGGGTACATTACACAAGCAGAAGCTAAAGAAGCAGCCGCAGTGGATTATAAATACAATTCTTCTGCCAATGATAAAGATAAAAATTATGAAGCATTTATAGAATATGCTATGCAAGAAGCAGAAGATGTAACAGGTTTAACATCGGATGATTTGAACCGTGGTGGATATAAAATCTACACGACCATGGATGCCAAAGCTCAACAGAACTTGGAGACTTCGTTTAAAAATAACGACCTCTTTGAAAAAAGTTCAGATGATGTACCTGTTCAAGGATCAATGGTTATCGTCAATAACGATACCGCAGGTATTGTAGCGTTACTCGGTGGACGTAACTACAACACAGGTAATTTCAGTCGTGTGACTAGTCGTAGACAGCCAGGTTCAGCATTTAAACCTATTATTTCATATGCACCTGCATTGGAATCAGGGAAATTCAATCCTAATTCATTATTAAGTAATGAAAAGCAATGTTTTGGCAATTACTGTCCAACGAACTTGCATGGATATTCATCTACAGTAACGATGGATGAAGCGATTCAAGATTCGATTAATATCCCAGCAGTATGGACACTGAATCAGATCGGTATTGATTCAGGGCTTGCTTTTGCCAAATCGGTAGGATTCTCGTTAACAGATCAAGATCGCAATTTAGCGCTTGCGCTAGGTGGATTAAGCACAGGAACCAATACGTTAGAGATGGCACAAGCGTATCGTACATTTGCAGATGGAGGAACGTATACTCCTGCTTATGCTGTGAAAAGTATTGTCGATAGCGGTGGCGATGAAATTTACAAAAATAAAGCAGATACTTCGCAAGTCATGAGCAAACAAACAGCGAATGAAATGACTCAAATGTTACAAGATGTTGTTAATGATGGTACAGGTAAACGTGCTCAAATTAACCGTCCGGTAGCAGGTAAAACAGGTACAACTCAGCATGGTATCGAAGGATTCAGAAGTAGTGCGAACCGTGATGCTTGGTTTGTCGGTTATACCAAAGAGTGGACAGCCGCTGTATGGATGGGATATGACAAGCCAGACCGTACCCATTTATTGAATGAAAGTAGTGGAATGGCAGCAGCGATGTTTGCAGCGGTTATGGGGCCTTCACTTGAAGGATATCCAGTACAGCAATTTGAAGCTCCTACACCAAGTGCTCCTGTCGAGCAACCGGTGGAAGAAGAACCGGAACCGGAAGTATCTGCTGTAAGCGGTATGGCTGCTTCTTATGATAAAGATAATCAAGTGGTTGCTTTATCTTGGAAAGCTTTAGAAAATGCCAGCTCGTATACTGTTTATCGTAAAGGTAGCGGAGATGGTCAATTTACCGCGATATCTAGCGGATTAAGTGATACTTCTGCTCAAGATAGCAGTGCAGCTCCGGGACAAACGTATGAGTATTATGTAACAGCTACGATGAAAGATGGATCACAATCGGATGCGTCAGATACGGTTCAGATTACAGTCGATGAAGCAACAGAGACACCTGCTGAACCAGAAGAAAATCCAGAAGGTGGTGTAGTGCCGCCAGAAGGTGAACCAACGACTCCACCAACAGGTGAAGAAGTACCGGGTACAGACAATGGTACAGGAACGGATCAAGGCACAGGAACAACACCAACAGATCCGAATACTGATCAAGGTACAGTTCCACCAGATGGAGGAACAACAACACCGGATGGTAGTACAGATAGTGGTCAAAATGGAACAACACCACCAGCCACTCCTGACACCACAACACCAGGCACAACTACAGATCCAGCAGCAGGAACAACCGAGGGTACAACATCACCACCGACGACTGCACCACCGTCTACCCCTTAAATCGGTTATCAGAAAAGCCTCCAGTGATATAATTGGAGGCTTTTTTTGAGTGCGTGGCGCAAATATGCTATTCTGAAGTTACTTTGTTGGGAAAGGGATACTTCCATGAAACGTAAATTTGCGGATCGAGCGAACTGGCGGAGAGTGATTCAACGTAATTACTCTAGACGCTATGTAAACAATAGTTTATTTACAGGGTATGTCACGCTGTACCGTATGAATCGTTTACGTGAACCCTTATATAAAATATATGGAGGACGACGATTCTGTATTGCAGCAGCAGGTTATTCGTGGATGCAATATTATCCAGAACATGCGAACTATGTAGTCACTGCAATGTTTGATGATAAGCGTGAAATTATCGAATGGTATATTGATATTTGCAAAACGCAAGGATTAACAGATCAAGGTGTACCCTGGTTTGACGATCTGTATTTAGATATTGTAGTAATGAAAGACGGTCAAGTGTTTTTGCTCGATGAAGATGAATTAGATGATGCGTTACGCAAGCAGATTATTACAGATCAAGATTATGAATTAGCTCAACAGACAGCTCAAAAGTTGCTAGTACAGATCGATGCTCATGCTTTTCCTTTGTTTACCTTATCGATCAAGCACCGGCAAAGTCTATTTGGGAAAGACAGTAATTCATGATTTGATATCAAAAAATGTGATAAGTATGTTAACATGACCATTATAAAGCTTAATATACCAATAAGAAGTAGGTAAGATTACAAGGAGCGGGATATACAAATGAAAAACGAAACTCATGGTGTAGAAATAGAGATTCAACCTAGAGCTATTTTAGTTAGTCTGGTTACTCAGAATGACAAGCGCGCAGGTGTCAATGCAGATGGATCGATGCAAGAATTAGTAAGCCTTGCCAAAACAGCAGGGGTAGAAGTATTAGAACAGGTAATCCAGAATAAAGAAAAACCTGATTTTAGATGGTTTATCGGTAAAGGGAAAGTAGAAGAAATTCGCATTTTGATGGATTCTTTAGATGCCAATAGCGTTATTTTTGACCAAGAATTATCTGGAGCTCAAGTACGTAACTTAGAAGCTGCTTTAGATGCCAAAATTATTGACCGTACCCAATTGATTCTGGATATCTTTGCACAACGTGCCAAAACGCGTGAAGGGATTATTCAGGTCGAACTTGCGCAACATAGCTATCTATTACCACGATTATCTGGACAAGGAAGTAACTTATCTCGTCTAGGTGGGGGTATTGGTACAAGAGGCCCCGGTGAAAGCAAGCTAGAGACGGATCGCCGTCATATTCGTACGCGGATTACTGACTTGAAGCGCCAGCTTGAAGAAGTGACACGTCACCGTACATTGTACAGAGAGCGCCGTAAAAAGTCTGGAGCTGTACAAGTGGCTTTGGTCGGTTATACCAATGCAGGGAAATCGACATTGCTCAAACAGTTAACCGATGCAGATGTATATATTCAAGATCAGTTATTTGCTACGCTAGATCCAACATCGCGTAATTTGGATCTGCCTGGTGGCAAAACAGTCGTATTAACCGATACGGTAGGTTTTATTCAGAATCTACCTCATGATCTGATTGCAGCGTTCCGAGCAACACTCGAAGAAGTAAATGAAGCAGACTTGATTTTACACGTTGTCGATGCTTCTTCAGAGATGAGAGACGAGCATATGAAAGTAGTCGATGATCTTCTGCAAGAATTAGGTTCTGATACGAAGCAACATGTTGTTTTATATAACAAAACGGATATGTGTACACCGGAACAGTTAGAAATGTTACCCGATGATGAGACACATATGCGGATCAGTGCTTACAAAGAAAGTGATCTGGAGCGCATTTTGAATGTTATTCAAGATCAATTAGCTGGAGGCATCAAAACGTATCGTATTCCGGCAGAACGTGGTGATCTTATTTCACAACTCTATCAGTTTAGTAGTGTATTGGAACAAGAGTACGAAGAAAACGAAGCTTTAATCAAAGTCGAAATTAATGCTGTCGACTACGAAAAGTACGGTTATCGCTTACAAGAATATGAAATAAAGTGACAAAATTACGACAATTGTATAATAGACTTCCCTTCATCCTACCGTTACGTGTAAAATATGAAGCGCGAAAGTTTACATTTTAAATGTTTATATTGTGGATTTCGGACCTTAACGGTAGTCAATGCTATCGCTAATCAACAATTGGATATAAATTTGTGGAAGCCTGCCAGAGATTATTACGGCGGGCTATCACTATGGGGAGAGACAAGGTATGGCAGTTTTTGATACACAGATTCAACAATGGTCAGAACAAGCACAACAACTTATCGGACAAGCAATACAAGCAGTCGATCAGATTGTAGATGCCAACCAATGGAAAGTTATAGAAGCTTTTCAAAAATATCGGGTTAGTGATTATCACTTTGCAGGTTCGACTGGCTATGCGTACAATGATAGAGGTAGGGAAGTTTTAGAAAGTGTATATGCTGAAGTATTTGGTAGCGAAGCAGCTCTAGTGAGACCTCATTTTGCTTCTGGAACGCATACGATTGCGACAGCAATGTTCGGCATTTTGCGTCCGGGCGATGAATTACTTTACATTACAGGTAGACCTTATGATACGTTACATAAAGTCATTGGCAAGCCGGGAGATGGAACAGGATCTTTAGCTGATTTTGGTATTACGTATCAAGAAGCAGCTTTGGATGAAGCAGGGCAAGTCAATTGGGCGACCGTCAAATCGCTTGTTCATAGTAAAACCAAAATGATCGGAATTCAGCGTTCGCGTGGATACGATTGGCGTGCTTCTTTTACTATAGAAGACATAGAAGCAATGGTTGTTCAGATTCGTGAAATCTGTCCGCAAGCTGTTATTTTTGTAGATAACTGTTATGGCGAATTTACAGAAACTCGTGAACCTACTGATGTTGGAGTCGACTTGATGGCAGGTTCTTTGATTAAAAATCCGGGTGGAGGCTTAGCAGAAACAGGTGGGTATATCTGTGGTAAGCAAAAGTACGTTGATCTGGCAGCTTATCGTTTAACAGCACCGGGTATCGGTGGCGAAGTAGGAGCGATGTTAGGTACAACCCGCAGTATATATCAAGGGCTATATATGGCTCCTACGATTGTAGGGCAAGCGGTTAAAGGAAGTATTTATGCGGCCGCTATGTTTGAATTGGCTGGCTTCAATAGCAAACCAGCATGGCAGGAGAAACGTACCGATCTCATTCAAGCCGTTTCTTTCAAAGATGAACATCAACTGATTGCTTTTGTACAGGGTATTCAGCGTGCAGCCGCGGTAGATAGCCATGTAGTACCAGAACCGTGGGATATGCCAGGATATGATCATCCAGTCATTATGGCGGCAGGTACATTTATTCAAGGTGGTAGTCTGGAATTATCCGCAGATGCTCCGATTCGTGCACCTTACATTGGATATATGCAAGGTGGACTTACCTTTTCTCATGTGAAGCTGGGTGTACTAATGGCGTTACAGACGATGCATGAGCGCGGCTTGCTATAACGTATTTCAATATCAAGCAAATGTAAAATAGTAAAGACTTCTTCAAGAAGTTTGTAAAATATCACTTATTTAAAGTGCTATTATCATGAGTATGTTAGTGTTTTATAAAATTATTGTAAGTTAAGTTAACATGTTATTGACGCTTTATATCAGGATATGTACAATAGGTAACAGAATAGTGAATAGATTAGTGGAAGGTTGATGAATATATGGGTGATGAAATTCGGAGAAATATGGCGCTGTTCCCTATAGGGATTGTTATGAAATTGACGGATTTGTCTGCAAGACAGATTCGCTATTATGAACAGCATAATTTGATCGTACCTGCACGTACGTCAGGTAATCAGCGTTTATTTTCTTTTAATGATGTAGAACGTTTACTTGAAATTAAAGCTTTGATTGAAAAAGGTGTGAATATCGCTGGTATCAAGCAAGTGATGAATCCGGTATCGAAAGAATCGGAAGAAGCTACTGTGATCACAGCAGATACAGAAGAACGTCGTAGGGAATTGTCAGATTCCCAACTTCATCGTATGCTTAAGCAGCAGCTTGTCACAGGCAAACGCCCGGGACAAGTATCGCTTATCCAAGGGGAATTATCCCGATTCTTTAACAAAAAATAAATAGCGTAAAGAGGAGAGGGTAGCGTGAGTTACAAAAGTTATACAAGAGAAGACATTTCGCGCATAGCGAAAGAGGAAAATGTACGATTTATCCGTCTGCAATTCACCGATTTGATGGGCACAATCAAAAACGTGGAAATTCCAGTAAGTCAATTGGAAAAAGCATTGGATAACAAAATGATGTTTGATGGTTCTTCAATCGAAGGTTATGTACGTATTGAAGAATCAGATATGTATCTGTATCCTGATTTAGACACTTGGGTTATTTTCCCTTGGGTAACAGAGAATCGTGTAGCACGTCTGATTTGTGATGTTTACATGCCAGATGGTACACCATTCGCAGGAGATCCGCGCGGTATTTTGAAGCGCAATCTAAAAGAAGCAGAAGCACTAGGATTTACAGCAATGAATGTAGGACCGGAGCCTGAATTCTTCTTGTTCCGTACTGATGCAAATGGTAATCCTACAGACGAATTGAATGATCAGGGTGGATATTTTGACTTGGCTCCTATGGATCTAGGTGAAAACTGTCGTCGTGAGATCGTAATTACACTTGAAGAAATGGGCTTTGAAGTTGAAGCATCTCATCATGAAGTAGCTCCAGGGCAACATGAGATCGATTTCAAATACACCAATGCGCTTCAAGCAGCAGATCAAATTCAAACGTTCAAATTAGTAGTTAAAACGATCGCTCGTCAACATGGACTACATGCTACATTTATGCCTAAGCCTTTATTTGGTATGAATGGATCAGGTATGCACTGTCACCAATCGTTGTTCCAGGGCGATGTGAATGCTTTTTATGAAGAAAGTGATGAGTTGGGTCTAAGCCAAACAGCACGTTATTATATGGCAGGTATTCTGAAGCATGCTCGTTCAATGGCTGCTATCACGAATCCTACGGTGAACTCTTACAAACGTCTTGTACCGGGTTATGAAGCACCTTGCTATGTAGCTTGGTCTGCAAGTAACCGTAGCCCGATGATCCGTATCCCGGCTTCTCGTGGTCTGAGTACACGTATCGAAGTTCGTAATCCAGATCCAACTGCTAACCCGTATCTTGTTTTAGCAGTAATGTTGAAAGCTGGTCTTGATGGAATTGAACGCAAGTTGAACTTGCCAAAACCAGTAGATCGTAATATCTATGTGATGTCTGAAGACGAGCGTATTGACGAAGGTATTCCTAGTCTTCCAGGCGACTTGAAAGAAGCATTGCACGAATTATTGCGTGACGAGATCGTTGTCTCTGCACTTGGCGAACATGCTCTTGCTCATTTCTATGAGTTAAAAGAAATTGAGTGGGATATGTACCGGACTCAAGTGCACCAATGGGAACGTGACCAATACTTGACGATGTATTAATACCTTTAAACCCTTGATGCTACCAGCATTGAGGGTTTTTATTTTGTGGCAAGCTATATCATTTATGGCGCATCTTTTAATCAATGCCCACAAAATATTTATTGATCTAAAGTCTAACAGACTTAATAAAGTAAAAAGGACTCCCGCCCGTAATGGTCAGGAGTTCTTTTTATTGATGATAGTTTTTTCTCCAATCGATAAAAACTTGTTCATAATCAACTTGATCAGGAGCAGAAGTAGATAACTCTTTTTGTGTAACTATATCTTCAAATGTATCTCCATTAGTATCTATTCCTTGATCCCTAATAGAATATTCATGTGATTTTGCTCGCTCTTTCTCTAAAAATGTAGAATTATCAGTTAAATCATACATAGTATGATCTGGTTCTGGCATCTTCATATTATTTAATTCTTTTTTTATATTCTCATTCGCTATTTTAAGTAAAACTTCTAAATCTTTATCATTTGGTTTATCAATCTGAGCCAATCTAAAGTAATGAAGAGCAGCACGATAGTATTCATTTTTCATAGCTGATTTTCCAGAATTCATATTTTTGCTAAAATCATCTTCATTTTGTTGTCCTGTATTTGAGAGTGAAGAACAACCGCATAATGTAAATACAAGTAACAAAATAACAACAAATTTCATATCAATTCTCCTACCTGTAATATTATCCAATATATTACTTATAATAAACGATAACAATTAAAGTAGATAGGAGAATAAAACGGTAATTCTCTGAGTGATCATATAAGTAGATCTCTTAAATTGATCAAGCATGTACAAAAGCCAAGTTTATAATATGAAAAAGTACAGATTATTTTCTGGTATCCATTCACAACATCACTTACATATCGCCACATCTTATTCAATAAGTCGGTAATTTACACTCTTCCTACGTTTTTTGGAGTTTACTCAGAAATGGAAAACCAATAACCTTATAGTGTAAGTTATAACTTGATCTAATCGATACCAACGGTGGCCACCGTATTTTGAAAGCGTTCTATTTTGCAGAATTAGTTTCAAAATATGATGAGAAAAGGTGATGAGAATTGAAAAAGTTAGCGGTTTTATTAAGTGGGGCACTTTTACTGACTGTTTTTCCTATTGCACCTGTACCCGCTACAGCAGCAGTGCCAGCGACATTTACAGTAGATCTAGCTAACCAATATCGACCGGTTACTCATGTAGCTTCTGGTTCATTGTATGGATTAGCGGAAGAAGGTAGACCCGCAGACAATCTAATCGCTCCGACCAAGCCGAAAATGTTTACACAAATGGCTCCAAATGGTGGTCAATTGCCTAATGGTGAAACAACACCTATTGGCGATGCACTCAAAGTAGCACCGATCGCTGAACGGAATGGAGCACAAGTGACAATACGGATGCCAGATATTTATCCGAATTTCCCGTATCAATGGGTAAGTTGGGACGATTGGTATCAAAAAGTAGATAGTATTGTAGATGCAAGATTGAAGTCAGGTGCTACAAATATATACGGATATGAATTGTGGAATGAACCCGATGGTACATGGAATACCGGAGCAGCAGGTTCATTTAACGAAGGTTGGAAAAAAACATATTTGCGAGTCAAAGCTAAAGATAAAAACACCAAAATCATAGGACCAAGTATTACTCATTACAACGAAAGCTGGCTGAGAAACTTTTTGACGTATGCAAGAGATAACAATGTATTACCTGATATTATATCGTGGCACGAATTAGGAGCGCCGGAAGGTGAATATTTAGATGGCCCTGCACCGCAGTACATTTCGAATCATATGAAAGCTTATCGTGCTTTGGAAACAGAGCTAGGGATCAAGCATGTACCGATCAGTATTAACGAATATGGAGTCGTATCGGAACAAGCAGTTCCAGGCAATATGACGCGGTATATCGCTCAATTTGAACGTTCTGATGTGGATACAGCGAATATTGCATTTTGGTTCCGTCCAGGTCGTCTAAGCAACCTTGTGACAGACAAAGGAGCAGCTAATGGTGCATGGTGGTTATACAAATGGTATGGTGACATGTCTGGTCAGATGGCGATGACTACACCTGCTAATCCAACGGCTTTGGATCTAGATGGTATTGCTAGTGTAAATAATGCCAAACAACAAGCAGATGTGATCGTAGGCGGAGGAAATGGCAATCGAAATATAGTCGTTAAAGGATTCGCTTCATTACCGTATTTCTCAGGTAATGCTCATGTCAAAGTAGAAAGCACCCCATGGTATGGAGTAGATACCGCAGTAAGTCAACCTACTAATGAATTTGAAGGTGATTTTACGATTGAAAATGGACAGATTTCTGTTCCGCTTAGTCAGTTAAAAGAATCTTCTGCTTATCGATTGGTGATTACTCCGGGCAAGCAATCATCGATCAGTCGTTATGAAGCAGAAAATGCAACTATTGCTTCAGCTAACATTTTTAACAACCCGAATGCTTCTAATCGGAAATATGTTGGTACGATAGACAATCAAGATAGCTCTGTTCAATTTACAGTAAATGCTCCTGTAGCTGGTAATTATAATCTGAAGATTGGATATGCGAATGGTACAAACGCTCAATCTACACAAGAATTAAGTGTCAATAATCAAGCGTCTACAACTATTCAATATCCGACAACAGATGGTTGGTTATCTCAAGGAAATAGCAATACGCTTCAGACTTCAGTTTCTTTAAAAGCAGGCAGTAATACTTTGAAATTCAACAAAGGAAAAACAGGTTATGCAGAGCTTGATTATATCCAATTACAACCTGTAGGTGATTTCAAAGTAAGAATAGAAGCCGAAGATGCTAAAATTAATGATGCAACAGTATCCAGAAGTTCATTTGCTTCTAATCGTCAATTTGTAGGCAAAATAGATAATCCAGATAGTTCTGTATCGTTCTCAGTCTATGCTCCAGCAAGTAAAACGTATCATATGGAGATCGGTTATGGTAATGGAACCACAGGAAACTCGACTCACAATCTATCGGTAAACAATCAAGCATCTACTGTTATTACGTATCCAAAAACAGGAGGTTGGATTGCGAATTTACCAAATGTAGGTACACGCCAAATTATGACGGTTCCTGTAACATTGAAACAGGGAGAAAATACGATCGTATTTAAAAAAGGTACTAGCTATGCAGAACTTGATTATATTGAAGTGAAATAATTTTATTACAACATACAAAAACCTTGTTCACCCTATTCGATAACAGAATAGGAGAGCAAGGTTTTTGATGTGAATTCTTATTGTTATGATTGTTTATCTATTCAGTAAGAAGATGCTTAGGTATAGGAATATCAGGATCTACAGTCACTGTATTGATATAGGTATTTGTGTACGTATCACGGAACTGTGTAGGTGTCATGCCGACGTAATTTTTAAATAACTTCATCATATACTTCTCATCTCGAAAATGTAGTTCATAAGCAATTTCTTTGATCGATGAATTAGTCGTACATAATAGTTCTTTGACCAGACTGAGCTTGAGTGTATTAATATAACGAATAGTACTCATACCTAGATTTTTTTTGAATAAACGGGTTAAATGATCAGCGTTGAAGCAGAACGTATCCGCTACTTTCTGTACGGTAAGATCATGATAAATATTCACCCGAATCCATTCTAAAATTTGCATAAACTTCTGATTGTATTCTTTGTGCAATAGTTCATTATGAATAAGAGGTTGTAGATACTTATCTGTTAATTCGATCATAAGCTCAGTCACCAGATAATCGACAGCATATGTGCTGTAATACGAAGTGTTAGATGTATCCAGAATCTGCTTCATCAGGATAATAGGCTTGTCGAGATAAGGTAATGAAAAGAAGTCAGGTAAGCATACATAAGGATTAATCTCATTTTTCTGTTCCGTAATCATAGTACCAAACAAATGATTGATAAATTCATCTCCTGATTCTGTTTTGGTAATATCTCGAGGAAAGAAATGTAACCAAAAAAAGCTAGCTCCTGCTGTGGAAGCTTGATAACCAAAATATTCTACATCTGGCTTAATCAATAACACGTCTCCATGCTTAATTTCATACTGTGTTTCTCCAACTTGAAGATAGACAATTTCTTTTAAACCAATAATGATTTCGTAATCTTTTTCAAGCTTCATTTTTTTGTGTTGCCAGCCTTCATCACTTACAAATTGTCCACATTTAAAATAGGCAAGAGGACGCTCGATATTTATTTTTGAAATCGGTTTGAGCAGCATATGTAATCACTCCTTATCGAAAAGTCAGTTTTGGATAGGAAAAGTCGGATTTGTTAACCTTAGTCATATTCATTACGAATAACTTTCACTTTGAAGGTAGTATAGCACAATTTTATATGAAAATAATTAATTTTTTAAATATCTCAACGAGTCGGAAATAGAAACCTTTCCTACGAAATCCTAAGTTTATCTTCTTTTCGTAAGCGCTTACTATTAGATAAAGAAATCATCACTATTTGATTGAATCAGGAGGTTACATTATGGAGTCTACACCTCAATCTTCGCCAGAGCCTCAAACCACTCTTCTGAATGATAAAGTTCCTTTTCATCGCAGAATTAGTTATGCGCTCACAGATACAGGTGGCAATTTGTTGTACAGCATTATTGGTGCTTACTTGCTTTATTTTTATACCGATGTATTTGGCTTATCGGTTGGAGTAGCAGGTACTTTATTGTTGGTAACACGATTAGTGGATGCAGTGGATGCACCACTATGGGGGATTATTGTCGATCGTACCCGATCCAAGTATGGTCAAAGTCGTCCTTATTTTTTGTGGCTATGTTTTCCTTTTGCAGTATTTACAGTATTGACGTTTACCACTCCAAACTTGGATGGGACATGGAAAGTCGTTTATGCAGCGGTTACCTATATTTTAGCAGGGATAGCTTATACCGGAATTTCAACACCGATCACTTCGATTTTGCCAAATTTGAGTAGAAATACCGATGAGCGAGTAGTGTTGAACTCATTTCGGATGGTAGGCGGAAATGTTGGTAATTTTGCAGCAGTCACATTTACTTTGCCATTAGTCGCTTTTTTTGGAGCAGGTAATGATCAGAAAGGATTTTTTTGGACACTTTGCGTATTTGGGATAGTATCTATCATTATGTTTTTGATTGCTTTTGCTGATCTCAAAGAAATCAATACCGAAAAGATCAAAACGATTCCGTTCAAATCAAGCTTTAAAGCGATGAAAGGTAACTGGCCCTGGATTATTTTAGTAATCGCTAATTTACTATTCTGGATCGCTTTAACGATTCGTACCTCTACATTAGTCTATTACTTTGAATACAATATCGGTCATAAAGAGTTAGTGCCATTGATTAACGGAATTTCAGTCATTCAAGTGATTGGTATGGTATTGATTCCGTTTATCGTAAAATTTTCTAACAAATATTCAACGATGATTTTTGGCTTTGTGTTAGCTGTTTTGGGACAAATTGTACTCTTTTTTGCAGGAGATCATATCAGCTTTTTGATTGTAGGATGGATTATTGCTTGTATTGGATCAGGTATTGCTTGCTCGATGCCTTTTGCAATGTTATCGGACACTGTCGATTATGGCGAATGGAAGTCAGGTCTACGTGGAAGTGGGATTTTAACAGCAATCGGTAGTGCTTTTTGTATCAAAGCAGGCTCAGGATTAGGAGGATTTATTCCTACACAATTTATGTCATCTTTCGGTTATGTGCCTAATGTTGCGCAGAGTACACAATCGCTATCAGGTATTCAATTTGTGTTTATCTGGTTGCCTGCTATCGTATTTGCACTAGGAATTATCCCAATGTTATTTTATCGACGTTTTGAAAAAAATGAAGGCTATATTCGCAGACAGTTATTAATTAAAGAACACCATGCTGAACCGCAAGTGAAATAAATATTCGGTTTATAGACGATCATAGAGTATCTACCATAGGAGGAGAGACATACGATGTCATTACATTTACAATCACTTACAATTACAGATCAATTCTGGTCTCATTATCGGGAGCTTGTCCGTACAGAAATGATTCCTTATCAATGGAATGTATTGAATGATAATGCTGATATTACGATCGAAAAAGAAAGAAATGATAACAGTATTCCGTCTGAAAAAAGTCATGCTATCGAAAACTTCAAGATTGCTGCTGGATTGAAGCAAGGTAATCACTATGGTTGGGTATTTCAGGACAGTGATGTATACAAATGGCTGGAGGCGGTGGCTTACTCATTATCTATTCATGCGGATACTGAATTACAAGAATTGGCTGACGGGGTGATTGATCTTATTGCTTTAGCGCAAGAAGAAGATGGTTATCTCAATACGTACTTCTCTATTGAAGAACCAGAGCGCAGATTCAAGAAGTTGGCTGAAAGTCATGAATTGTATTGTGCAGGTCATTTTATCGAAGCAGCAGTTGCTTATTATGAATCGACTCATAATGAAAAAGCGCTCCAGATTGCTTGCCGATTAGCGGATTGTATAGATGCTTCTTTTGGCAAAGGAGAACATCAGATTCAAGGATACGACGGTCATGAAGAAATAGAGCTGGCGTTGACCAAATTATATTCACTGACAAAAGAACAACGTTATCTGAATCTGAGTCGTTATTTTCTGTATGAGCGAGGAACCGATACTACCTTTTTCGCCAGACAACAGACAGAAGACACAGGAACCAAGCCAGTTATAGCAGGCATGAGTCATCGTCCACTAGAGTATTATCAAGCTCACCAACCGATTTTGGAACAACAGACCGCAGAAGGGCATGCTGTTAGACTTGTCTATATGTGTGCAGCTATGGCAGATGTTGCTTTATTAGCAGGCGATACCGCAATGTTAGAAGCTTGTCGTCGCCTTTGGAAAAATATGATTACCAAACGTATGTATATCACCGGCGGTATAGGATCAACAGTAGACGGAGAAGCATTTACACTGGATTACGACTTGCCTAATGATACGATGTACTGTGAGACATGTGCTTCGATCGGATTAATCTTCTTTGCTTTTAATATGCTCAAAAATGAAGCACGTTCTGAATATGCCGATGTGTTAGAGCGAGCATTATACAATACAGCTATTGGCGGTATGGCACTGGATGGCAAACATTTTTTCTATGTGAATCCGTTAGAAGTACGTCCAGAGAACAGCCGTAAAGATCCGGGAAAAAGTCATGTGAAATTTACACGCCCCGAATGGTTCGGCTGTGCTTGCTGTCCACCGAATCTAGCAAGATTATTAACTTCACTTCATAAATATATATATACGGTTCAATCAGAGCAAAAAGCGATATATACGAATCTATTTATTACAAGCACAGCAACATTAGAGATAGATCATCACAAAGTACAGCTTGAACAAACAACGAATCTACCGTGGGAAGGTCATGTTTCGATTGTGACACAGACAGAACAACCAACTGCTTTTACATTGGCGCTCCGATTGCCTTACTGGGCAGATGATTATTCATTGATAGTCAATGGAGAGCATATAGAAGCGGAAAATATTAACGGATTTCTACACATTGATCGTGTATGGCAGTCTAATGACAAGATCGAGTTTGTTTTACCGATGGAGATCAAACAATATACCGCACATCCGCTAGTCAGAGCAGATATTGGCAAAGTAGCTATAGGACGTGGCCCGTTTATTTATTGCGCTGAAGAAGTAGATAATGGAGAGCATTTGCATTTAATTCAGTTAAATAAAGATCAGACCTATCAATATACATTTGATCCACAGTTGCTAGGAGGCATAGGTACGATCCATGTAGAGGCACGTAAAAGAATCATTACTTCTCAGTGGGAAGATGTATTATATGCTTCTCAAGCAGCTACCACGTATGCTCCTACAACATTACGACTTATTCCTTATTATTGCTGGGCTAACCGACAATCTGGTGAAATGCGTGTATGGCATAACCAAACATAATCAACACTGAAAAGGAGAGTGCCTGATGAAATCAAAAATGAGAATAGATCCTGAGAAATTTGCGTATACTGTCATTTCAAGTTATTCATCAGATAAAGATAATGCCGAAGCAGTGGCTAAAGACCATCTAGGTGTATTTTTAAATGCTTATTTTCTAGCTGAAAAGTTCAATACACTTGAAGCCCAATTGGCTGAAAAAGCAGAAAGTAAAGATTTCAAAGCATTACTTGCCAAACTAATGGATACAAAGCTGTTTGGATAAATGTAGCTTACTATTAAAAAAATATAAGATATTTAGTAATTATTTGGCATTAAAAGGTATCAATTTCCTATTATTAGGTTATGATGAAGAAATCACATAATGAATTAAGAGGAGTGACATTAGAAATCAAATAAAAAAATTAAGAGCATATCAGCAAAAGTACCGTATTCAGCTTGTACAAAAGGCATCCAATAAGTAGTAGAGGGTTAGATAAAAACGTTGCAATTTGGGTACTCAATATGTTCAGTCATTACAGTTAAAGGAGGTAGCAATTATGAGTTGGATTGAATCTGCGGTAATACGTGCACAGGAAGAGAAAGCAGAGAACGCAAAAGCTTTTTCATATTCTTTAAAAATTCATGAGCATTTTTTAGAACATTGTGAAAATTTATGGATGAAATTTTCTACCATTTTAGAAGAGATCAAAAAACATTTTAAAGAAGATTGCAGTATTCAGAAAGATGAAAATCAACTGGTTATTACAATTGCACTCGTTGTCATTACTATAACTGTAGTTAAAAAAAATGTACGTGAACATTATTATGGAGAAGCTGATCTCAAATACAAATGCTCTCATGATTCTGGAAAACCTAAACTTGCGGTAGAATTATTGTACTTGAATCCAACAGAGCATCCTGTATGGATGTACAAAGTTTTACAAGGCAAAGAAGAGATTGAAGTTGCTTTTAGTGAAGTAGAAGCCGAACATGTAATTAAAACTGCATTGTGGAGATATGTACAATAATTACATTGTGCTGAATCTAAATAAATTAAATTATTCTCATATAAATAAGAAAAAAGACCGCTACTAGAAAGTAGCGGTCTTTTTCTATCTTCTATGAACTGTAACGTACAGTAGTGATTTAGTGCAAGTTACGGAACAATCCTACAACTTTACCCAAAATCGTAACATGTGTCAGACGAAGTGGCTGATACATTGGATTTTCTGGTTGTAGACGAATATGATCTTTTTCTTTATAGAACGTTTTGACAGTTGCTTCGTCGTCTTCTGTCATGGCTACAACAATATCGCCATTATCAGCGGTCTGTTGTTGACGTACAATTACGTAGTCACCATTATAGATTCCTGCTTCAATCATACTGTCTCCAACTACAGAAAGCATAAATACTTGTCCTTCACCTGTAAAATTCTGTGGTAGAGGGAAGTAATCTTCAATATGTTCTGTAGCTGTAATCGGAACACCGGCGGTTACTTTTCCAATAATAGGAACACGAGATACCGTTTGAGCGAAAAGAATATTACTTTCAGACTCTTCTTGACCCAACAACTCGATGGCACGAGGTTTGGTCGGGTCGCGTCGAATCAGTCCTTTTTTCTCCAAACGATCCAGATGACCATGTACAGTAGAACTAGAAGCAAGACCTACAGCTTCACCAATTTCACGTACAGATGGCGGGTAACCTTTAAGTTTGACTTCATTTCGGATAAATTCCAAAATGGCCTGTTGGCGACTTGAAACTTTTGACATACCTTATCAACCCCAATGCTAGTAACGTTTGGCAAAATTATAACATAGAACTACCGTTCGTACAAACATAAGTTCTAAAATTTGTATATTTATTTTGTTATTCATTACTTTTTGTAGTCTATTCATCGTATAAGAGGCATAATCTATAGTCTAAAAGGTGCAATAAAAAACGCGAACGAAGGTTCGTAAAAAACTATTGAGTAAAACATATGTTCGTGTTATAGTGAATTTAAGAAAACAAGAACAAATGTTTGGAGCGTGATGACAATGTTAAAATATACTACATATCGTAGCATCCACAATCAATCTGAAGATGGTGAACAACAGATTGATACATCTGGATCAGATATACATCATACATCAACAAGTTATTCGGAGAAACAATCACAGCAAGCAGCTATTCATGCCACACGAGCGGACAAAGATGTAGTGGTGGATGAGTGGACATATTTGCCGAATGTGCAAAAGATACGTAAACCAGCTCAACCTAAAGGCAAAAAAACATTACGTCAAAAAACGCTACATCTTATTCAAAGCACAGCCCAAAAAGTGAAGTGGAAATCCGGCGGACGTTTAATGGTATGTTTTGTGTTTGCAGGTGTATTATTATACGGTGGAGTAATTCATAACTTTGTAGTAGCAGACAAAGTAGAAGGCCCTGCACAAAAAGTTGTTGTTCATTCAGGGGATAGCTTATGGAGTATCGCTAGTGAATACAAATCAGCCCAGACAGATACACGTGACTATATAGCAGAGATTCGTAGTGAAAATCAATTAACTACAAGTGAGATTCAAGCAGGCGATGTTCTGGTAATTCCTTACGATTGATTTACATGTTCTCTAAATATATTTATGGTATAAATGATATCACTAGATAAGCACATATATTCATTAAGTGGGATGAAAGTTTGTTAAGATCTGTTGATCTTGACAAGCTTTTTTTTACATGTCAAAGTTAGTGATGGTCACAAGATGATTACTTACATGGAGGTTAGTTATGGATATCGATACACTCATTGCACGTATTAATGAATTAGCTCGTAAGAAAAAAAGTTCAGGTCTTACAGCCGAAGAAACTGTAGAGCGTGACGAGTTACGTGCTATTTATTTAAATAATATTCGCAGTAATTTTCGTCAACAACTAGATACAATTGAATTTGTAGAAGATACAGAACAAGCGGATAATACCAAAAAATAGTCAGCACTAGAATCATGTAACAGCTTTAATAAATACAAAGAAGTGAACTAACCCAAGGGTGCTCTAGCTGTTATTACAGAGAGCATCCTATTTTGCTATGGAAATTTAGGGCTTGTTCTGGCATGATAAGATAGAACGAAGTCTTCTGCTTTTGTTGTAAGGCTTACATTATCTATTAGGGGGAAACAAAGTATGTCCCGTTCCTGGGAAAGGCAAGTTCGACGCAATTCAAAGCAAGTTAATGCTGCACGTAGAAAGCAAGGTCAATCTTCTATCGGTGGCAAAACCAGTATTTCCGAATATACAGCGTATAAAGGAAGAAACATTGTTTTTCCAGCTGCTCTAATTATATTGGGAATTATTTATGCAGTGATGGGTATTATGTATCCAACAGCTGATGGTTTTAGCGTGATCTTTATCGTTACTGTAGCTTTGTACATTTTACTTGGCGTAATGCTTTATTTCCGCAAACCGTACTTGAAAATTGGCAGAGATTCATTGATCACTACCAAATTTAATCGTGATCGTCTCATCTCTTCTTCTCAAGTGAAAAGTATTCGCCTTCAAAAAGGTTATGTAGTGATTGAACATAGCTCTAAAGGTGGAAGCTGGGTATTCTCACGCACATTAAACCGTTATGATACAGATGCAATGAGCGAGCACTTACGCACATTTGCTGCACAACACAAAATTTCGATTCAAGAAAAAGCTTAAGCTTTTTGGAGATCGATCGTTATATATGCTATCTAATCTAAATATCTATTATCATAATTAAAGTCATTATGATCGTTGAGGAGGTACAGGCAGTGAGTATTGAAGCGGTTTTGTTTGATCTAGATGATACGTTATTATGGGATGAACGCAGTATAGAAGAAGCTTTTGCAGAGACATGTCTTGTGGCTGAGCAAGCGACAGGTGTTGATCCTATAGCTTTGGAAGAAGCAGTACGCCGAGAAGCGAGAGCACTGTATGAATCCTATGAGACTTTTCCTTTTACACAATGGATTGGAATTAATCCGTTTGAAGGCTTGTGGGCTCAATTTTCCGCAGGCGAACAACCTGAATTCCGTCAATTGCAGAAGATTGCACCGACATATCGCAAAGAATCGTGGCGTAAAGGTCTAAGTGCAATGGGGATCGAAGATGAAGCTTTAGCACTCCAACTGTCTGATCGATTCGTACAAGAACGACGTAATCGTCCGCATATCTATGAAGAGACATTTCAGATTTTGGATGAATTACAAGGCAAGGTCAAGTTATTGTTGCTTACCAATGGTTGTCCGGCGTTACAACAAGAGAAGTTAGACGGTGTACCCAAGTTAGCTCCTTATTTTGATCAGATCGTTGTATCCGGTGCATTTGGTAAAGGTAAGCCTAATGCAGAGATTTTTGCACATGCACTTGAATTATTGGATGTGAAGCCAGAGCAAGCGTTGATGATCGGAGACAAACTGACTACAGATATCAAAGGTGCATTAGCAGCAGGAATCAAGTCGGTATGGGTGAACCGTAATGGTAAAGTCAACGATAGTGAGATTAAGCCAGATTACGAAATTACACGTTTAACCGATATTCATCAGATTACGACTCAGTTGGTATCATAAACTATATTTTCACCAAATGAGTTCTTAGCCCTATAGCTAAAAACATAACAAAAAATCCCTTGCCCGAGTAGATCGGTAAGGGATTTTGTTATTTCTATCATTAAGCTTTTTGGAAAGAGTTGTCTTCGAAAGGAACAGCGATCCAACCGTCTGTTTCTACAAACAAACGAACAGCTACAATTTTACGATTTTCAACCAGTGTAAAGAAGTGAGGTGTATTCTCAGGTACAGAGATAACATCACCTGGTTCTAATTCAACATCGAAGTATCCATGCTCAGGGCTTTTGATAATAAAAATACCATTACCTGATACAATCGCACGAATCTCGTCTTCGGTATGGGTGTGAATTTCTTCAAATTTAGCTAATTTAGCTTCCAGATCAGGTGTAGATTCAGATAAAGTGATCACGTCCCATGTGCGGTAACCACGACGTGCTGAAAGGTCTTTGATTTCTGCTTCGTACGTATCTAAAACCGCTTGTTTTTGCTCATCTGTCAGTGTGAAGTTATCTTGCAATTCAGGAGCCAATTTGGAAGCATCCCATTTTTCATACACAACCTCATGTTTGTTTAAAAACTCCAGAACCTTGTCATCTCCAGCAATTCGTTCATTGGTATTTCTAATTCTGATTTCAGCCATCGGATTACCCTTCTTTCAATGTTTTTATGTTGTATTATAAAAGAAAAAGCGTTTTTTGTCGATACTTTCATTCAAACTTCATCTTATAGTTTAAATAAAAAATCTTCACTTTTATAATTACAAGTATAATACACTTATACATCACAAATAAGATTCTTTTCTAGTTAAAAGGTTTCTGTTAAACTAAAGCCTAACGTTTTGCGGGGAGGATCGAATAGATGAATAAGCCTGACCTACAAGAAAGACTTGAACAGCGTATTCTGATTTTGGATGGCGCTATGGGGACGATGATTCAACAAAGAGATTTAACGGCAGACGATTTTGGCAGTGATGATCTAGACGGTTGTAATGAAATACTGGTTCTAACACGTCCAGATGTTATTCAAGAAATTCATGAGCAATATTTAGCTGCTGGTGCAGATTTGATAGAAACGAATACATTTGGTGCTACCTCAGTAGTACTGGCTGAATACGATATTCAAGATCAAGCACGTGAATTAAATCTAGCAGCCGTTAAGCTTGCCCGAGCAGCTGTTGATAAATATAGTACAGCTGAACGTCCACGTTATGTTGTAGGCGCTATGGGACCTACAACCAAGACATTGTCTGTTACAGGCGGAGTCACTTTCGATGAACTGGTAGAAAGTTATCAGGAACAGGCAGTAGCTTTGATAGAAGGCGGCTCAGATGTACTTCTATTGGAAACCTCGCAAGATACACTGAACGTGAAAGCAGGTAGTATCGGTATCCGTAATGCGTTTAAGCAGACAGGAATAGAGCTACCTTTGATGATATCCGGTACGATCGAGCCGATGGGTACAACGCTTGCCGGACAAAATATAGAGTCTTTTTATATTTCATTAGAACATTTGAACCCGATTTCAGTAGGCTTGAATTGCGCGACCGGACCAGAATTTATGCGTGATCATATTCGTTCATTGTCTGAAATGGCAGGAGCGGCTGTTAGTTGTTATCCCAATGCAGGCTTGCCTGATGAAAATGGGAATTATCATGAATCTCCAGAATCGTTAGGACGCAAAATGGCGGCTTTTGCTGAGCAAGGTTGGCTCAATATAGCAGGAGGCTGTTGCGGAACAACACCGGATCATATTCATGTTATGGATGAATTATTATCTCAATATCCGCCGCGTGCGATGATCGGTACACATCCACCTGCTTTGTCAGGGATAGAACCTGTCTATATCGAGCAAGACAATCGTCCTTATATGGTAGGAGAACGTACCAATGTTCTCGGTTCACGTAAATTTAAGCGATTGATTGTAGAAGGTAAATATGAAGAAGCATCTGAGATCGCTCGTGCTCAAGTAAAAAATGGTGCACAAGTCATCGATGTATGTGTACAAGATCCCGATCGTGATGAAACGTATGATATGGAGAAATTTTTAGATTTAGTCGTCAAAAAAGTTAAAGCTCCATTAATGATCGATACAACAGATGTAGCTGTTATTGATATCGCTCTTCGTTATTCGCAAGGGAAAGCAATTATTAACTCAATTAATCTGGAAGATGGGGAAGAAAAGTTTGAAGATGTTACCCCGCTTATCCATAAATACGGTGCAGCTGTAGTTGTAGGGACGATTGATGAACGAGGACAGGCGATAACAGCGCAAGATAAGTTAGAAGTCGCTAAGCGTTCGCAACAATTGTTAGTGAACAAATACGGACTCCAAACAGAAGATTTAATTTTTGATCCACTTGTATTTCCTGTCGGTACAGGAGATGAGCAGTATATTGGTTCTGCCAAAGAAACGATAGAAGGTATTCGCTTAATTAAGGAACAAGTTCCAGGTTGTCATACAATTCTGGGGATCAGTAATATATCGTTTGGTTTACCGGAAGCAGGACGTGAAGTGTTGAACTCTGTATTTTTGTACGAATGCACCAAAGCAGGTCTGGATTACGCGATCGTCAATACCGAAAAATTAGAACGGTATGCGTCTATTCCTGAACATGAGCGTCATTTAGCAGAAGAATTACTTTATAATACCAACGATGCTACATTAGCTGAATTTGTAGCTGCTTTTCGTAATAAAAAAGTAGAAAAGAAAGTGCAAGATTCTAATCTTTCGTTAGAAGAACGGCTTGCTTCTTATGTGGTAGAAGGAACCAAAGAAGGTCTACTGCCTGATTTGGAAAAAGCATTGCAAAAATACTCGTCCCTCGAAGTCATCAATGGCCCGCTGATGGCAGGGATGGAAGAAGTAGGGCGGCTGTTCAATAATAACGAGCTGATCGTAGCTGAAGTATTGCAAAGTGCCGAGGTTATGAAAGCATCTGTTGCTTATCTGGAACAATTTATGGAGAAAAATGAATCGTCTGTAAAAGGTAAGATTTTACTGGCAACTGTCAAAGGCGATGTACATGATATTGGTAAAAATCTCGTCGAAATCATTTTATCTAATAATGGTTATAAAATTATCAATCTAGGGATCAAAGTCCCACCTGAACGTATTATCGAAGCGTATCGCAATGAAAAAGCAGATGCGATAGGTCTATCCGGTCTTTTGGTTAAATCTGCTCAGCAAATGATTACAACCGCGCAAGATTTACGTAGTGCAGGAATCGCTATTCCTATTATGGTAGGCGGAGCAGCGTTAACACGCAAATTCACCAAAAACCGGATACGACCGGAATATGAAGGTTTGGTATTATACGCCAAAGACGCTATGGATGGTCTCGATATTGCCAACCGTCTTATGAATCCTGAAAAGCGAGCGATTATTGAAGCAGAAGTAGCGGCTGAAAATGAGATCGATACAGCCGTAGCGGTGGAAGTAGCACCATTACCTGTGCTCACTCGCGCGGTTAAATCGGATATTGATCCGAATATGCCGATCTATCTTCCACCTGATCTGGATCGCCATGTATTGCGTAATTATCCGCTTAGTCATATTTTACCGTATGTGAATATGCAGATGCTTCTTGGACATCATCTAGGACTCAAAGGATCGGTAGAGCAATTGTTAGCGAAGCAAGACCCGAAGGCAGTACAGCTCAAATCAGTCGTAGATGAAATATTGCAAAAAGCATTAACAGAGCATATTATTCAAGCGCATGGGATGTATCGCTTTTTCCCGGCTCAATCGAATGGGAACGATGTGATTGTATATGATCCGACAGATCATAGCCGAATTTTGCATACATTTACATTCCCGCGCCAACAAGTCGAGCCTTATCTCTGTCTAGCTGACTTTTTGAAGTCTGTAGAAAGTGGTATGATGGATTATGTAGGCTTTATGGTAGTTACTGCTGGTCAGGGAATTAGTGCACTGGCTTCAGAGTGGAAAGACAAAGGTGATTATCTACGCTCCCATGTTCTTCAAGCAGTCGCACTAGAGACCGCAGAAGGGCTTGCAGAACGTGTTCATCATATGATGCGTGATAGTTGGGGATTCTCTGATCCGGCGACGATGACGATGAAACAGCGCTTAGGAGCACGTTATCAAGGGATTCGAGTATCATTTGGTTATCCAGCTTGCCCTGATTTAGAAGATCAAGGCCCTTTGTTTGCTTTATTGAAGCCTGAAGATATCGGTGTCGAATTAACCGAAGGATTTATGATGGAACCGGAAGCTTCAGTATCAGCTATGGTATTTAGTCATCCACAAGCTCGTTATTTTAATGTAGATAAAGCATAACTATAGATTGTATTGCATTATGTATTATCATTGCAGAATCCTCCGATAAATCGGGGGATTTTTGTTACGGAACCTGGCGAATACAGAAAGAAGGTAGAGAGAGATGGAATTGTACTTTTTGGGAACCAATGCAGGCGTTCCTACACTTCAGCGTAATGTGACCTCTATTGGATTACGAATGTATGAAGAACGCCGCGCATTATGGTTATTTGATTGTGGAGAAGGTACACAGCATCAAGTGTTACGTTCTTTGCTCAAATTAAGTAAATTAGAAAAGATTTTTATTACTCATTTGCATGGAGATCATTTATTTGGTCTACCCGGGCTATTATCGAGTCGTGCTTATCAAGGAGGAGTCACACCGCTTACGGTATATGGTCCTGTCGGATTAGAACGGTATATTCGAACTTCTCTAGAACTCAGTCAATCACGTATTGAATATGAACTGAATATCGTTGAACACGAAGGTGGCGTCGTTTTTGAAGACGATATGTTTCGAGTAGAATCAGCGTTATTAGAACACCGTATCGATAGTTATGGATATCGTATTATTGAAAAAGATCGTCCCGGACAATTGAATTTTGAAGTACTGAAACATCATGGCATTAAGCCAGGCCCTCTATATGGAAAATTAAAAAATGGAGGCAGTATCAAATTAGAAGATGGACAAATATTACATTCTCATCAAGTCGTAGGCAAGCCGAAAAAAGGAAAAATCATTACGATTTTGGGAGATACAAGACCTTGTCCAAATGTAGGTATATTAGCGCAAGACGCGGATGTGCTGGTGCATGAAGCTACGTTTTTGCAAGATATGGAAGAGACCGCTCACAATTATTATCATAGTACGACTTTACAAGCAGCTCATGCGGCTAAAGACGCGAATGTACATGAATTGATCTTGACTCATTTTAGCTCCCGTTATAAAGATCGTGAACAGCTTGAACCGTTGTTAATTGAAGCCAAAAGTATATTTGAAAATACGTTATTGGCAGAAGAACATGTGTTATTTCCGATCACTTCGAAGTCGGTTTAAAGCATTTTGGTTGCGGCGATATGAGGATACCGTTTGCCTTATGCCGCAACTTTTTTTACAATGAAGATTGTGAGTGATAGAAAGGGTGTCTGTATGACAACAAATCGTAAAGGATTACTGATTGATCTGGACGGTACATTGTATCATGGCGATACCGTTATTGAAGGGGCCAGTGCTTGGATTCAAGATTTACAGTCCAAGCAGATTCCTTATTTATTTGTTACAAATAACTCTTCTCGTACACCGCAAGGAGTGGCAGATCATCTGACTCATTTAGGGATTCCTGCTACTGCTGAACAAGTGTGCACTTCTGCAATGGCAGCCGCTTATTATATTGCACAGCAATCGCCTGCGTCGAGTGTATATGTCATCGGAGAAGAAGGATTGAAACAAGCGGTAACAGAACACGGGTTACAATTAACAGAGGAACAGCCCGATTATGTCCTGCAAGGGATCGATCGTCAATTTACATATGAAAAGCTGACAAAGGCATTGCGCCTGATTACAGGGGGGGCTACATTTGTTCTAACCAATCCCGACCTTCAGCTTCCTTCACATGATGGTTTGTTGCCAGGAGCAGGTACGATTGGTGCTTCTATTGTTGCTGCAACAGGGATAGAACCTGTTGTGATTGGCAAACCATCAGCCATTTTGATGGAATATGCATTAGAACGCTTGGGACTACCTGCAAAGGATGCTATTGTAGTAGGCGATAATCTATTGACTGATATTGCTGCTGGGGCTGCTGCCGGTTGTGTGACAGTGCTAGTATTAAGCGGTATTACAACAATAGATAATATGTCTACACATGAAGCCAAAGCAGGGGTCAAAGCAGATATCATATGTCAAGATCTTGCCGAAGTAAGTTCGGCTCTTGGATTGTATTCATCATCCCATTAATTGATATAGAGAGAGGAAGAATTCTTATGCCAGAATTGCCAGAATTAGAAAATTATAAAGTGCAATTAAGCAATTACATTTTAAATGTGCCGATTACTCAAATTGAGGTAAAACGTGCCAAAGCAGTTAACTTAGAATCCGAGCAAGTAAATCGTCAAATCGTAGGCGAACGCATTGCTTTTATTGAGCGTCGCGGTAAATATTTAAATCTGCATACAAACAATGGACAACGTTTGCTGTTAAGCATTGCAGCAGGTGGTTCTTTATTTTATGGCAAAACCAAAGAAAATGCTGATCGTGTAGCAGATGTTGAAATTCAATTTGAAGATCATAACTCGCTTTACTTTACAGGTGCTCGTCAAGGAATGTTCTACGTCTATACTGCCAAAGAAGCAGGAGCGAAGTTGAACGAACTAGGATTGGAAGCTACAGATCGCAAATTAACAGAAGAACTATTTATCAAATTATACAAAGGTCGTCGTAGTTCGCTCAAAACAGCGCTAACGAACCAGAATCTAGTCGCAGGGATTGGAAGTTACTATGCAGATGAGATAGCTTTTACAGCAGGTCTATTGCCTTCTGCTAAAGTACAAGAATTGGATGAAGAAGCATTATCTCGCTTGTACTTTGCTATGCAAAATGTATTGGAAGAAGCTATTCAGACGGGTGGACATTTGGTAGGGCAACCGCTAACAGTAACAGATTCCTTAACAGGTGGATTCCATGCGCTGCGTCGTGTATATGAGCGTGAAGGTGAACCTTCTGTACGTTCTGCGAAAGATTTGATTGTCAAAACCGAAGTGTCTGGCAAAAAAGCCTATTATTGTCCAGCTACACAATTTGAAAAGTAATATCAATTCATATAAACCGAGGAGGCAATCTTTATGATCAATCTTTATTTGGATGATTATCGTCCTTGCCCCAAAGGTTTTGCTCTAGCTAGAGATGGTGAAGAATGTCTGATGATGCTGAGAGAAATTGAAGTCAATATTCTTTCGCTTGATCATGAGCTTGGTTTTGGGCAAATGGATGGCACCGATGTAGTCAAAGCAATGGTGCATGAAGGTCTATTTGCAAACGAGATTTATCTGCATACGTCAAGCTTGTCTGGTCGCAAACGAATGTATGAACTGTTATATCAAGCAAAACCTGAACATGTCATTTTGCATGATGGGGCTATGCCTGCTGAGGTTCTGAACGATATTGCTAACCAGTCTTCCAAAGGGCAAGGCTGAGTGCAATGATTGAAGAACTAACAGAACAGCAAGCACTAGAGATGGCAACTACATCAGGACAAGCAATTGCGATATATGCGTACACACCACTTTGTGGTACTTGCAAAATGGGACGACGGATGCTGGAAATCACGTTGCCGCTTTTACCAGAACATACGGTATATGCATTAAATGTTAATTTTGCACCTACGTTTGTACAAGCTTACGAAATTAGCAGCATACCGTGTCTGATCGTATTTGAAGCGTGGAGAGAAAAAACTCCACGTTTTTTATACCGCATGGAATCTGTTCCGCGTATACTTGAACATATCCGTAGTGCAATTGCATAAATTATTGGAGGCTGAACATTAACTCATGAATGACCAAGAAAACAATACGCAAGAGCAACAAAGTGATTCTCGCTGGATCGGAACAGCGAATCATGGCTTTGCTCCTTATGCACAGGAAGAATTGAAAAGAGCATTTGGAGCTGTTAAAAGTTCTGTTCTTGTTCCTGCTGAAGTCCTTTTACTAACTTTACCTGTGGCTACAGAGCAAGTCGTACAACGCTTATTAGCAGAACCACCTATGTTCTTACGTCATATTCAACCGGTTCATTATGATCTGGTACTGGATCAAATTGATTCTGAACAACATCCATTTGATGCATTAGCCCATTTATTATTGAAGCGCGATGAATTGAAAGATATCAAATTAGCAGTTCATATTCGCAAAACAGCAGATGCTACACCGGAAGAAAATGCTTCTGAACTGCGTCATTTGCTGGAAGAACGTCTAATGGGCTTGCAGTCTGATTTTACAGTGCAGGATGCTGATAAGGTCGTATCTGTATTTTGGACAGCAGAGCGACTGTATGCAGGTATTTCAGTGCCAACTGATAACCTATCCGATTGGAATGGAGGAGCTGTACGTTTTCAACGAGAAGAAGGACAAATTTCACGTGCCAAATTCAAATTACTTGAAGCAGAACGTGTATTTGGAATCGACTTTACCGCTTTTCGTTCTGCCGTTGATGTAGGAGCAGCTCCTGGAGGTTGGACTTCGTTTTTACTGGATAAAGGACTACAAGTTACAGCAGTAGACCCAGCTAAAATGGATCCTTCTCTGCAAAATATTCCTAATCTTAAAGTAGTTAAAAAAAATGCAGCTGATGTCAAATTCAAACCGAATGAATTTGATCTACTGGTATGCGATATGAGTTGGAGTCCTAAATTAACAGCCAAACTTGTGATCGGTATGCTTGATGCTGTTGTTCCAGGTGGAACCGTTATTGTAACCGTCAAATTAATGAACAAAAAGCCATTGGCTTTAATTAAAGAAGTCATCAGTACATTTGAAGATACTCGTATGCAAGTTCAACGTGCGAAGCAACTATTCCATAATCGCGATGAGATTACGCTTTATATGGTCAAATACTGATAATGTAATAGCTTAAAATGATTGGCTAGACCCCAAACAAAGATCAATGTGGAGAAGGATGTGTACTTATGCAAAACGCAATTTATCGTTATTTACCGGATATGGAGCATTTTGTAGAACAGATTCGCGCGATTCCTGAAGCAGAAATTGACTTTAAACCAGCACCAGAAGCATGGAGTATTCATGAAATTGTTGTTCATTTGTTTGATGTAGAAATTATGCTTCAATATCGATTGAAATCAGTCTTAGCTGAAGAAAATCCTGTCATCAGAGCATTTGATCAAGATTTATGGGCACAAAATCTAAAGTATAGTTCGCTTAATATGGAACATCATCTGCAAGCATTGATCGCGATGCGTAGGGCTTTTGCACCTGTTCTAGAACAGATTCGTGATGAAGATTGGGAACGTACAGGTGAGCATACAGAAGACGGAACACTTACTGCACGTACGATTGCAGAGAAAATCTGTGTGTCTCATTTAGAATTGCATGTGAAACAAGTGCAACGTAACCGCGATGCTTATGCTGCTCAAAAATGATCATATTGAACTATGTAGGAAAATAGTCTTATAAAAACTCTTTACAAATCCCGACTTTATCATTTATAATAAACTCAAATTGAAATGCAACGGACAGGGAAAGCATCCCGTCCACTGAAGAAATTAATCCTTAAGAGGGTTATTTTCAGTGTGGCGGAAGCTTTCCCTTTTTTGTTGCATTTTTTGGTATAGAGACGACAAAGCTCAATAAAAAAACTGCGATCAAGGAGGTATATATATGATTCATTCATCCAAATTAACCTATGGAATGGTATTAGGAGATCGCTATCAGATTGAGCAAAAGTTAGGGAGTGGCGGTATGAGCCATGTCTATCTGGCTCATGATTTGAAATTACCCGGAAGATCATGGGCGATTAAAGAAAGCGTATCTGCTCCTTCACAATTTGTAAATGTTGCAGATGAAGCTCAGATGTTAATTACACTTAGTCATCCTTCTTTACCAAGAATCGTAGATTTTTTTGAGCCTGATGATGAAGGATTTACATACTTAGTTATGGATTACATTGAAGGTATTACACTGGATCAACAATTTAAAAAGTATCCGGAAATGATTACAGCATCGTTTATTATGCGCTGTGCAGATCAATTGTGCGAAGTATTAGAATATTTGCATGATCGAGAGCCACCTATCGTTTTTCGAGATATGAAGCCTTCCAATGTAATGGTTACACCTATGCAAGATATGAGATTAATTGATTTTGGAATTGCACGTAATTTTAAGCCACAAGAAACAGAAGATACGGTCAAATTGGGTACAGTCGGCTTTGCAGCTCCAGAACAGTATGGCGGTGGGCAGACAGATAATCGTTCAGATCTATACGGGTTAGGTGCATTACTTCTTTATTTGTCTACAGGAGGTCATTATAGCGAATGGATGCCTGGGATGGAGAAATTTATCCGAAGTGATCTTCCGCGTGGCATGATTCCTGTATTACGCAAAATGTTACAACATCGTCCGGTAGATCGGTTTCAAAATGCTACTGAAGCTCGTGAAGCATTACGTAGAGCTGTTCAAGAAAATACATCACCTATAATATATCCTAATTCACTTTCCAGTTCTGTTCATGTACAGCAAGCTACAATAGTAGTAGCAGTGATTGGTACAGCATCAGGAACAGGCACGACACATACCGCTATAGCGATTGCACATTATCTGGCACGTCAAGGTGGTGGCGTAGCTTTAGCTGAAATGAATGGTATACCTGGAACATTTGCACGAATTCAAGCGGTTGCAGGAGGAAGCTCACACCATCTTGAACGTAAATTTCAAATCCAGCATGTAGATTACTGGCGAGAGTCAGCAAGGGCTGAAGTGGTGAATTTGCTAGGTGGAAGTTATCGCTTTCTTGTACTTGATTTGGGATGTTACAAAGACAATGAACGCTTAGAAGAGTTTTTGAGAGCAGATATTCCGATCGTTGTAGGTTCAGGAGCAGAATGGCGGTATCAAGATATTTTGAAGTTTGCCGAACAATTGCAACGTCACCCTCAAAGTAAATGGCAGTATTGTTTGCCTTTAGCTACATTAGAAGTGACACAGCGGATAAGCAAAGAATTAGAGACTCAGCAAGTATATGCGTTACCGTGGCAACCTGATCCTTTTGATCAACATCCACAGATGGATACAGCGCTTCAAAGTGTTTTTAATAGCATTATTCCAGCACCTATCAAAAGAAAAAAGTTTCGTTTTAGTCTACGTTAAAAAGCGAAAATGAAGGAGATTATAACATTGTCTAAAATCAGACAACGCACCAAGCATTTAATTTATGCGGGTTTATGTGGAGCAGGAGTGATCGGTCTTTGCTTTGCAGGATACGTCATCTACTCTAGTATTCAATTCAAGCATAATCAGAATGAACTGAGGGCGCGATATGAACAACAGATACGCACATTAGAAGAAGGTACAGAGCGTGTCACCGTATTTGTACCGGCACAAGAAGTAACCGCAGGCAAAGAAATCACTAAAAAAGACCTGATCGGTATCTATTTACCGAAGCAATCTTTACCTGATCATTTGTTACCAACTGTTAATGAGCTTGTAGGTAAAACGACCAAAATTAATTTGACTCGTAATATGCCGATTACCACTTCGATGATCTATGAAGAACAACCGACAACAGATGATATGCGTAACCGTGAGCTCAATACCATCTTAATGCCTACAGATATCAAAAAAGGAGATACTGTTGATATCAGAATTCAATTTCCAACCGGACAAGATTATATTGTGTTAACCAAAAAGAAATTAAACAATCTGGATTATCCAACCATCTGGACTACGTTAAAAGAAGATGAAATGTTAGCATTGTCCAGTGCAACCGTTGATGCTTTACTACACAAAGCTTCACTGTATGCAGTTAGTTATGTAGAACCACAATTACAAAAAGAAGCTATACCGACATACCCTTCAAATGCAGAAGTACTTAATTTAATGAAAGCAGATCCTAATATTGTAGGAACAGCAGAGCGTTATCTGTTAGATAATGTACGCAAGCAATTAGAATTAGATCTCAAAGCGTTATCTGATGAACAACGACTCAATATTGCTCAGTCTGCTCAATCAGCAGCCGAATCAGCTATATCTACACGACAATCATATAATCAATCAAGTGGTGTAAGTTCGAATACTAGCAATCCTAATAATGATAATAATACTTCTAACAACGAACAGTCATCAACAGATACAAGTAATTCTACTAATAGCGAAAGTACTATTTACAAAAACAACGCATCAGAAGCATTTACTTCTCAATAGATAGAATCATATAAAATAAACCTTTTACACCAAGAAGGGATTGAGTTTTTTGAAAACCTGGATATTTACAGGATTATGCGATAAACGAGATTTGATGTTATCGCTTTGTGCTTTGATGACATCAGCCGGGCAAAAAGTATTGTTGATCGATGCTACACTAGAACATCGTTATCGCTATTACAGTGGCAATTCAGAATATATACAGACAATCACTGAATTTGCCGGATTTGATTTGGCGACAGGTTTTGAATCTTTGGAACAGATTAATCAGCAATTATCACATACAGGTGAAGATTGTACTCATTACGATTATATTCTTTGTGATTTGGAACAGTTGTCTTTTTATAATCGAGAACAATGGACAGATGCGCAAGAGCATGTCTGGGTGAGCGATTATGACCGCTTAACGATCGACAAAAGTATTGCTTGGTTTGAGCAATGGTATCAGCAGATGCAAGCTCAAGACAAAGCTAATTTTGTACCCTCATTTCAATTAACATTTATTCATACGATAGATTGCTCGCTCGAATCAGAGTATATTCGTAGCCATTTAGAGCATTTGCATATTGCATGGAATACAGAAGTGATTACGATTCCATGGACAGAATCAGATATGGCTTTAAAACTAGAAAATGAATATGCAGAAAAGTTACGTATTCGTCCATTGTCTCGTTTGTTCAAAAAAGGATTATGTGAACTAACAGGTCAGATTAGTGGCATGGAAAATAAAGAAATTAAAAGAGCGCTGAAACAAGCAGAAAGGAAAAGAGCATGAGTACAGTAATGTTTTGGAGCCCACAAGCAGGTCATGGCAGAACATCTTCACATACTGCATTAGTGACATTAACAGCAGCATTACAATATCGATTGCGGATATTGGTCTGCCATAATCAAGCTCAAGGTGAAAGTATAGAAAGTGGATTAATGGCACAAGGAACTATCGTATCGACTGCTTATCAAGAATCAGATATTGGCATTGATAGTGTGCGTAGATTGTTATCTTCGCGCAAGCTGAACAAAAACAATATCTCGGATTATACAATCCCATTATTAAAAGATCGGTTAGATCTGTTACCAGGAACTATGATTGCTTCTCATTCTTCGTCTCTGGAAGAAGGTTCAGATTGGCAAGACATTTTAAATATTGCTAATGAGTATTATGATCTTGTGATAGTAGATGTAGGGTCAGGGATGGATAAAGTGGAATTATTAAAGCAAGCAGATAGCGTAGTTGTGAATATGAGCCAGAATATTAATCATTTAGAGTCCTTTTTTAATACTGCTAATCAGTGGGCCAATATCCATCAACAACCATGGACAACAGTTCTAGGAGCTTATGACTCTGATTCCAAATGTGCGGTTGCTAATATTCGTCGCAAATTTGGCTTAAAGCAACCTATATTTGCGATAGAAAATGATGCTCAATTTAGAGATGCATGGAATGCACAGACATTACTATCATTTGTGCGTCGTAATCTTGGAGTAACGCAGCCACGTAAATATGCAGAGTTGTTTAAGCAGACGACGATGTTAACAGAACATATACTGGCACAGTTAAATGAAGGGCATGATCATAAGCGGCTTGGAGAGGGGAAGCTGCATGCTATTTGAAAATGGGATCAATATGACTTTGATTATTATCGTGTTGCTGATTCTTGGTCTGTTATTATTTGCACGTCATCGTCGCGCAGCCCTTGCAGGTAACGATATTGCTATTAATCACAGTCAAGAGCATACATTGTCTGCATTGATTCAATACGTCAAAGATCAATTGCATGATATGAGCCATAGCCGTCTATCCGATTATGGTCTGAATGAAGAAGAGTACCGACGCAGAATAGCAAAACGTACTGAATTACGTCAAGCGTTAAAAGGATGTATATCTGGAGATGTGATGGATAAGCGTTATGTGAAAGACTTTATCGCAGGTCTATTGCACAAAGGATACGGGCTTAACGAAACTAATATTAATCAGATTATTCCGTTTGATCAAGAAGAGCGCCTAACTACAGGCGAACAGTTTGATATTTTGTTATATCGCTACATTAGCGAATATGGACGTGATGGATTATCGATATTGATCGATACATATGATCTTGCAGCGCCTAAGTTAATCGAGACGGATGGAGACAGTTTGTCTTATGCAATTACAGAGCATGATATCCAGCAAATTTTCAGACAAGAATATCGCTCCTTAACTTTTGAAGAAAAGCTAGATATCGTTACTCAAAAAGTCTATCAGCATTATAAAGGATTCTCTGTAATTGATGAAATTAGAGATCAACGGGTCGATGGCGTCAGCGGTGGGGTAAGTGGTGTACTTGAAGATTCCGGCCAATTAACACCACGTTATATGCCTAACCCTAAAGACCAAGTAACAGAACCACCTGCCAAAGGATGGGAAAGTGTATGGCTATTTTATAAAGGAAAATCGATTCATTTGTCGTTTCTCAGCTTTGGTTCTGTACGTGAATTAAAACGGGTCTGTCAAAATATTTACAAATACAATCATCCCGGCCAATTGTCAGAAGCCAATGGTTATAAAGTGAATGAAATGAAAGATGGATCTCGGATCGTTGTGGTGCGTCCTCCTTTTGCCGAATCATGGGCATTTTTTGTTCGTAAGTTCGATGTGCAAAATGCTACGTTGGAACAACTGATTCGTGGCGATCAATCTGCAATGGTCATTGAAATGCTGGTTTACTTAATGAAAGGAGCACGTATTACTTCGATTACAGGTGCTCAAGGTTCCGGTAAAACAACATTGTTAATGGCATTGGTAAAACATATTTATGCTTCTTATACGTTAAGGGTACAAGAGATGGCATCAGAGCTTCATTTACGTGAAATCTATAGTCGTCGTAATATTTTGAGCTTTCGTGAAACAGAGAATGTATCAGGTCAACAAGGGCTTGATGTTCAAAAGAAAACCGATGGAACAGTTAATATTTTGGGAGAGGTTGCTACAGATGAAGTAGCTGCCTGGATGATTCAGATGGCACAGGTTGCCAGTTTGTTCACTATTTTCACCCATCATGCGAAAACGTTTCGCGATCTGATCTATTCTTTACGTAACTCACTACTCAAAACAGGTGTTTTTCAAAATGAAGTAATCGCCGAAGAGCAAGTGGTCAGCGTTATTAACTTTGATATCCATTTAAAAAGAGATGCCGAAGGTCAACGTTATATCGAACGGATCACCGAGTGTGTGCCTGTAGCAGATTTAAGCGAAGAAGAAGGTCACAATCAGCGTTATACGTTTATCGCACGTAATATTATTGAATATCATGATGGGGTCTATGTAGCTGTTCATCCAATGTCCACAAAAAATCAAATCGAAATGCAAGAGCAAATGACTACTCAAGATCGTGTTTTATTTGAGCGTTTTGTAAATACGTATTGGGGGCAAGCTGTATGAGTATCAAGCATTTGCTTATCGCTGTCTTGATTATATGCGCAGTCGGAATGGCGGTTGTGATATTACTTTATCGGATACAACACAATCGTAGTCGACATCTGACAGCAATGATGCCTTCTGAAAAAAATCAAGATCTACGTAAAAAATGGCAAGCATGGCATTATCAAACGTTGCAACAATCCTATATGGTTGCGATGAAAATTCCGCTTCTAGGCCATTACGTTCTACGTATTCGCAAACGACTAACCAGTATTCATGCTTATGAAGAATGGGAATTACGTCGCCGTACAATGGCAGTAACATGGATGATTATAGGGATATTAGGTGGATCAATAGTCATCCTAATTATTCGCAATCCTGATCCGTTATTCTTTATTATGCTTTGTATTGCAGCAGTCGTACTAAATAGCATGTTTATCGAAGCTTATGCAGGTCGATTAGAACGAAGATTGTTGCGTCAAATGGTTGATCTGTTAGCTGATGTTAGACATCATTATCATCGTCATGGCATGGTCGATGAATCGTTGTATGAAGCGGCGGAATATGCTGCTCCTGAAATTGCTCTACATGCTAACTTGATTGTAGAAGCATTAACCGATCAACATCCCGAAGAACGATTAGAGCAATATTACGAGACAGCGCCTAATCGCTTTCTCAAAGCTTTTGCGGGTATATCCGGTATGGTAATGGAATACGGAGATAAAGTAAGGCAAGACGGATCGATGTATCTTAGAGGACTCAGTAATCTGACCAAAGAGATCCATTTAGAAATTTTACGACGAGATAAACTCGATTATCTGCTCAAAAGTCTAAATATTATCGTGCTTGTACCGATCTTTTTTACCAATCCGATTGAACAGTGGGCACGTAGTAACTTTCCAGCAATGGATGATTTTTATACCAGTAAATTAGGATTTATCGCACGAATTTTTATTTTTATCCTTATTCTGATCAGTTATCTGTTACTGCAAAAATTACAGACTTACGATGAAACGACTTATCGAGCAGGCAAAGATTATCGCTCCTGGGAGCAAATGTTATTGAAATGGAAATGGTTTAGCAAAATCGTATTTCTAGCCTCAGCTGGAGAAAATCCACTTCATAAGTATCGTTTAGACAAATTACTGAATGATGTCAATGCTCGTATCACAGTGGAATGGTTGCAAGTACGTAGATTAGTACTTTGTATTTTATGCTTTGGCATTACATTGTCAGCAGGAATTATTTTACACCAACAAGCTAAAGAAATGATTCTGTATGCACCTGTCAAAAACGATATGTTATTTGGTTCTATGTCTATAGATGAGCAAAAAAATGCAGAAGAATTAGCAACTTTGGATCGTCAAATTATGATGTCTGTTGGATTGTCCAGTAAAGTGACATATGAACAGATTGCTACACAAGTGAACAACTCGGGAAAATTTCGAGATCAAGAGCAAATCAATATTACAACTGATCGAATTTTGCTCAAGCTCAAAGCATACGATACCGAGTATTTTCGCTGGTGGGAATTACTGATTGCTTTACTTACTTCTTTTATCGCTTATCAAGTGCCTGTATGGATGCTTTATTTCCAGAAAAAAGCACGCAGTATGGATATGAAGCATGAAGTGTATCAATTCCATACAGTGATCTCTATGCTAAGTGGAATGGATCGTATGTCTGTGGAAGTGATTTTAGAATGGATGAATCGATTTGCTGTGATTTTTAAATTGCCACTACAGAAATGTTTACTACATTATGAGCATGGGCCTGAAGATGCGCTAGAGCAGTTGAAAGACGAAGTATCGTTTCCTGAATTCGGCAAGCTAGTAGACAAACTACATCTGGCAGTAGACAAAATTCCGATTCCGCAAGCATTTGATGATCTTGAAAGTGATATGTCCTATTACTTTGAACAACGTCGTCAAGAATACGAAAAAATGATCGAAACAAAAGCAACATGGGGCAAAATGATCGGTTTTACTCCGATGTATGCTCTGATATTCCTTTATCTAGTCTTACCACTGATAGGTATGAGCTTTAGTCAGATGGAAGTCTATTACGATCAGATTCAAAGAATATAGCTATTGATACACGTTAAAACTAATAAACTACAAAACAAATAACGGGGGATTTTACAATGAATAATGCTTCAACCGCTTTAAAAGTAGCCGCAGGAATATTTTTAACAATCGCTTTGATAACGATTGTAGTAATCTTATTTATTTCTGCTCAAGAAGCTACCAAGACGGCACAAAATAACTTTGCTGATATCCAAACTGAATTATCTCAAGCGTCTTATACAGTCTATGATGGTACAACTATCAGCGGTTCTCAAGTAACCAATGCTTTACGTAAATTTAGCGGTAAAGAACAATTTGGTGTTCAGGTAACAACGGGTAAAAACAAAGGTTCAAATGGTCAATGGTACGGTAATACTTTAAACACAAGTGGAGAATTAACTTCAGATTCTTATGGATCCGTAACAGCTAAAGCTAATGGTGATATGAATAATACGATGACAGAATCAAGCCCAGAGTATGTCAATCCGAGCGGTAAATTCAAAGCTGCGATTATTAAAGATCGTTCTAACGTTGTACGTGGTCTTGTCTTCACTCAGCAGTAAGGACTAATCGATGGATAATAGTACAAAAAGTATGCTGTGGCTCGCTGTTCAATTATTTTTGTTCGGAACAGCTTGCCTTGCGGCACTTTATCTAAGTGGTGGTATTCAGAAAGTAAATCAATTATCAGAACCTGTGATGCAAGGACAAAAGCAAAGCGTTCAGCAGTATATAGGCATTTCAGAACCGTTGACGTATACAGGCGCACAGGTCAGACAATCGATTGCTCAGATTCAAGAGATCGGTGTAGATATGCAAATCGATCATGTGCTTTATCCTCATGCTGTAAAACCTGAACCATCTGCATTACTGAGAATAGAAGTCAATCGTACGTATCAAGTGACTTACCAGACGAATCCACAAGGTGAAGTGGTTACTATTCTATTTAGTTAATCAATATGATGTAGTAGCCCATAGTGCTATACCACAGAACGATCAAGGAGAACGCTATGAATTCGATGTCCAAAGTATTTGCCGCTTTTCTTGCGGTAGCTTTATTATATGTATTTCCTACGATGCAAGCGGCAGAGCGACAAGACGATCTTTCTCAGATGATAGTTTATAATGCAGTTGTTCAATTTACAGATGCTGTACGCACCAAAGGATACGTAACACCTACCATGTATAATGATTTCACACGTGAAATTAATGCAACAGGTAATGAGTATACTATTCAAATCGAACATTTACACAAAACATATCATCCTGAATATACAGATCCAGCGAACGTAAATACTTTTCAAAATAAATTTACAACTGTATATGAGGGATACTATGAGAATGCTATCATGCCTGTATTGTATCCAGATAACAGCACACCCAAAGACGATCAAAGCAGACAATATCGTTTACAAAATGGAGATTATTTTACAGTGAAAGTAGAAAGTACGAATCGAACAATGGCAGCGATATTGCGCGGAATGTTAGGGATCGAAGGAAATCAGAATCGTTCTGCTGTACTTGCACGTTATGGAGGCATGGTGCTGAATGAAGATTACTGATTTTGCTATTTTGTTTGTTATTATTTTCTTTCCGCTATTTTGGCTGAGTGGCTTACATACTGACGAACAGGCGCAAGCATCGAGTCTACAAATTTCGTATACTACAGCACTTCGTACAGCTGCTCAAGATGCAGGTCAGGTGATGAGTACGAATGAGCAGCAGCAATATGAAGCAGGATACTCTTCAGAAAAGTTTTTTCGAGCAGATAAAGAGTTAGCATTACATACATTTTTGAATACATTGTATTTGAATTTTGGTATTCGTGGGGATGAATCTGCACAGCAAAATCTACTGCACTATATCCCTGCAATCGTAGTGATTGATTATGATGGTTATTACATCTATGCGACTGAAGATTATACAGGAAGTGATGGATTGCCTAATGCTAGACATATATGGCACCCGAAAAAGCCATATGCGTATTCTGATGCACAAGGCAATAGTATCCAATTTACGCTAGATCATTATGTGCATGTTGTCGAAGCCAGTACAGGAAAAGTGTTAGATGGAGAAGCAGAGCAGTTAGCGGATCAGACGAATATAGCACTTTTAGATCAGATCAATACATTTGAGCAAGTGAGACGTACAGCGATAGTGAGTTCAATTCAAAAAGATTTGGCTTACTATATCAATAAACACAATGAATATGCTTCTCGTTATGGGATTTCTTATACATTTACATTACCAACGATATCGCAAGAGGAATGGAACAATAGTATTAACGATATCAGTATTATTTCTTTTTTGCAGGGGATTCCGACAGGAAGCGGTTATTATAACAATTATGCGCTTGGCGGAGGACGATTGGTGAAAAAGACTTCATGGTTAGGAACGACTGATCCTGATTCAGGTATCAAATATGCTTATCCTAATGGTTGTAAGTTACCTGCACCAGCTCAAGATTTATTTACCGATGCTAAAGAAGCTGCGAAATCAGGATACTTTCTACGCGATTGTCGTAATCCTTTAATTCATTAATGTTGTATAAAATAGCTTTTTTAAATCAAAAGTCATACAAAAAAACCAATAACCTTATAAAAGGTTACTGGTTTTTGGTTTTGAACTACCGATCATCGTTTGGCAGGTTGTGCATCAAGCTTAATTTTAAAACGATAAAAATTTACCAAGTTTCATCAAGGTGTTGAGCGTAGTAAGAAATTCCTCTTTTAAAGTATTGAAGATGTTCATCAGAAGTCGTTTCCATTAGATTAGCCAAAACAATCTCCATAGCCTGTTTGTAATCTTTTGCATTATACAGAGCCATTGAATAAAAGATTTGAAGGCCACGGTGTTCAGGAAACTCTGTTACACCTCGATGTAAAGTTTCAACCGCTTCTTGATAGTAACCTAAAGAACGGTAGGTACTGCCAAGACCAAGCAAACATCTTTGCAGATTTGCTCCTGTAAGACCTTGGTCAATTGCCTTTACATAATAAGGGATAGCTTCATTCGGATATCCGGAATTATCGTGAACCATTCCAGTCTGATAATTTACCTCAGCGTGATCTGGATAGGTAGCGACCATTTCTAAAAGAAGAGAACGTGCTTTTTTCAGAATTTCTTGGTCTTGCTTAGCACGCCCTTCTTCACGCAATTCGTGGGCTTTTTCTAAGAGCAAATTCAATGTTGTTTCAGCTGTAGTATTTATTCTTTTATCATTCATTTTTAAAACTCCCTCAAATGTAGTATTGCAAATAGCAAAGTAACATTATAAAAACAATACTTTGAGAGAGTTAATTAATTTTGAAAGTGACTTTGTAAAAACATGTTCATGACTTTTAATTCCTCCTTAGAAATCAGGAATAAACCTTAAGGTTCTTTTTCATACTAGGCTTTTTATTAACTAAAGTCAAAATCAAATTCAAAGTATTCAGTCGTTTATAATATTATCAACAAGCTATGTCTTAAAACTAATGCAATCTACTTCTTAAAGTAACAACCGACAGTTAAATTTAATTTTTAGAAGTAAGTAAAAAAGCTTTGATCTTTTCATAGAATGACAAAAATCTTCAACGATAATAAGATTACTTCAATTCTTTCAAACTGTTCGTAAAAGCATACATTTATTCTACATATCAGAAAATGAATGTAAAAAAATGAAAATTTTCAGTTCTAGACAGCTTCTGCTTATGTTACAATACATTCTGTAGCAATTTTGTGATGATGTATATTTAAAAAAGAGATATTTAACATAGACAGGAGCATTATTTAGTATGAGTTTGTTATCAGTAGAAAATGTAACACATAATTTTGGAGACCGAACATTATTTCGGGATGTATCTTTTCGTCTGCTTGCTGGAGAGCATGTAGGCTTAGTCGGTGCAAATGGTGCTGGCAAATCCACATTGATGAATATTATGACAGGTAAACTGTTAAAAGATAGCGGTAAAGTCGAATGGGCTCCGCGTGTACGTTATGGTTATTTAGATCAGCATACTAAGTTAACAGAAGGAAAAACAGTACGTGATGTACTGAAAGATGCTTTTCTTCCGTTGCTAGAATTAGAGCAAGAGTTAAATGAAGTCACTAATCAGATGGCTGAAGCATCCCCGGAACAATTGGAAGTATTGTTAGAACGAATGGGCGATATTCAAGAGCAACTGGAAATAGGAGACTTTTATCTGTTAGATACTAAAGTTGAAGATATGGCTTACGGTCTTGGACTCAATGTTATTGGACTTGATAAAGACGTAACAGCTTTGAGCGGTGGTCAGCGTACCAAAGTACTACTTGCCAAGCTATTACTCGAAAAGCCTAATGTTTTGTTGCTGGATGAGCCTACCAACTATCTCGATGTAGAGCATATTCAATGGTTAACTCGTTATCTACAAGAATATCCACATGCTTTCGTATTGATCTCACATGATACAGATTTTATGAATCAAGTCGTGAATGTGATTTATCATTTGGAATTTGCCAAATTAAATCGTTATACAGCTGATTATAATAAGTTTCTAGAGATGGCTGATATTCAAAAGCATCAACATATCGAAGCCTTTGAAAAACAGCAAGATTTTATCAAAAAACAAGAAGAATTTATTCAAAAAAATAAAGCGCGTGCATCTACTTCAGGTCGTGCAAAAAGTCGTGAAAAGCAATTAAATCGTATCGAACGTATCGACAAACCAGAAGAATTTGCTAAGCCAACATTTAATTTCAAAGAAGCTCGTGCAAGTAGTAAAACAGTCTTTGAAGGTAAAGACTTTGAGATTGGATATACACATGCTCTATTGCCTAAAATGACGATGAATATTGAACGTGGTGAAAAAATTGCGATTGTTGGTTGTAACGGTGTAGGTAAATCAACATTGCTCAAAACTATTTTAGGTAAACTTCAACCGGTTAGTGGTAAAACATATCTGGGTGATTATTTACATTCTGCTTATTTTGAGCAGGAAGTACGTCCAGACCAATTGACACCGATAGATGAAGTATGGAATGAATTTTCACATTTAAGTCAAAATGAAGTACGTGGTCATCTGGCACGTTGTGGTCTGAAAAATGAGCATATCACGCGCCCTATGCGTATGCTAAGTGGTGGAGAGCAAGCGAAAGTTCGTTTGTGCAAACTATTACTGCGTGAAAGCAACTGGGTATTATTCGATGAACCGACCAATCACTTGGATGTTCATGCTAAAAATGAATTAAAACGCGCTTTAAAAGCATATAAAGGCACAGTATTGCTCGTGTCTCATGAACCTGAATTTTATGAAGATTGGGTTACTAAAATTTGGGATGTTGAGCAGTGGTCTGAAGCTAAAGCGAAATAAAAGATTTTCCATCTTTTTAAGTCGTAATCGCTAGTTGTACTCATTTATTTTAGATTGAATTGTACAAGATGACTTTGTAAAGTATGTAGTTCTTTATCTTTTTTAATACTTTATAAAGAGTCTGAGAATCATTTGCTTTATTGAATAGTCTTTGCTAAGATGAATAACAAATTGAATAGCTTGAATGCACTAGGGGGGCCGCTTGAGGCTGAGATGAAAGCAGATATTGCTTTCGGACCCTTTGTACCTGATCTGGATCATACCAGCGTAGGGAAGTGGTAGCAGAGTTTCGGAAATGTTAGATCATATGAACGATAGAGTCTTTTACTGTATAGAATAGCAATTATTTTGTACAGGAGAGCTTATTATGATCTAAAATACGGTTTCCGTTATTTTAAAATAATCTTGTTTGCTCTCAAACAAGGCTCATTATTTTCTAGGTCTATACTAGCCACTTCTTGAATAATAAGAAGTGGCTTTTTTGCGTTTGCTTATACACTTTTGAGGAAAGGAGGGCATATACCGATATGGAACTTCATGCAATCAGTACAGGTCAACAATCGATCTACCAGTTTGTAAAGGTAGCTTCACAGATACATCCGTGGACGACCGCTATTCATATTCGCGAAAAAAAGTGGTCTGATTCTCAGATTATTAATGCTGTCCAGCAGCTCATGCATACAGGAGTACCACTATCCAAAATAAGGATCAATAGTCGAACTCAATTAGCAGCGGATCTAAAAATAGGGGGTGTGCATTTAAGTGAACATATGTCTTATGTAAATGCAGATGATCCTCCTTCACTATGGAAAGTCGGGCGATCTGTTCACAGTATAGAGCAAGCATTACAAGCTCAAAGTGAAGGGATAGATTATCTTTTTTATGGTCATATTTATTCGACTAACTCTAAACCTGATCTGATTCCACGAGGATTGGATCAATTGGAAAAGCTTTGTCATGCGGTATCTATACCTGTTATTGCAATAGGTGGTATTCAGCCATCACACTGCCAAGACATTCATCGAGCAGGTGCTAGAGGAGTAGCTGTAATGTCTGGTATTTTTGAAGCGGAACATCCTCAGCATGCCTGTCAGTTGTATGGCCAAAGTATTCAATATATGACTTTTACGCATCTACAATCATTAGGAAAGAAGTGAATCGGCTTATGGTTCATCTATCTAATCTCAAAGCTAATCATTATGACGTAATCGTTGTAGGTGCTGGAGTGATCGGTGCTGCTATTGCTTATGAACTGGCACAGCAAGGAGTCAAAGTAGCTTTGCTTGAAAAAAATCAACCAGCTTCTGGCGCATCAGGTGCAGCAGGAGGGATGTTAGCCGCTCATTCTGAACATTTTGCTCATCCAGAATTGTACCAGTTGGCATTATACAGTCAATCGCTATATAGCAAGCTTGCGACTGATCTATTGGAGAAAACAGGAATTGATATTGAACTGCGAACAGAAGGATTTTTGCTACCACTGACCAAGCTAGAATTACAGTTAAGACATAAAGAACCACTTCAAGCAGATCAAAGATATGACAAGACATTTGATGAAAATTTATTTCCTTTACCAAATAAAGGTCATACTTCTGCTTCTACACATAACGATTCAAAAGTAGATCGCAAAGAGTGGTGGAGCCCATCATATCTAGCACAAGTTGAGCCACATATTTATGCTCCTTCTGGAATGATCTACAATCCAGATGAACCGCAATTAATTCCAGCTTTGTTTAATCAAGCGCTTGTTCAAGCAGCGATTCAGCATCATGTCGATTTTTATCCTGAGACAGAAGTATACCGTTTACTGCATTCGCAAGGTAAAAATCATATTACAGGTGTAATCACTAATCAAGGAGAAATCTACGCTGAACAAGTAGTATTAACAACAGGCTTGAGTACACAACAATTGCTAGCAACAGAGCAGTATAGTTTACCTTTGGTACCGGTCAAAGGAGAACTCATCGAAGTCAGTACTTCTTCTCAATATCTTGGACATACAATTTATGGAGAAGGCATTTATATCATTCCCAAAAGTAATCATCGCATCTGGATTGGAGCTACCAGTAAACCAGAACGTACAGATACAACAGTAGATCTTTCTGCGATTGCTCAGTTATTGTCGGGAGCAGAACAATTTCTGCCTGCGATAGGATCAGCTACGTTTGAACGTTGTTGGTCAGGGATACGTCCTGGAACACCGGATGAATTACCTTATTTAGGAAGGATTCAACCGCTTGCTGGATTATGGACAGCTTCAGGGCATTATCGAAATGGGATGTTGTTAGCTGCTGGCACAGCCAAATGGATGGCAGAGGCATTAATAAATAATGATACAGCGCATATTCCTGATTGCTTTTCACCAGAACGAGCTTTGCAAAAATCGAAATCTTTATCATCGAAATCTCGATCTACAGCCAAAGGAGTGTCTACATGGAATTAATTATCAATGGTCATCGAAAATATGTAGAACCTGAATACAACACGGTATCCAAATTGCTAGAATCTTTATCATTAGGTCACAAAACAGTGATTGTAGAACATAATCAACAAATTTTGCAAAAAGAAGAACATCCGCATATTACACTGGCAGAAAAAGATATATTAGAGATTGTACATTTTGTAGGAGGTGGCTGATTTGTTAACGATAGGTACACATACATTTACATCGAGACTGTTACTAGGCACAGGGAAGTTTACAGATTTGCAGATTCAGAATCAGGCGGTAGAAGCATCAGGCACAGAAGTGCTAACATTTGCAGTAAGACGATTGAATCTAGAGCAAGTGAATGAACCGAATTTTCTAGAAATGTTAGATCTCAAAAAATATAAACTATTGCCTAATACCGCAGGAGCCAAAACAGCGGAAGAAGCTATTCGGATAGCACGTCTGGCAAAAGCTTCTGGATTATGTGATATGATAAAAGTAGAAGTTATCGGAGATGATACGTTGCTTTTACCTGATCCTTTGGAGACCGTCAAAGCTTGTGAAGTCTTGCTAGCAGAAGGATTTATTGTTCTGCCGTATATCTCTGATGATTATATGTTAGCCAAACGCTTACAGCAACTTGGTGTACATGCAATTATGCCTGGAGCTTCTCCGATCGGTTCCGGTAAAGGAATACTTAATCCTTCGGCGTTGCAATGGATTATTGATCAAGCGACTGTACCTGTGATTGTCGATGCCGGTATACGCTCACCGAAAGATGCTGCGTATGCGATGGAACTTGGAGCCGATGCGGTACTTCTTAATAGTGCTGTCTCTGGCGCAACGGATCCTGTCAAAATGGCAACAGCTATGAAGCTAGGTGTAGAAGCAGGACGATTAGGAAGGGAAGCAGGCATGATTCCTGTACGTGAGTATGCTGTGGCGAGCAGTCCAGCAGAAGGGATGATCACGACTTGAAGGTGAATAATACCAATAACCATCAACAACCAGAACAACATAATCGGTACTCCAGACAAGTGCGATTTACTCCTTTAGGTCAAAAAGGTCAGCAACATTTGACAGAAGCCACTGTGCTTATTGTAGGAGCTGGAGCTTTGGGTTCTAGCTCTGCAGAGACACTGGTTCGTGCAGGAGTAGGCAAAGTAATTATTGCAGATCGCGATTATGTAGAATGGAGTAATTTGCAAAGGCAACAACTGTTTACAGAACAAGATGCTCAAGATCGTATGCCCAAAGCTATCGCTGCTCAACGTCGTCTACAACAGATTAATTCTGACGTAACTATTGAAGCACATATTGCAGACGTAACGGCTGATGAAATGAATGATCTAGCCAAAGGGGTAGATCTGATCATGGATGCGACAGATAATTTTGAGACTCGATTAATGATTAATGATATTTCGCAAAAATATAATATTCCCTGGATATATGGTGGTTGTGTAGGAAGCTACGGCATTACATTTACGATTATTCCCGGAGTGACACCTTGTCTACAATGCTTAATGGAATCTGCACCACTTGGAGGAGATACTTGTGATACTTCAGGTATTATTCCTCCTGCTGTTCAGATGGTTGTAGCTCATCAGTGTACAGAAGCCATTAAGATTCTTAGTGGTAATACAGATCAATTACGTGGTACATTGTTATCATTTGACTTATGGAATAATGAACAGGTCTCTATCAAAATGAATAGTGCACGCAAGCCAAATTGTCCTTCTTGTGGTAGCCAACCTACGTATCCCCATCTCACTCAAGCGGGTCAAAGTAAAACAGAAGTACTATGCGGTAGAGATACGGTACAGATTCGTCCAGCACAAAAAATGATAATAGATCTAGAGCAGACCGCTCAACGCTTAGCTAGGCTTGAAGAAAATCAAGTGAGTGTTACTCCTTTTTTAGTATCTATGACGATGCCAAATGAACAGCGTTTTGTTATTTTCCGTGATGGTCGTGTTATGATACATGGTACAAAAGATATAGCAGAAGCACGCACTTTATATCATCGTTATTTTGGTTGAAAAGGAGGGAATAGGATGACTAATATTGAGAATGAATCGACATGGCCGATCTGGGCAACAGAATCAGTAGAGATTGCACCACCTGATCCACAATGGATAGAGCAGGGCAAATTCTATACAAATGAATTAACGCAGTTACTATCTCCTGTGGATATACAACATATTGAACATTTTGGTAGTACAGCGATACCTAATCTTCCTGCCAAACCTATTATAGATATGATGGCAATCACAGATTCATTTGATCAATTACCAGCTATTATTCCTATATTGGAAAAAGAAAATTGGCATTACGTTCCGCCTGAATTAGATGGTAAACAGCATCGCCGATTTTTTGTCAAAGTGATCAATGATAAGCGGGCAGCTCATTTGCATATCGTATTGCAACAAGGTCAGCAATGGCAAAATCAACTTCTGTTTCGGGATCGATTGATCGCACATCCAGAATGGGCAGAGCAATACGGGCAATTAAAGCAACATTTAGCGATAGACAACAAAGATGATCGAGAAGCATACACTCAAGCCAAAACAGAGTTTGTACAAAATATTCTAGATCATCATGACAAAATATAATTTTTAGGAATGAAAGAGTATAGAGTAAGAATCTATGTATAGTTGATCAACATAAGGGATAAGCGTGTATTACTTCTTATTTTGTTCTTGTTATTAGATACGGAAGATTCTACTTGCTTCATTAATTCTCATTACGAATGCTCATTACACAAAAAATCCATCGAACCAGCAATGCTCTCTGGTCGATGGATTTTTGATTTTGTTGCTTTTTAGTGATGATTTATTTTTACATATGTAGCAAAATAAAAGGATCAAACAAATATAGCAAAGTAAATAAAAGTAGCAAAGTGCATAAAAGAGTTAAACAAATCGATTCAATTGTAGTTACTTATTCAATAGAGTAGAGAACTATACTGCAGAAACGATATAACAATTAATCTCTACTCTGAATAATTAACAATAGACCGCCTTCGATACTGACTGTACCTTCTTCGTTGATTAGATGATTACTAATACCACGGGATTGACCCATCCGTAGAGTAGCTTGCTCTAATGGATATTGAAATCCGGTAAGATTAATGCCGGTCACTTCAGATGTAATAGGCAATAAAGAAATATAAGGGAAACCACGATTTTCAATAACGGCTTGTGTACTGGTAAGGGAAATATAATTATTCATATCCATAATGCTGCAACTCACCTGATGTTGAACTGCGCGCACAAGAAGTTGTACATTTGCCAACGTATGATCAAATCGTGTACCTAATGCCCCTAAAATTAAAATATCACGAATATGACGTTCCATCGCTATTTCAAAAGCAGCTTCGGTATCAGACCAATCTTTTTCAACCGAATCATAGACAATCAATTGATCACTGTTAGCTTTGATATTTTCCAGATCATGTTCACGATCGGTCAGTGAATCGAAGTCTCCTACAGCCACATGGGGATGAATACCATGTTCAATTAAAAATAGTGCTCCACGATCAGCACCAATAATCAAATCGTCTTCTTGAATTTGTTGCAAAAAGTCAGGATGTAATTGACCACCCGAGAAAATAATAGCACGCTTCATCAACATGAATCAGCCCTCGTTTCATCTCATACTAGAGATCTGTTGTATCGTTTATATGTGAATTTGGTATAAATAAAAAAAGATATATTGAAATTGTAGTTGCATAACTTTCTATCACACAGATACAATAGAAAAGACGAGCAATCAAACGAGTTATAGATTTTTTTGCTTATGAAAGCGCGAACATCAATATAAGCCGTTTGAAAGTTCGATTTCTACTGTAAGTACTTAAAGAACTACAAATTTTAGATTTCAGGTAAAAAGTATTTTAATGCAGCAGGAAGTTCTTTTTGCCAGAAGCCCCACAAATGTTTACCATCTTTTTCACTATATTGTACAGTTGCTCCACGTGCTTGCAAAAGATCACGAGTGTCGCGGTTTAATTGTACAAAATCGTAAATACCTGTATCGCTCTCAAAATCTGTTTCTTGCAGACCGACAATCATGTATACATTCAAATCTGTAAGATTTTGAGCTTGTGCGATAATATCCTGACTTTGTTGATAATAAGCACCGGATAGACTAATCACCTGCTGAAACAGTTCAGGATATAACAGGGACAGATGGATCGAAACGCTGCCGCCAAGTGAATCGCCAGCTAGAATTCGTTGATCTGGAGTGCGTCGCACAGGATATTTTTGCTCGATATATGGAATGATTTCTTCAGCAAAACAAGCGGTGTATTTTTCGAAGCGATCGCCAAATGGAGCATATTCTTGCGTTCTAATCTTCGTATTTACTTCTACACCTACGATAATAAAAGGCTCGATATTTTCATCTAAAATTAATTGGTTGGCATACGTAGCAATTCGACCAAAGTTGAAAAATTCTTCACCGTCCTGACAATATACTACAGGATAACTTAATACTTCATTATAGCCTGGCGGCAAGTAAATCCGTAATGTACGACTTTCACCAAGATGGCTGCTTTCGATTTGTTCTTTCAGTATTGTTCTTTTAAGATAACGGGAATCTGTCACAGTGATCACCTTTTTCGGGAATATTTTTTGCATTGCGTATCACAATGCGTTAAGATTGTTTCGTGCGGTCGTAAAGTCTTTGAATACAGAGATCGCAAAACTGTTATACAAATATTAACCTGCTGTTATACATACAATAATACACATATCTACTAAATTTCAATGTATGTTTTGACGAATGGAGTAGAACAGGTGTATAATAATTCTATAACAGCGGGACATGATATTCAAATTTTTTATTGAGGTGAATAAAATGAGCAAGGTTCCTTATGAAGTTTATACGGAGGACGTGGAAGCTCTTTCCGTTCTTTCTCCTGAAGGCAAAATCGTCAACAAAGATTTACTACCTGATCTTAACGATGATCAATTGAAAGAAATTATGTATCGTATGGTCTTCACACGTAGTTGGGATGATCGTGCAGTTAACTTAGGTCGTCAAGGTCGTCTTGGTTTCTATGCACCAGTATCTGGTCAAGAAGCTACAATGGTTGGTAGCGAATTCGCTTTGCAAAAAGAAGATTTCGTATGCCCGGGTTATCGTGATATTCCTCAGTTGGTATGGCACGGATTGCCACTTTATCAAGCATTCTTGTACTCTCGTGGACATCAACACGGTGGACAAATTCCTGATGGCGTTAACGTTTTAATGCCGCAAATCATCATTGGTGCACAAATTTTGCATGCAATGGGTATTGCTATGGCTTACAAATTGAAAAAACAAAAACAAGTTGTTATTGCTTACACAGGTGATGGTGGTTCTTCTGAAGGTGACTTCTATGAAGGTCTTAACTATGCTGGTGTATACAAATTGCCTGTTATTTTCTTTGTACAAAATAACGGTTATGCAATTACAACTCCTTTCGCAAAACAAACAGCTGCATTGTCGATCGCTCATAAAGCGGTTGCAGCAGGTATCAAAGGCGTAAAAGTAGACGGTATGGACGTTCTTGCTGTTATCAAAGCGGTCCAAGATGCTGCTGAACGTGGACGTAATGGTGAAGGTGCTACATTGATCGAAGCTGTTACTTACCGTTTCCGTCCTCACTCCATGTCTGATGATACGAGTAAATATCGTACTAAAGACGAAGAAGGTATCTGGAGTGAAAAAGATCCTATCGCTCGTCTTGCTAAATACTTGGCTGAAAAAGGTCTCTGGACTGATGAAGATACAGAGCGCGTAAGAGAAGAAGCTAAAGCTAAAGTAAACGAAGAAATCAAAAAAGCAGAGAAAACAGAGAAAATGACTGTTTCTGGCTTGATTGATAGCATGTTTGAACAAACACCTCAACACTTGGAAGAGCAAAAAGCTGATTTCGAATAAGAGGTTTCTAAAAATAGAGCGTTAATCTAGATCCTTGATGCGTGAACATGAACAGTGAAATGTTTAAGGAGGAAATGAAGCAAATGGCACAAATGAATATGAAAGAAGCGATTCGTGATGCGCTTCGCGTTGAATTGAAAAATGATCCTAATGTGATCCTTTTCGGAGAAGACGTAGGTCATGTTGGTGGCGTATTCCGCGCAACAGAAGGTCTGCAAGCAGAATTTGGTGAAGATCGTGTATTTGATACACCTCTTGCTGAGTCAGCTATCGGTGGTTTGGCAGTAGGTTTGGGTATCCAAGGATTCCGTCCTGTTGCTGAAATCCAATTCGTAGGTTTTATTTTTGAGGCACTTGACCAAATGGTTGTTCAAGCAGCTCGTATGCGTTACCGTTCTGGTGGCAAATACAATTCTCCAATCGTTTTCCGTACACCTTTCGGTGGCGGTGTAAAAGCGGCAGAATTGCATACTGATTCTCTAGAAGGCTTGCTTACACAAACTCCAGGTATCAAAGTGGTTATCCCTTCTAACCCTTACGATGCTAAAGGACTTATGATCGCATCTATCCGTGATAACGATCCTGTATTCTTTATGGAGCATTTGAACTTGTACCATGCATTCCGTGCAGAAGTACCTGAAGAAGCTTATACAGTAGAATTGGGTAAAGCAAACGTAGTACGTGAAGGTTCTGATGTAACAATCATCGCTTACGGCATGATGGTTCACACAGCAACTAAAGCGGCTGATCAATTGGCTGAAGAAGGAATCAAAGCAGAAATTATTGACCTTCGTACAGTAAGCCCGATTGATATTGATACAATCGTAGCTTCTATCCAAAAAACAAATCGTGCAATCGTTGTTCAAGAAGCACAAAAAAGTGCTGGCGTAGCGGCAGAAGTTATTGCACAAATCAATGAAAAAGCAATCTTGCACTTGGAAGCTCCAGTACTGCGTGTAGCAGGACCGGATACTGTTTATCCATTTGCACAAATTGAAGATTCTTGGTTGCCATCACCTAAACGTGTTATTGATGCAGTCAAAAAAGTAGTTCAATTCTAAAATAGTTTTTATTGTCAAAAGGCGGGTACATGAGCATATTCATTCAGTTTGATGATCGTCCTTTGGATACTCGTTAAATCGAAGAATATAATTTTGCGGACGCCTTTTGGCTTTGAAATATGCACTAAATAGATTAGGTAAAGAGATATTGCTGAATGATAGGAGTGGAATCAATTGTTCAGCAATCTAAATAGGGAGGTTTTGCAAGTGGCAAAATTTATTTATAAATTTCCAGAGCTTGGTGAAGGTTTGCATGAAGGCGAAATCATCAAAATGCATATCAAACCAGGTGATAAAGTAACAGACGATAGCATCATCATGGAAGTACAAAATGATAAAGCAGTAGTTGAAGTACCTTGTCCAGTTGATGGAACAGTACTTGAAGTATTGACGAAAGACGGTCAAATTTGTCATGTAGGCGAAACGGTAGCAATTATCGAAGCTGAAGGTGACATTCCAGATCAAGACGAAGAAGAAACAGCTCCAGAACAAAAGAGCGGTCAAGAACAAGAATCTGTTCAAGGCGGAGTAGATACAACTTCATCTCCTGCTGCTGACAGCCCTGCTGATGCAAAAGAAGGTAAAGAAACAAATGCTTCTACACCAGCAGCTCCTAACAAAGATGTTCTAGCTACTCCAAGCGTTCGTAAATTTGCTCGTGAGCAAGGTGTTGATCTAGCACAAGTTAGCGGCACTGGTAACAACGGTAAAATTACACGTGAAGATGTAGAATCTTTCAAACAAGGTGGAGGACAAGTTTCTTCTCAAACTACAGAAGTAGCAGCAGAAGAAAAAACATCTTCTCCAGTAGCACCAGCGGCAGCTCCTACAGCTATCGCAACAGGTGGAGACGAAGAGCGCGTACCATTCAAAGGTATTCGTAAAGCGATCTCTAACGCTATGGTTAAATCTGCATACACAGCTCCACACGTAACGATTATGGACGAAGTAGACGTTACAGAATTGGTAGCTTTCCGTACGCGTATGAAACCACTTGCTGAGAAAAAAGGCATCAAAGTAACATACTTGCCATTCATCGTAAAAGCACTTGTTGCTGCTACTCGTGAATTCCCAGCATTGAACGCTTCTATCGACGAAGCTTCTAACGAAATTGTTTACAAAAAACATTATGATGTAGGTATTGCTACAGACACAGATAACGGTCTAATCGTTCCTGTTGTTAAAGATGCAGATCGTAAGAGCATCTTCATGATCGCAAGCACAATCAATGATTTGGCTGTACGTGGTCGCGAAGGTAAATTGTCTGCTAATGAAATGCGTGGAAGCACAATTTCTATCTCTAACATCGGTTCTGCTGGCGGTATGTTCTTTACTCCAATCATCAACTTCCCAGAAGTTGCGATCTTGGGAACTGGACGTATCAGCGAAAAAGCTGTTGTTAAAAATGGCGAAATCGTAGCAGCACCTGTAATGGCTCTATCCCTAAGCTTTGACCACCGTATTATCGATGGTGCAACAGCACAGAACTTTATGAACTTTATCAAATCACTTCTCGCTAATCCCGAGTTGCTGGTTATGGAGGTGTAATCAATGGTAGTAGGCGATGCTTCACTCGATATTGATACTTTAGTTATTGGTGCAGGACCTGGTGGATATGTAGCTGCAATTCGTGCGGCTCAATTGGGTCAAAAAGTTTTGATCGTAGATAAATCCGAACTAGGCGGCGTCTGTTTGAACCGTGGTTGTATTCCTTCTAAAGCGCTAATCTCTGCAGCTCACCAATTCGAAGCTGCACAACATGGCGAAGCTTTCGGTATTACAGCTGAAAATGTAAAAGTGGATTTCTCCAAAACTCAAGAATTCAAATCAGGCGTTGTTAAAAAAATGACTTCTGGTGTAGCTGGATTGTTGAAAGGTAACAAAGTAGAAGTATTCCAAGGCGAATGCATGTTCATTAACCAAAATGAAGCACGTGTATTCAACGATCATGAATCTCCTCGTTACCGTTTCAAAAACTGTATTATTGCAACAGGTTCTCGTCCAATCGAACTTAAAGCATTCCCATTTGGTGGACGTATTCTTTCTTCTACAGAAGCATTGAATTTACCTGAAATTCCGAAAAGCATGGTTGTTATCGGCGGTGGTTACATCGGCGCTGAGCTTAGCCAAATGTATGCTAAATTCGGTACTAAAATTACAATCATCGAAGGTCTGGATACAGTATTGCCAGGATTCGATAAAGATATGACTAGCCTTGTTGCTAAAAACATGAAGAAATCCGGTATGGAAATCTTCACGAACGCGAAAGCGGAAAGCGCAGAGCAAACAGATAAAGATGTAACTGTTAAATTCAGCGTTGGTGGCGAAGCTAAAGAAGTTACAGCAGAATACTTGCTAGTAACAGTTGGTCGTCGTCCTAACACTGATGGTGAGTTGGGTCTTGATCTAATTGAGATGGAATTGGACGATCGTGGTTTGATCAAAATTGATCACCAAGGACGCACAAACATTCCTCACATCTTCGCTATCGGTGATATCGTTGCTGGTCCTGCTCTAGCTCACAAAGCTTCTTACGAAGCTAAAGTAGTAGCTGAAGTTATTGCTGGTGAATCTTCTGTAATTGATTACAAATGTGTTCCGGCTGTTGTATTTACAGATCCAGAATGCTCTAGTGTTGGTTACACAGAGACAGAAGCAAAAGAAAAAGGATACAAAGTATCTGCTGGTAAATTCCCTTATGCAGGTAACGGTCGCGCAACTTCTTTGAATAACACAGAAGGTTTCGTGAAAATCGTAGCAGACGAAGAAACAGGTCTTGTTCTTGGTTCTCAAATCGTAGGTTTGGAAGCTTCTAACATGATCGCTGAAATGGGTCTTGCTATCGAAATGGGCGCAACTCTTGAAGATTTGGCATTGACTATCCATGCGCATCCAACATTGGGTGAAATCGTAATGGAAGCGGCTGAATTGGTTATGGGTCACCCTATCCATGTTATCGCTCCACGCAAAAAATAATAAATAAACAGTTATGTTATATATCATCGTACTCTTATCTACATCACTGTATATAGCATAAGTTGTTACTCAAAGCCGTCAGAATACATTTCTGACGGCTTTTTGCTGTTTTTTATAAATACATAAAATAAGAATCTTCCACAAAATAATTGACAATCATGCTATCAATAGGTGTATAATCTTTTAATAGTAATTATTACGATTAAAAGTGTGATGGGGGACAATATTATGGTAATCAATCAACAAGCGAAAATTCCAGTGACCGTACTTAGTGGTTATTTAGGTTCAGGCAAAACAACGGTTCTTAATTATGTACTTAATAACCGTGATGGATTAAAAGTAGCTGTGATCGTCAATGATATGAGTGAAGTGAATATTGATGCAGGTTTAATCAAATCAGGAAGTACATTATCTCGAACAGAAGAAAAGCTAGTAGAAATTTCGAATGGATGTATTTGTTGTACATTACGAGACGATCTTTTATTAGAAGTAAAGCAGTTAGCAGAAGAAGGTCGATTTGATTATATCCTGATAGAGTCGTCTGGGATTAGTGAACCTATTCCTGTTGCTCAGACATTTAGTTATGCAGATGACTCACTAGCATTTGATTTAACTACTATTACACGTCTGGATTGTCTAGTGACTGTTGTAGATAGTAATCGGTTCTGGCATGATTATGAGTCTGGCGAAACACTTCTAGAGCGAGGAGAAGCCGTAGGTGAGGATGATACTCGGGATGTGGTCGATTTATTGATCGATCAGATTGAGACTTGTGATGTAGTTATTTTGAATAAATGCGATCTTGTTAGTGAATCAGAATTAAATAAATTAGAAGCGGTTATTCATAAACTTCAACCAAGTGCACGTATTATCCGTACTACCAAAGGTCAAATTGATCCTAAAGAAATTTTAAATACTCATTTATTCGATATGGAGAAAGCTTCTACTTCCGCAGGATGGATGCAAGAGTTACAAAAGGATCATCATACTCCTGAAACTGAAGAATACGGTATTCATTCTTTTGTATATCGACGTAGACGTCCTTTTGCACCACAGCGATTGTACGATTTTATGGAAGAATGGCCTGAATCGATTATACGAGCTAAAGGATTAGTCTGGTTAGCTACAGGCGAAGATGTAGCAGCTACATTAGGACAAGCAGGCACATCAATTCAATTTGGTCCTGCTGGCCATTGGGTAGCAGCATTACCTGAAGTTGAACGACAGCAGATTTTAGCAGAAGAACCAGAACTATTGGAACAATGGGATCAGCAGTGGGGAGATCGTATGACAGAGGTCGTTTTTATCGGCATAGAATTGGATCAATTGAAAATGGAGTCTGAACTAGATCAGTGCCTGTTAACCGATCAGGAGATGGAGCTAGATTGGTCCACACTGAATAATCCGTTACCCTGGGTAACATCGGAAGAGGATCATGTGAATGAAGCTGTAACACATTTGTTTGGTTGATAATTGCAGGTGAATTCATATCCTATGTTGTACATTTCTTTTCAAAAAATCAAGCGTATTCAATGTAAATATACAACAATCTATGATATAATAGAAAAGGCTGTTGGACATCATATCTGTTCGGTAGTGAACAGATTGAGAAAAGATTTAACCTATCCTTTAATGAATATGGTGTTTTTCTGAAAATTGAAGTTGAACATTTTTCACAATTAGGGTACATTAGTATAGTTGAATATTTTTGTCTATTAATTAGTGAAGTGAGGTGAATTCACATGCGCGTTATCGTAACTATGGCATGCACAGAGACTGGCGACCGTAATTATACTACAACCAAGAACAAAAGAAATCATCCAGAACGTCTTGAGTTGAAAAAATATTGCCCACGTCTAAAAAAATACACGATCCATCGTGAAACTCGTTAATATCTATTAACGTCTAAACGTTCGCCCATCTGTTTTATACAGATGGGTGTTTGTGTTTTTTAGAACCTTTTTAGAGTACTATGTAGCTTTTAGCATGATATTGAAATGTATAAAACCGTACTTCGCTGTTCAGCGTTATGTTTTCATACATCTATTTTAGGATTGAATATAATTATTATCTATTTTATCAATACCTAAGAGTTGTATCTTGATCTGATTTTTACTATCATAATAAGAAGCTAGATAGATACAGATATAGGTATATCTCATATTGAACGTTTAGCGAAGTCTTATGATGAGGTGAATTATGAAAGTATATTTAGAGCTATTACAAGATATTTTGGATCATGGTGCAGAAAAATCAGATCGTACTGGAACCGGAACGACATCTGTTTTTGGTAGACAAATGCGTATTGATTTGCAAAAAGGTTTTCCTTTACTAACAACGAAGAGGTTACATACTCGTTCGATTATACATGAATTGTTATGGTTTCTTAGTGGGAGTACGAATATTAAATATTTGCAAGATAATGGCGTTACGATCTGGGATGAATGGGCAGATGAAGAAGGAAATCTAGGACGTGTGTATGGAGCACAGTGGAGAACATGGCGCGGGCCCGGTGGAGAAGTGATTGACCAGATTACATCGGTAATCGAAAGTATTAAAAATAATCCAGACTCACGTCGTCATATTGTAAATGCTTGGAATGCAGCAGAAGTAGATGCGATGGCTTTGCCACCTTGTCATTATGCTTTCCAATTTTATGTAGCCAACGGCAAATTGTCTTGCATGTTCCAGATGCGATCGGTAGATACTTTCTTAGGATTGCCATTTAATCTGGCTTCGTATGCACTTCTCACTCATATGGTTGCACAGCAATGCGATCTGGAAGTGGGCGATCTGGTATGGACGGGTGGAGATGTTCATATCTATGCTAACCATATGGAGCAAGCGAAATTACAGTTAACCAGAGAACCGTATCCATTGCCTCAGCTTCGTCTGGCTCGCAAACCGGATTCGATTTTTGATTATCATTTTGATGATTTTGTTTTTGAAAATTATGAGTATCATCCAGGAATCAAAGCACCTATTTCGGTATAATAAAATAGCCTATTCTGTTGTTTTACAAAGAACTCTTAACATCTTTTCTGTAACAAGAAAAAGAAGTAAGAGTTTTTTTGTATAGTAAAATAACTTTGAGAAGCGCTATATGTATTACTCTCAAGTCTGTGCACCCAGTAGATTAGAATTAAATTACTACATCAATAAAAAACGAAGTAGATCAGCAAAAAGAACGAAACAGCTCAACTAAAAGATAGGTAATGATTAAATTTATGAATGACTATCTATAAAATATTTTATATATTGCTTTTTGGCAAATGATTGAGTATGTAAGGTTATAAAAGGTTCGGGATTTGGATAATAATGTGATGCCAATGACAGGTTTTGATGATATGATACAGTATAAACCTGTCTTAACGTATATTTTGGACATATGGAGGTCGTAATTGGAATGACGATTACAATGATATGGGCGCAAGCAAGCAACGGAGTCATTGGCAAAAATAATGACTTACCCTGGCGATTGCCCCGCGATATGGCTTATTTCAAACAACAGACTCAGCACAAAACAGTAATAATGGGACGCAAAACATGGGAATCATTTGGTGGTAAGCCGCTACCCAATCGTCGTAATATTATCCTGACACGAAGTCATGATTTTCAAGCTAATGATGCTGAAGTTGTATATTCAGTAGAGGAAGCGATCCAGCTTGCAGATCCAGAGCAGGAATTAATGGTTATCGGTGGCTCTACAATTTATAAGCAGTTTTTGGATCATGCAGATCGTTTGTTAGTTACAGACATCGATCATGATTTTGCAGGAGATACGTATTTTCCAGAGGTAGATTGGTCGAAATGGAAAGAAGTTTCTACTACTCAAGGTGTGCGAGATGACAAAAACGATTATAATTATTATTTTAAAGAATATTTGCATATTTAATCATTTTATGAGATATTTATGCGAAAATAAAAATCAGCTATCTATGCAGTAAACTATAATCAGCATTAATATTCATTTGAGCATGTATTAAAAGTATACGCTCTATCACAACGTTCAATGATTATAGTGGAAAATTACGCAACGCCAAGAAATAAGCTTGCAAGATGTTTCACCACGGTGTAATCTCTATGTAAAAAGTACAAACAATCATGCGCATAATCCATTTTGTATTTATTTGTGTGAATGATAATCTAGAAAATAAACTTATTACAAGCAAGTATTGTGTTTTACAAGTAGTAAGACGACACCTAGATTCACTAAATAAAGAGAAGGTAACAAGATTGGATATCATAAAAATATCTGTACAACAAGCTTAGCAGTGACAGAACGGATGGGGGAAATGTTAAAATGTCTACACCAACTGGATTCATGGAATACAAAAGACAAATTCCCGCGGATCGCAATCCGCTTGAACGCGTAAAAGATTGGCAAGAGTTCCACAAACATATGGCAGAAGATGAGCTCCGTACACAAGGCGCTAGATGTATGGATTGTGGCACACCTTACTGTCACACAGGAATGGATATGGCTGGTGGAACTTTTGGTTGTCCGGTTCATAACTTGATTCCTGAATGGAATAACTTGGTGTATCGTGGATTGTGGAGAGAAGCGCTAGAGCGTCTACACAAAACAAATAATTTTCCTGAATTTACAGGGCGTATCTGTCCAGCACCGTGCGAAGGTTCGTGTACGGTAGGTCTGATCGGACAACCGGTAACGATCAAAACCATTGAAGAAGCGATTATTGAAAAAGGTTTTGAAGAAGGTTGGGTTGTTCCACAACCACCTGAAAAACGTACAGGTCGTCGTGTAGCGGTTATCGGATCAGGTCCAGCCGGTCTGGCGTGTGCAGCACAATTAAATAAAGCAGGTCATTCTGTTACTGTCTATGAGCGGTCTGATCGTGTTGGTGGATTGCTAACGTATGGTATTCCAACAATGAAATTAGACAAAGGTATTGTTCAGCGTCGTGTTGACCTTTTGATCGCAGAAGGTATCGAATTTATTACAGGTACAGAAATTGGAAAAGATATTCCTGCGCAACAATTGGTTGATGAATATGATGCTGTGATACTTTGTGGCGGTGCAACGAAACCGCGTGAATTCAATATTGAAGGCAGCGAGTTAAACGGTGTTGTCTATGCTATGGATTTCCTAAACGGTTCGATTAAAAGTTATCTGGATAGCAATCTTGAAGACGGTAATTATTTATCTGCTCAAGATAAAAATGTTATTGTGATCGGCGGCGGTGATACTGGTTCTGACTGTGTAGCTACTTCGGTTCGTCATGGTTGCAGTACAGTCACTCAATTCGGTACGCATGACAAAGCGCCTTTAGAACGTGATCCTATTAGTAACCCGTGGCCACAATTCCCTAATGTGTACACATTGGATTATGCACAAGAAGAAGCAAAAGCGATATTCGGTAGTGACCCACGTGAATTCTCAATCATGACGACTAAATTTGTTGGTGATGAAAATGGTAACTTGAAAGAGTTGCATACGATTCAGATTCAACGTATTGTCGATGAGACCGGTCGTAAAATCTATCAACCAATCCCAGGTACAGAAAAAGTATTCCCTGCGGAACTTGCACTAATTGCTATCGGATTTGATGGTCCTGAACAAACGTTGCCACAACAATTAGGCCTAGCAACAGATCGCTGGACGAATGTTAAAGCACGTTATGGTAAATACAATACCAATGTAGATAAAGTATTTGCTGCTGGTGATATGCGTCGTGGACAAAGTCTAGTCGTATGGGCGATCAATGAAGGACGCGAAGCTGCGCGTGAAGTGGATAAATATTTGATGGGTTCAACAGTGCTTGTATAACAGAAGTCATAGATTAATGAATTAGTAGAGTGATCTCTATGTGATAACCAATGCCATACCAAGATATCATTCAATAAAAGCTATTGTTAGCTAAGATTAGTTCTAGCTGACGGTAGCTTTTATTATGTTGATCTGTCTTATCGATCATTATTATTTCAAGGTAGACATAAACATAGAAACACAAAACTTCAATCGAAATTTGGACGATGCTATGTTATAATAAATAGCAATAGCAAGTACGTGGGCAAGGGGGCTACACTCCAGGGTGTGGTCCCTTTTTGTCGCTAAGATACAATCCATTCCCGGAAAGGAATGAACGAAATGAAAATATTAATCGTAGCAGAAAAGCCTGATATGGGACGGAATATTGCTGCTGTGATGGAGCCTAAAGCACGCAATCACCGTACATATTTGGAAGGGGAACAATATATTATTACTTGGGCAATCGGTCATTTAATAGGACTCGCAGAACCCGATGCTTATGATCCCAAATATAAAAAATGGAACTTCGGCGATCTTCCTATTATTCCAGAGCAATTCAAAATTGTACCTAACCCTCGAACCAAAGATCAATTGAATACGATCGGAGAACTTGCTAAGCGCTGTGACCGCATTGTAAACGCCTGTGATGCCGGGCGGGAAGGTCAGCATATATTTGCGTTAATCCAGCGTCAATTGAAGCTTACACAGCCTGTCAAGCGCTTATGGATATCAGATCTTACACCGGAAAGTATTCGCAAAGGATTTGTTGAATTAAAAGACGGACAGGAATTTGAGAATTTAACCCGGGCAGCGAGAGCACGAAGTGAAGCGGACTGGTTAATCGGTATGAATGCGTCTCGCGCTTTTACGATTAAACATAATAATTTATTGTCTGTAGGACGTGTACAGACGCCCGTACTAGCTTTAATCTATGATCGCCAGAAAGAAATCGAAGCGTTTGATTCGCAAACGTTTTATGAAGTGAGAGCTACATTCAAGCAGGCAGACAAAAGTTATACAGGGGTGTGGCAAGGTGATCGGATTACCGATCAAGCCAAAGGACAAGCGATTGTTGATAAAGTAAAAGGTAAACAAGGACGTATTACCAAATACGATATCCGTGAAAGTAAAGAGTATCCGTATAAACTGTATGATCTTACCTTGTTACAACGGGATGCGAATGCCAAATTTGGTTACTCAGCCAAAAAAACGCTTGATACCGCGCAAGCTCTTTATGAAAAGCATAAAGTCATCAGCTATCCGCGTACCAACTCTAACTATGTTACCGAGCAAAATATTGATGGGATGCATAAAGTGTTAGGAATGCTCAAAAACACACCGTATGAACAACTGGCAGAAGGCGCAGAAGGCAAACGCGTCCATGTTAACAATAAAGCGGTTTGCAATCCTTCTAAAGTGGAAGATCACCATGCGATTTTACCTACGTTGAAAAAGCCGGGTACACTGAGCAAAGAAGAACAGCAATTGTATGATCTGATTGTACGTCGTTTTCTAGCACAATTTTATCCACCTGCTGAATACAAGCATCATACTGTAATGACTACTGTAGAGCAGGAAACATTCAAAACAGCAGTCAAAGAATTATTGTTTTTGGGATGGAAAGCTACATTGCCTGATAAAGATAAATCCAAATCTTCCAGTAGATCTTCAACCAAAAGTGAAAATGGTAAAGAAGAAGAGCCAGAGGAAGAAGTACAAGAACCATTTGTTATTGATGATAAGCAACCTGTGCAATGTAGCAAAGCAGAAGTGAAAGAAAAAGCGACTCAACCGCCCAAGCATTATACAGAAGGTACTTTGCTCAAAGCGATGGAAAGTGCAGGCAAGCAGATCGAGAATGAAGAATTGCGTGATGCGATGAAAGAGTCAGGTCTGGGTACACCAGCTACACGAGCGGCAACGATAGAACGACTGAAGCAAGTCGGATATATTAATACTCAAGGTAAAAAGATGGAGTTAACGTTAAAAGGACGTGCTGCTATCGAATTGATTCGTGCGGCTGGAGTAGAACTTCTCACTTCGCCAGAAATGACAGGGCAATGGGAGCGTCGGCTTAATCAGATTTCACGTGGAGAAGCAGATTCTGATCGCTTTTTGGAAAGTGTGAAGAAATTCGCCGCCTCTGTGATCGAAAAAGTAAAAACACAATCACCTGCTATTGCCGGACGATTTGGCGATGAATCACGTTCAACGGGTAAAGGTAACCGTTCATCGAAATCTACACGTACTACTGCAAGTAAAGGAAGTGCAAGTACAACCAATCGTAGTAAAAGCAGTGCTACAAGCAAATCAACTGCTAAATCAGCATCCACTTCTTCTGCATCAACAGCCAAATCGGCTACAGCTACTGTATCGATGGGAGCGGCTGGAAAACATACAGCACTTGGTAAATGCCCGAATGCTAATTGTGGCGGACAAATTATAGAAGGGCGCAAAGGATACGGTTGTTCGCATTTCAAACAAGGATGTACTTTTGTGATCTGGAAAGAATTTGCCGGTAAAAAAATATCGGTCTCTATGCTCAAAACGTTATTACAAAAAGGCGAGACTCAAGCTCTTGCTTTCAAAAAAGGAAATGAAACGCATAAAGGACGAATCAAACTGGTCGATCAGGAATCTGGAAAATTGATCGTAGAAGCTGTGAAATAAACGTAGTAGATGATGATAAATAATCATAGATAATGGCTAATCTATGTTATGCAGTAAAAGGAAAACAAAGCTTTTAATGAAAAACAAAAAAACGGACCGGGAATTAACCCGATGTCCGTTTCTTTTGCTGTTGTGATAGACTTTCATGAATGACCTGAGGAACTTCAACCAATTGCGATATGGTGTAGAACGGAAGATTGTCGTCGTGTTGAAGTTGAACTACATCATATGCCCATTCATGGGATTGTTTCAGATAAATAGTGTTGAGAGAAGCATGTAGAGCAGGTTGAACATCAGAACGTAAAGAGTTACCGATCATCCATGTGTCCTGACGTGGAAGCACATGAGAATTAATAATCTCTTCAAGCGCATGAATATTTTTGTGCTGACGGATAAAGATGCGAGAATCGAAATAAGATGTTAATTTCATCTGATCGATTTTGCGTTGCTGAATAACAGTCTCGCCGCCGGTATACAGATATAAAGTATGACCTGCTTGTTGAAGAATTTCTAGCGTTTCTACCATGCCAGGATAAGGTTCTACTTCTTTCTCATATACGCTATTGCCTAGTAGACGCAATTGATTTTCTTCTGCTTCATGTACAGGTCGTCCTACTAATTGACTGAAATGATGATACGTTTCAACTAATGATTTGGGAAAATGTTCACTAGCAAAACCTACTCTATGCACACCAGCTACATCAATTTCGATTTGTTTTTGACGAATAGCGTCCATCGTTACTGCTGGATGATTGAACCATTCGGATAACAGACTGATAAATTCGTCTAAAATGAGATTGAAATATTTGTTACAATGGATCAGCGTATCATCCATATCAAAGATAAGGTGCTGATGTCGGATGTCTTTCATGTGATTCACTCCTTAAATACGGATATACGATTCGAGGAACAGTTGAAGCTCAGAAGCACCGTCCTGTCGAATACTAAAACGTTCAATATCCCCTCTACCGAGGTGGATACGCAGTAAGCCTGCCACTCTAAGCATCATCAGATGATGCATAAGCGACTCTTGAGGTTGTAATAGATAGTGAGCCATATCTTGTAAAGAACGTGGTTCACCGCCAATGTAGCGCAGCATACGTAGGCGTTCTGGATCTGATAATGCTCGTGTCATACGTAAAAGCACATTTGGTGGATCTTCTTCATCTTGTTCAGGTACATCAACTGGATATTGAATCAATAACACGCCTTCGTAAAAGCAATACGTATTGATTGGGCGGTTATGTACCGTTGGGAATAAGATCACCGTATTTAACTCGGGAAAAGGATCTACCACTAAGCCGCCTGAAGCATATTCAATTAATGCACTAGGGTCCATTTTGTCCAGTAACCCTTTTTTCTCTTTGGCATCTTCTGTGATTAATTCAAGAATTTCATCTTCTATATGATGAAAGTAATGTTCATACCATAATTTTAATAGTGGAGCATAACTGGTCTGAATACGTCTAGTATCGAGTAAAGTCATAGTCGGTAGCAGTTCATGAATCTCATTCCACATATCATCTTCAGAAGCATTTTCTAAATGATTTAAAAAATCACGAACAGAACCGTCAGCATGACGACAGCTTGCCCAGGCATATAATACATCAAAATCATCAAAAGGCCACGAAGATGCTTCTAATATAGCAGAACGCACTCCAGGGCTTAGTTGGTTGTCGATGTCTCTGATCCATTCTGAACCCAGATCGATATCACGAATCCATTTTTTGGTCACATAGACCATAAAACTTCCGAGTAAATCGTAGATCGGAGACACATCTATTTTCACGTCATAGCTCATGAAACCAGAACCCTCCCAAATAATATCTATTCAACAATAGATGAATCTTATTTCAGATTCAACATAGTGTAACAATATAACCTTTTTATACGTCTACAATCAAGTCAATATATCGGTTATTATCATGTTATTATGGCTTGTTTACTTGTATATTGTCCACTATAATGTTCGGATGGTATTTTGCAAAAGAGAAATTCTATGATTCATTTACATCTTGTTTCATTACATAATTGGAGGAACTATCGTGCTCAAAACATCGTCCCAGCATTCGCAATCGATTCATTCTGTATCCAAAGTTCATTTTGCTATTTTGATTATTGCTATTATCGTAGCTGGTATCAGTCAGGGGATGTTGTTACCTGTACTGGCTATTTTTCTGGAAAAAATGGGTGTATCTTCAACATTAAACGGCTTAAATGCTGCTGTATTGTATATCGGTTCATTCGGCATGACACTGGTCGCAGAACGACTATTAGGCATTTTAGGATTTAAAAAATTAATGCTTGGCGGTTTGTTGCTGGTGCTGATTACATTGCCGTTATTTCCGCTGTATCCCAGTATTATTTTTTGGTTCGTATTAAGATTATTAGTCGGTGTTGGAGACAGCGCTGTTCATTATTCTGCTCAATTATGGGTATTGATGATGACGCCTTCCGAACATCGTGGTCGTAATCTTTCAATCTATGGCATGTCGTATGGTATAGGTTTCAGTATCGGCCCGCTTGGAATCAAATTGCTTGATTGGGGAGTATATGCTCCATTTCTATTACTCGCAGGATTATTCTTAATTGTCGTTATTCTGGTCATCTGGAAATTGCCACATGGAACACCGGAGAAAACCGCAACCGATGAACCTGCACAACGTCGATTTACGAAAAGTTATAGCTGGGCCTGGTATGCGCTTATTCCAGCGTTCTTGTATGGATATATGGAAGCTGCTATGAACAGTAATTTCCCTGTGTATGGATTGCGAGTTGGATTTTCAACAAGTGATATTGCGTTCTTACTTCCTTTTATCGGTATCGGGGGATTAATCCTTCAGCTTCCTTTGGGGATATTAAGTGATCGGTATGGACGTAAAAAGATGCTGATGATCTGCGGAGGATTGGGTGGATTACTCTTTTTATTTGTTCCGATGGCAGAAACGAATATGATCGCAATCGCTGCTATTTTTGCTTTAGCAGGTGGATTGATCGGTTCTTTCTTTTCTTTAGGACTAGCGTATGCGGCTGATATGTTACCGAAAGTGTATTTGCCTGCTGCTAACGTATTAGCTTCTTTTCATTTTAATGCAGGTAGTATTATTGGGCCAGCGCTTGGAGGAAAAGGAATAGAGATGGGTTCACCAGCTAGTTTGTTTTGGGTTTTGGGTGGTTGTTATATGATTTTTGCTGCTACTGGTTTTATATTTAAAGAAAAATCGAAATAATCAGGTACAGTAGATGGCATTTCTTTGCTTTTTCCCCTAAACTAATAAGTAATGGTTCTATGTGCATACCAAAGTGCTACAGATCAATAGGAGAAGCGATAGAAATCATACACATTCCAGTAATCACCAGATAGAGAAGGGCGGCTCACGATAGATGTCGATGATCAAAATAGAGAATCTCACAAAAACGGTCGGTGAAAATAAAACCAAAGTATTGGATCGGATTAGCCTGGAAATTCAACATGGTGAAATGATTGCTATTTTGGGGCCGAGCGGTAGCGGTAAAAGTACATTACTTAAATGTCTGGCGATGAAAGAATCATGGACAGACGGTAGCTTTCAAGTAGGCGATATCGATATTATGAAAGCAGGCTTTAGCGGTAAACGCAAAATCTCGCGTGAATGGGCTTATGTAGAACAAAGCCCTCAGCTTCATCCTGAACGAACAGCTCTTAAAAATGTATTGATTGGACAAGCTGGACAGACACCAATCTGGCGCATGCTCACAGGTATGGTGCGTTCAGACGATTATATGGGAGCAATGGATGTATTAGAAAGTCTAGGATTGCTCGACAAAGCTCATCAAAAAGCAAGTACATTAAGCGGTGGCGAACGTCAACGTGTAGCGATAGCTCGTTCTCTTGCTCATGGTGTCAAAGTCGTTCTTGCAGATGAACCTATCACAGGGCTTGATCCCAAATCTGGAGAAGATGTGATCAAAACACTGCGTGCATTATGCAGTAGTGAGCGTGTCACTATCATTACAGTAATTCCTTTAGAATTAGCAGAAAAATATGCGACTCGTATTATTGGACTGCAAGAAGGACATATTGCTTTTGATATTAAAGGTCGGAGATTGACCAGTGCAGAACGTCGATTGTTATAACAGATTTAGTTAATGAAAAGAGTGATACTATTGAAATGGAATCTATGGGTACGCTTGGCGACAATAACAACGTTATTGATCTTGTTAAGCGGTTGTGAACTCATTTCAGATCCGAAAGGGCTTATGCAATTACCACAGCTACCTTCGGATAAGCAGACATTAAGTAGTACGATACAAGCAGCTTTACCCCCTGGTGCCAAGCTTGCCAACCCCAAAAATGGTAATGCCAATGATTGGATTCAACAAGCGGATCTTGATGGAGATGGCAAAATGGAAGCTATTGCTTTCTACACGACTTCCGATGCTCGAATCAATGGTATGATTTTTGAACAATCCGGTTCTGATTGGATTAAAAAAAGAGATATTGAAGGGCAAGGATACGTGCTGGAAAGTGTAGAAATCAAAGATATTACTCATGATGGACATAAAGATCTGATTGTTGGATATTCAAATGCGATCAATACGACAAATAGTGGTGTAGATAGCATGCAGAAAAATCTGGTGATCTATAGTTATGACAAAGGTGAGTTGAATATTGTAGACAAAAAGCCTTACACTTATTATGAGATTTTGGATATGAACGGTGATGGTGTTGATGATCTGACAACGATGTACATGAGCCGTAATAGTTATTTAACAATCACGAATTTCCGTTACAAAGATGGGTTCCAGGAAGTCGATTCGATCGATCTGGATTCAACAATTACATTAGGATTTTATAATGTAGTCGCTGGAAAAGTATCTAAAGATCAAAATGGAATCATTATGGATCAGTTACTAGGTTCATTCTCTGGATTTACTCATTTGATTGTTATGGACAATAATAAGCTTCGAGATGTATTCCCGATTAGCAAAGCCGCTACATTTAAAGATTCTTTGATCTATAGTGATGATGTAAATGGAGATGGCATATTGGAAATTGGAATGCTACAAATTCCATTAGGCTGGGAAAATATCGAAACAAGCGAAATCCCTTATTTTATATATTATTATCAGTGGGATGGAGATAACAAACTCAAATTAGTTAGTCAGCAATACCGAGATGATCAAGGACGGTTTGTGTTGAAATTTGCACCGGAATGGAACGATAAAATTACTCTCGATACGAAGTCTAACAAAGATCAAGATTTGCGCTTTATATTGAAAGATACAGGAGAAAAAGTAGCAGAAGTTCGCTTCTTTACTTCAGCTCAATGGAACAATCAGACAAATAAAGATTGGGAGCTTATTACAACCTCCAATGATCAATATATTGCACTCTGGCAAAACACAAAAAATAATCTGATATTGAATTGAGGAGGTCTATTTTTATGAGTAAAGTGTTAATTATGGAAGATGAAGAATCAATCCGCAGTTTTATTATTATTAACTTGAAGCGAAATGGATTTGAAGTGATAGAGACAGAGAACGGTGAGCAAGCCTTGCATATGTTAGAAACTGTTCCTGATATTGATATCGCTTTGCTTGATGTCATGGTTCCGGGTATTGACGGTTTTGAAGTATGTCGTCGTATTCGTGAAAAAAATGAACGCATTGGTATTGTCTTTTTGACAGCCAAAGTACAAGAACAAGATAAAGTATATGCTTTATCAGTTGGTGCAGATGACCATATCAGCAAACCATTTAGCCCTACTGAATTGATTGCTCGTATTCAGTCTTTGTTACGTCGTGTCAATGTACAACGTGAATCGAATACCAAAGTATCCTTTGAATCCGGCCCATTTACACTGGATCTGATCTCCAAGCAATTTAAGAAAAAAGGGCAACAGATCGAATTGACACCAACCGAGTTCTCATTGGTTCAATTTTTCCTTGAAAAAGAAAATACACCGCTTAGTCGTGATCTACTGTTGGATCATGTATGGGGCAAAGAGTATATGGGTGATCCCAAAATTGTAGATGTAAATATTCGTCGTTTGCGTCAAAAAATCGAAAACAACCCGTCTGAACCTGAATTCCTACAAACGGTGTGGGGACATGGCTATAAATGGAGAGGCCGGGAGTCCTAATGATCAAAAAAGGCATTAGCCGCCAGATTGTTTTGCATTACTTTATTGTTGTATTTCTGGCGTTGCTCTTGGTAGAGTTAGTGTTTTTATTCTCTATGCGTACGTATTATTACGACAGTATTTACAATTATCTCAATAGTTCTACAGATGTACCGCAAAACTTTATCAGCGATCAGTCGAGCCCTGTGAAATATCAAGAGATTATTCAGCGTTATGAGTTAGGCGATACGGTTGAAGTTCAACTTTTGGATACTCAGGGAAATGTTTTGCAAAACTCGACCAATTTTAGAGTAGATAAGCCGATCCAGACCGGTGATATTCCACAAGCATTAGCAGGTTCTACCGGTCGCTGGATTGGTAAGCAAGCAGGTACTGGTGAAAATGTTATGGCAGTGACCAGACAAATTCAAGTGAACGGTGATAATTATCTGGTGCGTTATGTGACATCGCTAGAGCGTGTAAATCAGAAGTTATTAACGATTACTATGGTTGCTGTAGGCGTGGGAGCCGCTGTCTTAATTATTGTGCTGGTAGTAAGTCTAGGATTAGCGAATTCTATTGTGCGACCACTTAACAATATTATTGGAGTCTCTACGCTAATGGCAAAAGGGGACTTTAACGCCCGCATCAAAGGTAATTATCCTCATGAAATTGGTGAGCTTGCTTCTACCTTGAATTATATGGCGGAAGAAATTATTCGTAGTAATCAGATCAAAGACGATTTTATTTCTTCGATTTCACATGAATTGCGAACACCTCTTACAGGTATTAAAGGTTGGAGTGAGACGTTGGTTTCGGGAGGATTCGATCCTGAGGAGACAAAGCTTGGTATGAGTATTATTTCTAAAGAAACCGATCGTCTGATTGGACTGGTTGAAGAAATGCTTGATTTCTCAAAATTACAACAAAATCAGATGAAAATGGTTATAGGTGAAGTGAATCTCAAAGAAGTATTGCAAGAAACGATGCTGAATGTCTGGGCCAAAGCAGAACAGAAAAAAATTCAGCTCAAATTAGAACCGGGCGAACGCCCATTTATCGTACAAGCTGATGGGAACCGTCTAAAACAGGTCTTTCTAAATATTGTTGATAATGCGATCAAATTTTCACCGGAAGAATCTACTATCTTTATTATGCTAACAGAAGTTTCACCTGAACGAGTACGCATATCGATTCAAGATGCGGGTATAGGTATTAGCCAAGAACATTTAGAAAAAGTAAAAGATCGCTTTTTCCAAGTGAATCCGAACCGAGGCGGTACAGGACTTGGGCTTGCCATCACCCAGCAGATTGTACAATTGCATAATGGAGATATGTATATTGATAGTGAACTGGAAAAAGGTACAACCGTTATGATTGAGCTACCTTTAACAAAACAACAAGAAATTTTACAGCTTACGTAAACTGATCATGTAAGGAGGAACACCATTTGACATTACAACAACCTCAAGTTGGAGATTTGCAACTTCGTATTATCCAAGCCAATGAGCAACATGCCGAACAGGTAACCTCTTTGTTAGTCAATGCGGCAGAATGGATGGAATCTCAAGGAATTGAACAATGGAAAAAGGAAATGTTTACTTCTGAATTAATCCATAGTTATTTTGTGGAGCGAGAAGTATTCCTTCTTTATGTGGATGATCGACCAGCAGCGATGTTTACTCTGCAATCAGGAGATCCCGATTACTGGCAACACCTAGATGATGATCGTTATTTATATTTGCATCGGTTGACGGTGCATCAAGATTTTCGGAGTCTTGGATTAGGTGCTATTCTGATTCAGTGGGCTACCAATTATGCATTAACATCTGGTAAAAAAGGGCTTCGATTAGATTGTATGGCGCATTTGCCTACATTGAATCGTTTTTATCAGAGTCAAGATTTTCGCTATATGGGAACTCATGATGTAAAAGGTCGCTTGGCAAGTCTCTATGAGAAGCTTCCACCCGCAGAAGATCATCAGATTCGGTTAGAATATTTTCTGGAAAAAGATTTTGATCAGTTATTAGAATGGTCAGGAGACGCTAAATTTCTGCAACAGTGGAGTGGAATAGGGTGGGAATATCCACTAGATACTTCCGATCTGGAAGCTCATATAGAAGGTGCCAATCATCCTATGTTTTCAGATCAATTGATCTATATCGTAGTCGATCGAATAACCAATCACAAAGTTGGTCATGTTGCTTTAAGTAGAATTGATCGTACTAATCGATCTGCACGTATCTCCAAATTATTAGTCGGTGATCCTGAAGCTAGAGGTAAAGGATATGGTCGCCAAATTCTTAACGAGTTATTACGGATCGGTTTTGATACGTTAGGAATGCACCGTATCACATTGGGTGTGTACGATTATAATGTATCTGCTATCAAGTTATATGAATCTTGTGGATTTAGCAAAGAAGGATTAATGCGAGATTCTTCTTGGTTAGATGGACAATATTATAGTGTATATGAAATGAGTATTCTTGAAGATGAGTGGAGAGCATTACAATCGCGCTCCACATTATAAAATGATAAAAAAGCGATAGCCTGATGGCTACCGCTTTTTTATTTATAATGACTATCATTCAATAAATGAATGAACAGTATTTTATCGTAATTAAATTATAGTCCACCAGCACGTAGTCGGCTGGACTTCTCGTATACTTCTTGAAGTAAACGTGCAGGTTGTGTACGAACCACAGGTTTAGCATGAATGATTTCGTAAGGAGCCACTACTTTGATATCGTTAGCAGTACCTTTAATCACAGCGCCTTCTTTGATCACAGCACCTTCAGCAACAATAGCATATTCTACTTGAGCATGCTTGCCAACTACAGCACCAGGCATAATTACACTATGACGAACATGAGCAAACTTACCAATCTCAGCATTGTTGAATACAACAGAACGTTGTACATCACCTTCTAAAATAGCTTGGTCACTTACCATAGAACAATTCGGTACTTGACGCTCACGAACAATAGTAGTCTCTACATTTAAGCTAGGGGAGAACATCGGCCAAGCTTCATTTTTCAACTCGAATTGTTGACCGTCACTTAGAATGTCCATATGAGCTTCCCATAAGCTATCAATCGTACCAACGTCTCTCCAGTAACCCTGGAATTCGTAAGCAACAACAATTTGATGCTCAGCAAGCATTTGCGGAATAATATCTTTACCGAAGTCATGATTAGAATCTGCTTTGGTAGCATCTTCAATCAGATGACGTCTTAGGTATTGCCAGTCAAACACATAAATACCCATAGATGCCAGGTTACTTTCAGGTTGAGCAGGCTTTTCAGAGAATTTAGTAACATTCATTGAAGAGTCAGTACTCATAACACCAAAGCGACTAGCTTCTTCCCATGGTACTTCCATCACCGAAATAGTAGCTTTCGCTTGATGTTGTTCATGGTAAGCAATCATATCACTGTAATCCATATGATAAATATGATCACCAGAAAGAATCAAAACATTTTCAGGATTAAGCGCATCAAGATAAGCGATATTTTTCGTGATCGCATCGGCTGTTCCCATATATTCACCTGTTGCTTCTGAAGACAACAGAGAGATGTTCATTTGAAGATTGGATGTGGACCAAGCATCCCCTTGATCGATATGGTCATGAAGCGAAGCAGCTTCATATTGCGTCAGTACGCCGATCGTATCGATGCCTGAATTCACGCAATTACTAAGAGGAAAATCGATAATTTTGAAGTCTCCGCCAAACGGTACAGCTGGTTTGGCCACAATTGATGTAAGTGGTGCGAGTCTGCGCCCTTCTCCTCCGGCCAGCAACATAGCAACACACTTTTGATTTTTCATTAACTTTTCCCTCCAACTATATAATGACAACGCTCATGATGATGTAATAATTTATAACCTTGAAAGATAATGCTTGAAACAAGTTATTGTAAAATATTTTCATTCTTAATCTTATGTTCCCCTTTCTGCATCAAATGTAGTCTTTTCAAGTGTGCAAAATAAGGGTAATAGTTGTAGTTAGTGACTTAAATGGTTTACCTATTCTAATCAGGGCAATAATAAATTAGAATAGATAAAGAACATATCAAATGATGATAAAATGATGTATACATTTATTAGTTAGCGGGGTGATGTTTTGAGTCAAAAACGGACAGTCTACGGAGAGCCAACTCCAGAAGAGCTTTATCTTTTTCATGAAGGCACCAATTTTCATACGTATCGTCATTTTGGATCTCATGTGACATCAGAAAATGGAGAGTCCGGTGTGCGTTTTAGTGTATGGGCACCTCATGCTGCACGTGTTGGCGTAGCAGGCGATTGGAACAACTGGGATGGAGAACATTATCAATTACATAAACTTCCAAACTCGGGAGTATGGACAGGATTTTTACCCAATATTCATGAAGGCACTTTATATAAATATCATATTACTTCATCTAATGGTGATTCGTTTCTCAAAGCTGATCCGTATGCTCATTATGCCGAAGTACGCCCAGCTACAGCCTCGGTAGTTGCTTCTTTATCTGGATATACATGGAACGATGCGGTGTGGAGACGTAAACGTCGTGCTCCTTATCGCAAGCCACTGAATATTTATGAAATGCATTTTGGTACATGGAAACAAAAAGAAGATGGTAGCTTTTACACTTATCGTGAGCTAGCAGATTTGTTGATTCCTTATTTGGTAGACATGGGATATACGCATCTAGAATTGATGCCATTAACCGAGCATCCGTATGATCTATCATGGGGGTATCAAAGTACAGGATATTTTGCGCCAACGAGTCGTTATGGAACTCCACAAGAGCTAATGTACTTTGTAGATGCTTGTCATCAAGCGAATATTGGAGTGATTTTGGATTGGGTTCCCGGGCATTTCACCAAAGATGCACATGGACTGCGGATGTTTGATGGTACACCATTATATGAGTATGCTGATCCAGATCGAGCAGAGAAAATCGGATGGGGTACATTATCGTTTGATTTTAGCAAGCCAGAAGTTCGTTCGTTTCTGATTTCAAGCGCACTATATTGGATGGAGATGTTCCACTTTGACGGTCTGCGTGTTGATGCGGTTACCAGCATGATTCGACTTGATTTCGGTAGAGAAACAGTTGGAGGTTGGAAGCCGAATGAACAAGGTGGAGCTGAAAACAAAGAAGCTATTTTATTTTTGCAACAGCTTAACAAAACGATCTTCCAATATTACCCGCATGCGTTAATGATGGCAGAAGAATCAAGTGCATGGCCAGGTGTGACGAAGCCTGCGCATGAAAATGGACTTGGGTTTAATTATAAATGGAGCATGGGCTGGATGAATGATACGCTTGATTATATGGAATCTGATTTTGAGCAACGTCCAGAAAAGCATAATCTTTTGACATTCCCGATCACCTATGCTTTTGCTGAAAATGCTACATTACCACTGTCCCATGATGAAGTAGTACATGGTAAAAAATCGTTGTTAGATAAAATGCCGGGCGCTTATGAGCAAAAATTTGCAGGTCTGCGTCTATTGCTTGCGTATCAAATGACTCACCCGGGCAAAAAGCTGTTATTTATGGGTGGCGAATTTGGACAATTTATCGAATGGAAAGATCAAGATCAATTGGATTGGTTGTTGCTTGAGTACGATATGCATCAGAAAATGAAAAGTTATACACGCGAGCTGAATCATCTATACCTTCAATTACCTGCTCTATGGGAACAAGATCATGAGTGGCAAGGATACGAATGGTTGAATGCAGATGATGCTGCACGCAGTGTGATTACGTATATGCGTAAAGGAAAGAAAACAAACGATACACTGATTATAGCGATTAATTTCCAACCGATTCCGCAGGTGAATTATCGTGTAGGTGTACCCAAAGCAGGCACTTATGAAGAAATCTGGAATAGTGATGAACCTCGCTTTGGCGGAACAGGTGGACGGACAGAATCGTTGTTATTCTCGGAGAAAGTTCCGTTCCATCAGCAAGAACAAAGTATTGAAATGACCTTACCACCACTTAGTGTCATTATTTTAAAGCGTCGAACTTCAAATAGACGCAAATTATAGAAGGAGGACATAAACGATGAATATTTTATTTGCAGCAGCAGAAGCGAATCCTTTTATCAAAACAGGGGGGCTTGCTGATGTTATAGGAGCATTACCTCAAGCGCTACAAAAAGAAGGGGCAGACGTACGGATCGTCTTACCTTTTTATAAAAGTATTCCTGCACCAATTCGCGAAAAATCGGTTTTGTTGAAAGTTATTCAAGTGCAAGTGGGATGGCGTAGTCAATATTGTGGAATTATGCAATATATCGAAAATGGCGTGACAGTTTATTTGATAGATAATGAATATTATTTTGGTCGTGATGGTATCTATGGATATGGAGATGATGGAGAGCGCTTCGCATTCTTTAACCGCGCAGTGTTAGATATTTTACCTGAAGTCGATTTCCAACCGGATATTATTCATGCTCATGACTGGCATACTGGAATGGTACCGATGTTACTTAAAGCACAATATCGTTATAACCCATTCTACGCTAACGTACACAGCGTATTTACGATTCACAATCTATTATATCAAGGCATTTTCCCTTACTCTGTTCTAGGAGATTTGCTTGGTATGGATGATCGTTATTTCCAATCAGATGGTATTGAATATCATGGAAATGTAAGCTTTATGAAAGGTGGACTGGTGTTCGCTGATCAAGTGACTACAGTAAGCCCAACATATGCTGAAGAGATCAAAATGCCATACTATGGTTATGGATTGGAAGGATTGCTGGGTTCTCTGGGAGATCGATTACATGGAATTGTAAATGGAATCGATACGAAAAGTTATAACCCGGCAACAGATACGTATTTAACTAGTAATTATCGTAGTGCAACTGCCAAACGTACAGCTAACAAACTAGCTTTGCAAGAAGAATTGGGATTGCCTATTGATGCCAAAATTCCTATGATTGCGATGGTTACTCGTCTGACTGAATCCAAAGGATTGGATCTAGTGACTCGTGTACTGGATGAATTTTTATATTATGATGATGTGCAATTTGTTATTTTGGGTACAGGCGAGCAAGAATACGAAGATTGGTTCCGCGAAGCAGTGGCTCGTCATTCAACCAAGCTTGCGGCGGAGATTAGATTTAGCGAAGGCGTGGCACGCCGTATCTATGCAGGTAGTGATATGTTCTTAATGCCTTCTAAGTTCGAGCCTTGTGGGATCAGTCAATTGTTAGCGATGCGTTATGGTAGTATTCCTATCGTACGCGAAACAGGCGGCTTAAATGATACTGTACAGTCATTTAACGAATTTACAGGAGAAGGTACTGGATTTACATTTGCCGCTTATAATGCTCATGATATGTTGTTTACAATTCGTCGTGCATTATCCATTTATCATCAACCAAAAGAATGGAAAAAAGTTGTGAAAAATGCGATAACCGGTGAATATAGCTGGCAGGTATCTGCGCAAGAATATTTGGAAGTGTATCGCCAAGCATCGGAATCGTAAATAATTGCAAAATTGTAAAGATACAAAGTGTAACATGTAAGATGTGACAAAAGGCTACCCAAACGATATAGAATAACGGGTAGCCTTTTGTTATTTTCAATATTATTAATATGCTAATCATTCATATCTATAGATCAATCGAGAGCTAGAACGTGTTCTTGCTTTGGATTAAGCTATAGATTATCTCAATCATTGGTAAGGAGTGAGGCAGCGATGTTAAGCCTAACAAGCACAAAGTGGGAACTTTTAGATGGGCCTTATGGTAACGGTGGACATATTCCGCTACAAATTCAGCAATTACAACAAGACTACGATCAAGAACAAGCAACAGCATTATATTATGAAGAGTTGTATCATCAAAATACGATCTATCCTTGTACATATGTAACAGTACCTTATTTAGTAGAGCTAGCTCTACATACTTCAGAACATTATATTCTTACAGATATTTATATCGTATGTGGCATGTTTGAAGCATGGAATCAGCTACCCCTTTCGTCATATGACGAAGATGTTGTAGATGCCTGGCGTTCTTATTTTGTAGATTTCGATGAAAATGAAGTCAAAGATATTTATCAATCATATACAGATTCACTTATGCAGCTTCAGCAACGCATGACAGAATTGATAATTCAGATCGATCAAGTAGAAGAAAGTGAAAAAATGTATATATTATCTGCAACAGCAGCTTTGCATGGATATCGGCAGTGGGCAAAATGTTTGTTAATGTACAGTGATGGTGAAGAATATATATTGGATTGTTCTCACTGTGATCAACCGATCTATATTTGGCCAGTTAACGATAGCAATATTACTGAATGGCGAGCATATAGCGAAGACCCGGTTATTCAGACAGGTGCTACATTTGAAAAAGTAATACCTGATCTAGAATATGCGCACCAAATAGACCTGAATTGGTTATATACGTATATGGGTTCATTACAAATGTCATCTTGGTTAGCACAGCTTCCTTATTTAGGAGGAAGAGTGAAATGTCCTCACTGTTCTGACGATATATGTGTAAAGGAACAATTGTTACAACAGTTTTCCTAGCCCTATGTATTGTGATCGATTTCATTATAGTAGGCTAAAGCATTGCTCAACATAAGGGAGCGTTAGAAAGATATGAGCGAAGTAACGATAAGCACAGAAGAATATGAAAGACTATTATCAAATGAAAAGCATTACCACAATATTATTAATTATTCTAATGACTTAATCAGTCGTCATCGTATAGACAAAGGATCGACATATATTTCTATGTCTAATGTAGCTTATGAAATGATGGGCTACCTGCCTGAAGAGTTAAAAGGTACCAGTGGATTTAGTTATATTCATCCTGATGATGTAGAACAAGTAATAGAGCATATCAATATGAGCTTGATTATTAGCCATTATGCTACAGCGGCATATCGTATTTTGCGTAAAGATGGCTCTTATTTCTGGGCGGAGTCTGTCTGCCGTTATGTCTATGATGAGTATGGCAAAGAAATTGAGGTATTAGCAGTCACCCGGGATATTACTGAACGTAAATTAATTGAAGAACAATTACAACAAAATGAATGGCAAATGCGTCTGATTACCAATCACACCTCGGACTTTATTTCACGTCATAAAGCATCAGACAATCTTGAGTATTTATATGCTTCGCCGGCTTGTAAAACATTATTAGGTTATGAGCCTGAAGAAATGTTAGGCAAAGATGGGCTTAGCTATGTACATGAAGAAGACGTAGAGAAAGTACGAGACTACTTAATCTCTGTGCAACAGGTTCAAGTTGATCCAGAAGCAGTAATTTTTCGGTTCCGGCGCAAAGATGGAACGTATATGTGGTCTGAAACGACTTGTCGTTATACGTATACCGACCAAGGGGAATTTGAATATGTAGTAGCTGTGTCACGGGATATTACCGAACGACGCGAACAAGAGAAAAGAATGCGTGAAAGTGAAAGTCGCTATAAATCTTTATTTGAACATAATCCTATCGGTATTAACGCATTAAGTATGGATGGAACCTATCTGTCTATGAATAAAAGCATGGAAGAACTTTTAGGTTATACAAATGAGGATTTGAGAAATAAACCTTTTGAACCTGTTGCTCATCCTGATGATCTCGCTAAAACCAACTATCATTTTGAGTTAGCCAAAAAAGGCGAGACACAGACATACGAAATACGTACTTTTCACAAAGATGGTCATATTATTGAAGTACATGTTACCAATGTACCGATCTATGTGGAAAATGAAGTCGTAGGTGTCTACGGGATTATTAACGATATTACAGAACGTAATCATTATCTAGCTAAAATCAAAAATCTAAGCAATCAACAAGAGCTTATTCTGAACTCGGTATCTGAAGGGATATTTGGAGTCGATCTGGAAGGTAATACCACATTTATTAATCCGGCTGGATCAGCGATGTTAGGCTATGATGTGGATGCTATGATGAATGAGTATCACTTGAAGCAAATCGAGCAAAGTGAGCCAGATGGTAGCCCATCACTAGCAGGAGATACACCGATTCTACGTTCTCTTTCAGACGGGCAACCGCTTTATCGGGAAGAAGCAGTACTGTGGCGACAAGATAATTCAAGCTTCCTTGCGTCTTATCGTGTAACCCCTATTATAGATAATGGGGAACGTGTAGGGGCTGTTATCGTATTTCAAGATCGTACTGAAGAAAATGAAGTTATACGAGCTCGTGAAGTTGCCGAACAAGCAGACCGCGCCAAATCGGAATTTTTAGCGATTATTAGCCATGAATTGCGTACGCCTATGAACGGGATGATCGGCATGATTGAGCTATTATTTGATACGTTAGAAACGCAAGAACAACGTGAATATGCAGAGATTATTATGGATAGTAATAATGCATTACTTAAAATTCTAAATGAATTACTGGATTTTAGTAAAATCGAAGCTGGGCGTATGGAACTGGAATACAGTGAAGTAAGTATTCAGCATTTGTTAGATCAGGTGACCGATATTTTTGCGATGCCTGTACAAGAAAAGAAACTATTTATTAATACGCATATCGATCCTAGATTGCCTTCCTATCTGATAGGAGACGAAGATCGATTGCGACAAGTTCTTATTAATCTGGTCGGCAATGCAGTCAAATTCACAGATAACGGTGGAGTTCTTATTTCGGCTCACTTGAAGCCACAAAATAATGCTCAATCTATTGTTATCGAATTCTCTGTGCAAGATACAGGGCATGGTATACCAGAAGATCAACAAGCGAAGTTATTTCAACCGTTCTCCCAGATCGGTACAGCGACCAATCGCAGATATGGTGGAACAGGGCTTGGATTATCGATTTGCAAAAAGATTATTGAGTTAATGGGCGGTTCTATTCGGGTAGAAAGTAATAGCAATCGTGGAGCGACTTTTGCATTTACCCTCACACTGAATGCAGCCGATTATCCCGAAATTCCAGCAGCAGAACAGTTGTTACCTGTTACACCATCTGTTCCTAGTTCATTATATGGCCCGTTGCGTATATTGGTAGCTGAAGATAATGCAACCAACCAAAAAGTACTGCTAACCATTTTAAGTAAACGAGGATATCAAGCAGATCTTGTAGAAAATGGTGCGGCCGCTGTCGAAGCGACCAATCGCAAGTCATATGATCTGGTCTTTATGGATGTGAATATGCCGATTATGGATGGTCTGGAAGCCACCCGTCGTATTCGTCAACAACATCGTCACAAGCCTACACCGATTATTGTGGCTGTTACTGCATTTGCTCGTAAAGAAGAACAGTTATTGTGCATGGAAAGTGGGATGCAAGATTTTGTTTCTAAGCCACTGCGTATTACTGATATTGAAGCACAGTTAGAGAAGTGGTCAGAGTATATTCGCAATCATGCTAACGATAGAAAATAATAATATCACAACAAAGAAACTCTCTTAATGCTAGAGAGTTTTTTTGTTGACTATTTTGTATGCAAAGTAAGCTTTTGGATAGTTACCATTCAAAGGTTTGTTCTCGAAAATCGGAAGCAGTACATCCTGTTTCTCTTTTGAAAAATTTACTAAAATGGGTTGGTTCCTTAAAGTTAAGGTGTTCTGCAATTTGGCTAATAGATTGATCGGTATGCACAAGTAATCGTTTTGCTTCCAAGATCATTCGAGCAGAAATAAAAGCTTTGGCAGTGATGCCGGTTGCTTCTATGGTAGCTCTTGTTAACGTTTTTTCAGTACAATTTAAATAGTGAGCATACTCGCTAACATGACTCCATTCAGTAAAATGTATCTCAACAAGCTTGTGGAAATGAATAAAACGTGGTGACAATTGAGTATATGTCATAGAATGAGCATTTTTGTGCAAAATATGAAGCCATGTCATTAAAGCATACAGTTGATAACGTAATAACATATGGACATCTTCAGTTGGTTCTGGGATCAGAGAGTCTGCTGTCATTCTAGTAATCGAATGAACAGCTCGTGCCAATTCTGTCTTCGTTAGTGTTAGCACTTTGGGTAGTCTTTCAATATCAAAAGCTAGCTTGTGCTCATTTAAAGTTGAAGTCATAGGGATCAGAAACTCAGAACGAAATAAAATAATCCAACCTTCCCAATCTTCATCTTTTCCAAAGTTATGGACTTGATTAGGAGAGACCACAAGTAAAGTTCCTGATTTACATAAAACCGGTTCAAAATTAATCCATTGAGTACATTCGCCTTGAGTTACACAAATAAGCATATAGAATTTATATCTATACGTAATGTACATTCTTCCTTCAAGTGTACGCTTTTTCAATTCGGAAAAACTGAAAATTTCTAAATCGTATGAATAAGGTGACGGCGGCTTATATCCTAAAGGTTCTATTTTGGCATCACTATTCAGTTTGAAATTCATAGTATATCTTTCCTTTCAGTGAGAAGAGAAAAAATAGAATGTCCATTTTATATCTTTTTTAGTCCTTATATAGCCTTTATTTCGTATTATAAATTACCTAAAATGATCATATAGCATCTTATCAATATAACACAAAAAAGGAGTTTGAAAAATGAATACGATGAACCATAACGAAATTGCTGAAATTGTCATGAATATCGAGCGCGCAAATAATGAGCGTTGGAATCAGGGGGATTGCCACGGTTACTTGGATAGTTATAGTGACGACATCAGTTACTTTGATCCAATTACTGAAAAACTTCTCGTGGGTAAAGAAGCTGTAGAAAAGCATATTTTGGCACACTATAAAAATCCGAATATAATCCGAAGCGAATATATTGATCCAGATGTAGCTATTAGCGAAGCTGGTGATCTCGCTGTACTGAGTTACAATTTACGTAATTTTGTAGCAGGAGAACATGGAGAAGAACAGCTTCAGAATTTTTGGAACTCAACAGCAGTTTTTCGCCAAATTAATGGCAAGTGGCGTACAGTCAATGCTCACTGGTCTTTCGTCCAACATCCAGGAATTGTATCGAGACCGAATTCGTTTTAAAAGAAAGATGCTAGATAGCATATTAAAAAGAACTCTCTTATTTATTAGGAGAGTTCTTTTTCTAGCTATGATGCGTTATAGCGTACCACTTGCTGAATCCATATATGTTATTTTAATACAATAAATATTAAAATATACTGTAGAGGTGGAAAACGGTGAAAAAAATTATTGTAATACCACAAGGTGAACAATATGCTAAGTATGTGGAAATAGGGTTGCTGATAGATCAATCATATGCGATTACATTAGGAGAAGAACATGTGCATCTGGTTAAAGTAAAGCCTACTACACAAGCAGATATTTATATTGCAGAGCAACCGTATAGTTTTATAACCATTGCTGTAGGTACATATGGAATTGAAGATTTACCTATCCTTCTTAAAAAACTGAAAAGCGTGTCAGGATATGCACTACTAACCAAGTATCATCATGTAGAAGATGATTATTTTAATCTAGCAGAATAATTATAAGTAGAAAGAAGGGAAGTCAATGAACATTCATTCTTCAAATCATCATAGTCATAAAATGAAATGGCTTCGAAATGCTATTGGGAGTGTAGCAGTCATTGGATTGTTAGGTAGTGTGTTTACAATAGGATCAAGACAAAGTGAGGCGACTATCCAAAGCACCTCTACATCCAGTTATCATAACTCGTATTTTGTAATCGGTACTCCTAAGCTAGTGATAGCAGTAGTTGCAGGTGCTAGTCTTGGCATAGGTTTAGGTATGCCATTTACTGCGAAATGGTATAGTAATGTGCTAAGTTCTATAAAATGAAATATTATGTAGCGATCTAAGTATTATTGGTTATAAATAAAACCGATATAAACCAATGCTGCTAAACAAACCAAACATCCAAGAACAGCTAAAATTCGATGAAACTTAGGATACTTTTGCGGATTGATCGTAGAAAATTCGATGACTTGTGTTAATGTAAGCACGAAGTAGGCAAAAGCTGCTAAAGCCAGTAACCCAATAGCTTGCGGATAAACTAATCTCAATAGCAAACAAATCACCGCTACAATAGGACAAGTGATAAAAATAATCTTAAATAGTCGCTTCATCGTCAATACTCCATTTCGTATTATTTAGAAGATGTGGAAGGTTTATTTAATACAAAAAAAGTAGCAACCATCATACATAACAAACCACCTAACCACCCTATAGTTGGAGCATAAGCAAATATATTTTTGCTGTACATTCCCAGAAGAATCAAGCATACACCTGCTAAAATGAACCCAATTACTTTACGTTGTAGCAACATATATTCGTCCTCCTTACATCATCAAGTACCTACAATAATCTAATATTATCAAAAAAAGAGAATCATTACTAAAATATAACGTTATAGCTAGCATAAGAGATTTAATTTCATAGATTATGTAACATGAAAAAGGCGATTTTTGCTATCTGACTCGTTTTCTTATAGAATAGTCACGTAACAATGAACGCTATGTGTCTTTTTTTGGTTACTCATGATAGTGAGACATGAAGGCAGTCAGCTATATTTACACAACAGAGAGGAATGTACGCATGAAAAAAGTAAAAACATTACGAACGGTGAGCATTATGCTCATGCTAGGAGCATCGCTCACAGCTGTACATACAGCTTCTGCTGATCCATTGAAAGTGGATAATGCTTTTTTTGAAAAACAAAAGCAAGTGGTGATGGATCAGACTACGACTCATTCCAGTAATGATACAAGTGCATCCAAAGAAGTACAAAAGCTTGAAAATGCCGATTACTTGTATATGAGTGAAGATGGTCAGGTGTATAGTTCCAAACGTGGTTATTTAGGAGCAGCTAAAAAAGATGATGATCTGGAAGCTTCGCGTGTTGGCGATCAACCCAGTCCACCCATCAGTGGCAATGGGCCTGCGGTTAAAGATGTAAATGGAGGCACAACCGGAGCTTTTGAACGTAAGCAATTAGCATACTCTGGCTTTGACAGTATTACATCAGATATCACTCTTCCTAAAGTAAGTGGTCTAGGTGCAGGCGAGCAACCATGGGTGTATTATGGATTTGATTCTGATAATGCTTCTATTGAAGCAGGTTATGCGTATCAGACAGGTACATTTAGATGGTTGCCGTATATTCGTTCCAATGGTTTTTATTATGCCGATTCTGCTTACCAGAAGTATGATGGTAACCGTATCAACAGCGTACAATTTTATCTAGCCAAAACAGCAACATCGGATACGTATTACAATGCGTATATGGTCGTAGGTGGAACGCAAGTAACGATTGCTCCGACTAAATTTACCGATAGTGATGCTCAATCCACTTCAGTGAAGAAAGTTACTTCAATTGCTAAAAAAGCTTTTGATGGTACAAATATTGAAGGTCGCACGATGAACCAACGTTATGATAATGTACAAGTGTCTTTATTTTATCAAGACCAAGCGTATCCATGGACACAATATCCAGAGTCTAGCGATTTTAAAAACAACAAATGGTACGGAACAATTGATAATCCTATCTCGTATGTACATCGGGATTGGGATAGCACCTCGATTTATAAAGATACCAACTAATGTATCGTCACAATCTTCTATAAAACAAAAGGAAGCCGATATGTATAATCAGGCTTCCTTTTTGTATATTTTTGTGTAAATAGAAGATGAGTGGATTGCTACTATTGTTAGATCTGATCTATACCGTACCTAGATAAAGCTTTGGTAGACGCATCGAATAATCGCCATTGCAGATAATTATTTTCAAGTACAACAACACGCTTACCGAGTGAGCGTAACTTGCTAAGGACATAATGTGTTTCACTACCATCAAATACAAGATGGATGCGGTAGGTCTGTGTATCTTCACTGAATTCCACTTGTTTCTCAAAGCATGAGAAAGCATGCAAAATACGACTGAGTTCTATATTGTATTGAGGGAGAATTTGGATTAAAGCTTGATGCTGATTCGCTGTTGCTTTCTGCTCCATATATTGCTGAATCTGATTGTATTGGGTGCTCTCGATAGCAGGCAGATCTTCAATTTGGGTAATCCGTATCAATCTTGTAGTCATCGCTACTTGAGAACGCAAATTGTACCAGATTAGATACCATTCACGCTTGACCATAGAAAATTCTAAACGCCAGGGAACCGCAGGTTGCATTCCTGTGACTTGTCCATGTTTGTTCTCATACTGGATAGATACACATTCTTGTTGACGGATACTTTTTCGTAAAGGCTGAATTAACGTATGATACATATGATATTGATGACTACCTGCTTTTTCGACCAATGCAGGCTGAAAAAGAAGTTGTTGCTCTTCTGATATACAATCTATGATTTTGGCAATCAGGTCAGCAGATAATGCTTCACCAGCAATAGGATGATCTAACATCGTTTTGAGCCATATCCGTTCTTGAGTGGTTAACGTATACGTTCCATGTTCTTCTAAGACTGATGTTAATTGATAACTAAAAATCTTCTCGAACAGATTCATAATAAGCTTGAATCTCCTTCCATTCATCGATCAACGACTGACGTAATTCTGCGGGAGCCAGTACTTCACAGCTCGAACCAAAGCTACGTAGCCATGGTCTAATCTCGATATATCCATTCACTTGGATCTCATATATAAACCATTCATCGTTCTCATCTGTAATTTGTCCCCATTGTCCTTGTAATACGACACGCTCACGAATAAAGTCTGTTGGTAATGGATCTGCTTTGTAAAAGCGTGCTTGCACTGTAATCGTATCTCCCGTATCGACTAACCAGCTATATTGCGTTTTACGTTGTAACTTTGCCAAATACTTTGCAACATGTTCTTCAGATTGTTGCTTTTCTTCTACAATATCAATCATACCGCTCATACGAAATTTAACGATTTGTCCTTTGGGATTAACGCCAAGCAGATACCAACGACCGTATTGATGATCATAGACGACTTGTAGGGGCAACACGATATGCCGGTGCACAACCGTATTTTCATCGGTAAATAAAGGATTGGTCTGGCGCGCACTGTAATTATTTTTGACTTTAGTAGAAAAGTATTGAAACGATATTTGTCGCCGTGCACGAATCATCTGAAGCAATGTATATAGGTGTGCTTCATCCAGAATACGAGCATCATAATGATATTTATAATGAAACGGTTCAATTAATCGCTGATCCCATTGTTCAGCAGGTATCGTAGCTTGAAGTGCTTTTTTGAGATTATCACGTAGTAAATATCCTTGTACTGAAGGAATCTGTGTATTTGCCATAATATCTACAAATTCATACAATTCGATCAATTCCGCTTGAGTGAGACAATCGGTTAGATCATTATTAAGGCGATAGTGATATGGACGAGTGCCAGGTTCACGACAAATCACACCGATCTCTTCTAAATATCGCAGATCCGAACGAATCGTTTTCTCATCCGGTGGAACAGTATCACTATCGATCAGTTGCTCATCACAATAGGCTAATAGCTGGGTAGCAGTCATTGTTTGCTGTTTTAAAGCAGTCAAAATCATAGGCAAACGCTGACTTTCTGATTCTTTGATCGATTTGGCTCGGTATAGAAACAGTAGGGTAGGTTCAGCGGAATCAACATAGCTATAACGAAATAGATCGTTTAGATCTTGCTCTCCATTAACTTCGCGTAATTTACGAATTGTTTTATCAAAAGTATGTATAGAAATGCCCAATCTACCAGCAAATTGTTGTCGATTATACGCATTACCTGTCAAAGCTAACATGCGTAGATATTGAATTTCTTTATCAAAACTTTCTTTAGCCATTTGTGTTCCTCCAAGCATTTATTTCTATATGTTAGTGTTGTACAGGTTCTCTATGAAATCAAGCTTTTTATTATTCTATACAAGTCGCCATACTTTTGCCCTGTTCGCTAGAACGATAACATGAGAAGATGAATTCATCAAAGAGAGAGCAACACAAGCATAACGCTTACGTTAGTTCATCGTATATCCGAGGCGTTCGAAAGGGTTACTTCGACTCTTAATCGACAGGTCGCTGGTTCGAGTCCAGCTTCCGCTGTATATAGCGGAATAGCTCAGAGGTAGAGCGGTACACGTACCTTTTCACCTTTTTCTTCGGATATACTTTTTAATAGTAGATGTATAGGAACATAGATAAGCACATAAATAGTCGAGGCGCTTGAAAGGGTTACTTCGCATTCATGGCGTACGGTTGCCGGTTCGAATCCGGATTCCGCTATATGGCGGAATATCTCAATGGTAGAGACGTATTTTACACCTTTTCAGCTTACTTCCTCGGTTACATATCATACTTTATAAGGAGGCGAACAGAATGAGCCAGGCAAAAGATATTTTTCAACAAGCAATACCACAAATGTTAAACCGAGCAGTCTATCCGGCATATGAGCGCAATCTGCAAGAACGTTATTTACAAACATTGTTAACGAATACTTTAGGAAATACGGTATATGCTAACAATCGTGAGCTATTAATCGAAGCTACAGTACTACATCAAGAAATGAGTGAACTTGATCCTGAATTTATGGCAAAAGCATTGGTATTTGCACGTAATCAAGGATATATGAGAATACAACCGCTTTATGGCTTAGCAATCTTGTCTAAAGTTAGTCCTCAACTGTTCGCCCGTATTTTTGCACAAGTTGTACGTATTCCTTCAGATCTAACTGAATTTTTGACTATTTTGGAAAGTATCGGTCGTGGACAGGGTGGACGTGCAGTGAAGCGTCAAGTTGCTTTATTTCTAAATCGCACTTCTGAATACTGGGCGTTAAAATATAACGGTCGTGGTCGTGGATTCAATCTGAGCGATGCTATTGTGACTTCTCATCCTATCCCTATAGATGTTAAGCAACAAGCATTATTCCGCTATCTGCGAGGACATGAGACAAATCTTGCATTGATTCCACAGATCGAAGCAATGGAAAAACTCAAAAAGGTAACCACTGATAAAGATCGTATCAAGCAGATTCAAAAAGGCAAGCTACCCTATGAAATTGTCACAAGTGTCATTACACCCACACCTAAAGTCTGGGTACATTTATTGTACCAGATGCCTGTATTTGCATTGTTACGTCATCTAAATACGCTACATTGTCATGATGTATTGGATCATCCCGAGCATTTGCAATATATACAGCAACGCTTAACAGATGTAGAAGCATTACGTAAAGCCAAGATTTTACCTTTTCAATTTGCCAAAGCCTACAATGAAGTAAAGCATCCTGAATTACGAGATACGTTAAGCGAAGCAGTAGATTTATCGTTTGATAACTTACCTGATCTACCGGGAAGAACAGCTATATTTTTAGATATTTCAGGTTCGATGAATGGTGAGTATTTACAGACAGGTGCTGTATTTGCGTATGCATTGTACAAAAAAACTAAAGGGAATTCTTTATTCTGGTTATTTAATACAACTGTACATGATGCCAAGCCTTCACGTCGTGATAGCATTATGGGTCAAGCCAGACAGGTAAAAGCATATGGAGGAACCAATACAGGAGCTCCTGTTAAGCAGTTAACAGATATCAAAGAAAAAGTAGATCAGATTATTATGATTACAGATGAACAGCAAAACACGGGTAGTGCTTTTTATAGTGAACTGCAAAAGTATCGCCAAAAAATAAACCTTCACACAAAAGCATTTATTGTAGATATTGCTCCATATCAGACTGCTATGGTTCCACCTAAAGATCGTCAAACGTTTTATATTTACGGTTGGAGTGATACTGTGCTTTCTTTTATCTCCCAAACGCTTAAAGGATTCCATCATATGCAACATGAAGTAGAACAGATCGATCTAGAAAAAGACCTGTAATACTCTATAAAATAAGATTTGTTCCCCTTTTGTATTGTTACAATAGAAGAGGGGAATTTTCTGCGTTGTTTCATCAATTTACATTACAGGTTTACTTTAAAGGAACAACGTATTATAATAGCAAACGTTGAGAATAATTATCATTATCATAAAAATAAAAAAGATAATGATACGGATATGAAGGAGACAGGAACATGATACTTAAAAAGCTAAACAAAACGATTTTGACGGTGGGTGCATTAACAGCGATTCTAGCAGGGTGTGGCAATACAAGCACAGCTAATCAAGCGGCTACGACCAGTACGAATACCGCCAACGCGATTACAATTCAAGATACAGTCGGTACAACGACTTTGCCAGCGCCAGCACAAAAAGTCGTTGCACTGGAATGGTCATTTGCAGACGATCTATTGGCACTTGGGATAACACCTGTAGGGATTGCTGATGATGATAAGCCAGAAGCGATGACCAAATTAGCAGGTAAAGCATTTGAATATATGCCTTTAGGCAAACGCGAGACCCCTGATTTGGAAAAGATTACTGAAGCTTCGCCTGATCTAATTATTGCAGACAGCGATCGCCATACCAAAATTAAAGATCAATTGGATCAGATCGCACCTACGATTGTATTGAATAGCCGTAAAGGTTCTTATGCTGAAAGTATTGATGATTTCAAAGTCATTGCCAAAGCTGTGGGTAAAGAAAAAGAAGCAGAAGCACGTGTCAAACAGCATGATCAAATAATGGCTGATCTCAAAAAACAAGTAGAAGCGATGGGAAGTAAAAAAGTATTAATCGGAGTTGCACGTAAAGACGGATTTGATGTACATACATCTGATTCTTATGCAGGTCAGGTCATGACAGAAATGGGCTTCCAAAATGCTATCTCTAATACTGACGAACCTTATGTAGAGCTAAGCTTAGAGACACTTACTACGCTTGATCCAGATGTGATCTTTATAGCAACGGATGATTCTGAAGCGATCACGAATAAGTGGAAAGAAACACCAGTCTGGAAAAACTTGAAAGCTGCTAAAAACAACCAAGTCTTTATGGTAGATCGTGATATCTGGACTCGATTCCGTGGCATCACACCTGCTGAAAAAATTGGACAAAATGCATTGGACTTTATCAATGGTAAAGTGAAAAGCCAATAATTGAATTGATTGAGCTAGTCACAGCAACAAAAGCTATACTTGACAGAACCCTGTTGAGTGTAGCTTTTTTGTATTATAATACTATTACAGTTAAAGATATTTTTAGACGGTACAATTTATATATATTGAGGAGGAAAAATAAGTGGGTTTTACTGGTAAAGTTCCTTTGTTTAGAGAAGGTCATATTGTAACTAATGATAACCAATATACGCTACCTTCTTTTCTAATTATAGGAGCACAAAAAGCAGGTACTACCTCTTTATATCATTATTTGATTCAGCATCCTCAGATTGAACCCGCTATCGTAAAAGAAGTTCATTATTTTGATGAACAATGGCGAAATGGAGTAGAATGGTATCAATCACATTTTCCTTATCTCAAATTTACAGAAAGTATAACTGGTGAAGCTACACCTTATTATTTATTTCATCCTCAAGCCCCTAAGCGTGTATATCATATGCTACCAGACGTCAAACTTATTATCTTATTACGTAATCCTATAGATCGTGCGTATTCTCATTATCAAATGATGGTAAGACGTGGAATAGAAAATTTATCTTTTGAAGAAGCAGTAGCATCAGAATTGGAACGAACTGAATTAATTTATTTACAAATGATGGCAGACTCTAATTATCATAATGGTGATCTAGCAAGCTACTCGTATGTACGCCGAGGACAATATATAGAACAAATTCGTCGTTGGTTAAAATGGTTTTCTATGGATCAGATGTGCTTTATAAATAGTGAAGAATTATTTACTAATCCTGAACAAACGTATCAAAAAGTCACCCGGTTTTTAGGACTTCCTGATGTTCAACTCGAACAGTATGAGCATTTACATGAAGGTGGTTATGATGATAAAGAGAATGAAGCTATTCGTCATACTCTTCAGCAACATTTTAAACCGTACAATGAAAGATTGTTTGAGTATTTAAATGTTTCTTATCCCTGGTAAAAAAGAGTATTCCGTATAATAACTTATGGAATACTCTTTCTTTATTTGGTATAGAAAAGATATTAGCCTTTTACAGCACCAGCTACAACCCCTCTAACAATATACTTTTGCAACAGAACAAATACGATAATCGAAGGCATAACCGCCATGACCATAGCCGTCATCGCATATTGCCAATCGGAGGTATACTGCCCGACAAATGTATAAGCGGCAAGCGTTAATGTTTTGGTGGCAGGTGAACCATTTACCATCAATAATGGCAATAGAAAGTCATTCCAGATCCACATTACATCAATAATAATGATCGTTGTAGTTACCGATTGAAGCAGAGGGAAGATAACTAAGAAAAATAATTTGAAGCCAGAAGCGCCATCGATGGTAGCACTCTCATCTATTTCCCGTGGGATCCCTTTCACAAATCCATGATAAATAAATACCGCTAGTGGTGCACCGAATCCCCAATACAAAATGCCTAATCCCCATGTGCTATCTGACAAATGAAGATTTTTAGCTAATTGCAATACCGTTAACATAATCGATTGAAATGGGATTAACATCGGTATAATACAGAGCAGATAGATCATATTGCTCCACTTGGACTGGGTACGAGATAATTTGTAAGCCGCAACGGATGAAAATAAAATAATCCCAATCAGACCAATCAAAGTAATAATCGTATTATTGATAAATAAACGCGGATAATTGATATATTTCCATACGTACGCATAGTTATCAAAATTAAACTGTTGGGGCATCGCAATCACATCACTCATCACTTCGGAAAAGCTTTTAAAAGAGTTAATAATCGCCAGAATAAGCGGATATAAAAACAAAAGCGACAGAATGATCATCACTATTTCTAGAATCAAGCGACCTGTTTTGGCGGATGTCATCAGGCTTCAACCTCCCTGCGTTTGAAGATACCAAGTTGAATAAATGTAATTACAAGTACCGCTATAAATAACACAAGTGCTTTGGCAGTTCCATAGCCGTATAAGTTGTTCTGGAACGTATCACGATAAATATCATAAGCGACACTATAGGTTGTTCCACCCGGTCCACCACCGGTAAGTGAAAGAATCACATCGAACACTTTGATTGAGTTCGTAAGCGCCATAAAGACCGAGATCGTAATCGATGGAGCGAGTAGAGGTAAAGTAATACTGAAAAATTTGCGAAATGCGCCTGCACCATCAACCGTAGCGGCTTCTTTGAGATCTTCAGGTACAGCCTGCAATCCTGCGATATAGATCACCATATAAAATCCAACCGATTGCCAGATCGACACACCTAGAATCGAGATAAAAGCAAGCCCGGGTTCACCTAACCAGCTCATCGCAAATATCCCCCAGCCTGTAGTGGCTCCCAGCGATTCAAATCCTTGCATAAAAATAAATTTCCAGATAAAGCCCACAATAACGAGGCTCAGAATATAAGGGACAAAAAATGCCGCCCGTAACCATGTAGTAGACCGTAACTTCATATCCAAAATCAATGCCAGTACAATCGCCAGCACATTGACCAGTACAATATACAGCACCATATATTTGATCGTGAACCATGCCGCGCTACTGAAATTCGCATCCCCTGTAAAAATTTGATGGAAATTATCCAGTCCTACAAATTTAGGATGCTTGGCGATTCCATTCCATTTGGTCAATGAATAACGTACAGTCATTACAAATGGAATATAAAAAGCAACCGCAATACAGATCAGCACCGGTAAAGTAAATATGCCAAATTGCAATCGATCAGACCATTTTCGCCCCATTTTCATTAGTTATACCTCTTTCCCGAAAATAATATCCGATATCATATTCTAGAATAAAGCGGTTACATAAAATGTATAGCTTTTTCTGATACTTGTATTATAGAATGGCGTTACGCTCTTCAAAATGGATTTAAGAAAACAGTTAAGGGTAAAAAGGTGAACAGCAAAAGAAATATCATTACAGGAGATGAACAGCAAATGGGGAGAAAGGGGAATCGTCTGCCGGTCACGAAACATCCCTATTTTGGTAGATATGTAAAGGTTACAAAGTTAAAAATAACAGCGATCTGGCATGTCTTATCCAGTCGCTTGTTGTATAAGCTAGTGATCTTATTCACATCTATTATTATTTTGGTGGTTACTTCATTGACTGTGATCTCTTATCAAATGATTCGCAAAGAATCAGTTAAGCATAGTATTGAGAGTACAGCGAATAATCTACTGCTCGTCAATCGCAATTTACAAGATTATATGGATGGAATCGCTCAATATTCTTTGCCACAACTACAATATGATGATCTGATTCATGCGATTATGAATGAGAAGCAAGAGTATGCTTCACGTATGTATCTGGAAAATTATTTACGACGATTGTATTTTGGTCGCAGTGATCTGGATGGTATTTCTCTATATATTGTGCAAGAACAGAAGTATTATTCGGTTAGTCGTGAATCATACAATATTGCTTCTCGTTCAGGATATGATCAAGATATTGCCAATCAACCGTGGTATAACACAGTGCTTCATCGAACCGATAATCAATACTTTCAATCCCTAGCTTTGACTCCAGCAGATAACAGTCATTTGGCTCAGTCTGATAGTTTTATGGCATATCATCGTGTATTACGCTCTATCGCTTCTCGTCAACCACAAGCGATTTTAACCTTCTATGTCAATCCTTCTGCGAGAGATACGATTTTGCAAGATACTTCGATAGATGCAGGTGAACATCTTATTTTTACTGATGCCAATCATATTCCTTTTTACGTAGACGATCCTCTTTTTTATCAATCTATGTTAGCAAGTGGACTGATCAAGCAATTGCAATACCAGACCAGTGATCCTTTAACATGGACGATAGATCAGCAGCGGTATATGGTCATGTACAATACATCGACTTCTAATCAATGGACATTAATGAAGCCTATTTTATATAGCCAGATTTATGAAGTGGCTAATACTACTCGTAATCTCAGTTACTTGATCGGTACAGGATTTTTGCTAATTTCATTTGCACTGGTGACTGTATTAGCGAATGAAATCACTCGACCTTTGGGGCATTTGTCCAAGCAAATGAACCGATTTAGCAGTGGAGAATTTGAGATTGAAGCCACTGTAAAAGGACAAGACGAGATTGCTCATCTCACCAAACATTTTAACGATATGGTGCGCAATACCAATGAATTAATCAATGAGCGTTATCGAATGAAATTAGTCGAGCAAAATGCGATTTTGAAAGCGCTTGAAGCAGAGCTTAATCCTCATTTTCTGTATAATGCGTTACAAGCAATTTCAACCAAAGCACTGCGTAGTGGCAGACTGGATATAGCGGATATGGTTGATAATCTAGCGCAGACGCTTCGTTATTGTATCGGTGGCAAAGACATTGTCATGGCAAGCGAAGAACTCAAACATATAGAACGTTATCTATCATTGCAAAAAGCACGCTTCGGCAGTCGTTTACAGATGACAGTTCATTGGGATGATTCGTTACTTCAATTACCTATCCCCAAATTATCGATTCAATCTTTGGTCGAAAATTCAATTAAACATGCAGTCGAACAAGTATCCGAGCCGGTTATGATTACAATTACAGCCCATTTAACAGATCAAGATGTGTTGATTACTGTACGCGATAATGGACCCGGTATTTCGCCAGATCGGTTGGAGCAGGTATTGGCATCATTTAAACAAACATTTATTGAACGTGAAGGCAGCCATATTGGACTCCAAAATCTGCATACCCGATTACAAATTTTATATGGTGAACAAGCGGGTTTACTGATTGCTAGTGATAAGACAGGTACCGAATTAAGTATGCATATACCACAAGGGGGAAAGTAATATGTATCACATTTTAATTCTGGATGATGAAGAACCGTTGCGTGAAGCGATTCGTATTCTAGGGGAATGGGACAATCTGAAGATTAGTGAGATCTATGAAGCAATCAATGGGCAAGAAGGATTGTCTATTTTACGCGAACATCATATTGATCTTATTATGGTCGATATGAAGATGCCAGGAATGAACGGTGTTGAATTTTTGAAAAAAGTGAAGCAGGAATATCCTGATATGCTGACCATTGTGATTAGTGGATATAACGATTTCGAATATACACATCAAGCGATTCGCTCGAACGTATTAGATTATTTGCTCAAACCTGTTAATCGACATGAATTAAACGATACATTACGCAAAGCGGTTCATCTATTACAAGAACGTCAGCAACAGCATCAGCAGAAGATTCAACAACATCGTGCACTGCATGTGTCTTTACCTAAATTAAAAGAAAATATCTATCAATCGTTGATCGACAAACGATTCAAAAAGCAAGGCAATGAAGATATGCTCGCTATGATTGGAGCAGAAGATGATACTTGTTATCATGGAGCTGTTGTTTTACGTATTCTTAATATAGAGCAAGTGCGCCGTCAGCGCTTTTATGGAGATACCAGTCTGTTATACTTTGCTATCGCTAATGTGCTGAATGAATGTACAGAAGATGATATTCAATATTTTTGTTTTGCTAATCAGCGCTTAGAACGTGAAATGATTCTGGTCTATCATGCAAGGCATCGTTATCCACAAGAACTTGGTTTTGCTGTACAACAACGGGTACGAAGCTTGATTCAGACTTTAGAGCATTTATTAGATCTCTATATTATAGCAGGATCAGGCACACCTTCGAATGATATTCAACAATTAGCGACAGCGTATGAGCAAGGCAAACATATGATTGAGCAAATGAATATCCTGGAGCTGAATCGCTCAATGATTATCCCTTACGAACAGCGTAATGCTATCGCAGAATCTCATAGTCTCTGCTCACGCATGCCTCAGATACGTACGTTACTTGAAAATGGACATTTCCCACAAATCCACCGCATAGCAGATGAGTTGATCGCGATGATTAAGCAGTCTCCTTATCTGAGTATGCATATGGCTGAATACAGTCTGCATGATTTTGAAGGGCAACTGTATGAGATCACCAGAGAATTAGATCAGCGATTATTAGCAGATGACTCAGCTATTACGAATGCCAGAAAAGAACGAATACAGATTCATACTCTGGATATGATGAATATTGCGCAGTGGGAGCAACATGTACATGATATTATTACGTATTATGCAGAAATGGTACGGAAATCAGGAGGGAGTCGCCAATCTTTTCATATCAGTGATATTCGAGCTTATATCGATCAGCATTACTTTGAAGAAATCAAAATTTCGATGTTCACCGATAAATATTATCTTAGTCGTGAATACCTGATGAAGTTATTTAAGCAAGAGTATCAGATGGGGATTCATGAATATGTACAGCAACTGCGAATGGACAAAGCCAAAACATTACTGAATGAAGAAGGACTCAAAATACAGGAAATTTCAGAGATGCTAGGGTATAAAGATAAAAATTATTTTAGCAAAGCTTTTCGTAATTATTATCAATTATCGCCTTCTGAATATAGAGCGCAACGATCAGCAATATCAAATAAGTAAGCGTATTCATAAATTCACTTTTTTACCCTTAATAGATTACTTATCTACATTTTTATCTGAACCGAGTTTCAATAGAATAAGACTATACAGTATAGCAGAGGCATTGGTTGATCGATGCTTGGGGCTGACTAATTTGAAATATGGGGGCATATACATGTTCAAAAAGATGATGGTCTTACCCATTACGCTTGTGCTGAGCTTATCCATGTTAGCAGCTTGTGGTAACAGTACAGATACAACAGACAAGGGCGCTTCTTCAGGTGGAAGTACAGATGGTGCTGTAACAATCAATATGTTTACCGCTTCTCCAGAATACACAGATGCATTCAATGCTTATATCGAAGAATACAAAAAAGTAAAACCGAATGTCACGATTAATCTTGAAATTATGCAGGCTGATTACAATACAATTCTCAAATCTCGGATCGCTGCTGGAAGTACACCGGATGTGTTCCAGACTACAGCAGGAGGAGATATTGATACGTATGCTGATTACAGCGCAGACTTGACCAATGAACCGCTAGCAGCAGCTATGACAGATGCTGTGCGCACGAATATGACTTCTACAGATGGTAAAGTATTAGGCTTACCAGTTAAAGGGAATCTATTTGCACTGATTTATAATAAAGAGTTATTTGCCAAAGCAGGCATTACCGAACCGCCTAAAACGATTGCTGAAATGGATGAAGCCATCAAAAAGCTAGAAGCTAAAGGAATCAAACCTTTTGCGAACGCTTACAAAGAGTGGTGGGTATGGAAACATATTTTCCAACATTATGTAGATGCAGCCGCAATTGATGCAGGTATGAGTTCCAAAGACTTGGTGAACAAATTTATCGCAGGTGAAACAACGATTAAAGAATATCCTGCACTATACAATAACTTCTTTGCTTTTATCGATACAACCGTACAATATGGCACAGACAAGCCGTTAGAACGTGATAGCAATGCAGAAGTGAGTGATTTTGCTTCTGGTAAAGCTGCTATGATGACAGGTAAAGGGGCTTGGGATGAAGAAGCAATTATCAAGATCAATCCTGATTTCAAAATGGGAATCATGGGTTACCCTGTGAGTGATAAAGCCGATCAATCGATGATTATTACAGGCGCAGATCAAGCGTTGCGAATTAACGTGGAATCTCCTGTAGCGAAAGAAACAATTGAGTTCTTCAACTGGTTGTATACATCAGATTACGGTAAAAACTGGTTCTCTCAAGTAGCAAAAGTCATTCCACCGATCAAAGACGCTCCACTTCCAGACTTGCAAATGCCTAAAGAAATGGAAGAAATCTTAAAAACCGAAAAATCTGGCGATCTATCTGTTAACTACTCATTAGATACATTCCACCAGAAATTCGGCGAGATCATGCAAGCCTATATCGGTAAAAGCAAAACTAAAGATCAAGCTGTCGAAGAAATTCAACAAGCATGGATTCAGTTAGGATCAGCTCAGTGATATAGATTGAAAAAAAGCATCTTCTTTCTCTGTTATTAATATGCAGAGGAGAAGATGCTTTTTGAGTTGAGAATAAGGGATGATTAATACGTGGTAGCAAAAAGATATTTTATATATCTAATCAAATCCCTTTGTAATACATATTTATACTGCACGTATACGTTTAACACTTTGACGATACATTAAAATTAACAAATACGAACCGACAAAAGCACCGGTAATGAGCCAAATCGGAATGCGTGGATCAAGTGTATATGCCCAACCACCGATAATGCCAGCAGGTGAAGTGAAAAGTAGAATCAATACAGACAACATAGAGAAAATTTTGGCACGCTTTTCATCATCAATCGCATTCGCTACAGCCGTTTCTAGATAAGGCGAGCTGATCATCATACCAACGGCTGCTAGAATCGTACTGATTCCAATCCAGAGTAGACTGTGCACAGGGCCGAAGACAAGCATAATATTGGAAACAACAGACAATGCAAAACCAGCCATCATTGACCGATACACAGCACCTTCCGGTATACGCGGAGTCAATAACCATAAAGTAAGCAACATAATCAATGACGAAATAGCAGGGACGAGCGAGATAATGCCATCATCAATATGTAAATAATCCGCTAGATATAGAGAAAGATATGTCGTTTTCAGTGTCGTCTGAAAGTTAAACAAAATATATACGCTAAAAATCAATAACAATCCTTTACTTTGCAAAATATCATGAATCGCACCACTGTAGTCGACAAGGCTTTGCTTGAGCCCAAGTTCACGTGTTTCTTTCATTTTGCGATAACCCATCTCTGTCTCACGTGTAGTTAGATGGCGACCAATAAATTGAAAAGTCATTAACACAAAAGCGATGACGTACATAATTCGCATTCCTGGAACTAATCCATATTCATATACCAACAGACCACCCAAAGGAGCAAACAACCCGCCAATTACACCGATAATCTGAAGTAATGTAAAAATGTATGTTCGATCTTGAGGTTTCGTATCTTCGACGAGCAAGCAATAAAAAGAAGTCGCAGGAACTCGCTGAAATCCATTAATAATTGCAGCGACAAGGAAAAACCAAAAGTTTTGCGATACCGCCCATACGAGGGTGGCTACACTCCAACTAAAAATATCGAAATAGAGCAGTGCTTTTTTGCGCCCCATACGATCTGTCAAATAACCGCTAATAAATGAAGAAAATACTTGAAATACCAGACTGATTGTCGTGATCCAACCAATATTGGTTTCACTGATGCCTAGTTGATACATATATAATGTCGCATACGTAGCAAACATACTATAAGGGATGAGAAAAAAAGGTTCAAAGGCAAGACAGCCGCGGCTGTTGCCTTCCAAGCGTGAAAAAAAAGAACGAGCCATACAATAATCCTCCACCATATCATCTGTTTATTTTTTATTTTCTACAAATGTTTTATAAAGCGCTCTCACAAATAAAGATACAGACCAAGTCTGTATGCAACGTATGGCTCACACCCAAGATCAATATAATTAATCTCCTCCGCCACCGCCACAACTACTTCCAGAACTATCACTACTGCAAGAACTACTGCTTGAATCGTTTCCGCTATGACTGTGAGAAGAATCATAAGAATCGCTTCCATGACTGTGATGCCCTGATCGTCCTGAACCAGAGTCTGTAGACATATACCCTGTACCACAAGAAGAACTAGCATTATACGATTGCAACGTCTGCACATCTGCTGGCAAATACTGATTAACTGCCGGACAGAAGTGTTGTACATCATTTTGCGAATAATATACAGCAGCACAACCGGACAGACCCAGACCATAATTATCACTTGGCGAAGTATAATTTCCGTTATCGTAGGTATGATGTTTACTTTGTTTGTTATACCGCGCCGGTGGTGTTTTTTGCAATGCTTGTTTATTGTGATCCTGAAATTGTTTGCTCAAATATAAAATGGCTGTTTTGGCTTCAGGAATATGGTTAAATGTATGACGGTTAAACAGACTATGATCGATACGATACTCATTAAAAGAATATAAGTTATTCATCGTTGAAAGTGCCAACGGATAATTGAAAAATCCATTCCACAATCTAGAGTTAGGACGAGTAATTGGGAACAGTTGCGAGTACGCCCAGTCAAATAAAGCGCATTGATCCGGCTGTGATACTGATTGTCCATGTGGAGAATGATGCAACATATATCCAAAAAAACGATCACAGAACTGCTGATACTCACGCGTAAACATCAACATTTCATGCCAGATATCATCGACTTTACTGCTGAACATCGGCATTTGATTGAAAAGCGCACAGATCAAAAAGTAGCGACGCATTTCGACCCAGCGCCAATTCCATTCTTCCTCTGTCATATCAGGATGTTCTGTCATCACACGTTGTCTTAATTGATGAGCATAATCAGCAGGCAAAGCATTTTCTAATCTAAGAACTAACGGTACACAAGGATGACCAGCAGGCACAATCGATGTCGGTGCCGCAACAGCAGACCGGAAAAAGCGCTGATTCGCTTTGATTGACCAAGAATCGCCTTGATGTCTACGAGCGATTCTACGGAACATAACAATAAACACAATAATAAAAGCTATTAATAATAAAAGATCAAAGGACATTTACAACCACTCCTGTCTTTTACAATCAGCCGATTATAAAGTTATTTTGTAGAAAACGATCTCTATACGAAAATCATTTTTGCATTACAGTTAAGCAGACAGATACCTAGTATTATCGCTAAATGAATAAAATAATAGCTAATTAGAATGTTAGAGTCCGACTGGAAATGATTACATCTTAACGTGCTACAAATTCTTGCTTAATCTGTTGCAATAGTTCAGGTTGGCTTATCACATCATACGCTGTTTCTGCTAAAATCTTGCCTCCGAATATCATTGCGTCTAATGCTTCAGGTAGCTGGGCACGATCACGGAATCCGATACTATGCAATTCATGCTTTTCTGTAGTGACTTGAATATAAGGATGAATCGCAGGGCAGTGTGTAGATACATTTCCCAGATCAAGTGACCCAGCGTCTTTGCCACTATGAATATCAGAGCGTGCTACTCCATGCGAGACTAGATTATTAGTGAATACCTCGGATAACGTAGTGTTGGTAATTAATTCATCATACGAATATTCATAATTCGACACTTTTAAAGTACATCCTGTTTGCAAAGCAGATCCTTCAGCAATACGTTTTACTTTTTCTACAAGTTCATTGGTATATTCACGACTAGCAGAACGAACATAAAATTGAGCAGAAGCGTAGTCCGGTATAATATTAGCAGCTACTCCGCCTTGATTAATAATGCCATGAATCCGCGTGTCACTTCGTGTCTGTTGACGAAGAGCATTGATTCCATTGAATAGTTGCAACACGCTATCCAGTGCATTGATACCGTGTTGCGGGCTAGCTGCGGCATGAGCAGATTTGCCAAAGTATTCAAATTGCAAAGCATCCATTGCTAAAGAAATGCCTGATTCTTCATAGGCATAATAAGGATGTGCCATCATCGCAAAATCACAATCATCGAACAAGCCAGCTTCTGCCATCGGCACTTTAGCACCACGTGTTTCTTCTGCTGGTGTACCATAGACTCGAATCGTTCCACCATACTCATCAACTACAGCTTTTAATCCTACTGCTGCACTGACACTCATCATACAGATGAGATGATGACCGCAAGCGTGTCCAATTTCAGGTAACGCATCATATTCGCATAACAATGCGACAACAGGTCCTGACTTTTGAGCAGTGTAAGTAGCAATAAATGCAGTCTCGATCCCTAATATAGGTGCTTCAATCGTAAAGTTATGGAATAGCAATTCTTCTTTTAATCTGGCAGATGCTTTGAACTCTTCATTACCTAGTTCAGGATTATCTCCTATATATGTAGAAACTGCTTTGAAACGTTCGGCATGTTGGTCAATCGTTGTTGCTATTTGTGATTTGAGGTTGGATGTAATAGACAATAGTATCGTCTCCTTTAGAAGTTATCATATAATGTTTCGACCAAAGTAGTATATCATAAAGTGGAACTAAACTTACGATAAAATGATTGAATAATCATACATATTCATTTATAATAACCCGGTTAGACTTTTTAATAAGGTTTCTGTGATGGATATGATTGTAGGTCAACTTACTTCGATCCGGTAGACTGGTCAAGTCTGCGTGTATAATATGGAAGGGGATAAAAAATTGAAAGTATGTAAATCGTTATTTGCGGTTTGCTTTAGTGTGCTGATTGTATTTTTAGCAGTAGCACCGATGGCGTCCGCCGCACAAGACACAGGTAAAAAAGTAGTTGTAGGTTTAAGTGCAGATTTTGCACCTTATGAATTTCGTAAAAATATAAATGGCAAAGATGAGATTGTAGGATCAGATATTGAGATCGCTAAGCGAGTCGCTGCCGATATGGGAGCAGAACTGCAAATTCAAGATATTGCGTTTGACAGTTTGTTACCCGCGCTAGATAGCGGCCGGATTGATATGATTATTTCAGGGATGACACCTACAGACGAACGTCGTCAAAATGTAGATTTCTCAGATACGTATTATATTTCTCGTCAAGTGATTGTAACTCGTGCAGAAGACAAAACAAAATATAAAACGATGGATAGCTTGAAAGGGGCTGCGATCGGTGTACAAAGAGGTTCAATTCAACAAGATATCGCAGAAGGTATTCAAGGAGCTAAGTTATCTCCAGTTGATAAAGTATCTGATATTATGTTGCAATTGGAATCGAATCGTGTAGATGCAGCAGTGATGGAAGGCCCTGTAGCAGAAGGTCAGGTGCTTAATCATCCTGATCTTGCAATCACCGATATTCAAATTCCAGACAGCGATACACCAATGGCGATTGCTGTCCAAAAAGGAAATACTGAATTATTAGGTCAAATTAACAAAACATTAGCAGAACTCAAAGCTAATGATGAAATTGATAAATTCGTAGAAGCAGCTTTCAAGCTTAATTCAGGTGAAACTGATGGTGAAACAGCAGAGCAAATCAAAGATAAACCGAAGCCGAATATTTTCCAAATTTTCTGGGATTATCGTAGTTACTACTGGCAAGGCATTCAATACACATTGTTCTTATCGGCGATGGGTGTATTGTTCGGATTTATTATTGGATTGATTGTATCATTGTTACGTTTATCACAAATCTCTGTATTCCGCTGGTTAGCGATGACCTATATTGAGATTTTGCGTGGGACACCGATGCTTGTTCAATTGTTGATTATTCACTACGGTATCGCACAAGCATTTAATATTAACTTTACCGTCTTAGAATCTGGTATTATCACATTATCTATTAATAGTTCTGCTTATCTAGCTGAAATTTTCCGTGCAGGTATTCAAGGCGTGGATCGTGGACAGACAGAAGCAGCACGTTCACTAGGTATGTCTTATGGCGCAACAATGCGTCATATTATTATTCCACAAGCAATCAAAAGTGTATTGCCAGCGATCGGTAATGAATTTGTCGTCATTATCAAAGAATCATCAATCGTTTCCTTTATCGGAGTAGCCGACTTGATGTTCCAGGCACAAGCAGTTCGTAGTATTACGTATTCTGCATTGAGCCCGTTGATTATTGCGGCAGCGATTTACTTTGTTATGACATTTATATTGTCCAAACTACTAGGTATTGTAGAACGGAGGTTGAGTGCAAGTGATCAACGTTAAAGGTCTTAAAAAGTCATACGGCAAAAATGAAGTATTAACTGGCATCGATATGGATATCGCTCAAGGTGAAGTGGTTGTTATTATTGGACCGAGTGGATCGGGTAAAAGTACATTTTTACGCTGTCTCAACTTGTTAGAGCAACCGACCGCAGGCGAGATTCATTTTGAAAATGAATTAATTACAGCGCGTAAGCATGATATTGATAATACTCGTAAAAAAATGGGAATGGTGTTCCAGCACTTTAACCTTTTTCCACACAAAACGGTATTGCAAAATCTAACGATCGCACCGATCAAAGTGAAAAAAATGAATACCAATGCGGCTAATAAAATTGCAGAAGATCTATTACACACGGTAGGGTTAGCAGATAAATACAATGCTTATCCAAGTCAGTTATCTGGTGGACAAAAGCAACGTATTGCGATTGCGCGTGCACTGGCGATGCAACCGCATGTGATGTTGTTCGATGAACCTACATCAGCACTTGATCCTGAGATGGTTGGTGAAGTGCTAGAAGTAATGCAGAAGCTTGCTCATGAAGGCATGACGATGGTCATAGTTACCCATGAAATGAATTTTGCGCGTGAAGTAGGCGACCGTATTATTTTTATGGATGCAGGGCAAATTGTAGAGCAAGGTACACCGGAAGAAGTATTCGGGGCTCCAAGCCATCCACGTACCCAAGACTTTTTGAGCAAAGTATTATAAATCAATCAACTGTAACCTAATAAATAAGGTGAAAATAAGCATACGAAAAAGAGCTGATATATTTATCAGCTCTTTTTTATGTTAAGCATAGAAATAAGAAATACAGAAACTTCTCGTAAGGATGATATCAATTATTTGTTGGAACAACTTTATGAAGATTTAGTGAAAATAGCTAATATGTCTTTTGCAATGTTTTGTTGTGTTCATTTTAGTATATAATAATAAGTATGTTATTATTTATTACGATAAATTTGGCATAATACAGATCATCATATACTGTTGGAGGGAAAATAATGACCAATCTATTTACACCATACACATTCAAAAATTTAGAGCTTAAAAATCGGGTAGTTATGCCCCCGATGTGTCAATATTCTGTAGATACTAAAGACGGCATGCCAAATGATTGGCATAACGTTCACTATATTAGCCGCGCTGTAGGCGGTACAGGTCTTATTATTGTTGAAATGACTGCTGTACATCCAGACGGACGAATTACAGACAACGATACAGGGATCTGGGACGATTCTTTTATTCCTGCTTATCGCAAAATTGTTGATGGAGTACATCAATATGGAGCGAAGATCGGTATTCAATTAGGTCATGCTGGACGCAAAGCAGAAGATGCTAATCCACCGGTGGCACCTTCGGCTGTTCGTTATGATGGAGATGGTTACAAAACACCTCATGAACTGACAACAGCAGAAGTTGAAGACATGATCGAAGCGTATCGTCAAGGTGCACGTCGTGCTGTAGAAGCTGGATTTGATACTGTAGAAGTGCATGGAGCTCATGGTTATTTGATTCATCAATTCCATTCGCCACTTGTCAATCAACGTCAAGACGAGTACGGTCAAGATCTTGCATTGTTCGGTGTACGTGTAGTAGAAGCGATTCGTGAAGTTGTTCCTGCTGAGATGGCTGTAATTATGCGTGTATCTGCACGTGAATACGTTGATGGTGGATACGGTATCGATTATATTACTGACGTTTGCCGTCGTTACCAAGAAGCAGGAGTAGATATGATGCATATTTCTTCTGGTGGTGAAGGCCCTGTCGGTTCAGGTGGTATGCAAGTAGGTCCGGGATATCAAGTAGAATTAGCAACTCATATCAAAAAAGCGTTAAACATGCCTGTGATTGCGGTAGGTCTTTTGGATGAGTATGAAGTTGCTGAAAAAGTGATCGAAAACGATCAAGCTGATCTTGTAGCAGTAGGTCGAGCTATGTTACGTGATCCATACTGGGCAACTCATGCTGCCAAAGAACTTCAATTAGAAGTAGAAGTTCCGGTACAATATGCACGTGGATATCATAGATAATTATACTTAAATATGTATATTTACCAAAATATTGATTATCATGTCATTGTATTTTTTGAACAATAATAAAAATTTTTTGACGCTAGATAACTGTTATGTAGAAAAAGAATAGCGAATTATAAGTCATCATTTTAAAAAGCCTGTACCCTTTGTATATCAAGGGATACAGGCTCTTTTTTGCTCAAAAATAGTAGTGGAATGCATCGTACATAGGCTGACATTCGATTCGTGAAACGTTCTATTTTTGAAATCCATTTCTAAAAATTAAAATAACAAAGTGATCCAAAAATGAATCTCTTCCGTTCATCTGTGTAAGGACGACAACAAAAACTAAAACAAACACATAAAGGAGTTTTGATGATGAAAATGAAAAAATTAATAGTGCCGGTACTTAGCTTATCTTTGTTAGTTCCCACTACGGGTGCTTTTGCCGCAGATGCGACTTCAGCATCAATGCCAACTGTAAGCACCAAAGCAGCAGACCTTCGTTCAGATCTTGATTATCTATTATCTGAACATTTTGCGCTAGCTGTTGTAGCGATGACCAAAGCATATGAAGGTGCTCCTGATGCTGCACAAGCGTTAGACGCACTGGATAAAAATGCATTAGATATGCAACCTGCTATTGAGTCTTTGTATGGTAAAGAAGGCGCAGCTGAATTCGAAAGAATCTTCCGCGCTCATAATCAATATACCGATGAATTGGTAAAAGCGACCAAAATGAAAAATGAAGATGCAATCAAAGCTGCAGAAGCGAAAGTACAAGGATTTGTAGATGAATTTGCCAAATTCTTATCTACAGCAACAGGCGGTAAATTACCTGAACAAACCGCTGAAAATGCTTTACGTCTCCATGAAGATCAAGTACAAGATGTATTTGAAAAATATGTAGCCGGTGATTATACAGGTGCTTACACTGAATATCGTGAAGGTTTGGAAACGATGTTTACCGTAAGTAAAGCGTTATCAGGTGCGATTGTAACTCAATTCCCTGCTAAATTCGATAACACTTCTGTCGATACACCAGCAGCAGATTTGCGTTCAGCACTTAATCATCTAGCAGCAGAACACTTTGCATTATCTGTATTGCAAATGCAAAAACAATATAACGGTGAACCTGATTCTGATGCATTAATCGCAGCTGAAGCAGGCAATACAGCAGACTTTAAAGCAGCTATCTCATCAATCTATGGTGCAGAAGGTGCTAACCAATTTGAAAAAATTTGGGTGACCAATCATATCAAAGCACAAAGCGATTATGTAGATGCACTCAAATCAAATAACCAAACTTCTTTACAAGCTGTCAAAGATCGTATTACTGACTTCACTAAAGAATTCTCTACATTTTTAGGTACAGCTACAGCAAATAACTTGCCAGCAGATGCAGCTTTAGCAGCATTACGTACACATGAAGATCAAGTGCAAGCTGTGATCGATCAATATGCAGCTAAAAACTATGCAGGTGCATATACAGCAGATCGTGAAGGATACAAAACGATGTTCGGTATTGGTAAAGCATTGGGTGGTGCGATCGTAACGCAATATCCAGATAAATTCAAAACAGCAGCAACAACACCTATGCCTACAGCGCCAACTACTCAAACACCAACGCAACCAACAACAACTGCTCCTACAACATCGAATGATTCAATGACGATGGTATGGATGAAGTTGAATAGCAAACAGCTCAAAATTGGTGACAAAACAACGATGATGGATACAGCTCCAGTCGTTAAAAATGGCACAACGTATATCCCACTTCGTTACCTGGGTGAAGGAATCGGTGCTAAAGTAAGCTGGAATAAATCTGCCGGTCAAGTAACAGTAATGGCAGGCAGTGATACGATGAAATTCTGGATTAATAACAAAAAAGTAGATGTAAATGGAACTACTAAAATGTTAAGTGCAAATGCTATGGTGAATAGCGACGGTAGAACACTAGTACCTTTACGTTCGATTACTGAACTATTAGGTTGGGACGTTAAATGGAACAAAGCAGATGGTTCAATTACGTTAACGAAATCGATGTAAGATAGCGTTCACTACTAATGAGATATTCGGTTATGCCCATAGCCAACCCATCTCGGTGTGATTGACGCCTATATAGATAAAAACACTCTTGGTCTTATCGACCGAGAGTGTTTTTTTAGTTTCAAATATGTTTAATTTTATATGTATAGATTGCAATGAGCAGGGTGATATAGACGAAAGACCCATAATCCCGTAAAATAGGTAGTATAAGGAATCTATTGGTGTTTATATGCAGTCATATAGTCAGAATATAGAACGATGAATAGCGGTCAAATTACAAATTATTGAAACGTTAAATATCATGCTTCGTATTATGATCTATCATTGACACGACAATAGTGATCAATTATTAAATTGGAGGTAATTATTTATGTCTATTTTCAAAAGATTACGTGATCTAACTTTATCCAATGTGTTTGCTTTGATTGAGAAGGCAGAAGATCCTATTAAAATGACAGATCAATATATTCGTGATATGTCTGCTGACCTTGAAGATGCAGAGAAGGCTGTTGCATCACAGATCGCTATTGAGAAACGTTTCAAACAATCGTACGAAGAGCAAGAAGCATTGGTCAAAAAACGTGAAGAGCAAGCGCATATGGCTGCTCAAGCGCAAAATATTGATCTCGCTCGTCGTGCACTAGAAGAAAAGAAAAATGCTGAAGCCAAACGTGATGAGTTCAAAGCGAACTATGAGCAAAACAAAGCTTCTGCAGATAATCTTCGTGCCAAATTAAATGAAATGCGTAAGCAATTGACTGAAATGAAAAATAAACGTGATACATTAATCGCTCGTTATCAAGCAGCCAAAGCGCAAAAAGAAATCAATCATGCGATGAGCGAATTTAGCTCTGATTCTGCAACATCTGGCTTGAAACGTATGGAAGAAAAAATGCTACAAATGGAAGCTCAAGCACAAGCGAGTGAAGAAGTGAATGGTCAGAACAAATCACTAGATGATGAGTTCGCATCGCTCGGTAAAGACAAAGCTGTTGAAGATGAATTAGCAGCATTGATGAAACAATACGAAAACAAATCTTAATTTCATCCCAATATAAATTAGGCTATTCTTATATCTTATTACAAAGCGAAGGTCGGAACGATACAGCTTGTTCTCCTTCGCTTTTTGTATGGATTTTTGATGAATCGTGATTGGTTGATGATGTTAATTGATATGCCGAAAATAGTACACGCTTTAATACGCTACAAATAGTTTTACAATGTTGAATATGTGGAGGATGTCTAGTATGAGTTGGAACATTTTAGGGTCAATCGCGGTATGGACAGCAGTAGGAGCAGTACTTTTATTTGTTTTGATGTATGTCGATTCCTTATTTACCAAGTACAAAGATATTGCAGAAATCAAAGCAGGAAATAATGCAGTCGCAACTCGTCTGGTTATGAAGTTATTTGCTCAAGGGTATATCTTATCGGTAGCGATTGGTACATCATGGAGTCTTGGCGAAGCTGTTCTTGTGTCTGTGGTATCATTTGTAATCTTATTAATCTTAGAATTAATCGTACGCTTCTTATTGAAACAAATGATGGGTCTTGATCTAGATGAAGGCACCAAGCAAGGTCAAATCGGTTACGGTTTACTTGGCGGAGCATTGCAAATTGTAGGTGCATTGATTATTTCAGCTTCATTATAAAAGATCACGAAAGGAAGAGTGACGATGGGATTGTGGAAAAGACTTACAAACCTCGTATCAAAGCCAGAACCGGCTAAAGTTGAAAAAAGCCCGATGGACTTGAGTGTTGGGGATATTTGTGAAGTATCATTGGTTACATATGAAGTTAAAGGAAGCGTTCGTAACCGCGCTCGTAATGCAGTGGTTCTCACAATACAAGATGGCAATGCGATTGCTTATCTGCATATCGAAGAGCGAGAAACGGTACGCTATGCTCTGTATTATCCAATTGATGGTGGTCTTGAAGATTCAAGTCAAGTACCTAGCCATATTGAAATGGATGATACTGATTATTACTTAGAAGAACAATATGAAGGAACAGTGATATCTACAGGCAGAACACCAGCGTTACAAAGTGGAGATCAATCGGTATGGCAATATCAATCAGATGATCGTAAATTACTTCGTGTCGAATGGCAAGCTGGACGTTTTACTTTGTATGAAGGAGAATTCGTACTTAACGGAGACGTTCATGTTATCCGTGCTAGTTAGGAGCGAAGAAGAATGAAACAACGTGCATCATGGTTGCTCAAAATAGCAATAATGCTTGCCTTATTAACTTCATTATTATCAGGCTGTGGTAATTCCAAAGTTGAAGTCAATTATCCACTGGAATCAGTAAGTAGAGATGGCGATTCGACTTCATATGTATACCGGGCAGCAGGACAGACCGTTCCTGTAGTCGCAGAGCAATTATCGGATCAACGCACACCGCAAGAGATGAGTGTACAAGATCCTGAGCGGATGTTTTTGGTCTATGATAATGAATTGATCCAAGTTCAACAAGACCCTGAGAAAAAAGAAGATACTTTAATAGAAGTCGATTCGGACAAATATGTTGCTCGAAATTATGACTCTAGCTTTTTACAAGGGTATCTTACAGCAAGTATTATCAGTAATTTATTTAACTCATTCGGTGGATATCATTATGGTGGCAGTTATCGTGGGTATACAACGTACAACACCTACAAGCCCACGATCCAATACAAAAAGCCAACCGCTCAAGATATCAAACAAGCTCCACCTTTAACAGTGAACAAATCAGGTTCTATCTTCAAGCGTGGCACATCTTCTAGTTCCAAGCGTTCTAAAGATAGCGGTAGTATTTTCAATCGTGGTTCCTCTTCTTCCAATGGATCAAGTGGAACAATCAATCGAGGCAGCCGCTCAGATTCATCAGGTGGTGGATTCTTTTCTCCTTCACGTAGCAGTAAACCGAAGACCAGCTCAGGATCAGGCAAAATACGCAAGCGAGGTCGAAGGTAGCCTGTCAAACGTATAAGTGTAGAAATAGGATGATCGAAACAAGCTCCACCTTTTATATTATTGTATATTTTATCTGCTAAAAGACCGTATCCATATTATGGGGTACGGTTTTTTTGACTTTATTGAATGACTGTATAGCTATTCTATTGTAGATAAACTATCTATAATCTTCAATTAGGTAAATATACAGGTAAATCTAAATAAAGATTATTTAGTAGTGATATATGATTTGGTAGTATTAAATGACTTATTTTTTTATACGGAATATTATAATAAAATATCATTACATGAAAAATTCATAATAATAAATCAAAAAAAGATCTCAACCCCAACCCCATAAACCTTAAATGCCAAACCAAGTTCTCGTATCAAAGGATTTCTATATAAAATAAATATCTACTATAAATGATTCAATAAATAACGTGGAGTGAATATACACAATAGCTCTATTGATCTGCTTTTAAATGAACAACAAAACTTGCATGATCTTTGATGTTAGTCTATAAAAGAAAAGAATAGAAAAGTATATACATGCCAAATAGCTACATACAGGAGGATCATCGATATGAAGGAACCACAATCATCGTTATTCGATAAACAGGAAAGTTCAAATCCTGTTGACCATAATCCAGCTAAATTTAACCGTAAGCCTATTACTCCAGCAACTGCACAGCAAAAAATCGCTGATTATGTACGTATAATCGATACAGAAAAAGTATCAATTTATACAGCAGGCGGGCGATTTTTGGCGGAAGATGTACAAGCCCCTCATCCATATCCGCACTTTCGACGTTCAGGGATGGATGGGTATGCAGTGATTGCTAGTGATATTGCTCAAGCTTCAAGTGACCATCTAATCTGGTTACAAGTGATCGATAATATTCCTTGCGGACAGACACCATCGGTGCAATTGATACAGGGCACAGCTGCACGTATTATGACTGGAGCGATGGTTCCAGACGAAGCAGATACAGTTGTAATGTTAGAAATGACAGAGACAAGACAAGCAGAAGGGCAAGAGTGGGTAGGCTTTAAGCGCTCGGTGGAGCAGGGGCGTAATATTACGCCAATTGGACTTGAAATCGAAGCAGGAGATATTTTATTAACCAAAGGTGCGCAGATTAGCGCAGGAGAAATTTCGGTATTAGCTACATTTGGTGTGCATGAAGTTGGAGTGTATCGCCGTCCGCAAGTCGCTATTTTTTCAACAGGTACAGAATTATTATCTGTAGAAGAACCTATTGAACCTGGCAAAATTCGCAATAGTAATTCATACATGTTAGCTGAACAAGTCAAAGCAGCAGGCGGAGAACCACATGTACTAGGTGCTATTATGGATGATCTGGAACTGGCACGCACTACAATGTTACATGCTTTATCTTCTTACGATATTGTGATCTCAAGTGGTGGTGTGTCTGTAGGCGATTATGATGTTATGGGTGATCTGGTACGTAGTGATGAAGTAGAGATGTTATTTAACAAAATATCTATGCGTCCGGGTAGTGTTACTACCGGGGCAGTCAAAGACGGCAAGTTATTATTTGCCTTATCGGGTAATCCAGGTGCTTGTTTTGTGGGTTGCGAATTACTGGTACGTCCAACGATTCGGCAGATGATGAACTCCAAGCAAGATTATTTACCAGAATGGACAGCAACATTAGGGCACGATTATCACAAAATCAATAGCTTTACCCGTTATGTACGTGGAACTATAGCTGTAGAAGAGGGTAAGATTGTTGCTTATCCGGCTAGCCTAGATGAATCAAGTGTAATGGTCACGATCAAAGATAGTGATTGCTTAATCGTCATTCCACCTACGAGCGAAGTACTGCCAGCTGGAACGACGGTATCTGTATTACGTCTGAGTCGTTGATATTATGACAGATACTATGTCCTCATCTAATGATCATTCTGTACGTTTGCCAATAGTTATTCAAATTGTAGGTTACAAAAATTCGGGCAAAACCACATTGATCGGAGCACTGTTGCAACACTGGTCTGCGCAAGGAAAAAAAATTGCTGTTATCAAACATGATGCTCATGAATTTGACATGGATCATGCAGGTACAGATACGTATGCTCATACCCAATCAGGCGCCGCAGCGATAGCGATTAGTTCAGCTACACGAACAGCAATCATAGAGCAACAACCTTCATCATTAGAACAATTAATCGCTAGATTTGCTGTTGGATATGACTTGATTCTGGTAGAAGGATTCAAGCAAGCTCATTATCCCAAAATTGTGATTGTTGCCGATCAAGAAGGCATTTCTTTACCTGCTGAATTATCGCATGTGAAATGGGTTTACAATCGGTATGATTCATTTATATCTTCAAATTTGAAAGAAATGACTTTTATAGATGCTAAAAAAGATGGTATTATAACGATAATCCATGAATTGGAAAATTACATTGAAGCTCAGGGGGAACATCAGAAATGAAAATCACACTTATCGCCGGCAGTAATCGTCCGGACGCATCAACTACTTTACTTAGCCAGTATATTGCCCGTCTGCTTCAAGAGCATGGACATGAAGCAGAAGTATTTAATTTGTACGAACACCAATTGCCGTTATACGGACCAGGTGAAGCGTATGGACATGAAGAAGTACAGAAGCTTGCACAAGCTGCGAAGTCTGCGGATGCTCTTGTATTAGCGACACCTGAATATCATGGTTCGATTTCAGGCGTACTCAAAAATGCATTAGATTTCTTGGGTAGCGATTATTTTAATAATAAAGCTGTGTTATCTGCGAACTCAGCAGGTGGATTGATCGGTACAGCTTCTTTGTTACATTTACAGACTATTGTTCGTAATGTACATGGGATTAATTGTCCGGAATGGATCTCAATTGGTGGATCACAGCGTGAATTTAATGAAAATGGAGAACCGATCGATGAAGGAACAGAACTGCGTATTCGCAAAGCAGTTGAAAACTTTATTGAGCTAGCATCCAAATTAAGTAGTGCGTCTGCGTAAGCTGACTTTAGTATAGCTGTACTATTTTGACCGTATACTTATACAGAATGAAATAGATCGTAAAGCAATATTAAGTTTGCTGTTTGGATACACAAGCATAAGTATTGTATTCAACAACGTATTGAAATAACAAAATCCCCTTACTAAAAGCATGGAACTTACTCCTATAGTGAGTGTTCGCTGACATAGTAAGGGGATTTTGTTATAGATATTATTTGTTGCTAATTTATAAGATTGTTATACAGTGTCATAAGAATGGGCATATAGTTACAATCTGAACACTACAAATCTGTTCTTTTTTCGATCGCTTCGGACATCGTTTTATCGGTAAGATGCGCATAAATTTCTGTTGTTTCGGTAGAAGCATGACCTAACTGTTCTTTTGTTTTGTAAATATCATTTTGTAAATAATAATCGGTTGCAAACGAATGTCGTAATTTGTGCACCGTAAGATAAGGTTTGCCAAAGCTTTTAGCATATTTCATAATCATCGCTTGAATCGCTCGCTTGGTCATTCGTTTGCCAGAAGACTGTCCATTGGGACGTGCGACAAATAAGGCCGTTTCTTTTTTCGGTGTGCGATAACGAGTCTCACGCAATTGTAGATAGGTTTGGATCTCGTCTTTAGCTTGCTCACGAAAATAGATAGGCGTTTTAAATGTCTCGTCGTTGTTCCCTTTACGCGATACATACATTAATTTCTGATTGAGATCAAGATCGATTAAGTTAAGGTTGACCACTTCTGATACACGCAAGCCTGAGTTCAAAATTAAGCTCGTAATACAAGCATCCCGCTCACGATTAAGTTCATATGAATACAGTGCTTGTTTGTTAGTGGCAATATCTTCACGATATCCTTCCAGAATATAACCGACAAATTCCAACAATTCTTCATCTTCCAAAATCTTACCTTTTAATTTGGCGGCAGTATCTTTGGGTTTGTGCATCCGTTTCACTTCAACTTTTGCCATAATATTACGTCTGAGCAAAGGATAAAAATCATCATCTTCAGCAATCTGGCTCAGATAATGAAATAGCGAGCGAAGAGAAGATAATTTACGAGATACAGTTACACGCGTATTCGTGCCTTCGGTTCGAGTCGTTAAATGAAGACGATAATTCGTAATATCTTCCATCCGTAACGTTTCCAATTCCAGTAATTGAATTTGTTTATAATCAGTGGCTGTAGATAATCCTTCTACAATCATCCAACCGAAAAAAGACTCGTAATCTCGTATGTACTCCAGCAACGTAGATGGAGAAAGATCAGGTAATTTATAATTGATAAATTGCTCTACAAACCATGGCATTGAAGGCAATTTTTCATCTAATTTCAAGCGATCTGCTATTTTTTGTACACTCATGTTGATATTCACCTCTTATCCGATTGTAGCACAAATAGGAGTAGATCATCTGTTTCTTCAATTGGAAATGATTTGCTTCTTTTAGAGAGAAAAGTATATAGTAAAAGGAAAAGAAAAACGTACATGTGCAACGCTAAACGACCTGACTTCGGTGATGGAGGTTCATCATGAGATTAAAGCTTGAGCAAGTGCCACGTAGTCGCAGACGTGTAATCCGGGAAATGATGCAATTGTATCTTTATGATTTTACATATTATTTGAGTATTGATCTTGATGAGAAAGGTCGCTTTCCAGAATACCCGGGGTTAAATCAATATTGGAGTCAACCTGGTAAAAAGTTTCCATTTTTAATTTATGTCGATTCGTATATTGCTGGCTTCGCTCTGGTCGATCGGTTGAAAGATCCTTTAGAAGCAGATTATTATATGACCGAATTTTTTGTGTTAAAAAAATATAGGCGTACAGGAGTCGGTAAGTGGGCTGCTCATCAATTGTTCTCACGGTATGCAGGCACATGGAAAGTAACCCAAGTCCAGACTAATCGTCCGGCACAGTTATTTTGGCGTCAGGTGATTGGAGAGTATACAAAAGAGCAGTATCGGGAAGTGGTTCATCCACACTATGGCAATCCTAGTCAGTATTTTGATACACAACAAGCTGAATAATATTATGTACATCTACACCTAATCACAGCATAGAGAGGAAGACACATTATGTATTTACCATCATTTTCATTATCTAATAAAAAAGCTATCGTAACCGGAGCAGGCAAAGGCATCGGACAAGCTCTGGCTGTTGGACTTGCTCAAGCTGGAGCAGATGTAGGATTGATCGCTAGAACAGGATCAGATCTAGAAGTGACCAAACAATTAATTGAAAAGCATAGCAGTCGCAAAGCGATCTGTATCACTGCTGATGTAACAGATCGTGAGCAAATGCAAGCTGCTTTTGATCGGTTTGAGTTGGCTTTTGGCGCACCGGATATTCTAGTTAATAATGCAGGGATGAATATTCGTTCCAAAGCGCTGGATGTCACTGACAGTGAATGGCATACGATTGTAGAAACGAATTTACATTCAGCTCTAATCGCTTCACAAATAGCTGCACATTTAATGAAAGAACATGGTGGAGGCAAAATTATTAATATTGCTTCTGTCGGTGGGCATACTGCTTTGCGTACAGGTGTAGTCTATGGCGCAACCAAAGCAGGTCTCATCCATATGACCAAAATTCTAGCTATGGAATGGGCACAATACGGCATCCAAGTCAATGGTGTAGGCCCCTGGTATTTCCGTACTCCTCTTACCGAGACGATCTTAGCAGATGAACAGTACATGCAAGACATTCTGGATCGCACTCCTATGAAACGTGTAGGTAATCTAGAAGAAGTCGTAGGGCCAGTAGTCTTTTTAGCTTCTGAAGCAGCAGGGTATATTACAGGACAGACAATTATGGTAGATGGTGGAATGTCTGTATTTGGATTTTGATAATAAGGAATAAAATTATTTTAGGGTTTACTACTTTTTCTAATCATTGTATACTCTATCTAAATGAATAACTAACGAGGAAGCACCTCGCATAAAAGACAATAGTCTTTTTGCGGGGTGCTTTTTGTCGTTATACCAGATAATTGAAGAAAGAAGTGGATTATATTATGAAAATAAGAGTTTTATTGTTACTTTTTGTATTTACTATTACTACATTACTATTTCCTTATAGAGGCATATTAATAAATGAGGTACAAGCTGCTTCAGTAGTAATAGATTCGGGTTCGCAAACTTATAAAACAACAACTCATAAAATTGAAGACTATGGATTTTCAGTTGGTTTCAAGAAAAAAATCTATGATGGAAGTAAAGATTATATGATTCGGCTTCATTATCGTTTACCTTCAGGTGCACCTACACTTGCTAATCGTATCTATGCTAAACTGGATAGCACTATTTTTTTTGATACAAAAGTAATAGGAGCTTATAATGGATACATAGATGTGCCAATCCCTGATACTGGAGTTAATAAAGCTTATGAGGCAATAACTATGTTAGTAGATTTAAACGGATCAGCGAAAACTGGGGATAGTGAGCTAAAGTATGAAGTTTTTTATGAAGATATAACTGCTCCAACAAAGCCTGTTATTAATGGTGTACCTTCTACTTGGACAACTTCAGCTTTAATTAATATAGATGGAAGTAATGATGCTAGTGGTATCGCAAGATATATGTATCGAATAGATAATAAAGAATACATTGAATATAAAAATCCTTTTTTAGCTCCTGATGGACAACATACAATTGAAACCTATGCAGTAGATATGAATGGATTACAGAGTGAACACGTTACAGTTACTAGCTTTGTAGATAATACTCCTCCAACATCACCTATTTTAAATGGAGGTGGAGATCAGTGGTATTCAAACAATGTGAATATAGATATTAGATCTGGTACCGATTCACAATCAGGAATAAATCGAACAGAATATTATTTATCTGGAGCGACTTCTACATCATGGCAAAACGGAAATGGTGCAACTATTTCTAATGAAGGAATAACTATTATTCATGCTAGAACGATAGATAATGTAGGAAATATTAGCCAAGAAGTAGAGCGTACTATCAAAATTGATCGCATTCAGCCTGATCTAACAATTACGGAACAAAAAATAGATTCATCTACATTACGCTTGACTGCAAAAGCCACTGATGCATCTTCTGGAATCAAAAGTATTACTTTACCTAATGGATCTATAGTTAATTCAGATACTGCTACGTTTGATACTAAAATCAATGGGAGATATACATTTATAGCAACTGATCAAATGGGTTTAACAACAACACAAACCAAAAACATTTCAAATTTAGATGAAACTCCACCTACTATAAACATCACTTATTCTAAATCGTATGCTAAATCTATTACTATTCAAATCTATGCAGAAGATAATGACACAGGTGTAAAAGAAATTGTGCTTCCTGATGGATCAATCATACGATCTAATCAAGCAGAAACGATAATCGAAGAGAATGGTACTTATTTGTTTAAAGCTATTGATATTGCAGGGAACGTAACAGAACAGAATATTATTATTTCTACAATCGATACACAACAGCCCACTATCGATATATTTTATTCAGATGTACCTCAACAAGAACTTACATTTAAAATTACAACAAGTGATAAAGAATCTGGAATTGATTTTGTTACTTTACCTGATGGTACAAGAGTACATAATACAGATGCAGAGTATACTGTACATACGAATGGCCAATATACGTTTAAAGTTACAGACAAAGCAGGTAATGATCATTTACAATCAATCGAAGTTCAACATATCGATCAAGTCAAACCACAAATCCAAGTGGATGTAAATGGATCTACATGGACAGATCAGCCTATTACTATTCTTATTTCATATCAGGATTTAGATTCAGGTTTGGACAAAAACAAACTATATTATAAACTCACTCAAACAGAAAATAATCCAGAAAATTGGAATATCGCCGAAAAAGATCAACAACCTCTAACAATTACGGAAGAGGGAGAATGGTATTTGCATGCGATGGCAGTAGATCAAGCGGGTAATAAACAATTATTTACATCCAAAAAATATCAGTTACAGAGACAACCAGAAATACCTAATTTAAAAGTAAAAGGGATTTCTTCAGAAGAAATTCAACTGAATTGGGAATTATCAACTGGTGCTTCTATTACAGACGGATATACTTATTATATTCGTAATCAAGAAACTGGAAAAACTTTTCAAGTAGAATATCCAGAAAACTCTATTATTGATAAAGACTTAAAAGGTGGAGAAATATACCACTATACTATTCAAGTACAAAATCATGTAGGATCGAGTGAAAAAAGTAAATCGATAAGTGGGTATACTTTACCTGAAGCTCCTACTCATGTTTTAGTAGAAAGACTAGAAAGAGATTATGACAAAGCACTATTGACTATATCGCCAGTACAATCTGCTTCTGCTTATCAGATTCAAGCTATTAATGCAAATAATCAACAAGTAGATGTGGATACTACAGTTACAGGAAATGTATATCAGCAAATCTCTGGATTAAAACCGTATACTTTCTATACTATAGTTGTAACAGCTATCAATCCATCTGGTAATGGACTTCCTTATCATGTATCTTATCTATCTCTACCTAGTGCACCTACAGGTTTTAGATTTTTACAAATGACAGAGAATAGTATTTTACTTGATTGGAATACAGTAGCTAAATCTACCTATACTACGTCATCGGTTCAAGAAGATACATATTATTCTTTAAAAAGAAGCGAGACGTATATTTATCAAGGTCCTTATCAACGGTTTATAGATAGTGGCTTAAGTTCGGGAAGTGCTTTTAATTATGCTATTGCAGCTGGAAATACAACAGGTTGGAGTAACTTTTCGTATTTGAGTAATATTTGGACGTTGCCTTCAGTTGTAGGCAGACTAGAACAAGTTGATGCTCATTCACATTCAGTCGCTTTAAACTGGCAAGCCGTAAGAGGAGCAACTGGTTATCGTATTGTGATAGAAAATGTGGGAGAATACAATATCTCAGATGATTTAACTAACTTTGAGGTTAAAGGGCTAGAGCCTGGATTCACATACCGTGCTACGATTACACCCTATAATACAAGCGGATATGGTTCTTCTAAAGAAATATTAATAACCACTCTTCCTGAGAGTATGTTTAATGAGAGTGTAATTATTAAAGACATAACAGAAAGTAATGCAGTGATCGAAATAAAGCCGATTGAAGGAGCAACTAAATATCGACTCGAAATTGATGGAAAAGAATATATTATTCCAGAGGGCGATTTTCAGATTCCGTCTTTAACAGGATCTACTTATTATAATTATTCTATTACATCAGGCAATTCAGCAGGCTGGACACAACCATTAATAGGAACATTATTAACTAGCCCTTCTGCTCCTAGTGATGTAAAACTAACTGATGTAACCGATCAAAGTCTATCGTTCCATTGGAATCAACTTGATAATGTGGATACGTATACAATTTATGATGAGAATAAAAAAGAAATTAAAACTACTGCTGAAGAGCAAGCTGTAATAACGAATTTAAACGCTGGTGAAATTTATAATTTCTATATATCAGCAACTAACCAAAATGGAACAAGTTCATTGAATAAATTTACTTATCGTACTTTACCAGAAAGCACTACACAAGATACAAATAAAGTTCGAATTTCTAATATTACTGTTGATTCTGTCGATCTAAAATGGAATATCATTAAGGGCGCAGACCAATATCAGTTATATGATAATACTGATCATTTAGTATATGAAACAACTCAGAATACTGCCCATCTTGATAAATTATCTTCAGCAACTTCATATGAAGGTTGGTATATTGTGCCTCTAAATACTGCTGGCAAAGGCAAAAAATTAGATGTTCTTTCTTTTGAAACACTTCCTTCTAATCAGTTTAAAGTTATTGATTCAGATGCTACTAGATCAACTGTTACTCTAAAAATAGAACATTTTTTAGTCAAAGAACATTTAGTTATTGAACTCAATAATAAAATAGTATTTCGAGGATTAACAGATACATTTACACAAGATACATTGAAAGCAGATCAATCGTATGTTTTTAAAATCTGGTCAGAAAATAGTAAAAAACAAGCATCAACACCTATTTCAATAACTATTCGAACTAAAAAAGAAAAAGAAAAAAATAAGAAGATTATTGAGAGTACAAATGAAAAAGAACTTCAACAAACCGATCTTCTTGATGAAATAGTTGCAGTTCCTGAGAAAAATGATTATTTATCAACAAATAATGATCAAGAATTTGAAGATATTGATTCTATATTTAGTAAATCTCAAATTCAGGAATTACATCAGATGGGAATAATAGAAGGAGTTAGTAAAACTCATTTTGAACCTGAAAGAGAAGTGACTCGTGCTGAATTTATGGCTTTAATTGTCAGAGGACAAAAATATATTAACAAAGAAACGTCTTCAATCAATACAACTAAAAAAATAGTATTTGATGATATTGATTGGAGCGCATGGTATATTCCAGAATTAAAAGAAGCTATTCATTATAATTATGTCAAAGGATTTAGTAAAAAGGTGTTTGCACCTACGCTAACTGTTAATCGAGAACAAGCTTCTAAGATGATTGTTAATGCTGTCATAGGCAATATCGAAGACTCTATTGATGTAGACCAATTTGAATTTAGTGATGCTGCTTATATCTCAAAATGGGCTACGGGCTCTATACAAAAAGGATATCAAAAAGGGATTATTTTAGGTTATCCCAATCATTCTTTTCAGCCTAAAAATAATCTAACTCGTGCAGAAGCGGCCATGTTGTTATATCGAATGATCGAAAGCAAATAATTACTATTTAACAAATATTTAGATTTGGAATAAAGTATGCTGTTAAAATGAGTAGCATAGCAAAATATTATCTATACAGAAAGTAAATCAGCAATTAGATAGAAATTAAATATAGCATTTTCTAATGAATTGATCCTTTTTATAACAGGTTAAGCAGTAGCAGTTTGAAAATATGGAATTGAAATTGAGAAAAGAAAAAATGTGTTTTCTTTAATAGTTTTAATAGTAATGATCATATTTTTGCTAAGTATAATGATATGATGTTGATGAACAAAATGGTCTTTTTAGCTTCGGAAGCGGCAGGGTATATTATAGGATAAACGATTATGATAGATGGTAGAATGTCTGTATTTGAATTTTAGAGAACTTGTTATTACTTATCATTCTTAATACACTAAGTATACATGCTTAGTGTATTTTGGTATGTTATATATTTTACTTTGTAAGGAGAACAGATATGTCTGATATATACGATATTTATGGTGAAAAATACAATAAAGACAGTTGGCAAAAATTTGTCGATATTCATCAAGAGCTATACGATCCTATCGATCCTTTATTAAAAACAAAAATGAGCCAGACTACTATTCCAAAAGACATTCAAATCGTACTACTTGCTAAGTTAGGTGAATATACATTCCAATGGATTGAACGGACTATCCCAGCGTTAGATCATCAAACACCGCTGTCTTATTTGCAAACTGAACAAGGAACCAATGCACTTAGAGCAGCCATCATGCGCATGCCTAATTAGTTAAAAAAATAAAATAATACGCAATATACGAAAGGGTGTCTATTTGAAAGAATTATTAGTAAAGTTAGAACAAATTGATAAGTATTATCAAAATATAATCAATGCTGATGTTTCTAGTCGTTGGACTACTGAAATACTTGAAGAATTTGAAGATGAATTTAAAAGATATGCTCGCAATGAAGTAATCAATGCTGATCTTAGCACATATACTGCCTATATCGAACCTACATGTGAGTATAAGACAATAGAAAAGAAAATACAGGATGCAGAAAATCGCTATCATATGAAAAAATGGTTGTCTAAAAGCTTTTTTGAGTGGTTTCCTAAATACCAATTTCTTGAGAAATACGACTTAAGTGATTATCCTAAACTGAACAATCAGTTGAATTATATGAATGAATTACGTACAGTTGCTTTGCAGGTTATTGATACTTATGAGCAAAGTTTAGCTGAAAAATATAGGAATCCCAAAAATTAGACAACAGGAAGATAGTTGAGACAAATATAAACATCAATGACTTTAAAGGAGAATAACGATGACATCTATTTCACCTATTTTAATAGATTTTCCTGAAAGCTTTGAGACAGAACGCTTATGTATTCGTGCACCTCAATGGGGAGATGGGATACAGGTTAATGAAGCCATCCATGAGAGTATCGCTGAGCTAAAACCATGGTTACCTTTTGCCAAAACGCTACCAACATTAGAAGAATCGGAGAGCAATGCACGACAACATCGTTTGAATTTTTTGGCTCGTACAGATATGATTCTCTATATTACAGATAAACATACAGGTGATTTTATTGGGAGTAGTGGACTGCATCAGATCGATTGGGATGCGCGAAAATTTGAAATTGGATACTGGTTGAGAACTAGCTGTACAGGTAAAGGTTATATGACAGAAGCAGTAACCGGAATTGCTCAATTTGCTATAGATCATTTACAAGCTAATCGTATTGAAATTCGTTGCGATGATCGTAATACCAGTAGTTCTCAAGTTGCTATACGTACAGGTTTTACATTGGAAGGAACTTTGCGAAATCATAAAATGAATGATGGTCAATGGGTTAGCACTATGATTTTTGCAAAAGTACGCGGAATTGAATATTAAAATCCAATCTACATAATGACTACACTTTGACAATAGAGAGGAAGCTCAATATGAAATCAATTGAACAATTGGTCAATACACAGGAACATGCTTGGCAAGAAATACAGGATGTTTTGAATCAAGGCGAAACGCCGTATACTATTTTGCCCAAACAAGATCTACAAGCACAATCGACATTGTTGCAGATGCAAATTACAACGAAATCGTATCTTGGTTGTATTGCATATGAAACTGGCGGCATTTTATTTGATCAGGGTTGGATTAAGCTATTAGGTTCAGGTAACGAACGAATTTATGGAGATTTGTTATCATGGAATGGACAATCTCAAGCCGAACAGTCTAATACAATACAACCGATCGCCAAAGCCTTAGTAGTAGCTTACGATGTGGTAGGAGGATTTTTCGCTTTAAATGGTGGAGGGTTGGGTGAAGAGCCTACCATCTATTATTTTGCTCCAGATACATTAGAGTGGGAAGATACCGAGTTATCTTATTCTGAATTTGTGATCTGGTTAGCTTCTGGACGATTATCTCAATTTTATGAAACGATGCGCTGGAACGGTTGGCAAGAAGATATCTCGAACTTAGCGCCTGATTGTGCGATTCATTTTTATCCACCTCTTTGGACGCAAGAAGGATCGTCTGATCAAAGTAGTAAAAAAGCTGTTCCGATCGCCGAGTTTTGGAATATGCATATCAGTCCTTCTCAATAAAATAAAGCAACACAAGCATAAAGCTCCAGTATACGCTATCCACGTATACCGGAGTTTTTTTGCTATTGTTTGTAAGCATCATTGACTATTATCTGTACAAATAACGCTGTTTTGTACTATTTTAGTGATGATAAAGACAAATACGACATATATTGAAGTGTATAAATGCCATATTTACGAACATTATAATCTACTTTAGAATAAATGTAAGAATTGCTGACAAACAAAGGAGATGACATCGTGCATAAGCTATCTGCGGTTCCTGAACCTCATATTCAATACCAACCCAAACATTATGTATGTAAACGAGCAGAAGGACAAAGCGACTGGAGTGGGAAATTAGACCAGCCTTTTTGGGAGCAAACCAGTTGGACAGATTCATTTGTCGATATTGAAGGTGATTTGAAGCCATTACCTTCCAAGCAAACACGTGTTAAAATGCTTTGGGATGATGATTATTTTTATATAGGTGCAGAATTAGAAGACAATGAAATATGGGCAACACAGACAGAGCGAGATTCTGTTATTTTTTATGATAATGATTTTGAAGTTTTTATCGATCCTGACGGAGATACGCATCAGTATTATGAGTTTGAAATCAATACGCTTAATACAGTCTGGGATTTATTACTGGTGAAGCCGTATCGAGATGAAGGCCCTGCAATAAATGGATGGGATATGAGCGGACTACGAACAGCCGTGTATATTGATGGAGAGTTGAACAATCCGCTAGCTACCAATCGTAAATGGAGTGTAGAGATTGCCATGCCATGGTCGATTTTGAAAGAGTGTTCGCTACATAAACGTGCTCCGCTAGCTGGTGAGCACTGGCGTGTTAATTTCTCACGTGTACAATGGCAAGTAGATATTATAGATGATCAATATGTCAAAAGGATTGATCCAGCGACAGGTCGTTCTTTTCCAGAAGACAACTGGGTATGGAGTCCAATGGGAATTGTAAATATGCACTATCCTGAGCTATGGGGATATGTAATCTTTACAGATGAGCAGAACATCAATCATACCGAACACCAACTGCATCTGACTACGGTTGAACAATACAAATGGTTATTACGACAGCTCTATTATCGTCAGCGTCAGTATGCAAGTGAACATCAACAGTATTGTGATCAACTGGCAACGATCTATCACACTTTACCCGAAGACATTCAAAATATTGCAGATATAGAACAACTTCAATTGGAGACGACAAGTAGTATGTTTCAGATTTCTATTAAAATACCGGATGAGCAGACTCGTCTCTGTATTCGGCAAGATGGATGGGTATGGCAAGAAGCTTGTTTAGTATTGGGAATGAATATTGCTAATTAAGGAAAATACTACAATCATAATGGTGCAATGGTCATTATGGATCGGGAGGTATATTCATGACAGTCAATACAGCTTATGGACTCAATATGGATGTAATCGAAGAAAAGTTTGCTTGGAAAAAAGAACAAGCTCAAGGACGCGAGGAATCATTATTTGCTGTATTTGAACAAGACCTTTCAGAGCAGGAAAAGCAGTTACTTCAATTTCTATATGCGTATATGCCATTACATGATCTAGCTGATTATGATGGTGCTTTTTTTCTAAACCATATTCGGCAAGTGCTACAAGTACAAGCAGATATGCCTTGGGGCGCACGTATTCCTGATGAAATCTTTGTAAATTATGTTTTGCCTTATCGAGTAAATAATGAGAATATCGATCACAGTCGATCAGTGATCTACGAGGAATTGGCAGAGCGGGTACAGCATTTATCTATGACGGATGCTATATTGGAAACGAATTATTGGTGTCATGAGCGTGCAACTTATATTGGAACAGATATACGTACTGTTTCTCCGCTTACAATCATGAGGACTGCACTCGGACGTTGCGGGGAGCAATCGACATTGACTGTAACTGCACTGCGTAGTATTGGAATTCCTGCTCGTCAATGTTACACACCGCGCTGGGCACATTGCGATTCTAATCATGCATGGGTAGAAGCATGGGCAGATGGAGAATGGCACTTTTTAGGAGCATGTGAACCGGAACCTGTACTTGACGAAGGGTGGTTTCGCTTACCTGCTAAGCGTGCAATGTTAGTACACACACGTGTATTTGCAGATTATAATGGTCCTGAAGAAGTAACAACCACACATCCATGGTATACCGAAATTAATTTGTTGGCTCATTATGCAGATGTCAAAACGATTCATATTCATGTAACCGATGAAGCAGGAAAGCCTGTAGTAGCTGAAGTTCAATTTCAATTGTACAACTCGGCTGAATTTTATCCTTTGACTTCGTTAATGACCGATGATCAAGGACATGCTTCGTTAACAACAGGATATGGTGACTTGTTTATTCATGCGTATACATCTTCTGTATGGGGAACAGCTTTTCTAAATACGAATACATCATCTGAACTAACATTAGTATTAAAAAGGTATAACATTCCTGTATATGCAGAACACACTACCACTAATACAAGTCCAACGGTTGTAAGAGAAGAATGGAAAATGACTCCACCTGTTGCTCCTGTTATTGATAGTGGAGCGAAAGTGGACGAATCTACTGCTCATCAACATATACAAAGAATCAAAGCAGGCACAGCGATTCGGACTGCTTTTGAACACACATTTATAGATCAAGAACAAGCGCGTCAATATGCAGAAGAATGGCAGTTACCGACAGATCGGTTGTGGAATATACTGCAAACAGCGAAAGGAAACGGAGAGGAGATTGCCGCTTTTCTTGGCGAATGTACTCTGGCTGAACTTGCATTAGGATTGCGTTTATTAGAATCGTTACGTCCTAAAGATCTAACAGATACGTTTCGACCGGTATTACACGATCATCTGCAAGGTGTTATATCATTAGACGAAGCATCTCATATCTATTCAAGTGATTGGGATCAATACGTTCTATGTCCACGAGTTCATTTTGAAATGCTTACACCGTATCGTAACTATTTCGCTGATCAATGGAATACAGAGCAACAACATGCATTCCGCTCTGATCCTATGCTATTAGCTACTGTACTGGAACAAGAGATCGCAGTTAATAATCATATAGATCGTTATACAGGAATGGCAACACCTGCGGCTGCTCATCAATTAGGAGTTACTGATTCGGTAAGTCGTGATATTGCTTTTGTAGCGGCTGCACGTAGTCTTGGTATTGCGGCGCGTTTAGAACCGTTAAATGCTATTCCCCAATATCAGTTACAAGGTACATGGCATTCAGTTCAATGGAAGCAAGAGCAATCTACATTTGTTGAGGATAGTGTATTGGCTTCAGCTACGGGTCAAATACAATTTGTACGTGCTTCAGATGATGTAGAAGTGGTTGCAGAATATCAGCATAATTTTACGGTCGCTATTTTTGAAAATGGTATTTATCGCACATTGGATATTCCTTATGGCGAAAAAGAGGTGTACCAGCAACCGTATAATGTATTAGCAGGGAATTATCGTTTGACAACAGGAACACGTCTTGAAGATGGAAGTGTGTTAGGTACCTTTACTTACTTTAACGTACAACCTGATCAGCAAATAGAAGTAGAGTTAGTATTCCGCACAGAACAGCAACAGATACCTGTTCTTTTGGAAACATTGCCAGAACCTTTACAACATCATATTTATTCGTTGCAACCAAACGATGAAAAAGAGGATAGAAAAGAAGGTTATATTCTAGCATGGCTAGAGCCTGAACGTGAACCGACCAAGCATTTATTACGTGAATTGGCAGAACTGCGAGCAGAACTGGAAATATGGGCGGGTGATATTCATTTATTGATTGCAGATGAGCAAGAATATGGAGCAGTTATTTTAGATCCTTTGCCAGCTCAGTCTCAGATTGCAATCGATTCAAATTACCAATTCTTAGAACAATGGTCAGATTGCCTCACCTCATTAGGAGGAGATCAGCTACCTGTTGTGATCGTTGTAGATACACAACACCGAGTTCGGTACTGCTTGCAAGGCTACAAGTTAGGTACAGGGAAAGAATTATTACGTATTGTAAATGGTATGAACATAGATATACATCAAGAAAAGAACTAAACAATTACAAGAATTGCTTTGTCAAAGACTTCACTGTTGCTCAAGTAGCAGTGGAGTCTTTTTGATGGTTTTGATGTGCTGTACATTTAGCATACATTTCGCAACCATCTGTAATGATGTTATAATTTTAAAAAAGAAAGGAGGGATATGATGTTACGTAATAAATTATCTTTTAAAATCATTACTATTGTTTTGGTAGTATTAGTTATTGGTCTTTCTATTTGGGAATTTGTCACAAAAAAATATACTGGCTATACTTATTTGTTTCTTGGATTAATGATGATTTCTGCAGGGATATCTCTTTTTAAAGAACAACGAAAATCTTTAGCCTATATGTATTGGGTAACAGCCATACTTATTTTGATTGCTTTTGCAGTAGGAATTTAAAAAACTAAAAAATAGAGTAGATCATCGGTTCAATAGCAATTCGCTTGTACATAAGGAGAACAATCATGTTAACACGTTTGAGAAAAATAGGCAGTCACGACATATTCAAAAGAATGATCGTTACAGTAATTTTTGTAGTTGTGCTTTCATTTGCAATTATTGAATCTATGATCATATCTGGTTTTAAAATCAATGATACGCAAGCTTCTCATGTAGATTATATAATTATTTTGGGTTCAGGGCTGAAAGGTTCACAGTTATCGATTATTTTGCAACAGCGAGTCGATACAGGGATTATTTATCTGAAGCAACACCCTCATATGTCTGTTATCGTATCCGGTGGTCAAGGCCCGGGGGAAGATATTACAGAAGCGGAAGCAATGAGTCGCTATCTGGTTCGTCAAGGCATTGATCAGACTCGTATTATTCAAGAAAATCGTTCGACCAGCACTTTTGAAAATTTGAAGTTTTCTCAAGATATTTTGCAAGCACGAGGTATCCATCAACCTTCGATTATGATCGTAACGAGCAATTATCATCTGTATCGTGCAGAAATGATTGCTTCTACACTTGGCTTCAAAGTGCATGGTATAGCAAGCCCATCACTAGGGTATTTATTGCCTCAAAATATGTTGCGTGAATACCTAGCCATGATCAAAGCCATGTTACAGCTTCCATAAAAAAGTTCTAATACAATAAGGAGTTGCCTAATGAGTGAATATACGATTGGACATTTGATTCAGCGCAAACATAGTGAGTTATTGGAAGATTTTAATCCTCTTTTTACAGGTCATCTTAATGAACATTGGACTTTGTTTTTTATGAAAGATACCAGTTTTAAGAAAAAAGTTCCTGACTCTATTTATCAGATTTCCAATACGGTACCTGTGCTCCATTTTGATCATGCAGAAGATCATGGCTGGAGTTATGAAATTATATCGAACGGCATATCAAAAGCTCACTTTGATTATAATTACGAATTAGAAGAAATATCTTTGCATCAAATGGCACTGGATCGTTACCCTAAAGAAGATCCGGTAGAGCTGTTATATACTAATCCTGATTTTGAAGGAGTTCGTTCACAATTGCTGACTGAATTACATCAGAACCCGGCATATCAAGAACAACTCCAACAGCTATTTCAAAATTGTCATGTAGAGCAATTTACTCTATTTGAAGTGAGTCCAGAACAGATTGAGCAATTAAAGCAGATTATGACTCAAAAGCATCTAGATCAGTTAGATTTTATGCACGATTTGGTGGATCAATTTAAAGAGATACTGAATCTTCAAAAAATGAGCTGGATCAGTCCAGAACGTTTAGAAGATGATGAATTTGATCTGGAGTTATGAACAATTATGCCTGAATACTCTCAAGTTCAACTGTATATAGAATGTGCTGAAACAGACTTTAAAGAGGTCAGAGATCGTTTTATACGATGTTTATCTGAATATGGATTTGAACATAGTTATCTACAAACGTATTTTGGTACGATTGAATGGGAGCTATCTGATAATTTTTTTATGTATACAGGTTGTAATGCAGAACGTACTTCTCTTTTAAAAAATAATATATTGGTAAGCATCCGACCTGCTTTGATAGGATTAACACCGTATATTTTTACAGAGCTTCAAAAGAATGTCGTTGAACTTGCTTTATTTTTTGAGAGTGATCATATTATAGATGATTATATAAATGCTCATTTAAAAAAAGAATGGCAACCGTTAATTTGGGACGTTATATGTCTTTTTCATAAACATTTTAGTGAGACCGCTATATACTTTACGGACGAAGCGACAGATGGACAACCTTGGGAAGCACTGATCAGTAAGCAAATTCAAAGTAATTACTGGTCATTTGATGCAGCTATTATACCGAATCAATTGAATACAGATAATATACAACCTCCACAATCTACGTTTTATACTGAAACTAGAATAGATCACACTGTATTTGCACGAAAAGTAGTCTGGGATCAACCTCCTTGGGATCATCCAAATCAATATTTTCCAATAAAGTGATTACGCTTACAGCTGAAGGGTAATAAATTAGCGAATCAAGATGACCAGGGAGGCTACAATCATGGAGAAGCGTAAATATGGTAAAACAGATATGGAAGTCAGTGTACTGGGATTTGGTGGTTCTGAAATAGGCAGTGGAGTCAGCGAAAGTGATGTTAAACAATTACTGAATAGCGCATTAGATGCTGGCTTAAATGTAATTGATACTGCTGAATGTTATGGAAAAAGTGAAGAACTAATTGGAAATACACTGTCTCATCGTCGGGATGATTATTATTTATTTACTAAATGTGGTCATGCCGCAGATTTTGATGCACCAGACTGGGACCCTGTAATGTTAGAGCAAAGTATTGATCGCAGTCTGAAGCGACTCAAAACAGATTATGTAGATGTCATTCATTTACATAGTTGCTCTGAAGAAGTACTTCGTCGTGGAGAAGTGATTGAAGTGCTACAACGTGCCAAACAAGCAGGCAAAACGCGCTATATCGGTTATAGTGGTGATCATACTAATGCACTGTATGCTATCAATACAGGCGTATTTGATAGTCTTGAAACATCTGTCAATATTGCTGACCAAGAAGCGATCGCTCTTACTATTCCAGAAGCACGCAAGCAAGGAATGGGTATTGTTGCCAAGCGTCCTATTGCTAATGCTGCATGGACATTTGAAACGGTCGGTGCGCAAGAATATCCGTTTGTATATTGGAATCGATTGCGTGATCTGAATTATGGATTTTTGCAAGATGAAGAAGTACAAAAAAGTATCGAGCGTGCACTACGTTTTACATTGAGTATTGAAGGAATAGATACAGCGATTGTTGGAACAACAAAGCCAAGTCGTTGGACCGAAAATGCTGCTTTATTAAAAGAAGGAGCACTATCCAAAGAACATTTCGAAGCAATACGCAGTCGCTGGCAAGAAATTGCGGAACCAGAATGGGTAGGACAAACGTAATATAGATTCGATTGATATAATAAACACATCTATTTTCATCATAAATAGGAGCTATCTTCTTAGAAATTATAGAAGGTAGCTTTTTTGTGCGATACGGTCGGTACAATATAGCCTTTATCAACTCTATTTTACTAAATTTCATCATATGAAAAATTCATAATAATAAAACAAAAAATATACTTTGCTACTACACATATCATCCATACTTCTAAGGTATCTAAATCCAAGATGTAAAAAGGAAGAGGTGACTTCATTATCCCCATCAACATATAAAATCTAAAATAATAGTTGTCAAAATGAAAAACATATGATAATTTATACCTGTAACCGGTTACACATCGAGGTGAAAAGAAAATGACAACGATAAAAGATGTAGCACGCCATGCAGGTGTATCTGTTGCTACTGTTTCACGAGTGATTAATGAAACAGGTTATGTGCATGAAGATACGCGGCGTAAAGTAGAAGAATCTGTTCAACAATTGAACTATACACCTAATGAAGTAGCACGTTCTTTATATAAACGTAAATCCAGATTAATTGGTCTGTTGCTACCTGATATTACGAACCCTTACTTTCCTCAATTAGCTCGTGGGGTAGAAGATCGGATGCAGGAAAGTGGATTCCGCTTAATTTTTGGCAATAGTGACGAAAGTCAGAAGAAAGAGCAAGATTACATACAGACTTTTGTCCAAAACAATGTTGTCGGTGTGATCTCATCTACCAATGATCCAGGTACAGCTTCATATCGCTCACTCAAAATTCCGGTCGTCTTTTTGGATCGTATATCCAGTGATCGTCCTGCTGTGTATGCAGATGGTCGAGAAGGTGGACGACTTGCAGCCCAGCAAATGATTCAGCGTGGAAGCCATCATATTACAGTGATGCAAGGACCTATTCATATTCGTCCTGCGCAAGATCGTTTTCAAGGAGCGATAGAAGTGTTACAAGATATGGGGATCGATTATCATACGACACAGACTTCATCTTTTTCATTTACCAATGCAGATCGCTGGGCAAAAGAGCTGTTTGAACAATATCCTGATACAGATGGTGTGATTGCAAGCAACGATATTGTAGCGACAGCAGTAATACAAGAAGCCTATCGTCTGGGCAAAAAAGTACCACAAGATGTGCAGATTATCGGATTTGATGATATTCCTTTAAGTAGTCTGTTATCACCAGCATTATCTACAATTCGTCAACCAGCCTATGATATGGGCAGAGCGGCGGCAGATTTATTAATTCAATTGATTGAAGGCACAGCAGGAGAACAACGGACAATTCAGATGCCTGTTCAATTTATAGAACGCGAGACAACACGTAAGCTGTAATCTATTATTTTTGTATAAGATATCATTGTTAAGTACAGTTAATTGATACTAAATATAAAATAGCATGTCTTGATTGCCCAATAAAAAGAAGTAGAAAGGTGGAAATTTAATATGTCTCAATCTCAGCATCATTCTTCTAAAGCTAAAATTTGTGTTATTGGTAGTTGTTCGATGGATTTAGTAGTTACTTCTGAGAAGCGCCCGGGTGCAGGAGAAACCGTTCTTGGAGAAAGTTTCAAAACGGTTCCCGGTGGAAAAGGAGCTAATCAAGCTGTAGCCGCCGCACGATTAGGAGCAGAAGTGACTATGATCGGTCGTGTGGGTGATGATCATTTGGGAACAACGATTTTACAAAACTTCAAAGATAATGATGTAAATGTAGACTATGTGGAACCGGTTACAGATATGGAGAGCGGTACAGCACATATTATTTTGGCTGAAGGAGATAATAGTATTATTGTCGTCAAAGCAGCTAATGATCATGTGACTCCAGCATATGTAGCTCAAGCGATTGATGTGATTAAAGCTTCCGATATTGTGATGATTCAGCAAGAAATTCCAGAACAAACGGTAACCTATGTTAGTCAAATATGCGCTGATGCTAATGTGCCTTTATTGTTAAATCCAGCACCGGCTCGTCATGTGAATGAGACTGTGATCAACAATCTTTCTTATATTACACCGAATGAACATGAAGCAGGTGTCGTGTTTGAAGGGCTCACATTAGAAGAAGCATTACGTCAACATCCTAACCGTTTGTTCGTAACCGAAGGTAGTAAAGGTGTTCGTTATTATGATGGGCAACAAGAAGTAGTTGTGCCGACGTACAAAGTAGACGCTGTAGATACAACAGGTGCAGGAGATACGTTTAATGCGGCTTTTGGGGTGGCATTAGCAGAAGGTCAGTCTTTGCAAGATGCACTACGTTTTGGCAATCGCGCAGCTTCTCTTTCAGTCACTAAATTTGGTGCACAAGGCGGAATGCCTACACGTCAGGAAGTAGAGGAACAATTGTAATGAAGAAAAGTGGAATTTTGAATAGCCATATTGCTAAAGTATTGGCTGATCTTGGACATACCGATTATATTGTGATTGCTGATATAGGATTACCTGTACCGGATGGAGTGCCTAAAATTGATCTTGCTCTTACGTATGGAGTACCAAGCTTCCGCGATGTCGTTCATGTGATCTCGGAAGATATGGAGATCGAACAGATTACAATCGCAGAAGAGATGGTACAGCAGAATGAAGATACATTTTTATATATGCAAGATAAGTTCGCAAGTATCCCATTATCCAGATGTAGCCATGAAGAATTCAAGCATTACTGTCAAAAAGCCAAAGTAATTATTCGTACAGGTGAATCCAGACCCTATGCTAATTGCATTTTGCATGCAGGTGTTCATTTTGGAGCAACACAGCAGTAAAAGAACAGCATGAGTAGGACGCATAAATAGCACAACAGATTTAAAGGAGGCATTGTCTATGCAGATTCAAATGAATGGTATTTACAAATCCTTCGGTACAAACCAAGTCTTGAGCGGAGTCGATTTTGATCTCCGCGCAGGCGAAGTTCATGCACTGATGGGTGAAAATGGAGCTGGCAAGTCAACATTAATGAATATTTTGATTGGTCTGCATGAGCGCGATCAAGGCACAATTGTAATAGATGGACAAGAGACCTATTTTGATAATCCCAAAGTGGCTGAACAAAAAGGGATCGCTTTTATCCATCAAGAGCTTAATATCTGGCGTGATATGACCGTACTTGAAAATCTATTTATCGGTAAAGAGATGACATCCAAATGGGGTTTACTCAATACCAAACAAATGAAAACGCTAGCAAAAGAGCAATTCCGTAAATTAGCAGTCGATTTGCCTTTGCAAGGTGAAGCAGGAGATTGTTCTGTTGGACAACAGCAAATGATCGAGATCGCCAAAGCTTTAATGACAGATGCGAAAGTAATCGTTATGGATGAACCAACTGCCGCACTAACCGAGCGTGAAATTCAAAAATTATTTGAAGTGATTATGGCGCTCAAAAAAGAAGGTGTGTCGATTGTATACATTTCGCACAGAATGGAAGAAATATTTGCGATTTGTGATCGAATTACAATTATGCGTGATGGCAAAACAGTCGATACCAAAGAAATTCCACATACTCATTTCGATGAAGTAGTCAAAAAAATGGTAGGTCGTGAATTGACAGAACGTTATCCTGCCCGTACCCCACAGCCTGGTGAAGTAATTTTGGAAGTGAAAAATGCCAGCAAAAAAGGTCAATTCCAGAATGTAAGCTTTACGGTTCATGCAGGAGAAATTGTAGGTTTCTCCGGATTGATGGGTTCGGGACGCACAGAGATTATGCGTACGTTGTTTGGACTAGACACGCTCGATAGCGGAGAAATCTGGATACGTGGTAAAAAAGTAAATATTCGCAGACCTGATGATGCAGTGAAGCATGGTATAGGTTTTATTACCGAAGATCGTAAAGACGAAGGATTAGTACTTGATTTTTCAATTCGTGAAAATATGGCGCTACCTAACTTATTTAGTTTCTCTTCGAAAGGGTTTATTTCTAGTAAAAAAGAAGCTGAATTTGTAGATACATTAATCAAACGATTGCAAGTAAAAACTCAATCTGCGGAGACACCTGCACGTAGCCTTTCCGGTGGTAACCAGCAAAAAGTCGTAATTGCGAAATGGATTGGTATTGGCCCAAGCGTATTGATTTTGGACGAACCGACACGCGGGGTAGATGTAGGAGCGAAGCGTGAAATTTATCAATTGATGAATGAACTTACCGATCGTGGTGTAGCGATTATTATGGTGTCCTCTGAATTGCCAGAAGTACTTGGAATGAGTGACCGTATTGTAGTTGTCCATGAAGGTAAGATTAGCGGAGAATTATCCAGTCAAGAAGCTACGCAAGAAAATATTATGACGTTAGCTACAGGAGGACAGTAATATGACAACCATAACGAAAGAAAAACCAGAGAAAAATTTCAAATTATCGAATGTAACACAAAAGCTCGGTCCGTTGCTTGGATTTATTATTCTAGTCATTATTGTATCGGTATTGAATCCAGACTTTTTGGAACCGCTTAATATTTTGAATCTGTTGCGCCAGGTGGCGATTAATGCGTTAATTGCATTTGGTATGACTTTTGTTATTTTGACAGGTGGTATTGATCTATCCGTTGGTTCGATTCTAGCATTATCCAGTTCATTTGTAGCGAATCTGATGTTAGCAGGCGTCGATCCGATCTTAGCGATTATTATCGGATGTGCAGCAGGTGGGGTTATGGGTATGGTCAATGGACTGATGATCACCAAAGGTAAAATGGCTCCATTTATCGCTACACTAGCGACAATGACCATATTCCGTGGACTGACTCTCGTATATACCAATGGTAATCCTATCACAGGGCTTGGCGACAGTATGGCATTTCAATTATTCGGACGTGGGTATTTCTTAGGGATTCCTGTACCGGCGATTACGATGGCAATTACATTTATCGTATTATGGGTGATCTTGCACAAAACACCATTTGGTCGTAAAACATATGCGATCGGTGGTAATGAAAAAGCAGCTATCGTATCCGGTATTAAAGTACCCCGCGTTAAAATTATGATTTACTCTTTAGCAGGTGCATTATCTGCATTAGCAGGCGCAATCTTAACATCTCGTCTTAATTCTGCACAACCAACAGCAGGTACATCATATGAGCTGGATGCTATTGCAGCAGTCGTACTAGGCGGAACCAGTCTTTCGGGTGGACGTGGACGCATTGTAGGTACACTGATTGGCGCATTGATTATTGGTACCTTGAATAACGGTCTGAATTTGCTAGGAGTATCTTCTTTCTATCAGATGGTTGTAAAAGGGATCGTTATTGTTATTGCGGTATTGATTGATCGTAAAAAATCTGCATAATACATTGATTTTAAAACGAAAAGAGGAATCCAGTATGAAAAAAGGTATATCGCTACTTGCAGTTATAATGACTGTGATCCTATTAGCAGGATGTTCACTTCAACCTCCAGCATGGGCCAAATCCAAAAAATCAGCAAATGCAGGCGAGATTAAGATTGGTCTCTCTGTATCTACTTTAAATAATCCATTTTTCGTATCACTTAAAGATGGAGTCTTGAAAGAAGCGAAAAAGCTAAATATCCAAGTGATCGTTGTTGATGCTCAAAATGACTCTGCCAAACAAAGCAATGATGTCGATGATTTGATTCAGCAAGGGGTAGATGCACTGTTAATCAATCCGACTGATTCAGCAGCGATCTCGGCGGCAGTTCAATCTGCAAATACACTAGATATTCCTGTTGTGACGTTAGATCGTTCTGCGGACAAAGGAGATGTCAAAGCATTGGTCGCTTCCGATAATGTCAAAGGCGGTAAAATGGCGGCTGAATATATTGTCAAACAACTAGGCAAAGATGCTAAAGTGATCGAATTACAAGGTGTACCCGGTGCATCTGCTACTCGTGAACGTGGTAAAGGTTTCCATGATATCGCAGATAAAGAATTAGATGTAGTCGCTAGTCAGGCAGCAGATTTTGACCGTACCAAAGGTCTAACGGTTATGGAAAATTTACTTCAAGGGAATCCAGATGTACAAGCGGTATTTGCTCATAACGATGAAATGGCACTCGGTGCGATAGAAGCGATCCAAAGTTCAGGCAAAGACATTCCTGTAATCGGCTTCGATGGTAATGAGGATGCACTGAATTCGATCAAAGACGGCAAATTGACGGCTACAGTCGCTCAACAACCTGAATTGATCGGACAAATGGCAGTCGATGTTGCTCGTGATGTATTGCAAGGGAAAACGGTCGAGAAATCTATTCCAGCTCCTCTGAAATTAGTCACAAAAGAAGATCAATAAAAAACGCAGTACTTAGCTAAAATAAACTAAATCATATAATGTAGAAGGTCAATATACTATTGGCCTTCTTTATTTGTGTTTAAAAACAAAAAGATAATCAACAAAAAATGTGCAAATCGTTACATTGTAAAGTTCTCAAATAAATCCAACTGGAAAAATAGAATGCTTCTGAAAGAACAAAGCGATTACCTTACATTCATTACATACTATGCTATACTAAAGCTACTATTTATTTTGAAATCAGAAGTTAATATGACTCAAATGCAACTACTTTTTCTAATGAATATATTTCATTTTGTACAACTCGAAAGGAAGATCAATAGAGATGCTGATTATTTTGATGCTCGCTTGCATCATTGTAGGTTTAATGACTACACATACGTATAGGCGCAAGTCTGATATGCCTACTGCTGCAGGAAGTATACTGATGGTCGGAGGTATTTTTATACAAGGAGCTTGGAGTGAAATTACAGGATTATCTGTGTATTCTTATGCGACTTCTATCTTTGTAATCATATTGATTGCTATTTGGATTTACTTATTACTGGGTTATATTACTTCTATTCGTAAAGATGAATTTTTTAATATACATTTGGCTGATCCGGTCGGACGATTTGCAATAGGAACATGGATTGCAGGAACATCGATTTTACTGATTACGATCTATACTTCGTTTCCATCTTCATGGGTATATGAAACCGTATTGATCTTAGCAGTAATGACGATAGGATTATGGGTTTTCTTTATGTATTGGGTTGGTAAAAGTATGATTGATATCGCTCGAATGCAAGGTGGACGACATGTGCATGGGATTGTGTTACTGGCGACAGTAGCTACTCAATCGATTGCGATGTTGTTATATGATATTTTTGGACATAGTGAAGCGATGTTGATTATTTGCCGTTTACTGATTGGTTGGGGATTGATTCTATATGTCGTGTTAGCCAGCTTAATGATCTATCGTTATGTGCGGTATGCCTGGAATACAGCAAATCAGTCACAAAGCAACAATGTGATGATGTATGGAGCATTGGCGATTACAGGTGTAGCTGTTATTGAAACGTCTAGCTGGACACTGGGTGCTGTATCTATCTTATGGTGGGTGACATTGGCTATTTTACTTGTCGTGGAATGTATCGAAATGATTCGTGCTGTGATGAGAATCAGACGAAATGGTTGGAAAACAGCAGTCGGTACGTATGATGTGACTCAGTGGAGTCGAATATTTACACTCGGAATATTCAATCTATTTACATGGCGTCTTATCATGTTCAATGGAAGTGCACTTGTTACTTCATCGACATCAGCTCTACAGAGTGGAATAGTGATCATCACAGCATGGATTACCGTATTATTATTGATCTGGCAGTGTGTGCTATCGATCGAAGCCTATAGACATCGTCCTGTAGTTGCAGAAGTGCCTGTTCAAAGAATACCTCATGTACATTCTCGAAAAGTAAAATAATAGATATATACAAATAACGAATTTTCTTTAATTTTGAGAAAATTCGTTATTTTTTATCAAAATGTGATTATTTCAAATGGAATGAACGTAAATAGTGTAAATGTTTTTCTATGTTATACTTATACCAATCATTTCCAATCACCTTTAATAGAGCTTTAGATAGTCGCTCTACTACACATTTTGAAATCTTATGATTGACTTGGAGTATACTCCAAGTTGTACAGTAGATGTAGCACAATTAATCTAAATCAGAAAAGAGGCTACATTCATGAGTCATGCTAAAACAGTTTTAATTACAGGAGCTAATAAAGGAATTGGTTATGAGACGGCACAACAATTAGGTCGTCAAGGGTATATTGTATTTATAGGAGCTCGTGATGAGTCTCGTGGACAGACGGCTGTAGATCAATTGTTACAACAAGGAATAGAAGCCCATTTTGTATTATTAGATGTTACTGATTCTTCAACAATCCAATCTGCTGTTCATCAGATCGAACAACAATCAGGATCATTAGATGTATTGATAAATAATGCAGGTGTGTCAATCGACGAGATGTCGCCACCTAGTCAATATAAAGTAGAAAATATGCGCAAGGTGTACGATACTAACGTATTCGCAGTCGTTGAATTAACACAACAATTGTTGCCTTTATTACAAAAATCTTCAGCAGGACGTATCGTCAATGTATCGAGTGGATTGGGCTCACTGACTCAGAACAGCGATCCTAATTATGAATATGCAGCGTTTAACGGACTCGCTTATTCTAGTTCCAAAGCAAGTTTGAACGCAGTAACTGTGATGTTTGCCAAAGAATTTAAAGATACCGCACTCAAAATCAATGCTGCTGATCCAGGATATACGGCTACTGACTTTAATGGTAATACAGGGCCTCGTTCGGTAGAACAAGCAGCTACGATTATTGTAAAACTTGCTACATTAGATGAAAATGGACCAACAGGACAATTTTTTGATGAAAATGGAATTGTTCCTTGGTAATATCCAATCTACATCAAGGAGATCACAATATGAGTACAATCGATAATACTGAACAATATACAACGATTAAACAGGCTTCTGAATTAACAGGTCTAAGCGAAGACACGATTCGGTATTATGAAAAATTAGGTTTATTGCCTTATGCAGATCGTCAGCCGAATGGACATCGAACGTATAATAAGCAGCAAATTCAAGGGATTATCTTTTTGACCCGCTTGAAAGCAACAGGGATGACGTTAGAACAGATGAAGCAGTATCGGGAATTAGCAGTTACCGGTGACAGTACATTAGATACAAGATTACAGATACTTAAAGAACATCATCTTAAAGTGCAGGAAAGTATTGCACAATTACTGGAAACCCAGCGTTTTTTGGAATATACGATTGAACATTATATGGAAACAGCGCAAAATCCCGATCGCAATAGTCATGAATGTGATGCGGTCGTTAGCGAACGAATGTTAGCCCGTCACACGTAAAAGTATATTTGTATATAAAAAAAGACGTATCCTCTATGCAGAGAAGATACGTCTTTTTTATGACTTTGTCACACTCTTTCTTGTTAGTTACCTGAAGATTGATGATCTAGTCAGCTAATCGCTCAGAAAGAGTGCAATCATAGTACCATATGAAGTGTGTTGCTGTTTTACAGTTCTGCTCCATTCGTAGCAATTACATTTTTGTACCACTCGAAAGAATCTTTTTTGGAACGTTTGAGTGTACCATTACCATCGTCATCTTGATCAACATAGATAAATCCATAACGTTTAGACATTTCAGAAGTAGACATACTTACAAGGTCGATAGGGCCCCAGCTTGTGTAACCCATCAATTCTACACCGTCGGCAATTGCTTCACGCATTTGCTCAATATGTTTGCGCAAGTATTCGATACGATACGTATCATGGATAGAACCATCTTCTTCTACTTTATCAAATGCACCCAGACCATTTTCAACGATAAATAATGGTTTTTGGTAACGATCATAGAAGTTGTTCAATGTTACACGTAGACCGATTGGATCGATCTGCCATCCCCAATCTGAAGCTTCCAAATAAGGATTTTTTACACCACCGAATAAGTTACCAGCCGCTTTGTCACCATCTGCTCCTGTAGTTACAGTGATCGACATGTAGTAGCTAAAGGAAATATAATCGACAGTATATTTTTTAAGAATTTCATCATCGCCAGCTTCTTTTTGAATCACGATATTATTTTCAGCAAAATAACGGTTCATGAATCTTGGATATTCACCACGTGCATGAACATCAGTGAAGAATAGGTTCATCTGGTTATCATGTTGCGCCTGGCGAATATCTGCTGGATTACTGCTGAACGGATATGTCTCCATACGAGCTAACATACAGCCGATTTGAGAACCTGGAATAATTTCGTGACACAATTTAGTAGCGATAGAGCTAGCTACAAATTGGTGATGCAATGCTTGATACATTGCTTGTAGTTTGTTTTCTTCGCGATCGATAACAACGCCGCCGCCTGTAAAAGCACTGATCGTCAATACGTTAATTTCGTTAAACGTTAACCAGTATTTTACTTTGTCTTTATAACGAGTAAATACCGTTTCTGCATAACGAGCAAAATGATCAACGACTTCACGATTTACCCAACCGTTATACTTTTCAGTTAAACCGAGTGGAGTCTCATAGTGAGAAAGAGTTACCAAAGGCTCTATATTATATTTACGCAACTCATCGAATACATTGTCATAGAATTGAAGACCTGCTTCATTCGGTTGCTCATCATAACCATTAGGGAAAATACGTGACCAGTGAATCGAAAGGCGGAACACTTTGAAGCCCATTTCTGCAAACAAAGCAATATCTTCTTTGTAACGGTGATAAAAGTCGATCCCGTCACGTTTAGGGAAGCGTGCTTCAAATTCACCACTTAGAATTTGTGCAATACGTTCTGAAGAAACTTCCATAGCATGGTTGGTAATTCCGCGTTCTTCTTTTGGAATATAAGCGATCATATCCGCACTGGATAGACCTTTACCATCTACATTATATGCGCCTTCTAGTTGGTTCGCTGCGGTTGCTCCGCCCCATAAGAAGTCTTTAGGAAATCCTTGTTGTACATTCGTCATGTTCATTACCTCTTTCGTCATAGAGTATAAAATTATAATTGAGAATTATGATGATCAGGCGAAAATACCCTATAAAACAACAAAAACCTAAACAGAAAATGAAAGGAAGTCTCTACGTAAGAGTACCTTTACATCATCCATTTAGGTTTTGCCTGCATGACCAGTCACAATCCTGAGTTATTTATTTATCTTTTCTTATTGTAATACACAAGAATAGCGTTTTCAAGCACCTGCCATAAATCTAACGTGAATCTTAGACAACAGCGGTTAATAGATAGTCTTGATTGTTGACTTCGGATTCAGATGTTTTGAGTACATCTAGATAACTAGCTGCATTGGTGACAATAACAGGCGTAGACAGAACATAACCAGCGGCGCGGATCTGCTCAATATCGAATTTGAGCAACAATTGTCCTTGCTCTACAATATCACCTTCTTTAACCATTTTCTCAAAGAATTGACCTTTCAAACGAACGGTATTCATACCGACATGAATTAACATTTCAGCACCATCATTAGATGTGATACCTATTGCATGTCCGGTAGGGAAAACAGTCGTTACTGTACCATTTACAGGTGAAGTCAGTAGACCTGAAGTAGGTTCTATCGCAATACCTTTACCCATAGCACCGGAAGAAAAAGCTGGATCTTCAAGTGACTCCAGTGGCATTGTTGTTCCTTGTAATGGGCTAATAATAATTTCTTTCGCAATAACAGAAGCGGTTGTTGCAGTAGTCGTAGCTGCATTTCCTGTTGGAGCAGGAGCATCATTGGCTGTAACGACTGTAGCTTCTTCTTTGAATCCAAGAATATATACCAACAGAGCAGCTAGAACAAAAGCAACTAGCAGTCCAATCACAACAGCAGCGAACCCTGTACCGATATACGTAGGAAGAGCAAGCAAACCAGGTAGAGCAAAAGCAATCGCTCTTGAGCCACCAGCACCGATAATCGCGCCACCTACAGCACCAGCGATACAAGCATAAATAAATGGTTTTTTCAATTTCAATGTAATCCCGTAAATCGTTGGTTCAGTGATCCCGAAGATTGCGGCAAGTGTAGAAGAACCGGCTAATGCTTTGGTATCTTTATTTCTTGATTTGAAAAATACACCTAAGGTTGCACCCGCTTGAGCCATAACCGCAGCTGTTAACATCGGCAACATTGGATCAAATCCATTAGCTGCAATATTTCCAAGCATAATCGGAACAAAGCCCCAGTGGACGCCGAAAATAACAAATACTTGCCAGAATGCCCCTGCGATACCACCTGCTAGAATAGGGCTCAAATTATAAATCCATGTGAATCCTGATGCTAATCCTTGACTCACTAAATGACCTACAGGACCGAATACAAGGAATGTTAGAGGAATAACAACTAACAAAGCCACCATAGGCACCAGGATATTTTTAACAGATTCATGAATAAATTTGCTTGCAAATCGTTCTACATACGATTGTACCCATACTGCCAAAATAATCGGAATAACGCTGGATGTATAGTTAACCAGTACAATCGGAATATTCAGAAAGCTTAAACTGATCCCACTATCTAATGCTGTCAAAATCGTAGGATAGACTAACGCGCCTGCAATCGCAATCGATACAAACTGATTGGTTTTGAACTTACGCGCAGATGTAACCGCCAGGAAGATCGGTAAGAAATAAAATACACTATCTGATGCTGCATTCAGAACAAGATAGGTGCCTGATGTGTTATCTAGCCAGTGAAGTGCTAGAAATAAAGCGACTAATCCTTTTAATACCCCTGCACCTGCCAAAGCTCCAAGCAGAGGAGAGAAGATGCTAGAAATAATATCGACTGCTTTACCTAGTATATTGGTATCTTTATCTGTAGCCGTCGTTGATGCTTCAGTCGATTTCTCTACATCTTGCAAATTCGTTTCCGCCATAATTTTATCGTACACCTGACTAACAGAGTTGCCGATAACGACTTGAAATTGTCCGCTATTTTCGACGACTGTGATCACACCCGGTGTTTTTTCGAGCGTTGCTTTATCTGCTTTACTGGAATCTTTTAAGCTAAAGCGTAGACGTGTTGCACAATGGAATACCGAATTGACATTCGATTCTCCGCCGACCAGATTAATAATTTGTTTGGATAAATCTTGATTACTCATGATTGATAGCTCCTTTATGAATAAATACATCGATTAGTACAAGATCCTCACGACATGTTGGCCGACATGGGTGAAAGGAAAGCTTTACTGTCAATAAAAGAACAAAGAGAAATTGCCGGCACTCTTTATTTTCTTTTATAAACAAGAAAAACCTAAACTCGTGGTGAAATAGACAGCGAACTAGCGCGTCCTTTTCACCATCAGTTTAGGTTTTGCCTGCATAACCAGTCACAATCCTAATGGATGGAATGTATTTAATTATGATTGTTCTTCTTCAATCGTTGTTCGTTCGGTTACCCGGTGAATATGAATAGTGAGGTAGACATATTCATCTTTACTCAATGATTGATCATACGTTTTTTCTAAATAATCATTGATTTTAGAGACACATTCAAATGCTTTGCTATATGCTGTTTTGACTTGATTATAAAGGAATTCTTCTCCACTATAATGAATCTCTTTGCGCAACAATCGCATCGCAAAATATTGCAGATGAGTAACAAAGCGAGAATAGTTAAGTGACGATTCATCCAGTACAATGCCATAATGATAAGTTACGATATTGAGTACATGCTGTACGATCTCTGTCATTTTAATCGTAGCTTGCATTTCATTACCATCCATACGAGCATTTACAATATGAAGAGTGATAAATCCAGCTTCGTCTTCGCCTAATGAAATACCAGTACTGTCTTTGATCATCTGTAAAGCATCTTGACCGACACTGTATTCTTTTTTATAAAAGCGTTGAATTTCAAAAAGTAACGCATTTTTGATATGAAGCTGTTTCTCATAACGCTCTAATGCAAAATGAATATGATCTGTCAGTGTCAAATAAATATTATCGCTCAATGTTGTACCTAGAACCGCATTGGCATGATTTACAATTTGATTGACTAGTTCTAGATGGGAGACCGGAATCTCATTCAACAACTCGGTTAACTTGGCTGTGAATTCGTTCTCATTTAACATAAAGATTTTATCTATTTTGGTATCATCTACCGGATCACCAATCACTTTATTAAAAGAAATACCTCGACCCATTACAATAATTTCTTTGCCTTTTTGATTTTTGGTCAGTAGTACATTATTATTTAATATTTTCTCTATAATCATAATCTTCCACCTACAATTCTAAAATGAACGGGGGTTATTTTATAGAAAATATACAGCAATACATGTATATAAATATAAAAAATGCCCGAAATCATTCCAATACCATTTTTCTACAAAATGATATTACAATAATCTCAGGCATTGCCCGCTTAACCGGTCACAATCCTTTAACTAACTTTATTGTAGTATATAATAAAAGCGATTACAAGAGTGATTTGCAGATTTTTTCTAATGTTTATCCATTATTCGTCAAATCATATTATAATTGTCGTAATTTGTCTTATGTAAAAAGGATCGAGTAGTGTTATAATTAACATATTAACTATCTTAGGATAGTCAGAGGGGGTGAATACCTTGTTTGAAATGCATGATTGGATACCGTATTTATTTTCGATTGGTCTGTTAATTACAGTGAGTTATGGATATATTGCTCATCTATATTGCGGAATCACCGAATTTTGGATCAGTAACCGGCAACTTCGTGGACATTATGATCTGCCTTTGATCATTTTCAAAACGATACATCATACACCGATAACACTGGCACGAATCATACGCCGTAAAGAAGCTCCTGATGAAGATGCAGGAGATTGCCTATCCTCGTTGAGCCATAAGCAACAACATCAACGAGGAGGAACAACATGCAATTATTCAAGGGATTCACTTTTACGGGAAAACAAGGTCGTCTTTACGGTTTAATACTAGGTTTAATGATGATGGTATTATTAGCAGGATGTGGTACCTCATCTGTACAAGAAGTCAATTCATCCACACCCGGCTTTTTTACTCATTATGTTGTCTTTCCATTAACTTATAGTATGCAGCATATTGCAACTTGGTTCGGTGGAAGTTATGGGCTGGCTATTATTACTTTGACACTGGCAGTACGGTTTGCTTTATTCCCATTAATGATGCGTCAAGCTAAAGGTCAACAAGGCATGAAGCGTAAAATGAGCATTATGCAACCTGAACTTGATCAGCTCAAAAAGAAATATGAGAATAAAACCAGTACCGAAGACAAACAAAAGCAACAACAAGAAATGATGGAGATCTACAAAAAGCATAGCTTTAATCCATTAAATATCGGTTGTCTGCCTATCTTGATTCAATTACCTATTTTATCAGGTATGTATACAGCGATTCGTGCTACACCGGAACTGGCTTCTCATTCATTTTTGTGGTTCAAATTAGGAGAGCCTAACTGGATTATGGCGATTATTGTAGCATTACTGTATATGCTTCAAGCCAAAGTCTCACAGTATAATATGACACCTGAACAACAAAAACAATTTGCAATTATGGGGTATTTGTCTCCAATTATGATGGCATTTTTCTCATTTAGTGCACCGGCAGCGATGCCTTTATACTGGATGGTGAGTGGATCGTTCTTATTAGTACAGACTTTACTATTCCGCAAAATGTATCCGAATAGTATCCCTGTTCAGACTGCACTTGAAATTGAAGTCGAACCTGAACCTGAAACGTTAGAGCCTGTAGCCATAAGTAATACAAAAGCCAAAAAACTGGCTCGCCAAGCCAATCAAAGTAAAAATAAGTCTGCAAAAGCATAACGCTTATATGTGCCAGGTAAGATAAGATTTTACATCACAAAAGATCATCACTCTTAAAAAGAAGAGGATGATCTTTTTGATGTGATCTTGCTATAAGGGTAAAACTTGGAGAGGTTTTACACCAAAAGAGATATAGAGATAGAGAGTGAAAGACAAAGGAGAGCTATACGTATGAAGATTATTAAAATGGTGCTTCAAATTGCTGTGTTATACCTATTTTACATAATTGGAACGTTAATTCAGCAATATTTTCATTTGTTTATACCGGGCAGTGTGCTAGGAATGTTGTTATTATTTGCTTTATTAATGTTAAATGTTTTTCCTGAAAAGTGGATTCAGACAGGAGCCAATACTTTACTGTTCTATTTACCGTTGTTTTTTATCCCGGCGACAGTAGGAGTTATAGAGCATCTCGATTTATTTGCAGGTAAAGGACTATTATTGATTCTAATTGTTGTTATTAGTACATTGTTCACGATCGGAATTACAGGTTTTGTAGCACAGTGGCTTATTGCACTGGCTGATCGATCCAAATCCAATACACAATCGCCTGCTCCTATACCTGAACACAAATTGATCTATGAAAGTAGAGATCAGCACAAATGAATATAGGTATAGCTTTATTAATGATTGTGATGACGTTGGCGCTATATGTTGTAGCTAGTCTATTGTACAAACATGTACGGATATCGATTCTAATTCCTGTACTAACAACCACTTTTATGATTGTTGTTATTTTACTACTTACGCATACTTCGTATTCTACTTATATGATCGGTGGAGAATGGATTAGTAAATTAATGGGGCCTGCTGTGGTAGCATTAGCTTATCCGCTGTATCGACAACGACATTTGTTCAAGCAGTACGGGTTATCTATTCTGGGAAGTTCACTGATTGGTGTTGTCGTAGGAATGCTGAGCGGAGTAGGTATGGCTTTGGTATTAGGATTCAGTGAACCTTATATTATTTCTATTATTCCTAAGTCTGTTACGACACCTGTTGCTCTTCAAATTTCGAATAATCTAGGTGGAGAAGCTTCGCTTACTTCTGTATTTGTAATGATTGCTGGCTTTACAGGGGTTATTTTGGGGCTTGGTTGCCTGAAATTATTTCGGGTTAAAAATGCGATTAGTGTCGGCATTGCGCTAGGTGTCTCATCCCATGCACTGGGAACAGCTAAAGCTCTTGAACACGGAGAAATAGCAGTGTCTATGGGATCATTAGCATTAACGATCAGTGCGATTGTGTCTTCTTTTATCGGGCCATTAATATTAGTAGCGATCTATCATTAAGTTGTTATCATGTAAATAAATAGCATAAAAGTAGTGATCTCAAAGTCGATGAATTTCATCGGCTTTTTTTATTTTGTGATCTCAATCACATTTTGTCACTTTTTGTTACATTTTCAAAGAAAATTTGTGATTTTAATCACAATCGTATCTATGACTTTTTGACTACAATGTATTTAGTTTTTTAATCAATTTTCAGAAAAGAAAGGAAGTTATCGGATGGATGTTCTTATGCTATCCCGGATTCAGTACGCACTAACGACCGTATTTCACTTTTTCTTTGTACCGGTATCGATTGGGCTCGTATTATTGGTAGCTATTATGGAAACGATGTATGTTATCACTAAAAAAGATCAGTACAAAGTAATGACCAAGTTTTGGGGCAAGCTATTTTTGATCAACTTTGCTGTTGGGGTAGTTACAGGGATTTTTCAAGAATTTCAATTTGGCATGAATTGGTCTAATTATTCACGTTTTGTAGGTGATGTGTTTGGTGCACCACTTGCAGTAGAAGCTTTATTTGCCTTTTTTCTGGAGTCTACTTTTATTGGATTATGGATCTTTGGTTGGGAACGCTTGTCTGCCAAAGTACATTTACTCTGTATCTGGTTAGTAGCGTTCGGAACAACATTATCGGCATTCTGGATATTAACAGCGAACTCATTTATGCAACATCCTGTCGGATTCACGATCAATAATGGACGTGCCGAAATGAATGACTTTTTTGCTCTTATTACCAACGGTCAGGTGTTGGTTGAATTTCCACATACCGTATTTGGTGCTTTTGTTACTTCAGCCTTTCTTATGGCAGGAATCAGCGCATATAAAATGCTGCGGCGTGAAGATATTGAAGTATTCCGCAAGTCATTTCAAATTGCGATTATTGTAGGCATTGTATCATCGTTAGGAGTAGCTTTTAGCGGTCACTCTCAAGCTCAATATCTAGTAGAAACGCAACCGATGAAAATGGCTGCTGCTGAAGGGGTATGGAACACTACTGCTGAAAAAGCACCCTGGATGTTAGTAGGTGGAATTGATACCAAGATGCAACAAAATACATTCGAGATTAACTTTCCACTTAAAGGATTACTCAGTTATCTATCGTATGGCAAATTCACAGGTTCTGTGACAGGGATGAAAGAACTTCAAGCTCAGTATGAGCAAAAATATGGCGAAGGCAATTACATACCACCTGTCAAAACAACATTTTGGAGTTTCCGTATTATGGTGGCTAGCGGCATGTTAATGATCGCTCTATCTGCTTATGGTGTGTATCTAATGTTCCGACGCAAAGTAGAGCAAGCACCGAAATGGTATTGGTATGCGATGATGTATGGGATTGCGTTACCTTTTATCGGCAATACATCCGGTTGGATTATGACAGAAGTCGGTCGTCAACCATGGACAGTATTTGGACTCATGACTACCGCAGATAGTGTATCACCAAGTGTATCCGCAGGTTCTGTGTTATTTTCGACGATTACGTTTACTCTGGTCTATACCGTTCTTGGAGCAATCACAGTGATTTTATTTGTTCGTGAAATAAAAAAAGGCCCGGGTGATGAGCATTCCCATGACGATCATTCCAATGATCCGTTTGAAATGGAGGAGTTGAAACATGCTATCTCTTAATGAAGTATGGTTTGTATTGATCGCTGTATTGTTTGTTGGTTTTTTCTTTTTAGAAGGTTTTGATTTTGGGATTGGTATGTCTACACAGTTGTTAGCTCGTAATGATATGGAACGTCGTATGCTAATTAACTCAATTGGGCCTTTCTGGGATGGTAATGAAGTATGGTTAATTACAGCAGGCGGAGCGATGTTCGCGGCATTTCCGAACTGGTATGCGACAATGTTTAGCGGCTTTTATCTTCCTTTTGTAGCCTTATTGCTGGCTTTGATCGCTCGTGGTGTTGCTTTTGAATTTCGTGGTAAAGTCGGTCATTCTACATGGAGCAAAACGTGGGATATGTGTATCTTTTTCGGTAGTTTGTTACCGCCTTTGTTATTCGGCGTAGCTTTTGCAACGATGCTTAAAGGATTACCAATAGGAGCAGATATGGAGATGCATGCAGGGTTTGGAGATATCATTAATCCCTACTCTCTTGTAGCAGGTGTAACAACGGTTATGCTCTGTATCGTTCATGGTTTAATGTTCGCTGCACTACGCACTACAGGCGATATTCGAGTAAGAGCAAGTGTAATGGCAGGTAAATTGCTGATTCCACTTGCTGGATTGTTGGTCTTACTTGCGATTTTGACCTCTGTATACACAGATGTTTTTACTGTACGCGGTCCGATTCTAATCGCTATAGCAGTCGTAGGTGTGATTGTATTTATACTTGCAGGATACTTTATGAAACAAAAACGCGAAGGATGGGCGTTCGGTATGACAGGCGGATTGATTATTTTATCGATTGCTTCTGTTTTTATCGGCTTGTTCCCGCGTGTAATGGTCAGTTCGCTAGGAGCCATGTATGATCTGACTTTATACAATACAGCTTCCGGGCATTATTCGTTAAAAGTAATGACAATCGTAGCATGTACATTATTACCGTTTGTACTTGGTTATCAAATCTGGACATATTTTGTGTTTCACAAACGTCTACACGAAAAAACACATTTGGAGTATTAATCATGGGTAAAGGGCTAATCCAACTACAAGGCATCAAACCGATTATGGCATTAACAGGTCTATTCACATTCGTGCAGACAATCGTTATTATTATGCAGTCGTTATGGTTGGCAGAAGCGGTCTCCGGTTTATTTACCGGGGATTCTCTTCATCGTCAGCTTGGTCATGTCTTCGGATTCGTAGGTGCTCTGGTTGTTCGACAATTATTATCAGTAATCATGCAAAAAATAGCGTATGATTTCGCAGAGCGGACAGGCAGAAGTATGCGCAAGCTGATGATGGATCAATTATTTGAACTTGGACCTACATTTGCAATAGGGCAGGGGACAGGTAATCTTGTAACACTTGTGCGTGAAGGTGTATCCAAGTATAGAACATATCTGGAACTGATTATTCCGCGTATGATGTCTAATAGTCTCACTCCGCTATTGATTGGGATTTTTATTTTAAAGTTAGATTGGATCTCGGCACTGATTCTGGGAGCTGTATTTCCGTTATTGATTATTTTTATGATTTTACTTGGCTTGGCTGCGCAAAAACAAATGGATAAGCAATGGGCAACATATCGCGTATTATCTAATCATTTTGTTGATTCATTAAGAGGACTTGAGACTTTACGCTTTCTCGGTCGGAGTCGTGCGCATGAAGAAACGATAGGACGTACCAGTGAACGTTATCGTAAAGCAACGATTTCTTCGATGCGTGTTGCTTTTTTATCTTCATTTGCTCTGGATTTCTTTACGATGTTATCTGTTGCTTGTGTAGCGGTGAGTCTGGGGCTTCGCCTTGTCCATGGCACTATTATTTTAGAACCGGCGTTAACGATTTTGATACTTGCACCTGAATTTTTTGTGCCTATTCGTTCATTAGGAGCGGATTATCATGCCACGATGGATGGCAAAGAAGCTGGTGAAGATATTCAGCGTATTATCCATACCTCTACCACGATCGGTACGGTAGATGCAAAGAATAATAGCGATACGTATCGTTCTAAGCCTGTATGGTCAGCTTCCAGTCAGATGGTATTGAATCAGCTTTCTGTACAGCATGATGCAGAAAGTAACTACTCTCTTGAACAGCTTAATCTTCGTATTGGAGGTTATTGCAAAATCGGTATTATTGGTGAAAGTGGAGCAGGCAAATCAACACTGATCGATGTATTAAGTGGGTTTCTTACACCTACACAAGGAGAAGTCCTATGGAAGGATAGTCTAGGAGAAAGTTATCCGCTCAATTCTAATGTCTGGCGTCAACAAACGACATATATTCCACAGCATCCTTATCTATTCAGTGGCACATTAGCAGATAATCTTAGATTGTATGAACCTGAAGCAACCGATGAGCAATTATGGCAAGTCATTCGTGATACAGGATTATATGATCTGGTCAGCCAATTGCCTCAAGGTATCGAAGAACCGGTTGGAGGAGCTGGACGTACACTCAGTGGAGGTCAAGAACAACGCGTTGCGCTTGCACGAGCTTTGTTAGGGCAACGGCAGATTATGTTATTAGATGAGCCGACAGCACATTTAGATATAGAAACAGAGTATGAATTAAAGCAGACTATGTTAGAGCTTTTTAATAATCGATTTGTGATTCTAGCTACTCATCGCATGCACTGGATGGTAGATATGGATTGGATTATTGTGTTAGAACATGGACAGATTGTAGAGCAAGGTACTCATGAACAATTACTAGCACGTCAAGGTGCTTATTGTCGTCTGATTGATAGTCAATGGGGGGAGAGCGCATGAGCAGTCAAGGATGGGTAATGTCTTATATGCGTGTTCATGCGTTTCGATTTGCAGGTATTATTGCTATTGGCGCATTGACGCTACTGTCAGCAGGGATGTTGACTTTTACATCAGGATTTTTAATTTCCAAAGCAGCCTTACGTCCAGAAAATATACTGATGTTATATGTACCGATTGTAGGAGTACGCGCATTTGGGATAGGCAGATCGGTGTTGCGCTATGTAGAACGTTTGCAAGCTCATGATGCGGTACTCCGTGTATTATCCAAAATGAGAGTGCGTCTATATCGAACGTTGGAGCCTCAAGCATTACAACTGAAGTCACGTCATCAGACAGGCGATCTATTAGGCATGATGTCTGACGATATCGAATCTCTGCAAAATATGTATGTGCGTACTATTTTTCCAGGTATTACTGCACTGATTATGTATGGAGCGGTTGTCTGTGCGCTCGGTTGGTTTGATATGTCTTTTGCAATGTTGATTGCTGTGTATATTTTGATTCTGATTGTGATTGTACCGATCTTTTCGCTTCTGATGACACGTACATTTCAGAAAAGACTTAAAAGTAATCAATCTGCGCTCTACCGTCACTTAACCGATGCTGTACTTGGACTAAGCGATCTGATGATTAGTGGACGAGCAAGTGAATTTGTGAATCAGTATGAAGAGAGTGAAAGTCAGGCAGCGGTATATGAACGTAAATTAAGCCGTCACAAACGTTATATCGGTCTAATTACTCAGACAGTTATCGGATTGATTGTCGCACAGATGGCAATTTGGGCAACGTCGCAAGTAGGAGAAAATGGAATGGATGCGACATTATTAGCTGCTTTTATTCTAGTCGTTATTCCACTTGCAGATGCGTTTATCCCTGTGACTGATGCAGTTCAGCGTATTCCTGTATATCAAGAATCACTTCAACGTCTAACACAGCTCGAACAATCAACAGGTTATCCCAATAAAGAACATGCTCAATCTTCTCAAAACTTCACGGATCTTGCTAGCATCAATGATTTTTCCAATGATGATCAATTCTTTATTGAGAAAGCTACTAGACCACCTGCTATTACATTAAAAGAGATTTGTTATAGTTATCATGAGCCAAATGAGTATGCAGTCAACAATATAAGTATAGAAGTAAAGTCCGGTCAAAAAATAGCTATTATCGGGCGCAGTGGCGCAGGTAAGTCGACCTTGCTTAAATTAATACAGGGTGCTTATCTTCCGCAGCAAGGGCAGATTTATATTCAAGGTAAAACGATAGCAGAGTGGGGCGATCAGATTACAGAACAAGTATCTGTACTGAATCAGAAACCTTATCTCTTTGATACCAGCCTACTAAATAATATTCGTCTTGGTCGTCCAACAGCGACAGAAGAGGAAGTCAGACAGGTGATAGAGCAAGCACAATTAAGCGAGCTGATTGCTTCTTTACCAGAAGGAGATCAGACTCCAATGCGTGAAGCCGGTCAGCGATTCTCAGGAGGAGAACGTCAGCGTATTGCTCTCGCACGTGTATTGTTGCAAAATACGCCGATTGTGATTCTGGATGAGCCTACAGTCGGTCTAGATCCACGTACCGAACGTGAACTTATTCATACGATACTGCAAAGCTTACAGGGCAAAACATTGATCTGGGTTACCCATCATCTGCTTGAAGTACAGCAAATGGATCATATTATATTTATGGATCAAGGAAAGATTGCGATGCAAGGGACTCATGAACACTTAATTGATTCTTCTGAGCGTTATCGCAGATTATATCAATTAGATCATCCACAGTGGCGACAACGTACACTAGAGAAAGTATACACATAATATAAGTAAGATATAACGTTTTTAAATGATGATGCAGCATAATAAAAAGCAAAAAGGCTGTCTACTGATCTATTCGGTAAACAGTCTTTTTGTTATGTATTGTAGAATGTGTCTCATTATTGGGTAATGCTTAAAGAGATATGTTGAAAAAGATATATTAGCAAACATCACAGTAATATATACCGCTAAGGAGGCAAATTAGATATGACTCATCAAGTAGAAAATGTTATCGAACATCGATTTGCTGAAGTAAATGGAGTGAAATTGCATTATGTGATCGGTGGAGAAGGTCCTACGGTTATGTTATTGCACGGATTCCCGGATTTCTGGTATACATGGAAAGAACAGATTCCAATGTTAATAGAAGCGGGGTATCGGGTGGTAGCTCCTGATCTGCGTGGATACAATCTTTCTTCCAAGCCAGAAGGTGTCGATCATTATAGTATTGATACATTATGTGCAGATGTTAATGGATTAATTGAGCATTTAGGCGAAGAGCAAGTGTTTCTGACAGGGCATGATTGGGGTGGTAATATCTCGTGGTATTTTACAATGATGTATCCGCATCGGGTGCGCCGTTTGGCGATACTCAATATGCTTCATCCCGAGCGTTTGCAGACAGGATTGCGTACATTGCCGCAACTGCGTAGAAGCTGGTATATGTTCTTTTTCCAAATTCCCAAGTTGCCTGAGAAAACTCTAGCACGAGATAACAATCATATGTTACGAACTATTTTCAAAAAAGAACCGAAAGAGCCTTTTTCCGATCAAGAAGTGCAAGTGTATCTCAAAGCTTTTGAGCAAAAAGAAACACTTAGTGCGGCTATTAATTATTACCGGGCCATGTTCCGCCGTTCAACAGAAACCAAAAAAGCACAGATGCACAAAATTGAGCAACCTGTACTTATTTTATTTGGCGATCTTGATCCACATTTATCTAAAGACCTTGCTGACCCACTACCAGAATGGGTACCAAATACAGAAATTCATCATTATGACGATGCAACACACTGGATACAGCATGATAAGCCAGCAGAAGTAGGCAATCGATTGATACAATTTTTTAGATAACGTTTTGCAAATCATACTTAAATAAACAGAAATCTTTTATATAGACAACTTATAACGTTTGCCCGTTATCGACAGTCACTAGCTGACCGGTCATTGATTCTTGTTGTAAAATAGCACAGATTAATGAAGCGATATCAGCAGGCGTTGATATTCGTTCTAACAATAACTGTGTTGTCAAACGTTTCATTTTGTCTTCATTTCCAGTCCACCACCGTGTATCTACTGCACCCGGAATAATGCAATTAACGCGTATATGTGGAGAAAGTGCTCTTGCTAACGATTTGGTTAACGTATGAACAGCACCTTTGGAGACAGCATAAGGAAGCGAAGAACCGTAGCCTGTACTGCCTGCAATACTACCTAGATTGATAATAGATCCTTGATGTGCCTTTTTCATCCATGGGGCTACCGCTTGAGCACAATAAAACATTCCTTTGACATTAATATTGTATAGCTCATCCCAGATATCATCAGTGATCTGTTCCAAATCAGCAAAAGGCAGTTGTCTGGTTATACTGGCGTTATTCACCAAGCCATCGATTCTACCATACGTATGGATGACTTCTGTAATCATATCTTGTACTTGATGTTGCCTAGATACATCGGCTTGAATCGTGATAGCTTGTCCACCATTTTGTGTAATCTGTAGAGCGGTTTCTTCTGCTTGTAGCTGTGAACGGGAGTAATTGATAACTACTTTTGCTCCTTTTTCAGCAAGTTGTAAGCACGTTGCTTGTCCTATTCCTGTGCCTCCGCCTGTGACGATGACGACTTTGTCAATCCAGTCCATGTTTAGCGCTCCTTCAGCTTTATACTCGTTTGTTATTTCTTTGTATAGTGTAAAAGAAGATAAAAGGTCTGTATAATAGTTAGAAATGATATTGGGTATTAAAAATAATGATATCCAAATGAACTGTGTTATACATATAAGAGAAATAGTAAAGAAAGGTGGCAATGGGTTTGGAAAGTAGTGATTTGCGTATTTTTCGGATTGTAGCTCAAGAGCAATCTATTTCCAAAGCGGCACTGAAAATGGGATATGTACAGTCGAATGTTACATTACGTATTCAGAAGTTGGAAAAAGAACTGGGTCAATCTCTATTCGATCGTAGTAATAAAGGCATAACGATTACAGAAGCAGGGCAACAATTGTGGAGCTATGCAGATCAGATTGTAGATTTATTAGATGAAGCTACTCGCGTTTTGAAAGTAAAGCTGCCGTCATATCAATTACAATTAGGAGCGACACCGACTGTAGCGGCTTCCAGATTACCGCAGTGGTTACTTGCTTATTATAAAGAAAATAGGGATGTAGACGTATCTATTCAAACGCATGGACAGATTGAACTAATGAATCAAGTTGTTAATCATAAGTTGGATGGAGCTTTTATTAGCAGTCAATACCATCATCAAGATATTCAATCGGTCTTTGAATACAATGAACAATTAGTTATTGTATCTGCTGGTCATATTCATACCGAATCAGAATTACTCCAACAACGGTTAATCGTTAATACATTTCCTGATTGTCCGTATCGAAAATGTTTAGAAGAGTGGTATCACACTAAGAGTAAAAGTCATTCCCTTCAACAACTACCTCGTGTAATAGAAGTAGATACAGTAGAAGCTATTATTCGTGGAGTCACTGACGGACTAGGTATATCTTTATTGCCGGAGCGGATCGTTCGTTCTTATGCTCAACTTCATAGTCATACGTTACCAATACCGTTGCAACAAGCGCGTATTCAATTTGTGGTTTCGAAGCAGAATCCGCCTTCTATAACGTTATCTGCATTTATCAATCTGCTAACCCATAGTGAACATTAATTGATGATTTAGTGAAATGTTATCCTATTCACTTTGCAGAACTTGCAGATTAGATGTAGGTAAACTATAATATATGAATAAGTGCTCATATGTTATTTTAATCAATATAATATCTATTAATAAAGAATAGAGGTGCAGGTCAATGAGTAGTAAAAGTCATACCCATGAAGAACATACTGCATGCGACCACGATCATGAAGATCATCAACATTCTAAAGGGAAAAAGCATAGTCATTCGCACAGTCATGGGCATTCCCATGGACACGGACATTCACACTCGCATGGACATGGTGCTAACAAAAATGCGTTGAAATTATCGTTCTTTCTGATTGCAAGTTATATGATCGTCGAAGTTATCGGTGGACTTATGACCAACAGTCTTGCTTTGTTATCGGATGCAGGGCATATGCTTAGTGATGCAGCAGCTCTTGGACTGAGTTATCTAGCGATGACATGGGGTCAGAAACAAGCCAGTAAATCCAAAACGTTCGGTTACAAACGATTCGAAGTCTTAGCTGCTTTTATTAACGGTCTAGCTTTGTCAGTGATTTCTATTTATATTTTCTGGGAAGCTTTTCAACGCTTTGCGAATCCTCCAGGGGTTATGAGTGGGGGAATGTTAACGATTGCTGTTATTGGATTGCTGGTTAATATCGCAGCGGCATTTATATTAATGAAAGGCGATACTTCGGAAAACTTGAATATACGTAGTGCTTTTCTACATGTGTTAGGAGATCTACTGGGTTCAGTCGGGGCGATTGTTGCCGCTTTGTTAATTATGTTCTTTGGTTGGAATCTAGCCGATCCGATTGCAAGTGTAATTGTAGCAGTATTGGTAGTGCTTAGTGCATATCGTGTGACCCGCGATTCGATCCATATTCTAATGGAAGGTACACCTGTTACTATCAACACCGATGAGTTAGAACAGTCTTTGCTTCGTATAGACCATGTTGTAGAAGTACATGATCTGCATGTATGGGCGTTATCTTCGGATATTATACTGTTAAGCTGTCATATCGTTACTGAAGATCAGGCTTATCATAGTGTCGTTATGCAGCAAGCACAGAAATTAATTAAAGAAGATTATGAAATTAAGCATATTACTATCCAGATGGATACACCGGGTATTCAGTGTAATATTGCGCATCAATAGCCGATGAACATCAAAAAGGGATCTACACTGTCATGGTGTAGATCCCTTTTTGTATAGTGATAATCGGAAGCTATAAAGTAAGTCGAAATATCAACACTTCTATTTCAGTCGCTTACATTAGCTTGTGTATACATCAAATTGCTTTTATTTATGGGTTAAATGTTCATGGGTCTGTAGAAAAATTTCTTCTACATGATAATCATCTAACGAATAAAAAACCGTTTTACCGACTTTGCGTCGCTTCACAATACGCATATTACGTAAATAACGCAATTGATGCGAAATAGCAGACTGAGTCATATCTAATACACTGCACAGATCATGAACACATAACTCTTTTTGCGACAGAGCATAGATTAATCTAATGCGTGTTGGATCTCCTAATGCTTTGAACAATTCAGCCATATCGACAGCAGTTGTACCGTCAATAAGCTCATCTTTTATTTGTGCAAGCATCTGTTGTGAAGCTTCACTGCTATGGTTACACTCGTCTATAATAGCATCCGACTCCAATATGCTCACCTTCCTAACACGAAGTAATAAAGTTGTATAGAATCTTTTTCGTACATCTAGTATACCAAAGATCGTTGAGATTACGAATAGCATAATATTTATAATCAATTGCAGAGTAAGAAGAAAGGTGAAAAATAGAGCGCATCACAAAAAAATAACCTTCTATTATCAAACGTATTAGTCTATACTAATATATAACGTATCAGTGTATACTAATATGATAACGAAAGGATGTACAATAATGGAAACTAAAATGGAAAATAACAATTGTATCGAAACCAAAACATCGCTAGATACTCGCACCAAATTTATACGTGGATTTTCAGATAAAACACGTCTGCAAATACTAGATTGCTTATTGGAAGAAGAAAAAACAGTAAGCCAAATTGTAAATGCTATTAAGGGAAATCAATCGAATATTTCTCAACATTTATCTTGCCTTAAAGGATGCGGCATTATTACAGGGCGACAAGAAGGAAAATACGTCTATTATCAGCTAGCAAATCAAAAAATCAAATTATTATTGACTATGTTCGACGAAGCCTTAGAAGAAGTTGAATCTAAAGTAGCTTGCTGTGAACAAAATGAAACATTGCTTCCTACACAGGGCGGTGTAGAGCATGGAGCATAAAGAAGAAACCAAGTCATGTTGTTCTACAGCTTCTACGTGTTCAAGCAAGATCAGTGCTACAGATCAAGAGCGTACTAATGATACTGTATCTCTCAGTGCATCTCCTCCTTCTTTTCTAGCGGTAAATGGAATACCGTCTACTGAATATGCTATTCAAGGTATGGATTGTCCTTCTTGTGCAATGACGATTGAGAAAAGTCTTAAAAAATTAAAAGGCGTGCAATCGGTTCAAGTTCATTTCTCTACAGGCAAAATGAATATTGCAGCGACTACTGAACCTGATCGAATTATGCGTGAAGTGAAGCGAGTAGGCTTTGGTATAGCTCCTACAGCAGAAGATCAGATATCGAATCAGCCTACATTTTGGCAAAGTTGGCTACCTACATTATTATCTGGAGGATTGCTAATTATTGCTTTTATCTGTACATGGTTATCGGTTTTACCGATGATTGCAACGATATTATATGGTGCTGTTCTTGTGATCGGTGGATACAAACCGGTTAAAAGTGCTTTTTTTGCAATCAAAAGTGGATCACTTGATATGAACGTATTAATGTCTGTAGCCGCGATAGGTGCTGTATGTATTGGACAGTGGGGCGAAGGGGCAACAGTGGTCTTTTTGTTTGCACTAGGAAACACGTTGCAGCAGATGTCATTGGAGCGTACCCGTCATTCTGTCAAAGGATTACTAAATCTGGTTCCTGCGTCTGTATGGATCATGCAAGGGGAGAAGATGATCCAACGTTCTGTAGACGATATAGCGATCGGTGAGACCATTATCGTCAAAGCAGGCGACAAAATTCCTTTAGACGGAATTGTTACTACAGGAGAGTCGCATGTAAATCAAGCACCGATTACAGGAGAATCACAGCCGGTAATCAAGCAAAATGGAGATATTGTATATGCAGGTACATTAAATGAAGAAGGATTGTTAACGATTCAGGTGACCACTACGGTCAAAGATACTGTAGTAGCGCGTATGATTCATATGGTTGAAGAAGCACAAGCTAACAAATCTCCACTACAAGCACTGGTAGATCGATTTGCCAATAGATATACACCGATCGTTTTTGGATTAGCGATTATTGTGTCTGTTGTGCCACCTTTAGTATGGAATGCCAGTTGGTCAGAATGGTTTTATCGCGGATTGGAATTGTTAGTGATTGCATGTCCTTGTGCATTAGTAATCTCAACCCCGGTTGCGATTGTATCAGCGATAGGAGTTGCAGCCAAGCAGGGAGTGTTAATTAAAGGTGGCTCTGCGTTGGAAGCGATAGCAGGTTTGCAGATGATAGCCCTGGACAAAACAGGCACATTAACAGAAGGCAGACCTCATGTAGTGAACACGTATCCTGTAGCCGTTACAGAAGCGGAGTTATGGAGTATTGCCAGTTCGATCGAACAGCAATCGTCTCATCCTATTGCTCTAGCGATTACATCGTATGCAGAACAACATCATATTCCGCAATTACCTGTAACTTCTGTACAGACTATAGCAGGAAAAGGTGTACAAGCTTGTATAGATCATCAGACGTATTATGTAGGACATTACGGATGGTTAGAAGAGATAGGCGCGCCAGTACAGTATATTACAGAGCAAATGCAACAGCTTCATGATAAAGGTGTATCTATTATGGTTGTCGGTTCTATCGAACGTATTCTAGGTATTATTACTGTTGCTGATCAAGTTCGCTCTACAGCGTCAGAGACATTGCAACAATTAAAATCAGCAGGAATCGAATCAACGGTAATGTTAACAGGAGATCATGAACGTATTGCTCATCAAGTGGCTAATGCAACAGGAGTAGATCAATATTTTGCTCATTTGCTACCCGCCGATAAAATGAACTATATCAAAAGCTGGCAACAGACAGGTAAAAAAGTAGCGATGGTAGGCGATGGAATCAATGATGCGCCTGCACTCGCAACAGCCGATATCGGTATAGCGATGGGCGGAGCAGGAGCAGATACAGCGATTGAGACGGCGGATATCGTACTGATGGCAGATCATTTAGAAAAATTACCTTATGCAATTAATCTAAGTCGTCAGACGTTACGTATTATCAAACAAAATATTTGGTTTTCGATAACGATCAAATGTATCGCTTTATTATTTATTTTTCCCGGTTGGCTTACATTATGGGTAGCTGTATTAAGTGATACAGGGGCAGCATTATTAGTGATTTTAAACAGTTTAAGAGTACTCAAAAGTAAGTAAAAAGAACAGGAGCCTTCGAAGTTAGATGAAGGCTTTTTGGTTTTGAAACAGTTTTTTGTAAAATAATTGATGACAATAAATTTACTATTGTCATCTTTTTTATTGTAAGACTGTCACCTTAAAAACTGGCGAAAATCACGAAATATACACATTTTTAGCGAAAAACAAGCAAAAAAGTTTGTTATAAAGTTTGACAAGATACATCCTTATGCCTTAAAGTGGTCAATAGTTACAAAATATTAATATTTGCCGAGTTTCAAATTTGAATTCCAAATTGATTTACTCTATAGGCATCGAAGGGAGAATTTTTTTAGTGAAGAAAGTCGTATTATCGCTACTTGGCGCTGCAATCATTTTCTCAGCTCAGCCAACAAATACTTTTGCTAGCACATCTAATCTTGATCAAGCCGTCAGCGGTGTAATGGGAACACCTTACGTTTGGGGAGGTACAACAACCAACGGATTCGATTGTTCCGGTTTTACACGCTACGTTTTTAATAAATTCGACATAGAATTACCGCGCACAGCTAGTGTGCAAGCGAAAATGGGTACATACGTATCAAAAAGTAATTTAAGTGCTGGTGATCTTGTTTTCTTTAATACAAGTGGACGTGGAATATCTCATGTAGGCGTTATGGTAGATGGTAGAAATTTTGCACATGCTTCAACAAGTCATGGTGTAACGATCAGCAGTCTGTCTGAAGCTTATTTCCAAAATCGTTATGTAACGGCAAGACATGTTGTAAGTCAATGGGCATATCAAAGTATGATGGAAGAAAAATAAAAAAAGACCGCGATTATGATCGCAATCCTTTTGAACGTTATACGTATATTTATCACATAAGCTGTGAATATTCCAAATCCCTTGGTCATCATAAGGGATTTTTATTTTGTCTATGATTAGATTCTCCAGCTTCCTTGCAATCTGCGGATAAGTACAATTTGACCGGCATGATAAGCATCATGAGGAAGCCAACGCGCAATAGCTTGTCCCCACGTCTGATCGCCAGCAGGGCGAATCTCCTGTAATTTTATTTCATCCCATTTGGCAAGTTCTAACTCAATCGCTCTGGCAAGTCGTCTGATCTCTTGAAGAGCTTGTTGCCATTGTTCTTCATGGTCTGCACTATCATGATACTCAAAAGTTTTATTGTTATTTTCGGCACGAGGGCCTGGGTCAATATTTTGCATATGACATAATAATTCATGATTGTAATAATTCATATGATGTACCAATTGCCAGATACTATTGCCGCCACCAGGTGGAATCCATGCGGCTTGTTCACTTGTAAGACCTTCTAACGCTACAGATAAAGGCACAATCCAATCTTCGTGTTCCCAAATATCTTTTTTCTGCAAAAGAAGTAGATCTAACATGTTCGTATTCGTCATAAGATCCTCCTAATTGCCAGTAGATGTAACTGGCTAATGATATACTAAAGCGTTACAATACATATACCACAAAACAAAGCAATGTAACCATCTTTTTATGATAAAGATCGTTACTAATTATCAAACATCAAGAAAAAGGCAAAAGGAGTACAGGTCAATGGATACTTTATGGACAGATTTTATCAACAGCGATTGGCATGATTTTCGAGAAAGTGGTAAGCATGAAGATCGCTTGGTACTGACTTCATGGCAACAACGTTTTGTAGAGGATTGGAAATTAACAGCATCTGTTCCGGCATCAACAAGCGAGTTACAGTCATTACACTCACTGCGAAAATTACTGCATGATTATGCAATAGCGCTTGCCAACGGTTCGTCAGCAGACCAGATCAACTGGGATCAATTGAATAAGATTATGGCACAAGTTCCTGTGATTAGACAGTGGAATAATAGTGATGGAAGCAGACAGTTAGCCTATGTACCGTTAACTGGGGATTGGAATAGCGTGATGGCTGATATTGTATCGGATTTCGTGCATACTGTGCTAGATCAAGATATTCATCGTATTCGTATCTGTGATAATCCAGACTGTCGCTGGGTCTTTTATGATGATACACGTAGTCGTACCAAGCGTTATTGTGAAGATAAAACATGTGGGAATTTAATGAAAGTTAGACGATTCCGCGCTAAAAAAGGCTCCCAAAAATCCAAATAAAGTCATATTTTTACATTGAAATCATTATAATCATTGACAAAAGCATAGATTACATACATTATAGATATTATATATCTTTAATAGACTTTGAATAATGAAAGAGGGATACCATGACAAACGATATATCAAATGATTTATTTCATCCGTTAGTATGGGAGCAAGCATGGGCGAATGATTCGTTTACAGCGGTGAAACAAATGAAAGCATCAGGCATAGACCCTGCTCATTCATTTGATACCAAAGCAGTCTCATTTAACAAAGACGTATTCTCGGCAGAAGGTCAACAAAGAACTACACGAATCCTAAATTGGATTCAAGGACAAGGCGTTCCATTTGAAAATGCTTCTATTCTTGATATTGGAGCAGCATCTGGTGGATTTTCGATTCCGTTTGCACAGCGAGGTGGAATGGTCACATCGGTTGAACCTTGTGTTCCTTTACAACAATTGTTACAAGAAAATGCAGATCGTATGGCTTCAGGTAAAGTTACGATTGTGCCAGAAGAATTTCAAGATATTGATGTTACAGCTAAAGGGTGGAATCAAGCTTTTGATCTAGTATTTGTCTCGATGTGTCCAGTCATCTATGATTGGCCAAGTGTAGAGAAAGTACTACAATGTGCTAGTCAATTCTGTTATATTAGTTCAACTGCGGGGCCAAGAGAAAACAGTCTGGTGAATGAAGTGTTACCGCTTGTCAGTGAAGATAACCAACCGATACAACATCATGGTTCAGATATGGGGTATTTACTTCATTTGTTATATTTAAAAGGGTATGCATACGAGTCAATTGTTACGCATGAAATGAAAACAGTTGAAATGTCCAAGCACGATGCGTTACAACATGTGATGATGATACTTCATTTACATCAGGTTAATATACGTGCAGATGCCAAGCAAGTGATCTCCGATTATTTAGATCAACAATATCCTTCAGGTATTGTATCGATTCAAGAAGGCGGACGTTTTGGCAAAGTATTGATACGACTGCAAGATCGCAGCATGTATACGATGGAAATCCCAGCAAATATATCCGCTCAATCATAACTTTAAAAGAATGATCCTTCATTAATAAAGGGATCATTCTTTTTGTATTGCAGCGTATCTACTTAAAGGAGTAATAGATTTTTGACTCTTTTGACAAACAGTTGCTCTGCTTCAGACGCCGTATTATTACGTGAGGTGACAGACCATAGATAAGAAGGGTCTTCCGCTGATATTTCAAAAGGTATTGTGACAATCCCTCGATTTTGAGACATCGTATACCCGCGAAACGAATAATCGGTACCAATTGTTACTGCTATATCTTCTTTGACGGCTTTGAGAATAGCTTCTACATTATTACTTTGAAATAAAATATCCGGCTTATCTAACGTGTTAACAAAAGCGATAATATATGGATCGTTATATAGTACAAACGGATAGTCTTTCAAATCTTGCAAAGTAACTGATGATTGGTTGGAGAGAGGACTGTGTACACTAACACCCAGCACCATATTATCTTTCATTAACGGCTCAAATATCAGATCTGATGTAGTAGGTAAATGATGTTCTTTTAAAAGAAAAAAGCCGATATCACTACGTTCATGCTCCACATCATCAATTACAGCATCTGTACTATTTTCTTTGATTTCTATCCGGCTATTTGGAAATTCTTTTTTGAGTTCAGTGATTACATCTATTAATAAAGAGATCGGTCCGGGAATCGTAGAAATGCGTAATTTGGCATTATTCATTTCCCGATAACTTTGCGCTTCTGATTTGAGTTCTTCGATTTGCTTGAGAATTCGACTGGCTTTGGTAATGATGCTTTGTCCTTCAGGAGTCACAGTAGTTCCCGAGCGAGAACGTATAAATATTCGCATACCGATTTCTTGTTCAAATAAAGAGATCGCACGACTGACTCCGGTTACTGTAATATGACAATTTTCAGCGGCTTTGGTTAATGATCCGCATTTAGCTACTTCAATAATATATTCCATTTGCTCTATATTCATATGTAATCCTCTCATTTTCCGCTTCCATATTGTTGATGATTGTTAATAATAATAGTTGATGATCATTAGCTTAATTTTAAGTGAACTAAAAGATTATACAAGTCTACTTATGGTAGATATAGTGTACTACAAGTATATGTTATATTGAGACTACATAGCTATTCTTTTCGTTATTCGTTGGAATCTAGATCCCCATACAAGCGAATAATCCTAACCAACCTATGCGTACACAGGTTGGTTTATTTACGAGTTAACCTTATTTTACGACTACATTCTATAGGAGGAGTCTTACATGAAATTTAAAAAATACGCCATATACAGTGTGATTGTGATCGCAATCTTGCTTTGCTTTTATGCGGTGTTTACATGGGGAAAACAAGGTCATTTATTAAATGCAGAAGCATCGACTTCTACACCAACTGCTTATGTCGAATCAGATGTCATTAATGCTAGCTTCAAAGTAGCTGGTAGAGTGGATCAATTGTTAGTACAAGAAGGACAGCAAGTGAAAAAAGGGCAGATTATTGCTCGTCTTGAAAGTAAAGAATTGCAGAATAAAGTAGCGCAAGCTCAAGCTGCGGTTGAGACAGCGAATGCTAATGTAGCTCAAGCCCAAGCTGGTGTTGAACAAGCTCAAGCTGGAGTAACTCAGGCGCAAGCAGGCAAAGTACAAGCGAGTGCAAGTGTGACCGAAGCCCAAGCCGCAGTGAATGCTGCACAGGTGAAAAAAAGTCAGGGCGAAATGACAGTGGATGTGACAGCGAATACCGCTTCTAGCAAACTGCAAGAAGCTGAAGCTGCTGCCAAAGCCGCTAAAGCCAAATGGGAAGCGCTCAAAAGTGGAGCCAGACCTGAAGAGATTCAACAAGCGAAAGTGAATATGCAAATAACCAAAGAAGCACTAGCAACTGTGAATAAAAGTCTCAAACGTGTGCAGCAATTACATACCAACGGGTTAGCTACCGAAGCCGCACTCGATCAAGCCACTATTGAACAAAAACAAGCACAGGCGAAATATGACGCGGCAGTCCAACAGCTCCAATTAGTACAAAAAGGAAGTCGTCCACAAGAGATTGCGGCGGCGCAAGCGCAATATGAACAAGCATTAGCAAGTATAAAAGAAGCGAAAGCCGGACAAGGGCAAGTAGCTTTGCAACAAGAAGGAGTCAAAGCGGCAACAGCAGGCATTGATCAAGCTCAAGGCGCTGTAGCCCAAGCTCAAGGTGCTGTTGCTCAAGCCCAAGGCGCTATCGAGCAAGCAACAGCTACACTCACCCAAGCCAAATCCAAAGTCAAAGCAGCCCGTTCACAAGTGAGTCAGGCGAAAGCCGCTTTGCAAGAAGCTCAAACGTATTTTAGCTATACCGTATTGCGTGCTTCTGTCGATGGAGTAATACAATCCAAGTCATTAAATGTTGGTGAAATGGCAAGTGCAGGCTTCCCGGTCTATGCACTGGAGACTACTAGCCAGCGCTGGGCGAAATTTTACGTAACCGAAACCGATCTGAATGGACTTCGAGTAGGTGATCCTGTTCAAGTGACTTTACTTTCTGGAAATACAGTCGTTAAAGGAAAAGTAAGTGTCATTGATGCCGCGGCTGACTTTGCGATTCAAAAACCAAGTCAAACTTCTGGTGATACAGATATCCGTTCATTCGGAGTCAAAGTAGAATTGCTCAATCTGCCTGCTACAGTACCTACAGGTTCGACGGTTATTTTCCATGGTAAAGGAGTTCAGTAATATGGAACGGTTTACGATAGGAAAAGTATTCCGCGAAGAATTGGGATTGATGCTTAAAGACAAAAAGCTGATTATTATTTTATTAATTACACCGATTTTATATTCTGTATTATTTGGATTTTTATATTCACATGAACGGATTACAGAGATTCCGATCGTTGTCTATGATGGCGACAATTCGCAATTAAGCCGGCAAATTATTCAAGCGTTCGATGCTACCGATACCTTTGCGGTTACCAAGCAAAGCTGGAATCAAGATGATATTGTCCAGCAAGTCGAAGAGGGACAATTTAAAGTAGGCTTGATTATACCTAATGACTTTTCAGCGTCACTCAAGCATGGTGAAAATGTTCCGATACTGACAGTGATTGATGGTAGTAATCTAATGTACTCCAACAGCGCTAGTCGAATTGCGAATCAGGTCATTAGTAGTGTGAGTGCAGGGGCATCAATGAAAGCATTGGAGCAAAAAGGAATGAATAGCAATCAAGCCAATTCTGTTTTTAGCACGATTCCTTTTCGTTCACGTGTATTATACAATCCGGTGTATAATTACAAATTATTTATGCCAATCGGTGTTATCTCTACAGCGCTTCAGCAATGTTTATTGTTAGGTATTGCTTTATCATGTACAAGAGATAAAGAGCTTGGCACATGGAGTCGGTTTTACCACTGGCGACATACCCCGTGGAGACTTGCGATTGCTAAGCTTACACCTTATTTTCTAGCAGGAATGGTCAATGTGATCACAGTATTCAGCATAGCGGCATTTGCATTTCATATTCCATTCAAAGGACAGTTGTTGCCTTTTCTTCTCATTTCGATTGCTTTTAATCTAGCCTTATGTGGATTAGGATTTTTGTTCAGTCTGTTCTCACGTACCAAAGTTGATGCTACCCAGACATTGATGCTGATCGCTGTACCTTCCTTTATGTTATCTGGTTATACATGGCCGTTAGAAGCGATGCCTACGTTTTTGCAAATGGTTGCCAAAGCGTTACCGTTAACTTATTATCTGGATGCAGTACGAGCCATTACTTTAAAAGGTCAGGGCATGTCCGCTATTGTGCAAGATATATTGGCACTTAGCTTGATAGGATTGATTAGCTTATTGATTGCCCTTATTGCTTATCCATTAGCGTTCAAAAAGTCTGAACAACAAGCAGGGGAAGTTATCCAAGTAGAGCAGACAACTGTAGAATCAAAATACTGATAGTATTTGCCCCATAAATATAGACATGGTAGAATAAGAAAAATTCAATATGACCAAACGCGAAGCACGCGCCATCCTTAACAGGGTAGCGCGTGTTTTTTTTGTTTGGGAAATACAAAGGAGAATAATAATATGTTAGAACAGAGTGCAACCAGAAAGTATCCCAGGTTGGTAATATGGAGAGTGATAGCTATACAGGCTTTTGCCAATCTTATTGGATTTTATATGGTATATATGCCTATTATGTTGGGGTTTGTTATGGCTAGGAATCAATTATTTAGCGTTCTACAGTAATCAAAAACAGTTTAACGTTTACAAAGATCATAAAAATCAGAAATACTTCAACACGATTGTATGTATAAGCGGTATCTTGATCAGCTTTTGTATGTGTTCTTATGTGATCCTTAAGAATTTCTAAGCAAAAACTTGTATTAGCAACAAATATATAGTATATTATATTTATCTTAATATTAAGATAAAAGGTTATTGTTAATATCAAGAGAATCAGATACTTCCAATAGATATACAATTTCGCTAATCACATGTGTTTGTGTATAATAGGAACAAGGAAGTGAAAGGAGAGAGTACAAATGATAGTAAGTTTGAATCGTATTAATGAATTGGCTAAAAAACAGCGTGAAGAAGGTCTGACTGCTGAAGAGAAAGCGGAACAGCAAGTCTTGCGTAAAGAATATTTAAGCGAAATCCGTGGACAGGTACTGAGTACTTTCTCAGGTTTGACTGTTGTGGATGAATTAGGAAATGATGTTACACCCGATAAAATTCGCATGGAAAAAGAACAAGGTAAACATCAATAAGATATGATTGGCTTTATTTATAATAAATATTCTACTGGTTAACAAAAGAACCTGCCTACTTTAGAGAGTGGCAGGTTTTTTTCTGTATTTATTCTTTTTATAAATACGCTCCGAATAATAGACGTGCTTGATCCCAATTGACTCTTAATTTGCCTTCCCAAGCTGCCCAGGGCATCTCCATATCGGAACGACCTTTGGTATTGTTGAGATTCACCTCTGGATCTACCATATCTTCAAATGAAGTCCATGTTAACGGGTCAAGTGATATCTGTGAATTAGGTAGAATCCCTGCGATTGCTAACGTTTGTAAAATATCTCGCCTTGTGCCTGCATTTCCTTTGATTAATTTGGCAGCAGTAAGACGCTTCTCATATGAACCCGGAGTCTCATCTTCATGGGCTTGATCCAAATGATGTAGTAGATTGCGAAAAACATTGATATCTTCTTCTGTAGGCGAGACAGCAGGTAAGGTGAGCCTTTCTTGTAGATCGGTATAAACACCGATTACGGAATGGTACAGTCTACCTTGATACAACGAGTTCCGTATAGAAGCAATATTACTCCAATGTCCATCATGCGGTGTTGCATTGGAAGTTGAAAATCCACACACTCCACATGCTATCAGGCGACGTGCTGGTTGATAATCATGCTCAGGTACGGTTTTTGCAAAAAGTGTACTATGTAAAGTTGTCATTCCACGAGGGTAACTGCCACCTACAGCCGCTATAAATTCAGCGCTAGCACGTTCTAGCGATAACTGTTCATCTTGTCCCCAGACTCTAATAGATTCAATAAGCGTATTATGATCGATCGATATAATCTCGTTAATTTTCCAGTGATCTTGTTGCAATCGTTCACGTTCATCTGGTGTTACTGCTTCTTCACGATAAATAATGACCTGACGTGTAGCATCATAATCACTGTTTTGGTAATGATATAACTTTTTCAATATTTTTAATTTTTGTTTGTACAATTTGTTGTTATTCGTAGTCATTGTATAATCCTTTCTACTTCAAATGAGCTGTATATTACATTTACTATAGCTATTTTATAGAGTCACTTCAATATAAAAAGACGATCTTCTATACACAGAAGATCGTCTTTTTTGAATAACATAAGTACTGGTATTACACTTTATAGAAAACAGTAAGTATCGATTACACTTGATCTTTGGATTGGTATGGTTGGTCTTTTTGTTTGATCGAAGCATAGACAATAACACCAAGACCTGCAACAGCAAGAGAAGATAAAATAGGGTGTTTGCTTTCTTTTACATACACAGGAATATCTTCTTTAGGATTTTGAGCGGCATAGATAATATTTTCAGCAACAGAACCTGCTGGATAGACCATAACTTTATGTTTTTTCATCGTTTCGTTATATGGAGTTACTGCTTTGCCCGGATGAAGAAGCGTAATAGATACAGGAACTTTATCTTTAGCAACCTCTGCTCTTAGATTATCTGTCCATTCTTTTACAGAAAAATTAGAAGCGGAAGAAGGAACAGGGATCACTGTACCACGATCACTCCAGACAGCACTCATATTGATCAATGCGCCAGGAACGCCACGTTCTTTGAAATGATTGATAGCAATCTTCGAACTATAAATAATTCCGCGATAATTCATATTGAACATACGCTTGATATCGTCTTGAGTCGCTTCTGTAGAATCGCCAAGTAAAGAGACATCAGAGCTGTTCACCCAAGTATCAAAACGTCCAAATGTACGAATAGCGGCATCGGCAATCTTGTGAACATCTTCTTCTCTTCCAATATCTGCGGGAACCCATGTTGCTGGATATCCTTTAGCACGAAGTTCTGTAGCTAACTGGAGGAGCGCATCTTCATTTTTAGAAGTAAGTAGAACTTTTGCGCCTTTAGCTGCTGCCATTTTAGCTGTAGCAATACCAACTTTACTTGAAGCACCTGTAATAACGATAACTTGATCTTTTAATTTTTTAAGTGAAATAGACATAACGATGGTTCCTCCTTGAAATAGTCTCATTACCATTTTACCCTATCAACCGTATCGGCAATCATTTTGTTAGGAATGAATCATTTATATAGAAGCTAAATACATACTAATACTACACCAAATCAATAAAAATTAGAAATCTAGCGAGTCTATAAGGTTTTTGATGGCTCAATTAAGTATCAACGCTTACAATAGAAATAAATTACAAGGGAGGTGCTCAAATGGAAGAATTTCATTGTATGAATCATCCAGATCGTGCAGCGGTTCATCAATGTACAAGGTGTGGAAAGCCATTATGTGATGAATGTTATAACCCTGAGATGCAGACCTGTCGTGCGTATTGCAATAACCCTGCTACCGCAAGCACTGTAGAACCTCAACAACCTCAACCTAAAAATACATTTTGGCAAATTGTTGTAGCTTTACTGGCGATTGTGGGAGCATTAGCTTTACTGTTAGCAGCGATCTGTGGAGCGATGATCTATTCTTACTAAAGGAGTGCTTGAATGGAGTTTCCTGTCTATTTTTATTTAGGGTCATGGCGTATTCATCCCCATGTGTTGTTTGAATCGTTAGGTTACTTTTTAGGATTTCGTCTCTATTTGTGGACACGTCGACCTAGTGAAATGTCCAAGCTGATGAGTCTGCAAATATTAGCAGGTACGATTCTCGGAGCGGCGTTAGGTGCTAAGTTATTATTCTGGTTCGAAAATCCAGTAGCAACCTGGGAACAATTACGTCAGTTTCACTTGTTGTGGGGTGGAAAAACGATTGTCGGAGGATTGTTAGGAGGGCTGATCGGTGTAGAATTGACCAAGCGCTGGATCGGTTGGAAAAGCTCTACAGGAGACGATTTTGTCTATCCGCTAATACTTGGTCTGGCGCTAGGGCGAATAGGATGCTTTTTGACCGGATTGGATGATCATACGTATGGGATAGCAACAACATGGATAACAGGTGTAAATTTTGGTGATGGAGTTATGCGTCATCCGACTCAATTATATGAGATTGCTTTTCTAATTGTACTGGCAGTCTGCTTGATTCCGTTATATCGTCAAAGTCGTCTGTTATCTGTATTATCGTCTGAAGGTCAGACATCCACATCGTACACTTCCTATGTATCCGGTCGAATGTTCCAGTGGTTTATGGCAAGTTATCTGTTATTTCGATTTGTAATTGAATATATCAAGCCTACTTTGCATCCTTATTGGGGACATAATAATATTCAGTTAGCTTGTGTGGCTGGATTAATTTATTATAGCTGGCTGATCTGGGGCAAACGTAGAAATAATTCTCATCAGGTAAAAGCAATATAGTCGAATATTTGATCAATATATTGAAAGCAAATTAATCATTATCCTTACACTTATATTCTACTAAGCTCTACATATTATGATTACAACCAACCTATCAGACAATGCTATATACCTGTTACGTCAATATATTTTAGGATCTCTACCATAAAAGGAGCGATATATTATGCCTAAAAATCGACCGTATCTATATCATGAATTGACGAATAGTATCTGTACGACTTGTTACCGCAAAGTCGAAGCCAAAATTATTGAAGAAGATGGACGAATATATATGCTCAAGCGTTGCCTTGTACATGGGCCTGAAAAAGTACTTATTTCTACAGATGTAGAGTATTATCATCGCACACGAGAATTTATTAAGCCTTCAGAAATGCCTTTAGTCTGGAACACACCGATTAAGTACGGTTGTCCTTATGATTGCGGGTTATGCCCGGATCATGAGCAACATAGCTGTCTTACTTTACTAGAGATTACCGATCATTGTAATCTGCAATGCCCTATTTGCTTTGCTGAATCTTCACCTCATCGTACTTCTTATCGTTCGCTAGAACAGATTGCATTTATGTTAGATCGGATTGTAGAAAATGAAGGCGAACCGGATATCGTACAGATTAGTGGAGGAGAGCCGACAACGCATCCACAATTTTTTGAAATTTTAGATATGTGCAAAAGCCGTCCAATTCAACATATTATGCTCAATACAAATGGGATTCGGATTGCGCAAGATCGTGAGTTCACCAAGCGATTAGCTTCGTATATGCCAGGCTTTGAAATCTACTTGCAATTTGATAGCTTTGAAGCTGATGTATTGAAAGAACTACGTGGTGCTGATCTTAGGCGTATACGAGAAGATGCGATTCGTCATCTAAATAAATATAATTTATCGACCACTCTGGTAGTGACGCTAAAAAAAGGATTAAACGATACAGAAATCGGTAAAATTATTCAATATGGACTCAAACAAAAAGCTGTTCGTGGTGTCACTATTCAACCGATTCAAGCAGCAGGGCGCTTAGAAGGATATGATCCAGCGACAGATCGCTTAACCGTAAGTGAAGTCAGACAAATGATTATCGATCAATCAGAAGTATTTCAAGAAGATGATATTTTACCGGTTCCTTGTCATCCTGATTGTCTAGCAATGGGCTATGCACTCAAATTAGGACGTGAAGTGTTACCATTAACACGTATGATTGAGCCTTCAATCTTGTTAGAAGGGGATAGCAATACGATTGTATTTGAACAAGATCCGGTGATTCGTGGTAAATTATTTGAGCTGTTATCGACGGGTCACTCACCGATTTCTTCGGCACTATCGCTCAAAAGTCTGTTATGCTGTCTACCTCTTGCAGCAGTGCCGAAAGAAATTAACTATGATAATGTATTTCGCGTTATTATTATGCAGTTTTTAGATGCTTATAACTTTGATGTTCGGTCTGTCAAAAAATCATGTGTGCATATTGTCCATCCAGATGGGCGCATTATCCCTTTTGATACGTACAATCTATTTTATCGTGATGATAAAGAAAAGCTGTTAGAAGAACGAAAACAAGAGATTGCTACAGCTTGGGATTAATATGATTTGTAATTAGAACTATGATCATTGCTCAAAAAGGTCCGTTATACTATTGATGGGAAAACCTAGAGTTACTATGAGTGTGTATGGCACTGGTAGTGAGTCTAGGTTTTTTATTTGGAAATAGTGATAGCGAAGTAGAAGAGAAGGGTGTAGATATCAAAAATAAATAAAAAAGAGTATGCTATACAAAAAGGTATTATGGAGTGAATGAGCTCATGGAATATAAAACAGAACTCGAAAATTTTCTGACTAAAAGTGGTGAGAAATCGATACAATATATGCATTTGAGATTAGAAAGATTGTCTTATCAAAGTATTCTCTATATTGTAAAAGGACGTATGCTTGAACGAATAAGAACAAAGAGAGAAAACATTGAACAGTATAAGGATTTTAAAGAAGCACAAGTTTGTGTAGACGAATTGATTGAACAGCTAATAAAAGAAGGATTTACAAAACAAGATATGAAAATTTTACAAGATACAGATATAAAATATGCTAATTTAAGTAGAAGAGAAAAAGCTTATGTATATGACAAAGCGAAATGGCACTATGATGGGGACTATCCCAAAACATTATTGCCTTTCCAAGCTTATATACATACTGGAATGTTTGTCACTTGGCTTATAATAAATAATCTACTGACTCAGAAAATTGTAGATCAATATCAAGCAAGTATAAATCTAGTAAAGCAGGGTGAAATGAGCGGTGCGCATTTTTTTGAGGAACATCTTGATGGTTCACTTAGTTCAAATGATCTATCAGAAGAAGGAAATGCATTTGCACGTCAATATCTAAATAAAGATGATAATCTATATTTAGGAGATTATATCGATTGTTTGGCTGGTTCGTTACCTAGTGAATACCATGTGCAGGATTCTTTAGAGAATTATAAGAAATTAGAACCTGTTATCAACCAACGATACAGTAAATTTAAAAATTTCAATATATGAAAAATTCACAAAAGAAAAACCTAAAAATAAATACCATTCTAAAGGAGTGAGATCAATGAATATTATCATTTTTGGAGCCACAGGCAAAACAGGTCTTGAACTGGTGAAGCAGTCGTTAGAGCATGGGCATCAAGTCACTGCATTGGTACGTCATCCGGAAAAACTAACTATTAGTGATCCTAAGCTGATCATCGAAAAAGGGGACTTATCCCATTATGATGATATTGATCGGGTCATGAAAGCACATCCATATGACGCTGTTTTCTCAGCTTTAGGAGCGAAGACTCCTTTTCAAAGAGATCCTGTACTTACTGAAGCGACCAAAAACATTATCAAAGCAGCTCAAGCCAATCAGATCAGCAAATTTATTCATGTTTCCTTTATAGGTGTTCGCAAAGAATCGTCTCAATTAGGAGCATTATACAAATATATTGTCCCACTAGCGATGAAGAACTTAATCGCAGACCACCGAGAAAAAGAAGCTTTTCTAGCCAACAGTGGGCTGGACTGGATATCAGTTCAACCTCCGATTCTAACATCAGGAGCGAAAACAGGAACTTATATCCATGAGCCACATATCAATAAAGGCACTTCCAGTAAGAAAAAGCTATCTCGTGCTAATCTAGCTGATTTTATGATTGATCAACTGCATACTTCTGTATACCATCAACAAGGTGTTTTTGTAACCGAATAATAAGCAACAACGAAAAGGATCATATTTTGGTCCTTTTTTTGTGCCCAAAATAGAGGGGGAAGCGGCAACAAATATTTCATATTTCTATAACCATACTATCACTAAAATTAAAATTTCAACATATGAAAAATTCAAAATAACAACATCAAAATCATAAAAAAGAAAATTCTAAACATCTCAACCCCTTTGTCAAATAAAATATAGCGTATGTATTTCAAGCAAAATTACAAATTATTCACTGATATGCCGATATAAAGGAGGGCTTACATTAGATATAGGCTTTATACAACACATCAAATACATAGAAAAAGGGGTTATAACATGCTTGAGAAAAAGATTTCATTGGCTAAATGGGTAATATCATCAACGCTAGTAGTAGGAATATCTTTGGGGAGTAATGCACCATTGTTTCCTCCTATATTAAAGGTATCAGCAGCAGAAACAAATCATTCGAATCTTCAGATTGTAAGCGTTATTGATAAAGATCATTACTTATTATCTGATGGTTCAATGTGGGCGATGTCTATGAAAGGACCCTGGCATTCTGAATATCAATTTGAAGGGATTAGCGTAGGATCGAATCATCAATATTATGGTTGGACGACAAGTGGACAAGCCATGGGATGGGATGGTATCACTCAACAAATCGAAGTGATTGCAGGAATGAACAATGTTGCTCAAATCTCAGGCAATGGAATTGTATTACATAAAGATGGCAAAGTGGATATGATCGGATCAGGCAAACCAGATACTTTACCGAACAGCGTGAAGTTACTTGATGCATTTAATGATTCGTATGCCATACTCAAGCAATCTGGAGATATTTTATATTATAACAATTATCAAAATGGTCTAGGTCGTAAAATTGGATCTTATCCTGATGCTGTATCGATAAAACAAGATGAAATAGCAATAGCTGTTCTACGTAGTGATGGTAGCGTGACTTTGCTTGATCTGTTATCTGGTGATGCGCCTCAAGTCATTGCAAATGATGCAACATCTATAGAATGGCAAGGATCTAAACGTTCATTACTGGTAGTGAAAAAAGATGGATCAGTATGGTCGTATAGTCGTTCTAATGGCTTTGCCCCTCAACAGATCAGCGAACTCGCCAATATTGCGAAAGTGGTCTATTCACCTAACGGAATTTATGCTCAAACCAAAAATGGCGATTGGGTAGAAGATGCTAACAAAACAGTAACTCCACTTCAAGCACCATCTATTAGCGAGTTGAAATTGATTTTATCCAAAACCAACGCTTCAATAGGAGATAAAATAAATGCACAGATTCAAGAAGTGTATTCTAACGGATCTATAAATACTCGTCCGGCTAGTGCCAATGAATTGAGTGTAGCTCCGTCTCCTATTGCGGAAATATTAAGCGATGGTACGATCAAAGTAAAAGCGATTGGGAATGCTACGATTACTTTAACAACAGATACATTAACAGCTCAATCTCCGTTAAATGGAACAACAGAAGAAGCTTTAACAGGTGCAGTAATGATCGATGGTTCAGTCTATCTACCTTTACAGACTGTATTCAAAGCGATGGGTAGTACGATTCTAGTTGATGGCAATCAATTCAAAGTTAACTGGGGAACTACTAGCATAGTATTAAATAAAAATAGTGCAGTTGCTCAAGTTAACAATCAAGCAGTGAAGATGAAAGGTAAAGTTCAAACTTCTGGAAATCAGACTGTATTTCCAGCCACCTTATTATCAAGCATTTCCAGAGACGCTAAAGTGAATTGGGATACGAAATATCAACAAGCCCTGATACAAGTAAATGGTTCAACGATTACGATTCAATCAGATAAAACTTTAAAGTTAATCAAACAAGAAGAGATTGGCAATTTAACAAGACTACTTGGTAAGTCGTACTGGGTAAATTATTATCATAAAGCTGGTGAGCGATTTAGCAAAGTAACGATCAAAGATATTAACGCAGAAAAAGATGTTTATAATAGAACGCGATTTGTGATCCAATTTGGCGACCGTAAAGGTAAAGAGTATTTATCTGACCGATTAACTGGTGCAGAGATTACAAGCCTATTATCAGATACAGAACAATTTTTTAATTACGATATTCGTAGTAAATACAACTGGTCACAAGCAACATGGAATCGCATTATTAATGCTGAAGTTGTGGAGGGAATGACTAGCAGACAAGTATTATTATCCTGGGGAAATCCTGATAAAAAGACAGTCACTAAAGATAATGGACACACGATCGAAATCTGGTCTTATATCGGTGAAAATTATCTGAATATGCTAGGTATTGGTGATGGCGTTGTATATGAAATATTTAGTATTTAAATAAGAGAAGTATATAGGTTCGATATAAAAACAAGCCAACACATTAGATTTAATCTCGTGTTGGCTTGTTTTTTTCTTATGTATTATGGGATAGAGCTGCATACAAATGATCAATCTGTTGTATAGAATAAGGAGACTTTATTTGATAGGTTAATCCGTTATATTTATCGTTGCGTTCAAAATCATAAATACTGATATAATTGTTACTATACAAAATAAGACCGTACCGTGCCCGACTATGCCAGTTATCTCCGACTTTAAGATGAATATAATAAGAATAGCTCCCTTGTAGATGGGGTGACTGGACTTTGACTAATTCCGTTGTAGATAAGTTATCCATAATCTGATGAATCTGAGCAGGATCTTTGATTTTTATCTGCTTCTCACTTGATGATTTTGTAAGAGAGAGGGATACAACAGGTTCGCTAGCTGTCATTCGTTCGGTTACTAATTCTGTAAACGTATGATTACGATTAGCTATATATACAATTAAAGGGATAACGATCAGAGCTGTTACAATCGACAAGAACAAATACTTTTCCCATTTCTTCATCTGTTTCTCCTTTCTTACATAATAGCAACATCAGCTTTTTAGTCTACTATAAAATGTATTATTTTGTAAACGAATGCAATCATAATATCGGTGATACAGTACAATGGTTTGAAGAGATACCTACACTTCAATTTGATAAGTAAAGTTATTATAATGAGTTAGATCGTATTTATTTAGCTACATCATCTTAAATTTGGAGGTAGAACATGGGGACACATTTTGCTAATATACATATTCAGACAGATCAATTGGAAGAAGTTTTAAAAGCTTTACAGGAAGTGAATCCTTATCGTGATCAAGAAATAATGGGGCATTCTTCAAAAAATATATATGTTGTCGGAGAATATAAAAAAGGATGGATTTCAGTACTGAATGATTTTTTTGCATGGGGAGAAGTTAGTTCTTTCGCAGAAGAATTATCGAGCAGTCTACCATTTCCTGTACTTGCGATCGGATACTTTGATGACGATGTATTTGAAATGAATATATTTGTTAATGGATCTGAAAGTACTGCTCAGATATGGTGTTCTGATGGAGTAAGAGAAGATTATGGATTAGAAGATAAAGAAGCCGATATTAGTATTCTTGCAGAACTTGTTGGTCGTGAATATATTGATGCCCTAAATCAACTTCTATCCATCACAGACTGCGAACAAGCTGTACATGCTTTGCAACGTATTATTCAGATTCCTCTTTGGTTACGTTCAGATTGGTTAGATACTATAACAGATCAAGAATTAGCTCAAAAATATATACAATATCACTTTACCTCTAACTAACTCATCCTTTATTAGAGATCGGAGAACTGAAATGTCATTAGAATACCTGCACCAATTGCAATACAATCAAGCAACGATACAACCCGTATTGAATGACTTATTAGAAAAGTATAAAGTTGAACCTGTTGGTACAGGATATATAGACTGCATCACAGCATTGCCCGATGTGAGCGACTTTATAGAAGAACTAACTACACATAATATTGTTGTGTATGCTGTGACATGGTGGTGTTATTCTAATTCAGCGGATGCACTCCAGCAAAAGAATTGTTCTCATCATATGGGAGGACCGAGGAGCAAATATCGAAATGGGTGGTTTAGCGAAACCATGTTACCTCTTCATGAAATTCCAACGACAGAGCTGGATAAGCTCTCTTTCAAAAATCAGTCTGAATATAGTAAAAATATCAACACACAAATCAAAGATTACATTATGTATGACTTTAGACAAACTGCAAATTATAAACCATGTCTTGAACCTGCTTTATGGTTATATGTACCAGAAGAATGGCAAAGATAATCTATCAACTAATAGACAAGGAGAATAGTATGGAGACTCAAGCGCGAAAATTATGGGAGCAGATTATTGCGAAAGGATCAGTCGATGATCATCAATTTGAAACTAAACTTCATTTACAGTCTGGGGCTACAGATCAAGACATCGCCGGGTTGGAAGATGCTCTTGGTGTAGTGATTCCTGAACAAATTAAAGCTTTTTATTGTATACATAATGGTCAACAACAACAGATAGAAACGACATGTTTTGTGCGAAATCTTACTTTATCTCCTATACACGAAATCATTGAAAATTGGACTTTCTTGCAAGAAGAATTTGATCCTGAAGATTGGGAAGTAGATGCACAGCCAGGTGTCCAACCGTTAGCATGGAATTCCAAATGGATTCCGATTGCTAGTAATGGTGGAGGCGATTATTTGTGTATAGATACAGATCCGACAGAAGAAGGTACGATAGGGCAAGTGTTATATTTCTGGCATGATTGGGAATATCGTTCTGTCGAAGCTAGTGATTTTTTTAAATTCGTAGAGATCGCCCTGCAAGAGGAAGAAACCAATTAAGCTAACAGTTCGTAATACTTTCGCCCTGTTGCCCTATCTTTATATGTGTCAGTATAAAGATAGAATTTTTTGAGAAAGTAGGGAGACAACACAATGGTTAATCATATGACATCGATCGGATTTAACGTTTCAAATGAGCAAGAATTTGATGAAGCGATTCAACTGGCTTGTACAGAGAACAATCGAATCCAAGTAAAAGATGGTTATTATTTTGCATTGAAAGATATAAGTGGTAGTGAATTATGGGTACAGGTAAATAAGAAAAATGAATGTATAGGAATGAACCCTCATTTTAGCGGCAAATCCAATATGTATACTTTATTAAATGCATCGGTAAATCGTCCAGACAGTATTTTGGATGGAGCTTTACATGCGTGGGCAGAGCCAGAAGGAACGATAGAACAATCGGGTTTATATCCTTTTGTATTTGATCTACCGAATAGTAATCTGTATCCTGATATCGTGTTACCCCAACTTCTACATATCCAACTGGCGGCTTTTACCCATGAGTTGAACGTTTATCAGAATGAAGAAGATTATTTTGCAAAACAAGATGGAGAAGTGAAGTTTGCCGCTCAATCTTTTATTCCGACAGGGCTTTTTGGAGATAGTGAAGTGGCGCAAGCTACAGCTATGTTTACAGGCAATGTATTAGAAACAAAACGGATGCAAAATACAATAACAGGTGAATTTTTCAACTGGTCATTGATCGAAACATTAGGTGGAACAATAGATATGGTGACAGATGAACAGTTACTATTACAACCTATCGAGGTAGGGAATATTGTAAAGGGTTCTTTCTGGTTAAGCGGTACTTTGATCGGTACTCCTGAACTTGCCAAAAAATCATTATTTCAGCGATTATTTAAATAATCGAATACTATGTTTGTGATGTATATAAAAAGCTATGCAGAGTCAGTGATCTGTATAGCTTTTTTTGAAATGTAAGGTTTAGGGTAATGATACATAAGAAGCTACACTGAACAATAGAAAGACAAGGAGGACAAATATATGAAAAAAGTAATGAATAAAGCAGAAGATATGGTGCTGGCGCACCCTGAACTTGAGCTCATTTCAAAATATAAAGTCATTAAAAAGAAACAGCTCAATCCGCAAAAAGTATCTTTGATCAGTGGTGGAGGTAGCGGACATGAACCGGCTCATGCAGGATACATAGGGAAAGGCATGCTAGATGCAGCTGTATGCGGAGATATTTTCGCTTCTCCTTCTCAGATTCAAGTATATCAAGCAATCAAAGCAACTGCCGGTGAAAAAGGTACGTTAATGATTATCAAAAACTATAGCGGCGATATGATGAATTTTAAAAATGCCGCTTATTTATGTGAAGAAGATGGGATCAAAGTCGATTATGTACGGGTGGAAGATGATATTGCTGTCGAAGATAGCCTGTATACAGTAGGACGACGCGGAGTAGCGGGTACTGTTCTGGTGCATAAGATTGCAGGTGCGGCGGCAGAAGAAGGACGCGATCTAGCAGGTGTCAAAGCTGTTGCAGAAAAAGCAGCTGCTAATGTACGCAGTATCGGATTTGCATTAACCTCTTGCACCGTTCCAGCCAAAGGTAGCCCTACATTTGAATTAGGTGACAATGAGATCGAGTACGGCGTGGGGATTCATGGCGAGCCAGGTATCAAGCGCGAAGAGATGGCATCAGCAGATACACTTGCTAAGCGTATGGTTGATGATCTGATGCGAGATATGAAAATAGAAGATGGACATGCAGATGAGATCGCTTTACTGATCAATGGATTTGGAGGAACTCCTTTACAAGAGTTATATCTGTTCAACCATGCGGTCACACGTGAATTGTCTAATCGTCGTATCCAGATCAATCGTGAATTTGTCGGTAATTATATGACCAGTATTGATATGGATGGTATTTCAGTGACGATTATGAAATTAGACGAAGAACTCAAAACATTACTTTCTCAAGAAAGTGATACCCCTGCTTTTAAAGTATCCGGTGCTGTAGCACCTGTTCATTATGAAGCGGCGGCAGTAGAAGACGTTCCAGATGAGCCGGTATCTTATCAAGTACAGACAGATCCAAGTTATGCACAACTGCAAGGCAATACACTTACCTTGAATAATATGATCTATCTTGTAGACAAAATGAGTGAGATCATTATCGAAAATGAAGTTCCTTTCTGTGATCTGGATTCTCATGCAGGTGATGGTGACTTCGGGATGAGTATTGCTAAAGGATTCCGTGAACTCAAACATGAATGGAGTATAATTCTAGCAGAAGATGATCTGACAATCGGTCGTTTTCTAGATCATTCCTCACTGGTCATTATGGAAGCTTGCGGTGGAGCATCAGGTCCAATCTGGGGTTCAGCTTTCCGGGCGGCAGGCAAAAGTGTTGGAGATAAGAAAGAGATCACTGTAGCAGAATTTGCAGACATGATGCAAGCTGCGGTGAAAGGGATTCAGGCGACAGGTGAACGTTCATTTGGACGTGGAGCTGTTGTCGGTGATAAAACGTTAATTGATGCGCTTGTGCCTTGTGCAGATTCATGGACAGCCAGTGCACAAGCAGGAGATGACTTGCATACCGCTCTAACAAAAGGTGCAGAAGCCGCAGTGCAAGGGGCAGAAAGCACAAAAAATATTGTGGCACGTATGGGACGAGCAGGCGCAGTAGGTGAGCGTAGTATTGGCTACCCTGATGCAGGTGCACATGCACTTGGTGTTATTTTTACAGAGCTAGCTCAAAGTCTACATTCGTAAATGTACAGTGAATTGGCTGGTCGTATGGACGAGTGGTGGATTCAGCTGTAATGTCAAAAGATATCATATGAAGCATTTATGATAAAAATAGATTACATCCCATAAATACTCAAGAAATAGTCTGTGATATATACAGATTGTTTCTTGAGTTATTTTTATGATTTGTTGTCCAGTATTGATGATATCTTACTAGATCATGTACTACATAAGGAGTAAAAGATTCGAATAAGAGCGCAATACATCGAAAGTTTTGCGTAGGTACTTCTTTTATAATAAGCATATCACCTGATCTTATGTATCGTTCCTGTGATCCACTAATTCTATAAAGGAAGTGACGTATGCACAAAATTGTACACCCTAAAGTATTTTATTTTGGAACGCCTGTAGTTCTTATTAGTACGATAAATCCAGATGGTTCTCCTAATCTAGCACCGATGTCTTCGGCATGGTGGGTTAATCAATCTTGTATGTTAGGAATGAGCTATCAATCACAGACGGTACAGAATCTAATTAGAGAGAAAAGTTGCGTACTTAATCTTCCTTCTGCTCAGTTAGTCAACCATGTTGATCGATTAGCGTTAACGACTGGAAAAGAAGACGTTCCTGTATATAAAGCTACTATGGGCTATCACTATGAACCTCATAAATTTGAATGTGCAGGGCTAACCGCTATTCCAGCAGATCTTGTCCAAGCGCCATTGGTGCAAGAGTGTCCGATTCAATTAGAAGCTAGTGTAGAGCAAATTTCTCCTTTTAGCGAAACAGGTACAATCGCGGCAATAGAACTACGGATGATACGCGTGCATGTAGAAGAAAGTATTTTACTTCATCCTGATCAAGATTATATTGATCCTGAAAAGTGGCATCCGTTGATTATGAATTACTGTGAATTTTTTGGACTAAGTGCCAAGTTACAACCTTCTCGATTAGCAGAACCTTTTATGGCTCAATACAATCAAAAAGGTTAAAAGCATTATAGGCATACCTGTAGCTTTCACGTATCCATAGCTTTTAAAAGTAGATCCTCGTATAGACTCATATGTATAGCCCCAAAGTCATCTGATAGCTTTTGCAGAAATCAGACTGCTTTGGGGTATTTTACAGAATAATCATTTTACTTGTATGATGATGTTATTTTGTTAAAATCTTCACTTCTTTTGGAGCTAGTGTGATAGTGATCGAACCACCATTAACAGTTACAGAATCAGTACCCATTTGATTACGTAACACTGTACCATTAGAGAAGTTATCCAAGTTCGGAATAGTACGTGTTTGGCTTTCCCATGAGTTGTTGATTAATACAACGGCTTCGTCACCACTATTAGAACGTTGGAATCCGTAGAAATTGGTATCGACCCATTTTTCTTTTTGAGTACCATTTTGTAGCGCAGGGTGACTATTACGAATAGCGTTCAATTTCGCAATATATTTGTACAGCTCATTATTAGTGTTAAATGTCATATCCTCACGATTGGCAGGATCATCTCCGCCACTAAATCCTTGTTCTGTTCCTTGATACACAATTGGAATACCACGAGAAGTCAGCATAAATCCAAGTGCCGCTTTCAATTGTGGCCATTTGTCTGATGCATTGCCGGGCTTACCAGAAGCATCATTTAAGAAACGTTTGACATCATGATTGTCTAAAAAAGTTCCATTGAAATTAGTATTTTTGTAACGATAGTCTTGGCTATAACGATCTTTGATCTGGTTCATTGAACCGTCATGTCCAAACACATTTTGGATCGTATAGTACATAGGGAAATCAAGCACTGCATCGGAATAATTAGAATAATCAGCGACATAAGCAGGATCACCGTTAAATACTTCACCGATAGTAAATGTATTAACTGCCGTATCGAAATCTTTCAAAAACCATTTCGGTACATGTTTTGCTGTATCGACACGTAGACCATCTACACCAGATTGAGCGATAATCCATTTACCCCAGTTTTTCAATTCTGTAGCCACTGCTGTATTTTCTTGTTTGAGATCATCTAGGCTAGCAACATCGCCATTTTCAATACGAGACTGATTATTAGTATTGTAATCGTTTTGTGTAATATCTCCAGCATTATGATACCAATCTGGATTATCAAAAGGAGCTTTGGCTGTTCCATTGGTAGGACGGAAATCTCCAGTATGATTGACAACAACATCTAGCATGACTGCGATGTTTTTGCTATGTGCTGTTTTCACCAATTCCTGAAATTTAGCCATAGTTCCTAAATGACCATCGACGGAATAGAAATCATACGTATGATAACCATGATACGCATTTACACTTTTTTGCATCGTTACAGGAGTGATCCAGATTGCGGTAAATCCAAGATTTTTGATATAGTCGAGGTTGTTAATAATCCCCTGAAAATCTCCACCATGCCATTGCGAAGGATTACTTTTGTTAGAAGCGAAGCCACCATAATTATTGTTAGTCGTGTCTCCATCGCTGAATCGATCTGTCATAATAAAGTAAATACTACGTTTACTCCAATCCACCGGGCCAAAATTATCTGGAGTCGGTGTAGGATTGGTAGGTGTGGTTGTTCCACTTGGTGCACCTGTCGTAATCGTACCTACTGTATTGCTCGAATTAGGTGTAAACGTGGATGTACCCGGATTGAATAAGTAATTTTTGGAATTGTTATTGTCCCAAGTTCCGTTACCGTTGTTGAATACAGCTTCTAATTGTGTAGCTGAACCGATATTAACAGTAATTTTGGTATAACCACTAACTTCAGAATCAGCCATTTTAGTACCTGGAGCGGTAGTCCAATTGCCATCTGCTTGACGATAATGAATATAAGGCGTAGTGAACCCTTTTTTGTAATACACAGTCACTGAATTGTCTGCTGCATGAGTAGTGGTATACGAACCACTGAACAGCAAAGGAAATAAAAGTAATACCCCGAATAAAATCAAAATAATCTTTTTAAAATGCGGTTTACCCGATGCCAATATAACCATTCCTCCTGTACATATATTTTGTGCAAACGTTTACGCAACTTATTATAAGATAGCGCTTACAAAAAAGAAATAGGCATTTATATAAAATAATAGAAGAATATGTATTTTAAAATAGTAGTATAAAATGACCTAGTAAAATGCTGGTGATCCACATTTATTCATCTGATAAAAAGCACAAAACCGATCATGACTTGACTTATAAAATGTATTAAGTATATTATAGATAAATAAAATCTCTAATTGAAAAACAAAAGATTATATAGCTTAAAGATAAGCTTTCACACGTAGTTCTATTCATTTTTTTATAATAATTAGAGATAATATAAATCTTTAAAGTCTCTGATTATAAATAACCTTTTTATTAGAAATGAGGGGTAAGCTAAATGAACATTTTTATAACAGGTGTCACTGGTTATATTGGCAGTGCTGTGGCTATACATGCTCGTCATCTACTAGGTTGGAACCCGCAAGGGATATCGATGCCAGCTTGGATTGCTCAATTTGTCCAATAATGTAGAATTTACACCGACTTATTCAAATAAAATCTCTACGCTTAAAATGCTAGATAGATAAGCGAACATATAACAATATAGAAATTTACCTTAAAACCAATGATAAAGGAGCTTATGAATATGGAACAATTAGTAGATGTAATTATTGTTGGCGGCGGACCTGCGGGATTGAATGCAGCTCTTGTTTTGGGAAGAGCGCGAAAAAAGGTGCTGGTGATTGATGAAGAACTTCCACGTAATCGAGTGACTAAAGAGTCGCATGGATTTTTAACCAGAGATGGAGTTACGCCTGCTACATTTCGCCATATAGCCAGAGAACAGATTAGTGTCTATCCTTCAGTACAGTTTGTAAAAGATACGGTTATCCGCGCAACAGGTCAAGATAGAGATTTCGAGATGACAACGATACAAGGCAATACATACAGAGGCAAAAAGATACTATTTGCTACTGGAATGAAAGATCGTCCTCTTGCTATTGCTGGTCTACAAGAAGTCTATGGTAAAAGCGCATTCGTCTGTCCGTATTGCGATGGTTGGGAATTGCGAGATCAGCCTTTAGCTTTAATCGTAAGCGGAGGGATGGCACTGCATCTTGCCAAAACAATCTCTGGATGGACAGACCAGTTCACGATTTGTACCCATGGAACAGAGGATTGGAGTGAAGAAGAGAAAGAAGAGTTGGAACAACGTCATATCTCGATAGTAACGTCCCCGATTCAGCAAATACAATCAGACACAGGTATGGTCAAGCAGATTGTATTTGAAGATGGTACATCACTTTCGTGTACAGGAATATTTTTTGCACCTGAATTAGAAGCAGGATCGGAGGTGCCTCAGATGTTAGGATGCGAACTAGCAGATACCGGAATGGTCATTGTAGATGAGTTTGGTAAAACCAATATCGCTGGTGTCTACAGTGCAGGAGATTCGGCTTCACGTAAATATCAGGTGGTCGCTGCTGCGTCAATGGGTTCGATGGCGGCAATAAGTATCAACAGTGAGTTATTAGAGAAAGCATGGAAAAGTAAAGTGATGCTTTAAAAAAGGAATCATTAAGGAACAGTAGATGATAGTCAATATAGAGGAAAGTAAAAGAAGGATAAGCTTTTTATATGCTTATCCTTCTTTTTTGCTGTATCGTTACATTTTCAAATGCTTCTCGATCATCTTCATAAATTCTAAAGCTGCTACACCAAGATACTTATCCGTACGATGCATAATACCAATCTGACGGGTAGGCGGGAAATCTGCTATTTTAATCAGACGCAATGTTGGATCATTAAGAGAAGCGGATAATGAATAAGGCTGAATACATGCCGCTACATTCGATTTGACAAAGCCATACAATGAAGAAGCTGTAGAAGTCTCTATAATAATATTTAAGTTCAATCCATGTTCTTTGCAATGACGCTCGATTAATTCCCGTCCTTTGAACCCTTTAGGATAAAGTACCAATGGAATAGAAGGTAAAGCGGCAAGTGAAATCGACTCTTGATCCGCCAGTTCATGATTCTCGGAGACAACCAGAACAAATTCTTCTGTATATAGTGGGGTTGTAACTAATCTAGGATCTGTAAATTCAATTAATGTAATACCAATATCGACTACATTATTGATAACCATCTCTGCTACCTCAATCGCAGAAGAGATTTTAAGATGAATATTAGGAAATTGATGATGAAAATCAATCAAGATCGGTGTAATTCGATAATCCAACTCTGCTGCCATTACCCCTACGACCAGATTCCCGCCTGTATATTCGCGTAATCCATTAATCTCATCGAAAGCATCTTGTAACTTTAATAAAATACTTCGTGCCTGACGTAATAAAATAAATCCTGCTTCAGTAAGAGTAATCTTTTTGCCGATCCGATCAAAAAGGAGTGTACCTACTTCTTCTTCCATTGTTCGAATTTGTATACTGAGTGTAGGTTGAGTAATCCCCAATCGTTCTGCGGCTTTGGTAAAATGTAATTCCTCACAAACAGCTACAAAATATTCAAGTTGTCTAATTTCCATAAGTATTCCTTTCTTAAATCTTATGATTAACGGTAAAATAATAGATTTATTTTTCTTTTTATCATTGTTTTTAACTATGATAAATCATTCTACCATTATTATTGATTATGTACATAATATATCATTTTTATCATAATAGACAACAATGAAAACGTATTTATGGATGTATAATTTTTCTGAAAATTTATATTAAATATGTAATAAATAGATTTATCATAGTTTTTAACAATGATTAAATTATTTATCATAGAAAATGACCTTTACAATATGTCAATATGATACTATTATTAATAAGGTAATCACTATTTAGACACAGAAAAAACACATATATGACAATATTACGAAAGAAGGAATTGAACATGAACGCATTTTATTTGGATAATGACGGCTCTATTAAAACGATTCTTAAAGGAAAAGAAATTTTAGCTAACCCTATTTTGAATAAAGGGGTCGCTTTTACAGCAGAAGAAAGAACAGATTTGGAACTGAACGGAATTTTGCCTCCTATGATCTTAACGATTGAAGAACAAGTTAATCGTGTATATGACCAGATCTGTACTGAACCGAATAACCTTCGCAAAAATACAATGTTAAATGATTTATATAATCGCAATGTTGTTTTATACTATCGCTTACTAAGCGAGCACCTGAGTGAATTTCTTCCAATTGTATATACACCAACAGTAGGACAAGCGATTCAAGAATATAGTCAGCAATACCACAAACCAGGCGGTGTGTATCTTTCAATCGATAATATGGACGGGATTGAAGAAGCTTTCCGTAATACAGGCGTACAACCTGGAGATATCGACCTGATCGTAGCTACCGACTCTGAAAGTATTCTAGGGATTGGTGACTGGGGTGTAGGTGGTATTAATATCGCTATTGGTAAATTAGCAGTATATACTGCTGCTGTAGGTATTGATCCTAGTCGTGTACTTGCAGTTGTACTTGATGCCGGAACGAACAATCAGAAATTATTGAATGATCCATTATATATCGGTAATCGTCATGAAAGAGTTCGCGGTGACAAATACGATGAGTTCGTAGATCGTTATGTACAAACAGCGATGAAATTATTCCCTAACGCATTATTGCACTGGGAAGATCTTGGAAATGTAAATGCACGTAATATCATTGAAAAATACGGCGATCAAATTTTGACATTCAACGATGATATTCAAGGTACAGGCGCAGTAACACTTGCAGCTGTGATGTCCGGTCTACAAGTTAGCGGTACATCACTGAAAGATCAACGCGTACTTGTATTTGGACCGGGCGCGGCTGGAATTGGGAATGCCGATCAGATTCGAGATGCGATGATGAAAGAAGGATTGTCAGAAGAAGAAGCAGAAGATCGCTTCTGGGCATACGATTATCGTGGTCTACTTACTGAAGAAACAGAAAATGTGTTTGCTTTCCAAAAACCATATCTTCGCCAAATGTCTGAAATTGCAGATTGGGCAACAGATGAGAATGGCAAAGTAAGTCTTTTGGAAGTCGTTAAACAAGTAAAACCTACTATTATGATCGGTACTTCTGGCGTAACAGGTGCCTTTACAGAAGAGATCATCAAAGAAATGGCTAAACATGTAGAACGTCCAATGATTATGCCAATGTCTAACCCAACATCACTTGCTGAAGCTGTACCGGCTGACTTGATCAAATGGACAGATGGCAAAGCATTGATCGCTACTGGTAGCCCGTTTGAACCTATCGAATATCAAGGAACCACATTTGAATTTGGTCAATCCAACAATGCTTTTGTATTCCCTGGACTTGGTCTTGGAGCGATTGTTGCCAAAGCTAATGTATTCACCAAAGGAATGTTTACAGCGGCAGCCGATGCTGTTGCTCATGCTGTAGACTCTTCAGATCTAGGAGCTCCACTATTACCTAGAGTAAAAAATTTACAAGCAGTATCATTTAATGTTGCTGTAGCTGTTGCCAAAGCCGCTATTCAAGATGGTGTTGCACAAAATACTCCAACCGATATCGAACAAGCTGTCAAAGACGCAATGTGGCATCCCGTATATAGAACCGTTAAATCTACAGAGATGACGCCATTAAGCTAAATAACGCTTTATTACTAAATCGCATCACTCTCAGATTGTCTATCTATAGCAGATAGGCAGTCTGCCCTTTACAGGGTAGATTTGAAAATATAATGGAGGTCCTACAACATGTCAGTCGGTCATATTTTTATTATTTTAATACCTATTTTCTTTGTTATTATTCTTGGATTTTTGGGCGGTCATTTTAAAGTATTCAATTCCGCATCGTCCAAAGGTTTAAATACATTAGTGACCAAATTTGCACTACCTGCTCACCTTTTTATCGGAATTACTACAACAAGTAAACAAACGTTAATCGATAAATGGCCTTTTTTTATCACAATGTTTTTAGGAATTATCGGGTTTTATGTAATTTTGCTGTTAATCCTAAGACTTGTGTTCAAAAAAGATTTAAATAGATCATCTATTTTCTCCTTAAATGCGACTCAACCTTCTTTCGCTTTTATGGGTATACCTGTACTTGGAAGTTTGTTTGGAGCTGCTGAAGTTGCTATTCCGATTGCGATTACAGGTATTGTTGTTAATGCGTTACTTGATCCAATCGCAACCATTGTCAGTTCTGTAGGTAAAAAAACACAAGCAGGGCAAAAAGATGGACATCCTGAAAACTTGCTCAAACTGACTGTTCATTCGATTTTACATGGTCTTAGAGAGCCGCTCGCCTGTGTTCCTTTATTAGGGGTTGTGCTTACGATGTTTGGATTCCATTCTCCTGAATTGCTGCAAAGTTCACTTGATCAAATTGGTAGTATTACATCTGGTGCGGCATTATTTGCAATTGGTGTAACTATTGGTCTGAATCGTATTCAATTTAGTGCGAATGCTATCAGTATTTCGGTATTAAAAGTAGTCGGATTGCCTATTTTAACGTATGTATTGGCTTTAGCATTTGGATTATCTTCAACAGATATTACGATGGCTGTATTGTTGGTATCTTTCCCTGGATCAGCAGTCGCCGCAATGATTGCGTCTCGCTTTGAAACGCTGGAAGTCGAAACAGCTTCTTCTTTTGTTATTAGTTCCGTTTTATCCTTAATTTCTTTACCTATCTTAATCTCGATTTTATTGTAAAATGTGTTTTTTTAGATCATACATTTTAATTTTAAAATAAATTTTAAATCAAAGTCGTTCGCTGAAAGATTTCCGGTGAATGGCTTTTTGTTTTGCATATTGATAATTGAATGTTGAATTTATAGATTATTCATATGAAAATAGAACAATAACGAAATGATATTGTGAGGGAGCAAATATGAATCAACGACAAGCTCAAAAAATCATTCCTGCTACATGGATTATGATCGAAAAACAAAATAACTCTACATCTGATTACATATTATATGCGATAGATTGGAAACGCAAAGCTAGATGGAGCTGGGAAGGCTGGAATGATTTAGCGGATCTGTTGCAATTTAATATTCCTGTCCGAAGAAAGTTAGGCAGTCCAAACTATTTTTCACAACCCTGTGCTAAAATTGCTAAAAAAGCTATAGTTCTACGTATGAATGAAGAACTATATAATGAGTTTGAGACGTTGTTATATAAGCCTTTTTCCAAAAAGACATGGAATTCTTTCCTAAAGGAGTATCGCCAATGAATTCATCGCTAAGTATTCGAAATTACGCAGACAGTGATCAAGAGCAAGTAGTACAACTTATTCTCCATATTCAGCAACAAGAATACAATATACCGATTACTAAGGAAGATCAGCCAGACCTATTATCCATTCAATCTTTTTATCAAAAAGGGAACGGTAACTTCTGGGTGGCTTGTGATGATGATCAAGTAGTGGGTACGATTGCTTTGTTAGATATAGGGAATCAACAGGTCGCTCTTCGCAAGATGTTTGTCCATTCTGACTATCGAGGAAAAGTGTGGAATACAGCTACATTATTGCTACAACAAGCCGTCTCGTGGGCAACCCAACAGCAATTGACGCATATATATTTAGGCACAACTCTACAATTTATAGCCGCTCATCGATTTTATGAAAAAAATGGCTTTCAAGAAATAGAAGTAACCCAACTACCTGCTTCTTTTCCAGTAATGCAAGTGGACAAAAAGTTTTATCAGTTATCCGTTACAGCGAATTCGTAAGATGATCACACTCAACAGAGAGGAGCAATACATAAATGACACTGCAACTGAAATCAGGAGATACAGTAGCACTTATTGCTTGTTCAGACCCTATTTCACAGGATCGGCGAGTACAGATTAATGAACTGATCGGGCATTTACAACAATGGGGGCTTCAAGTGGTAGAAGCTAGAACATTAATTGATGCTCATACGGCACAAGAAAAAGCAAACGAATTGAATCGGTTATTTGCTGATCCACAAATCAAAGCGATTTTTGATATTTCAGGTGGCGATCTGGCGAATGGAATACTTCCGTATCTAAACTATGCACAGATCCGCACAGCTCAAACCGCGTTTTTTGGCATGAGTGATCTAACAGTAGTCTTAAATGCAATCGTACAACAATCACAGATTCAGACGTACCATTATCAGATCATGAATATAATCAAAGAACATGGAGCAGAGCAACGGCAACAATTTTATCGTACCTTTTTTGAAGGTGGTTCAGATTTATATCAATTTGATTTTGACTTTATACAAGGTGAACATCTGAATGGTGATGTGATTGGAGGCAATATTCGTTGCTTTTTGAAATTGGTCGGTACTCCTTATTTTCCAGATGTATCGGGTAAAGTTATTTTGTTAGAATCATGGAGTGGACGTGCAGCACGCATAATCTCTATGCTGGATCAGCTACATCAAATCGGTGTGTTTGCTAGCTGTTCGGGGATACTGTTAGGTACATTTACCGAAATAGAACAACACCATGAATGGCATCAGATTCAGCAATATCTGTTACAACTGACTGCACAGCATCCTATTCCTATCGTAAAATCCAAAGGAATCGGTCATAATAGTGATAGCAAGTGTATTATTATTAGTTAAAATGTAACAATCGTCCTGAATGTGGCAAGAACAAGGAAAAATGAAATTTCTTTGTTCTTTTTCGTCTTTTTCGTTATAGGTCTTAGTGCATAATTTGTCTAATATTCGCATTTATACATAACATTTTCTTTGTTTTAAGCCGATTATTGTAAATAAGAGTCTATTTTTGAGTGGAACATGCTAACAATGTACTTAAAATGGTTAAGTTATAAAAAAATACTTAAAATATTGCGTATCTTCTTACTAAGACTCTTGTTCATAATGATGTTAACAACGATATACTTTGTTTAGCTATTTTAGTAAACGTATTCAGTAACCTAAAGGAGACAACAATGATCTATTTCGTGAGAAAAAACCAAGTAGAGAAATTACCAGAAGGTGATGCCGAACTGAATTATTGCTTAAAACAGTTGTTAGAACAAAATGAAGCAATTCTAATTGATCGGATGCCTGAAGATTTACAAATGCAAAGTATGCAATTGCTGTTGAGTAATCCCGCTTTTGTGATGGTTAATGTTCAAGATCAAGTACAGGAGCGGTTTATTCGTTCTCCGCTCAAAGGATTTTCTAGCGACGTATACGAAGAATCGTTATTGCTCATTACTTCGTATGTTAAAGATTTGCAATTAGAAATAGAAAAAGGTGCGAATGCGCTAGCCAGTTATCAGCAAGGTGAACAACAAGGGATGGTACGAGACGGATTACGCAAAGCATTGATTGATCTGGGAGAACGCAGAGAAATCATGTCGATTATGCTTCAAGAAATTCGTTATCGTCTTAGTGAACAAGCCAAGCAAGAACATGCTAGAGCTACAGAACGCTTTTCTGGAGATGAATGGAATAGTTAAATAGAATCGTTTATACGTTCAAGCTTATGCTATATATCTGCATAAGCTTTTTTTGTAGTGCATCATTTAAGCGATTTGGTGTTATAGATAATAGAGTCGTAGAATGTAGACCTAGATTAAAAGGAGGACATCTCATTGATATCACAACACAAAACCGTTCTAATTGCAGGCAGTACAGGTGATCTAGGAGGACGAATTGCTAGAGCACTTGTCGATGAAGGAGCAACTGTACGAGCTTTGATCCGTCGGGGCACACCTTTAGACAAAATAGTCCCGTTAGAACAGCTAGGAATACACATTGTAGAAGTCGATTATCATAACGCTACTGAAATGAAAGAAGCATGTCTCGATGTATCTTGTGTAGTGTCAGCTCTTAGTGGATTGGATGAAGTAATTATAGAAACGCAGACTTTATTATTAGAAGCGGCTGTAGCAGCAGGTGTTCCTCGCTTTATTCCTTCTGATTATTCTATGGATTATACCAAATTGCCTGTAGGATCGAATCGCAATTTAGAGTTACGTCGTGACTTTATGAAAATACTGGATCAGGCTCCGATCACAGCAACATCGGTTTTAAATGGAGCATTTGCAGATATGCTAACCGGTATGGCGCCGATTGTTTTGTTTTCTCACAAACGAATCCTGTATTGGGACGATGCCGATCAACCGATGGATTTTACCACCAAAGACAATGTCGCTACCTTTACAGCCAAAATTGCTCTGGATGATCATACTCCACGCTTTGTCTATATTGCAGGAGATCAGATCAGTGCACGTCAATTAGCTGTGTTGATGAGCTCGCTAACCGGTCAGCGCTTCCGTTTGTTCAAAGCAGGAAGCCGTAACTTTTTAGAGACATTGATTAAGATTGCACGTACCTGCTCGAAGTCAACCGACGATCTATATCCTGCCTGGCAAGGTATGCAGTATGTTCATGGTATGTTCAGTGGATTAGGAAAGCTAGAACAGATTAATAATAATCGCTATTCTGGCATACAGTGGACATCTGCTAAGCAAATCCTTACAAATCATATTCGTTTTTCGAAAGAATCAGCAAGTTAAGCTTTAACCGTTTTATTGCTATATTTTGAAACGTACATGCCCGAAAGTACAATATCCTTTTACAAGCAACTGATATACTATAAGAAGCTTGTGAAAGGAGGGCATTATGCAAAAGCAGCATTTGATTGAGATTGCTAGAGAATTGCGTAAACCTGTCATGATATGGATTATTATTGCACATATAGGGATCACATTATTAGAAGTATTGAATCATAATCGTGTTCTTCATATCATTATTAGTAATATAAGTATTTTTTGTTTTATATTTTTAAATTGGCATTTCTCGCGGTTTATTGAGAAAAGGACATGGGTCTATTTTATATTACAAAGTGGTATTTTAATCATAGCTGCTTATTTTATGACTTCCGGTTATTATTTGGTGATGATCGGACTTTATCCGATTATGATTGGACAGATGTTGTATTCCCCTTACTCCAAAGTAAAGATCATATCATTTGTTATTATTAGTTATATTATATGTATTTCTTATATGTGGTATATTGATTCCGTCTATATTAGTATCCTGTTTATCTGTTTATTTACATTGATGAATATCATGGTGGCTGGAATTATTCGATTAACTTTACGCCAATTTTCAGCGCGCTTGCGGACACAGCATTTTTTGAACGAATTAGAAATTGCTCATTATCAAGTAGAAGAATTAACCGTAGCGAATGAGCGTCAGCGGATGGCAAGAGATTTGCATGATACACTGGCACAGGGCTTAGCGGGTCTGGTCATGCAATTAGAAGCAGTCGATGCTCATTTGTCAGTAAATAATATCAAAAGGGCGCATGAAATCGTTCATTTATCTATGAATGGTGCCCGTCATACATTAGCAGAAGCCCGTAATGCTATTGATGATTTGCGTGTCCATACGGGGCTACAGATTGATTTTACTGAATCTGTTGAAACAGAAATACAACATTTTATTGAATCTACAGGTATACCGATAGAGTATAAGATTGTAGCACCTATAGAGGTATCACAGCTTATTCATGAACATAGTATTCAGATTATACGCGAATGTTTAACCAATATTATTAAGCATGCTCAGGCGACACAAGTGGAGTTAACGATTGGCAGTAATCCATATGATCTGATTATTGATATCTGTGATAATGGTAAAGGATTTGATACTCGCCAGATTGGTAAGCTAAGCGGGCATTATGGGCTGATCGGTATGCAAGAACGGACACGTATTATACATGGAACACTAACGATTACTAACCGTATTCCTCAAGGAACTTCAATTCATCTGAAGATTCCCTGGAGAGCAGGAGAATATAATGAAACATAACGTATTGATAGTCGATGATCACTTTGTAGTAAGAGAAGGGCTTAAGCTTATTTTGGAGACAAGCGAAGAGTATCAGGTGATAGGCGAAGCGGAAAATGGTCAAGTGGCTCTACAGCGGATAGAAGAACTCAAGCCTGATATTATTTTGATGGATCTTAATATGCCTGTTATGAATGGGATCGAAGCGATAGAAAAATTACAAGAACAACACAGCTCTATCCCTATCGTTATCCTGACTACCTACAATGAAGACGATCTTATGATCAAAGGACTTACCATAGGAGCAAAAGGTTATTTGCTCAAAGATACCAAACGTGAGCATTTATTTCGTACACTCGATTCCGCTATTCGAGGCGAGACATTATTACAACCCGAGATTATGGAGATCGTTTTTCAAGCCAAGCGTCAGGCGACGCCGAAGAAACAGAGTACTTCTAATTCGTTTCCTTCTTTATCAGAAAAAGAAAAAATTGTGCTACAAGCAGCAGCGTACGGGCATCGGAGTAAAGAAATTGCTTTTGATATGGGGATAGCCGAACGAACCGTCAAAGCACATCTGACTAATATTTATAATAAACTAGGTGTAGATTCAAGAGCACAAGCTGTTGCGATAGCAGTAGAACAAGGATTAGTGCATATCTAGCCAAACAACATAAAGAACACATCACATAATTATAGTGGTGTGTTCTTTTTTTTGCGTACATGCCCGAAAGGGCAATAGCTGGATGTACAGATGGACGATTCGCTAGAGCGCAAGCTTTGGTAGGATCAAAGCAGAGAAAAGAACACTATATTGGATAGAGATAAGAAAGGAATATGATCTATGAACCCAAAACGTTCTTCCATTGTGATAGCGCTCTTGCTGATGGTTAGCCTAACAGCTTGCTCGACAGAACCATCGACTGCTGCTGTGCAGACAACAAGCAACAATGTCACATTTACAACAATTAAGCAACAAGCGTTAGATGTAAATTACGATCTATCCGGCACATTAACAGCGTATAACGAAACGCCTGTTACTTTCCGAACGGCTGGAACAGTCACTGCTGTAAAAGGAGAAATTGGACAGCAAGTCAATAAAGGCACGGTATTAGCTACTCTGGATACCGCTGATCTACAACTGTCGTTAGCAGATGCGAATCAGTCAGTCGCTGCTGCTCAAGCAGATCTGTCCAGTGCAAATGCTTCTTTAAAAGATGCTCAAGCAGCCAAACAAAATTCATTAGCTACTGTCTCTTCGGCTAACGCGCAACTAGAAAGTGCTCAAGCGAAAATTGAAAGTGCTCGTGTGAGTCAACAAAGTGTGCTGTCTGGAGCACGCTCACAAGAAAAAGCACAAGCGCAAAATGCAGTAAACAAAGCACAAACTGCATACAATCAGGCAAAAGCAGAAGCAACTCGTTCGCAGACACTAGCTAGTAATGGATTGCTAACGCAACAAGAAAATGAGCAAGCACAAACCGCACTAGCAGATGCGACCGATAGTCTCAAAGATGCTCAAGCCAAGCTTTCTTTAATCATAGAAGGTGCAAGTGCTTCAGAGCGTGCCAGTGCAGCATCGACAGTGAAAGAAGCGCAGACAGGCATTGCGAATGCACAGGCAACGATAGAACAAGCCAAAGCCGGTGTAGCTCAAGCTGAAGCAGGTATTGCACAATCTCAAGCAAACATACAAAAGTCGCAAGCAAGTTACGATCAAGCCGTTATCGCCAAAAATAAAATCGTATTGAGCCTATCGTATACAACACTCAAAGCCCAAGCATCTGGAGTGATTTTAGAAAAAAATGTATCGGTAGGTCAAACGGTCAGTGCAGGTTCAAGCGGTGGCGGAGCAATGGGTGGTTCATCTGATCCCTTTGTAATTGGAGAAACAACACGCTTAAAAGTTCTACTTCCAATCGCTGATAGTGAAATCAATCAGTGGAAAGTAGGGCAACAAGTGAGCGTCAGCCTGTATGATGATGTGCGTACAGGTAAAGTAACCAAATTGTATCCACAAACCAATGAAAGTACAGGTTCTATCAATGCGGAAGTGACTGTCAGCAATCCGAAGCAAGATTGGAAGCCCGGTCAAGTGATCAAAGCTTCCCGCCAGGCAACTACTCAAAAAGGAATCTTATTACCTGTAGAAGCAGTCATTAGTACAGGAGATAAACCTTATGTATTTAGAAATAATAAAGGCAAAGCGGTTCAGACGTTTGTCACTATAGGTGAATCGTATAACAATCAATATTTGATTAAAAGCGGGCTTCAAGTCGGAGATCAAGTCGTTGTACAAGGGGCAGACCGTTTGTTCAATGGAGATGCTCTTGCTACCCCAGCCAATAGTTCTACGGCTAAGACAAATCAAAGTACTACAAAGAATCAACAAGAGGTAACTGCACATGATTGAATTTTTTATCAAAAAACGTAAAGTTACGCTATTATTTTTTGTATTGTTGATTGCGTATGGTGTCTATTCCGGTCTAGGATTACCACGACAATTACAACCTGATGTTGTCGTCAAAACTGCGGTAATCACTACAACATATGCCGGTGCTTCACCAGAACTGATGGAACAGACAGTTACCGAAGTGTTAGAGCAAAAGATCAAAGAAGTGACTGATCTCAAAACAATATCATCTACGTCAGGCAACGGCATCTCTACGATTGTTGTGCAAGCGGAAGATAAAGCAGATGCAGAAAGTGTATGGAATGAAATTAGACGTAAAGTAGAAGATGCTCAGTCGAGCTTACCTGCTGATGCAGATGTGCCGATCGTCAACGATAATCTGGCACAAAGCTTTGTACAGTCTTTTGCTATCTATGGCAAAACCAAAGAAGATATCTATGCTCTAAATGATCTGATGAACACATGGAGCAAGCAAATTCGTGCTATTCCAGGAATTACTGAAGTATCTATCAAAGGTCTACCTCAGCAGGAGATCAGTATTGAAGCAGATACTACTAAGTTAAAGCAATACAATATTACCTGGGAGACGGTAATGCAAGCGATTCAATCTGAAAATGACCGCATACCTGTCGGAAATCTTACGTATGAGAATCGTACGTATCAGCTCAAAGTCGATAAATCAGACGACTTTCAGACGATAAATGATATTCTGATCGCTCAGACAGAAGCTGGTATTCCTGTCTATCTCAAAGATGTAGCAGATGTGAAAATGGTTCCTACTACCGCATCTTATCTGAGTTACTACAATGGAGTACCATCTATCACGATGGATATTAGTAGTCAAGCCGGTTCAGATGTTATCAATATGAATAAAGCGTTATCTACTAAAATAGCTTCTTTAGAAAAAACATTACCTTCTAATCTAAAAATAGATTCTTTATTTGCGCAAAATGATGAAGTACAACGAATCTTTAACGATTTGATACGAGAAATGGCTATCGCTATTATTGCTGTTATTCTGATCTGTACGTTAGGCATGAATTTACTGACAGCAGGTTTTGTAGCTCTTTCGATTCCAATCTCTATTGCGCTAGCCTTAATTGTATTACCGCAAGCAGGCATCACATTGAACCAGATCACTATTGTGGGTCTTATTATTGTATTAGGGATTCTGGTGGATGATGCTGTAGTAGTTAATGATAATATCGAGCGAAGGCTATCCACACTTGGAGAAAATCCCAAAGAAGCTTCTGTACGGGGGACCAAAGAAGTAGCCATTTCGATTATTACAGCAACACTTGCTACGATTGCTGCTTTTGTGCCGTTAATGTTGTTACCCGGGGATATGGGTTCGTTTATCCGACCGATTCCAGTGATTATTTCATTATGTATGCTAGCTTCGATGATTATGTCATTAACGATTATTCCTATTTTCCGAGAATGGTATGAAAATAGACAAATTGAAAAAGGCAAACGTCATATTGATAAGCCAGCAGGTCTATTAGGAAAACAAATTCAGAAATTAACAAATGGATATGCTTTCCGTTTAATGCCAGGTATACTCAAACGTCCATTGATCGTTGCTTTAACAGGGTTAGTGATCAGTACAGCAGTGTATAGCCTTGTTTTGGCAACACCTGTAGAGCTGTTCGGAACATCAGAAGAACCGCAAATTTCTGTTGATGTTAACTTGCCTTCAGGAACATCACTGGCAGAAACTAATCGAGTTACAGAAAATATTGCTAGTTGGGTGAAAAAGCAACCTGATATTGATAAGTTAGCTTATGCTGTAGGCGGAGCAGCTCCCAAGCTATTTAATAGTACTTCTGAATCTGGAAGTGGAGCAAATTCCGGTCAGATTTTGGTTACAGGAAAACATGGTATGAATGTCGATTCTATAGTAGAGCTATGGTCACAATCATTAAAAACAGAATATCCTGGTACTCAAATCTCTGTAAAAGGTGCTGCGCTTGGGATTCCAGTCGGAAAGCCTATCTCGATCCGTGTAACAGGTGATCAATTACCAGAACTACGTCATCTGAGCGATCAGATCAAGCAGATTATTTCAGAGTCTCCGGGTACGTATGGGATTACAGATAGTACCGGAAATGATAGTTATACATTAGATTTTGCTGTCAACAAACAAGCGATGGATCGCTATCAAGTCACATACAAAAATTTAACTCAAACATTGCTGATGATGGGTAGCGGATTTAGTGTAGGTGATTTTGATAATGGTAGTGATTTAATCGATGTCAAGTTATATATCAAAGATTCACGTAACAGCAGTCCAAATACATTATTGCAACAGGTGAATATCACCAATGCGGCTGGTATACAGATTCCATTATCTCAAATTGTCGATATCAAGCCTGTATTTTCAATTCAACAGATCAACCATTATGATCTCAAGCGTGTGAATACAATAGAAGCAGAACTCAGTGGACCTACAGCAACAGAAGCGATGCAAGATATTAGACCTAAGCTTGAGCAAATTCAGCTTCCAGAAGGATATGCATGGGAAGTTGGCGGAGAAACATCCAGCCAGACAGATACGTTTACAGATTTGGGTGCATTATTTTTAGTCGCTGTATTTATTATCTTTATCCTGATTACGATGCAATTCTATTCGTTATTGATTCCGTTTATTATTATGACAACTGTATATTTAGCGGCCGCAGGTGGAGTGTTAGGACTATTTGTCACTCAGACGCCGATTGGATTTATGGCGGTGATGGGGATTATTGCACTGGCAGGGATTGTGGTGCGTAACGGTATCGTATTGATCGAATTTATAGAAGATGCCAGACATGAAGGCATGGAATTAACGGAAGCGATTATTCTGGCAGCATCCGCACGTTTTCGCCCGATTATTTTGACATCATTAACAGCTATAGTAGGGATGATTCCAATTGCTACAGTGGGTGAACTGTTATTCCGTCCATTAGGTGTAGTTATTATTTTCGGCCTGGTATTCTCAACGGTCTTAACATTATTTGTTGTACCTTCACTGTATATGGTTATGGCACGATATACCGATAAACGGATGACTTCCAAGTTAGCACGTAAAAACAAACGGTTAGCCAAACATCAACAACCAATGTAATGAAGTAGTTCGTTATTATAATCGCTTCTCCAAGCAAAGTTATTATACGTAGATAGTAATAACGATGTATGTTGTTGCTATCTATGTCATTGTGCCAAGGAGGTACTGGATGAATAACACCTATCCGATGATTGAACAAATCAAATTATTGTTTGTTACCAAGGGATATGAAGATACTTCAGCACAAGATATCATGCAGATATGTCGTTTAACAGAAGCCGATTTTGCTAATCAGTTGAAAAGTAAAGATCATGCGTATTGCTTGGTTTTGGATACAATCGGTCAGGACATTAATAATCTTATTTTCTACAATTATGCCGATCAACAAATCGCACCAGAGCAAAAAATAAACGTTTATATACAAAACTATATGCAACATATGATGCTTGTTTATCCGCATGTATCTCAGAACAGTATGATCGACAAAAATAAATGGCATAATTCCACAATTTATTATGCTTATCAACGACTGGAATATAAGTTGAGTGCTTTACTTCTAGAAATCATGAATACTGTGTTATATGAGCTAGATAGTGTTAATCTATTAGGATGGAACACAGATTATTTGCGCCAACAGATCAAGCAGTCCAATAGTCTTACATTATCCCGAGCATTAGATATTCAACACAATCTGTATCATTCAAAAATAAGGGTGCATGGTGATAATGCAACTATAGATACCAAACGCAATAAATGGCTTGAAATACAACAGGTAGAACAGGAAATAATGAACACCACAGAACGATGTACACTGGTGAAGACATTGCTTCACTGTATAGAACAATATCCGATCATTATGCTTGATCCTGTGGGAGTTACAGAACAAAGACGAGACGAATTGCATTGAAAATGTGTGATAACATATGGAACTAAAAGAGATGCTGGAAGAATTCAGCGTCTTTTTTAGATTTATATGGGATAATTATAGTGATCTAACAATTTTTTGTATTGTATAATAAGTAATCATAGAACATGAATATACAATCTATACAGAAAATAGGTGAACAATGAAATATGAATGTATTCGGATACTAAAGTACATAATATATGTTGCATTATGTTTATATAATTATTACTATTTTAGCCTTCTACTAGTTAATGTGTTGTATGAATGGTTTACTGATGTTGATCAATATATAGCTGATTATCATATTCATCCAGGTGTTGTTGCCATCATGTTTACAGCAGCTTTGGGAGGTCCTCTATTTAGCTTGATTATGACCAGTATATCAATTCGTTGGTATAAAAATTATGGAAGAGTTACACATAAGCGATTTATTATAAGCCAATTTATTATATTTATCTGTTTAAAAATCTATGAACTTTTTCAATATACATAAAACGTAAATGCCCAAAATAAGAGATACATTACGCAAAGGAGTTATGACAATGAGTTATGATCTTCATATTTCTAAAACAGAACAATGGATGGATAGCAAATCTAATCCGATTACTGAAAAAGAGTTAATCAAAGTAAATCATCTTTTGAAAGGTTTGCCTTTTATATTTGAACAAGGAAGGTTAACTTTATGTGGAGCTGATTCTACTGTAATATCATTAATGATTGACATAGCTTCTCAACTCCATGGTTATGTACAGGGAGATGAACTAGAGTATTATAGTGACCCTAATTTATTTCCTCCCGTAGTCTCCTCATTACTTATAGATACAGCTGACTCTACTGTAGCATTGAATGAGTGGGTCGATGCTATTAAAGTTGGAGATACAATCCATCATGTTAAATTTGGTCTAGGACAGATTGAGTCGATCATTGGCAAGCAACAAGATAAAGAATTGATTGTGAGATTTTCTGAAAAAACTAAGCGTATACTAGCGCATCAAGCATCTAATAAATACCATGTCGTCACATCTCATACATAACAAAGGAGAATCATAGTAAAAAAATGATGGTGATGAATCAAGTAAACCTATTGAGAAAAGAATATAAAGGAAAATAATTCATTCTAGAATCATTGTTTAGATTGAATTTAATACTAATGATCTATCAAGAATCCCAACTTACTCTGAATTGTTCTGGTGTCATAGCAACGACTTTTTTGAAGCAGTGAATAAAGTAGCTACTTTGCGAAAATCCTGAATCTAAGGCGATATTTTGAATAGTTTTGTTGGTAGAAAGAAGAAGCTTTTTCGCATATAAAATACGTGATTCCAGTAAATAAGCAGTTGGTGTTACTCCCATAGACTGGTGAAATTTACGCGTAAAATAAGGTACGCTGTATCCTGTAAATTGAGCGATCTCTTTGATCGATAATGGTTCTGTACAGTGCTCACGCATATAATTAGCGGCTGCATGAATACCCGGTAGGGCAGGATCTTTGGGCAAATGAAGAGATACTGCATCTTTGGTAATATGTAATAACATCTCATAAAGTACAGTAGAAGCGCGTATCTCTTGCTTGAGATCAAAGTTACGACCTAAAGCTAACAGCTCTTCCATACATATATTCAATGTCTGCATAGAGTGTAGTTCAAATAACCATACTTCGCTAATTCCTCGTTTACCTAATAACGATTCCAGACCAGAAGCGGAAAAGTGAATCCAACGGATATCCCATGGATCATAAGAATCTGCTTCATAACGTTCTGCTAACTCGGGGCCATATAAGAATCCATGACCGGCACTCAGCTCATATCTGGTTCCCTGACTATATACATAACCTTTTCCTTTCAAAATAAAGTGTAGGTTATACAATCGATTTAATTTGAAATCACTACTGTTCGCCGGACGATCAACGATATGAGAAGAATGGTTCTGATAACCTCCTATAAAATCTGGATAACAACTATAATGTGCAAATGACGGATTAGGGAAGAAAATATGTTCTCTCATCTCAGTACTCCTTTCAGATGAAATTTATACTATACTACAGTCCATTTTATAGCAATACCAACTATATATTGAAATGTTCATCGCAAAATATTGTTATCAGGATAATTACTCGTTATATACGTAAATATGACATCGCTTTAAAATAAAGATATCCAAACATTAGAGGTGATTGTCATGAACAAATCGATTCAACTTGATTCTTTACAATTAGGAGTATGTTATTATCCTGAACAATGGTCTGATTCGCTCTGGGAAGATGACTTTAAACGTATGAAAGATATGAATTTGTCTCATATTCGAATTGGTGAATTTGCTTGGAGTATTTTTGAACCGCAAGAGGGAGTATATGACTTTGATCTGTTTGACCGTGTATTAGACTTAGCACACCAATATGGTCTGAAAGTGATTATGGGAACACCTACTGCTACACCACCAGCATGGTTAACACAGAAATATCCTGAAGTATTGAATGCAACGATCGAAGGTGTTACATATCAGCATGGTATGCGGAGACATTACAATTATAGTAGCCCTAAATATCAGGAACTATGTGCAAATATTACGCGCCAAATGGCAAATCATTTTAAAGATCATCCAGCTATTATCGGGTGGCAGATTGATAATGAACTGAATTGTGAAGTCAGTGAATTCTATGCAGAAGCTGACCATATTGCTTTCCGTCAATGGGTACAAGAACGTTACCATACTTTGGAAGCGCTTAACCAAGCATGGGGGACTGTATTCTGGAGTCAGACTTACACAGATTGGAATCAAGTGTATTTGCCACGTCTTACTACAGCACATTCTCCTAATCCGCATCTGGTGTTAGATGAGAAACGATTTATTTCTGACAATACTATCGCTTTTGCTCGTATTCAAGCAGACATTTTAAGAGAGATCGCTCCTCATCATTGGATTACAACGAATGGTCTGTTTGGACATTTAGATAGTCATGCGTTAACAGAAGAAATGCTCGACTTTTTCTCCTATGATTCATATCCGCAATTTTCAACCATCTTTGGCAGTGATGAACCTAAGCCATTGTTGGATCGTAAATGGAGTCAGAATCTGAGCGTTGTCCGTAATATCTCTAACAATTTCTGTATTATGGAACAGCAAGCCGGGCCAGGTGGATGGGTGAATCGAATGAATATGCCTGCTCCACGTCCGGGGCAATTAAGATTATGGACATACCAATCGGTATTACATGGCGCTGATCTGGTAATGTATTTCCGCTGGCGAACGGCTACATTTGGTACAGAAATCTACTGGCATGGCTTAAATGATTACCATAATCAACCGAACCGTCGTATTCAAGAAGCATCTCAAGTAGGGCAAGAATTTGTGGCGATCGGTGACAAGATTGCAGGTACAACTTATCAAGCAGATATAGCTATCGTCAAAGATTATGATAACGATTGGGATGGCGAATACGATATATGGCATGGCCCTTTAACAGGCAAAAGTATCAACGCATGGTTCAAGCAACTTCAATATCAGCATATCCCAACAGATATTATCTATTTGCGTAAGCAGACACTGGCAGAATTACAACAATATAAAGTGCTTATTTATCCGCATGCCGCAATTATGTCTGAGCAGACAGCGACTTTATTGACTCAGTATGTAGAAGCAGGTGGAACACTAATTTTGGGTGCACGCACAGGATACAAAGAGTTATCCGGTCATTGCCGAATGGCGCCTATGCCGGGCCCTGTCGCTTCCTTATGCGGAATTTCTGTAGCGGATTTCACTTCGATTACAGGTAATGCTCAAGTGCCAGGACTTCGCTGGCAACATAACAATCATCATATGGCGCAAGTAGCGGAGTTATTTAACGATATTTTACAAGTAAATGAAGACGATGTAGAAGTATTGGCGACCTATACATCATCTTACTATGAAGATGCTCCTGCATTAACACAGCGACTATACGGCAAAGGTAAAGTGTTATATTATGGGGCAGCTTTTCATGAAGATGTTGTCGATGAATTATTGTCGATCTTAGAGATATCCTCCCCTGTAGCTGACTGGTTAGAAGTGCCGGAACAGGTGGAGATAGGGATTCGTCAGAATGAGCAACACCAATACATCTTTTTGCTCAATTATAGCGATCAAGAGGCTTCTATTCAGATCAAACAACAACGTACAGATGTGTTAATAGATACTTTAATTGAAGGAACAACGACGATACCGGCTTATGGTGTGATGATTTTACAATAATGATATAAGATAGATAGAAAACCTCCTGCTAATTAAGGAGGTTTTTTTACTTAGGATATCTGTTCCTTTTCGCGATATACACATAATGGTTGTTACACTTTGATTATCGTTCAAACACATAGTATGATAAGAGACAATACGATAGAAAGGAGCGACAATTGCATCTTACTTGCATAATTAGGTACACCAATATAGATATTCTATCTACATAAGAGGAGCCACGACAATGACCCAAATGGATACTATTCAAATTGTAACCTACGAGCCACGTTTTGCTGCATCGATTGCAGAGATGTGGAATGCCAGTCATGAGAGTTGGGGCGGTGATAATACGGTCCAGACCGAAGAAATGATTTTGAAAGAGCACCATAATCATACACATATTGATGTTTTTCTAGCTGTAAAAGACGATGAAGTGGTTGGATACTGTAGCTTTTCTCATTATAAAGAAGACACAGGAGCACTTTATATTCCATTACTGAATGTACGTCCAGATTATCATGGATATAAAATTGGAAAAAGATTAGTATTACGAGCAGTCGAAGAAACATTGCAACGAGGTTGGCCAAGATTGGATTTATACACTTGGCCGGGTAATATCAAAGCTGTACCTACGTATAAAAAAGCAGGATTTTTCTGGGAACGACGTGACGATACAACACATCTTATTAATTTGATTCCAGCAGTGTTACAGACACCAGCAGTACAGTCTTATTTTGAACAGATTGACTGGTATACCGATAGCACGCGTGAGATTGTAACCGAACCTGATGGACGACAGGAATACGGGTTTGATTATTTCACATATCAGTGGATTAAAGATGATCTACAACTCAAAATGGAATATGAACGAACCGGTCGTGGTCTACGATTGATTGAAACGAATGATTATCTGATTCAGGCTACGATTCCTGTTGCTCATCAATTGCCATTTGGAACCGATTATCCAATCGTCTATGAAGTGATTAACAAAACAGGTAAGCCATTATCGCTTCAGATTAAGTCTATTGCTAATGATGATATTGCTTTTGAATTGCAAGAATCCAGAATAGTAGAATCACAAGCTACGATTGAAGGGCATTTTCAGATTAAGCCGATTGAAGAAGAGCAAGATCCGTTTCAGACACATCCTGTTGTAGAAGCAGAATTAATCATTAACGGGCAATCTGCTATATTCAAAAGTGGTGTTGAACCTAAGTTCCCGGTACGCTTAAAAGTAAAAGCTCCTCACCGTTCGTTAATAGTAGGGGAAGAGGTCGCACTAGAATTAACAGTAGAAAATGAGTACGATCAACAAATTACCTATTACCTGCAATGCCCTAACGATAATATTTTGTCATTTCAAGATACTAGGGTAGCTATTGAAGTACCTGCTCGATCACGTCGCTGTGTTACACTTACAACCACATTACTTCAATATGGGATCTGGCATCACGCTATTCCAATCTATACACAGCCAGAATGTACTGAAGAGAGTCGCATACTGGAGCAACACATAAGTCTTGTATTTCCAGGTATACAATCCGCATTCGGAGGCGAGACTGCTAAAGATTGGGTGATAGCCAATGGTAAATACAGCGTATATTTAAATAAAATCAATAATAATTTTACGATCTATGAAGGTACAGAAGAAGCTGCTCGTCTATTTTATCCTAAGTTTGGACTGCCTTATAAAAATGAATTTCAAAAAAATCGTGCGTCTCAAGTCACGTTCCGTCATGAAGATGCTATGATCATGGAAGCAAGGTACGATGTAGACCATATGGGGGTTGTTTTAACAACGATCGTTACATTGTATGCGAACGGTGTAATAAGCCGTTACTACACTATAGAGAATCAACATGAGCAGGAACGTAGTGAGCCGCTATTTTTGAAAGAGCATTTCCGTTTCCCGTTAGAAAATAGTATTATTCCTTACCGTAATCAGTATATTGACACAGCTAAAAGTTCAGATGCTTCTGCAATAGATTACTGGCAAGCTAGCGATATTACAGAAAATTGGTTGTTTTCCTATACTTCTGATTCAACGTACGGTGTAATATGGTCAAAAGATATAAGATTAACGACCGATCATTGGCTGTATGGATTAGAACATCCATTGTCTTTAAGCAATGCAGGAGATAAAGTCGAAACACCTGCACTTCTGTTCGCTATCGGTACATGGAATGATTGGCAAGATTTCAGAAAATTTGCGGTACAGAATAGTTCAGATCACAATCTAACAACGACTGCAGCACCTCTTGAATGTAAATTAAATCAAGGCAATCCGTTCGTCCAGCAATCAGTAGATGTACAGATTATAGAGCACAAAAATGCAATATTAGATGGAACACTCTCGATTTCATCTCAGTTGGGTAGTGTGGAACAGACTCAATATGAATTATCCAAAACCTTAGAATCACATGATTTTCAGGTGCAACTTCCTCTACAAACATCTTCTACAATAGATGTACTTACATTACAACTGGATATGGACTCGTATGTATTGGAAGAGAAGCGTTTGGTATTTCCAGTATCTGAACAGGCAATTATTCAAGAAGTGATTTCAACAGAACATGGAGATATTCATACGGTGCGTAACGGTGTGTTAGAATTTCAAGCCAGTCAATCTTTTGCACCGACTTTATTTTCACTTAAATCTGATGGATTAGAATGGTTAGATTCTTCATTTCCACAACCAGTAGCTAGATCATGGTGGAATCCGTGGATTGGCGGTATTTCATTAGAAGTGCATGGTCTATCGCAGCGAACATTATTGGAAGAAAAACGGTCTGTAGAATTTACAGAAATTAAAGATAATCTAGGAAATACATGGTCAGGCATCTGTATTACTATTGATATTGAGAACAATGTCAAGTTAAAAGGATTATCGATTCAGCAGTATTATGTCACGCTTCCGGGTGTTCCAGTGCTTTGTCACTTTATTAAGCTTGATCAACAAACAGGAACAACGTTAGCACCATTTGGAGCGAATCATTTTAGCTTTTACAAAGTGAGCGAAGAGATCACAGATGCTAAAGCATATGTTACAAATACAGCAAAAGAAAATATCACCTATAAAGCGGGTAGAGTTCAATATGAAACCGAAGTGAAAGATAAAGTCATTCGCTTTGGTTCTCATGAACGGAAGTCGCAATTAATCGTTGTCGATCATCCAGATAATGAGACTTGCGCTGTTTTTGTAAATACACATCTGATCGCATCTGTCGTTATTCAGAAAATCTTTGCTAATCATCAGCAACAGGTATGGGGTAAACCACAGTTTTACATGATTTCGGATATGGATATTCCAGATTCAACGTTAACGGATCTGTTTAATATTCAATTCGATTTCAACACTGTAACAGAGGATTAAGAAGGGAGTACACCATGAAAATCATCGATGCACATATCCATTTTTCTGAAATTGACTCTTTTTACGATACTGCTAAGTCATTAGCATCTATTGATTATACTGAAAAAGGGCTATTGGACGAATTTGCACGTTCCGAAGTAGTAGCAGCTGTCGGTATGGGAGTCACCGAAACGTCTGCTGGAGGTTTCCCTGATACTGCCGCACAAAATCCGATGTTGTTGGATTTGAAGGGACATATGCCTGATAATCTTTTTACATGTATAGGTATTAATCCAGTGACTCTCCATGAAGAAGGGCAATTAGAAGCCGTCGAGCAATCTTTACAATGGGATCATGTGGTCGGCATCAAGTTATATGCTGGATATTATCATTATAATGTAGGTGACGCTATCTATGCTCCGGTGTATGAGCTTGCTCGCAAGTATCAGCTTCCTATCGTTATTCATGGTGGACTGACTTATTCAGATCATGGGCTACTCAAATACTCTCATCCTTTATCAATGGAAGAAACGTTTCTCAAGCATCGGGATATTACTTTTATGTTATGTCATCTAGGTGATCCGTGGGTGATGGATACAGCAGCTTTGCTTGAAAAAAATCCGAATCTATATGCTGATCTATCCGGTTGGATCGTTGGTGATAGCTCCAAAGTATATCGTCTAATGGGTGAACAAACGTATGTTGATCATTTTAAGCGAGCTATCGTATTCGCAGAGAAGTATGATCGACTGGTATTTGGAACCGATTGGCCGTTAGTACCTTTAGATGCTTATATTGCTTTTATCAAAAATTTAATACCTGAAGCCCAGTGGGAAAATGTATTTTATCATAATGCGCTTCAAGTCTTTCCTAAATTAAAAAGTTGGATAGAATCGCAATCGATCTAGTCCAACTATCTTGTAACATAACAAGAAGTTGTAAGTTAGTATTGTTCTTATCAATAGGTAACCGAAAACGTGTACTCGATGTCAATGTCTGGCATCGAAGTACACGTTTTAATTATGTCAGATTTCTGTTTCTATCTCATGTATACATATAGATTATTATTTATAACGAATCGTGTTCATCGCATAATCGTACATGATCATGCCATTGACCATACATTTTGTTTGCTTTGGTATTAATGATAAATTTCTGAATTTGGTGCAACCATGCTCTTAATTCTATTCTGGAATGTATAGTGAGAAGATGGTCAATGTTATTCAATGTATCATGTTCCTTTCGATCATTAGATAGATGATGCCGATTCCTGATACCAGAATAATAGATAATCATTCATTACAGAAGCATGACCTAATTGACGAAGCATAGTAGAAATATTTCCTCGATGATATGTTCCGTGGTTTACTACATGGAGTACGATTTCTGCTAAGCGCGTCTGTCTTGGGCCGACATAAGGATTGTTCAGTAGAAGAGATTGTTCTAAATCTATTCCATTTTGTAGCCATTTTTGGTACTGATCAGTTAATACTGCAAAACGAGTGATATACTCATCGATAGAAGTCAGTGTGGTCTGATTCAAAGCCATACATTCTTGTAAGGCTTCCGGCATTTCTTCACCTTGTAAAACTTGATAAAACATTCGATCCACTGCATACATATGACTTAACGCATGCGCTATTGTTGGGAAAGAGCTATTCACCTCTTGGTGTAGTACAGAGTCAGGAAGTTCTTGGATTCTTTCCATAATAATACGACTTGCCCAGATGTGGTACTTGAACATTTCTACAGGATGATTAGACATCAATAACAGCTCCTTTGGAAAGATAATAAATGGTATTACAGTTCTCATCATAGCCAAAGAAGTATGACAACAGTGTGTCATACTTCTTTATAAAGGTGGAGCGCTTGTTCAAGTTGTTGTTTTAATATGACTCGTAACTCGGCAGGTTCTAACACTTCAGCACCACTCCCAAAGCTAAGCAAAATCGACCATAACCATTTGGCTTCAAGAGGTTTATAGATAGGAATACGCATGATCATACTTCCATCAGACTGAAATGTTTTGTCTGCTTGCTGAAATTGATCCAGAGCTTCTGCTAAAGATTGAGGGGCTACTCGAATTACAATTTCTTTTAATTGCTTTTCCCATTCTGGCTCAGTCTGTAGAATGTTCTGTGGAGTAGATGGATGAGGATGAAAATCTTCGGTCGTTAACTGTACATTCATCATTCGAGATAAGCGAAATTCCCGATAATCCTGTTTATTCTGGCAAAATCCATGTACATACCATGTACTATATTTGAAATGAAGCCAGAGCGGTTCGATTTTCCGATGCGTATGTTCATTATTGGCGTTAATATAATCAAAATGGACTACTTTAGTATCTGTAATCCCTTGACGTAGATAAAGAAGAGCATGAGGTTCTGTTCGGTATGTATCGAAATTGATTGCTAGATTAGAATTGTGATGTTCAGGTGCAATGGTCTGTAGACGTTCAATTGTACTTTGCGCACGTTCATCTTGAAAGACAGTAGAAAGGCTGGTGAGTACAGTAATTAATGAATCGATATCATATGCACCAAGCAGACTTTTGTCCATTTTATATCCATCTATAATCCCATATCCACCACTACTTCCTTGATACGATACAATCGGCAATCCAGCCGCACAGAGTACATCAATATCCCGATAAATCGTTCGTTGTGACACTTGAAACTGCTCAGCCAAGACAGAAGCAGATAGCACTTCATGATTAAGCAATTTGTAGATCATCGCAATCAATCGCTCTAATTTCATAGCATTATCCCGCCTATTGTTATGATTTATTTGGATCATAGTGAGTTGATTTATTCATTAATCTATAACAGTATACCTTAGAATATAATCAAAGATGTTGGTGGATTTAGACAAAGGACAGTTAGATTTTAAAAAAGTAAACATGCATACTATAAGCGGTATAATATGAGTAAGTTGTATAATCATATACGTTGCATCATAATCCTGCTGTTCAACAATCTGCTACTGAAGCATTGCAACAGTTACAGCAAATGAAAAACTGATATTTCAAAAGAAAAAACAGTTCATATTATCGTTATGTATTTAGGGATCATCATTATCAAAAAAGTGAGTGGTGAACCTGTAGAATCTAGTTGTTATAAAGGAGTATACATGATTACTATAAATGCTTTATTGATCGGGGCAGGGATTATCCTTATTGCAAGCTTTGTGCAAGGATTAACAAGTTTTGGATTTGCTTTAATTGCGTTGCCGTTACTTAGTTTATTGCTACCGATTCAGCGTGTCGTACCGATGATTGTCATATTAAGTATGCTGATTTGCTTGTTGGTTTTGTGCTCTGTCTATAAGGATACCAATATACGTAAAATAGGATTATTGATTATTGCAAGTGTGGTTATGGCTCCGGTTGGAACGTTGTTTCTGCTTATTATTAGTGGAAGTACTCTTAAAATTATAACAGGTATACTGATCACTTTATTTGCTGTATTTTTGATGAGTGGACGAATTATTCCGATTGCTAATGAAAAAGTCGCTTATGTCTTAGCAGGAGCTATCAGCGGATTACTAAGTGGAAGCATATCTGTGAGTGGGCCTCCGATGGCATTGATGTTGTCTAATCAAGGCATGTCCAAGCAGATGTTTCGAGCGAATTTAGCATTAGTCGGTGTGATATTAAACGGAGTGACGATTATTACCTTTGTATATAGTGGATTGATCGATCAGGAGATGAGCCTATATCTAGGTTGGATGTTACCGGTGATGCTAATTGGTACATGGATAGGGGTCAAAGCCGTTAAGTATTTGAACGAACAGAAATTTAAAAAGTATTCACTGGGTTTGATCATTTTATCGGGAATTTGGACGTTATTAGCAGGTCTGGGTGTGATATGAAATAAATAAACTACATGCAAAATAGTAAAATCAAAAAGAGAACAGATCCTTATAAAGGACTGTTCTCTTTTTGATTTTATTGTATATAAGGCATTATAGCTATCAAAAATCGATCTTTACAACTTGACCCATGCTTCCAATCCATCCGGTTGATCAGGATTGATATTCTGACGCTCTGCACTGGCTAATGCTACTATTTGTGGGATGAAAATAAAAGGAATCCCTTGAGCTGCTGGATGCAAAGGTTGTTCTAAAACAATGCCTAGATTTACCGATGCGTCTGGAATCCGATTGGAGTGATCTGCTAACGCAATAATTCGTGCTCCACGAGCATGGATATCTTGAATAAGATTGTGTTGATACGATGTGCCTTCTCCAGTTAGTGCTGCAATCACCAAAGTATCTTGATCAATAGTTACCATTGGACCATGGCGAACATCTAATAAGTGAAAAGCATGAGCTTCTGCTTGAGCAATTTCAGTGATAGCAATTGCACCTTCATTAGCTAATCCTTGTAATTCACCATCTGCTAATAAAATGACACGTTTCCATGCGAAATCAGCCACTTCTCGAATCGAAGCTTCTACTTTTTCCATATAAGATTCGCCCATTTGAATGGCACTTTGAATATCCTCAATTAATTTTTCGTTATTACTCCAAAAAGCATTAATCAATAGATTAGCTACATACAAATTCGTCACTGTACGAGTCTGGCATACACTATGATCAAACGCCCATGGTAATTCTAACGATAAATCAGCTTCTGTAGATAAAGGAGAACTGGATACACAGGATATAGAAAGAACGGCAAGAGGTTGTTGTTTACGTACACGTTGAATAGCTTCTATAATTTCGCTTGTACTACCTGAACGTGATGGAGCAACCAATAATGTATTTGCCAAAAGGGGAGCATATCGCTTTGCATTTAGCATGAGATCGCCCCCTGCTAATGCGGATGCAAGCATATTGGTATACAAACGAGTAGAAAAAGCAGCCGATTCACTTAAACAGTAACTAGAACCGCAACCTACAAAGGTAATAGAAGTAGGATGAAGTTGTTCCAGTAAGTCTTGGATAGCTTGACGATGTTCTAACATATAATTGAATGTCTGATGTAGGGCTGTATATTGCTTTTTCACTTCCTGATACGTTAAGTTCATGAATTGACCTCCATATAGTATATTTTGCAAGATAATCATTACGAGCGGACTTCATATATAGTATATTTCTTTAATTTGATTTTTTCAATCATATTTATGATTTATTAAATCAAAATTTGATTATTGTGATATTCATTATGCTTTTTTAATCGAAAAATAAATAAATTTGTAAAAATAAATAAAAAAAGATTGTTTTGATCATTAATTAAGAGTATCATAATTAAAAAATGATCTAAAGAATCAATTTAAATGATTTATTCAATCATTAAGGAGATGCTAATATGCCAATTATTTCATCAACTGTCATGCTCCAAAAGGCAAGAGAACATCACTATGCTGTAGCTGCTTTCAATGTACATACTTTGGAAATGCTACAGGCTGTTGTAGATGCTGCTACAGAAATGGAATCTCCACTTATTATCCAATCGACAGTAGGTACTGTTCGTCATTTAGGTGCGAAGTATCTAGTCGAAGCAGCTACAGTTGCTGCGAATCAATCTTCTATTCCAATTGCACTTCATTTGGATCATTGTACAGAGTTCAATCTTATTATTGAATGTATACGGGCAGGTTATACCTCGGTCATGATTGATGCTTCAATGCATCCTTATGAAGATAATGTAGCCATCACTAGTAAAGTTATGGAAATAGCAAATGCTGCTGGTGTGAATGTAGAAGCAGAGCTTGGCAAAGTAGGAGGGGTAGAAGACGATATCGTTGTCGATGAACAAGATGCTTTATTAGCAGATCCTGAAGAATGTCTACAATTTGTAAAACAAACAGGAGTACTCACATTAGCACCTGCGATCGGAACAGCTCATGGTATTTACAAAGGCGATCCTCATATTGATTTTGAACGAATCGAGAAAATTGCAGCATTGGTCGATATTCCACTGGTACTTCACGGAGGTTCAGGTATTCCAGCAGAACAAGTGAAGCGAGCGGTTGCTCTAGGCATGTCCAAAATGAATGTAGCTACTGAATTACGTATCGCTTTCTCAGATGCGATTAAACAAATTTTTGACGAGAATCCTTCCGAAAATGATCCACGTAAATATATGATTCCTGCTAAAGAAGCGGTTAAACAATTAGCAATGCAAAAAATTGGACTATGCGGATCGGCAGGTAAAGCAGGCGTTTTACAATGATTACTACGGTGACCTTAAATGCAGCAGTAGATAAAACCTATTATATGGATTCATTTGCTACACATCAGGTCAATCGGGTTAGACGTGTACTCACAGAACCAGGTGGTAAAGGAAATAACGTAGCAAAAATTATCAAATTATTAGGTGGCGAAGTGATTGCTTCTGGTTGTATAGGAGGAGACAATGGGCAACAGATAGACCATTTGCTACAAACACGAAAAATAAGCACAGATTTTGTTATGACATCGGGTGAATCTAGAATATGTCTCAATATTATTGATGAATCCAATCAACATGCTTCTACTGAATTGTTAGAACCGGGGCTTATCATTTCTTCATCGCAATGGATAGCTATCAAACAGAAAATACAGCAACTTGCACAGATGTCTACGATTATTGTTTTTTCAGGAAGCTTGCCTCAAGGAGTGGCGACGAATGGATATGCTGAACTCATCGAAATTGTACAGCAGGCAGGCGGACATGCTTTTTTGGATACAAGTGGAGCTGCTTTTACAGATTCGATCCAAGCTAAGCCTTATTTTATCAAACCGAATCAACAAGAGTTAGAGCAATGGACCAATACTTTGCTGACTACAGATCAACAATACATTGACGCCGCTTGGCTTCTAATTGATCGTGGTATAGAGAAAGTTTGCATTACCCGAGGAAGTCAGGGGTCTATTGCGATTATCAATAAGCAAGTGTATCAAGTGATATCTCCATCTATTCAAGCCATCAATACGGTGGGGTGCGGTGATGCTTTTGTAGCAGGGATGGCATTTGCAACATCAAAACAGTATGAACCTATACAACAGTTAAAGTTAGCTTCTGCTGTTGCCACTGCAAATGCATTATCTGAAAAAGCAGGCGATATGGATTATGCGACTTACCTGGAGTTAGAATCTGCTGTTCAGGTCATTCCCTTATAAAGGTGAACAAAATTATCCTATAATAGATGCTTGCAATTCATTCTGTAATCATACAAAATGATTAAAAAGAGCAAAATTATATTAATAATGCTCATAACAATCAAAGGAGATTGCAGAAATGGAGTATTCTAAAAGTGAATTACGACGTACAAAAATTATGGATATGATCAAAAAGAATGGCAAAATATCTGTTCAAGAAATCACTGGAGTTATTGGTTGCTCTGAAGCTACAGCTAGACGTGATCTCGACCTCATGGAGAAAGAAGGACAGCTTATTCGTACCATTGGTGGAGCCGTCTACGAAGGTGGAAGCAAAATCAGTCAGGATGAAGTTCCATTTGTCGATAAACAGTTGGCTCAGCAACCAGATAAGCAAAAAATTGCGGAAGCTGCTGCTGCATTAGTCGTTGATGGTGATGTTATTGGACTTACAGGTGGTACAACTACTTTTTTGATAGCGATGGCATTAAAGCATCATAAAAATATTACTGTGGTTACCAATGCCGTCAATATTGCTTTTGAATTGGCAGATGCAGAAGGGATTCAAGTGGTTCTAACTGGTGGCGTAATGCGCTCACAAAGTTATGAATTAATCGGTCCTTTAGCTGAAAGTGTTATTCAGAAGATCAATTTGAGCAAAATGTTCCTGGGTGTAGATGGTGTCGCATCTGAACGAGGATTTACGATGCATTCTGAATTAGAAGTACGGATTGCTCAGCAATTAAGTGAACGTTCTAGTGAAGTGTATGCGGTATTCGACCAAAGTAAACTTGAAAAAACAGCTTTATTTACGATTATGCCTTTAAAAGAAGTGACCGGCATTATCACTAATGTACATGCTGACTCCTGGTTACAGCAATTATGTGACAAAGAACATGTTCAACTGCAATTAGTCTAATGATCGAGATATCTATCTGATGATATAGCTGTTTATACGTATAGACAAGGTTGTTTATATCGAATATCCAACTTTGGTCTATACGTTATATGTAATAGCAATAGAGCATGTAAGACTACTGAATTTGAAAGGGGGAATTCATTGATATGCTTACTAAGGTTTTGAACTATCTCATCTTACTAGTCTTGATTACAGTGATGCTAGCAGGATGTGCATCAAATTCTAAAAATGTAGGCTCTTCTGGTAAAACTAAAATCGTATTTTGGGCACATCAAGAAAGTGCAATGAATGATGCATATCACAAGCTGATCCAAGCCTATGAAGCCAAACACCCCGATATCGAAATTGATTTTCAGACTTTTCCTTATGATGTGTATAATCAAAAACTTAAAGCTTCTTTTTCTGCACAAAATCCTCCTGACGTAGCTGAGATGTTTGGTACATGGGTTCCTGAGTATAGTAAAAATGGAGCACTGACCGAAGTTCCTAATATCGATAAGATCAGCAAAGAGTATTATCCTGCACCATTAGGAGCTTATCAATACAATGGAAAGTTGTATGGCTTACCACTTGAATACAACCTCGAAAACGGAGGTATGTTAATCCATCCTGAAATGTTCAAAAACAAAGGGCTAGAGTACCCACCCAAAACATGGGACGATTTAGTCGAAAATGCCAAAATATTAACAGTACGTAATGATAACGGTATCCAAATCAAAGGATTTGATTTTATTTCTTTAGACAATATTACGTTTACCTTTCTTTCTATGATTTTGCAGCAGAATGGAAAGTACTGGGGAACAGATAACCATGTAAGCTTTCAAACTCCAGAAGCTATCCAAGCAATGAATGCGCTTACTTCTTTAGTTAGTGTAGATAAAGTGACTGATCTTTCTGTTTTTGGCGGTCAATTGGATAGTTCTGACTACTTTTTCCGTGGCAATTCTGCTATGACCTATCGTGGGCCTTGGACGGTTGCTTCTGGACTGGATAACTATAAGGTGAAAGACTTTGAATATGTCCCTGTTCCTTCATTTACGAATGAGAATCCTTATTTTGCAGCAGAATCAGGTTGGGGTGTAGTAGTAGCCAGTAAAAGTGAAATACAGAAGCAAGCTTTGAATTTTATTCAATTCCTAAGTGAAAATGAAAATCTGCTTCAATGGAATATAAGTACATTTACAGTACCTCCCAAAAAAGAAGTCGCAAATAACCCTAAATTTCTGAAGGAAAATCCGTACATGAAAGCACCGCTTGATATTTTGAAGTATGGTCAATGGATTGGCCCTGTTGCAGATCGAGATTATTTTTTCAAACAGATTAATGATAACTTTCAGTTGATTGTAAGCGGACAGATCACCGTCGAAACGGGTCTAAGTAATATAGAACAATCTATCAATTCAAGTCAAGACCAACACAAGTAGTCGAGGTGAATAGCGAATGAATAAAAGTATCGAAGCTGGAAATACCAGTAAAAGAACATTCGATAAAGGAACCACTCGTTCATATCAAAATGAGAAATGGTTTGTGCGTATTGCTCTAGCCCCGATTCTGCTTCTTTTTGGAGTATTTGCTTTTCTACCGATTGCTTGGAGTTTGTTGTTATCTTTTTATGATTATAGTCCGCTCAGTAATCATGCTGTTTTTACAGGAATGAAAAATTATACATTGTTACTTCAAGATGCAGTCTTTCTAAAATCGCTCTGGGTCACTTTTAAGTTCGTTGGTATTACTGTGATCAGCAATATTGTGATTACATTGATTATTGCAAGTGCGATCTATGCAATACGAATACAATGGCTTAAAAATTTGTTTCGTACCTTGTTCTTTTTACCAGCTATTGCTCCACTAGCGGGAACAGCTATTGTTTGGACAACTATTTTGAATTATGACAGTGGATTGTTCAACGTCATTCTCGGTCAGCTACATATTGCTCCTGTTCACTGGTTAAGTGATCCCAAGTATGCCTTGTTATCCGTTATTATGATGACGCTCTGGGCAGATATTGGCTATAATATTGTACTATTTATAGCAGGCAGAGAGTCTATTGCTGATATGTATTATGAAGCGGCTATTCTGGATGGAGCTAATCGCTGGCACTTGTTCTTTTTTGTGACGTTGCCATTATTGCGTAGAACTATGTTATTTGTAACGATCACTACAGTGATTTCATATTTTCAAGCATTCCCACAATTCCAGATTATGACCAAAGGAGAACCGTTTAACGAAACAAGGGTCTTAGCGCTTAATATTTACGATCAAGCTTTTTCCAATTCCAATATGGGCTATGCTTCTGCAATGGCAACGATATTCCTGATCATCATTTTAATCGTAACGTTAATTCAGTTCCGATTAGGACGTGCTAGCTGGGAACAATAAGAGGGGGAGATACAGATGCAACGAAAAAGTCCATGGTTGGATTCGATCGTATTGGTGTTTCTAATCGTGACAGCGGTGGCAATGATGGTTCCTTATCTATGGATGGTAGTATCTTCTTTCAAAAGCAATATGGATATCATGTCAGGTCAGGGAAGTTTCTTTCCAACTCATCCGACATTAGAAGGATATTTCACTGTTTTTGAAGATGCTCCCTTTGTAAAATGGATGTGGAATAGTGCTATTTCAGCAGTTATTATCACCATTATTACACTATTTACAAGTGCACTTGCAGGTTACGTTTTTGCTAAGCATCAATTTAAAGGTAAACGCATTTTATTTGTATTGATTCTGGCAACCATGATGATTCCTTTTCAAGTGATTATGATTCCCACATATCTGATCACTGCAAGACTTGGATTGATTGATCATTTAGCCGCTATTATTTTGCCTAATCTCGTTAGTTCTTATGGAGTGTTCTTAGCCAAACAGTTTATTGAAGATATCCCGCAAGACTTGCTAGATGCTGCGCGAATAGATGGGGCTGGTGAATTACGATTGATGATTCGAATTATTGCTCCTCTTATTTTGCCGATGCTATCAGCGCTTGGTATCTTTACATTTATGAATGCGTGGAACAATTATCTATGGCCGTTAATCGTACTGAATGATACCGACCATATGACTGTACCTCTGGCACTTGTGTATTTTAACGGAACTCATGTGGTCAATTACAATGTTGTGATGTCTGCTGCTGTCTTAATTACTTTACCTGTCATGATTGTTTTTCTTATTTTCCAAAAGCAATTTATCAAAGGCTTAACCATGACAGGTATGAAATAACAATATTCCATCATCATAAACATGCAGAGAGGAAGAATTATAATGACAAAAATATCTATTATTGGTGCAGGTAGTGCTTTTACACAAGATATCACTACAGATATTCTAAAAATTGAAGGAATCGATGGAGGCACGATCGCTTTAGTCGATCTTGATGCAAAGCGTCTAGATATTGCTCGTCGTATGGTCGAAAAGTTGATCGAAATGACAGGCAATCGTTGGAAAGTTATCGCTTCTACAGATCGACGTGAAGTCATTGGCGGCTCTCAATTTGTTATTAATCAGATTGAAGTCGGTGGACTGCAAAATGTAAGGTATGAGTATGAGATTCCTCTTAAATACAATGTAAATCAGTGTATAGGAGATACGCTTGGACCAGGCGGTTTGTTCAAAACGTTGCGGACGCTCCCAAGCTGGATTGACATTGTAAGAGATATTGAAGACCTTGCTCCTCATGCTACCATTTTGAATTATACGAATCCAATGTCAGCAGTCACCTTACTGACTTCACGGATTACAGAACTTCCGGTAGTCGGTCTGTGTCACTCGATTCAGAACACATCCAGTCAATTAGCAGAGTATGCAGGTGTACCTTACAACGAATTAGAATGGCGAGCAGGTGGCATTAATCATATGTCATGGTTCGTTGAACTTAAGCATAAAGGTGAAGACTTGTACCCTGTATTACTGGAAAAAATAAAAGACGAAGAGCTACTGCGTCAAGATCCTGTGCGCTTAGACGCAATGAAGTATTTAGGTGCTTTTGTATCGGAATCTAGCGGACACTTTTCTGAATATATTCCTTATTATCGTAAACGTCAGGAGTTAATAGATCAGCATTGTAATACAGGGTATAACGGTGCAACAGGATTTTATGCAGACAACTGGCCTATTTGGAGAAAAGAAAACGATGAGCGCATTTTACAACAATTAGAAGGTACTTTACCTATCGAATTGAAAAATAGTAATGAGTATGCCGCAGTTATTATAGAAGCGATGCTAAAAAACGAACCTAAAGTGATCTATGGTAATGTACCTAATCAAGGGCTTATTCATAATTTACCGCAAAATGGTGTGGTCGAAGTAGCTTGTATGATTGATGGTAATGGAATTAACCCTTGTCAGTTCGGTAGTCTACCAGAACATCTAGCTGCGCTGTGTCGCTCGAATATGGCATTTTTTGAACTAGCTGTAGGTGCTGTACTCGGTAATGATAAAGAAATGGCACGTCATGCATTGATGTCTGATCCATTAACAGCAGCCGTATGTTCACTTGAAGAAATCAGCAATATGTTCGATGAATTATATGAAGTGGAACGGGAATTTATCCCGAATATGAAATAATGATGAATACTCAAGCATCACATACACCTGTTGCTAGTATTGTTGTCGTTGGTGAATTGAATGTCGATATGATTCTAACTGGAGAAGATATTGTACCCGAATGGAATCGAGAAAAGGTAGCCAATCAATTCGAAATCGTTTTGGGGTCATCTTCAGCCATTACGGCTTGTGCACTTGTTAGTCTGGGCGTTGAAGTGAAATTTGTAAGTGTAGTGGGAGCAGATTATTTTGGAGAGTTTTGTATACAAGAATTACAGCGAATGGGTGTAAATACAGACCATATTCACATACGTTCCGATATCAAAACAGGAGTCACATTATCATTTTCCACTTCATCGGATCGGGGTCTTGTCACCTATCCGGGAAGTATTCCGTGTGTTACACCTGATATGGTAACAGAATCATTACTTCGTGAGGCTGACCATCTACACTTCGGTTCCTACTATCTACAAGATCAGATGAGAGAACATTGGTCAATATTGTTTGCACAGGCACATCGACTAAGCGTAAGCACTTCTTTTGATACTGGTTGGGATATTCGTAATCTATGGGATCGTTCAGGAATTGAGCAATTGTTAACATACACTAACTTGTTTATTCCAAGTGAAGAAGAGATACTGCATATTTATAATACGTCACATATTGAAGAGGTTATTACGCAATTACCTGATCTTATGGGTGATATGATCGTAAAATTAGGTTCTCAAGGTTCGTTACTTGTTGATGCAACCAAGCAACCAATTACGATTCGCTCTTATCCGGTAACGCCTATTGATACGACAGGAGCAGGAGACTGTTTCAATGCCGGGATCATTTATGGATATTTGCAAGGCTATCGAAGAGCCACTTTGTTAGAATTTGCCAATGCTTGTGGTGCTTTATCTACTCAAGGCGTAGGTGGTACAGGCGCTTTACCTACTTTACAGCAGATAGACCATATACAGATGAGTCATTCTTAATGCGTTTATTTTTTAAAGGGGGTGAGCTTGTAATACTTATGCTGCTATACAAGGGGTAAGCAACAACGTTAATGTATCGCAATTCACTATTTCAGAGGAGCTGATGATGAAGTGTTCAAGTCCATCAAAAAAGTAGTGCTAGGCGCAAGTATGGTGTTGTTAGTAACCACAGGTATTCAGTGGAATACTTCTCAAGCGGTAGCTGCAGAAACGCAATATTATGTATCCACCAGTGGTAGTGATTCTAATGCAGGAACATTGAATGCTCCATGGAAAACACTACAACACGCCGCGGATGTAGCTACAGCGGGAAGTACTGTTTATATTCGTGGAGGTACCTATAATCAGAAGCTGAAAATTACCAAATCAGGCTCTTCTACAGGAGCGATCACGTTTAGCAACTATGCTTCTGAAAAACCTATCATTGATGGAACGGGATTAAGTGTTACAGGATTAGAAGGATTAATTGATATTCAAAATGCCGATTACATTACTATTCAAGGGTTAGAACTTAGCAATTATAAAACAGCGACTAAAGATTTGCTACCAATTGGTATCTATGTTCATGGCAAAGGAAGCAATATTAAGATCCTTAATAATAAGATCCATGATATCAAAAGTACAGCTACACCTACATCTACATCAAGTGGAGACATCTGGTTAGGACGGGATGCTCATGGTATCGCTGTCTATGGAACCCAAGCTCCAGCTTCCATCAATAATCTAACAATTAGCGGAAATGAATTGTATAATTTAGTATTGGGTACAAGTGAAGCATTAGTTGTAAACGGGAATGTAGATACATTTTCAATCCTCAATAATACGATCCATGATGCCGACAACATTGGGATTGATGTGATTGGATTCGAAGGCAAGTCTCCAACCGTTGCTTACGATCAAGCTCGTAATGGATTGATTCAAGGTAATAAAGTGTATAATATTACGTCTAATAATAATGTATCTTATGGCCCTGTACCGAATAATACCAATTCTGCAGATGGTATTTATGTAGATGGTGGAAAAGATACAATCATTGAGCGTAACTACAGTTACAATAACGATATCGGTATCGAAATTGCTTCTGAGCATGCAGGCAAAGCAACTGACAACATTACAGTTCGTAGCAATATGGTCTACAAAAACCGCTTAACAGGTATTGCGATGGGTGGATATGATACAGGTCGTGGTTCAACCACTAACTCCAAAATCGTGAATAACACGCTGTACAAAAACGATACCTTAGGTGACGATAATGGACAATTATTAGTACAATACGATACTTCTAATAACGTTATCAAAAACAATATTATGGTAGCTGGTTCTTCGAATGCTTTGATCACAAATCCATATACCAAAAATTCAGGCAACGTAGTTGAATACAATTTGTACTTTGCTTCAGGTAGTAGTGATTCTACATTTTGGATTTGGAAAAACAAAGAGTACAATGGATTTGCGGCTTACAAGTCAGGATCAGGTAATGATGCTCATTCCATCTTCGCAGATCCTAAGTTTGTAGATGTAAGTGCAGATAATTATCATATTCAGACAACTTCACCTGCTGTAGATAAAGGATCAACGGATACAGCGATTATCGGAACTGCTGATATTGATGGGCAAAATCGAGTATCGGGTAGTGCAGTGAATATTGGAGCCGATGAGTAATTAGTATACCTAGTACCTATGATGTATCAATAGCAAAAAAGCGACTATCCGATATAAAGAATATATTCGGATAGTCGCTTTTTTTAATAATGATTATATCTTTTTCACACTATTATTTTGTTTTAAAATAAATGTCTCTATCTAGGTCTGCAAGAAGTGTAGAGTGTATAGGTGTCCAATCCAGTTGCTGTTGCGTCATTTGACTTGAAGCGGGAATATCAATAGAAGTGAAATGAGCCAACCAGCCAAAATGTGCTTTTGCTTCAGTAAGAGGGATACTGATAACAGGTAATTCTAGATGTTGACCAATCATTGTCGCGATATCTTTTAATAAAATCCCTTCTTCTCCAACAGCATGTAACATAGAACCGGCTGTAGCTTTTTCGAGAGCTAAGCGATACAAATGTACGGCATCCAAACGATGAACCGCAGGCCAATGATTATGACCTTCTTCGATATAAGCAGATACTCCTTTACTTTGAGCGATACGAATTAAAGTAGGAATAAACCCGTCATTATCTCCCTCACCATGAACTGACGGTGGAAGTCTAATTACAGATACCCGTACACCTTGTGCAGACAGTGATAAAGCTAATTGTTCAGAAGCAGAGCGATGTTTGGTCATCGAATGTTGATCTGGAGAAGAATGTTCAGTAGCGAGCTCATTAGATGCAAGGTGTCCGATCACCGATGTGACTACAAATGGTCGATTGGTTCCAGCCAGTTCATTACCCATCGTTTCAATTGCAAGCCGATCTATTTCTCCGGCAGAGGTCACATCTGAAAAGTCATGAATAAATGCAGCATGAATCACACCATCTGTTGCAGCTACACCTTGTCGTAGACTTTCCAAATCTGTTAAAGAACCACGTTGTACTGTAGCTCCCCATTCGATAAGTTTGGTTGCCGATTCATCTGAACGAGCAAGACCAAGTACTTCATGTCCGGCTTCGATTAATTCCTGCACGATAGCTGATCCGATAAATCCAGTTGCACCTGTTACAAAAATACGCATAATTAATTTCCTCCTAAAATGAGATAGAATAATGACCCTAATCATCCGCTATCTCTATACTATTTTCTTGTTGATACAAGATTACATTTAGTATAGCTTTTGCGTTATGGCGATCATTGTCTATTCCATTTCACTTTTTGCCTATTTCTACAAATAATCCTTTCACAACTATTATCTATCCATCTATTTCTTTGGCGACACAAAAATGCTCACAGTTATTACACTATGAGCGTTAAAAGTAGCAATTATTATTTTCTATCTTTATAAATGAGTTGCGAAAGTATTTCTGCTTATTAGGTTTATACTATTAAGCGGTTCATTTGTTAATTCGTTAAGATACTAAGTCATTCTACCATTTGTGGGTTCTGTCGTAATTTTGCTATGTCTCGACTTGGTGGATTTCCAAAAAATCGACTATAATCCCGGCTAAATTGCGAATCGCTTATGTAGCCGACCAATCGACATGCGGTATTTGCATCTAATGCATTGGCTAACATAAGACGTCTTGCTTCATGCAATCGCAATGTTTTTTGGTATTGTAACGGACTCATTGAAGTCACAGATTTGAAATGTACATGAAAGGAAGAAGGGCTCATATGAGCTAGTTCTGCTAATTCAGCAACTTTTATCGGTTGTGAAAAGTGCTCTCGAAGCCAATCTATCACTTTAGCAATTCGTTGCACTTCGACCTCGCCAAAGCCTGTTTCAGCAATAGATACTCCAATAGGACTGCGTAATACGCGTATCATAATTTCCTCTAAGATCAATGGTGCAATGGTTGTACGATCTTCTTCATTTTGCAGACATTCTAATAAGCGAATAGCGGCATTTATCATACTGACATCAGTATCTGCGATATGCCCTTTCGTTTGTTGACGTACTGGAGAAAGCCCCACTGGACGCAATTTCAATACCAGTTCACTCAATTTCTGCGGATCCAATTCTAATTTAATGCCCAAATAAGGGTGAGAAAGACTAGTCTCTGTAATCTGTATATCTAATGGTAACGCGATTGGTAGCAAGATCATATGTGATTTGCCGAAAGAGAATATATTATTTTCTATCGTAATCGCTTTGGCTCCTTGAGCAACAATAATCAGAGAAGTTGAAAAAAAGGTTTTGATTGTATCTGGAGTGATATAAGAGTAACGACTGACATGCAGTCCAGGGATATGTTTGCTTAAATCTACTGTTCCCTCATGCGGTGCAAGAGTAGAGATTATATGTGCTAATTTGGAAGTTTCTATATCCAGTGCATGGGTATGTAGATCTGAAGATACAACAGATGTATCTGGGTCTTTTATTTTCATATCAATCTTCAACTCCTTACGTATAGCGTATTCCGAATTCTATTATATAGTGGTACCCTTTATTATACATACTCTTAAAGTGATGTGTATTTTTTTGTATTTAAAATGATATGGAGATCGAAAAGCACAATGTTTGCGAACGATATAAACCTATGATTTATGGGGTAATATCGTATAATATAGCCCTTAAAAAAACAGCGTATAATATAAATTATACGCTGTTTTTGTTAGAATCTATTAAAAGTAATCCAGTCGACCACTATTGTGTGTTAAATCGTGTGATTTTTTCGTTTTATTTAACATTAAATCCCATATGTGAAATGCTCGAAAACTCTACAAATTTGCAAGACTCCATAATTATCATTATGTAAACTAATAATCCAAGCTATTTTTACATTTTACAGACGACTAATTTCAATCCAATTCATTGTCTCTTGTTAGGATCATCTTCACAAAGGGGTAGCGTCAGGAAAATGCGGATTTACAACGCTAAGCACATTTTCGAGACGATTCCCCCATTTTTAACAACGTTAAGAAAATTTCAATGGTCTTAAAGAATCTAACGAGACCATTTTCTCGGAATTAAAATGGTATTCTCCTAGCAAATTAATATGTTCCCAACCTAGAGGCGACATATGGTGCAATAATTCTTCATTAAAACTACTAGCCTGTTTTTGATATTCAACTGCTTTTGTTAGGTGTAAGGTATTCCATATACTGATGGCATTAATGATTATGTTTAAGGCACTGGCCCTTTGCAATTGATGTTGTATAGTCCGTTCCCTAAGCTCACCTTGTTTTCCGAAGAAAATAGCTCTTGCTAATCCATTCATGGCTTCTCCTTTATTCAATCCTCTTTGTATTTTTCTTCTTAATGATTCATCCGATATATAATTCAAAATAAAGATCGTTTTTTCTATTCGGCCCATCTCACGTAAGGCCGAAGCCAAGCTGTTTTGTCTTGAATAGGAACCTAGTTTCCCCATAATAAGGGATGCTGAAACTGTTCCCTCTCTTATAGAATGAGCTAATCGCAAAACATCCTCATAATTTTCTTTAATGACCTTTGTATTTATTTGTCCACGTAAAATGGCTTCTAATTTTGGATATTCACTTGCTTTATCTATTGTAAATAATTTTGAGTCTGATAAATCTCTTATTCTAGGAGCAAATTTAAATCCTAATAAATGAGTCAGTCCGAATATTTGGTCTGTGTAACCGGCCGTGTCTGTATAATGCTCTTCTATATTTAGATCCGTCTCATGGTGCAACAATCCATCCAAAACATGAATCGCATCCCTTGAATTTGTATGAATAATCTTTGTGTAGTAAGAAGAGAATTGATCACTAGTAAAACGGTAGATGGTGGCTCCTTTTCCAGTCCCGTAATGTGGGTTTGCATCTGCATGAAGTGATGAAACACCTAGCTGCATTCTCATACCATCTGATGAGGATGTTGTACCGTCGCCCCAATTGGAGGACAACTGTAATTTATGATGGAAATTTACTAATATGGCTTGGGCTTTATTCATTGCATCTTCATACATACGCCATTGAGATACATTGGCTAGTTGCTTATATGTAAGTCCGGGTGTGGCCTCGGCCATCTTGCTCAAGCCAATATTCATACCCATTCCTAAAAGGGCAGCCATGATAATGATTGTTTCTTCCTTATCTGGTTTTCGATTATTGGAAGCATGAGTGAATTGCTCATGAAATCCTGTTATATGAGCCACATCCATGAGTAAATCAGTTAACTTTATTCTTGGTAGTATCTGATAGAGGCTTGCGCTAAATTTTTTTGCTTCTTCTGGAACATCTTTTTCTAAGCGTGCAAGTGACAGTTTTCCTTTTTCAAGAGAAACTCCATCTAGCTTGTTGAAATTGGCAGCTAACCACTTTAACCTTTCATTAAGGCTTCTAGTTCTCTCTGTTATATAATCTTCAAATGATAAACTAACTGATAATCTCGTATTCCCCTTCGATTGATTCCATGTATCTTCCGAAAACAAATATTCCTCAAAATCCCTATATTGTCTGCTGCCCACAATGGAAACATCTCCTGCCCGAACATGCTCCCGAAGTTCTGTTAAAACAGCCATTTCATAGTAATGACGATTAATTGTTGTACCATCATCCTCGTATAAATGCTTTTTCCATCGTTTTGAAATAAAATCCACAGGTGAGTCGTCAGGCACTTTTCGCTTTCCGGATTCGTTCATTCCTCGGATAATCTCAACAGCCTGTAAAAGTGGCTCATTTGCTTTTGTAGAATGAAATTCCAATACTCTTAATAGCGTTGGCGTATATTTTCTTAGTGAATAAAACCGTTTTTGCAGTAAGTCCAAATAATCATAGTCGGCAGGACGTGCAAGCTCCTGAGCCTCTTCTACTGAAGAGACAAAGGTATTCCATTCAATAACCGATTCTAAAACCTTAAAAACATCTAATTTTTCCTCTTTTGCTTTAATTAATGCTTGTCCGATGTTCGTAAAGTGTATAACTTTCTCATTTATCTTTTTACCATTTTGTTTCTGGATTTCCTCTTGAGCCTTACGACCTTTTGATAACAAACTAAGTATTTGCCTATCATGAATTTCAAACGCTTTATCCGTTAGCTCCTGAGTAAGTTGTAATAAATAGACGGTTAATATCGAATAACGTTTATTTTCTTGAAAGTCACGGAATGCATACGGCTCGTATCTTGAACCTAAGCGAGACAGCTGCAACAGGCGGTTGCGGTGCAAATGACTAATTTGTACCGTTTCCAATTCCATTCCTCGTATATATTCGAGTCGTTCTATTACTTTTAGAAATGTTTCGGGTGAAGGATGACCCGGTGGTTCCTTTAACCAACCCAATATCGTTTTATTAGATTCAGATGGATGCTGCGAAGTAATAATCTCTTCAAGCTTTTCTTTTTGCTCATTTGTAAGAGATTTACTAACTGTATTAAATAGCTTCTTTTCAGCCATCGCCCTTGCTTCCCACACCATTCTTTCAAGTGTAGTGATAGCAGGCAGTATAATTTTGTTTTTTCTTAGAAAATCTATGCATTCATGCAGTAGATGAATGGGATCACCATTTTCCAAAGCTAATTGATGAAGGTACTTAAATGTCATTCGATATTCACTCAGGGTAAAAGTTACAAAGTCGTATTCACTTCGAATTTCTTTCAAATGATCCCAAAGTGTATTTTCCCTTTGAGGATAATGACCAAGCGAGGATGGACTAGCACCAATCTGTTTCGATATATATTGTATGACCGAATCTGGGATGCTTTTGATATGAGTGTATGGCCAACCGGGATACCGAAGAACAGCTAATTGAACGGCAAACCCTAAACGGTTTTCTTCCCTCCTTCGCTTATTAACTATTTCTAAATCACGTTTGGAAAAAGTGAAGTAGGTCCCCAATATCCATTCATCTTCAGGGATTTGCATAAAAGACTGTCTCTGTTCCGGTGTAAGCAATTCTCTACCTCTCGCAATTTTCATTCAGTATCATCCCATTTCTGTATTTTTCAATTTATTAGTTCAATTATATATCAATAGAGTGTACTCTATTGATACAAGTGTAGTAGACAGATAAAATCATAGTAGGGAGTGTCTCATAAGACTTGTATCAAAAACGAGGTGGTATGATGCGAAAAATCGGTTATATACGTGTCAGTTCAACTAGCCAGAATCCTTCAAGGCAATTTCAGCAATTGAACGAAATCGGAATGGATATCATTTTTGAAGAAAAAGTTTCTGGAGCAACAAAGGATCGTGAGCAACTTCAAAAAATGTTAGAGGATTTACAGGAAGGTGACATTATTTATGTTACAGACTTAACTCGGATCACTCGAAGTACGCAGAATTTATTTGAAATGATTGATTTAATACGCAGTAAAATGGCAAACTTAAAATCACTCAAGGATACATGGTTAGATTTATCAGAAGATAATCCATACAGCCAATTCTTAATTACGGTAATGGCTGGCGTTAACCAATTAGAGCGAGATCTTATTCGTATGCGTCAGCGTGAAGGGATTGAGCTAGCAAAGAAAGAAGGAAAGTTTAAAGGTCGATTAAAGAAATATCATAAAAATCACGCAGGTATGAATTATGCAGTTAAACTATATAAAGAAGGAGGAATGACTGTAAATCAAATTTGTGAAATTACAAATGTATCTAGAGCTTCTTTATATAGAAAATTATCTGAAACATGAAAAGGATTAAAGAATTAAAGGATTATAGGAGTATTAAGGGCTTTACCTTATGGTAAGCCCTTAATTTGAAGAATTACTTCTTAACAATCAAGACAGGAATTTCGGACCGGTGTAACACCCCTTGAGCAACACTGCCCACCAATACTCGATCAAAAACACCTCTTCCATGACTACCCAATATAATAAGATCTACTTCCTCTGTTTGGGCAACATGACAAATGGTTTGACTTTGGTGACTTATTTGATGATTATATTCAAGACGATCCTTCCAAGGTTGAAGGACTCCTTCCATAATTTTCTTTTCAATATGTTTACTAAGTTCTTTTTCGTATCGATCCACTGCTTCAGTTGCAAAATCATAGGCGTAATTTTCTTTAACCGTGACGTAAAGCACAACACCTGTTGCATTTGGCCAAGCTTCCAAGAACTCCCCTGTCATTCTTGCGGCATGTTCAGAATAAGCCGAACCATCAGTAGGAAATAATATTTTATTCATTTAAGAAACCTCCTGATTTACAATTAATTACATTGTGAAGTATGTGATAACAGATAACAAAACAGATGTAATAGCCATTGCTAGAAGTGGTCTTAACGCTTTCGTTCTAAGGTCTTTTAGACTAACATTTAAACCTAATCCAATCATAGCCATAGTTAGGATAAAGGAAGTGAAGAAAGAGATGCTATTCATGACACTAGTTGGGACGGTAATCAAATGACCAAGGACATAACTTCCAAATAAGCTCATGATAATAAAACCTATGAGAAACCATGGAAATTCAATTTTAGCATCAGAATCTGATTCAACTTTATTTTTTCGTTTCATCCAGTACATAAGAATAAAACTAAGTGGAACGAGTAAGAAAACACGACCTAGTTTCGCTAACAAAGCAATAGCAAGTGCATCTGGACCAGCAGGCGCTCCTGCTAAGGCAACATGAGCAATTTCGTGTAGACCTACACCTGACCAAACACCGTATTGAAGGTCTGTCAAAGGGAGAAACGGACGTAAGATAGTGTATGTTATGGCGAAAATGGTACCAACTAAAGCAATTATACCTGCCCCAATAGCAGTATCTTCATCCTTTGCTTTCAAAATGGGTGAAACGGCTGCAATTGCAGCAGCGCCACACACCCCTGTTCCAATTCCTAATAACAAGGATAAGGAAGAATTCGCTTTGAATAGTTTTGCAAGCAACATTGTAAGAAGGATTGAAAAAACGATGGTTCCAACATCTCTTGCAAGCAAACCTAACCCTTGATGAAAAACAACATCAATGTTTAGTTTTAACCCAAAAAGGATAATAGCAAGCCTTAACAACCTTTTGGCAGAGAATTGGATTCCAGTACGGAATTTCTCAGGATATCCCCAAATTTGTCGATAAACTACTGCAATGATGATTGCACAGGCGAGCTGACCAACATGATCTAACCCGGGTATTTGTGATAATCCAAAACCAACTAATGCAATAATAAAGGTAAATCCAACACCACCGAACCAAAGTCCTCTCGAGGATGATTTTTTATGTTTTGCTAATGATGTATTCATTTTAACAACTCCTATATTTGCTTCCTTGTATTAAGAGTATATTTGTTTTGATAATAAGTAAAATAGATTATAATTATAGCTGTAATATAAAATTACTTATCATTGAAGTTTCTTAGACCCCATTTTATTCTAAGGAGGAAGACTCATAATGGATCAATCTTTACTTGTATTTACTACAGTTGCAGAACAAAAGAACTTTACTCGAGCAGCTGAACTTCTCCATATGACACAACCAGCAGTCAGCAATTATATACAAACGTTAGAAAAAAACATGGGGATAAAATTGTTAGAGAGGACAAACAAATATGTTCGACTTAGCAAGGCTGGAGAAATAGTATTTCATCACGCCAAGGACATCTTAGGTCTCTATACTCGAATGGAAAGACTCATTGATGATTTAAAACATACTGCAAGTGGTCCTCTTTCTATTGGTGCAAGTTATACTTTCGGAGAATACATTCTTCCTCATAAAATTGCCAGTTTGCTTAAATCCTATCCATTATTAAATCCAATCATTACTATAAAAAATTCTAATGAAATTATAGATTTAATAAAGAAACACGAGGTAGATGTTGGGATAATCGAAGGAGAGGCTAATAATGAAAATATAAAGGTTATACCATTTTCTTTTGACGAGTTATCAATTACAGTCCCTTCAAATCACCATTTAGCAGAACAAAAGGAAATAGACCCCTTGTTATTAAACCTAGAGACTTGGTTAGTTCGTGAAGAAGGTTCTGGAACGAGAGAAATGCAAGAAAAGGGATTTAAACAATTGGGGTTTTCTCCGAAGAAGTATATGACATTTGGGAGTACGCAAGTTATTAAGGAATCTATTGAAGCTGGTCTAGGAATTTCTATACTCTCACACGCGTCAATAAAAAACGAACTAGAACTTGGTAAAGTGAAGTTACTTGATATAAATGGGTTTCCAATCTCACGAAATTTTTCACTTATAACTCCAAGAGTTGAATTTTATACAAAAGCAATCGAGATATTTATTGAATCCTTAGTTATAGAATGAAATCCAGTCAATTGTGAATAACGAGGTGAAAAGCAAGCCCTATCAACGTGGAACAAGTTCATCCAATGTCAGATAAAATAAATACCAATCCTCCACGTATCGTTGTTAAAATCGGGTTATTAATCTTGGGAGTGATCTTAGCGTTGTAAATCCGCATTTTCCTGACGCTACCCCACAAAGAAGATTGCAAAAATTAACTCCATCTAGAGGATGATATTTTGTAGTTCATAATTCATCCTCTGAGCCGATTTGGAAAAGAGGGGATTGTATTATGATATAAAAAAGAAAAAACTATTTTGCTGGATCTTCTTATAAGAATGTTGTTTTGTGTCGACATAAATATAAAGTGTGCAGAAGGAGATGGATAGACAATGAGTCATATCTATAATGCAGAGAATCAATATAACGATCAACAACAAGAGATATCGGATAAAATCATCTGGTTATTTACCCCTTTGATGAATAATGAATTTGCAGAGGTAGAAGAGTTCAGTAATCAAGAAGATATGGATTCGGAAGAAAAGCAACGAGTAGAAGAAGAATTGGAGTATTTGAACTCATGGGAGCGCGTTTTGGAAATTATATAATCATTACAACTAAATGAATAACAGGAAATGCGAAATCCTATACACATAAACGTTATTTATTTAGCTGTCTCTATTAGCTTTTGTTTTTTGTATATTAGTTTACATAATAAATAATACGTAAACTAATATGGATGTTGCTATTTTACATATTACTGCACTTCATATGATTCATCAATCACAAGCTATAGATTAGGGTAATAAGCAAGAAGACATACTTCATTATTGTCTGTTTTTATACATGTATACAATCTAGCTGTAAAAGCTAATCAAATGATATTTTTAAAGGAGGATATAATTATGGGATTTAATTTAGGTGGAATGGGCGATCTTAAAGGAATGATTGAAAAAGCGAAAACACCAGGTGGTTTGATGGAAATAGCTAAAAATTTACCATTAGATCAAATTGTACAAAAACTTCCATTGGACAAATTACTTACTCCTGAATTTATGCAAAAACATACTCCATTTCAATCGATTGGAGAACTGTTGCAAAAAGCAGGCGTTGGATCTCCTACAGATTCGGCAGATAAAGTAAAAGAAGTACCGCAAGGTCAACTAGATAACCAGGTGAAAGAAAGTACTTCTTTCGGTTCGATGCAACAGTTGATTCAAAAAGCAGTAGAATTTTACAATTCTCGTCAAGCCGGTGGGAAGTAAGTAGTAAATATAACATGCGACCACAAAATTTCATTTATAATGTAGTAGGAGAATGTGAAATATAAACATTCTCTTTTTTTGTGATTAATAGTTTACATAATTATTATTATGTTAATTTATAAAAAAATATAAAATTCGTATTTACGTTATTAATTAACATAATATATACAAGTTTATTTTAAAATAACAAATCAATACGTATCATATCCATATGTACAATATCTATATTTATAAATAAATTCTTTATACTTCACTACCGAAATGGAGAGAATTACCATGCCTATTTTTGCGATAACATCATATAATAGACCACAAGCTTAATGATAAAGGGAAGTTGTTATGAAAGAGGTGATTGTTGTGAGTCATATTACAGTAGAAGAAGCGATGACTGTAGGAGCTTTAACTCGTGCAACAATAATTGCCGGGCAAAGCGGTATACGTAATCCTATTGAACATGTCACTGTGCTTGAAATACCAGATGCTGAAGAATGGTTTAAAGGAAATGAACTTATTATTACTGCTTTTTATCATATTAAAGATGATGAACAATTGCAGCTTGCTTTATTAGAGAAAATGAAGCATACTCATGCGTCTGCGCTAGCGCTTTGCTATCCAGGATTACATTATAGAGAGCTCTCTGAAAAAGTGCTTCAACGTGCTGATGAACTACAAATTCCTATTATCGAGATTCCTCGTGATGTACCTTATATTGATATTATTTCTCCTGTTGTTCAAGAAATTCAAAAAAATCGTTCACAAGAAATTAAACAAATGCTCGAAATTCAAAATCGTTTGACTGAATGGTTAGCACTCCAATTCGATTATCATACGATTATTTACAATATCGGTGAAATTTTAGATGACTCTCTGCTGTTACTTGATAATAATTTCAAACAATTAGCGAGTTATCACACAGATTTATTTTATAGCGAAAAAGAACTTCAATCTGCGCTAGAATCAGCTTTTGCCCGCCAACAACAATCAGTCCATTCTTCCAATTCTTTTGTACTTTCCGAAACAGAACAGTATACTCATATCGTAGAAACGATTTATTCAACTCATAAAGTATATGGTTATTTATGTGTGTTAAGCCAGGAAAGATTACCACCTTTCAAAGAGATGCTGTATCATTCTGTAGCAGTTAGTCTAGCTTTATATTTCTCACAAGAAGAAGCTATTCAAAATGTGACCAAAAACTATCAGCAGACGATGATTATTAACTGGTTAAATGGACAAGATATTTCTCCGGGACATCTCGAAAAAAATAGCAAAGAAACAGGATATGATCTATCACAAATGGGTGGTATTGCTGTAGTCGCTGCTGTCGATCATGCAGATCACCATATGCTTATATATGAAATAGAACGTAATTGCGCTTCTTCTAAACAACATGATGTGATGATTATTCCTGACGGATATCAGTGTATTTTGCTATTACCTCGATGTACAGATCACAAGCAATTTCAAGAACAATACTATCAGTTATTTCAGAAATGGCGTCAATCAAGTTCGGTTCCTCTTTATATAGCCTATCATCAAGCACAAAAAAGTATTTTGGAAGAAGGAGTGTCTTTGTACAAAGAATTACGGCATATTTTGCATTTTAAAGAAAAAATGCCAGCGTTACCGTATATACTATATGCTCCTTATTTGCCTTTATTCACTTTGATACGTTCTGAAAATATACAGAATATGTTCGATTCACTAACACGTCTATTAGAACCTTTGGTGGAATATGATTGTAAAGTAAACGCTGATTTTTTGATTACATTGGAATACTTTTTATTTTATCCTGACCAACAAGAATTACCAGATATTTTGCATATTCATCGTAATACGCTAAACTATCGAAAACAACGTATTATAGAAATTTTACAAGTAAATCCTTTTGAGAATCCATATCGCCTACAATTTGAGCTCGCTATCTTACTTTATAAAATGTAACAACAGATGATTTAACTATAAATAAAAGAAATAAATTATAAAAACTACCGCTATTGTGGTAGTTTTTTTGTCATTAATGTGTCAAATTGGTCAGTTGAACAATAAAATAAGCATTATTTTGGTGAACCTCATTATTCGCAATAGAGAATGAATACATTAAGATATGAGAATACCCGGAAGTTACCGGATAAAGGGGGTTTCAATATGAGTCAAAGTGAAGCAATAGATGATTACTCATTATCCCGTGTGCCCCAGGATCAACGCCAATCTATGTTTAGCATTTTGTTGGTTCGGATCGGAGCACTCACATGTATCTCACAATTTCTGCTTGGAGCGGCATTAGGTTATGGAATGACGTTATGGGATGCTTTTTTAGCAACGATGTTCGGTAGCATTATTTTGCAAGTGGTTGCTTGTGTTCTCGGAATTGCGGGTGCAAAAGAGGGTATGTCGACAAGCTTATTGGCACGATGGTCAGGGTTTGGACGTTATGGATCAAGCATTATTGGATTAGTATTTGCTATCTCTTTAACAGGTTGGTTTGGTGTACAGAATTCTGTTTTTGCAGAAGGAATAGACGCCGTTACCGGAGGTAAGCTTGGTTTTGTAATAGCTTCTATTATTACAGGATTAGCGACTACTTTACTCGTATATTTCGGGTTCAAATGGATTACATGGACTGCCAAAATTACAGTTCCTCTTTTTCTAATTGTTATGGGGATCGGAGTATATCAAGTACTCAAAAATCATTCATTAGCTACATTAGCAACGATGGAGCCTCCCGGCCCTTTATTAACAATTGGAGCAGCGACCACGATGGTAGCAGGTGGATTTATTGTTGGATGTGTAACCACACCTGATATGACTAGATTTGCTAAATCCACTAAAGATGTAATCTGGATTACGGTGATAGGTACATTTTTGGGCGAACTAGGAGTCAATCTGATTGCCGTATTAATGGCACATGCTATCGGAAGTTCAGATGTGATGGCAATTGTTATGCAATTAACTGGTCTGATGGGTGGAGCGATTGTTGCTTTTGCTACAATCAAAATTAATGATATTAATTTATACTCTTCATCACTCGGAATCACCAATTTTTTAAGTACTATTTTCAAAGTACAAATGAATCGCGGTGTACTTACATTGATCTTAGGGGTGATAGGTACCGTTCTTTCAATTATGGGTATCTTGGATAAATTTATTACATTTCTGACTATTTTAGGCGTGGCTATTCCACCGATTGCAGGGATTATGGCGATTGATTATTTTATACTCAAACGTTATCGCAGTGAATTGGATGCTAGTCGTGCAAAAGGTACATTGCCAGAATATTGCGAAAAGATTAATTGGATAGCTATTTTTGCATGGATCATTGGATTTGCCTCAGGTCTATTGATTACCTGGGGTGTACAAGCATTGACTTCTATTATAGTGAGCTCTCTATTTTATTATATAGGAATGAAAGTTAAGGTTCCCCAAAAGGTAATCACTTTTAGCAAAAGCGAGTAATCCGTATATACATCTAAGGAGGTTTTACTGCATATGAGATGGATAGATGAAGAAGATATAGAAGATTTGGCTATTGGAGCAGCGTTACTGGGAACTGGTGGTGGTGGCGATCCTTATCTGGGCAAGTTAATGGTTCAGAAATGTATTCGTGACAATGGCCCGATTCAGATGATAGATGTTACAGAGGTTCCTGATGCAGCATGGGTGATTCCAACCGCTATGATGGGCGCTCCAACAATCATGATGGAAAAGATTCCGAATGGAGACGAAGCGCTCAAGTCAATGCGTATGTTAGAAAAACAAACAGGGATTAGCGCTTATGCAACAATGCCTATTGAGTGTGGAGGATTAAATTCAACAGTTCCATTTGTAGTGGCATCCAAAGCAGGCATTCCTTTAGTGGATGGAGATGGTATGGGACGTGCTTTTCCTGAATTGCAAATGGAAACATTCCATATCTATGGTATTAGTGGTACTCCGATGGTATTACACAATGAACGTGGTGATCGGGTACTGTTAGAGACGTTAGATAATTATATGTTAGAACATATTTCGCGTGGTATTGCTGTACGTATGGGTGGTGCAGCCCATGTAGCTGAATATATGATGACAGGAGCAGATGTCAAAAGAACAGCTATTCATGGCACGATGACTTTATGTATGGCACTTGGTCAATCTATTCGTCATGCTCAAAAAACCAAACGTAATCCTATAGAAGCGATTCAAGAAGTAACACGTAACTCGATCTATGGAGAAGCAATCGTTGTATTTCGCGGTAAAGTGACAGATATTGAACGTCAATCTACGGATGGATTTGTACGGGGGAAAGCATTAGTTGCGGGTTTGGGAGAATATGAAGAAAAAGAGTTAAAAGTAGATTTTCAAAATGAAAATTTATTTGCAACAGTAGATGGTCAAGCTATAGCAATGGTACCTGACTTAATTACGTTCCTAGATCAAGAAACAGGAATGCCTATCACCACTGAAAGTATTAAATATGGCTTTCGGGTGATCTGTCTAGCCATCCCGACACCGGATATTATGCGTACTCCTGAAGCATTAGAAGTATGGGGTCCCCGTTACTTTGGTTATGATACCGATTATGAACCCGTTGAGATCATTCAACAGAGACGAGGTACACAACATGTATAAAATTGGGATTGATGTTGGGGGTACCAATACAGATGCTGTTATTTTGGATGAACATCATCAAGTAATTGCAAAAGTAAAAGCACCTACCAGTTCAGATGTAGAATCAGGAATCTATGAAGCGTTAGAACGTATATTACAAGAAGCTGATATTCCAGCTAGTCGAATATCTTCTGTTATGCTAGGGACGACTCATGCAACCAATGCGATTATCGAACGCAATCGTTTAGCCAAAATCGCTTGTGTACGTATTTGCTTGCCTGCTGGGACATCTGTCGAACCGATGTTCACATGGGATCAATCGTTACGAGATGCCGCTGGAGATACGTACTATTATATTCATGGTGGTTGTGAGTCTAATGGTCGTCCGTTGGCTCAGACCACATTGGATCGTGCTGAGTGTGAGCAAGTACTGTATGATATTGAAGCCAAAGGGATTGAGTCAATTGCGGTGACTTCGATCTTTTCACCCGTATTGTCTGGATTTGAAAAGCAATTTGCAGAATGGGCTTATGAAATATTAGGTGCTAATTTTCCAGTTACTTTATCTTCCGAGATCGGTAGTCTAGGATTGTTAGAGCGTGAAAATTCAGCTGCATTGAATGCGGCATTAGTACAAGTGGCTTCTGCGGTATCCAATGGTTTAGAAATGGCGTTAAAACGTTATGGGATAGAAGCACAAATCTTTTTTGCTCAAAATGACGGTACATTGATGACGTTAGAATATGCTAAAAAGTATCCTATTTTAACGATTGGTTCCGGCCCAACCAATAGTATTCGCGGAGCAGCAGAATTAAGTGGATTAAAAGAGTGTATTATTTGTGATATTGGAGGTACAACCACAGACATCGGTATATTAGTTAATGGATTCCCGCGCGAATCAAGTGTAGCGGTATCTATAGGTGGAGTACGAACGAACTTTCGAATGCCTGATATTATTTCAATTGGTATTGGAGGAGGAAGTATTGTTCGTCAGACTGAAAATGGTATTACTGTAGGACCAGATAGTGTGGGTTATCATATTGTACGTGAAAGTATCGCTTTTGGTGGGGATACGTTAACTGCAACAGATTGTTTGTTAGCTTCAGGAAAGGCAAAGATAGACCATCCTGATTGTGATCGTACTCGGTTAGCCCAGATCCCTGAGCAAGTATGGCAACAAGCGATAGATAGCATTAATAATAAAATTCAGATCGCGGTTGACCAGATCAAAACAAGTGCGCATGATATGCCTGTTGTTCTAGTGGGTGGTGGAGCTATTCTGATCCCTGGAGAAATGGATGGAGCTTCTGAAGTGATTCGTCCTGAACATTCCGGTTGTGCCAATGCGCTTGGAGCGGCAATAGCGCAAGTCAGTGGTGATATTGATAAAATGTTTTCTATGGCAGGACGTCATCGTCAAGATGTGCTAGAAGAAGCCAAGCAAGAAGCTATTCAAAAAGCGATTATAGCAGGAGCTGATCCAGATACTGTGGAATTAATTGATTTGGAAGAATTACCTATGGCGTATGTAACTTCAGAGTTTGTACGAATTAAAGCCAAAGCAGCAGGTCAAATGAAAAAAATGATGAACACTTTGTAAATTGAATGATCGTATCAGATTGGATCAGTATGATTCATATTTCTATATTTAATTAACATAATAATTGTTATGTAAACTATAGAAAATAATCTAAAACTATCAATGTTAAACATTAAATGTCTATCTATATTAAGCATATGTATTTGCATCACATTCTACAAAGAAAAGAGAGACTTTCTTTTAAAAGAAAGTCTCTCTTTATTTATATTTTTCGAAAAGAATAGTCTTAGAGTCCTTCGCGCAAGAATGTAGTTGCTAATTTGATAGCACCTTTTTTAGCATTAGTATCTGCTAATACATTCAGCATAACAAAGTCATGGATAATTCCCTGGAAACGAACAGCTGTAACAGGTACGCCAGCTTCACGCAATTTATTAGCATAAGCTTCGCCTTCATCACGCAGTACATCAGCTTCACCTGTGATTACCAATGCTTCTGGTAGACCACTCAATTGTTCTGTTGTTGCACGAAGAGGGGAGGCTGTAATTTGAGCACGTTCGTTAGGATCTGTAGTGTATTGATCCCAGAACCATTTCATACCATCGCGTTGCAAGAAGTAACCTTCTGCAAATTGCTGATACGATTCAGTGTCAAAAGAAGCATCTGTTACCGGATAGAATAACAATTGTTTTTGGATAGTAGGGCCGCTGCGCTCTTTAGACATTAATGTAATCGCCGCAGTCATGTTACCACCAACACTATCGCCACCTACATATAGTTTGGACGCATCCAGACCTTTAGTCGAACCTTCTTTAGCAATCCATTCCACAACAGCATAGATTTCTTCAATCGCTGTAGGGTATTTATGCTCAGGAGAAAGGCTATAATTAACGAATACAACAGCTAATTCAGCACCTGTTGCCAGTTCACGACTTAGACGATCATGAGTATGAGAATTACCGAATACCCAACCTGCACCATGAATATAGACTAAGACAGGCAACGTTTCAGGAGCATTTTTAGGACGTAAAATACGAACCGATACTTCTCCAGATGGGCCGCCTGCAATAGACAGTTCTTCAATATCTACTTCTGGTTTGTACACTTCACCAGATTGCACTTCATCTACAGTTTCGCGACCTTTTTCTGGACCCAAGTCAGGTAGAAATGGAGGCTTAGAATTGTCATCTGCAAATTTTTGAGCAGCAGGTTCAAGATAAACTTTTTTGAATTCGGTCATCGTAGAATCTCCTTTTTATAAATAAGTATTTTGTTTAAAATCGTATCTGAATTAATTTTGCAAAATAAAATTTTACGCTGTTTGTTTCTATATAAGTTATACTCTATTTTACCCGTTTTGAAACGTTCAAACGCTATTATCTGCACTTTTCTGTATTTTTATTTCCGATAGAGAAATAGCAACACCGTTATTAGGCTGTTGTATAATAGAAGAAAGCAAGCTTGTATAGGAAAGGATGACTTTGGTCTGATGGCTAATTATTATGACTCTGAAGAAGAGGATTTTATATATCATGAAGAGATTGAAGCTTTTACCGATTGGATGAAAGATGCAGGTTACACCCGTTATACACAGAAGTCTTATTTGAGCGATGTGTACGAATTTCTCCATTCTCATGCTATTCGGAATAAACCGCTGGATGAGATGAAAAAAAGACATGTACTTTCTTTTCTCAGTAGTGCACGTACACGTGGGGTAAGTGATTCTACAAGAAACCGTAAGCATGCCGCAGTCAGTTGCTTTTTCAAAGCATTAATAGAACTTGAAATGGCTGAACATAACCCTGCATTTGGGATCAAAAAAGCTAAAACAGAACATAACAAAGCTCCGGTTTACTTGGATGAGAGCAAGATCACTGAATTTATGCAATCCGTAGAAGGGAAATATCGGACTCGGAATTTGACCATCTTTTTGTTTATGGCTTATATGGGCTTACGGGTAGGCGAAGTGCATGGTCTGAATCTTAACGATTACAATCCTGAACGGGGAACTTTGCAAGTATTAGGAAAAGGACGTAAATGGCGTACGTTACCTGTTCCAAATGCAGTAGCTACTATCCTCAACCAAGCAATCGAAGAACGATTAGCCCCATGGAGAGATGGAGAGACGGCTCTATTTATTTCGCAAAAAGGGACACGATTATCGATTCGCAATATTCAGCAGATCGCTACTGATACATTTGATCGTTTTCAAAGTCATATCGAACCTGAACAACGGCTTCCGTATTCCAGTCATAAATTACGACATTCCTTTGCCACTATGTTGTTACGTCAAGGTACCGACTTACGCACTGTGCAAGAATTGCTAGGTCACTCTTCGATCCAGACGACGACTATTTATACGCATGTTAGTAATCGAGAGAAAGAAGAAGCAATCTCCAAATTGGATGTACAGCTTCCTTTCGAAATAAAATAAAAATAAGGATAGATCGATTACAGTTACTGTCGATCTATCCTTATTTTTTGTACATATATTTCAACCTAATAAGATCATACATTATAACTATTCTCATTCATCGTATAGATAGCCAAATCCCTTTATGCTCTATCACGCAAGACCAATTGAGGAATGATACGAATATAAATCAGTTCACCAACCAGCTCCACCATCGTCTGGGTCACAATAATAGCAGCCACTATAGTGCTCCATTGATCCGGCAAAGATAAAGCAAGCGGAAGAACAACCAAAGAATTACGTGTGCCTGCACTAAAAATAACAGCTCGTCCGGAGGCAATATCTAACTGAAACCATCTCACAATCCATTTTGTTATCCAGGGCATCAGACATAGAAAAGCGATATAGATCGGAATCACATAAATAATAATATGACCATACATCGATAACTTACTTATTTGAGACGATACTATTATAAATAGAGTGAACGCCATAAATGGAACAGGTATCCATGCTGATCCTTCTACTAACCATTGACCACGTGAAGCTACCTTTCTGACTAAAAGTTGAATACCAATCGCGAGTATAAGTGGCAATACGATAATCATAAGAAAAGATTCAATAAAAGGAGCAGGATTCACTATGTCGGCTGCTTGCTTCCCCATAAATAGCCACAAATACAATGGTAATAACATCATTTGAGTTATAAAAAGAATAGGGGTGGCTAGTAAGATTGCTTTTTCATTTCCACGTCCTAGATGCGTAAAAACAATAACATAATCAATACATGGCGTGAGGAGCACTAGATATACTCCTAATAATATAGGCGCTTGCTGTGGTAATAACTGAGATAATCCCCAGACGACAATCGGTACAGCAATATAATTAGCGACTAACAAAGCCATTATAAAACGTCGATTACCAAAAGACTGCTTTAGCTGTAAAAAAGGGATTTGGGTAAACATACCAAACATTAAGATAGCAATTACTATAGAAATTAAGATCTGATGATCTAATACAGACATTAGAGTAGGAGCGCTTAATCCTAATATAGCAGCTATACTTAACACAACGATATAAATCCAAATCTGATATTGCTCCAATTGTTCTCGTGTAATCATAGATTGCATAACTCCTTTACTATTCAATACTTTGATATATGAGGATGTTATTTGTATGTTAGATGGATCAATAGATCATTTTTCATAGTTTATCATGAAAAAAGGATAAACTTTTTACCAAATTGGAGCCAATGAAAGCTTTTATCTCATAATTTATTGATTATTCGTAAATAAATTTATTAATTCAACGCATCACAGTGTAGTATTATGTAGTTTTTTATAGGTGTCCTTTAATATTATAAAAAAATGTCATAATACCTCACAGTGAAAGGATTTTGTGTATGAATAGTAATAAAGAACAGACTTCTTTATTCAGACGTAAACCTATAGCAGAATCGGAAGAAAAAGGGCTTAAAAGAGTATTAGGTGCTCTTGATCTAACGACGCTCGGAGTTGGGGCTATTATTGGAACAGGGATTTTCGTATTAACAGGGGTGGCTGCTGCTAAGTATGCAGGTCCTGGATTGGTACTATCTTTCCTATTAGCAGGTATTATCTGTGCGTTTGCAGCATTATGTTATTCTGAATTTGCTTCAACTGTACCGGCTTCAGGAAGTGCGTATACATACAGTTATACAGCTTTCGGCGAAGTGATTGCTTGGATTCTAGGATGGGACTTGATTCTGGAATACGGCTTCGCGAGTGCGGCGGTAGCTAGTGGATGGTCTGGATACTTCCAGAGTCTACTATCAGGATTTGGATTAGAACTCCCACATGCGCTGACCAGTGCGTTTAGTCCGGAAAAAGGGACGTACTTTGATGTGATTGCTTCGGCGATTACACTGATTATCGCATTCTTGTTAACACGCGGAGTGAAAGAAGCAGCGCGTGCAAATGGAATTATGGTTGCTATCAAATTGATCGTTGTATTGATCTTTATTGGTGTAGGTGTATTTTATGTACAACCTGAGAACTGGCACCCATTCTTGCCTTTCGGTATGGCAGGCGTAACCACAGGGGCAGCAACAGTATTTTTTGCTTATATCGGATTTGATGCCGTATCTACAGCGGCAGAGGAAGTTAAGCGCCCACAACGTGACTTACCGATCGGTATTATTGCTTCGTTAGCAATCTGTACTGTATTGTATATTATTGTTTCGTTAATTTTGACAGGGATTGTACCTTACCAAATGTTGAATGTTAGTGATCCTGTCGCATTTGCTTTTGAATTTGTGAACTTGAATGGTCTCGCTTGGATTGTGTCTCTCGGAGCGATTACAGGGATCACTACGGTATTGCTTGTTATGATGTATGGACAAAGTCGTCTATTGTACTCGATGTCTCGTGATGGACTATTGTCTCCAGTCTTTTCGAAAATTAGTGGCAAAGGGCAGACGCCAGCTAAAGGAACATGGATTGCAAGTATCATTATCGCTATCTTCGCTGGTTTTATCCCATTGGGGGATCTAGCTGAATTGACCAATATCGGTACATTGTTTGCTTTTGCTGTAGTAAGTCTAGGGATTATTGTGCTTCGTCGTAATCATCCTAATCTGAAAAAAGGATTCCGCGTGCCATTGGTTCCTTGGATTCCAATCATTAGTGCGCTAGGTTGTGTATACTTAATGACTCGCCTTGCACCATTGACTTGGATCGTATTCTTTATCTGGTTGTTTGTTGGATTATTGATTTACTTCGCATATGGACGTAATCATAGTCTACTGAATCCAAACCGCAAAAATCGTTAATCCTATAATAGTATTGTAATTCTAAACAAAATCCTCTGAACTGTGGTCGATATCGCAGTTTGGAGGATTTTTTGCTTATATTGCAGGATATTGATCAACAGATAAGGCTAAAAGTATTGAGATTATATTCAATATGCAATATATTGGTTTTATGAAAAATAATCTTATACAAAAAATAAGTCGACCGACGCTACGTGATCAAGTCTACGATACGCTCAAACAAGGCATTGTCACTTTAGAATTATTGCCCGAGCAGAAATTAAACGATACAGAATTAGCAGAGCAATTCGGGGTAAGCCGTACTCCGGTACGTGAAGCACTCAAACGATTGGAGGATGAAGGGTTAATCGAGTCTTTTCCAGGAGCTGTTACGCGGGTTGCTCCTTTATATGAACAATCAGCAGTACATGCTTTTACAGTGGCGGCAGTATTACATAGTTTGGCGGCACGCTTATCTATTCCTTACTTGGATACCTCACATTATGATATGCTAAAACAGTTCAATCAAGAGTTGATTATTGCTCTTCAACAGCAGAACGCTTCTGCTGCTATTCAAGCAGATGATCAATTTCATGATGTATTCGTACAACAAGCCCATAATCCCGAGATTATAGCCGCATTAAGCCGGGTTATGCCAAAGATTAGACGATTAGAATACGCCAAATTCAGCAGTATTGATCATACGCATTCCCCCGAAGACCATCGATTGATTATAGAAGCTTGTGAAGCAAAAGACAGTCTATTAACTGCAGAACGAATAGAACAGAATTGGATGAGTCTGGGTAACTGGTTAGCTTCTTCGGCTGATCATGCCCAATCTGCTACCGATCAAGGTGAACGATGAAAGCTGTTCTGATTGGTGTCGCGGCGGCATTCTTTTTTGCTTTTACATTTGTGCTGAATCGATCGATGGAGGTTAGTGGAGGAAGCTGGTTATGGAGTGCATCGCTTCGTTACTTTTTTATGATCCCTTTACTGGCTATACTGGTTATTTTACGTGGTAATCTACAATCGTTATGGCTTGAAATGAAGAAATCTCCTATCCAGTGGTTGATATGGAGTATTATTGGTTTTGGTTTATTTTATGCACCGCTATGTGCGGCGGCTATCTATTCACCAGGTTGGTTAACCGCAGCGGCTTTTGAAATGACGATTGTTGCGGGTATGATTATGTCGCCATTATTTTTATTTATCCGGTATACACCTGAAGGCCCGATCAAAGAACGGGGTAAGATACCGAGAGCAGGGATGTTAGCGGCGTTAATTATTTTGACAGGAATCGCATTAATGCAATGGGAGCAAATTAGACAACATACAGAAGGCGCTAGCTGGCAAGGCATTGTCCTTATCACTATTGCTGCTTTTGCTTATCCGTTAGGCAATCGTAAAATGATGGAAGTCTGTGATGGACGATTGGATGCTTTTCAGCGGACACTGGGAATGAGTATTGCTAGTCTTCCCGTATGGATCATTTTGGCTTGGATTGGTTATATGCACTCGGGACTGCCTTCTACTGCACAGACAGGACAGACATTTCTAGTAGCGCTATTCTCCGGCGTTGTAGCTACCGTGTTGTTCTTCGGGGCTACCGATCAAGTAAGACACCATCCTGCTCGTCTAGCGACTGTAGAAGCAACCCAAGCGTTAGAAGTCGTATTCACTTTACTGGGAGAATGGTTGCTTCTGGGTGTAATGCTATCCTCTATAGGAATGTGGGTAGGATTGATACTGGTGATCGGTGGCATGGGCGTTAACGCATGGTTATCGATTCGTGAACCAGGTATCACTCGTAAGCGAAAATCTAATCAATCGGTGATGTAATGTTTTTCGGATATAATCTACAATTCGGTCATGATCAGATTATTGTCACTGATCATTATACGAATAATTGAGCGATATTAAAGGAGTTTATTATGCGATTTGATATTCAATTTTTATCTTTTTTTGTACTGCAAGTTGAAGGCAAAGAAGGGCAGACGAACAAAAACTATAAACATTATCAGACATTAGATGACGATGAGTATGAAGAAAGTGAAATCAAAAAGTTTCTTCATGCTGAATTTACTCGTACCGCTAAGCGCAAAGTAGAAAAAAATCCAGGCACAGAACAACCGCCTACCAAAATAGGTACATTTTTAGTAGAACCGGGACATGAATTGACCAGTAATCCCAACTTCAATTTATTTACTCGCCTTAGAGCTGTTGATAACAAAGAAGATTTCAAAAATGCTTGCGACGATCTGGTACGTAGCTATCTGGAAACAAGTTCTGTACGTGGAGGAGCATTGATTATTACACAAGCAAAGCTGGATACCCATTTTGACGATCCCTTTATTTTTGTAATGAAATGTGATTTTGAACAGCGGATTGCACGTATCTCTGATGAACGTAGTCTGATTAGCGAAGTGGAAATGGCGATCAGTGCTCGGAATATGAAATCGATCCAATACCCTCATATGCCAGAAGAAGGCATGATTGAAGAATGGGAGCTCAAAATTCATCAATCGTCCCATGCGCGGTACTTTGAAGACTTTTTGAAATATATTACGTATGAGCAATCGATTCCTGAGATTGTAAATGAACGTGTGATGGATTATGTACAGACTTATGTAGAAGAAAAGTGGCCGGATGCGACTAACCTGGAACGTCAGCAAGAAGAGCATGATCTAGAACTATGGGCAGCCAGTGAAAAGCGAGATATTCAAGAAAAATGGGAACCTCAACATGTGATCGAAGCGGCAGAGCGCATCGTAGAGATCAAGCCAGAGATTGAGATCAAAATGAAGCTAGGGGATACCAGTATTCGTGGACTACTAGCTGATTACGGATACCGACTGCATATTGCCAAATTAGGTGATCATTATGCAATGGTGATTGAAGGCGATGCGTTTACATTTGATAAAGGATTCTCCCCGGTCGAACTGTTACAGCCGGAGCCTTTTGAAGTGGTCGCTAGACGATTAGTAGATCGCGCCAATGAAGCACCTGAACGTGATGATGATATTCCTTATTGATCAGATAACAGCGAAATTTGATGTATACAATCAAAAAAAGTGGATTCAGGGTTTTACACCTAAATCCACTTTTTTTATACTGAGAAGTCATTCTATAGATATAGATGAATTAGAGATTTGTCATATGAATAGAAGATAGTCTATAGTTATCTATATACGACTTAAATATCTAGCTGTGCAATCTGATCTTTCAGTTTTTTCGCAGAATCACGTAGTAATTGTTCTTCATGCTCATTCATAGGAATCGGTAGTTTTGCCTGAATACCATCTCGACCGACAATAGCAGGTACACCGAGATATACATCAGAGATTCCATGATAATCTTCAAGCAGAGAAGATACATTCAATACAGCGTGTTCATTTTGCAAAATAGCGGCTACAATGCGGTCTAGTGCGAGTGCTATTGCATACGATGTAGAGCCTTTAGCATTGATAATTTCGTAAGCGGCATTTTTTGTATTTTCAAAAATTTCGTTTTGTTTGTCTTCTTCAAAATCCAGTGGAGCTCCTGCAATATTAGACAGACTCCATACTGGCAACTCGGAATCACCATGTTCACCAATAATATGAGCATGAATACTACGAGGATCAATACCTTTTTCTTTACCAATTAAATAACGGAAGCGTGCGCTATCGAGTAATGTACCGGAACCAATCACTCGATTAGATGGCCAGCCGCTTTTTTTCCAGGATACATAACTGAGTATATCTACTGGATTAGTAGCGATCAGTAGAATACCACTATTATTATATTTCGTAATATTCGAAATAATCTCTTCGAAGATGGCTGAGTTCCGATTTAACAAATCAATCCGGGTTTCGCCTGGACGTTGATTTGAACCGGCAGCGATAATGATAATATCTGCGTCTTTGCAATCCGAATAATCACCTGCCCATAGTTTGACGCCGCCGACAAATGGGAGTCCGTGGTTCATATCGAGTGCTTCGCCAAGAGCTTTGTTGTGATTCGCATCAATAAAGACGAGTTCAGACATTCTCTTGTGGAGTAGAAGGGTGTAAGCGGTTGTGGAGCCTACGGCTCCTGTGCCAATAACAACGACACGGTGGGGCTTGGATACAGATTCAGATACTGTCATTTTTTATCATCTCCTTAATTGATCTTTGTTACAGATTCGCTACTATTGTAACGGAAAGCGCGACCAATGTAAAAAGGATCACACATCAGCAAATGCACAAAGTCGCTGAAAACCCTGCTAAAACAGCGAAATCTGTAATCGCTTGTAACTTTTCTGTAAACAACCTATGTTCATTTTAGTTTACTCTTATAAGGGTCATGAATAATCGAAATACGATAGCTTTATGTAAGTGCGGAAGGAGCGAAGGAATGAAGTTAACTATGCGCAAAGCGCTTTTCATATGGATTACACTTGTGTTTGTACTTAGTGCTTGTCAATCTTCTACAAGTGATTATGATCCAGCAGCAGACAAAGCATCAACTCAAGAACTCAAAAAAATGCAAACTGAAGATCAGGGGCAGACACTTACCCTTAACCATACAGCAACATCCGATACGAAGCAGGGGGGATCTTCTGCTGAAAGAGGATATAAGATTCAGACAAGACTGACAGACTTTCAACTACTAAGTGCTAGTGCAGGGCTTGCGTGGGGTGTAACCCGTAACGAATTACGTATATATGTTACACAGGATAGTGGAGACACATGGGATAATGTATCTCCTGCACAAACGGTCACTTTTTCAGAACCACCTACGTATGGCAAAGATATCTTTTTCCTGAATCAAAATAACGGCTGGGTGATTCGCAATGCGTCAGGTGTAGGAGAAACATTGATTCTACATACTACCGATGGCGGGCAAAATTGGAACTTTGCTACATTAAATGATGAAGCTACTGTATTGGGCATTTATTTTATTGATAGTAGCAATGGTTGGGTAATGACTTCTTTGGATTCATCAAAAGATTCAGCAGATATGCAAGAAAAAGCATTATATACCACTACCGATGGTGGTAACACATGGAAAAAAATTATGCAAAACACAGGCGTATTTGTAACTGAAGGTTCAACCGCTCAAGCGATCCCGCAATTAGGTAAGCTTGTAGGAATGTCTTTTCGGGATCGTAACAATGGATTTGTAACTCTGGAACAACATGGTACACCTCATTTATATATTACAAGTAATGGGGGCAAAACCTGGAAAACAGGGCCAGACTTTGATAAAAATAAAAAATTGCCAGCTTGTCATTCTTTCACCACAGGCAAACCTCAATTTTTTGGTGATAGCAAAACAGCAGGCTGGATGAATATTGGTTGTGTGAAAGATAGTCAGACTAGTTATAACGGATACTTTACTCATGATGCAGGGAAGACATGGAACTTTGCTCCATTTGCTTTACAAGCGCAGACCGGAGTCAATCAATCGATGGGACCTACTTTTTTAAATGATAAAATCGGTTGGTCTGTAGTCAACGGCATCGTGTACCGTACAGCTAATCAAGGCAAAACGTGGAAAGCTTTACCTATCAATAACACATTGCAGAACACATTGAATAAATATCCTGAATTGGTTAAATTGCAATTTTTCTCTGCGGATGTAGGCTGGTTATTAGTTGCCAAAAATGAAGAACGACGTTCTTTATTAATGCAGACGACAGACGGTGGCAAAACATGGCATGTACTATAAAAAAATAACAGCAGATAAGTAAAAAAGATCGATGACGTACGCCAATATGGGGTTGTGTCATCGATCTTTTGTATATCACAATAGCTTCTTTTTAGAACATCAAAAAATAATTTAAAATTCTTTGTTGATTGTGAAATAAATCACATTAATATGCTTTTAAATCAGTTATGCTTGGGATGTAGAAAAAACAAGGAGATGATTAAGATGAGAAACAATACTAATGAGAATCTTACTAACTTTTACATGAACCTTTGCTACACTTGTCTAGATGCTAATGAATGTCGTGAAGAAGAAGCTTGCAAAGCATGTTGGGCAGATCAAGGTGTATTGGATGCCGCTAAAGATGATACTCAGGAGCTTTTACAAGCATATTATGCATAATCGATCAGCAAGCCTATTTATAGGTCAGACTAGACATTCCAAAGGATTATATACCGGCACTTCATAAAGGAACACACTTCACAGATGGATAAGAAGTGTGTTCCTTTGTTGATTTTTAGACTACCAGATTACATATGAGCTAGACAGGTATGTTTCGTAATGCTCTTAATCGTTGAAATAAGCAGTATAGAACCATTGTACTTATAGACGAACTCCAAAGGGGATACATTATGAAATATGCTTCTAAAACAGTTATCGTAACCGGTGCAGCCAAAGGAATCGGTAAAGCTGTAGCCGAAAGTTATGCCGCAGAAGGAGCTACCGTATTTTTAACAGATACGTTAGAGCCAGAAGGTGCTTCAGCTGCCGCGACTATTCGTGAAAGTGGTGGACAGGCTCATTTTCTACCTTGTGATGTACGTCGTGAACAAGATGTAATCGATACGATTCAAGAAATTGTAAATACGACCGGACAGATAGATATAGTAATCAACAATGCCGGGGTATCCCGCTGGAAATCTCCTTATGAATTAAGTCTAGATGAGTGGGACGATGTGATGAATACCAATGTAAGAGCATGCTTTCTGGTATCACGTGAAGCCGCTAAAGTGATGCGTGATCATGAAGGTGGTTCGATCGTCAATATTTCCTCAACACGTGCTCATATGTCTGAGCCTCACTCTGAAGCTTATGCTGCTTCTAAAGGCGGTATTACAGCGATTACGCATGCTTTGTCTGTATCGCTTGGCCCTGATCATATTACTGTTAACGCGATTAGCCCTGGTTGGATTGAGACAGGCGATTATAGTGCTTTGAAGAAAGAAGATCATGAGCAACATCCTGCTGGACGTGTAGGTACACCTCAAGATGTTGCAAGAACCTGTTTATTTTTGACCGATCCAGAAAATTCTTTTATTACAGGTGCAGAATTAATTGTAGATGGTGGAATGACACGCAAAATGATCTATGTAGAGTAGAACATAGTATAATGCACATAACAAAAAGAGATGCGATATAGTCGCACCTCTTTTTTTGTATATACATGCAATCTGTTGAATTTGTATCGTAGTGTATCTATTGGTAAGCATATATAAATTTAGCTTCAAATATAACTCAAGCCCAATTCCAATAGAATGATCACTTGCTATTAATTAGAAGTCACTAGGCGCTTACTCCATTTTTCTTTAAATAATGGCAATGTGCTTTCACCAAAAATCTGTGCTTCTTCTAAATGAGGGTAGCTGGATAGAATAAAAGAAGTAATGCCAATCTCTGCATATTCGATCAGACGATCTGAGACTTGATCTGGTGTACCAACAAACATCAAAGCTCCACCTGAACGAAGGTTCGATAATCCTGCCCAAAGATTAGGTCCAACTACAAAGTCATTTTGAGCGGCTGCATCGCGAATCTGATTTTGACGTGTCTGACCTGTAGCACCTGTCTGACTAAAGGAAGCTTTGGCACGTTCAATCGTTTCTGGATCGATATCTTTGATCAGATCACGTGCAGCTTGCCATGCTTCTTCTTCAGTATCACGAACCAGAACTTGAGCACGCATACCGATACGAAGAGGGCGCACTTCGCCATGTTCTTGCGCATAGTCTGCTTGAGCTTGCTTGAGTTCTTCGACTTGCTCTCGAATCATTTCAAGAGGTTCGCCCCACATTAGAAATACATCTGAATATGCTGCACCGACAGATTTTGCCATTGCAGAACTACCGCCGAAGTAGATCGGAAGTGTCGGCTTTTGAACAGTAGCCGGACGGCTTGTACCGCCTTTTAATTCATAGTATTCTCCTTTGAAATCCACTTTGTGATTGGATACAGAAGAATGATTATTACTGCCAAACTCTGTTGAAGAAAGACCAGCAGCTTGTTCCCACACACTTTTCATAATATGCACATATTCACGAGTACGGGCATATTTCTCATCATGAGCACGAGCAAGTGGATCGCCTAATTCTTCTAGATCATCAGGAGAACTGCCAGTTACGATATTAATACGTGCTCGTCCACCGGATAAGTTATCTAGCCCTGCTGCCATACGTGCGGCTAATACAGGAGCGATCAACCCCGGGCGAAGAGCCACAAGAGGTTTGAGGGTAGTCGTTGCACCGATAATCGCTGATCCAACTACCCATGAATCCAGACAAGCACCACCTGTAGGAATCAAAGCAAATTCAAATCCTGCTTTTTCAGCCGTCTGAGCAACATTTGTTAAATAGTCAAGAGTGGGAGGACGCTCCGATTCTTGTCCAAAACGTGTTCCATCTCCCATTGTAGGTAAAAACCAGCCAAATTCTACTTCATCCCGTTGAATATGATCAGATGTTGACATAGTAATATCTCCTTTAAAAAATCATCTATATTTTAAATGTATCATTTGTCATGGCAATTAATAAACTAATCCGACAAGCATACTTGGTATAAATGATACTAGCATTTCCGTTATAGTGTGTCAAATCATTTTGGGTCATATTATATGTACGTGTAGTGGTGAAAGAGTGTCGCTTGCGTTAAGATAGAAATCAAAGTATTCGGCAAATTGAGTAGCATTTTATCTATAGCATAATAAAGGAGATCTAACGATGAGTACTGATATCCAACAGCAAAATAAGTTAAGTATCGGAGAAGTAGCAGAACGTTCAGGATTGAGTGTACATTCTCTTCGATTTTATGAACGAGAAGGGTTATTACTATCTACACGCATTGCAAGAGATGAAGGCGGACGGAGACGTTATAGTGAAGTAGATGTAGAATGGTTATATATTTGTACACGACTGCGTGCGTCAGGTATGCCGATTGCTCAGATTCGTCGTTTTGCTGAGCTTGTACGTACAGGCCCTGGCAATGAGCATGAACGCTTGGATATTTTGAAAGAACATCAACAGCGTGTAGTGAGTCAGATGGAACATTTAAATGACTGCTTGGAAGTCATTACACTTAAAACGAATGTGTATGAGAACTATTTGAATCGTAATGAACCAGAACAGACGTGGGAAAATAAATCTTTGACTTCTACAAACACAGACAATGATAAATTATGTCAGTAATAGGCGTTACGAATCAAATGATATTTTCGAAAAAATCGGGCTTGACCTAGAGTGAACTCTAGATTGTACAGTAATAGTATTCCAATGAAAAGGAGAGAAATAATATGGAACATGCTTATACGCAAACACCACAACACAACATCAATTCTGGATTTGGACATGACAGTACAGCTAGTGAGGTATTACAAGGAATCGATCTTACAGGTAAAGTAGCTCTAGTAACAGGTGGATATTCGGGTCTGGGACTTGAGACAACACGTGCGCTTGTACAAGCAGGTGCTCACGTTATCGTTCCCGCTCGTCGCCCTGATGTAGCACGAGAAGCCTTGAAAGGATTAGAATATGTAGAAGTAGATGAGCTTGATCTGTCTGATCTGGAGAGTGTACGTGCATTTGCAGGTCGCCTTGTTGAGAGTGGACGCAGTATTGATCTAGCTATTCTAAATGCAGGTGTAATGGCTTGCCCCGAGACTAGAGTAGGCCCGGGATGGGAATTACAATTTGCAACAAATCATTTGGGACACTTTACATTGATTAATTTGATCTGGTCTGCACTTACAGCAGGTGAAGGAGCAAGAGTCGTAGCGACTTCATCCGCAGGACATCATATTTCTCCAATCCGTTGGGACAATATTAACTTCGATGGAAATTATCAGAAATTCGAAGCTTATGGACAAGCCAAAACAGCTAATGCACTATTTGCAGTTGAATTGGATCGACGTGGTAGCGAGCAGGGAGTACGTGCTTTTTCTGTTCATCCAGGCGGAATCTTAACACCATTACAACGTCATTTGCCTAAAGAAGAAATGGTAGCTTTGAAATGGATCGATGAAGATGGAAATGCAATCAACTCCGCTTTCAAAACGCCAGAACAAGGCGCGGCGACTCAACTATGGGCAGCGACTTCTCCTCAGTTAGAAGGCAAAGGCGGCGTATACTGTGAAGATTGCGATATTGCTGAACCAGCTGTCGAAGGTGTACCTTCTGTCGGTGTCAAAGAATATGCAGTTGATCCTGAACAAGCCAAACGTCTGTGGGACTTATCGGTTAAACTAACCGGAGCATCAATTTCATAATATAAATGTAAACAAAAATAATAGAAGTATAGAAGGAGGTATATCGCTGAGGTGGTTGCAGAGATATACCTTTTTTCGATGTCTATCCAAACATAATATAATGCCATCAAGCGAAATAAACGATTGGAGCTATACATAAAAGGGTAATATTAAGAGTTAGCATGTCTAACAATTTTCTAAAATTGGGAGGAATGTAATCATGTTGACTCAACCTTATCGTCCGGTCGCTTATCGAACTGAGCACAGCTTTGCTGGCATGGAACCTATTCCGACTCAAATGAACAATCCAACACTACCAACTTATCGTGAACCTAATCGTTTAAATACTCGTACTACTGATTTGTCATTGCATCAGAAATTACAAAATAATCTTGGTAAAAACGGAATGTTCTATATGATTCCTAGTCGTGAGGTTATCCATAGTGATTATCGAGGTCTATTAGAGGCTACTGGAGAAGATCATATTGTTATCCGTGATCTGAATACAGGGCTTCGGCATGTATTGCCGTTGACTTCACTGGATTATGCCGTATTTACAGAACCGAATGGTGCGTATACCCATATTTCCGGACAGAATCCTTCTATCCATGCACCATCGACACGTATGTAATCGTAGCTGAATAACATAAACTGTATTTATTATAAAAGAAGCGCCAGTTCAGTGGTTGAATCCAACCGTTGAACTGGCGCTTTTTATCTATTTGTCGCTTTATATCTACTTATCATTCTTTGTTAACAGACAAGCTGTAATTTAAGGATTAACGCTATCGTTATAATCTTTCAATTTCTGTGTGATTTGCGCTGCTGCATCACTTAGAGCAGCTTGAGGTTCTTTGGAACCGTTAAGAGCTTCTTCAATCGCTGTCTCTGTTAATTGACGTGCTTCTGTGAAAATACCCATTACAGCACCTTGAGTCGCTGGATCGATTTTGGTATTGTGCAATTGATCTACAGCAGTCTCGAATTGAGGATATTTCTTCATGTTTTCTTTGACCAAATCTTCATTATAAGCAGCTTTGGTAATAGGGAAGTAGCCTGTATTTACATGCCAGTAAGCTTGTTGTTCTGGTTCTGCTAAGAACTTGATAAATTTCCAAGCCGCTTGTTGTTCTGCTGCGGGCTTATCATTCATAATCCAAAGACTTGCACCACCGATAACCACGCCACCTTTACCGATATCACTAGAAGATACTTTAGGCAATGGAGCTGTTCCCACTTCAAATTTACCTTCTGTCGAGCTAATTAATCCACGAAGAGAAGCTGTACTATCCATCGTTACGGCAACCTGACCCGCAGCAAATGCTTTTTTCGTATCATCTGTTTTACGACCTAGATTGAGCATATATTTCTCATCAATTAACTTTTTCCACCATGTTAAAAATTTCACACCAGGCTCAGTACCTAATTGAGATTCAGTTGCAAGTGCTGTACGACCATTATCATTATTTAATAATGTTGCATCCTGGCTTGCAAACATTTGCTCCATTAACCATCCGTAGATCGGCAATGACATTCCTGTTTGTCCATCTTTGGTTAAAGCTTTAGCTGCTTTTTCCCATTCATCTAATGTTTTAGGAGGATTTTCTGGATCTAGACCTGCTTTTTTGAAAGCATCTTTGTTATAGTAGAAAATCGGATTAGATGTGTTAAAAGGCATAGAGTACAACTGATTATCAAATGTATAATATTTCAAAATATTCGGTTCGAATTGAGAAGTATCAAATTTATCTGCATCGATAAATTGTTGCATTGGTGTGATCGCTTGAGAATCGATCATATAACGTGTACCTACATCATACGTTTGAATCATTGTAGGGCCGCTACCTGATCCCATCGATGTTTTGAATTTGTTGATACTTGCATCATAATCCCCTTGGAAAATAGCTTCGACTTGAACATCTTTTTGAGAATCATTGAACTTTTTAACTAACTCATCAACTACTTTATTCAAATCGCCACTCATCGAATGCCACCAGACTATTTTTACAGGACCGGAAGAAGTCTCGCTAGCTGCATCAGCAGTTGTACCTGTAGATGCTGTAGAACCTGTTGTACTTTGACCTCCACCACAAGCTGCCAGGAATAAAAATAGGCATAAACTAAGCAAACTCCATGTTTGACGCGAACGATTGATTTTCATTTCTTTTCGTATTCTCCTTTTGGTTGACAAAATTTTGAATAGATAATCTATGAGTTAGCCCTTCAGTGCACCTGCTGTTAGACCGCCTACAAGGCGACCCAGACCTACAGCAAGAAGAACAAGAGAAGGGAGCATCACCAACACAATACCAGCCATAACGACATTCCACGCAGTAACATCGGCAAATTGCAACATGCTAATACCGATCTGTACTGTACGCATACTTTCACTATTCGTAATCAGTAGTGGCCACAGATACATATTCCAATGATTTAGGAAAGAATAGATACCCAGTGTAGCTAGCCCTGGCATTGATAAAGGCACAGCCAGTGAAGCAAAAATACGAATATGACCACAACCATCAATACGAGCAGCTTCCATTAATTCTTTGGGCAATTGTAGGAAGAACTGACGCATTAGAAATGTACCAAAAGCAGTCGCTAGAAAAGGAACCGTTAATCCTTGATAGGAATCTAACCAGCCCCAGCTACGAACCGTCAGATAGTTGGGAATTACAGTCACTTCCCACGGGATCATCATTGTAGCCATAAATAGACCAAACAAAATTTTACGACCCGGAAATCGTAGAAATGCAAATGCGTAAGCAGCCATACAGGAAGTAATCAAATTTCCGACCGTAATGATACTGCTCGTCAAAAAGCTATTTACAATAAAGCGAATAATCGGAATATTGTTCATTACCGTTATAAAGTTATCGATATTGATACCTGATGGCAAAAAGCGCGGCGGATATGTAGCTGATTCAGATTCAGTCATAAATGAATTGGAAACGGCAATCCAAAAAGGTAAAAGAATAAGCACCGCAGCTACAATCATAAAGAAATAAGCCATTCCTGTGCGCATTAGACCTTGTTTCATTGGTAATGCACCTTCTTTTCACCGAATTTGAATTGAATCAGAGTTAAAATCAAGATCATAACGAATAATACCAATGCTTGAGCACTCCCTGTCCCAAAGCGGAAATTCATAAAAGCATCTTGATACAGATTGTAGACAATGACGTTGGTACTGTTCATGGGTCCACCTTTAGTTAGAATATTAATCTGTCCAAACGCCTGAAAGGCACCAATCATCGACGTCACACTAGCAAAGAAAATGGTAGGCGAGATGAGTGGTAAAGTAAGCTGAACAAAAGTACGAATAGGGCTTGCTCCGTCCATACGTGCACTTTCATAAATATCTTCAGGTACACCTTCCATACCACCGAGTAGAAGGATAAATAAGAAGCCTAGATTCATCCAGATCGTCATTATAGAGATTGAGATCAACGCCCAATTCGGATCGGTTAACCAGTTAATCGTTGGTAATCCCGCAACACTCAGAAAATAATTTAACGTTCCAAGCGTAGGATGAAAAAGAACCATCCAGATCACTGAACCAGTACTTACCGATATAGCGAGAGGTAGAGCAAAAATAAAGCGGAAGATACGACTACCTTTTATACGACTTCGACAAAATGCAGCTAAGATCAATGCTAGGATCAATGTTGTCGGTACCGTAAACAACATAAATTGAGTAGTTACCCACAAACTGCTAAGAAATGTATCGGAAGTAAATAAATTTGTAAAGTTTTTAAACCCTACAAATTTGGCAACATCTCCACGTGGTGTAGTGGAATGAAGACTGAGATACACCGATTTGATCAGTGGATAAAAAAGAAATATACCAAACAGTAATATAGAAGGAGCTAGGAACAAAGCTGCAAGTATATATTCACTGTAACGGCGGGTCTGACGGGGATAACGCACGATAGAACGAGTTTTCCGAATCGAACGTTTCGTTGAAAATACTGACGTTTTATCCAAGTTAACACTTACCTCACTTTCATCATTTGCTTCCTTTTTGATCATCTTGCTACGTGGTTCAGTATAAATACAGGATGTTAAGAGAAATGATTATCTATGTAAAAGATTTGTAATCGGATGAATAGAGCATTTGACGGGAGGGTTTGAGACGATATAATAAAGTAAGGAACATGTATAATCATACATAACTAAAAGAAGGGAGTGAGGACACTTGGGAAAATGACGGTGCATGTGATGTGGCGGCAAATTCAAAAAACAAATATACGAAGGAGGTGAACCCGTAACTGTCTATCAATTTGACAGTACGGGATATACACTTGACTGACCCCTTACCCAGTTTACTTAATTTAGTTTTGGTGGCATTTCTGGTGATGCTCAATGGATTTTTTGTATCGGCTGAATTCGCAATGGTTAAAATTCGCAGTAGTCGATTAGAAACATTAGTCGATGGTGGTAGTAAAAGAGCGCGCTTTGCGCAAACGATCGTAAACAATCTGGATGCTTACCTTTCTGCTTGTCAGTTAGGGATTACACTGGCATCGCTTGGATTGGGGTGGATTGGTGAACCAGCAATTGCTGACCTGATCAGACCTATATTTACGGCATTTGGCTGGAATAATGATGTAGCTGTACACACTGTCTCTATTGTGATTGCTTTTGTTGTAATCACGGTATTGCATATTGTACTTGGAGAGCTTGCTCCGAAGTCTCTGGCGATTCGCAAAGCGGAAGTCGTGAGCTTATGGACAGCAGCACCGATGCTCTTATTCCATAAAATCATGTATCCCTTTATCTGGGTGTTGAACGGCATGGCGAACGCTTTACTCAAAATGTTTGGTATTGCTCCGGTCTCTGAAGAAGATTCCGCTCACACAGAAGAGGAAATACGTATACTTATGAAGGAAAGCAACAAGAGCGGACTGATCGATAATACCGAACTGGCGCTGGTTGATAATATATTCGAATTTGCTGATACAACCGCCCATGAGATCATGATCCCACGTACAGAAATGATCTGTCTGAGTCTACATGGTTCCAAAGAAGAAAATTTGGAACTGGCTTTTGAAGGAATGCGTACTCGTTATCCTGTATGCGATGGCGACAAAGATCATATTGTCGGATTTGTGCATATTAAAGATTTGATGCGTTATCAAAGTGTAGATTCAGCCAAATTGATCCGTCCCATTATAGCTGTACCTGAATCAATCAAAATTAGTGAACTGATGAAGCTCATGCAACGTGGTAAAACACAGATTGCAATTTTGATTGATGAATATGGTGGTACAGCGGGTCTAGTAACTCTTGAAGACATTATGGAAGAAATCGTCGGCGAAATTCAGGATGAATTTGACCATGAGCGTCCAGCTGTAGAGCCTATTGATGATATGACTTACTCCATTGATGGAATGATGTTAATTGAGGAGATCAACACACGGTTCTCATTGGATTTGGATTCGACAGAATACGATACCATTGGTGGTTGGCTGTATTCCCGAGTGGAGTCTTTACCTCCGCAAACCGGGCAAAGTGTGGCACATGAAGGACATCTGTTTGTGATCGAAGAGACCGAACAGAAGCGTATTTCAAGGGTGAAATTAGTCATTACGCAATTCGCAACAACTCATAATCAGGCAGGAGCCTGAACATCTTGCAAGTAAAACAAAGAGCAAATGACTGAAGTGATCAGTCATTTGCTCTTTTATTACATATACATCTCAAAGACATAAGCGAGCATTTTCGTTTATGTCTTTTTTTATATTCGGAGGCTATAAAGGTAGTTTTTGCAGATAAAAAATATACTTTAATTCTTTTTATCTAACAGTGTAAGTTTTTTCTTTACAGATGCCGATATAGATGATATCATCTAACACTGTAAGATATAATCTAACGGTGTTAGGTATAATTAGATAAATAATCTCTCTTCTGCCTTGTAGCTATTGAGCTATGCATAAGGTTGTAGCGAACCGTCTATTTGTTAATAAATAATAAAAGAAAGTAGTGATTGATATGGATGCCAAAAATCTGTATTACTTTGAAGAAGCGCCTATTGCAAAGTCTGTAGCTCATTTTGCTGTGCCGATGATGTTAGGAATGTCGATGAGTGTAATCTATTCGATTTTAAATGCGTATTTTATTGGTACACTCCACAATACAGCGATGTTAACTGCACTAGCATTAACATTACCTTTATTTGCGGTGATTATGGCGTTAGGCAATTTGCTAGGGATAGGAAGCGGGGCGTTTATCTCTCGCTTATTAGGGGAGAAAAGATATAACGATGTCAAACATGTATCTTCGTTTGCTTTTTATAGTAGTCTAATACTGGGCTTACTGGTGGTAGTATTCGGACTTCCTTTGCTTGATCCCATCGTGCATTTTTTGGGAGCTAATTCAGAATCATTTGCGTTTACCAAAGACTATGTCATGATTATGCTTGCTGGTTCACCGTTTATTTTATTATTTTTTATGCTTGAAAATATTGTACGTTCTGAAGGTGCAGCTACTACTTCGATGATGGGTATGATTTTGAATGTGATTGTAAATATTATTCTGGATATGGTAGTCATTTTCGTTTTTCATTGGGGTATTATTGGAGTGGCTTCTGCTACAGTTATTTCTAATTTAGTAGCAAGTGCATATTATATTTTTCATATCAGATACAGTAGTCAGTTTTTGACGGTTTCAATCAAAGTGTTCAAAATCAATACAGAAATAGTAAGCAATGTATTCAAAATTGGAGTACCGGTGTTTATTATGAGTCTTTTTATGGGAGCCATGTCTTTAATTTTTAATCGTTTTCTGATCGAATATGGAGAACAAGCTGTAGCTGGATTTGGAATTTCATCACGTTTGCTGCAATTTCCTGAATTTATTTTGATGGGATTGTGTGAAGGTATTGTACCCATGATTGCTTTTAATTTTGCAGCAAATAAAGAACGGATGAAACAAACGATTACATTTACGATTAAAATGATTGTGATATTAGCGACTGTATTCGGTGCTGTTGTTTACTTGATTTCAGATCATTTAATAGGGTTATTTACACAAGATATACAATTGATCGAAATGGGAAGTTATATTCTACACGTAACGTTTTTATCTTTATTTATCACTGGAATCACTGTATTATTTACAGGTATTTTTCAAGCAACCGCGCAAGGAACTGCGGCATTTGTGATGTCTATTATTCAAGGGATAACATTGATCCCTGTATTGTATATCGCTAATCAAATAAATGGATTTCACGGAGTGATCTGGTCATTGGTTATTTCGGATGTCGTGGCATTTCTGGTAGGAGCTATCATGCTGTATATATTGCGTAACAAATTACAGCCTGATTTGGAAAGTATCGTAGCGTAAAAGAAACCAGATAAAGAATAGAAAAGTTGATATGTTAATATAAAAATGATAACAACGTATAGAATAGAAGAGTAGAAGTATAAAAGTAAACACTAAAATAGCCACAACCCTCTTAACAGAAATAGAAGAGAGTTGTGGCTATTTTTTATATTTATATACTTAAAAATGAAGTATAAAATTCATTATAACGATGTAACGACTTAGCGACGACGATCTGCATCTTCGCTTTCAGCGTCGATTTCTTCGTCCTCTTCCGTTACCTGTAACTCGGTATCGCCTTCATCATCAGCTACATAACGGTCTAAATCTTCACCACGCTGTACATGACGTTGACCGCCTTCAATATCGTTACCAGCAAACTTCTCAATATCTTCTACAGTGCCAGTGTCTTTATTTTCTCCACCTTCAGCAAGTTCGTTGTAGCTTTCTACATCACGTTGTGTAGACATTGCAGGTGAATCAGCTACACCATATTCTTCGACAGCTTGCCATGCGCCAGCATCATCGAATTTACCGGTATGACTTTGACGGTTTTCACCAGCACCTTTAGCAGCAGGTGTAATCAAATCTTCCTCGATAGGACGGTAATCATTCACACCGCCGCCTTCTTCAGCACTTTCACCGACTAACATAGTCGTATAAGGCAGTGCTTGTAGACGTTCAAAAGGAATTTGCTCACCACTAATTTCACTGACTCCATATGTGCCATCTTCGATACGTTGTAGTGCAGCATTGACTTGATCTAGCTTATCATCCATATTGTCGTCGATAGCCATATCACGTTCACGCTCATATGTTTCTGTACCCAAATCAGCAGGGTGGTTATCTACAGAAGACAATTCACCCGTAGAATCAAGCTCAGATTCAACTTGGCCATCAGTTGTATCATTTTCCATATTAAAATGGCGTTCAAGTGCCTCTTTATCTTCTAAAAGACTATTTTTCAATTCCTCAATTTGTGCAGATGTTAAATGTTTCATTGGATATTGCCCCTTTCAAAACGAGTTATCGTCAAGTTATTAAGTATATGTTAGTTTGTATAATCTATTCTCCAATTACCCTACTACACTCAAAATCAATCGCTTGTTAATAAAAGGGAAAGTTTGGTTAATACAAAACTAGCAACATTAAAATTTGAAAGGGGAGAATTAATGTGAAAGCACTAACATACCAAGGTAAGCGTAAAGTTAAAGTCAAAGAGGTAGAAGATGCGAAGTTACAAAAACAAGATGATGTTCTAATCCGTATTACATCTACAGCAATTTGCGGATCTGATTTGCATATATTTAATGGTAATATCCCGGGTATGGATGGAGATTATGTTATCGGACATGAGCCAATGGGAATCGTAGAAGAAGTAGGGCCAGAAGTAACCAAAGTGAAAAAAGGCGATCGTGTTATTATTCCTTTTAACGTATCTTGTGGTGAATGTTTCTTCTGTAAAAACGAAATGGAAAGTCAATGTGATAATGCAAATGAGAATCCTGAAAAAGATACAGGCGCAATGTTCGGTTATTCCAATACTTATGGCGGATTCGCTGGTGGACAAGCAGAATACTTACGTGTACCATACGGTAACTTCTTACCATTTGTTATTCCAGATAGTTTGGAAGTTCCTGATGAAGACGTGCTATTCTTGTCTGACGTTATCCCAACGGCGTACTGGAGTGTTGAAAGCGCTGGCGTGAAAAAAGGCGATACGGTTATCGTACTTGGTTGCGGTCCAATCGGCTTAATCACTCAAAAATTCGCTTGGCAAAAAGGAGCAAAACGCGTTATCGCTGTCGATCATATCGATTATCGTCTAGCTCATGCGAAGCGTACTAATAATGTAGAAACGGTTAACTTCAAAGATGTAGGCGATGCAGATCAATATCTGATTGAACTTACAAGCGGTGGAGCAGACGTTGTTATCGACTGTGTAGGTCTAGATGCAGAGAAATCAACGATTGAGAAAGTAGAAACTGCTTTGAAAATTCAAGGCGGTTCACTAGGAGCTTTCCAATTAGCAAGTAATGTAGTACGCAAATTCGGTACGATTCAATTAACAGGGGTATATGGATTGAACTATAACCAATTCCCACTAGGTCACTTATTTGAACGTAATATTCAGTTGAAAATGGGTCAAGCACCTGTAGTTCACTATATGCCAGAGTTGTTCAAACAAATTCAAACAGGACAGTTCAGCGCTGCTGATATTATCACTCATCGTCTTTCTTTGGATGAAGCAGAGCATGGTTATCATGTGTTTGATAGCAAAGAAGAGAACTGTATCAAAGTCGTACTGAAACCATAATAGGTTATTAATCAGTAGACTAGCCGTTAACAATATGTATCTCATCGATTATAAAAGTGTAGATTCCTTGTGGAGTCTGCACTTTTTTTGTGCTCTGATCTTGCAAAAGCGATATGTTCATCTTATAATTTGATAATGATAATCATTTTCAATTAGAGAAAGAAAAGTAAACTTGATTATTGCTATTCGAATTATTATTTCTGAAAGGAAGCGTTGAAATGAATATCTCTCTTCCCGCATTTCACCATGCGTTTTATACATTATCTTTGCGCAAGCCTGAACAACCAGACAGTATTATTCGAATAGGAGAAGTACAGTTTGGTGGGGGGCGCTTTGTAGCGATTGTGTCGACAGAAGCAGAATCAAGAATCGAAATGGAGCAAGATGCCGCTGCGATTAGTCGTTCAGGAGCACAAATCATCGCCGGTCATTGGAAAGAGCAGAATGAAGGCATTCCATTTCGTAAAATGAGTATATTACAACGTGTAGCCAATCAATATGGACTACTGACAATGCTCGAAGTAACAGCTCATGAACAATTGAAAATATGTGAAGAATATGCGGATCTGATTGCTATTGATATTCGTTTACTACGTAATCAATTATTATTACGCCGATTAAGTAGTGTGAAGCGCCCGATTATTTTGAAGCGTAGCCATCAAGATTCGTATGAAGATTTGTTAGGAGCCGCTGAATATTTATTATCTCATGGTAACCCCAATATTATTTTATGTGAAGGAAGTATGTGCCCTTTTGAAAATATACAATATAACTCGCTAGATATAGCTGCGATTCCAGAATTGCGCCAATTAACTCATCTACCTGTTATTGCTTATCCTGTACATTGTATCTCTAATGGAAATACGCTTAACTCACTGACCAAAGCCTGTGTAGCAGTAGGAGCGGATGGATTATTATTAGAATTGAAGTCTACGGCTGAAAATAATCAAGCCAGCACCTATCCTACACCGACTCAAGCTTTATCAACAGAAGAATATGCCGCATTAATGCATGATGTACGGATGCTTGCACTGGTATGTGGACGACGAATGAGCCGGATGAAGAATTAACAAAGATCGATCGGTATTGAGTATTATCGAAAAGTTAAGGTCTGAACTGCTCAATCGGTGTTGCATGAATTTTTAATTTGTGTTTTTGGATCTCCTGATATAGCTTCTCAGAAATGATCGGATTCGAAATGTATGTATATTCTAGTGTGAAAAATTCATCTTGTTTGATTTTTTGTTCATCCAGTATAATTTGCTCAAATCCTTTGGCTATGCGGCGAGGTGGTTGCTCGATAGAGCGTAGAACCAGTTTCTTGCCAGCATATTGAGATTGTTCGTAATCGACACAATCGAGAGACTTTAATCGATGAGCAATCCAGTATGTTCCCGGTACAGGCTCCTGATTATAATAGTATATCTGTGCAGGGATAAACTGTGCGACTACATTCCATTGTTCTAGCAGTTGCTTCCATGCATCGGATACAACAGTAGCTCTATTACCCGTATAGAAGAAATCAACATCCATTTTTCTCAAGTTAGAATCCAAGATGACTTCAGCAGTCGTATGTGTTGGTAATTCTGTGTGGTCTGGATCATAATATTGATCCAGTGCAGGCAGGAATGTAGCTCCTCCTGAAATAAATCCTTTGCGTGGATACTGATATTCCAAAACATAATATTGCATAGCGTGTATTCATTCCTTTCAACTCTGAAATATCTTTGGTTCTATGTATTGTGAGAAAATGTGCTGAAATAATTATAATAAAAGACCTGTCATATCACAAATGACAGGTCTTTTATCGTTATTCATATGAATGAACACACTACGGATAGATAATCAAAGAAATAACATTAAAATGCCCATTCGCCTTGACGGAATACAGGTTCTTTTTCGCCGTCTTTAGTGATACCATAGATATCCATTTCACCGGAACCAATCATAAAGTCGACATGAGTAAGACTGTTATTCAGTCCACGTTCATTCAATTCATCACGAGACAATTCTTTACCACCGATCAAGTTAAATGCGTATGCACTACCGATCGCAAGGTGATTCGAAGCGTTCTCATCAAACAATGTATTGTAATAAAGAATATTGGACTCAGAGATCGGTGATTTGTGAGGCACTAATGCAACTTCACCAAGATAGTGAGAACCTTCATCCATACTTACCAGACGCTCTAATGTATCTTGTCCTTGCTGTGCTTCTATACCTACAATACGACCGTCTTTGAATGTTAATTTGAAGTTGTCGATAATGTTACCACCATAACTTAATGGCTTAGTGCTACTTACATAGCCATTAACATCACTTTTCAGTGGAGCTGTAAATACTTCTTCTGTTGGCATATTTGCCATAAATGTAAATCCACGTTCGCTTGTACTTTCTGCTGCTGCCCATAGATGACCTTCAGGAAGTCCAATCGTTAAGTCTGTTCCAGGTGCAACATAATGTAATTGTTTGTATGCTTTATCATTTAGATATTTGGATTTGGTATTTAATAATTCAACATGTTTTTCCCATGCTTCGATCGCATCGCCATTACCTACACGTACTGCTTTGAGGATCGCATCCCACATAGCAGATACTTGTTCTTCTTTAGCTACATCCGGGAATACTTTAGCAGCCCAAGCTTCTGAAGGTACAGCAACAATCGACCAGCTTAATTTTTCAGATTGTACATATTCACGATATTTAGCTAATGCTTTATTTGCAGTCATTTGATAGGTAGAAATGCGTTCTGGATTAACTCCTTTGAGCAAATCAGGATCATCTGAAACGACATGCAAAATCGCTCCGCCATCTACTGCAAGTTCTTCCATTTCAGCAGCATACCATTTTGGACCAATTTCAAATGATTCATCTGGAGCCAAATCATAACGCATACGTGCGATTTGATCATCACTCCAATTGACTTTAACAAGAACAGCACCAGCTTCATATGCTTTTTTGGTCACTACACGTACAAATTCAACAGCATCAATCGAAGCATTGATCACCAAACGCTGACCTGGCTGTATATTAACACCGACACGTACCGCAAGTTCGGCGTACTGTTCTAATTTGCTCTGAAAATCTGACATTGATAAATTCCTCCATTTCAAATACAAAAATGTGTCAAAGAATCATTTTATGATCCGTCTTATCTATTTTACAGGAATCTATTCACAAAGAAAACAAAATGTATAAATGTATAAATTTCCATATCCAAAAATAAAATTTGGTTTCTTTAAAAAAATGGTCTAGAATACTGTATAAATTGATATATTTATTATGAATCCGTTATCGGTTGATGTGAGGTAAGAGAGGGGCAATCTGGATGGTATCCGATTGGAGAGTAGCAGAAGAAGCATTACGCCGCATAGGTGTCAGTGGTAGTGATGATAATGATCCGGTAGTTATATCTGGTTATGCAGATGGAGCACGATGTATAGGGATAGGAACAGATGCGGCTGTATTTACGTATGATCAAGTTCCTGAGTATGCCTTTAAGCTGTTTACACCGGAAGCGATTGATAAAATTCAATCTGAAGTATTTGTATATGAGCGATTAGCAGGTTCACCTTATTTTCCGACCTGTTATGGTAGAGGTACGAACTATCTGGTAATGAGTTATGAAGAAGGGCCGACACTACAAGATTGTTTGTTACAAGGGATTGAAGTTCCCGAGCAAGTCATTTTGGATGTAGAAGCTGCTAGAGAGTATGTACGTAGCATTGGTCTGAATCCGCGGGATATTCATTTAAAAAATGTAATTGTACAAAATGGACATGCTAAAGTAATTGATGTGTCTGAATATATTCAAAAAGGTGATGATAAGCGCTGGGATCATCTCGTATGGGCATATTATCAATTTTATAGTCGGATATCCGGGAAAAGTATTCCGTCATGGGTACTCGATACGGTCAAAAATTGGTATTCACGTCTAGGTAAAACGAATATCGATCTTGAAGAATTTGCGAAAAGAGCAGGCGAACTGTTCTCTAAATATATGAAATAAAAAAAAGAAAGGAAGTTCTCTACATCATCTTGTAGAGAGCTTCCTTTTTATAATAAAGCAGACAGTTAAAAAGAAATCAAAGCGTAACCAAAGCAAGTTGCAAATTAAAGTTTGAATCCAGCTAATAGTTGTTGAAGATCTTCAGCAAGTGAAGAGAGGTAACGAGCAGATTCAGATACTTCTTCCATAGTTGATAATTGTTCTTCACTCGCAGCATTCATTTCTTGAATACCCGCTGAGCCTTGTTCAGATAGAGCACTTAAATGTTCCATCGCTTCAGAGATTTGTTGAGATTGTACAGTGATAGATCCAACCATCAAACGTGTGCCACCGATTTGTTCTACAGTATCTGCAACCGCTTGACGAATCGCTTCAAACGCTACATTTACACGTTCACTGCTTTGAACCCCGGCTTGTACATTACTTACAGACGTATGAACTTGTTCGACTGCTTTTTGACTTTCTGATTGTACATCTGAGATCAATGCTGTAATTTGCGTAGAAGATTGTGCTGCACCTTCTGCAAGTTTGCGAATCTCATCTGCAACGACTGCAAATCCGCGTCCAGACTCACCGGCACGAGCCGCTTCAATTGAAGCATTTAGAGCAAGCAAGTTGGTTTGTTTGGCAATTTGTTGAATCGCTTGTGAAGCTAGTCCAATCTCATCTGATTTTTGGTTCAAGCTAGTCAATACATTCAAGTTATCCTGAATATTACTTGCCAGATTATTGATCAAATGGGTAATTTCTTGCACTTCACTAATTCCATTACCAGCGGTTTCTTCCATATGATTCGTAAGTGCTTGAACATTTTTATTGCTTGTTTGTAACTGTTTCATTTTATCGGTCATTTCATTTGTTGCATTCGTTACCTGGTTAACCGTTTCGACTTGAGATTCGAATCCAGTTGATAATTCACCAGAAGAAGTAGCAATATGGGAAGAAGCTTTGGCTGTTTGTTCAGCACTAGCTGTTAATTGTTCTGATGAAGCAGAGAGAGTCATTGCACTTTCGTCTACTTTTTTCGTAATTTCACGAATACTCGATATCATAGTATTGAATCCAGCAGACAATTGACCAATCTCATCTCGGGATGCGTAGTCGGAATGAACTGTAAGATCACCATCTGAAGCATTAGTCATTAATTGTGTTACATTGTTGAGAGGACGTACAATCAAGCGTACGATCCAACCACCTAGTAGTAGGGAGATAATCAATCCTATTACAAATAGAATGCCTGTAATCCATTGGGATTGGCTATATTGTTGATCAGCAGCTACTTTGGCATTGCCTGCTTCATCAATAAGATTAGTACGCATAGCATTCAGTACTTCGTTTAGCTGAGTACGTTGGCTATTAAGATTCGCATAGGCTTGAAAAGCTTGTTGATTCTGGTTAGCGGCTGCTAATGCGGCGATTTTATCGCGTTGTTCTGAAAATGCTGTTGCTAACGGAACCAGTTCAGCGGCTAACTTTTGATTCGAAGGACTCAATGTCATTTGTCCCATCATTTCAAATTGTTCTTTATTATTGGCCGCAGTGACATTAATTTGATTCATCAAACTTTTATTAACGGTTGGATCAGTCGTCTGCATTAATTCAAGAAGGCTAGCGGCATTATCACCATAGTTCATAATAATTTGATCCATAATCGTAAGAGAGCGCATATTGACTTCGTACATATTTGAAGCGACTTTGGACATTTGATTAGTCATTAATGTGCCTGTAGCGCTTAACATCACTAAAACGAGTAGATTTACTACAATAAGCGTAATGATTTTAGTTCTAACTTTCCAATTTCTCATGCTATTTTCTCCTGACTGAATATATATTATATTTTGAAGCGGGCAAGAGTTGTTTGTAAGTTCTCAGCTAAATCAGCCAAATAACGTGCTGCACTTGAGACTTCTTCCATTGTAGACAATTGCTCTTCACTTGCAGCGCCTGTCTGTTGGATACCCGCAGAACTTTCTTCTGATATTGCACTTACATGTCCCATAGCTTCTGCAATCGTCTCGGATTGCTTAGCAACTTCTTGAATCAAAGAACCTGTACGAATAATTTTCTCTGTTGTATTACTAACAGAATGTTGAATCGCTTCAAATGCTGTGTTTACACGAGTACTACTAGCTACTGTACTTTGAATACTATCTGACGACTTATGAACCTGTTCAACCGCCATATGACTATCATGTTGAATAGACTGAACCATATTAGAGATCAATGTAGAAGAATCCGCTGTACTGGAAGCAAGTTTACGAATTTCTTCAGCAACTACCGCAAATCCTCTACCTGCATCACCTGCACGAGCTGCTTCAATCGAAGCGTTAAGAGCAAGCAAATTCGTTTGTTGTGCAATCTGTTGAATTGCAGATGAAGCAATACTAATCTGATTGGATTTGTCATTCAAATTAGTCATAACGGCTAGATTATCTTGCATATCTTGAGCTATACCTTGAATTAACTGGGTAATCTCGGTAACTTCGCTTAGTCCATTTTTGGCATCAGCATTCATTTGTTCTGTCATTTGATTAACTTCGTTACTTATTGCTGCTACATGACCCATACGTTCATACATCAAGCCGATTGATTGGTTGACCTGGTTAACAGATTCGACTTGAGATTCGATTCCGGTAGACATTTCATTGGTAGCCACTGCAATATGTTCTGCTGCTTGGGCTGTCTGATCTGCACTTGCTGTTAATTCTTCTGAAGAAGCAGATAACGTCATCGCACTTTCATCAACTTTACGGATAATATCTCTTACATTAGTCATCATCGCATTAAATGAAGTGGTCACTTGTCCAATTTCATCACGAGATTGATAAGAACCGTTAACGGTAAGATCACCTTCACCAGCACTACCCATTAATTGTTGTAACTGTTTGAGAGGGCGACTGATTATACGGCTAATCCAAAGACCTGCAAGAGCAGAGATTAGAGCACCAGCAACAAATACAATAATCAATACGAATTTGGCAACAGATGCTAGATGTATAGCTTGTTCATTATTGTTTTGTGCTTCTTTTTTTAGTAAAGCATTTAGTGCTTTGGTTGTATCATTCATACTAACGCGTAATGGTTCGACATCGGTTTGGAAGATACGGTAAGCTTCAGTGTTATTATTTTGTGATGCATTTTGGAGTACTTCTTCAATTTTGGAAGTGTAATCTGTAAGTGACTTGCTGTAAGTATCATAGAGCTTGGTTGCTTCTGGAGTAAGAGTGATCGTACTCATATCTGTATATAAAGTTTGATTTTGGGTCAAACGTTCTTTGATCGAAGAGTCTAATGCTGCATTGCGATCTTTATCTGTAGTAATAATAAATTCAAGTAATGCTGCTTCAATTGTTCTATTATCAATAATGATCTGACTTACATCACTAATGGCTCGGACATTCTGGTTATACATTTCATTAGATTCGGTAGACATAAGATCCGTTGTTTTGTAACCTGCAAATCCAACGATAATCATAAACAATGCACTGAGTAACGTTAAGCTTATAATTTTGGTTTGTACTTTTAAATGTTTCATCAGCTTCATCTCATTCCATTAATAATTAGTAGTTAATAAGTCTTGGTTTTTAAGTAATGTAAATATCTCACATTTTGTCGAATATGTCGATAGATTTTTAAACATTTTTTCATTAAATGTATTTTAATGTATTTTTAAGCAAACATTAATATTAAAATGGTAACTAGAAAAATACCTATAAATCCCTGAATAAAAGCATTTATTAACATTTTATTGTTGTAACAAATTATATTTCGGCAAATTTTTTAAAAAATGTATAGTTATCTAAAAAATAAATAAACAAATATTAATTGTCGAATATAGTCGTAATTTATTTAGTATAAAAGACCCTATTTTACTAAATATAAAATAAATAAACATACTTTGTTGCAAAAAAGGGTATTGAGTAGGAGCGCTTATTTCCAGCGTAGCTTTATTTTGAATGAAGAAAGGAAGATCATTGTGGATAAAAAACATTTATATATTAACGGGGAGTGGGTTACAGCTCAGTCCTATACGCCTTTATATTCTCCATACAATCGTTCCCTGATTGCGGAAGTTGCCGAAGCTAATGAGGAAGAAACCAAGCAGGCTATAGCGGCGGCTTATGAAGCTAGAGCAACGATGCGTGCTATGCCAGCACACCAACGCGCATCTATTTTGGAAAATCTAGCACGGCTGCTAGAACAACGTTCAGAAGAAGCAGCACAATTGATAGCACTTGAAGGTGCTAAACCGCTACAAGCTGCTCGAACAGAAATAGGTCGTACAGTAGAAACGTATAAATTTGCCGCAGAAGAAGCCAAACGGATTCATGGAGAAACGATTCCACTGGATGCTTCTGTAAGTGGAGAAGGACGAATCGCTTATACGGTCAAAGAGCCTGTAGGTGTGGTAGGAGCGATCACGCCATTTAACTTCCCTATGAATCTGGTTGCACACAAAGTAGGACCTGCTCTTGCTGCCGGAAATACAGTGGTATTGAAACCTGCGGAGCAGACTCCATTATCTTCTTTCTTATTAGCAGAATTATTACAAGAAGCTGGTCTACCTGCGGGAGCGCTAAATGTAGTAACAGGGGATGGCAAAGTGGTAGGTGATGTTATCGTAACGGATGAACGTGTCAAAGCATTGTCATTCACAGGTAGTCCGGCAGTAGGCATCTCGATTCGATCCAAAGCAGGTCTTAAAAAGGTAACATTAGAGCTAGGTTCTAACTCGGGACTGATTATTGACCGTGATACCGATATTCCTGCAATGATTCAGCGTGCGGTCTCCGGTGCATTTGGCAATCAGGGACAAGTCTGTATTTCTATTCAGCGTATTTATGTACATCAAGACATCTTTGATGATTTTGTAGATCAATTTGTCCAAGCAACGCGTCAACTGAAGCTAGGTGATCCGATGAATGAAGATACTGATGTGTCTGCTATGATCGCACCCAAAGAACAGACAAGAGCAATAGAATGGATAGAAGAAGCTGTATCTCAAGGAGCAGAGATTGCGTATGGAGGTACAATAGAAGAAGATCTTCTTTTACCTACTGTCTTGTTACGAGTGAATCCCGAGGTACGTGTCGCTTGTCAGGAAGTATTCGCTCCTATTGTGATGATCAATCCTGTAGCAGATATGGAAGAAGGGATTCGTGAAGTCAATCGTTCTAATTATGGATTACAAGCAGGGATCTACACACAACAACTGTCAACAGCATTTCAAGCGGCTGAGAAATTAGAAGTAGGTGGAGTGATTGTTAATGATATCCCATCATTCCGTGTCGATCATATGCCATATGGTGGAGTAAAACAAAGTGGAATTGGTCGTGAAGGAATTAAGTATGCGTTAGAAGAAATGTTAGAGACTAAGTTAGTAGTCTTTAAAAAATAAGCCAGTACACCAAAATAATTTCCAGTTAAATTGATAAAAATATGTTTATAAGCGCCCTGATTCTTATAACCTTTTTTCTCTTTTTATGAATCTGAATTTAATTAAGACTTAATTACTGCTGAAAAGTAGAATTAAGTCTTTTTTACGTGCGAAAAGTAAGGTAGTTTTCTCCAAATGATACTAAACTGTACAGCTCATGTCAGATAAATCAGCTATTTTCATCTTTTTCCATATTTTTATCTAAAAAGGTATTTATTTTTTTTAGGAATCATGATACGATTCCTTTCAGACGCAAGAAGAAATCCACAAAATGATTTATTTGGTAAAATATGAGCGTCCAAAAGGAGGGGTACCGGTTACTGATTGTTGTTGTAGATGTTGCCCGCAGTTTGTAGCTGGCGCTTGAGCGTTCGATACGAATGCTATCATTGAATTTTGGCAAAGGCTCACAGGTACTTAGAAGAAAAATCACAAAAAGTTGTTATTAGGCAATACCAAAAAACCAAGTGAACAGGGGAGAATACTTTGAAAAAGACGTTTGGATTTATACTTGCCGGTAGTTTGTTGATTGGTGCTCAGGCTCCAGCTTTTGCTGCTTCTGCTAATGAAGTAACACCACTAGGAGATTACACTCCACAAGTAATTACACAATCTACTTTGGTAACAAGCGGATTGGCTGGTGATGCAAAAGTATGGAAATTCTTGGACAGACAAAAACGTACAATTGCCGGAGATCAACAAGCAACTGCACAACAAGTTTTTGATATTACTAAACGTCAAGCAGATTCCTCTACAGGTACAGAACATTATCGCATCAACCAAATCTACGAAGGCGTTCCAGTATACGGTGCAGAACAAACATTGCACTTTGATAAAACAGGAAATGTATCTTTGTACTTGGGTAGCGTAGTTGAAGATGTCTACGGTAAATTAAGCGATGCTAAAGATGCAAAAGCAGCTGTAACTCCAAAAATTAGCGCTTCTGAAGCAATCAAAATTGCTGAAAAAGATGCTGCTTCTAAAATTGGTTCATTAGGTGAAGCTCAAAAAGCACCAAGTGCTAAATTGTATGTATATGCTCCAGAAGATAAAGCTAGCTTAGCTTATGTAACTGAAGTAAACGTACTTACTCCTGAACCACTTCGTACACGTTACTTTATCGATGCTAAAGATGGTTCAATCTTGTTCCAATATGACTTGATTGAGCATGCTACAGGAACAGGTAAAGGGGTATTGGGCGATACGAAGTCGTTCACAACAACTGTATCTGGTTCTAGCAACTTGTTAATCGATAGTACACGTGGAAAAGGTGTACAAACATATACAGCAGCTAACCGTAGTACTTTGCCAGGATCAACAGTATCCAGCACAAGCAGTACATTTAATGATCCTGCTGCTGTAGATGCTCATACTTACGCAGAAAGAGTATATGATTTCTACAAATCTAACTTTGGACGTAACAGTATTGATGGTAATGGTCTAGCTCTTAAATCTACAGTTCATTACTCTACTAACTACAACAATGCATTCTGGAACGGAACGCAAATGGTCTATGGAGATGGCGACGGTTCTACATTCGTTCCATTGTCTGGTGACTTGGATGTTGTAGGTCATGAATTGACTCACGGTGTAACCGAGTATACAGCTAACCTTGAATACTATGGTCAATCCGGTGCTTTGAATGAAGCAATCTCTGATATGTTCGGTAACACGATCGAAGGTAAAAACTGGTTGATCGGTGATGCAATCTATACTCCAGGTACTTCTGGTGATGCTCTTCGTTACATGGATAACCCTGCTAAAGGTGGACAACCAGCTTCAATGTCTGCTTATGTAAATACATCCAGTGATAACGGTGGCGTACACACAAACAGTGGTATTCCGAACAAAGCATACTACTTGTTAGCGCAAGGTGGAACATTTGGTGGAGTAAATACAACAGGTATCGGTCGTTCACAAGCGATCCAAATCGTATACCGTGCATTGAACTACTACTTGACTTCTAGCTCTAACTTCTCTGCTTACCGTTCTGCAATGATCCAAGCATCTACAGATTTGTATGGTGCAAACTCTGCTCAAACAACAGCTGTTAAAAACTCTTTGAGCGCTGTTGGTATCAACTAATCTCCAATCGTCGTAAATAAAGAAGCAGTAAATGATCTCTTAGAGATTGTTTGCTGTTTCTTTTTTTTTGGTTTCATTCATGAAAATGTGGTTATTTATATAAAATGAAATTAAAAACACAGATTTAATTTCTGTATTCAAGAAATATGTTGTTTATCAGTTATAATGTACTTTGAAAACCTTTATAATATTTATTTATCAAACATATAAATTTGTTTTAGAAGATTATTTTCGTTAAAAACAACATTTTTGTTTGAAATAGTGATATTATATGCTCTAGTAAACAACATTTATCTTTGAAATCCCAATTAAAGGAGTGGAAGACATGGAACGCGAGATGGCATTGGAAATTGTAAGAGTAACAGAAGTCGCGGCATTGGCTTCGGCTCCCTGGATGGGACGCGGTGACAAGAACAGCGCAGACGAGGCGGCTACACTAGCGATGCGTGCGATGTTCGACTCTGTATCGATTAACGGTACTGTTGTAATCGGTGAGGGTGAGATGGATGAAGCTCCAATGTTGTATATTGGAGAAAAAGTGGGAAACACAGATTCACCAGAAGTAGATGTAGCAGTAGACCCGTTAGAAGGAACAGCCATTGTGGCGAAGGGGTTGAATAATGCACTGTCGGTTATTGCTGTAGCCGATAAAGGTAACCTTCTGCATGCTCCTGATATGTATATGGAGAAATTAGCTGTAGGCCCTGCATTAGTAGGCAAGCTCAGTATTGAAGATCCTGTCGATGTGACTTTGCATAAAGCATCCAAAGCACTCGGTAAAAATATGGCGGATATCACGGTTATGATATTAGATCGTGATCGTCATGAAAGTATTATCAAAACATTGCGTAAAGTAGGCGTTCGGATCAAATTTATCAGCGATGGCGATGTAGCAGGCGCTATGGCTCCTGCTTTCCCCGAAGCAGGGATTGATCTTTACTTAGGATCAGGAGGCGCACCGGAAGGTGTACTGGCTGCTGCTGCACTATCCTGCCTTGGTGGTGAACTACAAGGTAGATTGATGCCAGCCAATGCAGCGGAGTTTGAACGCTGTCAGGCAATGGGTATCGAAAATCCGTACCAGATTCTTACGATGCAGGATATGATCGGCACCGACGATGTTATTTTTGCCGCAACAGGTGTAACGCCTGGTGAAATCCTGGGTGGTGTTCGTTATCTGGCGGATGATCGTGCAGAGACGCATTCAATCGTTATGCGTGCCAAAACCAAAACGATCCGTTATATCAAATCTCTTCATTACTTACCGAACAAAGAAGTACTTCACAAAGTCAGAAAAATTCAAGCAACCGGACAGCCTGAAGATCGCCGTATAGCGGCTGTAGAATCTGTTGTAAGCACCAAAAAGCAACCGGTTGAATCGAAATCTTCTTCTTAATCAAATCATAGTTATACCTTCCGTTATAAGACAGTCCTTTATTCAAGGGCTGTCTTTTTTAATGTTGATTTGAAGAATCGAAGAGATTGGTATAGGATAAATGATAATGAATCTTAATAAAGGAAGGGTTTGGGAAGTATGGAGCTTAGCTTGGATCGTGATATGTTAAAAGCTAAATTTTATCTCATAATGGAACCACATCCGGATGCCATATATAGCGCTTCTTTTGCAGAATTAAGTACAGTGGAAGGCATGAGGAAGTTTTTACAGTTCTATGCTCCTTTGCTAAAAGCACCGGATACAGAGCCAGCAGGAACTTTTTTCTGTTCCTGGTTAGGTCGCATTGCTTTGGCAGAGCAATATTATCTTTCCTTTTATAATAGAAGTATTGCATTAGACTTAGAAAATCTAACGATGGATATGTATGAAAGTAATGGATATTGTCAGTTTGCATTTCGGATTCAGCAGTGGAGTGAAGAGCAAGGAACCGGTGCTTCTGCGGAGCGAGAATTATTTCGCCAGACTCATCTCAAACAGTTGTATCAACAAACGCTTCGTCCTTTGATCGAAGCAATATCGACAGTTACAGGCGCTCATGCTCGCGTATTCTGGCGGCAATTCCCAAGCCAGTTTAATTATTTTATTCAAGCATGGCAAGAAGAAGCTTCATCGACAACGATTGTAGAGCAGATTAAAGAAGATCATCACTATGTGACCACACAAATGGAAGCGGAAACGTTTGGCTTATCACGCAATCCGCTCCATATACCCACTCGTTATACGACCAGTATTCAAGGAGATCAATCAATTCCGTTAAAAAGCGCTTGTTGCTTGTATCATCGTATGGATGACGGAGATTATTGTTTCTCTTGTCCTAAGCTTAGTGAAACCGATCGAGATGAACGTCGTCTCGCTTATCAGAGTAAGGAGGGGAACTAATTGATTATTGGCATTGTATCCGATACACATATATCTAGTCGTAATCGTTATCTGCCAGCTCATTTATTAGAAGGGTTGCAAGGGGTAGACCTTATTGTACATGCAGGAGATTTCTGTGATTGGTGGGTGTATGAAAAGTTATCTGAATTGGCTCCTGTCGAAGCAGTAGCAGGTAACAATGATGGAGACGATATTGTAGAACGACTTGGATTGCAGAAAATAATAGAGGTTGCTGGCAAGCGAATTGGTCTGGTTCATGGAGATGGATGGAGAGGTACAACGCCGGATCGAGCGTTTAACACTTTTCCTAATGAAGCTGTCGATATCATCGTATTCGGGCATTCTCATACGCCTTTATCTGAGATACGGGAAGATATCCTATTATTCAATCCAGGATCACCGACAGACAAGCGTCGCGAACCAAGATACTCTTACGGTAAAATTATAATCGAAGGCGATCAAGTATCAGCCGAACATTTCTTTTTTGATAAAGAATAATAACACCAAAAAAAGAGAAGCTTTATATTCCAAGGTTTCTCTTTTTTTTTGGTACAACAAGTTATTGAACTAAAGTATAGTTTACAATATAGTATTAAAAGGAATTTTATATTGATTTTTCTAAATATTATATAGGGAAGAAGCTGTATTTATTGTTGGATAATTTTTCGATATTTTGCATATTATTTTCAAAAAGGTTTCGTTATATTCATATGGAAAAATTATACTCTAAATGATATTGTTAACTTAAACCTGATAAATTACATTTTAAGTAACAGGTTTAAAAAAATGTATTCAAAAGGAGCGATTTTTGGATGAAAAAATGGGTAACAACGGTATTAGCGGCTACGATGTTAGCATCAGTTGTAACAATTGTGCCGACAACTGCTGTACCAACAACTACAGTAGAAGCAGCCGGTGTCACTAACACTACAATCGTTGTCAAAGCAGGCGAAGTGTATGATGGCAAAGGAGCACGCTTCATCGCAGGAAGTGCTCTTGGAGATGGCAGTCAAAAAGAAGGTCAAAAACCTATTTTCCGCGTTGAAAATGGAGGTACATTGAAAAATGTAGTACTTGGTTATCCAGCGGCTGATGGCGTACATACTTATGGGAACGCTACTCTGGAGAACATCGTCTGGGAAGATATCGGTGAAGATGCAATGACAATCAAAGAAAGTGGAACAGTTACTCTTAAAGGTGGTTCGGCTACCAATGGTGATGATAAAATGTTCCAGATCAATGCAGCTTCTACATTCAAAGTAAGCAACTTTAAAGGTTCTAAAGCAGGTAAATTTATTCGTCAATTGGGCGGAAGTACATTTAAAGTAAATGTAACGATCGACAATTGCGATATTTCTGATATGAAAGAAGCGATTTTCCGTACAGATAGTTCTACCAGTACAGTGAAAATGACTAATACTCGTTACCATAATGTAGGCACTAAATTTATCGGTGTGAAAAACATTACGGAAAGTGGTAACACTCAATACTAATGAATATTAATGCTTGGCTAGCTCAAGCATTTGCGCATATGTTTGCCCAACACTAACCCTTATTTGTCCTTGTTCTTAGCAAATCCCCCCTTGCTATAAATACAACATTTAACCTCCAACTCACATCTTAGTGAGTATGGAGGTTCTTTTTTGTGCATAACAATGTAAGCAGTCAACGTATATTTTCAGATGCCAGATGTATCAGAAATTTCATATTTAATCTTTTTTTAAGTAATTCATGATCTAAATTTAAGGTTAATGCGCCAAAATGAAATCTACATAAAAAGTATATCTGAATGATGGATGATTGGGGAGGAATACCTATGGAAGTAAGAGCAAGCAGTCTATCAAAATCACGATCAAGAATAGATATTCCGCTGATTTTGATTTTAATCCTTTCTGCTTTTCTAAATGTGTGGAAGATTTGGGAAAATGGAAACGCCAATGCCTACTATACAGCGGCAGTAACAAGTATGCTTCAAAGTTTTCACAACTTTTTCTATGCTTCGTTCGATCCCGGTGGATTTGTGACGATCGATAAGCCTCCTGTAGCGTTCTGGGTGCAGACGTTATTTGCATCTATTTTTGGAGTGCATGGATGGAGCGTCACCTTGCCTATGGCACTTGCAGGTGTAGGATCGGTTGGATTAATCTATCTGATTGTTAAGCCTACTTTTGGAGTAAATACAGCACGGCTTGCAGCGCTAATGATGGCGGTTACTCCTGTAGCGATAGCAGTACAACGTTCCAACAATGTAGATAGTCTATTAGTATTCTTTTTACTATTAGCGACATGGATGCTACTTAAAGGTGTAAAGCAACAGAAAGCGCTGTGGATTATCGCTGGTTTCTCTATGATCGGTGTTGCTTTTAATGTGAAAATGCTACAAGCGTATATGATTCTGCCTGCTTTATATGTATTTTATCTACTGGCTTATCAAGTGAATTGGAAGCAAAAACTATCGGTGCTTGCGATAGGAACAGTATTACTCGCAGGGATCTCGGTCTCATGGGCAATGATTGTCGATAGTGTACCTGCAAGTGAACGACCTTATGAAGGAAGTAGTCTGACGAACTCTGTTATGGAACTGGCTTTTGGGTATAACGGTCTTAATCGCTTAACAGGACAGACGTCTGTACTATCACCAGAAGAGAATACAGCGCAAGTTACGGCTCCCCCGACTACCAGTAATAGCAACAACCAGATAACAGGCATGACGAATAGCCAGATGTCTCCTCCGACAGGCAATCGAAATACAGGAAAAATGTTCAATATTGGAGATGCAGGCCCACTTCGGTTATTTCAATCCAGTCTATCCGGTCAAGCAAGTCTATTATTGCCGTTTGCCATTGTATCGTTAATCGCTTTATTCGCAGGAGTACGCCGAAATACATGGCGCCGTCCAGAGTACCTTGATAGTATATTCTGGGTAATGTGGTTACTGCCTGTAGCTGGATTTTTTAGTATTGCAGGATTTTTCCATCAATATTATCTGATTATGTTAGCTCCACCTGTAGCTGTACTTGCTGCAACAGGTTTTATGGCTCAATGGAGATATTATCGTGAAGGGCGTGGATGGTTATCGTGGCTGTTACCTATTAACGTGGCTGTCACTACAGCTTTTCAAATGTATGTCATCTATCCATTTAATGCGACTATCGGTTCTGCATGGTTTTATATTATTGGTGGTGTAGGACTGGTACTAACGATAGGCTTACTGATTGGCAAAAAAGATTCTATTCTTCAAGCGAACAAGTTATATCTCGCTTCTGGAGCAATCATATTACTGATGTTGACTCCATTATACTGGTCTTCTTTTTCGATTGTTAATGCTTCTGGTAATGTAGCAATCCCAGCTGGCGGCCCTGAAGTTAAGGAAGGGTTCGGTAGATTCGGTGGTAATCCTCCTAATATGATAGGTGCAGGAGGCAGTAATGCTTCTATAAGACCTGCTAACCCGGATACTACGATGACACCTACCGAAAATACTTTGCCTTCAGAGAATACTAATACAGCACCTGCAAGAACGCCTAATCGCGGTGGAATGTATCAAACAGCCAACGAAAAATTATTGCAATATGTAACTCAACACAATACAGGTGAAAAATATCTATTTGCTGTATCGAATGCCAGTTCAGCCGCTCCGTATATTATTCAGACCGGTAAGCCTGTTATGGCAATGGGCGGATTCGGTGGAAGTGATCCGATTCTGACAGTCGATTCTTTGAAAGCATTGATTAGTAAAGGAGAAATAAAATACTTCATGATTAATGGGATCGGTGGTCGTGGTGGAGAATCAAATGAGATCATCACATGGATCAAAGAACATGGTACCGAAATTCCAACGGAAGAGTGGCAGGATACTACAAGTACGGTGTTGCAAAACAGCCTTTCCGGTGCAAATAATGCTAAAGTGCCTACTGCTACGATGAACAGCCCGATGAATGGGATGAATCGCACGAACAATAGCGGCGGATTCGGTGGGATGATGAGCGGTTCTTTATATGAAATAACACCAGCAGATCTTAATTAATACGATAGTACAAATCAAATCCTCTTTTTCCTGTAGATATTAGGCTACAGAAGAAGAGGATTTTTTGTAATATGTAGTCGATTGCGTTTCATAATATATAAGAGGTTTACATATTATCTTATACGATCTTTTTAATCGTAAGTAAGTATCAAACATTTATTAACATACTCTTATCTATCCATCTAGCCTTGTTATGAACAGAAATAAGCGGTCGTTAACGATAAAAAAGTGATCAAATGCAACATCAATTCAAGGAGGTCAACAACGATGATTAGTGATAATACTTTATACGATTGCATTATTGTAGGAGGAGGAATAGCAGGATTACAAGCAGCTATTCAGCTAGGAAGATATTCTGCTCATGAGGTACTGGTCATCGATGCAGGGCATGGACGTTCAACATTATGCCAGAACTACGGAAATATTCTTGGCTTTCCTGATGGAATATCAGGAGAGGAATTACGCAAAATTGGACGGGAACATGCTGAGCCATTAGGCGTACAATTTCATGAAGATCGCATTTTGGAAGCGAAAAAAGAAGAAGATCATTTCTTGCTTAAAGGAGCACAAGGAGAAAGTTATAAAGCTAGAACCTTATTGCTAGCGACAGGCTTGATCGATCGATTCCCACGCTTACCCGGGCTGGTCGAAACATTAGGGTATAGTGTGTATGTATGCCCGGACTGCGATGGATATGAGATTGAAGATCGCCGTACTGTCGTGATCGGTGCAGGTGAAGCTGGTGCTCAAATGGCTTTGATTTTGTCAGAGCGTACTTCAGATCTTATCTATATCAATCATGAATCCAAGCCATTCCGTCCAGAAACGATGGAACGTCTACAAGAAAAAGAAATATCGTATATTGAATCGGCTGTAGATATGGTCAATTATCACGAAGGTGGTATTATCCATAGTGTAGAGTTAGAAGGCGGTCAGGTGATAGAAGCAGAGCGTGGTTTTATAGCTTTTGGAGGCAATCATGTGAATTCAGAACTTGCAGAGCAATTAGGTGTAGAGACTATTCATAATCATCATATCGAGACAGATCCGCGCTCCAAAATGAGCAATATTGAAAATGTCTGGATTGCTGGAGATCTGGGTGCACATTCTGAGCAAGCTAATATTGCAATGGGTGAAGGCGCACAGGCAGCTATTTGGATCAATAAAACGTTATCTAAAATGAAAACGAGCCGTAAAGAACAAACAGTACGGTCGTAATCTTCTTTTTATAATATTCTAGAAAGCAAAAGACGATTTAAAGTGTCTTTTGCTTTCTTTTGTGAAAAAGGTTGTGTTAAAATTAAAGTTGATTAATATTTGATTTGTCAGGTGGGGTGTCCGATTGCGTTTATATCCTAAAAAAGGATTCAGGCTTGTCACCATTGTAAGCACTATCATTGTTTTCTCTATTTTACTTACGATGATTATCTCGATTTATTCGGCCTATATCGTTAGTAAGCAAGCCCTGATTAATAATTATTTAGATAATAATTACCAGCATGCCACTGAACTTGCAAATGCGGCAGGTAATATATTAGGTACGATGCAAGAAAGTATAGATGCATTGGCTACAATATGGCAACGTGAAAATAAAATCGATCAAGATTTGTTAGAAGATTTGTATACGAATAACAAAAATTATTTTAATTCGATTGTTATTGTAAATAAAGATTTGATCGTAAACAATACAGTACCCGCAACATCAGGCGTCAAAGCAGGGCAACAATTGAGTGGACCTATTAACAATACGCTACTAGAAATTCAAATCCCTCATATTACCGAACCTTTTATGAGCAAAGACGGTAGATGGATTGTATTAGTGACCAGCCCGTTGTTTGACAAACAAGAACGGTATTACGGTTATATTGCCGGAACGATTTATTTACAGAAGTCTAATGTATTACAAGGTATTCTGGAGCAAGATTATTCATCAGATGGTTCTTATGTATATGCAGTCGGTCCGAAAGGCAATATTATTTTCCATCCTAATCTAAAATTAGTAGGATCGAATAAAGCTGCCGATGAAGCTGTATGGAAAGTGATGGCTGGCTTGGCTGGTAAGATTGAATTTACAGATCAGCAGAATCAGACCTTCTATACAGGATATGCTTATAATATGAAAAGCAGTTGGGGTGTGATTGTACAAACACCTGCATCGGTGATAAGTGTTCCACTGCGAGAATTACTTCAAAAAAGTATTTTGTTATCGTTACCTTTGTTATTGATTACGTTAGCTGCGGGTTGGATTATTACGTATCTAGCTGTGCGTCCTTTGCAGGTCTTAGCAGATTACTCTAACCGTATGGTAGATGATTGGAAAAGTGAAGCGTTACCGCCTATTCGCTCGGGGACATATGAAGTGAAAGTACTGTATCAAAGTATTCGTTTTACGACCAGACAACTACAGAAGTATATTGTGAAATTAAAAAATGAGACAGCACTCGATGGTCTAACCGGTCTCGCTAATCGGCGTAATTTTGATTCTACGCTAGAAACATGGTGTATCGGGGATGAACCTTTTGCTATGGTGATGTTAGATATCGATCATTTCAAACGAGTCAATGATACGTATGGTCATCTCACCGGAGATCGAGTCATGCAATTTCTAGCCGTCACGATGCGTAATGTCTCTCGCGAAGGAGATGTATGCTTTCGCTATGGTGGAGAAGAATTCGGAATCTTATTACGTGGATGTAATGTGACCCGCGCTTATATTGTCGCTGAACGATTACGTGAATTGCTTCATGGTACTGTGAGTCCTTCAGGAGAATTGATCACTGTATCAAGTGGGGTAGTTGCTTTCCCTGAACATGGCAAAACACCAAATGATTTGATTAGTCATGCGGATGAAGCTATGTATACTTCCAAACGAGAAGGCAGAAATCGTACTACCATTTATCAAAAAGAAATAACCAAAGCAGATAACCAAAATGAAGTAAAATCAGCGGAAGAAATAAATGTATAAACGAAATACAGATCTACCCCAAGCTCGTTCACTGTATAAGGTGAACGGGCTTTTTTTATTTTCAAAAGAACTGTATCTCACTGGCTATAGCTATAAGATTGATATGTTCTATATCTATATCAATCTTATCTATAAGCGAATTCATTGACCTTGAGCCTGATTAAGTCTACATTTATGTAACAATACCAATTAAGTAGATAGGAATTAACAACATTAGAAAAAGAAAGGGAGGACATGGAGGATGAGTGAACTTGCTGTTGCTTTATCTTTGCCGGACACACTTGAGTCCGACCTTATTCGTATTCGTCGCGAGTTGCATGCTCACCCTGAAGTTCTTTTCGATGTCGATCATACAACCACACTGATTATTGGGCTGTTACGCAAATGGGGGCTAGAAGTACAAAGCGGAGTAGGCAAGCATTTTGGTCAAGGCGTAGTTGGTATTCTGCATGGAGCAGAAGATGGTGAGACGATCCTATTACGTGCTGATATTGATGCTTTGCCGATTCAAGAAGAACATGATTATGCGTATGCTTCCCGGCGTGAAGGTTATATGCATGCATGTGGTCATGATGCTCATACTGCCATGTTGCTTGGAGCTGCTAAAGTATTGAGCGATCATCGGGAGCACTTTCGGGGAACGATCAAATTTGTTTTTCAACCTGCGGAAGAAGGGGCTCTTCGTTCTCCTTTAGATGATCGCTGGATTAGCGGAGGACGAGATATGATCGAAGATGGCATTTTACAAGGAGTGTCTCAATCTTTTGCGATGCATGTCTGGCCTGACCTTCCTGTAGGGAGCATCGGTATACACAAGGAGACAGCGATGGCGGCGTCCTGCCATTTTGCAGTTCATTTTCAAGGGACTTCCGGTCATCATAGTGCGCCACATTTATCTTCAGATGCGATTATTATGGCAGCGCGATTTGTGAATGATATGCAGATTTTTATGACGACAGGGATCAATCCTACAGAAGCCAAAGTGTTATCGTTTGGAACATTACATGCGGGAACGGTCAAAAATGTGATTGCAGGTGAAAGTGAAGTGACTGGCACTTTTCGAGCATTTCGCACAGAAACTGTCGAACGCATAACTAAAGCTATCGCTGATTATGCTCATAGTATCGCTTGTCTGCATGGTGGAAAAGCAACGATTACACAGCGTACAGGCACAGTGCTGAATAATGAAGCGTCCGCAGTAGATCGAGCAATACAAGCAGCAGAACCTATTTTCGGTAAAGAAAATGTAATGGAATTAGAGCAACCTTTTCTTGCAGGTGAAGACTTTGCATTATATACCCAGCACCGCCCGGGTGTATTTGCTTTTATCGGATGCCGTCCTCAGGAGGCAACATCTGCTTATCCGTTACATCATCCAAAGTTCGATATAGATGAACGTGTGTTGCTGTTAGGAGCTAAAATGCATATTCAATTTGCATTGGATGCGCTCGCTTAATCGCTACGTATGTATTGATATCATCGCTTGATCTATACATTCTGAGGTTCTCCAAATATCCCTAATAATATGGTGAAAGGAATAACTTATGACAGATACTCAAAGAAATCATACCCATCACCGATTATGGTTGACTGTAAGTGGTCTACTAATCGCAATATCACTGGTAGTATCCGGTTGTGGTGGAGTTGTAGAAAAAAGTAATGCTCAAGGTAGCGTAGCTACTGCTAATGGAGGTACATTGACTTACGCATTAGCAACTTCACCGGATACACTTGATCCTCATCGAAGTGGTCTAGCAGTATCGGTAAGGGTTATGCGTACCCTATATGATAGTCTTGTTGTACAGACAGCCGATGGTTCAATTAAGCCGTGGCTTGCAGAGTCGTGGACTGTATCCAAAGATGGTAAAAAGTATACTTTCAAATTACGTAAAGATGTAAAATTCCATGATGGAACACCATTTAATGCGGAAGCGGTAAAATTCAACTTTGATCGTGTGATTGATCCAGCAACCAAAGCGGCAAATGCACTTGCACTGATTCGTCCGTATACATCGTCTAAAGTCATTGATGAGTATACTGTTCAAGTTAATCTGTCGACACCTTCAGAAGCTTTTCTAGGGAATATCAGTCAAGCAATGCTCGGGATAGTATCACCTACTGCCGCCAAACAAGAAGGCGAACAATTTGGCAAAAAACCAGTGGGTTCAGGACCTTATCAATATGTCGATTGGAAAGATAATACCTCGATTTCTGTGAAAAAGAACCCTGATTATACATGGGCACCTGAAACTGTAAAAAACACAGGTGCGCCGCATATAGACGGAATAACATTTTCGATCATTCCAGAAGAAGCGACTCGAATCGGTAGTGTACAAAGTAAGCAGGTACTTGCCGCAGAGACTGTCCCTCCACAAAATATATTGGCATTAAAAAATAGCCCTGATCTACAATTGCTTCAGGCCAACACATTAGGGTTACCGTATACATTATTTATTAATGAGCGTCATGCTCCATGGGATAATGTCAAAGCAAGACAAGCGCTCCAATCGGCTATTGATGTCAATGCGATTGTCAAAACGTTATATCTAGGGACGTATGAACGTGCATGGTCTGCTCTAACGCCGGGCATTTTGGGATATGATGAATCATTAGAAAATACAAACCAACCTGATCTGACACATGCCAATAATCTACTCGATGAACTGGGATGGGTGAAAGGACAAGACGGTATACGTATCAAAGACGGTCAACGTCTTACCCTGAAATATGTAGACGGCTCTCCTAATCGGGAAAAGCGAAATGATATTGCAGCGATGATTCAACAGCAACTAAAAGCAGTCGGTATTGATGTACAAGTCAATATCACCAAAGATATTTCTACTGTTGTCTATCAAAATGGAGAATATGATCTGTATGGAAATAGTCAGGTGAACTCTGATCCGAATGCTTTATCAGCTTTCTATCATACTGCTGAGCCATCTGCACGCCCTACACTGCCAGGACTTTCTGATCCACAAATCGATCAATGGCTAGAACAAGGCGCTGTTGAAAAAGATAAAGATCAACGTGCCAACATCTATCGCAACGTACAACAACGTATTAACGAACTAGCTGTGATTATTCCTGTCTATATTTTCCCGTATACGGTTGCGGCATCTCAGACTGTACAGGGCATTTCATTTGATTATTTAGGCTATCCACTCTTTAATGATGTACGTATTGGAGGATAAGGAGGATATACATGGTACAGACGATCATTACACGTACGATTTCATCGTTACTGGTTATTTTAGGATCATTAACACTGGTATTTGCAATCTTTTACCTGTTACCGGGTGATCCTGTTCTATCCATGATAGATCCAACATATGCCACTCCTGAAATGATAGAGAATTTACGTATTCAATTAGGATTAGATCAGCCGTTTTATATTCAATTTGGTCATTATCTAGCAGATATGTTACGTGGTGATTTTGGTGTATCTATGGTCAATTCTGATCCAGTACTACCCAAAATTATAGCGAATTTTCCTTCGACATTGATCTTAACTTTAGCGAGTACGTGTATAGCAGTGTTGATCGGTGTGATCCTCGGGATATTGTCAGCTGTTCATCGTAATGGATGGATCGATATACTGGCTCGTACTATTGGATTGTTTGGTATTTCGATGCCGACATTCTGGTCAGGGATTTTGCTAATCTTAATCTTTTCAATTCAACTGGGCTGGTTCCCGGCGATGGGTTCTGACGGTATATCTACTCTGGTGTTGCCGGCGATCACGCTAGGAATCGTTGGAGCAGGATTTGTGATTCGTATGGTTCGCAATAGTATGTTAGAAGTGCTAAGTGAACCTTTTATCACTACATTACGGGCAAAAGGAATCTCTCGTCATGTCATTTTGTATAAGCATGCACTGCGCAATGCTTTAATTCCTGTCGTGACTGTAGTCGGTATGCAGATAGGAGAAATGTTAGCAGGAACGGTAGTTATTGAGACTGTTTTTTCAAGGCAAGGAATAGGACGGATTCTCGCGGATGCGATTATGGCGCGCGATATTCCGGTAGTACAGGGGGTTGTCTTTTTTACAGCTATTCTCTATGTCGTTATTAATCTACTTGTTGATATCTCGTATACCTATATTGATCCTCGTATTCGGCGGTCACTCACATAATTAATTTTAGATAAGATCGAAAGGAGGATATCGATGAAGCAGATCACACCATCCGCTACATTAACAGCAGACTGGGAAGCAAAGCAAGCTCAATCTAATGTCGTCCAGAAGTGGTCATGGCAAGCAGTTGCCAATCGTTATATGTGGTATGGTGCATTGCTGATTATTGCATTTATCATATTGTGCGCGCTTGTACCTCAGTGGATCGCTCCATACTCACCTGTAGAAATGCTAGCTGATCGCATTTTACAAGCACCGAATATGATCAATTGGTTCGGAACAGATTATTTTGGCAGAGATGTATTCAGTCTAGTTGTGTATGGTGCTCGGGATTCGTTATTAATTGGATTCAGTTCGGTCGTCATAGGTGTACTTGTAGGCGTATTGCTAGGAACGCTAGCAGGGTATAGAGGTGGCATACTGGATACGATGATTATGAGATTGATCGATATTCTGATGACGATTCCGGGGGTATTATTAGCATTAGCGATCGCTGCTGCACTTGGTCCCGGGCTTATCAATATTATTATCGCTATCTCAGTATCAGCGATCCCGGGTTATGCACGCGTTATACGTGGACAAATGGTAAGTTTGCGCAGTCGTGGTTATGTAGAAGCTTCTCGTTCGCTGGGTGCTTCGGGTCTACGTATAGTCTGGAAGCATATCCTGCCTAATGCAGTCTCACCGATTCTCGTGATGGCTACGCTAGGTCTGGGTACATCGATTCTTACAGGCGCAGGGCTTAGCTTTCTGGGATTAGGAGTGATTCATGAGATTCCAGATTGGGGTGCATTGTTATCTCAAGGCAGAGGTTATCTTACGGTCGCATGGTGGATCTGTACATTCCCCGGTCTAGCGATTACTGTATTTGTACTGGCCATCAATATTATAGGAGATGATCTTAGAGATCGGTTAGATCCCAAAAGCTCTTATCTAAAATCCTAGACGATGCTTATGTCTATGCAATTATGCAGTATGCAAAATTAGAGCGTATACGCTACACCGAAGTCCATTAAAGGATACGGTTGTAGCGTATACGTTTGTTTGAGTTCAAAAATATTGTTTCTTTCTTGACTGTAAAGGGGAATAATGACAAGATTTATTGCATATCGAATAGAGTAAAAAGAGGGGGAAGGCTATGGAGTACTTTATCGCTGTACTTGTACTACTTTTAATGATTGGTATTTCTAATATTTTGAATCGTCTGGTTCCGCTGGTTCCAGTACCTTTATTCCAGATTGCACTCGGAATTATTGTCTCGATTGTAGGCGTAGAGTTACCTCTTGATCCTGAGCTGTTTCTTGTATTGTTTATTGCACCGTTGCTATATAACGATGGACGACGAACACCAAGAGATGAACTATGGAATCTGCGGGTGCCGATTATCGCACTAGCATTTGGTCTTGTATTTGCGACGGTGTTGATTGCAGGTTATGCGATTCATAGTCTTATTCCAAGTATTCCTTTACCAGCGGCTTTTGCATTAGCGGCTATTTTGTCGCCGACAGATGCTGTTGCGGTAGGTTCACTTGCCAAGCGTGTACATTTACCACAATCGATTCATCGTCTATTAGAAGGTGAATCTTTACTTAATGATGCTTCTGGTCTGGTTGCTTTTAAATTTGCAGTCGCTGCTACTGTCACCGGTACTTTTTCATTATGGCAAGCTTCATTTAGCTTCATACTTGTAGCGCTTGGTGGACTGGCACTTGGAGCATTGATGTCTTTTATTCTTATTCGTTGTCAGGTGTGGTTGCGACGCTGGGGCATGGAAGATATTACAGTTCATGTATTATGGCAAATCTTAACTCCATTTGTTATCTACTTACTGGCGGAAGAAATTGGTGTATCCGGCATCTTGGCAGTTGTCGCTGGCGGTATTGTGCATGCAATGGAGCGGGATCGTGCTGAATCGGTACAACTCAAAATGCAACTGGTATCTACCAGTACATGGTCTGTGCTTGTATTTGTGCTAAATGGCTTGGTGTTTATGATACTGGGCGTACAGATTCCAGAAGTGATGGGTACGATATTCCAAAATGTTAATTTCAACAATGGGCGTGTACTAGGTTATGTAGTACTTATTACGTTACTTCTATATGTACTGCGCTTTATCTGGATTTATGCTTTCTGGAGTGTTCGTTATTTGTTACAGACACCTTCTGAATCGAATCGACCTAGTCTGAGAGGAATATTGTTAACTTCTTTATCTGGAGTTCGAGGAGCATTAACGTTAGCTGCTGCTTTCTCTATTCCCTATGTGCTTAATGATGGAACAGCATTTCCTGAGCGGGAATTGATCTTATTTATTGCAGCAGGTGTTATTTTGCTTAGTCTTATATTAGCGAGTATCTTCTTGCCATTATTATCTTCTGATCCTGAGCCTGTCGTCACACTGGCAGATAAAAAGAAAAAATCAGAAAAAGATATTCGTCTAAAAATTCTAGAAGCGGCTGTACAATCGGTTCATTCGAATATGAATGATTCCAATCAGGAAGCCGCCCGTAATTTGATCGCTGAAGTTAAAGGATATATGTCCAAAAGCGATGCGTTCCAAAAGCGTATTATGGAGATCAACGGCATGGGACCTCAAGAGATGGAAATTTATCTACACGGTATTCATGCAGAACGAACCGAAGTAAGACGATTACGTGATCGTGGTGAGATTACAGCAGAGATGGCGATGACTTTTGAATATCGATTAGATCGTCTGGAGACGGTACTTCGAGATCGATCAGATACAGGGATTGCAGAATGTCTGGACAAGTGGAAAGGCATGATCCCGCTGAACAATGTAGAACATTCTGAATCGCTCGAACCTCAAGACGAAGCCGCGCGAACGCATATGCTGAAAAAGCTCAAATTGCATACATCGATTGCTGCGATAGAATCTATTCAAAAACATATCAATCCAAGCAATCAACTAGCTTCAAATAAAATTATCGCCCGCTATGAGAAAGTGATCCATGCTATTCAATATCAGACAGGGCAGGCGTTACCCGATATTACACTGGATAAAGGAAAGCTTGATCTGATTACAACGGCTATCCAGAATCAGCGCGATAAAGTACAAGAGCTGTATGAGAGTGGAGAAATTGATCGTCAACATGCTCGTAAAATGCGCCATTTTGTTCAAGATTTAGAGAAATGGATACTGATGGAAAATTGAAAATATGTCAAATTTAAGACAAAACAAAAATTTTACAATAAATGGTTATCAAATTCGGTTATCTTAATCCAGGGTTGGGTAAGTTATGAATAGGAAGTAGTCGATAGATACATCTTCTACATTACAGAAGATTAATACAAATGAAACGTTTATCCCGAAGCATGATCTAGTGTTATTTAACGTTATGCTTGGGGATAAACGACCTATTCATTTGAAAATAGAGAGAATGAGAGCAGCAATTGTTCTACTATGGACTATACTGTGCTTATTTTGTGCACAGTTAAAAAGTGGATCGTTCTTTCTACACCTATGTCAATCGATTGTGTTCCTCATTTATTACTAACTATTATTCTACTGGAGGTAACATCATGAAAAAATCAACGACTTTTAAAAAACCTATTTTTGCTTTAGCTACATTTGCAATTAGCGCGTCTTTGCTTTTACCAGGTGCCGCTTCAGCAGCAGAGTCTTCTAACATGAATGACAGTTATAGTTTGGGAAGCAACGGATACTTAGCTAATACGGGTTGGGCAGGTATGAATACGACTAAAGATACAATGACAGGTGAGAATCAAGATTCTGCACAATCGATTTTCTATGATACCAATTCCTCTTTCGGTTATAACTGGGCTTATGCCAAAGATATGACAGGTACACAATATTCACCAGCGATCTCTTATGGTTGGAATTGGACACCAGGTTATGAGAACGCAGGTAATTTCCCTGTACAAATTTATAAAGATAATGAAAACAGACGTAACAACAATAGTTCAAGCTCTAGCTCTCGTCAAAGTCAAATGAAAGACATTGATACTTCTGTAAGTTATTCTACAGAAAACGCAACAGGGGATTACAGCACTGGTTACACTGTATTTATTCATAATACACAATGGGCTGGAGCAGAATCTAAACCATCTGCGATTGTAAAATTAGTAACGTCTACTTCACAAAATGCTTCTACAGTCATGGAAAACAAAAACGATTCTACCGCAACTACCAATGAAGATATGACCACAACGACAGCAACATGGGGTGAATCTCTAGGTAAAGTGAGTCTAGATGGCGCTAATTGGGATGTATATCGCAAAGGTATGAATAGCGATATGGAAGGTCAATCCAACTTTAATACGATGGATGGCAATGTGTACACATTTGTTAGAACAGAAAATGCAGATAGCGTAGACTTAAACATTTCTGATTTTATCAAAAACTTGCTAGATCGTAATGAATTGAAATCTTTTGACTATGTAAGTGGCGTGAAATTCGGTACAGATGTAATGAGTGGTAACGGTAAATTAACAGTATCGAACTGGTCAATCAACGCTCAATAAGACACTTTTGATTCTAAAATAGAGTCTATATGTTAAAATAAAATGAAGTGCTTTTCTTGCCTGAGGGTAGGAAAAGCACTTTTTTTGCGCTGATAGAGTATATATTTATTAATGGAATTATATGGTAATTAGGAAGTGGAAAAGTAAGTCTATTCTAAAGGGATATAACTTATTCCGCATAAGCATTTATAAGTGTCACTATGATATATAAAAAAACCGATGAAAACGTTAACAATTTTGAAATTATAAACAATTAAAATCCATAATTACCAATTTACACCAGTAAAAACTTTAAGTATAATCAGCCCTGAGGAGGTGATTCAGAAGGGGAACAAGCAAGCTAATCCAGAAAAAAGATAACGCTTACTTTTGAAATGGATAAACACTATCCAACCAAATTACTTGAGAAAGAAAGGTGAATTTTTTGAAATCCAAAAAAAGTATCTGGCAAACATTGAAATACACGATGGCCGTTTCACTATTAACTGGAAGTCTTTTACCTATCCTTTCTACACCGGCTGCTTATGCCGAAGCTCATGTCGATAATCCGTTTGTTGGCGCGACTGCGTATGTGAATCCTGATTATGCCAAAGAAGTTAATGCCTCAATTGCGAAAGTAAGTGATGCTTCACTCAAAGCAAAAATGGAAACCATAAAATCCTATCCTACATCAGTCTGGTTAGATCGGATTGACGCGATAGGCGGTGGTGCGAACAATGCAGGTCGTCTTAGCTTGGAAGGACATCTGGATGCTGCGTTAGCACAGAAAAAAGGAAATACACCAATCACAGCAAGCTTTGTTATCTATGATCTTCCTGGACGCGATTGTCATGCTTTAGCATCCAATGGTGAACTGCCTTTAACACCGGCAGGCTTAGAACGATACAAAACTGAATATATTGATGTGATCGCTGATATTTTCGCTAATCCTAAATATCAAGATATTCGTATCGTCAATGTAATTGAACCGGACAGCTTACCGAATCTGGTAACCAACTTAAATGATGCACGTTGTGCTCAAGCAAGCTCGACAGGTATCTATGAAGCAGGCGTTAAATACGCATTAAACAAACTTCATGCGATTCCAAATGTATACAACTATCTAGATATCGGTCACTCTGGCTGGTTGGGTTGGGATAACAACCGTACAGCAACTATCTCTTTGTATACGAAAGTCGTGCAAAGTACTACAGCAGGTCTAGCAAGTGTAGATGGCTTTGTCACCAATACAGCGAATACTACACCGCTTAATGAGCCTAATCTGCCGAATCCTGATCTGAATGTCGGTGGACAACCGATCAAATCGGCTAAATTCTACGAATGGAATCCATACTTTGATGAGGCCGATTTTACAGGCGCTTTGTATAACGGTTTTGTCGCTGCCGGCTGGCCAAGTAGTATTGGATTCTTGATTGATACTGGACGTAACGGATGGGGTGGCCCTAATCGCCCAACAGCCGCTATCGGAAATGATATCAATACGTACGTCAACTCTGGACGTGTCGACCGCCGCGATCATCGTGGGAACTGGTGTAATGCAAGTGGAGCAGGTCTTGGGGTAGCTCCAACTTCAGCTCCGGGCGCTCATTTGGATGCTTATGTATGGGTGAAACCTCCAGGAGAATCGGATGGTTCTAGCTCGCTAATTCCGAACAATGAAGGTAAAGGATTTGACCGCATGTGTGATCCTACCTTTACTACAGCAGATGGCGTGTTAACAGGGGCTTTGCCTAACGCTCCAATCTCTGGTGCATGGTTCCATGATCAATTCGTTATGTTGATCAACAATGCTTATCCAGCTGTAGGTGGTTCTACTACAACGCCTACAACTCCTCCTGTAACTGCGCCAACGGCACCAACAGGTGTCAAAGCAACTGCTGCAGATAGTCAGGTCAAATTAAACTGGTCTTCTGTCACAGGAGCAACAAGTTATACTGTCAAAAGAGCAACCAGCGCTACAGGTGCTTTTACAACTGTAGGGGCTAATGTTACAACCACATTATACACAGACAAAGCCGTAACCAATGGCACAACGTATTACTATGCTATCACTGCAAATAACACAGTAGGTTCGAGTGTGAATTCGACTGTAGTGAGTGCTAAGCCACAAGCTACGACCACTACACCACCGACTCCTACAGATCCAACTACGCCAACACCTACACCTGTCGGTGATCTAGTCGTACAATATCGTGCAGGAGATACCAATGTTAATGATAGCCAGATCAAACCTTATTTTAATATCAAAAACAATGGTACGGCTGCTGTCAATCTTAGCGATCTCAAATTGCGCTACTATTTCTCCAAAGATGGATCGGCTGATATGACAGCGTGGGTTGATTGGGCGCAAGTGGGTCAAAGTAATGTAACGACTACATTTACCCCTAATTATGTCGAAGTTGGATTCACTTCTGGAGCTGGAGCCCTTCAACCAGGAGCGCAAACAGGAGATATCCAGCTTCGTATGGCTAAAAATGATTGGTCCCCAATGGATGAAAGCAACGATTATTCATTCGATGCTACCAAAACAGCATATGCTGATTGGAACAAAGTAACACTATACAAAGGCGGTACATTAGCATGGGGAGTAGCACAATAATCAATCGTACTCGCTCCTAATCATGCTTGGATTAACAGTATAATCAATAGCAAAAGACCTTACTCCTATAATGGATAAGGTCTTTTGTTTACGCATATATAGAAGCATTCTAATTGTTATACATAATCGGTCGGTACAGACGACAGAAATTGAGGTAGATCTGGCAGGTTCTCAAGTGGCATCGGATAACTGATCCAATATCCTTGAAAATCGTTACAACCTAACTCTAACAACTTTCTCCATTGATCTTCTTCTTCAATACCTTCAGCAACCACATGCAACTCCAAAGCTTCTGCCATTGCGAGCAATGCTTTTAATACAGGAGGATTCATCTGAGCTACAAAAGAACGATCTATTTTGATATTATCGACCGGCAGGCGGGTTAATGTGCTCAATGAAGAATAACCAGTACCAAAATCATCTATCGAAATCGTATATCCTTGCTCACGTAACTGAAGTAGAGAAGAGCATTCACTAACGGTATCAATCATAGCCACACTTTCTGTAATTTCAAGATCAATATACTGAGGATCAACTTGCTCTTCTTGCAGAATCTGATTAATACGATCTATAAAATCAGGCTCACTTAACTGGATTCTAGAAATGTTAATCGCAATCTTGGTCTGTTGTCCATACTTGGCTTGAACGATAGCAAGATCATGACAAGCCTGACGAATCACCCATTCGCCTATAGGAATAATCAGACCTGTTTGTTCTGCTATCGGGATAAAGTCAGCAGGCGAGACCATATATTTATGATCTTTTTTCCAACGTAATAATGCTTCTACAGCTACCACTTGTTTTTGTTTGTTCCCATAAATCGGCTGATACAACAGTTGTAATTCTTCTTTTTCGAGACAACTATTCAATGCTAACTCATAATTAAAGCGAACAACCTGTTCATACTGCGTTTTTTCACAGAATAAATGATGTTTGTTACGACCGCTTGTTTTGGCATGAAAAAGCGCAATATCTGCACGTCGTAACGCGATAGAAATATTGATATCTTCTGAGAAATAAGCAATACCTACACTCACATTGATTTTGATCTGACGATTGTTAAAGGTGAACGGTTCATTCATTAAAGAAATAATAATCTGAGCCATCTGTTCAGGATGTTCTTGTTGGCGATTAGACACCAGTATAAACTCATCCCCGCTAAGACGAATACTGATATATTCCGAACTGAAATTACGTTTAAGTCGACCTGCCACTTCGACCAATAGAGCATCGCCGCTTTCCATGCCAAGTGTATCATTTACATATTTGAGATTATCTATATCAAACATAAATAAATACGCAGGGTGAGTAACAAACTCATACAAAAAACGTCGATTTAATAATTGAGTCAATTCATCATGGAAAGCATAATACTGCATTTTTTCTTTGTATTGATGGCGTTCTTCATAGCTTCGAGTAATACAGACTAGATGAGTGATCGTCTGATTCTCATTGAAAATAGGCGAGATAATGCTATCTCCACTTAACGTTCCTGTAGGTAACAAATGACCTTCATCAAAACGTACACTTTGCGCTTGTACCAGTACTTTAGAATATTTGTTATGCAAATACTGAGCCATTTCATACTGATTGCGTTCACTATAAAGATCGAAAAAGTTTTTTCCGATATCCTTTTTCGAGATTCCACTGAACAATTCTGCTTTTCGATTAACATAACAATATACAAATTGTCGATTTTGGACAGCCATAATATACACTAGATCTTCCATAGCATCAAAAGCTAACTTAAGAAGCGGATGAATCAGTGAATCTTCGCTATTCATTTAGGTCCACTCCTTTACCATACTGATCATAATCTTAAAATTATTTTTAATATATACTAGGTTTAATCGGTATGTATAGAGCAGATATGAAGAAAAGGTTAACTTCTTTTTTTAAATGAATTGTTCCAAATTTGATTGTGTTCTTCTGAATAGGGGTATATTACTATAGATATGTGTATTTTAATCTGCATAAAGGAGTGTTATACATGGCACAAAAACTACAAGGAACAGTAGCATTAGTTACAGGAGCAAGTAGCGGAATAGGGGAAGCAACAGCTAAATCTCTAGCTGCACAAGGAGCAACTGTAGTCGTGGTAGCACGTCGTAAAGATCGTCTGGATCAATTGGCTACAGAAATTAGCGAACAAGGCGGTTCCGCTTTTGTTATTGAAGCAGACATTACAGATCAAGCCCAAGCTCAAAAAGCGATTGAACAAACAATCAGCAAATATAACCGTCTTGATATTGTAGTCAATAATGCAGGTGTGATGTTATTGGGGCCAGCAGAGAATGCTCCTGCTGAAGAATGGGAACGCATGGTATCTATTAATGTGAATGGATTACTGCATATCTCTCATGCTGCTTTACCACACTTACTCAAAGCCGCAGAGCAATCTGATCGTCAGGTCGCTGACTTGATCAATATTAGTTCGGTTGCAGGTCGTCGTGCTGGTGCAGGTTCTGCTGTATACAATATGACCAAATTTGGAGTTGTTGCATTTAGTGAAGCGTTACGTCAAGAAGTAACAGGTCGCGGTGTGCGTGTAGGATTGATCGAGCCAGGTGTAGTACAGACCGAGTTGTCTTCTCATGTACGTTCTGAAGTAATGGAAGATATGGGCAAACTATTTGGTAATATTACACCACTAGAAGCACAAGATATTGCAGATGCTATTGAATATGTGGTGACTCGTCCCAAACATGTGGCTATTAATGAAGTGTTGATTCGTCCGACACAGCAAGAATTTTAAAAGTCCGTTAATAACATATATAATGTACCATATTTGTATAAAAATAGGCACCCTATTTATAAGGTGCCTATTTTTGCTATGTTGTTGTGCATTTCTTTTACAAAAACATAGATTATTGATCAGGAATAGCTTGCAGTAATCGAGGCAGACGGATTAATAAAAATACACTTCGTCCCAGACCGAATGCGATAAAGGCTAGCCATAATCCATGATTACCATATACCGGTACAGCTATCCAGAGAACTACTAGAAACAATACAAACGAAATGATCATCGAGTTGCGAATAGGAGCTGTTACAGATAATCCTGTAAATAAACCATAGAATACCAGACCTGCACCTGTAACTAAAGGAAATAATAATAACCAGAAGCTATATTCATTCGCAAGTGCAATCGTGGCCGCTGAATCTGTAAATAATCCTAATAACTGCTCATGGAATATCCAGTAGAGTAGCACAATGAGTACAGCGGGTAGAAATGAGCTATACCACGACCACCGAATGGTCTGCCGTAACAGCAGTGGATTACGAGAACCTCCAGCTTGTCCAGCGTAGATACTACTGGCATTGGCAAAGCCATCGAAAAAGTAAGCCATAATATAATGAACTTGCAATAAAATCGCATTAGCTGCCAGCATTTCGGGTCCAAACGAAGTACTATTTGCTGTAAATATATTGAACATAGCCAATAAGCAGATTGTACGGATAAATAGATCACTATTTACACTAATCATACGGCGCAATGCTTCGCGATTAAACACACCTGCTTGAGAGATCGATCCCCATTTAAAATAAGGTGAGCGCCAGATCAATACAATTCCGAACACCAGACCTGCTATCTCTGCAATCAATGTAGCAGAAGCTACACCTGCGACTTGCCAGTGGAACACATGTACAAATACAATCGCCAGAATCATATTAAGCACATTAATACCGATCTGCAAAAACAAAGTCTGCCTTACATGTGCCATACCAATAAGCCAGCCTAGAATAACATAATTAAGCAATGTAACCGGAGCGCCCCAGATACGAATATGAAAATAAATAGAAGCTTGCTCACGAATATCAGCACCCGGTCTGATCCATGCCAGCACTCCTTGCAAAATAGGATACTGCAACGCCACAAAAAAGAAGCCAATCAGGATAGCAATAATAGTAGGGCGTACCAGTTCAGAAAAGCCCCGTTCTAATTGTCCGGCTCCTTTGGCTTGGGCTGCAAATCCAGAAGTGCTTACTCTCAGAAAGCCAAATAGCCAGTATAACGTATTAAAAATAAGGGTACCAATCGCAACGCCACCTATGTAAATACTGCTTGATAAATGACCAACAACAGCGGTATCTACAGCACCAAGTAAAGGAGTAGTAACTGTAGAAATAATTAACGGAATACTCAAAGCAAGATAACTACGATAATGTAATGGAGTAGAAGATTGTAATGGTTTCATACTTTTGTTATACCATAAATTAATCGAAATAACTACGATTAAACTATAACTCTATGTAGTGATCTAATTTATAGATGAAATGATTGTATATCGTTAACAAATATGATATTAATTAATGATAACATAAACAATTATTTTGAAAGCGTACTCATTTTAAAGTGAAATCATATCCAATAGAACCTATCTAAAGGAGAGAATACTTAATGTCTACTGTAAATAAAGTGCTCAATACGGTTACACCTAAAGAAGTTCGTATCGTAGATGAATTTTGGACAAAATACAATGATCTGGTGCGTCAGGTAGTGATTCCTTATCAGTATGATGCTCTGCATGACCGTATTGCTGATGCTGAACCTAGTTATGCTATTCAGAATTTTGAAATTGCTGCTGGTCGTAAAGAAGGGCAATTTAACGGATTTGTTTTTCAAGATACAGATGTAGCGAAATGGATTGAAGCGGTTGGCTATTCGTTAATGACTCATCCTGATGCAGAGTTAGAGCGCTTGACCGATCAAGTGATTGATCTTGTTGCAGAAGCACAGGGTGAAGATGGCTATCTGAATACATATTTTACAATTAAAGAACCGGATAAGCGCTGGACCAATCTAGCCGATTGTCATGAACTATATACCGCCGGGCATATGATTGAAGCAGGAGTTGCTTATTATCAAGCAACAGGTAAAAAGAAACTGCTCGATGTGGTCTGCCGTCTAGCAGATTATATTGATACTGTATTTGGAACAGGTGAAGGTCAATTACGCGGATACGATGGTCATCAAGAGATCGAACTTGCGCTTGTTAAATTGTACCGTCTTACAGGAGAACAACGGTATTTGCAATTGAGTCAATTTTTTATTGATGAGCGCGGACAACAACCTAACTTTCTAGAACAAGAATGGGAGCAACGGGATCGGATCAACTTTTTTGTAGGCAAAACAAATGATATCAATCTTCAATATAGTCAGGCACATGTTCCGGTACGAGAGCAAAAAGAAGCAGTAGGGCATGCTGTTCGCGCGGTCTATATGTACACAGCGATGGCTGATCTTGCTGGATTAACAGGAGATACTAGTCTTTATCAAGCATGTCAGACTTTATGGAATAACATGGTACACAAGCAAATGTACGTGACTGGAGGGATCGGTTCTACTCATCATGGTGAAGCATTCACAATCGATTACGATCTGCCTAATGATAGTGGATATTCGGAGACTTGTGCTGCGGTAGGAATTGTCTTTTTTGCACATCGGATGTTGCAGATTGAAGCCAAAGGTGAGTATGCTGATGTGTTAGAGCGCGCGCTTTATAATACAGTGATAGGCGGAATGGCACAGGATGGTAAACATTATTTCTATGTGAATCCATTGGAAGTATGGCCATCTGCTTGTCATCATAACCCAGGCAAGCATCATGTGAAGCCTGTTCGTCAGAAATGGTTTGGTTGCTCTTGCTGTCCTCCTAATATTGCACGTCTTGTAAGTTCATTAGGGCAATACATTTACAGCACCAATCAAGATACGATCTATACACATCTTTATATTGGTGGCGAAGCAGAGTTAACAGTTGGCGAGCAATCGGTTGTGATCCAGCAAGAAAGTGGATATCCATGGAATGGGGCGACAAGCTTTTCATTCCAATTGGAACAACCACAATCTTTTACATTGGCTTTACGTTTACCGGGATGGTGCAAAAAAGCTTCGCTAACGATCAACGGTGAGTCTATTGAATATCAATCGCTTGTACAGGATGGATATATCTATATTCAGCGAGAATGGTCGGTAGATGATCGTGTAGAGTGGAATATGAAGATGCATGTGCAAGTGATTCATAGCCATCCTAGATTGCGCGCTGCTTCTGGCAAAATCGCTTTACAACATGGGCCACTGGTCTACTGTCTGGAGCAAGCAGATAATGGAGAATTAATCTCTGCATTATCCATTGATCCAGCGCAATCATTAACGACGCGATTTGATGCTGAATTATTAGGTGGAGCTGTGGTGATCGAAGGTACAGCGACTCGTGAGCTGACCAGTGATTGGGATGACCATTTGTACCAAGACAGTCCTCCTACCATTCAAGAACAGCCTTTTACAGCGATTCCTTACTTTCTCTGGGCGAATCGTGGTGAAGGCGATATGGCTGTCTGGATTCGTAAAAACTAACCACATAACCCAAGAGGTACGATATATTAATGTCGTGCCTCTTTATTTTGCAGAAAATCAGATGAAAAAATGTCAAATTATCAAAAAAAGCGAACGTTTGTGCTTATTTTTTAGTGTAAACTATTGTATCGATATCAAGTTAAATGTAAAATAGAATAGAGAAGTGTAAAGGGGGGTTTATTTTGGCTAAAGCAAAGGTAGCAAAACGTCCAACACGGGATGAATTTGCACTAGAAGAAATTGGTAATCAACTTACTGAAGCCTATCAAGAGAAATCGGAAATTTTGCTGACAGTGTGGGGTGCAGAAGAACCTGTACGCGGTCAGATTGTAAATATGGATCCACGTACAGGTCGAGTACATGTACAATATGAAGAAGAAGTAAACAAAGTGAAATTTATGGATATCATGGGTGTGAACTATCCAAGAGATTAAATAAATACCTTTGACAAATCCTTCATAACCAGAATATACTAGCATAGTCGATAGTCGGCTATGCTAGTATTTTTTTAGGAGGATAATCATGCCATTTAATCAAGAGCAGAACCCGTTAGGTTTGTTATTATCTCGAACCTATTTATCCTATAAGAAAAAAGCATCTCATTTATTACTTGATTATGATATTACTCCAGAGCAATTTGGTGTACTTAATAATCTGGTCAGTCATGATGGTATCTCACAGAAAGCATTAGCAGAGTTAAATTCCAAAGACCAGACCAGTATCGGCAAAACATTGGATCGTCTGGAAAATAAAAAATTGCTCACACGCACGGTTGATCCTTCAGATCGCCGGGCAGTATTGCTACATTTAACAACAAAAGGGCACGAATTAATTCAGCAGACCAAGCCGATTATGCAAGAAGTGGATGATGAGATTAACGCATTGTTCACGCCGGAACAAACCAAGCAATTTATTGCGATGATCAATCAGACGTTTGAACATTTATCCCGCTGATTTTGTCAGCTGGATATTTTTTGACCTAATACATGCACAACCATTTATATCCTATGCATGTATTTAAAAAAAGAGAAAAGATAGTTGGAGGAAAACAAATGACTGTATTCAAAACGTTTAAAGATTTTTTAGGGATTACACAGACCAAAGTAGGGATTGTGTTTTCTATTTTTGTACCTTTGGTATTTTTATTATTTTGGATGACTGGATATCATGGAGCCACCGAACGAGTAGATCAACTGGTTGTTGGAATTGTTAATGAAGATGGACAACAAGGCGAACGTATCGCTCAAGCGATCACGACAGGTGTGCCTTATCAGACCCAATCTTATGATTCATTAACTACAGCACAGCAACAAATGGACAATGGTGATCTAACGATGATCATTTCGATTCCGGCTCATTTTACAGAAGATGTCGCATCGAACGGAACGACTCAAATGAATTATTATATCAATCAAGGTAATTCCGATATTGCCAAATCGATCGTTCAAAGTTCTGCTACGCAAATTTCCTCTACTATTGGAGAACATGCTTTTGCAGATGTTCATCAAGAAATCGTCACCACTAATATTGTCAAAACACATGATATTTCAAATTTTGCAATTTCGATGTTGCCGATGATTTTAGGTTTCGTCACATATGTTGGTGTAATGACCATGAATATCCAATTAAATATTGCATCTATGATGTTAAAGCGTGATCATAGTAAGTGGCAGATCTTTTGGGGCAGACAGATATTACTGCTTGTGATCTCTGTAGTCGCTTCATTCGTGATTACTACAGTAGCATCGCTATTTGCAGATACGGTTGCTTCGTTCTGGCAAATGTGGAGTTTTCATCTGTTGGTCTATATTTCTTGTATTGCTGTTACACAGATGGCATTCGCTTTATTCGGCAATGTCGCTCCATTATTCAATGTGGCGCTGATCCCGCTTCAGTTGATGACAGCCGGAAATATTATCCCTGCTGCTATGTTATCTCCTTTATATCGAAATATAGGATATTTTTTACCGGCTCCGAATGCTATACAGGGCTATTTAAGGTTAATTTATAGTGGGGCTTCTGTTTCCTCATTTGTGATTCACTTACTATGGATTGCTATTGTTACTTTTGGAATCACATGGATTCGTACAGCGCTGGTCAAGCCAGCTTCAAGCCCTATAAGTCATCCAGCAGGTAGCCACTAAGCTGAAGGGAAAGGCAAGTCTACAGCAAGACATTTGGTCAGATAGTTGCTTTGAAGGAATGCTCTATGATTTTTATCCAAAAAAAGCATCTATATTGCCAAATGTTACGGCGCACTGAATAAGATTTTTGCTTATCAATGATCTGTACTATTCCAAAAGGAGGCGTTAACCATGTCATTATCACACATTCTCGTTCCTTATGATGGCTCAGAACACTCTCAAAAAGCGTTGGAAAAAGCAGTCAGTCTAGGAACAGAGCTCAACGCTCAAATTGAAGTATTGTATGTGGATTCGACTTCTACAGAAATCTTAGAACAGCCGTTAGTGATTCCTACTCATGAACTGGAATCTTATTTTGACCATGAAGAAGAGGATGTACGCCTTAATCTTCGTCGCTTGATCTCAACCATTCCGAATGCTCAAGCTACTGTTATTCAAGGAAGTGCAGGCAAAGGTATCGTTAAGTACGCTGATCGTATTGAAGCCGATCTTATTATTATGGGTAGTCGCGGATTAGGGACAGTGAGTGAATTCGTAATGGGTAGTGTTAGTCATTATGTAACGCAACGTGCCAAATCTCCAGTAATGATTGTGAAGTAAACAAGTTAGATGCAATAACTCATGATTAATAAATAAAGATAGATAGCCAATATCTTGTTCCTTTGGGAGAGCAGGATATTTGGCGTATCGTTTTACTTTGTAATCTGATGAGATTATAGAGTATCTATATTCTTATACCGACTATTTCTAGATTTTGATAAATGATATTTTGATCGATATAAAGGATAACTTCTTTTGTCAGGCGAATAAGTAACACAGTAATGAAAACGTTAACATTTTAGAGGAGGATGGATAATGAAAAGCAAATCTCGAAGCAAATGGAGCACAATAAGCTGTATATTATTGGTAGGAGCACTACTAAGTACATGTTGGGGACAATCATCTTCTGTACACGCTTCTGCAACCGCTTACAAATTTGATTTTGGCGCTGGTGGCGTTACATCAGGATATACAGGCGTTCAAGCTTCGACTGCGTATAATGCTTCTACGGGATATGGATTCAATACACCTGCAAATATCAAAAATGTATCTGCTTCAGGAACAGGTATAGGTAGCGATGCTGTTCAATTTGTAACATTCGGAACGAAAAGTAATAATACATTTAATGTTGATTTGCCAAATGGATTGTATGAAGTGAAAGTAACGCTCGGCAATACTTCTCGTTCTAGTGTAGCAGCAGAAGGAGTATATCAGCTTATTAATATGACAGGTGATCTTGCCACCGATCAATTTCAGATTCCGATTACAGATGGTCAACTTAATCTGTTAGTAACAGAAGGCAAAGTAGGAGCAGCATTTACATTAAGCGCATTAGAGATTACTCAAGTCTCTACTAATCCTACAACACACCCTACGATCTATGTAGGCGGTGATTCGACAGTAGCTAACTACTATCCTTTAGCTAATAGTGTACAGGGTGGATGGGGGCAAATGTTATCTAAATTCATCAACCCAAATGATTACCTGGTACGTAATATGGCATCCGGTGGACAGATTGCACGTGGATTTCGTGATGATGGACAGCTTGAAGCAATTTTGAAATACATCAAACCGGGCGATTACTTTATAGTACAGCTTGGTATTAATGATACGAATGCCAAAAATAATACAACAGAAGCACAATTTAAAGAGATTATGCGCGATATGGTGAAGCAAGTCAAAGCCAAAGGAGCAACTGTTATCTTATCTACACCTCAAGGAAGAGCTACAGACTTCAATAGTTCAGGTGTTCATAACGCAGAAGGTCGTTGGTATCGGGCAGCTACTGTTGCATTAGCGAAAGAAGAACAAGTACCGTTAATCGATCTTAATGTACTCAGTTCTTCTTATTTCACTTCAATTGGTGCGAATGCAACACTTGCTCTGTATATGAATGGGGATACGTTGCATCCTAATTATGCAGGTGCTACGGAATTAGCTCGTATTGTAGTAGACAACATGAAAGCTCAAGGATTGTACTGATTGTGTAGTCGTCGTATTGATGATTAGTGATAATGTATGATTCGATGATTGTATTTGCTATACATGACAATCATAAATAAAAAAATCACCTGACCCTTCTTCGTTTGTTAACGTAAAAGGGTTTGGGTGATTTTTGGTGTAAGGATGTTGATACATAACTAAAGAAATTATAGTATAATACCTTAAGTATTGCTATGAAGTACTTTGAAAGGTAGACTATATACGATTAGCCTTTTAATGTTATGAATAACTTAATCCGATCTTTGGCTATAAAAGATCAGACCTGATGGAGGATATATTATGTTACTTATCGAACCAACTTTGATTCAACAACGAATCGATGATCTACAAGATCAAGATTTGTATATTCATTTGGAAATGACCACTGGAGCATATGCGGCTCATCTGGATAGCACCAAGCATCCAGCAGCAACCTTTATCAGCAATGCGACGTTGCGTTATATTCATGGCTCTATCTCTGGTGAAGGTCCTTATCGTGTAGGGCTCAAAACAGAGCTAGGTTGGGTGTATTCCGAAGGATTAACCCATTATGAAGAAACCGAGCAAGAGCGTCTTATTCTAGCTGGTCATGATACTCAAGGTAAATTAGTAGTTGCCTTGCAACTAAGTAAGGAGCCTTTCTAATGGACAATAATAAAAAAACAACATTCTCTCTTATTCCTGCTGATTCTCGTATCCTTGTCGTATTGCCACATCCTGATGATGAGGCATTCAGCTTATCCGGTACCCTTGCCAAACATATTGCTGGCGGAGGTCAAGTCACTTATGCTTGTCTAACTCTTGGTGAAATGGGACGTAATATGGGGATTCCTCCTTTTACAAACCGTATCGGATTGCCTACTATTCGTAAAGGCGAATTGGAAAAGTCTGCACAAGCGATCGGTATTCAAGATTTGCGTATGCTTGGTTTCCATGACAAAACAATTGAATTTGAAGTAAAAGAAGTACTGGATGGTACTATCTACGATATGATCGTTGAACTCAAGCCTGCATTGATCGTTACATTCTCTCCAGGGTATAGCGTTCATCCAGACCATGATGCTACAGGAGCGGCTGTTGTACGTGCAGTAGAACGTCTACCTCAAGCAGAACGTCCGTTATTGCATACGATGGCATTTTCTAAAAATTGCTATGCTGAACTCGGGCAACCTGATATCGAAAATGATGTAAGTGATTATTTAGAAAATAAAATGAAATCGATCCAGGCACACCGTTCTCAATTTCAAGCGGTTGAAATGCTAGGTCAGAACCCATTAAAAGATAAAGAAATCAAAGAGCGTTTCGGTAAAGAACGCTTCTGGACACATCAGATTTAATATAGATCGTTAACACAAAAAAAGCAGTCATATTCCTTCCTATGCGAATAAGAAGGGGATGACTGCTTTTTATCGTTATTTAATTAATCCTTTAGAAACAAGAAATTCGTGAGCTACATCATCTTCGCGGTAACCTTGATCCACTTTAGCATTCATCATTTGCATATCTTGTTCAGTGATTTTGCCTTGTAATGCTTCTAAAGCGCCTTTGATTGCTGGATATTTCTGTAGTGTCTCAGAACGAACAGCTACACCTGCATCATAAGGTGGGAAAAAGTTCTTGTCGTCTTTAAGAACAAATAGATTATTGATTTTGATCTGACCATCGGTAGAGTAGACACTAACAACATCAGTATCATGTTGAGCAATCAAGCGGTACTTGATGCCTTGATCCATACCTCTAACATCTTTGAAGATCATATTGTATTTTTTCTTCAATCCAGGATACGTATCTGCACGATCAGTAAATTCAAATTCAGAGGCTAATTCGAGATTAGGCGATACTTTCGCTAGATCGCTAAACGTTTTTAAATTGTACTTTTGCGCTGTTTCTTGATTAACAGCTAGAGAATACGTATTACTAAATCCAAACGGAGCAATAAATTGCAAATCGTCTTTTTTCATCAAACGTTTGGCGCTTGCTAATGTTCCTTTGGAATCTGTCGTCTCTTGCTGATAATAATTGGCAACAATCGTTCCTGTATATTCAGGGTACAATTGAATATTGTTATTTTGAAGAGCTGTCCAGGCAACACTTGATCCGCCTAGATTCACTTTACGATTTACTTTAATACCTGTACGGTTTTCAATCATATCTGCCATTAGATAAGCCAGTACAATATTTTCGGTAAAGTTTTTGGAACCGATAGTGATTTCTCCACCGGTCGTTCCTTCAGTAGCTGCCGAGTTGCTACAGGCTGTCGTTAGCAGAGCAGTTGTAGTCAATATACAGATCAATAACATGCTCAGGCGTTTATTTAGCTTCATCACTATTCCTCCTGCGTTCAGATTCCTTATCTCAATCCTCGTGGCGTTGTCCAACGTTCTACCAATCCCAGCAAGTAATCAAATACCAATGCAAGGATTGCCGCAGGAATAGCACCTAACAAAATAAGGGCATCGATATTACGAGTAATACCAAGGAAGATAAAGTCTCCTAAACCACCTGCACCTATAAACGCAGCTAACGTCGCTGTACCTACGTTAATAACGGTAGCTGTGCGGATTCCCGCCATAATCACAGACAAAGCAAGCGGAAGCTGAACACGGAAAAGGATTTGACGACTGGTTAAGCCCATGCCTCTGGCTGCTTCAATAATCGCTGGATCTACGTCTTTGATTCCTGTAAATGTATTACGAATAACAGGAAGTAGAGAATACAAGAATAATGCGGCTACTGCTGTAATCGTACCGATCCCGAAGATTGGAATCATAAAGCCGAGTAGAGCAAGACCTGGAATGGTCTGCAAAATGCTAGCTACGCCAATAATCGGTGTACGCAGACCTTTGATACGTGCAACAAGAATACCTGCGGGTACACCTACCACAATAGCGATTAACATCGAGATTAATACTAATTTAATATGAACGCCGGTCGCTCCAAGTAGCTCAGGGCCACGAAGATTGAACTGACGGATAAATTGCTCCCACAACGATATGTTTTCCATTATACTTCGCCTCCAGCCCAGTGATTAGCAAACATCGTCAGCAAAGTACCACGAGTCACTATACCTACCAATTTTCCTTGTTCATCTACGACAGGTAGAATGCCGTTTTTTGCTTCTACTACATTTAATAGCGCATCTTGCGCTGTATCTGTTGGTTTTAATATATGAAGTACTGGCTTAATAATTTCGCCAATTGTCGCTACAGTATCGATGTTAGCAAGAACATCGTATGCAGATACGACTCCAAGTAAGATCCCTTGTGCATCGGTGATCAATAATGTATCTGTTTTGCGTTGACGCATGAAAGTAATTGCTTTGGCAGGTGTACGATCTGGAAGAGAAGTCGATGGATCTTTACGCATAAGATCCGTAACCGGAATGTACTCTGGATTCTGGTACAATCTGTTTTTGCCAATAAATTCTTCTACAAAACCATGGGATGGTTCACGCAACAACATATCAGGAGTATCAAGCTGTAACAATTCGCCATCTTTCATAACAGCAATGCGATCACCTAATTTCAAAGCTTCGTCCATATCATGAGTAACGAAAACGATTGTTTTCTTCAAATCACGTTGCAGACGTAGTAGTTCATCTTGCAATTGTTCTCGTGTAATCGGATCAAGTGCTCCAAAAGGCTCATCCATCAGTACAATATCAGGGTCAGCTGCAAGCGCGCGGGCTACACCAACACGTTGTTGCTGTCCACCGGATAATTCTTTTGGATAGCGTTTCGCAAATAATTCAGGGTCAAGCCCAACCAGATTAAGCATTTCGATCACACGAGCTTTTTTCTTCTGTTCATCCCAGCCTTTAAGTTCAGGCATTAGCGCGATATTTTGCTCAATCGTATAGTGGGGGAACAATCCAGCTTGTTGAATAACATAGCCCATCGTACGACGCAATTTCACTGCATCTTGCTTTTTGATATCTTTGCCATTTACAGATAAAGTGCCTCCTGTATGAGAGACGAGACGGTTGATCATTTTCATCGTTGTTGTTTTACCACATCCACTGGGACCGATAAAGACTAGAAACTCACCATCACGGATTTCAAAGTTAAGTGATTTTACAGCTTGAAAACCATCGGGATACGTTTTGCTTACATTTTCAAATTTAATCATAAATTTTACTCCTTTATCTTATTTCTTTTTTTGTTTACGTTACCTTATAGCTGCTTGGATGTAAGCTATAACTATCGTATGTACAACCATTGACATTCCAATAATGATTCTGATCGAAAAAGGGGTGGGTTGATCATTAGTATGCTATTTCATATCAAAATGAACATAGTATAGCGTCACACGAAGAGGCATCTTGCGAACAGTTCATCATACATATAACAATTAACTGAGCTCCATGTATTTAGACCTAATTTATTAATTTGAAACAATATATAAAGTCATAAATTTATTAAAGTAGTCGAAAAATGTCTAAAATAAGTAGGAAAAGTCTTTTGATTATTAAATGGATAACGCTTACAATTTAAGAGTGGTAGATACAATAAATTATTGAGGAAGGATGTTGAATATGGAACGAGTTTCATTTGTTTTACATATTGATCCGCAAGATCAAGCACAATACATTGAGCGTCATCAAGCCGTCTATCCAGAGCTACTGCAAGCGTTTGGTGAGGTAGGTATTCATACGTATAGTATTTTTCTACATGAAGGTACTTTATTTGCTTATATGGAAGTGGACAATTATCAACAAGCTATGGATCAACTGGCAGTACATCCTGCCAATCAGCGCTGGCAGCAATTTATGGCTGATATGTTAATTCCTAATCAGCAAGGAACGACATCGGAAGTGATTCCTGAAGTATTTCATTATCATTCTTAACCTACATTTCTATTCATAGAAGATAGACAATAGTTGAAAGAACGCCTTCAGCCTGTCATGATTAGTGTTGGAGGTGTTCTTATATGAAATATGTTCATTTTAGTTATCAACAACAGCCGCAGATTGGGATTGCATTGGATGATGTAATCGTACCTATGTCTGCACTACAACGTTTTGCTTCTTCCTCACTATCCCTTCCTGTTATCATTGACGATCTCTGGTCTCAACCTGAACTACATACTCAGATTCAACATATTCTAGAACAACACACCACAGAACTTATGAATCAAGCGATAGCGGAACAAGATATTGAATGGCTTCCTATTGTACCGAATCCCGGGAAAGTAATCTGTATTGGTCTGAATTATCGTCGCCATGCAGAGGAAACGAATGCACCTATTCCGCAAACACCTGTAGTATTTAGCAAATTCTCTGATGCAGTCGCAGGTCATCTGCAATCAGTGCCTTTGCCACAATCCAGTACACAAGTCGATTATGAAGCTGAATTATGTATTGTAATCGGTAAGCAAGCAAGTGGGGTGAGTACAGAAGATGCCCTCGATTATGTTTTTGGGTATTGTGCGGCTAATGATGTATCTGCTCGCGATCTACAGATGCTCACCAGTCAATGGTTACTTGGTAAAACCTGTCCTCGTTTTGCCCCGATTGGCCCTTATCTTGTAACCGCAGATGAAGTAGGCGATCCTAACCAGTTACAGATCAGTGCTTATTTGAATGGAGAGCAAGTTCAACATTCCAATACATCCGATATGATCTTCGATTGTCGTTATATTATTCATTATCTATCTCAGCATATGGTACTTCATCCTGGTGATATTATTTTGACCGGTACACCAGAAGGAGTGATTTTGGGACAGCCGGAACAGGATAGAGTCTGGTTAACGTCAGGTGATCAGGTCACAATTGAGATTGAAAAGCTAGGCAGATTGAGCAATACATTTGTATCTGCTGAACAGCATTAAAAGATATTTTGTAAGGCACAGGAGGGATCGCTATGATCCAAGAAAATACCAAACTGAGAACACTAGGAATGTTCCTCAAATCACGCCGTTATCAATTACAACCAGAGCAAGCAGGATTCAGTCATTCTTACGGTCAACGTAGAACCCCCGGGCTACGCCGGGAAGAAGTCGCAGTGCTTGCCGGTGTCAGTGCTACTTATTATACGTGGTTAGAGCAGGGAAGAGATGTGACAGCTTCAAGGGATGTGATTGAGAATATAGCCAGAGCGCTACAATTGAATCCTGATGAAAGAATACATTTGCTTCAGCTCTGGAATCCAAATGAACCTGAAACTATTTCTAATGTGACAACAGCTTTGAGTTCGGAGTGGCAATTGATTATTAATCAACTTCACTCCCCATCAATTATTACCAATCATATGTCAGAGTTTGTTTTTTGGAACCCGGCGGCAAATACACTATTTTCGAATCTAGATCAGATGCCACCCGAAGAACGCTTTTTTATGCGAGTGGTATTTTTAAATGAAGATTTTCGTCGTCGTATTGGAAATTGGGAAGAGTATGCTATCAGTTGTGTAGCTGTATATCGTGGTTATTATGATCGGCATCCCGAAAATCTTTTTTTTAGAGAATTTGTACAGCGTCTTTGTCTAGATAGTCCTGAATTTGAATCCATCTGGAATCTCCATCGTGTTCAAATTCAAAAAGCATGTCTGTTACACATTTACATGCCTGATGCTCAGAAATCTATTGCTTTTGATTCCAATTCGGTCTCTACACTGGATAACAATCCAAATTATCATATGTGCATCTATTCGCCAGTATCGTAACAGTCCGTCTATCCGTATAGTAACGCTATATCTTATTTCTATCTATTTTCCAAACCAACACGTAGCTTACATGTTGCCTGTTAGTTTTTTTACTAGTATAAGCGTACTCTGGTTGTGTATATCAATAGAGGATAGGATATAGAAGGTAACCAATCTATGTTATGAATTGAATAGGAGGAAATATATATGCGCTATAATCAATTAGGTCCTAGCGGGCTATTTGTATCTGAATTATGTTTTGGCACAATGACGTTCGGAGGAGGAGCAAATTTTGATGTAGTTGGTAAAGTGCAGCAAGAAGAAGCAGATACTTTACTAGCACGTGCTTTGGAAGCAGGAATTAACTTTATCGATACCGCAGATATTTACTCAGAAGGCAATTCAGAAAGAATCACCGGACAAGCGTTACGCAACTTGGGCGTCAAACGAGAAGAAGTGGTGATTGCAACTAAAGTTTTCGGAGTGATGGGGTCTTCTCCTAATCAGAAAGGTTCTTCTCGCAATCATATTATGGATGGTGTCAAAAACAGTCTGGAACGTCTACAAATGGATCATATTGATCTGTATCAACTTCATGGATTCGATCCTGCAACTTCTATCGAAGAATCGTTACAAGCATTAACTGATCTTGTACGACAAGGATTAGTTCGATATATTGGTGTATCCAACTGGGCAGCATGGCAGATCGCTCAATCTATCGGCATTTCTAATCAACATCGACTTGAAAAGTTTGTCTCTACGCAAGCGTATTATACCCTTGCCGGTCGTGAGTTAGAACGCGAGATTATCCCGATGCTACATAGTCATAATGATATGGGATTGCTTGTATGGAGTCCACTTGCAGGAGGTTTGTTAAGCGGTAAGTTCACACGCGATCAACAAAATTCTGAAGGCAGTCGACGAAATGAGTTTGATTTCCCACCTGTAGATAAAGATCGTGCGTATGATATTATTGATACTTTGATCGAGATGGCTAAGCAAAAAGAAGCATCCGTAGCTCAGCTTGCTCTAGCTTGGTTACTACATCAGCGTGCAGTGACCAGCGTTATCATAGGTACTAAGAAAATGCATCAATTAGAAGATAATCTAGGTGCAGTCGATATTGTATTTTCTGAAGAAGAATTGCAGACACTCGATAAGATCAGCCAGATTCCTAGTGAATACCCGGGTTGGATGATGGATATGGTAAGTCAGGTAAGAACAGAACAATTGCAACAGGTACGTCACCCTCGTTCGTGATATACATTACACTGAAAAAAGGAATCCCAAGGTAATATACTTGTGGGTTCCTTTTTTTGTATGCGATATGTTTTGTCTTGGATACTACGATGACAAGTAAGCAGAAAACCGTTATGATAAAAGGAGCGGACATAAATAGAGATGAGGTCTATGAATGAAGGTAAGGGAATGGATAAATCACGATGGAATCCGGCGAATTATTGTGCTTGCGATTCTGATTCTGGTGATTTTTGCTATGCAAAGTATGATGAATATTATTTTACTTACATTATTGCTGACGATATTAATCGGTAGTATGTATGATGGACTAATGAAGTTATTTCAAAAGTTCATTCCTAATGTCTCACGTTTTTTTGTATTACCATTGGTTTATCTGATTTTGCTTGCTGTGATTGGTTGGGGCGTGTATCGAATGGTGCCTACAGTGATTATGCAGGTGACTCAGTTATATCAGATGATTATCGAAGCCTATCGCCATCCTCACGAGAGTGAATGGAACCCGTACATTATTAACTTTTTGAATACATTAAATGTACAGCGTTTTATAGAGCCAGGCTTTAATGTGATTTTAAAAATTAGTAAATTAGGTTCTCAATTACTTATAGCATTATTGCTTAGCTTATTCTTCTTATTAGATCGTACGCATATTACACGTTTTACAGCTTCTTTCCAAGAAAGTAAGCTGGGTTGGTTTTTTAAAGAAGTAGGATATTTCGGTAAAATGTTTTTAGATACATTTGGTAAAGTCATCGAAGCTCAATTATTGATTTCGTTGATCAATTGTATTATTACGATTATAGCGCTCTGGTTTATGGGTTTCCCGAACTTGTTAGGGCTAGCATTAATTATCTTTATGTTAGGCTTAATACCGGTTGCAGGGGTGTTTATCTCGCTTGTACCGTTGGGATTGATTGCATTTAGTATTGGTGGAGTCAAATATATTGTCTATCTGCTGATTCTGGTGGTTGTGATTCATGCGATTGAAGCATACTTCCTTAATCCGAAATTGATGTCCAGCAAAACCAATTTACCTGTTTTTTATACGTTTGTTATTCTTATTTTTTCCGAGCATTTTATTGGCCCGTGGGGATTGATTATCGGTATTCCGTTATTTGTATTTTTCCTCGACTTGATCGGAGTGACGCGTAAGAAGAGAGGCACAGAATAAGCGATTTGTTCTTACAAATGATCGGATCGTTGCAGTATATTTGAAACGTTTATGCTGAATATAACAGCCATAAGCGTTTTTTATTTTTACAAAAATTTTACATATAGGATTAGCTTTTCATTATAGAGCATGATATCCTTATAAACATATCGATCTACTTAGGTATACAACTATTCATATTTGGAGGGATTTTATATGAGCGTCAATTCACCAAAAACATCAGAACTATTTACACCTTTTCATACAACTAACTTAGAATTGTCCAATCGGATCGTTATGGCTCCGATGACACGTAATTTTTCACCTAATGGTGTACCTGGAGCAGATGTAGCAACTTATTATCGACGTCGTGCTGAAAATGAAGTTGCGTTGATTATTACCGAAGGTACAGCAATCAATCATCCTGCGGCAGTCTCTTCTCCTGATATTCCTGTTTTTCATGGCGAAGAAGCGTTAAATGGTTGGGCAGAAGTCGTCAAACAAGTTCATGAAGTCGGTGGCAAAATCATGCCGCAAATCTGGCATGTAGGTATGGCACGTCCGGTCGGCTCACTACCGAATGTAGAAGCTCAACCGATTGGCCCATCCGGTCTTGATATCAACGGTGAGAAAGTAAATGAACCGTTAACAAAAGATGAGATTCAAGAAGTGATTCAAGCGTATGCTCAAGCGGCAGCTGATGCCAAAAGAGTAGGATTTGATGGTATAGAGCTTCATGGAGCACATGGTTACTTAATCGATCAGTTTTTCTGGTCACAAACGAATCAACGTACTGATGAATATGGTGGCGATCTAGTAGCACGTACACGCTTTGGTGTAGAAGTGGTCAAAGCATGCCGCGCTGCTGTAGGGCCAGATTATCCAATCGTATTCCGTTTCTCCCAATGGAAAATGAATCATTATGATGCTCGCCTTGTTGAGACAGCAGAAGAGTTAGCTCAATTTTTACAACCGTTGTCTGAAGCTGGCGTTGATATTTTCCACTGTTCGACTCGTCGCTTCTGGGAGCCTGAATTTGAAGGTTCTGACCTAAATCTTGCAGGTTGGACGAAAAAAATCACAGGTAAACCAACAATTACTGTTGGCTCTGTTGGACTAAATCAAGTCTTTTTGAGTAATAAAACAGAAGATGTATCTGAAAGTATTCGTCTGGAAGAATTGGATGAAAAATTAAATGCAGGTGAATTTGATCTAGTCGCTGTTGGTCGTGCATTGATTGGCGATGCAGCATGGGCTACCAAATTACATGAGCAACGTACCGATGATATCAAAACATTTGATCAAGAAGACTTAAAGTCTTTGAAATAAATAACGTTATTGAAAAAGAGCAACCTTGTTACTAAGGTTGTTCTTTTTCGATATAATATGCAAATACCACATCGAATAAGTCCTCTTTTAGTATCTATAAGTCATTTTTATAATATAAATGTAAACTTAACTCCCTTACTATGTAAAATCAAACTAAAATATCACCCATTTATTTTGCTTTTTTTACAAAATAGCTTACTTTTGAATATATTTCCATGATAATATGAGTGAGATATCTATTCTTTCAGTACATAGGAGGCAAAACATGGTAACACGTAGTGGAATGAAATCAAGATGGGTAAAGTATGCGTTGATGGTGGCAATTGCTTTACCTATGCAAACAGGATGGCTAGGCGGATTAACGGCTGTTCATGCAGAAGGCCCAACTGATCCCGCTCCATTTATCGCGGCTAAAGTGGTCAACGACAATGCTGGTAAAAAAGTATTGTTCGATAATAGCCATGCTCAGACAGCAGGGGCGGCTGATTGGGTAATTGATGGAGGTTTTTCTGATTTTGCAAACGCATTAGCTAATGATGGTTACTATGTGAAAGAACTTCGTAAAAGTACACCAATCACTTATAGTGACTTGAGCGATTATGATGTATTTGTTATTGCAGAGCCTAATATCCCGTTCAAAACAACAGAACAAGCAGCAATGAAACAATATGTTGAAAGCGGTGGCAGTATTTTCTTTGTAGGCGATCATTACAATGCAGATCGTAACAAAAACCGTTGGGACGGATCAGAAGCTATTAACGGTTATCGTCGTGGTGCTTGGGAAGATCCAACAAAAGGCATGAGCACAGAAGAAAAAAATTCTGCGGCGATGCAAGGTGTAGAGAGTTCAGATTGGTTATCTGATAACTTCGGGATTCGCTTCCGTTACAATGCACTAGGAGATATTAATGCTAACCAGATTGTTGCTCCGAATCAAGCATTTGGCATCACAGAAGGTGTAAGTAGTGTAGCGATGCACGCTGGCTCGACACTTGCAATCACTGATCCTGCCAAAGCAAAAGGAATTGTATATTTGCCAGAAACGAATGCGTCTTGGGGAAATGCAGTGGATCAAGGGGTATACAACGGTGGCGGTGTTGCTGAAGGCCCTTATGTAGCAGTTTCCAAATTAGGAGCAGGTAAAGCTGCATTTATCGGAGATTCTTCTCCTGTTGAAGATGCTTCGCCTAAATATCTACGTGAAGAAACGGGCACCAAAAAAACAACGTATGATGGATTTAAAGAAGTAGATGACGGCGTATTGCTTGTTAATACAATTAACTGGCTGTCAGACAAAGAAAACTATACGAACTTTAGTCAGGTAGATGGTCTGCAATTGGATCAACCGACAGCATTGTTGCCAATTGAGACTCCACAGACGTCTACAGAGCCTCAAGCAGAACCGTGGGCAGCTCCAGCAGCAGGTTACAAATGGTGGGATTCTTCTACATTCAAACCAGGTTCATACGGTAGTGCCGTTTCGGTTACTACGCCAACGTATAGCTTAGTACACCAGGCTGAATTGCCAAATGCAGAACCTTTCCAAATTCGTATTGTAGCTGATAATTTAGCAGCGAACAGCACAGTGACCGGTTATAGCAGTGGTATTTACTTAACCGGTGGTACGCAGGTTGGTCAAGTACAGAATCCTGATGGTACATGGCCGACAGCATACGGCTACAGTTCGACGTATAGTCTAACAGCAGATAGCAAAGGTCATGCGTACAAAGACATTACAGTACGCGTCAAACCAGGTACAACAGGAACAGCAAGTCTGCGTCTACGACTAAATGGTAGCAATCTGATTACTACGCCGGTAACGATTGCCAATGTTCCTGCTGAGCCATTGCCTGAAGAAAATGGTGGAGAACAGCCTGCACCCGCACTAACAACGATTGCCAATGCTCGTGCTCAAGCAGAAGGTAAATTGGTCACGATCGAAGGTGTAGTGACTACTGAACCGGGCGCTTTTGGTGGACAAGCTTTTTATTTACAAGATAAAACAGCAGGCATCTATGTATACCAAAATCAAGCTGGATTTCATCAAGGTGATGTGATCAAAGTAACGGCTCCACTAGCATTGTATAATACTGAGCTAGAGTTAACGGATCCGGTAACAATTGAAAAAACAGGAACAGCAACATTGCCTGCGGCAACAACAGCAGTCGCTGTAGATACGTATAATCAAGGACAATTGGTACAATTAAAAAATGTACAGATCAGCAATATCGCTGCCGCTACACCTACAGGTTCTTTTGAATTTGATGTAACTGGCAATGTATATGGCGATCAACCTGTAACGACTCATGCTCGTGTAGATGCACGTACAGGACTAACTCAAGCTAATTTTGCTTATCAAAATGGACAATTTGTAGATATCACTGGAGTAGCAGCTATTTTCAAAGGTGTATTCCAATTGAAACCAAGAAGTGCAGCAGATATTACAGCAGTTACGAGCACACCTCCTACAGATCCTACTGAACCGACAGAACCACCTGTTACTGATCCATTAGCTACAGACGTACCCGGAACACCTGTATTAACAGATAATAACGGACATGATACAGGGCTTAGAGATGGTAACTACACGATCACTATGAATATGTGGTGGGGCAATAATGGTTCTACGTACAAATTGTATGAAGGTGATCAAGTGATTAGCAGTGGTAAGCTTGCTGATCAATCACCAAATGCACAGACTGTACAAGCTGATATCAAAGGGAAAGCTAACGGTTCTTACACGTATACGTTAGAATTAACCAATTCATTCGGTACAACAAAAAGCCAGCCTTTAGTTGTAAAAGTAACGGATGCTTCTCCTGCTCAACCTGTTTTGTCCAATGACAACTGGGATGGGGACGGTAACTATCAAGTAAGTATGAATCTATGGTGGGGAACAAATGCGACAGAATACCGTTTATATGAGAATGGTACACTGATCGATACTCAATCGTTAAAAGAAGGTACTCCACAAGCGCAACATGCGATCAGTGGAATCACTAATCGTCCAGCAGGTACGTATGAGTATGTGACTGAATTGGTTAATGCTTCCGGTACAACAAAAAGTAATACGATGACAGTACAAGTTACGAAATAATACGATTTGATCTGTTTTTCGCACAAATAAATGAATACAAAAAAGCCTTGAACGTTACGGTATGCATCTAGCATAACAGTGTACACGTTCAAGGCTTTTTCTATTGGATAAATACAGATGAATCTATATGCTTTACTGTATTAGCCTTGTACAACAGCGACTAACAATACAATCCAACCTGCTATAAAGGCAAGTCCGCCTAGAGGAGTAATCGCTCCTAATTTACGAACACCGGTAAAGCTAAGGACGTACAAGCTGCCTGAAAATAAAATAATCCCTATACAAAGCAACCAACCTGCGGTTACTGCAAGAGTAGAGTGGGTTAGATTCTGTCCAAGTGTGCCTATCAACAACATTCCCAGTCCATGTGCAATATGGTATTGCACACCTGTTTCGTATACTTTCATCATATCAGCGTTGAGCTTCTTTTTGAGCGCATGTGCACCGAAAGCTCCAAGAGCTACAGCCAGAACCATCATGATACAACCGATGATCAGTATCGTTTGCATTTTATCCACCTCCAATAGACATCCCTATATCTTTATTTATAATTTACGTAAGTAAATATTTTGAATCGTATGATTGGCTTCCTTTTTCAAAATTAGCTGTGCGCGTCCTTTGGTAGGAAGAATATTTTCATGTAGATTTTTGGCATTGATCGATTCCCATGTATGATGAGCGACTACAGTTGCTTCTTCTTCAGACAGATCAGCAAATCGAGAATGGAAATACGAATCTGGATTCTGAAAAGCAGTCTGGCGTAACAATTGGAAGCGCTCTACATACCAACGAGCAATATTTTTCTCTTCTGCATCAATAAAGATCGAGAAGTCGAAGAAGTCACTCACGAATAAGGGACTATCCTTTTTCACCTGTAGTACATTAATACCTTCTACAATTAGAATATCAGGATGATCAATAACGCTTTCCTCATCAGGAAGAATATCATACGTTAAGTGTGAATATTTGGGTGCTTTTACTTTCGGTTTACCGGATTTCACTTCTCCAATAAACTGAATTAAGCGCTTAATATCATAACTTTCAGGAAATCCTTTACGGTTCATAATCCCATTTTTCTCTAACACAGCATTTGGATATAGAAAGCCGTCCGTAGTGACCAGATCGACTTTGCGATGCGTATCCCAGCGAGTAAGAAGGGTCTGGATTAAGCGAGCAGTGGTGCTTTTTCCAACAGCTACACTACCAGCAATACCGATAATATAAGGCGTTTTGCGGGCTTTTTTCTGCAAAAAAGAAGTGGTTAACTGATGGAGCTGTTGAGAAGCACCCACGTAAAGATGAATCAGATGAGTCAGCGGTAAATAGACCTCTTCCACTTCTTGCAGAGAGACCTTTTCATTTAATCCGCGTAGCTTTTCTAATTCAACCTCGGTCAAAGATAATGGTGTATCGTGATCTTTTAAGGAAGCCCATTCCTTGCGATCAAATTCGATGTATGGCGAATATCGTTTCATGTGCTCTCACTTTCTGAGAATTTTTTTAATTCTAGTGTACCAAACTTTACAATGAAAAACCTCTAAAACGTTTATGACATGTTATGTTGACCTTCCAAACAGTGAAGTTAGGCTAAGTTTAATGATAATACTAACAAATAGCTTACATCAATCTTGCTTCTTATATATTGAATAGACTAAGGTAGATAAAGACTAGATATAGAAATGAAGTATACTTACTTTCTTGATACTAAGATAATGTTCATTTCTCGATATACATAATGGTAATATAAGTATACATTGGTTTATTTATATTTATAAAAACGTACATTCAACCTATCCAATACAGATTCATTTTATAAAAAACTATGCATGATGATCTTATGATGACAGGCTATAAGGAGGAACTATTTTGTCCGAAAAATATAATCATTCTCATTTTTCCCATCAGGACAAATCTACATTCAATCTTGAATTGCATACCAAATCCTTATTAAGCGATACATCCGTTGTGCATACTCCTGCTTCTTTTGCCAACATGTTAGATACGCTTGAAATGATGCCTTACCGCAATATCAATCTTTCTGTATATGAAGTTCGTAAAAGTCTAGAAATTGCGAAGTCTCTTGATGTAGAAGACCTAATTATTCGTACTCAGCTTATCCATGCCGATATTATGGGCAGACAAGGTAAAATTGCTGAAGGCGGACGCAAAATTCGTAAAATCAATAAATGGGCTTTGGATCATAACCATCATTATTTGTTAGCTCGCAGTCATCGATTACTGGCTGCTTTTTATAGACGTATTGGAGATAATGAAAGTGCGTTAGAAAATGCTGTGATTGCTTTTAAATACTTGCCAGAGGATACTTCACTGCCGATTCGTGCAGATCATCTGATGACGCTTGCGTTAACACTGGATGAGGTGGGGGCATATGAAGATTCGGTACATCGTTTTCAAGAAGTGTTAGAGATAGCAACCGCTACAAATGATTTTCAAATTTCGATGTTTGTTTTAAATAATATGGCCTATACCCAGTATGAACGTGAGAATATTCCTGAAACGTTAGAATTAATTGCTCAAATGCGCGAATTAAGTGTTAAATATAAAGTGCCTTTAGAAGCGCAACAATTAGATACGATTGCTGTGATTGAGATTCAAGCCGGTCGTCCAGAAGAAGCGGAGAAAACATTGCAACCGATGCTTCATGAACCTGTAGGAACGCGTAAGTTAGGGGAACTGGCTACTTTACCAGAATGTTTGTTAACGCTAGCCAAAGCGCAACGTCTACAAGGCAAATTAGAAGAGTCTGAAAAAACACTACGAGAAGCTGCACATATCTCGGAAGAACATGGACTGGCACGTCTGAGTGTCAAAGTCAGACTTGAACGTTCAGAATGGTATGCCGCTTCCAATCGGTATCAAGAAGCTTATGAAGAACACCGCTTGTTTTTTAAAGAAAATGAAACATTACGTTCTACTCAGCGCGAGACCCGGGCACGCATTTTACAAATTGTATACGATGCAGAAGAAGCCAAACGCGATAGCGAGTATTTTAAAGAAATGGCACTACGTGATCCTTTGACAGGTCTGCACAATCGCCGCTTTATGGATGTGCACATGAACAAATTGTTAGAGCGTTGTATTCTACTGGAGCAACCTCTGACTGTCGCTATGATCGATCTGGATTTTTTCAAATTAATCAATGATACATTATCCCATGAAGTAGGGGATATTGTGCTGGTTCATGTCGCGAAAATCTTATCGCTTACGATTCCTTCGACTGCTGCTGTAGCACGTATAGGCGGGGAAGAATTTGTAGCTGTATTTCCAGAAACAGATCTCAAGCAAGGCCGAGTATATGCCAATATGTTGTGTGAAGCGATTCGTTCAGCAGATTGGAGTCCCATTACAGGCAACTTACCGGTGACAGCGAGTATCGGTATTTCTACGATTACAGATCAAGCTCAATCCAGTGCAGAATTATTGGCTTTAGCAGACCACCATCTGTATGAAGCGAAAAAAGCAGGTCGTAATCAGGTGATCTGCGGAGAAGATGTATTACGAAATATAGAATAAATTGAATTATATTTAGTTATTTTTAATAAATAACTTATAATTAATAACAATTAGGTGTATACTATAGAGATAGTGAATCCATAACACCATCCATAATTAACAAGAAGGAGGTATTCATTATGTCTGAACAACACCAACAATCAGATTCATCACATTCTACAAATAAATTAGGAAATATACCCATATCTATACTTGATCTTGCACCGATAACAGCAGGAGCAACAGCATCAGATGCTTTTAAAAATAGCCTTGATATGGTACAACATGCTGAAAAATGGGGATACAATCGTTACTGGGTAGCAGAGCATCATAATATGCCAGGGATTGCGAGTTCTGCAACTTCGGTAGTGATCGGTTATTTAGCGGCTGGAACTTCAACGATTCGTGTTGGTTCAGGTGGAATTATGCTTCCTAACCATGCTCCGCTTGTGATTGCAGAGCAATTTGGTACACTTGAATCTATGTATCCAGGACGGATTGATCTAGGTCTTGGACGTGCACCGGGTAGTGATCGTCGTACAACGCTTGCTTTGCGTAGACAATTGGATAGCGGAGAAGACTTTCCAGAATTGCTGGAAGAATTAACTTCCTTTTTCGATGCGTCAGCGACTTCTTATCATGCACCGATTCGTGCTGTACCGGGTGAAGGCTTGAATATTCCGATCTGGTTATTAGGTTCTAGTGACTTTAGTGCACAATTAGCAGGTCAAAAAGGACTACCGTTTGCATTTGCAGGTCATTTTTCACCTGATTATACACAGCGTGCATTAGCCGTCTATCGTCATCATTTCCAACCTTCAGCTATTTTGCAAGAACCATATGCTATGGTCGGTGTGAACGCGATCGCTGCTGATACGGATGAAGAAGCAGAATGGTTAGGTACGACTATGCAACAGCAATTCCTTAATATTATTCGTGGCAAAACAGGTCAAGTTCAACCACCTACAGATATGTCTAGCAAATGGACACCTTATGAACAAGATGCTGTAGAAAAACAACTACGATCGACAATCAAAGGTGGCCCTGAAAAAGTAAAACAACAACTAACACAGTTTATTGCAGATACAGGAGCCGATGAATTGATTGTGACAGGAATGTTATATGATCATCAAGCTAGACTACGCTCTTATGAAATTATTAGTGAAGTGGCAGAGATTCGTAACACTGTAAATAGTTAATTATTGTGTATGATCTATAGAACGAATAAACCGGCGATATGCTTTCGGAGCAGAGCCGGTTTTTCTTTTGAATAAATGATGAAAATAAGATACATCATGATAGCCGACTTGCTCGCAGATAGCACTTATTTGCTGATCTGTCGTACGTAATAGATCACACGCTGCTTGAATTCGTAACATCTGTACATAATGAGACATGGATGAACCGGTATGTTTTACAAATAACCGATGAAGCTGACGAACACTAATCTTCATTTTGGCGGCAATTTCTGCTACTGATATCGACTGATGATAATGAGTATGAAGTTCGTGTAGAACATCCTCCCATGTAGAAGAAGATGGTGGTAGTAAGACTTCGCTTTCAGTATCTGATCGATGTAACAACAGTAAAATTTGAATAACATACGTATACACAGCCGTTATCCAGCCTGCCCGTTCCCGATGATACTCTTCGTATACCTGTTGAAATAAACGATGAAATTCTTGAAATCGATCATAACTATAACGATACTGCTGATCAGTTAATAAAGGCTTTATCACTTCACTCCCCGGATACGTAGACAATACCTCTAATAACGAATTGGCATCGAAAATACAATTATAAACAATCAATGGATCAGCATCGCTAGCAGGTGATGGACGGTATACATGCGATATGCCCATCGGCAACAGAAAAAGGTCTCCTTTTTTGACAGGAGAAGAGATGCCATTGATCACATGACTGCCTGTACCTTCACTAACATAATTTAATTCCAAAAAATCATGCATATGTTCATGAAGTTCATACGATTCGGCTACCCGATTAATATAGATTGGAATATCTTTCGTAAAAAAGTAATCACCTATCAGCGTATCGATTCTACGTTTGATCGTCATCGTATATTTTCCCATCCTTTCTAATGTCCGATTTACCACTTGAATATGTCTGAATAGCCCATTTTAAACGCTTACAACTATCGTATGATAAAAAAGAAAGCATCTCAAGTGCCGCTTATTGAGAGCATGAGCATCTATCTTAACGATTGAAGGAGCGTGTATCGTATGGATCATCAGTCTGCTTCAAATAATGGATTAGAAGTGATACAACTGCAATGTGAATATCGTACTCACTGGTTAGGTAGCGATCATCTTCGTCCTCAATTTAGCTGGATTATTCAATCTAATCAACGATCCACAATACAGTATAGCTATTATATACAAGTTGGATTAGATAGTGAGGATTGGACACAACTGCTATGGGATTCAGGAATCGTCGTTAGTGATCAATCGATTCAAGTCAAGTATGCAGGTTCACCTTTACAATCTCGCACGCGTTATTATTATCGTGTACAGATTCAAGATCAACAGGGAAGAACGTCAGCATGGAGTGAGATACAGTGGTGGGAGACTGCTCTGCTAGATCATACAGAATGGCAAGCGCAATGGATCACTCCTGAAGAAGAATGGCATAACCCGCAGTTAGAATCTGTTTTTCAATTACGTAAATCATTTACATTACCTGAAAATATCAGTTCTGCGCGTATTTATGCGACGGCAGCAGGATTATATGAGCTGTCTATTAATGGGACTCGTGTAGGCGATGAATGGTTCACACCGGGATGGACTAGCTATACTCATCGTCACCAATATCAGACTTACGATGTTACAAAGTATCTACAAGCAGGAGATAATGCAATCGGTATCAGTCTAGCCGATGGATGGTATACCGGTCGTCTTGGTTGGGAAAATAAGCGTCAGCATTATGGAGAACACAAAGCATTATTGTTACAACTTCATGTTCATTATGAAAATGGGGAAGAAGAGATTATCGGTACAGATACATCATGGCATAGTGCACCTAGCCCCATAACGTTAGCATCTATTTACGATGGAGAACATTATGATGCTCGCTTAGAACAACCAGATTGGGATCAACCTGGCTACGATGATTCTTTATGGTCAGGGGTAAAAGTAGCCGAGTTGGCTTATGATCATCTGATCGCTCAAGAAAATTGGGCGGTTCGTGTTACAGAAATACTGACTCCTGTAAAAGTGATACATACGCCTGCCGGAGAAACGGTATTGGATATGGGACAAAATATGGTCGGACGCATACGTGTAACAGGTATAATACCTGCTAACACGCACTATGTTATACATCATGCTGAGATTTTGGATCAACAAGGGAACTTTTATCGTGGTAATTTGCGAACTGCTAAGCAAGCTGTTCATTATATCGCTAATGATCAACAAGACCGTAAGATTAATCATGTACCACGCTTTTCATTTCAAGGCTTCCGTTATATCCAGATTGAAGGATTAGATCACCTTACCGATCAGCAACTATTGGAGATGGTCACAGGAGAGGTTATGCATTCGGATATGCCGATTGCAGGTTCATTTGAATGTTCTCATCCGCTGATTAATCAATTACAGCGTAATATTGTATGGGGACAGCGAGGGAATTTCCTTGATGTGCCTACAGACTGTCCACAACGGGATGAACGCTTGGGTTGGACAGGGGATGCACAGGTATTTATACGTACAGCCGCGTTCAATTATAATATCGCTCCTTTTTTCCAAAAGTGGTTACGTGACTTGAGTGCAGATCAACGTTCAAATGGTAGTGTGCCTTTTGTTATACCTGATGTATTAAGTGTATTGGACGAGGAAAAAGGAGATACTGAACTCCCTGCTTCAGCGGCATGGGGAGATGCGGCTGTAATCTGTCCGTGGGTTATGTATTTACATTATGGAGATCAGAACCTATTACAAAAACAATATAGCAGTATGAAAGCATGGGTTGATTACATTTACAATCAAGGTAGTCATCATTATCTCTGGAATACAGGATTTCATTTTGGAGATTGGTTAGCTCTGGATGCCAAAGAAAATAGTTATATGGGAGCAACACCTGTCGATTTGGTTGCGACTTCTTATTTTGCATATTCTACCCGAATTGTACGGGATACGGCTGTAGTATTGGGACAAGCAGCAGATGTGAAATTATACAGTGAGCGTCTGGAGCAGATTATTCAGGCATACCGTCATGAATTTGTGACACCAGCAGGAAGGCTAGCTGCGCCGACTCAGACTGCACATGCGCTAGCGTTAATGTTTGATTTGTTAGAAGAACGTGATCAACAGCGTACGGCAACCGAATTGAATAATCTTGTGATCAAAAATGATTATCATTTAACGACTGGATTTGTAGGGACACCGTATCTATGCTTTGCTTTGTCAGATCATGGGTATCATGAGACAGCGATTAAATTATTACTTCAAGAGCAATATCCATCCTGGTTATATCCTCTTTCCAAAGGGGCGACCACGATCTGGGAGCACTGGGACGGTATTAAGACAGATGGCTCATTCTGGCCGGATGATATGAACTCGTATAATCATTATGCTTATGGAGCTATTGGAGAATGGCTGTATCGTTATGTGGCTGGACTAGATATGGACGAAAGTATACCTGCCTACAAAAAAAGTAAAATTCATCCGCGATATGGCGAAGGAGAGATTACTTCTGCCAGTGCTATATTGGAAGCTGCTTATGGTAAAATTCAATCTAGCTGGATTGAGCAGGCGGATCAGCGACAGTTAGAAGTAATCATTCCTGCTAATACAACGGCTGATATTGTACTGGATCATGCAATATTGTCATCTATTCAAGAAAACGGTCAGCTATTACATGAGATTGAAGGCATTCATAATATACAAGAAATGCAAAGCACAATCATCATAACGATCGGCTCCGGTCATTATCATTTTGTATACCAATATCAGCCGATCTCAAGATTAGTATAAATACGTATTCCACACCGCCAAAAATAATACTTAAAAGCTCTGTTGCTTCGATATAGAACAGAGCTTTTTGCTATCCCTCTATATGCTGCGATGGATGCAAAAGTGGCATCGCTATACAAGCACTGTTATAATCATACGCAATGTGTTAACGATTCATTGATAAAATTGCAGGGTAAAACATGCATAAATTTACAATGAAATTAATATTGAGACGATGATACAACGTGCCCTCTCAGCACAGAACCAGAAGTGACTGCTGTTCAGATGTTGAACAATAGTGTGTTTTCTGGCAAAGGAGCGAAAGAGATGAACACGAGAGATTATTATTTTGATAATTTGAAATTCCTTCTGATTACGTTAGTAGTAATCGGTCATTTGATCGAGCCGTTAAATGAAGATCCGGTACTGCGACCGATTTATTTGATGATTTATACTTTTCATATTCCACTATTCGTACTGATATCCGGTTACTTTGCTAAAAATATCGGTAGCGGTGATTATTTGAACAAAGTGATCAGTCGATTAATTGTGCCTTATTTGCTATTTGAATCTTTATATTCCTTATTTGATTTCTGGATCTATGATCGAGCAGAGTTGAAATTTTCTTATTTTACTCCGTACTGGTTGATGTGGTTCTTTTTTAGTATGATTTTGTGGAAAGTAGCAATGCCTTATATAATCCGTATTCGTTATGCTTTGCCGATCGTAATTGGGATAGCGATACTAGCAGGATATGCTAATGACGCACAATATTATGCTAGTGTGTCACGGACGCTTGTCTTTTTCCCATTTTTTCTCATCGGTTATTATTTAGATAAATCATGGATTGATCGGTTACGTACAACCCGGATGCGCATCTATTCAAGTATTGGATTGATACTTACGTATGTAATGATCTCTTCGTATGGATATAAGTACAAAAAAGAATGGTTTTTTGGAAGCTTTTCGTATGAATCGTTAGGGCATGACGAATGGAGCGCAGGTATATATCGGATCGCTGTATATGGTGCTGCTGTGTTGATCGGAGGAATGATAATGATTTTAATTCCTGAGCGCCAACTTCCCTGGATATCAACAATGGGAACCAACACACTGTATACATACCTGCTCCATGGATTTATTGTGCTGGTTCTGACAGCCAGTGATTTTTATACTCATTTTACAACGACGACCGAAAAGTTATTGTTGATTCCTTTCGGGATCATATTAACGATGTTGTTATCATTTAGCAGTATTCGTTTTCTATTCAAATGGTTAGTTGAACCTAAAATGAAGTTATTATTGAAGCATCATCCAAGTCGTTCTAATCGCAGTAAAAGCCAAACCGGGTAAACCAGTACTCAGGAGGAACTATGGAAAACATAATCGTGCAGCAGATACAATGGAATACAGATCAATATCGTGCATGTCTTTCATTGCGTGACGAAGTATTACGGCAACCTTTGGGGCTTAGTATATGGGATGATCCTTGGCAAGAAGAAGGCAACGATATTCATATCTGTGCGACTTTGGAGCAAGATACTATAGGTGTTCTTTTATTGCGTCCAATCGATCAGCAAGTCATCCAGATGAAGCAAGTCGCTGTAAGTGAAACTGTTCGAGGTAAGCAAGTTGGCAAAAAGCTAGTCGAATTAGCAGAACAGATCGCTATAGCAAAAGGATATCGTACGATCATTTTACATGCACGTGAGAATGCTATTCCTTTTTATAAAAAGCTTCATTATTCATCAGTTGGAGAACCTTTTACAGAAGTGGGTATCAAGCATAGCAAAATGATCAAACATATCCAGTAAATCAATAAAACGTTAGTGAAGTATCGGTATTCAGAGCAGTGGAATGTTCTGTTGCAGATATTTTATTAACGTTTTTTTTGTTAGGCTTGAAAGCAGATTACAGAAGCATGTTCACTAGACGACTGATGTATAAGGAAGATATGATAATAAAGTGTGAATTAGAACGTATACATTGGATAAAGAGAGGAAATGATTATGTCAGCTATTTTATATTATAACGATTCATTTTTGAGAGAATGGACAACAACAATTGTAGAACGTCGTGAACAAAATAATCAGTACTTTGTTCGGCTAGAAGAGACTGCTTTTTATCCGCATGGTGGAGGACAGCCTTGTGATACAGGGAAGATCAATGAGATCGATGTGTTAGATGTTGTCAAAGAAGATGAGTATATCTGGCATCAAGTATCCCAATTACCAAATGATAATGAAGCACACTGTCAATTGAACTGGGAACGTCGATTGGATCATATGCAGCACCATACCGGACAACATTTATTATCGGCTACAGCATTACAATTGTTCGATGCACCTACACTCAGTTTTCATTTAGGGCAAGATATGGTCACGATCGATATTGATCGTAAATCAATGAATGACACTGAATTAGCTACACTTGAACAAGCAGTCAATCAGCGAATTTACGATAATCTAGCTGTCAGCAGTTATTTTGTCAATGCAGAGCAATTAGCTCAATTGCCTGTAGTGAAAATGCCGAAAGTGACCGAGGATATCCGCATCGTCGAAATAGAAGGCGTTGAATACAATACTTGCGGAGGAACGCATGTATCGCGTACCGGACAGATTGGACTTATCAAACTATTCAAAGCTGAAAAGCAAAAAGGCAGTATCCGTATCTATTTCAAATGTGGTGCTCGTGCACTTGCTGATTATAACGACAGTCTGCATATTTTGAATACGCTGGCTACCAAATTTAATACAGGTCGCAAAGATATTTTGGAACGCTTTGGCAAATGGGAAGAAGACCAACAACAACTCAAAGCTGTATTAGAACAATTGCGTAAAGCTAACGATACTTATGAATCCAATCAATTATTATCTCAGATGCAAAATCAACAGATAACACATATATTTGAACACAAAACATTATCAGACTTACAACGGATCGCCGCTACGCTGATCGTCGAGCAAGAAGTGACAGTGCTGTTCGCAACATTAAGCGAATACAAAGTCTTTTTAGCTCAAAACGGTCATCCTCATTTAAAATGCGGTGCTTTTTTCAAAGAACATCTAGCTACCTTTCATGGAAAAGGCGGAGGAAGTGATCTTTCAGCGCAAGCTACCTTTACTTCGGAAGCCGATCTTAACGCATTTTATGAATTTGCACAGCAACAACTTCATCTTGTTCGTTAATTTAGATGTATAGTGCAAAATTATTGCTATACGTTTATCAGCAGAACTGATAAGTACTATAAGGCATTCTGATTGGTAGTGAATTGACCGTTACATCGCACTATGATAAGTTCAAAGGAGTAAATTAATTCTGATCACAATACTAGGAATTAGTATCGCAGGATGCTACAGATGGGGTGGATATTGTTGGAACTTCAAGTGATGAATAGTCCTTTTAATCAAGAGCAGGTCGATCTGCTTAATCGTCTTCTGCCTACACTTAATACAACACAACGTATTTGGCTTAGTGGATATATTGCAGCATTGCCTGAATCAGCGGCAGGTCCGACAACAGCAAACGCTGTTGCTGCGCCAGTAGAAACAAGCAATGGACAAGCAACCGTAACCCTTTCCAAAGACGTTACAATCCTTTTTGGATCACAGACCGGAAATAGTAATAGTTTAGCCAAAAAAATGGCGAAAAAATTAGAAGAGCAAGGTTTTCAGATTACACTTTCATCGATGGGTGATTTTAAGACTAATCAGTTGAAAAAAGTAGAAAACCTGCTGATCGTGGTAAGTACACAAGGAGAAGGAGATCCGCCGGATAATGCGATTCCTTTTTTTGAATTTGTGCATAGTAAACGAGCGCCTCAATTAGATCATGCACGCTTTGCAGTGCTTGGATTGGGCGATACATCTTACGAATTCTTTTGCCAGACTGGAAAAGATTTCGATAAACGCTTAGAAGAACTGGGTGCAGAACGCCTTGTACCGCGTGTAGACTGTGATGTGGATTTTGAAGAACCAGCGACAGCATGGATGAACGATGTACTGACAGCTTTGACGCAATCTGCGGAGACGTCTAGCCCTTCAGTAGCTGTAACTTCTTCGGCGACTGCTAGTGTAGCAGTAGAGTCTGAATATACACGTACCAATCCTTTTCAAGCAGAAGTGCTCGAAAATTTAAATCTTAACGGACGTGGTTCCAGTCGGGAGACCCGTCATATAGAACTTTCATTAGAAAGTTCTAACTTAGAATACCAACCTGGTGACAGTCTGGGTGTGTATCCGCAGAACCATCCGCAACTGGTAAGTGACATTATCTCTGCGATGAACTGGAATAGCGATGAAGTGGTTACGATCAGCAAGCATGGAGATCAAGCCTCTCTACACGAAGCTTTGCTTCATCATTATGAGATTACAACCGTTACGAAGCCGATTGTGCAGCAATTAGCAGCATTGTCTACAAGTGATGAATTGAAAGTATTAGTAGCATCTGGTCGTGAACAAGAACTACGTACTTATATCAATGGCATCGATCTGCTTGATCTGATACAAGATCATTCATTTGCAGGTGTATCTGCACAAGATTTCACATCGGTATTACGCAAAATTCCTGCACGATTGTATTCAATTGCAAGTAGTCCGCAAGCTTTTCCAGAAGAAGTTCATGTGACTGTACGTGCTGTACGCTATGAAGCACGCGGTCGTGAACGGTATGGAGTATGTTCTATACATTTAGCAGAACGTCTGGAAGCTGGTGATACATTGCCGGTCTATATTCAACATAACGATAATTTCCGTCTGCCAGAGAATCCAGATACCCCGATTATTATGATTGGACCGGGTACAGGAGTCGCTCCTTTTAGAGCATTTGTCGGTGAGCGTGAAGAAACAGGAGCTTCCGGTAAATCATGGTTGTTCTACGGAGATCAGCATTTTGCGACCGATTTCTTGTATCAGACCGAATGGCAACGCTGGCTTAAAGATGGTGTATTAACACGAATGGATGTTGCTTTTTCACGCGATACGGCTGAGAAAGTATATGTACAACACCGTATGTTAGAACGTAGTAAAGAGTTGTTCGAGTGGCTTCAAGAAGGAGCAGCTATCTATGTGTGTGGTGACGAGAAACAGATGGCGAACGATGTCCATTTGACCCTAGAAAAAATTATCGCTCAAGAAGGTCAATTAAGCCCTGAAGAAGCGACTGAATATTTAACATGTATGCAACAGGAAAAACGTTATCAACGGGATGTGTATTAAACGTTCAAGGTTCCAAACGGTTGAACGTCAATCATTCTGTAGATATCGAGAGGAGACAGTCAGATGGGGAATCTAGAAAAAGAAAAACCGTATCCTCCGCATGATCGAGCACATAGCGATGTGGAGGATATTAAGCGCAATAGTAATTATTTACGAGGTAGCTTAGAAGAAACATTAAAAGATCCAATTACCGGTTCGATTCCAGAAGATGATAACCGTCTGATGAAACATCATGGTAGTTATATGCAAGATGATCGTGATCTGCGTACCGAACGTAATAAGCAAAAGTTAGAACCTGCTTATCAATTTATGCTACGTGTGCGTGCTTCTGGTGGTGTAGTCACTCCTGCACAATGGCTGATGATGGACAGCATTTCTCATAAATACGGCAATGATACGATTCGCTTAACCACCCGTCAATCATTCCAATTGCATGGAGTGCTGAAATGGAATCTCAAAAATACGATTCGTGAAGTGAATGAATCGCTACTAAGCACACTTGCGGCTTGTGGTGACGTGAACCGTAATGTAATGTGCAATCCGAATCCATATCAATCAGATGTTCATGCTCAAGTGTATGAATGGGCTTGCAAAGTCAGTGAACATTTAGATCCCAAAACAAGAGCCTATCATGAAATCTGGTTAGATGAAGAAAAGATTATAGACAGCAATGAGGTAGAGCCAGAACCGATCTACGGCGCAGTCTATTTACCACGTAAGTTCAAGATTGGGATTGCGGTTCCACCTTCTAATGATGTCGATGTATTTTCACAAGATTTAGGGTTTATCGCTGTGGTCGAAAATGATGTTCTGCTCGGATTTAACGTTTCGGTTGGTGGCGGTATGGGAATGACACACGGAGATGACAAAACCTATCCGCAAGTGTCTAAAGTAATCGGCTTCTGTACACCAGAGCAAATGATTGATGTTGCCGAGAAAACAGTGACGATTCAGCGGGACTATGGTGATCGTGCTGTACGAAAGCATGCTCGCTTCAAGTATACGATTGATGATCGTGGTCTACAGTGGTTTGTCGATGAATTGCACGAACGTCTAGGCTGGCAGTTACAGGGTGCGCGTCCATTCCATTTTGACCATAATGGAGATCGTTACGGTTGGGTGAAAGGGAACAATGGTAGATCCCACTTAACTCTATTTATCCAAAATGGGCGTATTATGGATGATGGTGATTATCAATTGATGACCGGCTTGCGTGAAATTGCCAAAATTCACGATGGTGACTTCCGTCTAACAGCGAATCAAAATCTGATTATCGGTAATGTAAGCAGTCGCAAAAAGAAAAAGATTGAAGAAATGATTGAGCGTTATCAATTAACCGCAGGTGCTCATTATTCAGCGCTTCGTCGTAATTCGATGGCTTGTGTATCATTACCAACATGTGGAATGGCGATGGCAGAAGCTGAGCGTTATTTACCTGAATTGATCGACAAAATCGAACCGATCTTAGAAGAAGCAGGTCTGCGCGATGAAGATATCGTGATTCGGATGACCGGTTGCCCGAATGGTTGTGCACGTCCGGCACTGGCTGAGATTTCATTTATCGGTAAAGCTCCAGGTAAATACAATATGTATCTAGGCGGTAGCTTTACAGGGCATCGGCTGAACAAGCTATACAAAGAAAATATTGGCGAAGAAGAGATTCTAAATTCACTACGTCCAATGGTCAATCAATATGCCAAAGAACGGATCGCTGGCGAACATTTCGGTGATTTTGTGATTCGTGCAGGGTATGTAGCAGAAGTATTAGATGGTATGCAATTTCATGCTTAATGCTTAGTATATAAGAGTAGATTGATATGATTGTTCAAAAATCCTTTACAGTGCCTTTGATGCTGTAAAGGATTTTTGTATATTCTTACTAATTATTCGTACATCATGAGATTATTCCGTTGAGTTGTTAGCGATTTCCCCCTATAATAAAACGAGGAAAAAAGTCTAACAGAAAAGGTGTTATATCAACCATGAGTATATTGAATGTAGAGAAGTTAAGTCACGGATTTGGTGATCGTGCTATTTTTAAAGATGTATCGTTCCGTCTGTTAAAAGGCGAACATATTGGCTTAATCGGAGCGAATGGTGAAGGTAAGTCTACTTTTATGAATATCGTGACTGGTAAATTACAGCCAGACGAAGGTAAAGTGGAATGGTCGAAGCGGGTACGTGTTGGTTATTTGGATCAACATGCTGTGCTGGATAAAGGCATGAGTATTCGTGATGTATTAAAAGGCGCTTTCCAGTACTTGCTTGATATGGAGCAAGAAATGAATGATATGTATGGCAAAATGGGAGATGTAACTCCTGAAGAATTAGAAGAATTGCTAGAGCAAGTAGGTACGATTCAAGATACATTAACCAACCAGGACTTTTACTTGATCGATGCCAAAGTCGATGAGACAGCGCGCGGTCTGGGATTAACTGATATTGGTCTGGACAAAGACGTAAACGATCTGAGTGGTGGTCAACGTACCAAAGTGTTACTTGCCAAATTGCTACTTGAAAAACCGGATATTCTTTTGCTAGATGAGCCGACCAACTATCTGGATGAAGTGCATATTGAATGGTTGAAGCGCTATTTGATTGATTATGAAAATGCGTTTATTCTAATCTCGCATGATATTCCATTCTTGAACAGTGTAATTAATATTATTTACCATATGGAAAATCAAGAATTAAGCCGTTATGTTGGCGACTATGATTATTTCCAAGAAGTCTACGAAATGAAAAAGCAACAGTTAGAATCAGCTTTCAAACGTCAACAGCAAGAGATCTCACAATTGAAAGATTTTGTTGCACGTAACAAAGCGAGTGTAGCGACTCGTAATATGGCGATGTCCCGTCAGAAGAAGCTGGATAAAATGGATGTGATCGAGCTTGCGCAAGAACGTCCGAAGCCACAGTTTAACTTCAAAGTCGGTCGTACCGCAGGTAAATTAATTTTTGAAACGAACAATTTGATTATTGGTTATGATGAGCCATTGTCCAGACCGCTTGATCTCAAAATGGAACGTGGTCAAAAAATCGCGTTGGTCGGTGCGAATGGTATCGGTAAAACGACCTTGCTACGTAGTATTTTGGGCGAAATCCAAGCTATTTCGGGTACAGTACAACGTGGTGAACATCAGCAAATCGGTTACTTTGAACAAGAAATGAAAGGCGATAACTACAATTCTTGTATCGAAGAAATATGGAAAGAGTTCCCTTCGTATTCCCAATTTGAAGTTCGTGCTGCACTGGCGAAATGTGGTCTAACAACCAAACATATCGAAAGTAAAATTGCTGTCCTCAGTGGTGGCGAAAAAGCAAAAGTACGTCTATGTAAATTAATTAATCGTGAGACCAATATTCTGGTACTCGATGAGCCGACGAACCATTTGGATGTCGATGCCAAGGATGAATTAAAACGCGCACTTCAAGCATACAAAGGCAGTATTTTGATGATCTCTCACGAACCTGAATTCTATCGTGATATTGTGACAGAGACTTGGAACTGTGAAGATTGGACAACAAAAGTATTTTAAGATCAACAAATGTACGTATAGATTGCAAAAGAGTGCTCTAAAGCACTCTTTTTTTGTTGATTATTTTTAAATGTATATATTGATATAAAAGTTATTGTATAATGTAAAACGAAGTCTATCATTATTTGGAAAAAAAGAAGATCACCTACTTTTTATTTACTTCAAAGGAGAATCAAATGAACAAGCTGGAGATTGCTTTATTGATAGTGATTGGTTTGATTGCTGTAGGAATTATCATCACTGGATTACGCTGGATGAGCTTGAGTAAAAAGCATACGCAAAGTGAGACTGCTGTCGAAAATAATGCTATTCTTGCTTTCACACCGGAAGAAATCGCTAAAAAGCTGTTGTTTGTATTTATCAATACTGAATTTCTTTTTGTTGCTCTTTATCTACTGATCTATGTTAAGTCTTCTGGATCCAATCTGATCGCTTATGTATTACTTGCTGTGTATATTGTAGGCACCATCTATAATATTATCGTCAATATTCGCAAGTTCAAAACAGGTGGATCGTTGTAAATGATGCTTGATTTAAAGTAGGTACATAAAGATCGTTTTGCATAGTCATACGCGATTCTATTCATATGCTTATAAAAGCAACGTAAATACATGTCATCTAAGCAGGCACTACAGTATAGATATCACTATCTATATTGTGGTGCTTTTTTGCATTTTGTGTGCGATCTAGTTTGCATTTGTATAGGATCCAGAAGAATAGAATAACCTATGTCGATTATCACATTTATCAAATTACCATGATAAAACATTCCTTCTGTAAGGCAAATAGATATGGGTAAAGAGTGCTATTGTCATCAAGCAATTGCTTCATCGTATACGTTATTATGAACCAAAATGAACAAAAACAGCAGGAATGAACTTGTTCACGCATCTTTTTACGAGTATAATTAGACACTGACTGATTATATAGATTTAATATTAGAAAGAGAGCGGGATAACTATGGGCCGTAAATGGAATAATATTAAAGAGAAAAAAGCTTCAAAAGATGCTAACACAAGTCGTGTATACGCTAAATTTGGAGTTGAAATTTATGTAGCTGCGAAAAAAGGCGATCCAGATCCGGAATCTAACCGTGCTTTGAAAGTCGTTGTAGAACGCGCAAAAACATATAACGTACCTAAAGCGATTATTGATCGTGCACTTGAAAAAGCAAAAGGTAGTGGAGATGAGCAATATGCTGAACTTCGTTATGAAGGCTTTGGTCCAAACGGTTCGATGATTATCGTAGATGCGTTAACGAATAACGTAAACCGTACTGCACCAGAAGTTCGTTCTGCTTTTAACAAAAATGGCGGTAACATGGGTGTAGCTGGTTCTGTAGCTTACATGTTCGATTCTACAGCTGTTATCGGAATCACTGGTAAAACGGCTGATGAAGTATTGGAAATTCTGATGGAAGCTGATGTAGACGCACGCGATATTCTTGAAGAAGATGAAGCGGTAATCGTTTATGCAGAACCTGATCAATTCCATGCGGTACAAGAAGCGTTCAAAGAAGCAGGTGTAACTGAATTTACGGTTGCTGAATTGACGATGTTACCACAAAACTACCTGACTCTTCCTGATGAAGCGACATATGCACAATTTGAGAAATTGATTGATGCACTTGAAGATTTAGAAGATGTACAACAGGTCTATCACAACGTAGAGTTCGAAGATTAAGATTTGATAACTATCCTTTTGGATGACAAAAGGCTATGTAATATTTCGATCTATAATTATCGGATATCGTAGCATATATTTTTTATCAATAAGAGCCCTTTACCTATTTATCTGGTAGAGGGTTTTTGTATATATTTACATATTGTTTGAGAATACCTTATCTGCGGGTAAAGAATGAATTATGTCGAAAGAACAAATAAAACATAGACTATAGGAAAAGAGAAGGTGACTGTGTATGAAAAAAAATATTGCAGATTCCGTTGTAGAAACATTAATTAACTCAGGTGTTAAACGCATTTACGGAATTGTAGGGGATTCATTGAATGCAGTTATGGACTCTGTACGTCGATCTGGCAAAATAGAATGGATACATGTTCGTCATGAAGAAGTGGCTGCATTTGCCGCAGGTGCAGAAGCAGAATTAGAAGGCAGTATTGCTGTATGTGCAGGAAGTAGTGGACCGGGAAATCTGCATTTGATTAATGGACTGTATGATTGTTATCGTAATCGTGTGCCTGTATTAGCGATTGCTGCTCATATTCCAAGCGATGAGATTGGGAGTAGCTATTTTCAAGCGACTCATCCTGAACAGATCTTTCAAGAATGTAGTTCTTTTTGCGAAACGATTATGACAGAGAAGCAAATGCCACGTACGATCAATATGGCAATTCAGACAGCGATTGCTCAATCGACAGTATCTGTTATTATTTTACCAGGAGATATTGCTGCTCTAGAATCGGGAAAACACCCGGTATCCGACATTCCGGCTCATGTTACTCGTCCGGTCGTTCATCCTTCAGCAGATGAATTGCAAAAGCTGGCTACTTACTTAAACGAAGGTAAAAAAATCAGTCTTTTATGTGGTGCAGGTTGCAAAGGAGCTCATGCAGAAGTGATGCAATTAGCAGAGCGTCTTCAATCTCCAATGGTCACAGCACTTAGAGGAAAAGAACATTTAGAGTATAATAATCCTTATTTTGCAGGTTTATCGGGATTGATCGGGTATTCATCCGGTTATCATACGATGATGGACTGTGATGTACTGCTCATGCTAGGTACCGATTTCCCGTATCGTCAATTTTACCCTGAAAAAGCGATTATTTTGCAAGTAGATATCGATCCTTCTCATATCGGAAGACGCACCAATGTGAACTACGGATTATGTGGAGATGTCAAACATACCATAGAACAACTATTACCTTTACTTACAACAGAACATGATTCGAATCATTTGCAGAAATGTGTAGATCGTTACACTAAAGTACGCGAAGGGTTAGATGAACTGGCTGTCGGCAAACCAGGGCATACTCCGATTCATCCACAATATTTAATGAAATTGTTAAGCGATGCAGCTACAGCAGACGCGATCTTTACAGCAGATGTAGGGACACCGACTGTATGGGCAGCTCGTTATTTGCAAATGAACGGTCAACGTCGTCTTCTAGGCTCATTTAATCATGGAACGATGGCTAATGCTCTTCCACAAGCGATTGGAGCACAAGCAACCGCTCCAGAGCGTCAGGTGATCTCTTTATCCGGTGATGGTGGACTATCAATGCTAATGGGCGATCTATTAACGTTAAAACAACACCAATTGCCGATCAAAACGGTTGTATTTAACAATGGAGCACTAGGATTCGTTGAATTGGAAATGAAAGCCGCTGGATTCCTTGAAACTGGTACTTCGCTGGTTAATCCTGACTTTGCTGCTGTAGCTAATGCACTGGGCATTATGGGAATTCGAGTAGAAGATCCGGCTGATTTGCCTTCTGCTATTGAACGCATGCTCTCTCATGATGGGCCTGTATTGCTTGATGTGGTTATTAACCGTCAAGAACTATCCATGCCACCGAAAATCACCCTCAAACAAGCAGAAGGATTTACAGTATGGAGCATGAAAGCTATCTTAAATGGACGTGGCGATGAGATTATTGATTTAGCAAAAAGTAATCTTTTACGTTAAGTTGGTCATTTTGGGTAATAGAGAGTATGAGAACATTAAGAAAGACACAAGGAGGCGTTCCTATGGGTAACCCGATTAAAGATATCAAAAAAAGTATCGATAAGTGCAAAAGCACAGCAGATCAGATTAAATTGACATTAGATGATGTCAAAAAAGATGTGGATGGCGTAAAGAAAAATGTCGATCGGATTAAAGAACAAGCAGGGCAGAAGTCAGCCGATTTGAAAGTAGCTATGGCTACGATTAAAGGTGCAGGGCAAAATACCAAAGAAATCGGTAACTCATTCAAGCTATGTCTGAATGAAGTAAAAGCCCTTTTTTCGATAAAAGAAGAGCCGGCTTTGGAAAGTGCTCCATCGACGTATTCTGAGAATACGGTAGAAAACCCAAGATTGCTTCAATCGTCTAATCGTTAATTATTGCAAGGCATAACACATACAGACAGGATCATCTGCATACTTTGGTGCAAATGATCCTGTTTTTTTAGTTAGTTTGCTGTAGATCATATAAGGGCTTATGATAAGAATTTCTACCACACCCAATTTCGTCACAATTTGGTGTCACTGGATATTCAAAATTAGTGCGTCAATTGTGTGTTATAATCAATCTATATTACATAGAGGTTGAGGTGTTCGAATCATGGCTACTGAATTAGTACATGCACTAAATGAACAAATGAATTTTGAATTTTACTCTGCACATACGTATATGGCGATGGCGGCATACTGCTCAGGAGAAAGTCTAGATGGATTTGCAAATTTCTTTATTGTACAAGCAGAAGAGGAACGTTTTCATGCGATGAAAATCTACAAATTTCTAAATGATCGTGGTTATCGTGCTACACTGACAGCTATGCCAGAACCTACAAATGAATATACATCTATGCTTGATGTTTTTGAACATGGATATGCACATGAGAAAAGAAATACAGAAAAATTCTATCATCTTGCAGATCTGGCGCTTAATGAGCGTGAGCATGCAACGATCTATTTCTTAAAATGGTTTATCGACGAACAAGTTGAAGAAGAGTCTTTATTTGATAATCTGATTCAAAAGTTACGTCGTATTGAGCAAGATAGTAATGCTTTTTATATGATGGATACAGAGTTTGCCGGACGTTCTTTCACAGCTCCTGCGCTATAAAGGTATAAACAATAGACATGCGTATACTATCTACTACGTTAAAGTACAACAACGATATTGACTAAATATGTAGTGTCATCCCATTCTATAACTTGATAGATAACCAATAAAGCCTACCTTTTACGGTAGGCTTTTTCATGGAAAGAAGTAATATAACGAAACAACGATTCGCCTTGATCGGTTACAGCAAAATCAGTCTGTAACGGCAATACCATTGCACGATAAGGTTCTGGAACCCAGATATATTGATGTACATAAGAAGTTGCTATAAACCCGCACTTTTCCCAAAATAATAATCGACTTCGATTGAGCGGAGTATCTTCTGCTTCTACCTCGATTACAATAGCAGCGATGCCATGTTCATCAATAGCCCACTGTTTGATTTGCTCCAAAAAAGATAGACCTATTCCTTGATCTCGCCAATCTTGATGCACAGCCATATAATCAATAATTAATATAGATTCAGCAGCAGAACCCACCAGACCGGTAATAGCCATAGCGATAACCTGTTCTTGATCAAATAAGGCATGAATAAATGAATTTTTCTGTTCAAGCATGATCCGCAAAATCCGTTTAGGCTTCGCTCCATGTGGAAATGCTTCTTCATAAATGGGTTGAATCTTTTGCCATAATGATTCATCCCAGATTGATGTAGTAACCCATTTTAATGATGTCATTCTTTTTCTCCTTCCACGATATCGCTCTCCTCATTATATTAGACCCAAAGTATGATGTACTAATCACCATAAAATATTTCATTTCCTTCTTAGGAAAAAAGAGGTAAAGTTAGAATAATATAAATGATTATTAGATCACCTAAATATCGTTTCTATCTTTTTTTCTATCTTTTTCACTAAAGGAGTTTTTACATGAGTTCGACGACTAACTATAGAGCATCATATCAGTCTTACCTTAACCGCCAGGATGTCGATGGTTCCAAAATGAGGTACATATTTATTATCAATACAGCCGACGGCTTACAACGATATATGAAACGTAATAATATGCAATCCGTATTGACCAAGCTTTCTCCATTATCGATGTTTGGTGAGATTCAAGTCGTGGCACAGATCGAAGGATCTTTTTATCAATTGCCTGATTTTACAGAGCATACCGCTTCCCAATATATGAAAACACAGATTTATGGCAAAGACGCATTACGCGGAGAAAAAATAGATTTATTTGCAGAACTATTTCATACCAGCGAATTAACTCATATTATCTGGTTCACAGACGAAGAAGTTACACCTTATACACGAGTGATTCAGTCGATGAATGCCCCGCATATGTTCTGGAATTTTGTCTCGATCAAAGGATCGCCGTTACGCTGTGCTACTAAGCCACCTAAAAATATTATACTGACCCATATTCCCAAAATATCCAGTCTAGCCACATCTGTATTGTATCGCAAATTACTGAATAAATTTGCTCAGTATGTGAACAAAACTGATCTACCGATGCATGGACGAGTACGAATTAGCCAGATTGAAAATACGGCGGATTCGCAACATGTGATCAAAGGCTCCAAGTCTAAAGTAGAACAAACCAATCTAAAAGTAGGCATAGGTTGGAAAACGGTAGAAGGGGAATGTCTAAGCGCTGCAATGTTGCTGACTAATAACCAATTAGCGGATGCGGAAAATATCGCTTTTTTCGGTAACAAATCAACGATCGGTATGACGCATGTAGATGGTCGAGAACTACCGACAGAGGATATGGAGCAATATACGGTTAATCTATCCGCGATAGAACAAGCAGGGCAAGATAAGATTCTATTTACGCTAGTTATGCCTGATGGCACGCCTGAACAATTGTATATTCGGGTGCTAACTTATGATAATCGTGAATTGATTCGTTTTCAGATCGATATGGAGACGTGTGCATCGAATACTGCGCTGGAATTAGGAGCATTGTATTATTACAAGCAAGAATGGCGCTTTAATGCGATTGGGAATGGTTATAATGCAGGCATGGAAAAAATCGGTGCAAACTATGGAATCCCTGATCTAACAGATACGTATAATTTTACATCTGAAGTCTTAGAAGATATCGCTCTAAATGGGAAAACGTTTGAGTATCATATGCAGGATTTGTTTACCAAATTGGGTTATGAAGTAGAAGTGCCTACCAGCGATCCGTATGCACCGGATTATGGTGTAGACCTAATCGCTATCAAAGGTGGAGTACGCAAAGCTGTACAGTTAAAATGCTTTAGCAATGTCGTACCGATCAAAGCGGTGCAAGAAGTCTATGCAGGTGCACGTATGTACAATTGTGATAAATATATGGTGGTAGCCACCAACTACTTTAGTCGTGCTGCTCTGCAATTAGCAGAACAGTTAGATGTAGAAATATGGGACAAAATGCAGTTAGCCAAAGTGGAAGATCGCCTACGCTCACGTATCGGTGTCTCTGATGAAAATGAGCTCAAGCTCAAACTTTCCAAAAAAGATGCAGAAGATGAAATCGATATTGATATCTCTGCTTTTCTAGTCAATGGATCTGACCAATGTGAAAGTGATGAAGATCTTATTTTCTATAATCAGACCGATCATCCCAGTGGGTGTATACGACTAATTAATGATACAGCATGGGAAAAAATGATGTATATTGATCTATCCAGCTTGCCGGCTTATTGCGAGAAGATTGTTATTGTAGGTTCACTGGATGCGTACAAGCAAAAAGTCGAATTAACAATAGATAATGAATTGAATTTGTATCATACTTTCGAATATATGCCGAGTACGGTGTGCGATACGTTAGTATTAGGTCAATTCCGCAAAATCGATGGGGAATGGGCATTTACCACTTCAGAAACGTATTTTGTCGGTGGATTGGAAGAAGCTTGCAAAATGTATGGTCTAACGACAGGTTAATGGCGTATAGGTTACATTTATCCCTCAATTTATCAATACACAGGATCATGTTCATACGCAATTACTGTATTTAGGATGGATTCTTACTTCCATTGCAGTGCTCTGTTTTTTCGTACTGGTGTGGTTACTGCAACATGTTCAACATCTATTGCAAAAACCTAACGTTCAGCTTATTTTTAAAAAATTGACTTGGCTTGCGCTTATCGGATTTGGTGTCAAAACAGCAGTATAACGATCTTATATAATGACCTGAATTATACTTGGAGATACGGCTCACATAACTATTGATCTCGATCACTACTGCTTTTCTTGACAAGTCTATAGGATTTCACACATACTAAATAAACCCTATTTATTATATGTCAGGAAAGGTTATTATGAAAAAGATAAGTACACATTTAATCAAAGAAATTAATCTAAGCAATGTGCGCCGGGTGATGAAAGATATCGAAGTAGGCACCAAACCGCAAATCGCTGAATTGACTCAATTGAGTGTAGTAACGATCAACTCGCTGATTAGAGATTTGGTAGAGCAAGGTGAGATTGCTGAAGATAAAATGATTCCTTCGAATGGTGGACGACCTGCTCTAACGTATCGTTATAATTATGATTTCAGTATGGCATTAGTGATCTATATGAACGTGAAGCAAGGCAAAGATACTATTTCAGCCAGTGTTATCAATTTGCGAGAAGATATTTTGGAGAAACAAGAATATCATATGCCGATCTTTGAACGTACTAGCTTTTATGAAATGATCGCTTATTATCTTGATCGTTATCCAGCAATTAAAGTGATTGGTGTCGGTATTCCCGGTCAAGCGATCGACGGACAGATTATTGTGAGTAGTCATCCTAACTTGCAAGGTGTACGAATGAGTGAAGATATCCAATCTCATTTTGGGATTCCTGTTGTGTTGGAAAATGATATTAATGCCGCGATCACTGGATATTATGTAAAACAAGATTCTCCACAAGAACAATGTATAGTTGGCATGTATTTTCCAGAAAAATATTGTCCGGGTATGGGTATCCATCTGAATGGACAATTGATCAAAGGAAAACATGGCATGGCAGGAGAGATCAAATTTTTGCCGATCGATATTGATTGGGAAAGCGATCTGAGCAAAGATACATTTATCGAAACGCTGTGTCAATTGGTGCAGACAACGAATGCGATTCTAGCACCACAACAGATTATTATGTATCAAAGTTATATTGAGGAAGAAGAGTGGCATCCGTATTGGGAAGCTTATCAAGTCAAGCGCTTGATGCCTTCATATCCTGAATTAATTTTTCTAGATTCTTTTCTTCAAGATTTTGAAGTAGGGATGAAATGGTTAACTCTCAAAGCGTTAGAACCTTTTCTTTCACATATTCCTAATATTTAAGTGCTCTCATTGTATAATGGGAGTATTTTTTATAAATAGTTTGGAATCATATTGACAGGCAATGTTCTCTATTGCATACTTAATAAATAATCTTTATTAAGTTGGTTTATTTAAATGTAAATAGTAAATGCGGAGGGATTCTATCGTTATGGCTACTTGGTTTTTGATTATTATTTATCTCGCTTTTATCAGTCTGGGGATTCCAGATGCACTGCTTGGTTCAGCATGGCCAGTTATGCATCCACAAATTGGTGCTTCCCTTGAATCTGCGGGTCTGTTATCGATGATTATTGCCGCAGGTACAATTGTATCCAGCCTAGTGAGTGGAACTATTATTCAGAAGTGGGGAACAGGTAAGCTTACATTATTTAGCTGTGCCTTAACTGCTGGTGCTTTGCTTGGATTTTCATTTGCCCCTTCATTGTTATGGTTAGCGCTATTAGCGATTCCGCTAGGGCTTGGTGCAGGAGCGGTAGATGCTGGACTTAATCATTATGTAGCCAATCATTACAAAGCTCATCATATGAGCTGGTTGCACTGCTTCTGGGGAGTGGGCGCTATGACAGGTCCAATCATTATGTCTTACTTTATTGCTCAACATGGATCGTGGCGTGAAGGCTATTCAACCGTTTCTATGATTCAGTGGGGATTGGTACTTATTTTACTGGTGACATTACCGCTTTGGAAAAAAGTAGCCGATCTTCAGCAATCTAAAGCTGAAGCTACTGATATATCTGATCCATTATCATCCATATCTGATACGTCTACAGATTCGAATGTGAAAAAAGTTCATCCGATCCGTATCAAAGGCGTAAAAATGACTCTAATCGCATTCCTATTCTATTGCGGAGTAGAATCCACTGTAGGATTATGGGGTGCTAGTTATCTGGTAGATGCAAAAGGCATGACTGCTGAGACAGCCGCTCTATGGGTGTCTTTATATTATGGTGGAATTACAGTTGGTCGATTGATTACAGGATTTATCACGCTCAAAGTCAATAACCGTATTTTGATTTTGGCAGGTCAGATTATAGCGGTTAGTGGAGGCGTAATTATTTTACTTCCTTTACCAGACATCGCTAGTATGATCGGACTGATTCTGATTGGTGTAGGGTTTGCACCGGTATATCCAGGATTAATCCATGAAACGCCACATCGCTTTGGCAAAGCCAATTCGGCTAAATTGATCGGTTACCAGATGGCTGTCGCTTATACAGGTACCACCTTTTTGCCACCGCTGTTTGGTATTTTAGCTTCTCAATGGAGTATTCAGCTATTTCCTGTTGTCGTGCTAATTTTTATAGTAGCGATGCTATTAAGCTCTGAATCTGTTAATATAGCCATCCAAAAAAGACAATCAAAATAGAAAGAAGGGAGTATTATGTTACTCATTTCAGGATTACTTCTATGGATATTATTATGTATTTTCATTTTACTCAGTGCTAGTTATGCAGCAACAGATAAAGTATCAGATATAGAAAAGAAGAACTCTAAACCAGATGATCCATTTGCTTATCTATTTCCTTTATAACAAAGCACTTTATTATAGAAATCCTTTTTCAAATGCTTAGTAAGCTATCTTTCTTATAAATACCTTTGCTATATTAGTAATCGGTATACAAAAGAAAGGAGCTACATATATGTGTGCATTATATCAGAATCAAACAGCTGTTTTTTTAGGAGATAGTATTACATTTGGTTATGAATTAAAAGAAGGAGAACAAGCATATCCTGCTTTAGTTAGTGAAAGCTTAGGTTTGAGTTCTTATGAAAATCATGGGATTTCTGGAAGCAGTGTATCTAGTGGCGGATGGGAACCGATGTGTGAACGATATCAACATATGAATAAACACGCAGATATCATCTTTTTTATGGGAGGTCGAAATGATTTCTCATCAGTAGAAAATGAATTTGGAGATATAAATACTTCTGTGGACGATACACATACTTTTTATGGGGCTTTAAAACATATTGCTGAGGGACTTATTCAATATTATCCTGATCGCTTAATTATCTTTTTGACTCCACCTCATGGATCAAGCAATATCGTACCTGAGCATTTACCGAACAGAACAACAGGTAAAGTTTATAGCGATTACGTTCAAGCTGTACGAGAAGTCGCTTCGCTCTATTCTTTTCCTTGTTGTGACCTATGGAATACAGCAGGGATTCAGCCACTACTGGAAGTTCACAAAAATATGTATTTTACAGGAGAAAACGGTATACCTGACGGACTGCACCCTAATCAAAAAGGGCATGAGCGATTAGCCAATCGTATTATTGGATTTATAAAAACATTATAAAAAAATACGTTATAACTTAAAGGCTGATATTATATATCAGCCTTTTTGCGTTGAATGTAATATATGAAGTCCGCCCATCACAATCGGAACTACACTTTCAGCCAGAGCAGATGAAGATTGTTGCTGATTATTTTTTTTCCACTGGTAAGCCACTCCATATATTGCCCAACTGATCATTGTAGCAGCCGTTGTTAATGTATTAGGATCTGCATCAGCATGTTCTTGAGTAATTAATTTAAGTATAAATTTCTCTAGTTGGGTCTTAATATTTTCCTCCATAATGGCAGAAACCGAATCGTATTTTTTAATACAAGTCATACTTGAATCATGATATTCACATAGCGCCATCACCAGCTCATAAATCATTTCTTCTGTTAGATTAATATGATTATCTACTTTATTAACAACGAATTGCAAAAAGCTATCCGAAAAAATCGCTTCAAGTAGCGCATATTTATCAGGAAAATGAGCATAAAATGTCGCGCGATTAATCGTCGCATGCTTGGTAATATCACTAATCGTAATTGTGTCAAAATCACTATTATGAAGTTGTGCCAAAAAGGAATCCAAAATTAACTGTCTTGTACGAATAACCCGGGGGTCATTGGGATTGGGAGAAAGAACACTTGCCATAGGTATACACCACTTTCGGTTCAGTTGTTGTTTCTTATTATAAACGCACACTATTGTAGCAACAAGCATTTAAAAGATAAACAACAATATCATCGATATGTTGCTTAAGCAAAATAACAGAAACATTGTTGGTTGTAGAGCATATCAAAGCTTGATAGGATCGATGTATACCAATCAGGAGGTGCTATTTTGAACAATCAACAGCAACAGCAAACTCATTCAACTGAAGCTTTATTTCAACCATATACACTAGGGACATTAACTCTACCGACTCGCATCGTTATGGCTCCAATGAGTCGTATGTTTTCGATCAATGGTGTACCTGGAGAAGATGTAGCTACGTATTATCGTCGCCGTGCTGAAAAGGGAGTCGGGCTTATTATCACAGAAAGTACCAATATCGATCATCCTGCGGTGATCAGTGAACCTAATATCCCTAACTTTTATGGAGAAGAAGCTCTACAAGGATGGGCGGAAGTAGTACGTCAGGTACATGAAGCAGGGGGCAAAATATTCCCTCAATTCGGTCATATGGGAATTGCTCGTCCAGCAGGTTCTTTGCCTCATCCAGAAGCACCATCATTGGCTCCATCGGGTCTTGATTTTGATGGTAATCTTGTAACTGATCCAATGACCCAGCAGGATATAGATGAAGTGATACAAGCTTTTGTAGATGGGGCGGTGCAAGCGCAAAAAATCGGTTTTGACGGTGTAGAGATTCATGGTGCTCATGGTTATCTTATCGATCAATTTTTCTGGGAGAAAACCAATCAACGTACCGATCGTTATGGAGGAGACTTCATCAAGCGTGCTCAATTTGCTGTCGAGATCATTCAGCGTATCCGCGCAGAAGTTGGGCCAGATTATCCGATAGCTATTCGTTTATCTCAATGGAAAATGAGTGATTATCAAGCTACATTGTTTGATACGCCTGAACAATTAGGAGAATTTCTTGACGTATTAGTGCAGGCAGGAGTAGATATTTTTGATTGCTCGACACGCCGTTTCTGGGAGCCTGCTTTTGAAGGATCACCTCTTAGTCTAGCAGGATGGATCAAGAAGTTAACAGGCAAGCCAACGATTACTGTCGGTTCTATAGGGTTGGATAGCGATTTTACAATGCTTTACACCGAAGGAACAGGCTCAGAACAGAAGGATATCAACGGTTTGTTAGAACGTTTAGATGCTAATGAGTTCGATCTTGTTGCTGTAGGACGTGCGCTGATTAGTGACCCTGATTGGGCGATCAAAATACGTGAAAATCGTAATCAAGAACTGCATAATTTCACACCTGAATCATTATCGACATTGATCTAACAACATACAAAGAGCGTTCTTCATAGATAGTGAAGAACGCTCTTTTGGTATGGAATCGGATGATTCATTGTTATATTGTGGATATTATCAGGCAAAATGGTTATTAGATATTCAAATATTCTTTAAGTCCGGCAACAATCGCTTCAGCTACTTTATTTTGAAAGTCATCTTGTACCATGATGGCTTCTTCTGTTTTGTTGGTCAAAAATCCAATTTCAAGCAGAGCTGCTGGCATTGTTGTTTTGCGAATCACTAGATAGTTGGCTTGCTTGGAATTGCGATCTTTGAAGCCAGTAGCTGCAAGCACATGTTTTTGAATAATATCCGATAACAATTTACTTCGCTTGGTATCTGCATAGAATGTTTCTGTGCCGCTGGCATCTTTGTTAGGAGCCGCATTACCATGAATCGATAGAAATACATCGGCATTAGCATCTTCAGCAATTTTGACGCGACTGTCTAAAGGAATAAATGTATCATCCGTACGTGTCATAATCAGGTCGATTTTAGGTTCCTTTTTGAGTAATGCCGCTACTTTGTTACCTACTTTAAGTACTACATTTTTTTCAAGTACTCCTGTAGCTCCGATACCACCAGAATCCGTATCTCCATGTCCCGGATCGATAATAACTACTTTTTTGCCATTAGAACCTACAGGCTTGGTTGTTGCAGTTGTATTCAGATCAACAAACGTTAGATCATTTTGCTGATACAATTTGTACGTTTTACTTTGATTTAGATCGATCACAACACGCACTTGAGAAGGTTGGCTACTGAATATAGAGTAACGAATCTGCTTCACATCTGCTGATCCAGTAACAGGGATTGTTCCGACTTCACCTTGTTTTAATTCAGTTCCTTGTAAGAATCCTTTACCAAAAGCCGTATTCGGGAAATCAATAACGATCCGATTCGGATTAGTCAGTACAGAGTCTACCGGCTTTACCTGATTGCTAGACGAAATCATTAAGCGATTGTCGCTATAACTAATACCTTCGATCGTTGTATTGTTCGGATCAGGAGTGGAACCATTATTCGTATCAGGGCCAGCAGCTACTTTTTCCAAATAGACTGTTTTGGATGTGTTATCCCATTTTACTTTCAAGCCCATCTGCGTCCCGACAAAGCGCAAAGGTACATAAGTCGTATTAGACTTCATAAATGGAGCTTGTTCTAATACAACACTACCACTGGTCGCATCTGCATGAGGTTGACCTACAGTTAACTTGATCGTGGCAGCAGCGTTAGAAATCGTAATAAGCTGATCAGATTGTTTCCATTTGACTTTATAGCCTAACTTTTCAGAGATCACTCGAATAGGAACCATTGTAGTCTGATTGGTGATCATTACATCGCCTGCGCCCTCGACAGCTTGGTTATCTAGCATAATCTGTGTAGATGCAGCCTGAGTCGTTGAAGGGAGTAGAATAAAAAAGCTCATGACCATCGCAAAAGCTATCGTTATCCATACATTTCGTTGATTTCGATTCATCGTTATCTCATCTTCTTTCCGGTTAGAATAGTACTCACTTATGTATATTCGGTTTGCCCACTTAAAAGGTTAAACTCACGTAAGGAAAAAAAGTTTCTCTTATGCAAAAATAAAAAAAAGCTATTATCGATTTCCCTGTAGTAAAGAGAGTCGATAATAGCTTACATAATCAATAACAATTGGCTATCTTAAGCGATCAAACAGTAAGCGATAATCATTAAGAAAATGATGGTAATATGATTGATCGAGAAGATAAACATTTTGTGTGACCATTTTTTGTTTTCGTACTTTTTAAATGTAGATACGCTCAGGTACAACCAAGCGAGTGTTACTAGGAATGATACAAGTGTTACATAAGGACTGAGTGTCCAGAATAAAAAGCTTGAGAATAATAGCAAAACGATATACACATTCGTCTGAATATACGTGCGTTTGATTCCTTTGACGATCGGAAGCATAGGCACGCCTGCTGCTTTGTATTCATCAAATCTGCGAATCGCAATACCATAGAAATGAGGCATCTGCCATAGTAACATTGTTACAACAAGTGCCCAAATTTCGAAATGCCCTAAATCTTGTGAAATCGCACACCAACCAATTAGTGGAGGAACTGCTCCTGAAAGACTACCGACTTCAGTGTTGTATACGGTTGTACGTTTGGTCCACATGGTATAAGGGACGACATAAAGAAAAAGTCCCAATATACCGAATACAGCCGCCATTGGCGTAGCCATATACAATACAATAGCACCCAAAATTGTCATCGTAAAACCGATAATCAAACCTACTTTGGTATCCACTTGACCGGTAACTGTCGGACGGGTTCGGGTTCGTTCCATAATCGCATCAATATCACGATCATACAAGTTATTAAATGCTCCTGCGGAAGCAATAATCAAAGTCGAACCTACCATAGCAAGAATAATCGGTACAATCTGTCCCCAGACGGATTCATTAAATACATAAAGTGCCATACATAGACCAGCAATAACAGCAATCAGATTAGATTTAATAATACCGACTTTAATTGTATCAAAAAAAGCTTTTGGTATTGAACTGTATTCCACTGTAATGTTAGACTGCGCACTATTATTCATCATTATTATCTACCCATTTCTATATAATTAAAATTTTATACTATATAATGTAGTAATTATATCACTGTTTATAGTAGGTGAATTCTGTAACTTGACTTCGTTAATAATAATGTCATTTAAATGTGAACAATTTTAGAACACTTAGTAATTGAATTGTGAAAAATACATCGATATGATACAAGTCATATCTATTAAAAGTAGCCCAAATTCGTAATAGAAGCAACAAAAAAACGGTATCTTTTTAATAAGATACCGTTTCGCTGTTTATTTGGTTCATTATGAATGAGATTGTGCTATCTCTGCTAGTAGCTGATTGACTTCTTTGCCAGTGACCTGTTGAGCAGGGTGGAATAGAGAAGTTGAGTCATTTTTCATTAATTTCATCTGTAAGACATGTTCGATAGAAGCATAGGCCCAGTGTTGTTGAGGTACATCAGTAACAACAATTGGAGACTTCGACTCTGTAGATTGCTGTGTCATATTGATCCAGTTAGAGATAACGGTAGCTAATTGAGCACGAGTCACTTTGTCATCAGGTGCAAATGTAGTTGCTGTCATTCCTTTCATCAACCCTTGAGCAGTCACCTGTTGAATCTGTTTGTTGATATCTGAATTTGAAATATCTGCAAATGATGGTGTGGCTGTCGGTTCAGGTAGTTGAAGAACATTCGCAAGTGCATGTGCTAATTGAGCACGTGTAACTGTTGCATCGTCTGCTAGGTTGGCATGAACAATCTGATTGGATCGGGATTGATCAAATAACCAGTTAACGACTTCAGAATTGTTAAATGCAGGAACCCATGACCAGTGCAACATTTTATTGTAGAAATGGTGTTCTGTCATAAATTCATCGCTATACAGCGTTTGCTTGACTTTAGTTGATCCCAGTTCAGTCAATGCTTGATAAGATAATGTAGTAGTTCTGCTATCTGTAGTCGGATCATTTTCTGCATGGATCAGCCAGATCGGAGTATCGGTTAAAGGTTGAAGTGCTTGCTTGAATGGTTCTACACTTCCTTTGTAATCGGCAACTGCATCTTTGGCTGCAATCACAATACTACCTGCAAATAGATCAGGGTACTGCATCATAAATCGAAGTGCACCACCGCCACCACTAGATACACCGACCAGATAAATTCGCTCTGGATCAACTTTTCCTTCGTCTACCAACTGTTGAATCAGTTCATATTGAAGAGTGAAGTACGCTTGCATTTGTGGTAATTCTACCGGATTATTATAGATCGCCCAACCGTAATTTTGCGGATATTGTACAGCGAGCACAGAAGTGTCTTTCCCTGATTCTGTCCAGACCGTAGCTCCGCGATTCTCGGTTAATTGCTTCATATTATCGGTTCCAAATTCACCACCGCCATGAAGCCAGACAACTAAAGGTTGCGGCTTTGTAGATGACGTTTCTTTTAACCGATAAGGTAAAGTCGCTCCATTGCTTGCTGTAAATGAACTGGATTTAAAATCATCGACTGTACGTGTATTCACTTTGGTTACCTTTTCTTTGGTAAAAGATAGATCGGGATAGGTACTGCTTGTAACAGCGAATGGTGATACATAACCACCCGGATATCGGAATGGAGCCACTTTCATATGAATCGTCTGATCGTTGATCGATAGTTCTATACCATCATTATCGTAATTCTGTTGTACAATCTCGCCAGCTTCATTTAGCGGATAACCGTTATAATTACCTGTAATATCCAGGTCGCTAGCTTGCAGATCATCATATGTACTGATGTTATTCACAGTGATATCAAATGACTCCACCATAGTTCCTGCGTCACCGATATACGTGTTGGCGACTACCGACTGTACAGACGAAGCTTCTGCGATCGAAGGTTTGGAGATGAATACTACTGGAATCATTAACAAAGCAAAGATTGTCACCCCGTAAATACTTACTTTTTTTCTCAACATAATTCCTCCTTAATGTTAGCTTGATTCATCTGGAATGATTTTTGTAAATACACAAAAAGGGCAAAACCCAAAGCTACGATAGAAAGAAGAGCAGTCTTCTTCCAACATAGTCTTATAGGTTTTGCCCACGTAAGCGGTTACAATCCAGATATGTAATTGCTTTATACGATAGCATGAGATCCAGAAATTTGTCAAAACCATACTGCTACCTCTACAAAAAATGGATTGACTTTTAACATCATTTAAGCAGGGACTTGACACCTATATGGTATATTAAAATGGATTTGCTTAGATGATTTTATTTATTTTGGAGGTCTATTGTGTATCAATATAAAGATCAAGAATACGATGCAGTAGAATTTGATGGACGAGATTTGCGGTATGGTGAACTGATTCGTTGTACGTTCAAAAAATGCACATTTATGAATGTATCGATGGATGAAATAGAAACCAGTTATTGCCGATTTATCGAGTGTGATTTTAAGGGAGCAACATTGAACGGTTCGATACATACCGAATCCGCTTTTGAAAATTGCTCATTTACTGGTGCGAATCTGTTTGTCGCCAAATTCAACTTGTGCAAAATGACAGGTTCGGACTTTGCCGGCGCTCAAATGGATGGGATCACGCTCAATCAGGGCGATTGGTCGTATACGAATTTGAGCTATACGATATTCAAAAAGCAAGATTTGCGAGAGATTAAATTCTACGAAACAGATTTCTCTAATGCGGATCTCTCCCTAGCAGACTTGAGAAAATGCGATCTAACCGGAGCAGTATTAATCAAAGCCAATCTACATGGAACAGACCTTAGAGGTGCAAATCTTGAAGGGGTAGATATGAAAGTGCTGGTGATCAAAAACACCAAGTTAGATCGAGAACAGGCTGTCTTATTAGCACGTTCTTTGGGTGCGAAGATCGAATAAATGTAAAGATAATTTCGGTTCAACAACACAAATAATGACCAATCACATAACAGATCGAGCTATTTATTATAGCTTTGATCTGTTTTTTTATATCTAATATCAAATTAAAAGGAAATTATTTACAAAAATAAAAAAATAGACTAAACTCGCTATTAATATCTGTAAGCGTTATCAAAAAATGGATGCTAAAGGAGATTTATTGATATGAAAAACAACAGAATATCGATTGCGCTCGCTTTCACTATGCTCATGTCTGTACCGGTGGCGCTGTTACAACCTACCACTACGATTATGGCGGCAGATGCTTCGGGAACAACAGCAAGCCTGGCAGATATTATCAAAAATCAACAAGCAGATGGTGGCTGGAAAAAGGATTATGCAGAAACGAGTGGAGATTGGGCAAAATCGACGATCGACAACAAAGCAACGTATACTGAGATTCGCAGACTGGCCAGTGAATATACCAAAACCAAAGATAGCAAATATTCGGCTGCTGCGATCAAAGGCATTAATTTTCTAATCAATATGCAATATGCTAATGGCGGATGGCCACAAGTTTATCAAAGCTCCGGGTATCATACGCATATTACATATAATGATGATGCGATGATCAATGTGATGATTCTACTGGATGAAGTTGCTAATAAAAAAGGCGACTTTGCATTTATCGATAGCAATCTAGCGAGTAAAAGCAAACAGTCTGTCGATAAAGGAGTCACTTGCCTATTGAAAACTCAAGTCACGTCAGGAGGCAAACTAACCGTATGGGGTCAACAACATGATTCCAATACACTCCAACCTGCGGCAGCGCGCATCTATGAAGTGCCTTCACTGAGCTCCAAAGAAAGTGCAACGATTGTGAAATTCCTCAAAACCAGACCTTCGACTTCGCAAATTGCGAGTTCTATCAAAGCTGCTGAAGACTGGTTCAAAGCTGTGCAAATTGTAGGGATCAAAGTGGTAAAAGCGAATAATGATGTAGTAGTGGTTAATGATGCCAGTGTGACCAAGCCGATCTGGGCGAGATTTTATGAATTGAATACGAACAAGCCGATCTTTGTCGGACGGGATGGTATTGTGAAGTATAAGTTAAGTGATATTGATCAGGAAAGAAGAACGGGTTATGCGTGGTATGGTAACTGGTCACCGAGCTGATAGATCGTATACTTTATTTTAAAAAATAATGATGATTGCTGAAGGAAAGAGGGCTTTTAGATGAATATCATCTAAAAGCCCTCTTTTTTGAATGAAAATCATTTCCAAAATATCGGAGATAATGATAATATAAGGAGTAAAATCCATTCGTTAAAGTGTTAATTTTATACTCATCTTATAGAGAATGGAGCAGATCTTCGGTGTAGTATTTTAGTAATCGTAATATTGGTAATATTCAAAGTCCATTGAATCGAACGCATAGGTCTTGAAGAAGAGCATTAGAGAGTTCGTGAATACTGCAATAGATTTGAAGTTTGTGAAGTTTATAAATATATAATTTCGAGAGAAGCTACAGAAGTTCATATATAACGTTAGCTCAAATTACTCTAAAATAAAGAGGGATAACTCATGGATGAAGAATTAATAAAAAAGTTAGATAAGATTATTAATAAATTTGTTTTTGAATCAAGGAAGTTTGTTGAATATTCTTCATTTCCTTATGGGTTATTGAATGATATAAAGTTTCAGAAGAAAACCATTCAATTAGTGTATGACTTTGAGTACTTTGTTTTTACAAAAAGCTTAAAAACGCTTATTTCTATAAAAAATCTTTTAAAGGAAGATTTAAACGAAGATGTATTTATATTAGTAAGAAGTATATTTGAAAATTACTTGAGTTGTAGATATTTACACGAAAATGATGACAAAATTGATCAGTTTATCGAACACCCATTGAGAATTTCGCTCGCTCATTACAATGTTCAACAAGATGGCTCTATAGTGAACCGAGATAAAGAAATAATTGGAAAGCAAGAGAATCCTAGTAAATTCAAGTTAGGAGCAGATAAAAATTATTTTTACAATTTTTATGATTTGCTTTCTACTTATGCTCATTGCAATTTCGGTATAGTTGGTAACTATTTAGATGAAAATTTTAACTATACAGTTACCAAAGTGAATGATAGTTTGCTTGTTAGGATGATTGTGGTTTTTGTGTTTTCTAAATTGTTTGAGCTTATTGTAACAGTTGATGGCGAAGATTTTAAGGATGTAAGAACTGAGAAGAACTCTTATCAGTTAGTGAAAGATGCTATTCAATTATTAGAATCTGCGCTTGATGAATTAAAGGACTACTATAATTCATCAAAAAATGAGACAAATAAATATATAAATAAAAGAATGAAGGAATTAATGAAAGACATGAAAAAATCTCTTAAGGAAGAGCTAGGAAGCGTACCTAAAGCAGAGATTAAAATCACCTAACAGATTATTTACGCTGTGGACATTCATCCTCGGTTCCTCATTTGCCGTATGTCCAACTTAAGTTGAATCGTGCTTATCAGAACATTAGCTGAAACTTTATAAACAAATTCTAAAGATTTTGATCGAAGATATAAATATATAATTTAATATAAAAATTTAGAAGGAGATATAAAAATGAATAAAGAAGCAAACGTTATTTCTTTTATTAATATGAAAGGCGGAGTTGGAAAAACCACTCTTTGTAGAGAAATAGCACTTTATTTATCAGAACGTTACAGCTATCCTGATGGATCTTCGGTTAAAGTACTGTTGGTAGACATTGATCCTCAAGCTAATCTTACTCAATCATTATTAGAAAGATTCAACAAAGAAACTACTTACTATAAAGAAGACAAAAGTATTGATTATAAGTGTTCGGTTGATAATATTTTCAATAAGGATATGATAGGCATGACTAGAAAACACGTCATATTAGATCTTAATGATAATTTAGATTTAATTCCTGGTGAATTAGAAACAATTTTTTTACAAAGGCAGCAAAATCCTAGTACTCCTAATAAATTAATGGACTATATTCTCGAAGAGAAGTTAAGAGAAAAATATGATTTTATTTTTTTGGATTGTCCACCTACTTATTCTGTATATACAGAAATGTCTTTTTACACAAGTGATTATTATTTTGTTCCCGCTATGCCAGATGCTTATTCTGTCTTAGGTATAGATTTGTTAGAACGAGTTGTAAAAGATATTGTACATTCTCAAAGAAACACTGTTTTCAAACATGCGCAACCTAAAAATTTAGGTATAATGTGGACAAGGGTACAACTTAATACTAAACCTAAACAATCAGAATTTATTGAAGGCTTAGAAGTGGCCGATATTGTTATAAATAATAAAATCTACATTTTTGAGAGTCGTTTTCATGAATCGAATAAATTATCTACTTCAACATTTGATAAGAATATCATAGACAGAAATGATAAAAATTTAGACGAAATGATGATTAAAATATGTGACGAATTCCTTAAAAGAGTGGAAGTGATGAATAATGATGATACTGTGGAAGCGAATTAAATTGTTAGAGGTTAAGAGAGATATTGAGCAGACGAAGATGGACTTCTATGCAGTATTAATTCCTACAATTTTATCAAAAGAAATTTTCCGAAATAATAATGATATTAAAGCGCTAAGTGAAAAATTAAAAGTCGAGAAGAGTTTAAAAGATTATTTATATGATAGTAGAACAGCTTTATTAGCAAGAATTATTAGAGAAGTAGAAGCAAACACAGAAGAAAACTTGAAATTTAATATAAGCACTTTTAAGAAGGTGACATTGGATTTATTGGAATACAAAGGTCTCGTGCATACAAATGAAGTTACACAGATTATTAACAGATTTTCTAGAAATAACAAGGAGAACAAAGATGGTTAATTCATGGATTGTGAATAATTATATTGATTATATTGAAGTTAATTTTCCTAACTTCTTTTCAAAATTATCAGCAAATGAAGTTGAAGCTTTGAAAGAACTATACTTTTTAATGAATGATTTTTTTGTAATGGGTAGTTGTTTTGATGGAGTAGAATACGAAAGTGTGAATTTTTATAATTTATTGAATGAGTTTAAAGTTTATATGAGTAGAATTTTATTAATTATACCTATTAATGATAAATATTTAATTGATTCTCTTTTGCGGTTATTAATTGAAAAATTATATAGAATTTTATATGCACATTTTCACCCTCATCTTTTAGAACATTCAATTAGAAAACATGAAAGAAGGAAAATGAGTGTAAGATTAGAAGGTTCTTTAAGCAAAAAAAAAGATTTGGATGATTTGTATAGTGCTTATTCAGAATTAGTACATCATTCTAATTCTAATCCAACTGATCTTTTGAATTTTAGGCAATTAAGTGATACCAATATCGATTTAATTCAATACGCAGCTGAAAAATCTGGAGTTTTAAAAGAAATATTTATTGTAGATTTCTTTATGCTGAAAGTAAGCGAATCTCAATTAAATATAGCTTCAAAAATGAGATTGAAAAATCAGTTAACCAGAGAAGCAGTTATAAGATTGGAAAATGTAAATATTATATGACTAATCTTACTAATTTATTACATGAGAAATTATTCGATAGTTTTTAATTTTAAAATAAAGAGTAAATGTGAAATTCAATATAATTATTTAAAAATAATTCAGTAAAACTCAATAAAAAAGAATACATCTGCTAACATAAAATTCATACTACGGATATATATGCTTTTGGTTCAGTATGTTCCATATACCTAGCATACGTATGGGTAGGAATAAAAGAACGTAAACGCTACTTCTGAAAAAAATTTAAAAATCATTTAAGTGATATTATTACAAATAAATATAAACTAAAAATTATAAGAATATCAATTTATAATTGAGAGGTGGACGGACGGTCTGAACCACACAAATGTATCATTACAACATTCTAACTCCTTTTTTAACCTTTGGGGAAATTTAGGTGATATAGGTTCTTGGATTACAGTTATAAGTTTTTTTATAACAATTTTTTTGCTGATAACAACGTCTAGTCTTAAAAGAAAAATCAATAGATCTTTTCGGTTGAAAGCTTTTAAAGAGGATAAAGAAGCTTTAAGAAATGAATTAGAAAGTATTAAAATACTCCTTGAAAGATCTCCGAATGATCTGCAGAACTTGTATGATTTATCAAAGCCATTACGTAGATTAGAAGATTTTAAAATATATATGAAAAAAACAGACAAAACAGCATATAAAGAATTGGGGAATATAGTAAAAAAAGGAGTCATCGAGAAAAATTCTTCTCAAATTAGTTATAATTTAGGCATAATTATAGGTTTTTTGGAAACACGAATCGACATTGATCTAAAAAACATTTGAATTTGAAGGAGCGGCATAAATTGGAAGATAAAGATATAAAATTAGTTAAAGCTTTGATTAAAGGAACTGAGGAAAAAAAAATTGAATGGGAACTGGTACCTTTTATGAATTATTCTCAATTCTCAGAAAAGCAAGAGTTTGTAGAAGGAGCATATTATTTTGTAGATGTTAACTATTCACGCCGTATTGTTATTTATAAGGCAAATACTACCTTTATTGATGGGTTTGGAGAAGAAACAGAAAAAACAAATATTCATTTGTTCTTTTCAGAAACACCTCTTTTTAAAGTAAGTTTCAAATTATCTGATTATGATTTAAATAGAGGTGGTAGTGCATTTCTCTGGTCTTTGTATAAGTTAGCTCAAAGAAGCCAAAGTAATGCGGATCAGTTAATTGATGGTTTAATTAAGGAGTATGGGAGCAAAGAAGATGATTTCCCATTTTAAATATTATTTAGAAGATGAATTTAAAAAGTTTTGAGATAAATAACCATCTAAAGAATTTTTTACTTTTAAAGGTAACATAGCAAGACAGAAGCAACGCAGAGTCATGAATGCAGAAGGATTATCAGAAACTCTCACAAAAAAATGAGGAATCAAATTGATCGTTCTGACTCGATAGACGCAAAAGAATGTCAGGCGTTTTTTTTAGCTTCCAAACCGGTATCTTCCTCCAAAAGACACCGGTTTGAACTTCCGAAAGCATGCGGTAGATTATGAGAAAGTTCGATTTTAATTGTAAAATAATTGAAATAGATTTTAATTGTGTGTATGATAGAAGAGATCGATTCATAAAGAGCGATCTTTTCTTCAGAAATTATTTTGTAAGCGTATACATAAAGACGATTTTAACAACATCATCTGAAGGAGGACATGTTAAATGACCAAACCAAAGCTAAAAAAACGTCTAGCAATACTCAACCATAGTCTACTCATTCTGGCATTACTAATCACAACGTATGGAGTGGTTCCGATGAAAAATGCGTCTGCGGCAAGTTATAATGCAACGGTTAATCCGAATGTACAGTATCAGACATGGGAGGGTTGGGGAACATCACTTGCATGGTGGGCGAATCGGGTAGGTGGTGCTTCTGAGTCGGTACGTAATGATTATGCTGACAAATTATTTGGTAGTAACGGGCTACAAATGAATATTGTTCGTTACAATATTGGCGGTGGTGAGAATCCAGCTTATCCGAATCATATGGAACTGCGTGCACGCATTCCGGGCTTCAAAGATTCAGCTACATCTGCTTATGATTGGACAAGAGATAGTAATCAACGCTCGATTTTACAAGCAGCCAAATCTCGCATCCCATCTAGCGAATTTATTGCTGAGGCTTTCTCCAACTCACCACCGTGGTGGATGACGAAGAGTGGAAGTGTCACGGGTAATACCAATGCTGCTGAAAATCTGAAAGATGATATGTATGATGATTTTGCTGATTATTTGACTACAGTAACCAAACAGTTCCGCGATCAATGGGGCATTAATTTCCGTACATTATCTGCTTTTAATGAGCCCAGTTCAGATTACTGGTATTTCGGTAATCGTCAAGAAGGTAATGTGATGTTTGCGCCTAATCAACAAGTGATGATCGGGCAGTTATCCAGTGCGATAGCAGCGAAAGGTCTGCCGATCGGCATTAGTGCTCCTGAAGAAACAAGTATTGATCTAACTCGTCAAAGTATCGACAGCTATTCAGCGGCTACCAAGTCCAAATTAGTGCAATACAATACTCATACGTATCAGGGTAGTGACCGCATAGGGCTGAATACTTCAGCGAATGGCAAACGTTTGTGGAATTCCGAGCATGGTGACGGTGATGATACAGGTATGACGTTGTCTCGTACGATTTTATCGGATCTCAAATATATGAAAAATAGTGCATGGGTCTACTGGCAAGCGGTAGAAACGCCGGGCGGTTGGGGCATGATCGAAACCGATCTGAATAATGCGAGTGCCAATCTAGGAACATACACCGTCAAAAAGAAATATCATATGATGGCGCAATGGAGTAAATTTATACGCCCGGGATACAAAATTATTGATATTGTCGACAATAACTCGGTGGCTGCTTATGATACAGCCGGCAAAAAATTAGTCATTGTCACTGTGAATAGCACAACGTCACCAAATACAGTCAATTATGATCTGTCTCAATTCACTACTTTGACAGGCAATGTGACCGGTTACCGGACAAGCAGTTCAGAGAATATGGCGGCAATTAGCGGATTATCTCTAGCAAATAAGAAGTTTACCAATACCCAACCTGCTAATTCAGTCAGTACATTTGTGATTACAGGAATCTCTGGGGCAACAGGTGGAGGGACGACGATCGATGCTAATGCTTATTACAAAATCGTCAACCAAAACAGTAACAAATTATTGGATGTGAGCGAAGCGTCTACCGCAGATGGTGCCAATGTTATCCAATGGATGGATATTGGTGGTACAAATCAACAATGGAAATTCGTAGCGACAACGAATGGTTATTACAAGTTAATTAATCGCAAAACAGGGAAAGCACTGGAAGTGTCTGCGCAATCGGTAGCCGATGGTGGCGATGTCGTTCAATGGACAGATAATGGAGGCACCCATCAACAATGGAAGCCCGTTTTTACAGATAATACGCTGAAATTAATCAATCGCAACAGTAACAAGGTCGCTGATATCAGCAGTGGTTCAACCAGTAATGGCGGCGATGTGATTCAGTGGACAGACAACGGCGGTACCAATCAGAAATGGATATTACTTAAAGTGACAGACTAATATCAATATAATAACGTTAACATGTATAACAAAAAGAAGCCCTTCACAGTCGAAAGGCTTCTTTTTGCTATTTGTATTATCCATAATCTTGTGTATGATCATGATTAATTGATTTCATTTTATAATTAGCTATCTACCCTTACATGTACAAACGGATAATTTTGTCCAAATAGACAGCGATCTTTTACAAAGTAGCGATATCAATAACAAAGCGATAACGTACATCACTGTTTACAACACGCTCATAAGCTTCGCCTACATAATCCGCACCGATCACTTCGATCATTGGAGCGATATTATGTTCTGCTGCAAAGTTAAGCATTTCTTGCGTTTCTGGAATACCGCCTACAAGTGATCCTGCAAGGCTACGACGACCCATGATTAGTGAGAATACACTGTATTGATCTGGATCAGCAGGTGCACCTACATTTACTAGCGTTCCATCTACACGTAGCATAGAAAGGTAAGCATTCACATCAAGGTTAGCAGATACCGTGTTTAAGATAAGATCAAATTTATTCGCAAGTGTTGTAAATGTCTCTGCATCACCTGTTGCATAATAATGATCTGCTCCAAAACCGATTGCTTCTTCTTTTTTGCTCATAGAACGACTCAATACGGTCACTTCTGCACCTAGTGCATGAGCGAATTGAATTGCAAGGTGACCTAGACCACCAACACCAACGATAGCTACTTTTTTACCAGGGCCGATATTCCAATGTTTCAAAGGGGAATATGTAGTGATCCCTGCGCATAGAAGTGGACTAGCTACATCCAAGCCTAATGCTTCTGGAATACTGACTACAAAGCGATCAGTAACAACGATTTTTTGGCTATATCCACCATAAGTTGGGTTACCATCATAATCTCTAGAGTTGTACGTTTGTACAACACCTTTTGTACAGTATTGCTCGTCACCTTGCAGGCAATATTCACATTCGCCACAAGAATCTACAAAACAACCTACACCTACACGGTCGCCTACAGCAAATTTAGTCACGTCTGTTCCTACAGCTTCAACCACACCAGCGATTTCATGACCTGGAACCATCGGGAAAATACCGCCGCCCCATTCATCATAAGCGCTATGAATATCCGAGTGACAGATTCCGCTAAATTTGATATCAATTAAAATATCGTTTGGACGTAATTCTCTCCGTTCAATCGTTGTTTTCTCAAATGGTGCTTTTGGACTTGCAGCACTGAGTACGTGTGTTTTGCACATAAGTTTCTCTGCTCCTTCTCCTTAAGCAATATCAATTTCGTTTGAAATGCTAAAGTGATCAATTTTTTAGTGTACTACACGTATAAAACATTTCACTACAAAGTAAAACATCTATACTTTAATGTACATCTGTATATTATCACCAAAATAAGATTGCTTACAATCGATAAAAAAGAGCGATTTGTCTATTAATGAACAATAGTTGCATACATGTTCATTAATTCATATGTTTGTTGTCTGTAGAAGTACTTATAAGTTGCGATCTAATAATAAGCCCACTTGATCAGCCATCACTTCACTAGAATAAGGCATTTTGTTAATAATCCACCATTCGGTAATTCCGGCATACGAAGTAACGATAAATTGCAAAAGGATATCTTCGCTAATACTGTCATTTTTCTCACCGGACTGTTTGACTTCGTTTTGAAATTCTTCCCTAAGAAATTCAACAAATTGAGTACGAAAAGAAGTAGCACCTTTACTAGCTAACATCGTCGAGAAAAAAAGATAGTTCTGCTCTAAATATTCAAACCACGGCAATATCGCTTCTCTAAAATCAAGTTCAGCTACTGATCGGCAAATACTTCTTAATTTCTCAATATGTTCTTCTATCAGCTTATTCAGTAGATCCAATTTATCTGCATAATGAAGATAGATCGTCCCCCTACTTATATTGGCACGTTCAGCAATATCTTGTAACGTAATTTCATCAAAGCTTTTCTCTGTCATTAGTTCAATGACTGCTGTTTTCATCGCTTCTTGTGATTTAAGAATACGGCGATCTATTTTTGACATAAGAAGTGCACCAGGCTTTCGTAAAGTATATCTATATCGTTATAAGTTAAAAGTAAGTTCGTATTTTTCTTTGAGACGCTTAATATCGGTACGCGGCGGTGAGCCAAACATGCGTGCATATTCACGACTGAATTGAGAAGCACTTTCATAACCCAACCGAAAAGCCACATCGGCGGCATCTGCTGATTCAGCTAATAATAAGCGTCTTGCTTCTTGCAGACGTAATTGCTTCTGGAATTGAAGAGGGGTCATAGTTGTTATGTCTTTGAAGTTACGATGGAATGAAGAAATACTCATACTGGCTACTTCTGCAAGCGTCTCGATCGACAACGATTGATCATAATGATTGATAATATATTGAATCGCATCTTGAATACGATACGTACTGCTTCCTTCCATAGCGCTCTGTGCTAACGTCGATCCATATTCACTTTGTAGCAGTCGATACAATATTTCTTTGATACATAATGGAGCTAGAAAAGGAATATCTTCTGGATGATCTAACAAACGAGCTAAGCGGAGAATAGAATCGAGTAGCCCTGCATTAATTTGCCCTACAAATAGTGCACGTTCAGCATGTTCACCAGCTACAGTTTGAATCAAAGAATCTTTAAGCACGTCTAGAATCTGTTGTTGAGTAAATTCCAGTTTAAAACTTACATACGGTTCCTCCGCAGAAGCTTTGATAATTTGTCCGACTACAGGCAAATTCATAGAACCTACTAAATAATCATTAGGATTATACAAAAATCGTTCTTTGGCTAGGTAGATTTCTTTGGAACCTTGCGCGATAAAACATAGTGCAGGACGGGCCACATGATAAGCTGGTTCTGTTGTATACAAATAACGTACAAAAAACAAAGAAGAGATAGCTGTTTCTTGAACACCTTCAGCAGTAGAATGACGTTTGATTAAGCTAGCAAGTTCGTCTTTTTTATGTTGCATTTCTTGAGACATAGGAGAACCCTTTCTTGTATAAATTTTGAATAGAGATCGTAGTCGTGAGAGAATTAGGCAATCATTTAAGATAAATACGATACCTGTGTATTTGGGATATATTGCATACTATAGAGGAGCCGTTGAACAGATGATCTGTTTAATGTGTTTACTATTATAGACATCTGTTCATTAACGAAGCAAGCGCTTTTGAATCTGACGATATGAAAGTGAGGAGAATGATCATGGAATATGTCAAATTAGGAAAAACAGGATTAGATGTATCACGCATTTGCTTGGGATGTATGGGTTTTGGCGATGCCAAACGTTGGACTCATTCATGGGTATTGGATAATGAGCATAGTCGCCCGATTATTAAGCAAGCGTTAGAACTTGGAATTAACTTTTTTGATACAGCGAACGTGTATTCACTAGGAGCAAGTGAAGAGATTGTAGGACGTGCACTGAAAGAATATGCGAACCGCGATGAAATCGTATTAGCTACCAAAGTTCACGGGAAAATGCACGAAGGCCCTAATGGCGGCGGACTATCTCGTAAAGCTATTATGAGTGAAATCGATAAAAGTCTTCAGCGTTTGGGAACAGATTATGTAGATTTGTATCAGATTCATCGCTGGGATTATGAGACACCGATCGAAGAAACGATGGAAGCTTTGCATGATGTGGTCAAAGCCGGTAAAGCGAGATATATCGGAGCTTCTGCTATGTATGCATGGCAATTTTTAAAAGCGATTCAGGTAGCTAAAGCTAACGGTTGGACTTCATTTGTATCGATGCAGAATCATCTGAATTTGTTATATCGTGAAGAAGAGCGAGAAATGTTACCTCTTTGTCTGGAAGAAGGAATAGGTGTTATTCCATACAGTCCGCTTGCTTCTGGAAGATTAACGCGTGATCCAGAAGAAACGACTTATCGTTCAGAAAGAGATCATATTCAGAAATCGAAGTACGATGGTACAGCTGATGCTGATCGAGTTATCGTAGAAAAAGTAGCAGAAATTGCTCAAAAACGAGGCGTTCCACGTTCTCATATTGCTCTGGCATGGTTATTACAAAAGCAACCTGTTAGTGCTCCAATCATAGGCGCAACCAAATCATCACATCTTGAAGATGCTGTAGCTGCGCTTGATATACAATTAACACCAGAAGAAGTAAGTTCTCTTGAAGAAGGATATATTCCACATCCTGTCGTAGGCTTAATTCCTTATCCTTTATAATGTCATATCGATAACGGATAATAGATAACTCAATCGTTTTGATGAAGAGCAGTAGTCTTAGCACTACTGCTTTTTGTTATACCTATTGTAACTATACGAGAGAATTACAAGTATTTTCGTTATAATATACATATTCGTACAATAGAGAGGAATGCAGTGATGAAGAAAGTAATTGTAATAGGCGCAGGGATTTTGGGAGCTTCTACCGCATATCAGTTAAGTAAAATGGGGGCAGAAGTCTTTCTTATTGATCGCCAAGATAAGGGGCAAGCTACAGATGCAGCGGCAGGCATTATTTGCCCGTGGTTGTCTCAACGTCGTAATCAAGCATGGTATCGACTTGCCAAAGCAGGTGCACAATTTTACCCTGCACTCATTCAGGAACTTCAAGATGCAGGAGAAACCAATACAGGTTATGCCCGGGTAGGTGCACTTAGTATTCATGAAGATTTGGACAAAATTAAGAAAATGGAAGAGCGAGCACAGCTACGCAAAGAACAGGCACTAGAGATTGGAGATATTACCTGTCTGAATGCACAAGAGACTCATGATCAATTTCCTTTGTTAAAAAAAGGATATCATGCTGTACATATCAGTGGAGCCGCTCGTATTGATGGTCGTGCATTACGGGATGCGTTGATTCGTTCTGCACAGCACTATGGAGCACACAAGATCGAAGGCGATGCTACGCTATTATATCAAGATCATCAAGTCACTGGAGTGATAGTGAATGGACAGATCATTGAAGCAGATACTGTAGTCGTATGTGCAGGTGCATGGGCGAATCCATTGTTACAACCTTTAGGTATCGATTTTCAAGTCAGTTATCAGAAAGCTCAAATTATTCATTTACAAATAGAAGATCCATCAGCAGATACTGGAACATGGCCTGTCGTTATGCCACCAGCCGATCAATACTTGCTTGCGTTTGAACAGCAAAAGATGGTTATCGGGGCTACTCACGAAAATGATATCGAAGGTTATGATACTCGAATCACAGCCGGAGGTATGCAAGAAGTATTAAATAAAGGACTAGAACTTGCACCTGATCTGGCACAGAGTACACTGCAAGAAGTACGGGTAGGCTTTAGACCGTTTACTCCAGGATTCTTACCTGTGATCGGTAGTATTCCGAATTGGACAGGCATTATAACAGCGAATGGACTTGGGGCATCAGGCTTAACGATGGGGCCTTTTATCGGCTACCAATTAGCTAAGTTAGCACTGGATATGGATGTAGATATTGAACTGAACGATTATAATATTCAGACTGCTTTGCTTTAAAATAAAACATCTTCTTACTTATTTTCTGATAGTTGTTGTATAAACAAGCATTATAAAAATAGATCATTCAAACTTTTTAATTATTTTACCTAATCATGATATATTTGGAATAATAGAGGTTATATATAAATTGGGAACAGCTTCACTAATCAGAAGATAATAAGGAGTGTTAAAGTGATGACAAAGCAGTTAGCAACTCACGAAAAGCTTGAAGTGCATGAACTTTTAACTTTCAAAACTTCTTGTGTTACCAAAGCTGTAGCAATGCGTGAACTGGTTAAAGATGAAAAACTCAAACAAATCATTGACGAAGATATCCAAAATTCGACGAAGGCAATAGAAGACTTGAAATCTATTTTACAAAAATAAAGGGGTGTAATTATGGCTACAAGTAATATGACAAAAGAAATGTTAGTTAATGCAACGGCTCCATTGGATGATCTAGCAATTGCTACTGATTTACTGATGTCTGCCAAAGCTGGTGTGCGTAATTATGCTGTTGCGATTACAGAAACAGCAACTCCTAGTGTCCGCAAAACATTAAAAGCTCAATTACAAAAAGCAATTGATTTACATGAGAAAATTGCAACCTATATGATCGAAAACGAAATGTATCATGCTTATGATGTAGACGAGCAAGTAGAGCATGACCTCAAAAAAGCAGAAATTGCTTTGGAATTAGTAAATAAATAAGCGATTTATAATAAAAAGGCAAATCATTTTAGATCACATGATCTTGATGATTTGCCTTTTATTATGGTGCAGAATATTTTTATATATCTAATTACCATCAACCCCAATTAATCGTGTGCGATTGATTGGGGTTGTTTTTGGTTATAATACAAATACCAAATCATATTCAAATATTTATATTACATTTATTTAGATTACATTCGAAAATGGAGGAATATATAATGAGTAACTTTGATGTTTTATTTATAGGTAGTGGTCAGGGTGCATGGAATGCAGCGATGCCACTTAGTATGTCAGGTCAAAAAGTAGCGATTATTGAACGTAACAAAATTGCCGGTGTATGTACGAACTATGGTTGTAATCCGAAAATTATTTTGGATGGCCCAATCAAAGTTATGGAAGATGCACAAGCGTATAACGGAATCGGCATGACAAGTGAAATGAAAATTAACTGGTCTGAACTAATGGCTCACAAAAATAAAGTTCTAGACGCATTACCTGTGATGTTGGAAGAAAACTTCAAAAAAGCAGGCATTGAAGTGATCAAAGGCGAAGCGTCTTTTGTAAATGAAAAAACAGTATCTGTGAATGGTCAAGAATACACAGCAGACAAAATTGTGATTGCAAGTGGTCAACGTCCGACACCACTGGATATCCCTGGTCAAGAATACTTAAAAACAAGCAATGAGTTTTTATACTTAGAAGATCTTCCCGATCATATCGTATTTGTAGGTGCAGGTTATGTATCTATGGAACTGGCTTCTATCGCTGTCAAAGTAGGAGCGACTGTGCATGTGATTCAATCATCTGATCATATTTTGAATGAGTTCTATCAACCATATGCTCAAAAATTACTTAAAAAGATGCAACAAGACGGAATCCAATTCCATTTCAATGAAAAACTAAGCAAAGTCGAACAACAAGGCGAGCAATTACAGATCACGACAGAAAATGGTCTAACATTAACAACCAAATTAGTTATTAATGCAACAGGCCGCGTACCGAATGTGGAGAATTTGAATCTTGAAGCAGCAGGTGTCGAGTACAACAGTAAAGGTATTGTAGTGGATGAGTATTTACAGACTACCCAAAAAGGCATTTATGCAAGTGGAGATATTCTGGATAAAAAACAACCACGTCTAACACCAACTGCTGTATTTGAAGCGAAATATCTAGCGGCTTCTTTCTTAGGTGCTCAGACTCAAGGGATTGAATATCCACCAATCGCTACGATTGCTTTTACCGTACCTCGGATTGCACAAATTGGGATAACAGTGGAAGAAGCTGAATCTACCGGACTTACAGTGAAGCCGATCGATCTAGGCAAACAATGGGACTTTGCAGGTCGTAATGAAACCGAAGCTCACTTGACTCTTATCTATGATCAAGACCAAAAGCTTGTAGGTGCAGCAGCATACAGTCAGGAAGCGCTTGAGATTATTAATAGCTTAACTCCTGTTATTACACTAGGTTTAACATCCAAAGATGTAGACAAACTGATCTATGCGTTCCCTTCTTTTGAAACGATGATTCCAAGATACATGCAAGAAGCTAAATAAATAGAAATAAAATACAAATGAAATACAAACACCCCTTACTGCGATATAGAGTAGGGGTGTTTTTGGTATATACGATATGACTATATTCAGATTGAGTATGATCGGTACAGTAATGATCTAGATATCATCAATCATATTGCTACGATTGAATTTGTGCAGAGATTCTTCGGTGTTCTTCATATGATGCTTATATTCGATTTTATACATACAACCATAGATCACATTCAGTACATATTCGAGTGCAATCTGGGAAGAAAAGGTTCCAATCTTCGCTAGCTTTACCTCATCATCAGGAAGCTTAATACAGATAGTACTGGATGTAGCTAGTTTCCCTTGATGATTCGCTGTAATGGTGACATAAGGAATCTGTTCATGCTGTAAGTAACGAGACACTTTGGTGTAGCTAGGTGAATTGCCATGATACGTTAAAAATAGTGCACAATCACGAGTTGTCACATTCAGTGTATGATGTGCCCATTCTGATAGCTCGGTTGCAATCACAACATACTTATTGATCTTAAATAGTTTATTTTGAAAACTTTTGGCGCGAATCTGTGAATCACCCAAAGCATAGATAAAGATACGTTCAGCTTGATCTAGTAATTGGGCTGTCTGTGAAAGTAACTCATCCTCGATCAGAGCCAGATTTTTATCAATCGTATTCTTCATCAGATCAGCAATTTCTTTAGCAATCTGTATAGAAGATTCTCCGAGACTAAAAGGATAATTGACATCAACTTCAGTCAACTGATGTTGATTCTGCTCAAATTCACGTGCTAGAGAAAGACTAAATTCTTTAAACCCAGATAATCCAAGCTTCTGAGTTAACCGATTGATTGCAGAATGAGAAGTATAAGTAGCTTTCGCCAGTTCCTGAATAGTGAAAGGTAACATTTTCTCTTGATGAGTTAAAATATAAGTAGCAATACTTTGTTCATTGGTTGTAAATTGTTTCATTTCAGCTAATTGTAAAAGCACTTTCAAAAGATTTCACTCCTATTCCGATACGACAATAACGTTCGAAATCTCTTTGTATTGAACATTTTGTTCAAAGAACACCTTATATTTAGTGTGATTAATCAGCGCATACTGGTCGAATATACCGTTATACAGCTAATCCCTTTACGCTATAGATTCTTTTTTTATAATAAAAGAAATCAAGTGATAAAAGGAGCAATCATCATGTTAACTATTGGCTATATCGGCAATGGAAAAAGTACAAATCGTTATCATTTGCCTTTTTCTATGAATCGCGATTATTTGAATGTCAAAACAATCTACGCACGTCATCTCTATAAAACAGACTGGACTCGAATGGATAATATCCTCTATACCGATGATATCACAAATATACTTCATGATCCTGATATTCAGTTAGTCGTGATCTGCACCCATACCGAGTCTCATTATACGTATGCCAAAATGGCACTGGATCATGGCAAACATGTACTTGTCGAAAAACCATTTATGCTGACCAAAGACGAAGCAGATTCTATTTTTCAATATGCTAAAGAAAAGAACTTATTGATTCAATGCTATCAAAATAGACGATATGACTCTGATTTCTTAACGATGCAAAAAGTGATTGCATCCGGCAAACTGGGTGAATTGCTAGAAGTGGAAATGCATTACGATTATTACCGACCAGAGACACCAGAAAGTATAGATCATTTCTCCACCTACCAAAGTTATCTCTACGGACATGGGGTGCATACGATTGATCAGGTGATCTCTTATTTCGGTGAACCTCAGCATATTCATTATGATGTGCGCCAATTACTAGGTACAGGTAGAATGAATGATTATTTTGATTTGGACTTTTATTATGATCGCTTGAAAGTATCTATCAAATCAAGCTTTTTTCGTCTGATAGCTAGACCAAGTTTTGCAGTGTACGGTAAAAAAGGAGTATTTATCAAGCAAACCGAAGATCGACAAGAAGAGCATTTAAAGTTGTTTTATTTACCAAAAGGACATGCTGACTTTGGTATAGATAGACCCGAGCATTACGGTACATTGACTTATATAGATGATCAAGGACAATATCACGAAGAAAAAGTGATCTCTGAGCAAGGAGATTATACACGCATTTATGATGATATATACGAAGCGATTATACATGGCAAAGAAAAACAAATTAAAGATCACCAAACATCAAAAGTGATGGAAATATTAGAAAAAGGGATAAAGGAGTGTTCTTAAAATGAAGTTAGGTATTGTAGGATCAGGAATGATTGTCGAAGATTTACTAAGTTTTATTGGAGATATTCCAGCGATTCAGTTACAAGCGATCTGTGCAAGAGCCGGTCATGAAGAGAAGTTGGCTCAATGGCAAGATCAATACCATATTAAGAAAGTGTATGTGGACTATGATCAATTGCTTGCTGATCATCAAGTAGATACTATTTATATTGGACTCCCTAATCATCTGCATTATGCTTATGCCAAGCAAGCATTAGAGCAAGGCAAGCATGTGATTTGTGAGAAACCTTTCACATCGAATCTAAAAGAGTTTCTAGAACTCAAACAACTTGCCACACGTCAACATCTTATCTTAATAGAAGCAATCTCTAATCAATATCTCAAAAATGTACTCGCTATCCGCGAACAATTGCCCAAGCTTGGAGATATCAAAATCGTAGAGTGTAACTATTCACAATTCTCCTCACGTTACCGCAGATTCAAAACCGGAGAAGTCTTATCTGCATTCAATCCAGCGATGTCAGGTGGAGCATTAATGGATATTAATTTGTACAATATTCATCTTGTTGTGGGTTTATTTGGTGTACCGAAGTCTGTTCATTATTATGCTAATATAGAGCGTAATATAGATACATCCGGCATATTATTACTGGATTATGATCATTTCAAATGTGCCTGTATCGGTTCTAAAGATACGAGTGCACCAAATCGTACCAATATTCAAGGAGATCAAGGCTATATCTCAATTGCAGGTTCTACTAATATTGTGGATCATTTCGAATATGTAAATGATTCCGAATCGCCTGTACGAATAGATGTCAAAGATCATCCTCATCGTATGTATGATGAATTTGTAGAATTTGATCGAATCATTCATGAACAAGATATGCTAAAAGTCTCTGAAATGCTCGAACACAGTGAAAAAGTAATGCATGTGATCCAACAAGCCAAACAATCTGCTGGCTTAGTATTTGGCGCAGATCACCAATGAACACCAAAAGCGCAATGATCTTTGCTATAAGATCGTTGCGCTTTTGATTGTTCTACAGATACACTAAACGTTTTCTCTATCTATTGAATGAAGATATTCACATTTGAAATTTGAAAATGTCGCAGCATGACCTGCTGGATGATTGGTAGCGTATAATCCGATCATCACTCCTGTAAACCCTCCAGCAACTTCTGAAGACAAATACTTGGTCTGAGCAGTGCCTAGTAGTATATCTTCGCCTCCAACAGTTACAAAAAAGTGATAACATGTTGGCTCAGCTTTGACCATAATTGAAGCTTTATTACTTGTTAATGCAACTGTCTGCTGTACAGATTTGATATCTTGCGTATTTAATCGTTCAATCACTTCATAATGATCTTTCTGACCGCGTATAGCTAATTCATAATGATGATGTTCATCCATATATAACGTTATGCCTGCTTCTCCATCTATAATTTCTACATCACAAGTGATCACAGCATAGAAATCCTTTTGACGTAACCCGAGAAAGGTCGGAGAAAGAGGTTGATCCAGTGTAATATCAGTTCCTTTTAGCATTAGCTTATGATCTTCAAATTGATAGTTTTCAGTCTGCGGAAAGCGAAGATAACACCAATCTAGCTCCCAATTTGTATTCTCAAATGTATAGATACGTTTTTCCTGCTGAATCACATTGTCAGATATCCGATCTGTCTCAAAGCTAGAGAGTGTAGTCCCATGATACCCGGCAGTAAACCATCCTTCTTCATCAAATGTCACTGGTGTAAGAAATACTTCACGTCCTAGATGATGATATGTAAGCCATTGACCGATCTGACGAAATCCAAGATGATATAACCACCAATTGCCATTATTGTCCTGAATCAGATCTCCATGACCGACAGCTTGTAATTCATAACCACCTAGATTGCGATTAGTTAATACCGGGTTATGTGCATACGCTTCAAATGGGCCAGAAGGGGATATCGAGCGTGCATAGGTTGCCATATGACCATACTCTGTACCGCCTTCAGCAACCAGTAGATAATACCAGTTATTAATTTTGTACATATGAGGACTTTCCAGATAACGTCCACCTGTTCCTTGCCAGATCATACGACTTGGTGTTAATTTCTGACCTGTTACAATATCGATCTGACATTGGAACACACCTTCGTTCCCATCTACATCGTGTCCCTTACTCATAAAGTAAGTGGTGTCATCTTCAAAATACAGATCAGGATCAATACCGCTCTGATCAACAATTATAGGCTCTGACCATTCTCCATAAATATCATCAGTCCAGACAAAAAAGTTCTGACGCGTAGTATCATTAGTTGTGACCATATAGAATCGCCCTCTATGATAACGTAGAGTAGGGGCAAACACTCCACCAGAACTTTGAACCTGATCCAATTGAACTTGAGTCGTACGGGTCAGACAATGGCTAATCTGCTTCCAATTAATCAGATCATGACTTTCAAAGATCGGCACACCGGGAAAATACTGAAATGTACTGGTAGCCAAATAATAAGTATCGCCTACTTTGCAGACACTTGGATCAGGGTAAAAGCCTTTAATAATAGGGTTGTTATATTTCATCAATAAGCACCTATGTAAAATGGATAAATAATAATAACCATCGTACAATTTCCTTTCTAGAGTAATATGACAGACTGATCATAGCATGATTACGCTTTCAAAAAAAGAAGATAAGGCATACACCTTATCTCATACTATTTTCTGTATCATATAGCTTCAATATCGGATTAGACGCTCTGTATTCTACAGGTGACATACCGAATTGATTGCGGAATACCCGGTGAAAATAGGAGTAACTTGCAAAGCCGCATGTTTCTGCAATATGTTCGAGCGTCATTTCGCTATATTGAATTTGCTCAATCGCAGCTTTAAGACGAATTTCAATCGCATATTGGATCATCGTTTTGCCGTAGTGTTCTTTGAACAATTTAACTGCTCTTGAAAGACTAAGCCCTGCATATCTAGCGGCTTCTTCTAATTTGAAAGTCACTGTAGCATGTTCTTCAATAAACCGCTTTAGTAAAAGAGTCGCTGAACCTTTACGATCCATTTGTAACGTATCGCTAATCGCACGATCGATATACAGACAGAGGCTACGTAACAGTACATCCTCTAATTCAGTATCTTCTTCAGGAAGACCGCGCCGCTTTTCCAATAACAGATTATGCCATAAGCCAATCAATTTACTTTCTGTTCCAATAGAATATACCGTAGAGCGTGGCTGGCGTTGCCACCATTCATCGATCCAAGTTCCCTGACAGAACAAATAATAATCTCCGCTAGATAATCCATCTTTTTTAGCCGGTTCTTGCACAACAAGATGATAATCATCACCAGGTTTGAGTAGCAGTAAATCTCCACTTTTTAATACATAACGATTTCCGCAGGTGAATGCTTCACAACTTCCCTCTGTTTGTAAGCGAAAAATGTAATGTTGTAGTCCATTTTTTATTTGATGATTAAATGCTTTGTAATGATATGAATGATCACAGATCAAAAGAGATGTGTCCAAAATAATCCCCCTAGCCAAAAGTTGAGCAAATAGTTCATGTTTTTACGATATTGTGTATGTTCATTTTAGCGTGTCTTGTTCTAAAATAATAGATGAAAGATAACTCTTACACATAGAATAAAAATAATCCAAAGAGGTGCTTTTGAAATGACAACATTAAATATTGGTCTGCAATTATTTACACTTCGCGATGAGACAGCTAAAGATTTCCCGGCAACATTACGCAAAGTGGCTGAACTTGGTTATCAAGGTGTAGAATTTGCAGGTTATGGAGATATCCCCGCAGAAGAAATGAAGGCGCTTTTAGACGAACTTGGACTCAAAGGATTTAGTAGCCATGTTCCTTTACAATCTATGCGCGATAATTTGCAAAAAGAGATCGATTACTTGAAAGTGATCGGTGCACAGTATATGATCTGTCCTTACATTATGCCAGAAGATCGTCCGCAAAGCAGTGAAGCATGGGGTGCTTTATTTACAGAGTTGCAACAATTTGGCGCAGAAGCTAGCAAACAAGGACTTACTTTTGGTTATCACAACCATGATTTTGAATTCCACGGTGCATTCAAAGATACTAACGCTTTTGATGGTATGTTTGCAGAAACGACTCCAGAAGCAGTTCAAGTTGAAATGGACGTATGTTGGGTACAATTTGCAGGACAAGATCCGTTAGAATATATTCAAAAATATACAGGACGTTTACCACTTCTTCACCTCAAAGACTTTGACAAAGATGAGCAAGGTCAAATGAAAACATTAGAATTAGGACAAGGGATTGTTAACTTGCCACAAGTGATCGAACAAGCAGGTAAAGCAGGCGTACAATGGCTGATCGTGGAACAAGATGTGTGTCAGAATCCTCCACTTGAAAGCGTGTCCAACAGCTATAACTGGCTTAAACAAAATTACTTAAATTAATTTCGTCTATTTCATACACATACATCCAATCGATACCCAATCAAAGGAGACTATTATTCATGAACAAGATTAAAGTAGCTGTATTCGGTTGCGGAGCTATTGCTCAGCGCAGACATATTCCAGAATATGCAGAAAATGAACATGTAGAATTGGTAGCTTTTGCTGATCCTAACCTAGAACGCGCACAAGAAATGGTTGACCTGTATGGCGGTAAAGCCTATGCAAGCTACGAAGAAATTCTAGCGAATGAAGAGATCGATGCGGTAAGCGTCTGTACACCGAACTACTTGCATGCTCCTATGACCATTGCAGCAGCAAATGCAGGTAAACATGTATTGGTTGAAAAGCCTATGGCGTGTTCGATTGAAGAAGCAGAGCAAATGATCGAAGCAGCTCAAAAAAATAACGTATACTTGATGGTAGGTCATAATCAACGTCTAATGCCTCCTCATGTAAAAGCAAAAGAAATTTTGGATTCAGGTAAACTAGGCAAAGTCTTAACATTCCGCACATCTTTCGGACATCCTGGTCCTGAAGCTTGGAGTGTAGATGGAGCAGATAGCTGGTTTTTCCGTAAAGAAGAAGCGATTATGGGTGCAATGGGCGATCTAGGTGTACACAAATCTGACTTTATTCGTTATTTGTTAAATGATGAAGTAGCTGATGTCGCTAGCTTTATCGGTACTTTGCACAAAGAAGGTACAGAAGTAGACGATAACGCTACTTGTTTGTTACGTATGAAGAGTGGTGCGATTGGTACCCTGGTAGCAAGCTGGACACAGTACAAAGGTGGAGACAACAGTACTATCTTGTGGTGTGAAAACGGTGTAATGAAAATCGGAACAGTTCATGGTAACGAAGTCATTGTAGAACTAACAGATGGAACCGTAGAAACATACGAAGTAGGTATGATGTCTACCAATGAAAAACAAGTTCCTAGTGGTGTTATTGATGCATTTGTAGAGTCTATTACTACGAACACTCCTCCTACAATTTCGGGCGAAGAAGGTTTACGCGCGGTCAAAGTAATTTTGGGTGCTTTTGAATCGCAAAAAACAGGACGTGTCGTACAATTGTAATGGTTTAGCAAATAGTGCATGTGACTTGAACACGCATTATAACGATCTGTATATAATAAGTGGAAAGATCGTAACTTCTTTATCGAAGCTACGGTCTTTTTTTATGCTTCTATATTTTTGCATGTATCTATAATGACATGATTATGTATAAATTTGTTTCTATATACATTCAGCAAGAATACAAGCATGTTCACCGTACAACTTCTAAAACAGAAAGTCATTAAAACAAATTAAAAATAATAGTTGACTGATCGTTCTCAAATAAACTATACTTTATTCATCGGGAACGATCATTCTCGAAAGGTTACATGTTAGATCATTAATAAGCTATTGAGTAAGACATTATTTTTTTGACTATTTAAGAACGATCATTCTAAATTAGGAGTAGTGAAAACATGGACATTTCAAAACAAGTAGTTATTATTAGTGGTGCTAATCGAGGTTTAGGTAAGCAATTAGCTCTTGAGCTTTTATCAAGAGGAGCTAAAGTCTATGCAGGTGCAAGAAAGCCAGAATCTGTCGATCTACCGGGAGCTATTCCAGTACAATTGGATATCACTGATCCTCACTCTGTGATGGCGGCAACTGAAATCGCAAGTGATGCCACTGTTTTGATTAATAATGCAGGTACAGCAACAGGAGCTTCTTTACTTACAGGAAATTTAGACGATATTCATTTGGAATTTAACACTCATCTGTTCGGTACTCTTTCTATGGTTCGTGCATTTGCACCGATTATTGAAAAAAATGGTGGAGGTTCTATTCTAAATATCTTATCTGTATTGTCTTGGGTTAGTATAGGACAAGAAGGAGCATATACGGCTGCCAAAGCTGCTGCATGGGGATTAACCAATGTGTTACGTCTTGAATTAGCTCCTAAAAATATCAAAGTAGCTGGATTACATGTAGGCTTTATGGATACAGATATGATGGCTGGTAGTGATGCACCTAAATCTGCTCCAGAAGATATCGCTAAAATCGCTATAGATGGAATCGAAGCTGACCATTATGAGATTCTAGGTGATGAGATCAGCCAACAAGTACAACAAGGTCTTGCTGGTGGTATTCCTGCGCTATACCCGCAACTATTTCAATAAAAGTAGAGTCATAATTGATAGATATATTTAACGTTTGAATCTTTCTTTACTTAACGTTCTCAATATGTTACATTTTTCGTATTGGGGGGAGTTTTGTGTCCAGAAGCAAAGAATTTGACGTGAATGAAGTATTAGATAAAGCTATGATCCTTTTCTGGGATCAAGGTTATGAGAAAACATCGATGAGTGATCTAGTCACACATATGGGTATTCATCGTAGAAGTTTATATGATACATTTGGTGATAAACACTCACTATTTCTACAGGCGATCACTCGTTATATGGACAAAGTAAAAGCGAATCTTACGAGCGAAATCAAGCCATCCAAAACGGCTACAGAAGCATTGTATTCTCTTTTTCAATTTATGATTTCAGATAAAGAAGATTTGCCATCCGGTTGCTTAGTAGTCAATTCAGTAACAGAACTGGCGGCACGCGATGCAGAGGTAAATGCCAAATCTATCGAATCATTTGAAGGCATCGAAGATATGTTTGAACAGATTATTTTATGGGGTCAACAGGACGGAGAATTTACTTCAAACCAGAGCGCTAAAGAACTAGCCAAATATCTTCATACGGTGTCTATCGGTATACGAGTCATGGGAAGATCTTCTGTAGATAAAGCCCAATTATCACATACGATAGATGTCTCTATAAACTTATTAAAAAGCTAATATCATATAGAAATAGATGTAAAGTCGCTCATGTAGCGGCTTTTTTTTACGTTATAGAGTTCTTAAAGTTTACTTCTAATGGCTGTAAGAGAATCAGGCAATCATTTAAGATAATCAGGATATTAGAATAACGATCTTATGAGTCATAATAGTCATATAGGGCAAGACACCCTGACGTACATCATTCCAAAGAAAGGATGTAGATACATGTATAATCATGACAAGACATTTCCCAATGATCGCTTACCATTAACGCAAACAGATCCTGACTTTATTGAACGTTTTGATCATTTTGTATTACATGAAGTCGCAAATCAAGATGATCTGGATGATCGTACTCGAATGATGGCTATTGTCGCTACATTAATCGGATGTCAGGGCATCGATGAATTCCAAGTTATACTTCCAGTAGCGCTTCACGCTGGTGTAACATCTGTCGAAGTGAAGGAAATCGTATATCAGTCTGTAGCTTATCTCGGCATAGGACGTGTGTTACCTTTCTTACATGCTACTAATGATATGTTGACTGTACAAGGTGTAGAATTGCCTTTACCTTCTCAATCGACAACGACTATAGCTAACCGTTTAACAGCAGGGATTCAAGCACAGGTAGATATTTTTGGTAATCAGATGCAAGATTTTTGGAAATCGGGTGCAGAAGAAACCAGACATATAAATGAGTGGTTAGCGGCTAATTGCTTTGGCGATTATTATACTCGAACAGGTCTAGACCATTTGCAACGAGAAATGATTACATTTTGCTTTTTGTCTGCACAAGGCGGTTGTGAACCTCAATTAACCAGCCATGCGGTCGCTAATATTAGGCTAGGTCAGGATAAGCATTTTCTGATTAAGATCATTTCTCAGTGTCTGCCTTATATCGGGTATCCGCAAAGTCTGAATGCACTGCGTTGTGTAGAAGAAGCCGCCCAGCAATCAAAATAGTCAGATCGATGATTCGTTTAAGGTATTTTATTGTAACTAATAGATAAGCTTATCAAAAGAAAGTAGGGATATATTATGGAAAACGAACAATTACAAAACAGTACTATTTTTCCTTTAGGTGAAAAAGTAAAAGCTAACTTTGTAGGGGATGCTTATTTGCAAATGATCTTCACTGATGCTACTCCTTTAAATACAGCGATTGGTAATGTGACATTCGCTCCAGGCGCTCGTAATAACTGGCATTCTCATCATGTAGGTCAAGTGTTGTTAGTCACTGGTGGTAAAGGATGGTATCAAGCTGAAGGACAGCCTGCTCAAGCTCTTCAGACAGGGGATGTTGTCAATATTCCGGCTAATGTGAAACACTGGCATGGCGCTACGAAAGACAGCTGGTTCGTTCATTTAGCGATGACTCCGGGGGAAACAGATTGGCTTGAACCGGTAGAAGATGAATGGTTCGATCATTTATAATATTAATGAAATATTAACAACGCATTTCAAAAAAAGATTGATATAAAACAATCGATACCAGCTACCATCCAAGTAAACTAAAACTAAAAAAAGCTAGTAGAGTCACTCATACAGAGGGCTTTACTAGCTTTTTGATATGAATTATATGAATCGTTACTTAATCATAGTTAAGTTGATAGATTTGCAAACTTATTTATAAAGAAACAGCAGTTAGCTTATCATTCTTGCTAATAGCATTTCTAAATAATAGCATTACTAGACTAATGATTAAGGATAGAATGCCTACAAATACGATATAGGATGTATTAAATCCTGCTAACAATAACCCTCCTCCGGCTGCACCAATCGTTGTGCCTAAATTACAAGCAGATATAAATAAGCCATTAGCAAAATCAGGTGCTTCAGGCGCTGTCGTAGCAATCAGGTATTGATTGATATTTGCCATCATTCCTCCGGCTAAGATTCCCCATACTAAAGCAATCATCATTATAGCTAAGGTGGATTGACCTGCTACAAACATGATCAGGTAGACAACTCCTAATAACAAAGGAAAACCAAATATAGTCTGAGTGGTACGCGATATCAGCAATCGTCCTGATACGATATTTCCGATTATATTAGCACCACCGAAAATAAATAACGTAGCACTGATCAAACTTGGAGCCATATGTGTAACTGTAATTAGATAGTCTGCAAAATAACTATAAACACCAAAAATAGATGCATTCAAAAAAATAACAGCCATTATAGAAATCCATAATACAGGTTTGGCCATAACAGATAATTGTTTACGATAAGAAAGCTTTTTGACAACAGGCATCGAAGGTATAAAGAATAAAGTAGCTACAAATATGATTGCATTGATCACAACAAAAAAGGCCATAGCCATCTGTAGCGAAAAGACTGTATTGATCAGACTAACTATCGGTACACCTGCTACCATTCCAGCAGATACACCTATAAAGACTTTACTTACAGCTTTAGGCATTTCCTGTTCACTTACTGAAGAAGCAGCGACTGTAAATGCTAACGAACAATAGATAGGATGAAAAAAAGCAGGCAAAATCCGAGCAATCAACAGCACTGTAAAATCAGTAGTCAATAACGACATGGTATTGCTTATAACAAACACGCCTAACACCAGTAACATTACATATTTCCGATTAATAGCTGAGAAAAGTAATGGCATCGTCGGTCCTGAGATAGCTACGATCAAAGCAAATAAACTGACCAACAGTCCTGCTTTGGTCACACTCACATTAAAATGCTCTGCTATAGAGGGCAGTATGCCAATCACGCCCATCTCAGTATTGATGATACCAAATACACCGATCGTAAGTATGATGAGCAGTAAACGATTTCCTTTATTCATAGTCCGACTCCTATCTTTATCCCGTACGTTTATCCTAAAAGCTATATTTTTAGATGGGGATACTACAATTGATGTTTTTACAACAACTGTCTATAATTTATAACTGGAGTAGATCTATTACAAGATATGCAAATCGTTAATTTCACTCTAGATGATGTTTATACGAAAATTTTATAAATATTGTTGATAATAAATAAGGATGTGTAGAACCCACATGGTAAAAGTAGATCGAAGAGTGTTAAGAACTCAGGAAGCGATAAAAAAAGCATTTTTAGAATTAATGTCAGAAAAGAAATTTGAAAGTATTACGATTCAAGATATAGCTGATCGAGCGAATATCAATCGTGCAACAGTATATCTTCATTATCTAGATAAATTCGATCTGATCGATAAGATTATTGAGGAACATATTGTAAATATGTCTGAGATCTGCGAGACAGAAGCTGAACTGGATTGGTTCGAATCTACGGTACTTTGTATAGAGTATTTGGAAGAAAATTATTTGTTCTTTTCGACTATGCTAGCTAGTGAAGGAGCTTCTTTTTTCCGCAATCAATTTGTTCAGCATAATATTAAAGAATTCAAAAAAGATATTGATATTACTAAAGGTAGAAATAAAGGGCAGAATGAAGAAGTTGTCGCTGAATTTGTAGCTAATGCATATGTAGGCGTCGTAGAGTGGTGGATCAAAAATGAGATGCCTTACACACCTAAAGAAATGGCAGAAAAATTAGGAGATTTATTAGAACGAGTAGTAGAATCTTAGAAGTATAGTGTAAGCCATATGATGAATACAGTAGTAAGAAAGATAAAAACGACTACACATTGGAGTCGTTTTTTTGTTTTAGTTATTTTAGTTGTGACTAATGACTGACTTGATTTCGTTTGAGTAATCCCCATAATTGATTGGAAATCTCATCAGGCGATTGTGGCATCTGATTGACAATCCACCATTCAATCGTTGCTAACTTGTAAAAAAGATATGTAGATAAAATTAAGTCGTGAGAAAAACCTTTTAGCTAAAATGAAATATGATAATTATGTATGAATTTTTAATTTTATACCATACAAAAAAGCATGGCTAAAAGAATAAATCAGCTACGAGTTGTTCTTTCTTTGGATATGAAGCACTGTGAATAGTTCTCCGCTAAAAACAATTTTTCTAACTAATGGCCATCCCAAGCTTCAGGTCAAAAGGTTTCGATCCTGCGCGATGCTCACTTTTTCGGTCACTTTAGATCAATTGGAACGGTCAAACGGCGAATATTTATTAGCATGCTAAGGAATTCTATTGACAGCTAAATTCTCTCATGATAAATTTAGTGTGCTAAATATATTTTGGGTAGTAGAGGTTTAGCAGTGAATAATCAAATTGCTTGCGATATTCATCAATCATTAGATAAAATCTCATCTCGAATGTATAGAGATTATAACGAAAGTTTGAGAGAACTTAATCTCTATATAGGTCAAGATAATTTGTTTTTTCGCTTGTTTTCAAGGGATGAGATTACCCAGAAGTAACTATGTGAACATTTAAAATGTGAGCCTCCTATGGTGACAAATATGGTTAAATCGTTGGAGCAAAATGGATTTGTACATCGTAAACGGGATGAACAAGATGCAAGATTAATGCGAATCTATCTTACAGAGGAAGAACGCTTATTTTAAAAGAATTGATGATTCGAATGGAGAAAAATTTATTTTGATTTTTCTTTAAATTAATATTTAGTCCGCTAATTTTTTTGTTTTCACAGAGAAAATTTAGAGAGGAAATGTAATCGACAGTTTTTGGTGTATGACTTTTAAGAAAATACTTAGTGGGCTAAATAATGATAGAGTTTCTTAAATTATTTTTTATACGAATTTTTAATTTTTTTTTCATTGTAAGAGCGATACAAATGGTTTCAGGATATGGGGGAGAATTTAGCGCTTGGCGGATACCAGGTAGGGCAAATCCCGCCAAGCCGCTCCGGTACGCGCGACCCAAAGTACCGCATTCAGTCGATGTCTACGATCTTTCGAAAGACGTCCTCTTTGTGTTTTTCGGGCAGGTAGCAGAAAAGGCTTGATAGCGTTCCATTCTTCATCGGTTAAATCGTATCGTCGTCCCATGTCTTTAATTTGACAGATTTGAGAGGGTTCTTGAAGGTTTACAGGGCTTAGCAAGTAGATACCATATGAAAATAAATTAGGAGGATTTATTTATGTCTGAAAAAAAACAAATGTTGCTTGGTTTAGGATTTACAGGGGCATACGGTGCAAATGCTAAAGCTTGGAAAAGTGAAGGTGTCACTGTGACTACTTATCCAGATATTAATGCAGATATTCGATATGCTCAACTTGCTGAAAAATGTAAATTTCAATTTCTATTTATAGGTGATTTCCCTGGAGCAATACCCGATGATAACAGGGAGGTGCCAGCGATGACGCTTGAACCTATCATTACTGCCACTGCAATATTACAACAAACAAAACACATTGGTGTAGCGTCAACTGTACATACTCAGTGGAATAATCCTTTTACTTTAGCACGTCAATTTAAAGGGATAGATTTAATGAGTGGTGGACGTATTGCTTGGAATGCAGTTACGGGATCAAGTCCAAAGGTAGCAGAAAACTTTGGTGTAAAACTAATGGATAGTAGATCACGTTATGAAAGTCATTATGAGTTCGTAGAAACTGTACAGCACTTATGGGCAACATGGGGAAAAGATGCTCTAAAAGCTGATAAAGAAACCGGTATATTTGCGGATTATAGCCAAGTAAAACCTGTCCATATATCTGGTAAATATATACAGGCAATTGGAGCCTTGCCAATTCCACCTTCACCACAAGGACAACCGGTCATCTTTCACTCTGGTGGATCTCCAAATAGTATTGAATTTGCAGGACGCTATGCGAGTGTAATGATTGGTGAAGTATGGACGAGAGAACAAGGTATTGCTACAAGAAATGCACTACGCCAGGTTGCGATAGACGCGGGTCGAAATCCAGATGAGATTAAATTTATCGCAGGACTCATGCCGGTTGTTGCGAATTCTAAACGCGAAGCAATAGATCGTCACGCAAGTTTTATGGATGAAAATATAGTACAACAACGTGCATTTCATATCGGAATGGTACTAGGAATCAGCTTAACTCCTGAAGATTTAGAACGCCCGATCGCACCAGAACTTTTAGACAAAGTAAAAATCGGCGCTTACTCTGATCCTCGTGCCGAGAATGTTTTAAAGGTGGCGCGTGAAGGTTGGACATTACGCGATATCATTTATCATTCTGTGATTGATTACCATCCTGCAACATTAGGTGATGCAAAAGAAACTGCAGATTACCTAACTGAAATGTTTGAAAGTGGCGCAGCAGACGGCTTTTGGATACTCCCAGATGCTTATGAAACCGACTTTAAACGTTTTGTAGAAGAAGTGGTTCCTATCTTACAGGAACGTGGTTTATTCCATGAAGATTATAACGGAGATACATTAAGAGAGAATCTTGGTGTGCCTTATCAATATGGTGTAGATAAACGATTATCTTAATAGAATTCATATAGAGCACAGGCTGATCATGGCATCGGGCTTAAGTATCCTAGGAATCAAGAAGTTCAGCACGTTAAATCTGCTTCCGTCTTTGTTGGTTCCAATAATCGTATTATCTTTCACTATTAACTGTAAATGGTACTATGGTCAATGTCGGTGTCCCATCAGAACCATTAACTGTTCAGGATGTCACTAGAACAGTTGGAAGCAGCATCGGAATTAAGAAAAGTAGTTGATGCATATGCCATTTTAACCGACGAGAAAAAGATTTTAGAGCAAATGGATTTATTTATACCAGATACTCGGTTTACTATTTATATTGATGATCATTTGATTTCTGATATCAAGGGAATAGAACAATTACAACAAGAATTTACGACTCATGTGAATGAAGTTAAGCGTTATTTTACAATCAATGGACAACATCAGGTTACAGTACATGGAGATACAGCAGAAGGCATTGTATTTTCACAAATGAAAGTCATTCGGGAAGAACATGGAGTCGATATTCTATCTGATTACAGTATTCAATATCATGATCTTTATATACATCAAAATGGAAAATGGCTCATTAAAGAGCGTAAAGAATACATGATCATGGTCGAAGCTAGACCGCTACAAGCTTAAAAAAAAGAGCCGATGAATTCCTTCATTGGCTCTTTCTGTTGTTAATCTATCTGATCTATTAGCGATAGCGTTATTATTATATGTCAGAATGTTGTTATATTACAGAGGTCATGTTATGATAATTTCGAATAAAACATTATTTTCAATTAAATACATATTTATACTTTTGTGCCGGAATCACTGATGACCAACAATACGTTGGTGATTATTTTTTTAATAGATTATGTAAGCGTTAACATTTTGTGTTTTTGTATGATTATTTTTCTTGTAAGTACAAATCTGAGTCTATTCTCTATCTCTAAAATAACGGATAGCTCAGTTTTATACTATATAAAACTATGGAGGTACGCAGATGAGTAGAAAATGTTTGGCTTTGTTTCTTTCCTTCGCTTTATTGTTCAGTATTTTCTCTACAGTAAGTGTTGATGCTGCTAATCGACCATTAGCCAAGCTTCCGGGGAATTCGAATCCTTTGATGGATCACAAACTTGGAGCTGATCCGTATTCATTGGTTTATAACGGAAGAGTGTATATTTACATGTCTAGCGATACTTATGTGTATAACAGTGATGGATCAATCAAAGAAAATGATTTTAGCTCACTCGATCGTATTCAAGTGATCTCTTCAGCAGATATGGTGAATTGGACTGATCATGGAACAGTACCGGTTGCCGGAGCTAATAACAAAAATGGTGGAAAAGGGATCGCTAAATGGGCTGGCAATTCATGGGCTCCAGCAGTTGCGACTAAGAAAATAAATGGTAAAGATAAATTCTTTTTATATTTTGCTAATGGTGGAGCAGGCATCGGTGTCTTAACAGCTGATACTCCAATTGGACCTTGGACAGATCCACTCGGCAAAGCTTTGGTGACTCAAAGTACGCCGGGTATGGCAGGGGTCACATGGCTTTTCGATCCAGCTGTTCTTGTGAATGATGATGGTAACGGATATTTGTATAGCGGAGGCGGAATCCCTAATGAATCTAACCCTGCTTCTATTGCCAATCCGAAAACAGCCAGAGTGATCAAATTGGGAGCAGATATGATTAGTGTGAATGGAAGTGCAACTACTATTGATGCTCCTTATATGTTTGAAGATTCGGGTATTCATAAATACAATGGAAAATATTATTATTCCTACTGCATCAATTTTGCAGGTACACATCCTACACAATATCCAGCAGGTGAGATCGGTTATATGGTAAGTGATAATCCGATGGGTCCTTTTACGTACAAAGGTCATTTCCTCAAAAATCCGTATAATTTCTTCGGTGTAGGTGGTAACAACCATCATGCTGTATTTAATTTTAAAAATGAATGGTATGTCGTGTACCATGCGCAAACGGTCAGTAAAGCTCAAATTGGCACAGGCAAAGGTTATCGCTCACCGCATATCAATAAGTTAGTTCATAACGGAGATGGCAGTATTGCTGAAGTACAAGCAAATATGACTGGAGTCTCTCAATTATCGAATATCAATCCTTATACAAGAGTAGAAGCAGAGACAATTGGATGGCAAGCTGGAATTGCTACAGAACCAACCCAAGCAAGTGGTGGGCCGATTAGCAATCTTAATGTAACAAATATTAACAATGGTGATTGGGTAGCTGTAGGTAGAGCGGATTTTGGTTCAAGTGGAGCCAAGTCGTTCAAAGCTAATGTAGCTGCTACTAGCGGTGGAAATATTGAAGTGCGACTGGATAGTGATACCGGTCCATTGGTAGGTACATTGAAAGTAACTTCGACTGGAGGGATGCAGAACTGGAAAGAAATGCAGACAACGATCAATAATGTAACTGGTGTTCATAATGTATATCTTGTATTTACAGGATCAGGCAATGCTAATCTGTTCAATCTGGATTACTGGCAGTTTGGTTCTTAATATGTAAGCAATATTGTAACGATAGAATGACTAGGAAATGATCTGTAAAAGAGTAAACATCATTTTATAGTATTGCTTTTATCTCATACTCAGATGGAGGTATTTATGAAAAAGAAATCTTGGGTCACATTAGTAGCTACAGGTATTATCTCGCTGTTTGTATCGGTAAGTGCTTTTGCAGGAACTGTATTTTGGGAGCCATTAACATATTTTAATGCAAGCACATGGCAAAAAGCAGATGGTTACTCTAATGGAGATATGTTCAATTGTACATGGCGTGCCAACAATGCTAATTTTACAAGTGATGGTAAGCTTAGATTGGGTCTAACCAGTTCAGCGACAAATAAATTTGACTGTGCAGAATACCGCTCAACCAACAAATATAAGTACGGCTTGTATGAAGTTAGTATGAAACCTGCCAAAAACACAGGTATTGTTTCTTCCTTCTTCACCTATACAGGACCTACAGATGGTACCCCTTGGGATGAGATTGATATTGAATTTTTAGGTAAAGATACGACTAAAGTACAATTGAACTATTATACCAATGGTGTAGGAAATCATGAAAAGGTTATCAATCTGGGTTTCGATGCTTCGCAAGGTTTCCATACGTATGCTTTCGATTGGCAGCCTAATTCAATCAAATGGTATGTTGATGGCGTACTCAAACATACAGCAACAACCAATATTCCAACCAATGCAGGTAAAATTATGATGAATATCTGGAATGGCAAAGGAGTAGACGATTGGTTAGGTTCTTATAATGGAGCGAATCCATTGTATGCAGAATATGATTGGGTAAGATATACAAGTAATTAATAATATTTTTACAACTAACACTAACGATAATAAAACAAAAGACAGCCTAAAAGGGCTGTCTTTTTACTTCTTTGCACTATATAGATTTCTGTAGTCATATATGATCGAAATATTCTAGCTACAAAAGGGATACGGTAAAATAAAGCAATAAATATTGAATAAAATGTATAATGTAAAAACGAATAAAAAACTGAAAAATAAATAGATAGTTCGTAAATAAAGACATAAAGAACAATATTTCATTGACAATATACGTTATATTCATTAAAATTCGAAATGGACGTCAGATTTAAAACGAATTATAAATATAATTGCCTTGATTTTATTCATGAGCCTATGTGCTAAATCCTTATGACTATTATAGGAGTACAACTCATATCATCCTATAAAAGAATGAGGATTTTTTAGCGTTTATGAATAGATACGGAGTGGAGGATGGCTTTACCATGGATAACTGGTTCAAACTCAAAGAAAGAGGCACCAACGTTTCAACAGAAATTATTGCAGGCTTAACTACATTTTTTACGATGGTCTATATCGTTATCGTAAATCCGGGAATACTCAGTAGTACGGGTATGGATTTTAACGGGGTATTTATTGCTACGATTCTAGCAAGTATTGTAGCAACTCTGATTATGGGATTATGGTCTAATTATCCGATTGTGTTAGCACCGGGTATGGGTCTGAATGCATTTTTTGCCTATAGTGTTGTCGGTGGGTATGGTGTAACCTGGCAAGTTGCTTTAGGCGCAGTATTTATCGCAGGGATTTTGTTTATTATTTTATCGGTGACTTCATTCCGTTATATGTTGCTGGATGCAATTCCGGCAAGTTTGAAGCATGCGATCACCGCAGGGATCGGGCTTTTTATTACCACAGTGGGTTTACAGAACTCTGGTATTATTATCGCTTCTGAATCCAATCTAATTACGATTGGTAATTTGACAGAGCCAATGACGTATCTAACGATTATTGGATTACTGATCACTGTCGTTCTGATGGCTTATAATGTAAAAGGGTATTTATTTATAGGTATGGTGGTTACCGCTATTCTTGCTTGGATTTTAGGATTGTTCCAATTGCCTGCATCGATTATGGCTATGCCGCAAGGACTTTCTACAACGGCTTTCCAACTGGATCTAGCCGGAGTATTCTCAAATGGTCTATATACGATCATATTCACATTCTTATTAATTACTTTATTTGATACTACAGGAACCATGCTTGGTGTTGCTGAACAAGCAGGACTACTTAACAAAGATGGCAAATTCCCGCGGTCTCGTGGTGCGCTACTAGCAGATGCAGTAGGAACGACAACAGGTTCTTTACTTGGAACGAGTCCAACTTCTGCTTATATCGAGTCTAGTACAGGTGTTGCTGCTGGCGGTCGAACAGGGCTAACGGCGATTACAGTCAGTGTTCTACTTGCACTTACATTATTCTTTGCACCTATTGTCAGTGTATTATCCGGCATTTCAGCAATCACTTCACCGGCATTGATTATTGTGGGTTACTTTATGATCAGCGTAATTAACAAAATTGACTGGAAAGATCTCGAAGTAGCATTTCCAGCTTTCTTAATTATTATTTTAATGCCATTAACACACAGTATTGCAACAGGGATTGGTTTTGGTTTTATTTTCTATCCGTTGCTCAAGCTTCTTCGTGGTAAAGGTAAAGAAGTTCATCCGATTTTCTATATTTTTGCAGTGTTATTCTTAATTCAGCTTGTATTTCTGGATCACTAACATATCGATTCTGATTAAGAAGAGGGCGGTCTATTATAGATCGTTCTCTTTTTGGTATTTGCAGATATATGATTAGCGTACATCAAAGTAATACCAAGTACATAAATCAAATAAAACCGCTATAGCCATCAACAATATAGTAAAAAAGAAACGTTTCGCATCGTAAGCAGAAAAGATATTCTAATTCTATCCTTTTAGTAAGCGTTATCAATTAATGGTTTACTGTGATGAAACATTCATGTTATTATAAATGGCGAAACGTTTCAAATTTTATTTGGAAGGAGAAAAGTAAATGAACAAAGTAAAAGTATTGAGTCTATTTGTAGCTTTTTGCCTGTTAACGGGTTTAACTTTCACTCCTATGGTTTCAGCTGCACCATCCTCAAGTAAAAAGGCTGCATTCAACACTGAATTGAAAGCGGTTGCAAAGAAAACATATGCATACTTTACAGACTATACAGATACGGTGACTGGCTTAACATACGACGAAGTTAGAACGACTGAAAAAGGAACAGAAGAAGCAAAACGGACATCACCTACTAATATCTCTATGTATATGATGAGTACTGTTTCTGCTCAGCGATTAGGTATTATTAGCAAAAAGGAAGCAGTAACACGACTGCAAACAACGCTAAATTCTCTTGAAAAGATGGATAAATGGAACGGGTTATTTTACAACTGGTACAATACCGAAGACGGATCACTGAAAAAAGACTGGGGGCAATTTATTTCTCAAGTTGATAATGGCTGGATGTCAGCAGGTCTGATTGTGGTGGGTCAGGCATACCAAGAACTTCATGAGCAGACTAATCAATTAGTCAAAGCAATGAACTATACAACATTGTACGATCCTGAAGTGGGTCAATTCCGCGGTGGATATGATGTAGCTAAAGGAGAACTGACAGAACATCATTATGGTTCTTTTTATACGGAGCCACGTGTAGCAAGTTATATTGCAATCGGCAAAGGCGATGTTCCCAAAGAGCATTGGTGGAAAATGTACCGCACAATGCCAGCGGAATTTGATTGGCAATCTCAAGTTCCTCAAGGCAAAACAGTCAAATACGATGGAGTAAAGGTATTTGAAGGAAGCTATGTATATAAGAATAAAAAATTTGTTCCAAGCTGGGGCGGTAGCATGTTCGAAGCACTGATGCCAGGCATGGTCATCAAAGAAAAAGAACTAGGTACCCGGGCACTTGGACTCAATAATAAACGCCATGTTCAATTACAAATTCAATATGCCAAAGATAAAGGATATGCTGCATGGGGATTCTCACCTGCTGCAACACCAACAGGATATAGTGAATTTGCAGCTACACCGCTTGGAATATCAGGATACAAAGACAGTACAACTGTAACGGCTCACGCAACATTTCTAGCCTTAGAATATGCCCCTGAAGCCGCACAAAAGAACATCAAAGCACTTCAGAAATTGAAGATGGCTGGAAAGTACGGTTTTTATGACTCTGTGAATGTGAAGACGGGTGAGCTTGCCAAAGCGTATCTTGCTCTTGATCAAGGAATGATTATGATATCTATCGCTAATTATCTACAAGATGGAGTCATTCGCGATTATTTCCACAGTGATCCTATTGGGAAGAAACCCGAAAGCTTGCTGAAGAAAGAAGTCTTTTCTATTCAATAAAACTACACAGAGTATTACAATAAGATATTCTTAAAAGTCGCTAAATAGCGGCTTTTTTTATGGCTTCTAACTATGATAATATAGTGGATGTGTAATACCAATACATAAACACGGGGTCAACCCAGGTGGATACAATGAGTTTAGAACATGAATTTTTTCTAATTAACAACGATTTTGATATGGACAATGTGTATGAATGGTACAGCTCTAATCGGTATACATGGACACAAAAAGCAAGTATATCTGATGATATGATTTTGTATCTAATGGATTTTTTGAACTGGATACCTACTTATGATCCTGCAACACAACAAAGTACCAGAGGATTAACGTATTATGGCTTAACTATTATATCTGCAACAGAGTCTGGAAAGTTAAAACAGCTTTTAGAAAAATGGCTTGATTTTATAGAAGAAGCACCAGACATATTTAGTTTGAGAGGTGAGACCGTTTGGAAAGAAACAGAGCACGAAGAAGGCTACTGGGAAAGTACTAGAAATCGAGTTCTCCGCAAGACTGTGCAAAACGAATTACAATTATTAATAAATCTAGCTATTGAAGCTTATAGCAATAATAAGTCTATTCTTCACTTTGGCATTTAAATATTTTGCAATGATATGTATGGAGGTACTGAGAATGAAGCGATATCAAGTGGTTCACTCTCATTTTTCAAATTATCCAGATCCTATTGTATTGGCTAAAGGCGATACTGTCTTATATGGAAGAGAAGATACCAAATTTCCGAATTGGATTTTTTGTGAAGATGTTCATTCTCAAAAGCATGGTTGGGTTCCCAAGCAAATATTAAGCTCGCCTGATGAAAATCAAATTTCTACCGTTTTAACAGATTATTCTGCTTATGAATTAACCGTAAATCCCGGTATGATCGTAGAGCAAGAATATGAGTTGAATGAATGGAGTTTGGTACATACGACAGACGGTGAAAAGGGTTGGATTCCTAATAAAGTATTGATGTTAGTAGACTATCCCAAACCAAAATAAAAGCTAGATACCTGAAACAGTCTATCATTTGATAGGCTGTTTTTTGTTGAAAAAACAAATGTATATGATACAAATCAACACGAATAATAAGTAATTGGAATGCAAAAGACGAATACAAGAGCTCTCATCTTATGAGATTACTTGTATTCGTCTACTTTAGCTATCGTACTTATTGATGATCATATAAGCAGCTTCATCTGATATTTGAAAAGCCTGTTCTCGAGAGATACTGAAATCGAGTAGTAGCATTTTAGGCCATAGCACTTGTCCTGCAATTGTACTCATAAATTCGTTAGCCGCTTTTGACGCATCAGGCAAACTAATATTACCCAGCTCAACTTCATCGAGTAAATATTGCGTCAACTTCTGATGCACAGCACCTTCGCCCAGTTCATAATGAAAAAGACTGAGTTCGGGGAACTGCTTGGCCTCTGCAATAACAACTCGAAACAAAGGAGCCATTCCCTCACGAGTCAGTACGCATGCATAGTCTCGTCCGAATTTTATTAATCCTTGCAAAGGAGAGCCAAGTACTGGTGGAAGATCCCATTCAGGATCAAGCTCCCAAAAATGCTTGACGATCGTTTCGAAGATCAATTCCTTTGTTGGAAAATGATTAAATAATGTTCCGGTAGAAAGACCAGCACCTTTTGCGATCTGAGATAATGTGGTGCGTGCATATCCTTTTTCAAAAAAAAGTTCTTGCGCTGCAGCAATAACACATGCTCTTTTTTCTTCTTTTATACGTTCATGGTAAGTTGATTTTATGCCCATATGTCCACTCCAAAGTTGGATTTAAGTCCTATCGGAGGGGTGAAACCCTCTTGTATACTATACAACAATTGAAAGTATTCTAAAAGAAAAAGCTGCTTAAGTGCCCATGAAGGGCTCTAAGCAGCATTAATTTTAACTTTTTAAAGAATCGTTTGAGCGCCATCCAGAATCAAGTCAACCCCAATAGTGAAGCGTGACTCATCTGAAGCTAGATAGACAACAGCTTTCGCAATTTCTTCAGCTGTACCTAAGCGTCCAGCTGGAATACCATCACGGATACCGTCCATAACGATGTCACGAACTTCTTCAGTAATACCCAGTTTATTTTTATCATAAAGTGGTGTATCAATTGGTCCCGGGCTCACTGTATTGAAACGAATACCATGAGACGACAATAAGTCAGAGTTCCATGCTTTGGTTAGAGTAGAAATAGCACCTTTGGTAGCTGCATAAGCGTTAGAATTTGTATACCCTGCGTGAGAACTGCTTGATCCCATAAGTACAACAGAGGATGGATTCGCCATTACAGGAACTAATGCTTGCATTAAGAAAAATGGAGCTTTTACATTGATGGAGAACAAGCGATCAAAGTTAGTTTCATCGATTTGATCAAATGGACGCCAGTGGGATACACCTGCGTTTAAGAAAGCAATATCTAGCTTGCCAAAATGTTGTCCAACACGTTCAGCCAATTGACGTTGAGCGTTAAGGTCTCGAGAATCTGCTTGAAGCACAAGGACTTGATCTCCCAGTTCCTTTTGCGTTTTTTCTACGTTTTCCGGAGTTACTCCGGTAACAATCAAACTAGCACCTTCTGCTAAAAATTGCTTAGCTGTTTCCAAACCAATTCCGCTAGTGCCACCTGTAATAAGTGCTTTTTTACCATTAAGTCTACTCATGTTCAAACCTCCATTGCAAATTACTTACATGGATAAATATAAGGCAAGTTTAATACAAAGTCAAGTAACTCAACTTTATATTTTTTTGGTATTGATAAGAAGTTTATTAAAAGAGTAGGAATAATAAATAAAAAGATTGTTAATATGGATTGCAGAAAGAGTGATATACACTGATCGCAGATATCAATATAATCTATGTTCATAAGCGGTATTGAAGAAATTTATCAACGTATTAAGCGTAATAAAAAGAGCATGATAATTGTCTGCTACTCAACGTTTTCGTAACCATACAAAATTTATAAAAAAGTTGCTTGAGTAAATTATTTTTATAAAATGAATAACATCAAGTTAACTTATCTATATATTTGCGAATTCTCTTTGCTTTTTCTTCAAAATGCAGTTATGATATACTCAATTAAATGAACTTACGAGGAAGCACCTCGCTTGTAGATACTCTGTATCTGCGGCGAGGTGCTTTTTTTTGTTTTATAAAGGAGCATATATTATGAAAAATTCTAAAAAAATTATTGATCAGGAAGCAATACCAACTATTTATAATGAATTCCATCGCTTAGTATTTAATCGTAAACTACTTCAAACTTCGTTAAGTATTCTTATTTTAACATCTGTATTCGGACCAATCCCAAGTGTTCATGCTGCAAACGTGACAGCCGATATCACATCTGCAAAAGCCAGCACTAACTCGGTTTCATTAAATTTTTCTGTAATTATGCCAGATAGTGAGGTGCTGTATAAAACTAACTTTGAATCCAACCAATTTTCTACCTATTACGGTGGTAGCGGTAACCAGGGCAATCAATCCTATGTCTCTACAGATAAAGGTACTTCATTACAAATTGCAGATACGATCACTAACCGTAAAGGTAATGCATATGGATATCCTAGTACATCTAGCGATACAAGCTTGGCTCGAACTTCTATAGCAAGTCTGCAACAAGGAGCACGACTTCAAGCTCAATATGATATGCGTTCTTTATCTGGATCAACCAATCAAAGCGCTGTTCAATTTAGTGATATTCGCGGTAAAAAAGGGCTCCAATTAACAGATGATAGTGGAAAGATTGTCCGCTTTAGAAATACCACCTCTATTGTTCCGGGCAAGCCAGCAAATACGCCTCAAATCATTCCTGTATATGTGGATGGAGGGACTCCCAATTGGCCTGATGGAAAATTTCTAACGATACTTAGTTCTGCCAATACCGATTGGCACTGGGCAGTTGCTTATTATAAATATCAAGCTGCAACTCAGTCACTAGTGCTAGACTCTTCGAATTCTTCGTTCTGGTATACAACGATAGGAGCATCAGGTATGACTAGCAATGGAGAATATACATTTCAGCCGGGAGACTCGTTGGTTACTTTTCCGTATGGAGATTTTGGTACTGGGATGGCTGATATAGGGTATCATCCAGATTGGACAACTTACAGTCGTAGCCTTGATATTCCGGCAGATACGACACAGTTTGACCTCGGTAAATACGGAGCAAATCTTAGCTTTACTTCATCTACCAACGGTATTATGCAGTTGGATGAGTTCAAAATCGGTTATGCACAAAAAGCAATTATTTACCGAAATGGTCAACAAATCTATGCTGGTTACGATTCAAATTATAACGATAATGCTGCTGTAGATATGGAGAAACCTAACAAAGTTGAAAGTCTGAACTACACATTTGCTCCTTCACATAAAAATGTCGTTCTAACATGGGCAGCTCCAATAGATAATGGATCAGACTATACATACACTATTCAAGGTCAATTAAGAGATGGCTCGTTAGGTTCAGTTCAAGATCCTACTCAAGTGAAAGTCACTTCTGGCATCGCAGGATACATTGTAACTCCGGATAATAATCCTAATACAGTAATCACATCTGGATCTATAACTACTTCTGATACTCGTATGACGATAAACCCTAATGTCACTGCTCCATTTATTCATGTAGCAGCAGTTGATGGAAATGATAATATCGGCCCAACACAAACGATCACTTTACAAGATAATAGCCAACCAGAATTGAATCTATCGCTTGCATCCAATCAATTGAATCGTTATGGAAATACGATTTATGTATCTGCTAATGATCCGGACACTTGGATTACAAAGACAACCCTTCCTAATGGTCATAGTGTAGCAACAGGAGTCACTACATATGATGTGACAGAGAATGGAGATTATACATTTACTACGTATGACTGGATAGGTAATTCCTCTTCGAAAACAATCACAGTTGCGAATATTGACAAAGAAGGGCCGACAATTTCATTTACACCAGATGGCTCCGATTGGCAAGCTAATCAGGTGGATGTAGATATTCTGACTGCTGATCGATCATTACAATCTGTTCGTTATATTGTAAATCAACAGAGCACTCGTCCAGATATCAATGCGCAGTGGATCGAAGGTAACGAGAACTTTTCTCTTACATTACCATCTGAAAAACAGGGAATCTGGTATATTCATGTGCTTGCACTAGATTCAGCGGGCAATGAGTCATATGGACGCTCCAAAGAAATTAAGATTAAAGCTTTACCAGAAAAACTTGTCCATGATGATATTCAGTTAAGTTCTTCTTCATCAGGCAGTATTCAAGGGATATTACCGTCTAGAACAGATGAATCTTATGAAGTGATTAACCAGCAAACAGGAAATATATTAAATATACCTGCTGGTAGCAACTCATTTATAGATACCGATCTAACGCCAGGCACTAAATATACTTATGCCATCACACCTATTAATGTATCAGGTAGAGGAGAATCTATAAGCTACAGTTATACAACAATTCCTGCCGTTACTAGAGTAGAAGGAGTCTATGCACTATCTGAGACTTCTATGCGTGTACAGCTAGAATCTGTTCCATCTGCTACGCATTATTTGTATGAACTTGCTGATCAAAATGGAGTAATCATTTCAAACGGAAGTATGAATACAAGTCATATATTCGAACAACTTTCTCCTAACCATAGCTATACATTGAGTATTCATGCCGTCAATGCATCCGGTCAAAGTCTGGAGAGTCGCTATACATTTTTGACAATACCTTCGCTTGCTGGTCTACATATAACAGGAGTTGGAACTAATTTTGCACAGCTATCATGGGACAGCGTAACAGGAGATGTTTATTATGATGTCAAACGCAATGATGAGCATATCGTTACTGTTACCAAAGAAACGTATACAACAGTTACAGATAATACTTATAACGAATACCATGTAGCTTATCCTAGTTCAAATGTTCTTTTTGCTGATCATAATCTTATGTCAGGTACACATTATAATTATGCTATTGCTGTAACTAATGCATCTGGACAAAGTAATTTTAAAAATATCTCATTATCGACATTACCTGTCGCCACGGAGTTAATAAAGAAAAATGTAACTATAGACTCTGCGTCTTATGTCTGGAGAGATGTACGAGGAGCTACAGGTTATGATATCTATCTAGACGGTATCAAAACAGTAACAACAGAGCATCCAGGTTATGAATTTTCTGGACTGAATGCAGGTAGTGTACATGTAGTTTCTGTTGTTCCTTTTAACGATTTTGGTACAGGGGAAGCTGCGGATACGACTTTTATCACTTTGCCTGAATCTATTCATCAAGATTTGCGCATACAAGATATTGCTTATACTTCTGCACAACTAAAGTTTAGCCCTGTAAAGGGAGCTTCTAGCTATATAGCGACAATCAATGGAAAAGAATATATCAGTTCAACTTCAACGATTGATTTAAACGGTCTAACCGCTGGTGAGATATATTCGGTACATGTGTATGCTGTCAATGAAAGTGGAAAGTCTGCTGTACAATCTCTTCAATTTCAGACTATACCGCTTGCTCCTAAATCGGGACACGTACATTCCAATACAAATGTTGATCTTCAATTAGCATTTTCACCTTCTGAAGGTGCTCTGTATTATCGTATTTATGATACACATGGAAAATTGATCCAAACAACCAGTGAATTACATGTAAACTTGTCTAGCCCGGGTGCTGGCATTTTATCTTCTTTTGGTATTGCGGCTGTAGGCAAAAATGGCGAAAGCCCTGAGCGCTTATGGATACAATATCAAGGAGCACCTATTCCGTCTCAAACTAATGTACTCAATATTTTAGATCTACAGTCTGATTCTGCTACGATCGGGTGGGAGTCTTTTAAAGGGGCAACATCTTATCTTGTGTACGATGGTAATCAGCTGATTCACACTACCGAAGACAATAAGGTACGTATAGATCATTTATCAAGTAGTACAACATATAATGATTTTGGAATTCGTGCGGTGAATTCATCTGGAATTATGGGAGATTTGTATAAGTTATCATTTGAAACGAATCCTTTTTCAGAGTTCCAACTAGATACAACAGATATCACTACATCTTCGGCAACTGTACATGCGTTAAATGGAAGTGATCTAGATCTATTTGTTTTTGCAGATGATAAAAATGAACTTCAGCGATCATCATCGCCAACACTTGAACTTAACAATTTGTCAGATGCACATCGATATACCATAAAGGTATGGACTGAAAATTCATCTGGGATTCGATCGGAAGTGCAAATTATAACGTTTAAAACAAAAGACAAACCAGTTGGGAATGTGCCTTCGACGATTTTGAACCCGGCAGTGACGATAGACCAGCATAATCCTGATAAAATAGAAGAGGATCATAATACATTATCTGTGCGCCCCATTGCTAACGATAATGATCTAGCTAATCGATTTATTGATGTGAAGTCACGGTATTCAGAGAGTGCTATCAATGATCTAGCTGACCGCGGTATTGTAAATGGTGATCAATCAGGTAAGTTCAACCCTACAGCAGGTATTACAAGAGCAGAATTTGTAAGTATGTTACTTCGCGCCAGAAATGAACAGCTTGAAGTTACAACTGCTTCTCTGCCAACATCCAATACATTTAATGATCATCCATTTAGTGATATAAGTGAAAAATGGTATACCGCAAATATAGTGAAAGCAACTGAAATGAACTACATTTCAGGTTATCCAGACGGAACTTTTAAACCGGATCGAATCATAACAAGAGCAGAAGCAGCTACAATTTTGCAAAGTGTTATAAAGCAACAAGGAAATGCTGTATATCAGTTTACTGATAACACTAAGATCCCTTCATGGGCAAAAACAGCGATCAATACATTAGGCGGAGAACTCTTTATTGGGTATGAGAATGGTCAATTCAAGCCTAAGCAGAAGATTACCAAAGAAGAAACTGCTGTGGTGATTTATAGATTATTGAACAAATGAAAAAAGGTGCTGCACATGACGTGTAGCACCTTTTTTTTATACTCGATTGCTTTTAAAAATAAAGCTTTTCAAAGATGAACAATGCTACTGATATTCCTGATCTTCATAATATGGATTCTCATACTAAACTGTCCAGAAAATCAAGTATCCTTTATTCATCGTCTATCGGTATTACCAAGTCGTAGAAGCCTTCAATCTTCATGATAGGCTATTGTGGTTCGTTATATCTTATAAATTCCTCGAATTTTTAGCTACAAAAGAACGTATTAGCTCTTCGATCGGTGAATCATCCATTGTGTTTACATGCTTTTCACAAATTAATTTCCTCTTTTGCATCTGGTAGTAATCAAGCAGTGTCTGCTCTAAAGGTAACCCATGTTGAACAAGAAACGATGGATCAAGTATTCGGCGCAAGATCAGTTCATCATCCAATATAAAAATTGCAGAATTTACAGGATAAAAAATCCCTTGTTCCGCTCCCAAACGATACAGTTCATCTAACTGTTTAAAACGAAATTGCTGTGCATCAACAATTTCTTCATACAACCGCGGATTATACGTTTTAAAATCATTGAAAAAATGTTCTGGAAAATAGTAATTAATCATTAAAGATTGCTCAAATGACTTTTGATAGCGTTCTAGGATCGCCTTATTCTCATCAGCAGAAGATATATCCATATTACGGATATAATCTGTGTAGTTTGAGATAACCAGGGATAATATTTCCTCTTTGGAAGAAAAATATTTATACATTGTTACTTTGCTTACATCCATAAATTTAGCCATATCTTCAGCTCGCATCGAAATAAGGCTATCTTTACGAGTACGCGTAACAAGTCGATATATCATTTCTTTACTTGTCTTATCACGTTGATCTTCGTCCATAATTCCTCCCCCTTAGCTAGCCTATATTATATCAGAATATGCATTTGAATTACTACAAAAACAAAGTTAACTATTTTTGTTGATTTAGTTAACTTGGTATGATAATATAATCTTTGTTAACAAAACACTCTTCATATTTGAGTGTGTTATTCAAAAAAATAAAATCAAACAAAACTCAGGAGGTACGAAATATGGAAAGCAAAGTGGCTATTATAACAGGTGCAAGTAGTGGAATTGGGGAAGCAACAGCAAGAGAACTAGCGAGTAACGGAATAAAAGTTATGCTTGCAGCACGCCGGGAAGACCGATTAATTCAACTAAAAAAAGAAATTGAAGCCGCTGGGGGACAGGCAGAGTATCGAGTTACAGACGTAACCTCTCAAGCAGATATGGAATCACTTGCACAAACTACCCTTGAAACTTACGGTAAAATCGATATTTTGATTAATAATGCTGGTATCGCACAAGTTTCTTTTATAAGAAACCGGAAAGTAGAAGAGTGGGATCGAATGATTGACGTGAATATTAAAGGTGTCTTATACGGAATCGCTGCTGTCTTTCCACATATGGAAGAACGAAATGAAGGGCATATTATCAACGTTGCTTCAGTGGCAGGTCATGAAATTTATCCAAGCACCGCAGTATACTCCGGTACAAAATTTGCAGTTCGTGCTATTACAGAAGGCTTACGAAAAGAGTTGCGACCTGATCAAAATATTCGTACAACGATCATTTCTCCCGGTAATGTAGCTACTGAGTTAACGCACACGATAACAGACCAAGATGTGTTTTCGTTAGAGTCTGAATTTGCTAACTTAACCCCTCTACAAGGAGAAGATATTGCAGCAGCAATCCGATACGCAATTGAACAACCATCATCTGTGACAGTAAAAGAAATGATCGTTACGCCTACTTCTCAGCGATCTTAAAAGAATCTGCTAGAGCAAGAAAAATATTTTCATCTTTATCAGAAAAAAAGGTATTCTATCAGAACTTAGATAGATAGCTAACTAGTTAAGCTCTACGGCAGAATGCCTAAGAAAGCTATATCCCTACTGTTCAAATAATGATGTTTATGATGCTATAAATTCAATCAGATCAGATTGTGCAAGTCAGCGAGAGGAGCCTCTTTTAAATGAGTAAAATTTGGACAACAGATGATATTCCAGATATGTCTGGGAAAGTGGTCATCGTCACAGGTGGGAATAGCGGGATCGGTTTCGAAACAGCGCTAGCATTAGCTCAAAAGAGGGCGACAATTGTTATTGCTGTTCGCAATATGGAAAAAGGAGCCGCCGCTGTAAATAAAATAAAAGCTGCCTATGTTAGTGCAAATGTCAAAGCTATGAAGCTCGATCTTAGTGATTTGACCAGTGTAAAAGCATTTGCAGCAAATTTTCTTAACAATTATAAATCTTTAGCCATTCTTATTAACAATGCAGGTATTATGTATCCTCCTTTTCATCTGACGAAAGACGGCTTTGAATCCCAATTTGGCGGGAACCATTTAGGACACTTTGCATTAACAGGATTATTGTTGCCACATTTAATTTCTACGCCAAATTCGAGAGTGATAACGCAGAGTAGCTTAGTTGCTCATGATGCTCATATTAATTTTGATAATTTAGACGGTTCTAAAGGATATAGTCGTAAGTTCTATGGTCAAAGTAAACTGGCAAATCTATTGTTTGCAAAAGAATTACAAAATAAATTTCGTTCAAATCATATCAATTCAGTGAGCGTTGCTTGTCATCCCGGAATTTCGCATACCAATTTAGGCTCTTTTGGTTCAGGAAAGCAAGCCAATATATTTCTCAGAATGATTTCAAGTATGATAAGTCAACCAGCACATATGGGTGCACTGCCTGCTTTGTATAGCGCAACATCATCCACTATAAAAGGAGGAGAATATATCGCTCCTGATAGCAAAGGTGGCAAAAAAGGCTATCCAACAAATGATACGATCATTGAGAAACTGTATGACTCTAATATATCTAATAAACTTTGGAACGTTTCTGAAGATTTAACAGGTATATCTTTCAAATTTGATAAGTGATTTGGAAATGAACGTGAAAATGCATAAGGTAATTCTTAAAAGAGAGAGAAGAATTTATTTAACATCAGATAGAAAAGAATCAACATATTTGATTTTGATTAAACAGATTTTTTAGAGAATAGTCTAAAAGATAAAAAGTATACATCTAAATAAATAGTATCTCAATTATTAAATAACGTATTATAACAACGAGCAAAGCAGTCTGATTTTAATATGGCTGCTTTGCTCGTTGTTAATGAATAAAAATAATATTATCAGTACATACGTTCAACAATCATTTTTTTATGGAGTATAAGAAAAAGGAATAGGTTGATAGCAAGAGCAGAAAAGACATAAGACGAGTATGTAAAGAAAAGATATGCAGTAATAAAAAGAGCAATCTCCAATGAGGTTGCTCTTTTCGTTATGGCTTATGTTGTCTAACGGTGTATATGCAGTTTCTTCCTCCTGCTAAAATGTACTCACTGCGTTCAATATGAACATTATTTCCTAGAACCGTTTGAAATAAATGTAACTCATTTTTGCACAATCCTGTACATACAGCAGCAGCTTCACAGATTGGACAATGCTTCTCAATCAATAGGAGACTGCCATCATCCTGCATCTTCACCTCAGCCATATAACCTTCGATTGTTCGAATCTCGGCAAGCTTTTCCAGCTTTTCTAGAATGTCTGATGTATCGCCAAGATGCTGAAGATATTGTTCTTGCATCTTTTTATTTCGAATATCTAGTAGCTTATCTAGCCCTTCATTACCAAACGCTTCTTTCATCGAATGAATCAAGCTGACAGATAAGTCTGAATAGCCATTTGGAAAAAAACGATTAGCTGCTGGAGTTAATACCCATAGCTTAGTGGGTCGACCCATCGGACGAGCTTCTTCCACATTAGTGACTAACCCTTCTTCTTTGAGCGCATTCAAATGTTGACGAATCGCCATTCCTGACAACGAAAAGTGAGAGGAGAGTGTTACAACATCCATTCCTCCTCGCTCTTTTAACAGATGAATGATCCCTCTTCGAGTACTTTTGGAGACATCCTTTTTAATTTGATCCCGGCTCATAGTACATCTCCTTTTAAAACAACTTAATCTATATCGCTGTCTACATTTTAAACAAAAATGTTGACAAAGTCAAAATTGAACTGTAGTTTAGACTTTATAAACAAAAATGTTTACTAAGTATCCGGATACGAGGTATACATACTCATGTTGTAAAGTCACATTTGATATGGTTTGATCAGCAACGTATTTTCAGTCTAGTTATTTTTTATTATCTATTTTGAACTATTTATAGGGATCATTTTGTCAGTAATAGCCTTTAGATTCGAAGGTTTATCCGTATCACCTATATTATCTCTGTGCCAACTCAAGGAGAGAATAGCATGAATCTATTTGAGAATCATATACCTTTGGAAAAAGTAAAACAAAATGAGCCTTTAAAAGATCACACGTATATACAGTTAGGTGGTAAAGCAGACATCCTTATTCATCCCACCACGAAAGACGAAATTAAAAGCATCGTTGAAATTGCAAAAAAACAGCAATTACCGTTGACTGTTATCGGCAAAGGTTCAAATGTCATCATTAAAGACAACGGCATAAGAGGAATCACTATTTCTTTGAGCCATTTCGATCAGATTCAGGTGAGTGGGAATAACATGGTTGCGCAAAGTGGAGCCAATATTATGGATGTCTCTAGCATGGCGTTAGATCATAGCTTAACAGGGCTAGAATTTGCATGTGGTATACCGGGTAGCACGGGAGGGGCACTCTATATGAATGCTGGTGCTTATGGTGGTCAGATGGCTGAAGTTGTTGAGCGTGCGAGTGTTATTACCAAAAATGGAGAAGTGCTGGATATACCCCTAGCAGATATGAAGCTTGGTTATCGGGACAGTATATTTAGAACAAATGACTATATCATACTTGAGGTCGAGCTGAAGCTTGCTCAAGGAAATAAAGATGTCATCTCTAGTATCATGCAGGATTTAACGTTCAAACGACAATCTAAACAACCGCTAGAATATCCTTCATGTGGTAGTGTTTTTAAACGTCCAGAAGGACATTTTGTAGGAAGATTAATTCAGGATTGCAACTTGCAGGGCACACGTATTGGAGGAGCGGAAATCTCTCTGAAGCATGCAGGTTTTATTATTAATGCAGATCATGCAACTGCTGACGATTATTTGGAGTTAATCCAGTTGATCAAACAAAAAGTATATGAGGCATTTAAGATTAATTTGGAGACAGAAGTGATTATTTTAGGAGAGTGACTTCTATTGCCTACTTTTAGGTATCGACTACTTTCAAGTCACTTATAGTAGTTTTTATGAGTAGTGGAAAGATCATTTGCAGCTTTACTATTTATTAAATATTAGTTATTAAACATTTTACTTTATAAAGTAGAAAGAGTATTATGTATTCAGACCTTAAAAAAGGTTAATTTTACCAAAAATATTTTATTAGGGAGGTGTAGAAAACAAATAACAATCAGACTGGAATTTTTGATAAGCAGCACAGAGCGTTGACGATTGGTATTATGCTAGTTCTAACAACTGTCGCTTTCGAAGGACTGGCTATTACGACAATAGCAGCGAAAATGGCACAAGACTTGCAAGGTATTCATTTATACGGATGGATTTTTAGCGCATTTTTATTATCTCAACTGATTGGAACTCTTGTTATGGGTCAGCAAGTTGATAAGCGCGGCGTTTTTACATCTATGCTTGTGTCGTTTAGTATTTTTGTGCTCGGAACTGTAGTTGCCGCTGTTTCTTTTGATATGCATATGCTTATTGTAGCAAGAGCGCTCCAAGGTTTTGGGGCAGGAGCTTTGATCACATGTGTATATACCTGTGTAACTTTGCATTATTCAGATGCTCTTCGTACTCAAATTTTGGCGGCGTTCTCTATGGCATTTGTGTTACCTTCTTTAATCGGTCCTTACCTGGCAGGTCTTATGGCGTCGTATATATCATGGCGATTTGTTTTCTGGATTGTGTTACCTCTGATTGCATTAGCATTGAGTCTTACATTCCGCTCTTTCCATGATCTACAGCTTCGGCAAGTACGGACAGGTATAGCGCCCAAAGCGGATTCCAAGACTCTGCATGCGATTCTACTTGCTATTGGAACAGGGTTGTTGCTTACAGGACTTGGGATGATAACCGATTGGAAAGGAATAGTACTTACTTTGGTTGGCTTTTTGATCATGATCCCGCAAATGCAAAAACTTCTTCCTAAAGGAACTTTTGCAGTGAAAAAAGGATTACCTGCTACATTGGTGTCCAGAGGGTTATATGTAGCTTGTTATTTTACAACAGAGAGTTTTGTAATCTTGGCATTAACTGAAGTAAAAGGGTTATCAGCAGATCTTGCTGGTCTTATTGTAGCAGCAGGTTCTTTAAGCTGGTCTGCCGCAGCTTGGTTGCAAGCCAAGCTTGATGTACGAGATCAAGGTCATGGAAGAAAGCGTAGAGTAATGAGCGGTATCGGAATTATGATCGCCGGCACTGTACTTGTAATCCTAGCCCTTATGTTATCCAATGGTGGAATTATACTCATTCTGCTCTCACAAATGATTACTGGCTTCGGTGTTGGATTGGCTAATCCTACAACTGCTGCTATTGCTTTACAACATGCAGCACCTAGACAAGAAGGAGAAATGTCTGCAAATCTGCAATTCGTCGATTCTTTCTATATGGGAGTAAGCATCGGAGTTGGTGGCGCTTTAATTGCTTTGTCAGAAACATTACAGTGGGGCATATCTACAGGCGTGATGATGGTATTACTCCTGCAATTACTATGGGTGTTATTAAGTTTTTTAGCATCTTTACGCATCACCGAGCCTGTTCCTCAAGAACATGATCCAACTGTTTAGTCACAAGATAATATTCCTTTGTACGGATAAGGATCATATCTTTAAAAAATTATGATAGCAGAAAAATTGAATAGGGAGGTGGATACAATAGCACGTGTATTAGTTGTCATTACTCCAGCTGAAGGTCATGTGAATCCGTCGTTAGGATTAGTTACTCAATTGATCGACAGTGGTGAGGAAATTGTCTATGTGTGCACAGAAGAGTATCGTTCCCGAATCGAACAAACTGGCGCCCTGTTGATTACATATCCATTTCCGCAAGATGCTTTCTCTCTTGATCCTGTGTTGAAACCGCAGGAGTATACTCATCCTTATCAGTTCATTTATATGATGGTAGGCGGTATTATTCAGAGGATTATACCCGAGGTGCTACGAGTGATCGAAAATCAAAAGTTCGACTATCTGATCTTTGATTCTCTGATGGGTTGGGGAGGGACTATTCTTGCAGAAAAATTAGCAATTCCTGCAGTGTGTTCGGTCGCTTCCTTTGCTTTTGTTAATCCATTAGGAGCTGGAGAAGGTATGCAGGAGATGGATACGAATACGAAAGAATTGTATGATGCTACGATGAAGATAACGCGTGCATTAGCGCAAGAATTTCAAGTGAGTATTCCCGCTATAGAAGAAATTCCAGTGCATGCAGGCGAGTTAAAGCTTGTGTATACCAGTCGTTATTTTCAACCACAAGCAGATCAACTGGACGATCGTTTTATTTTCACAGGTCCTTCGATCATTCCTCGTCAAGATGCTCAGACTTTTTCATTCGAGCGGCTTCGTGAACGTTATCCGCAAACGGTGTATATTGCTATGGGTACTATTTTAAATAAAAACTTGGATTTTTATCAGCTTTGCTTTGAAGCATTTGGCGATCTGCCGGTGAATGTGGTGCTATCTTCTGGCAAATATACAGACATGGAGCCTTTGGCTGATCAAATTCCTTCTAATTTTATCGTGATGCCATATATTGCACAGTTGGAGATGCTACAGCATACAGATGTTTTTATTACCCATGCCGGAATGAACAGTACAAGTGAAGCGCTCTATTATAATGTTCCGTTAGTGATGATTCCGCTAACATCGGATCAGCCGCTTGTAGCTAATCGAGTACAGGAGTTAGGGGCAGGTATCACTTTAAATAAATATCAGCTTAGTGTAGCTGTTATGAGAGAAGCATTACTAGAGGTGCTAAGCAATCCATCTTATAAACAGCAGGCTTGTATCATCGGCGAATCTTTACGACAAGCGGGTGGTTATAAACGGGCTGCTAAAATGATTATGAGTCATATGGCTTCCATTGATCGTAATGTCTCCAATACTAAGTTATTTAATAAATAAGTTTCCCATCAATAAGGAATTTTAATTTAGAATAAGATTTGTTAGTAATTGAAACTCAAGCAACAGTAGGATGTAAGTACTTTTAAAGGGAGGTATGATATGAGCGAAGAACAACGTATTTTTGATGGATTATTATTTAATCCAGGTCATCCTGATCTAAAAAAAATTAAACTGAATGCTCATAAACTTAGCCAACAGTATAGCAACACCTATGAAGATCAAGTAGAAGAACGTGAAGCCTTGCTAAGCGAACTGATCGGTGGTAAAGGAGAAAGATGTTTCTTGCAAGGGCCTATCTTTTTTCATTATGGTCTTCATACTGAAATAGGTGATCACTTTTTTGCTAATTATAATCTTACGGTTCAAGATGATGCGAAAGTCAAGATTGGCAATCATGCTAGTTTTGGACCGAATGTTACTATCGTTACACCTGTTCATCCCTTTATAGCTTCCGAGCGTCGCCAGATGATCGATCAACATCAAGTGCCAAATTCTTTATGCTATGCCAAACCAGTTACTATTGGAAATGATGTATGGCTGTCTGCCAATGTGACAGTATGCGGTGGTGTGACGATTGGAGATGGATGTGTTATTGGTGCAGGTAGTGTGGTCACTCAAGATATTCCAGCAAATTCTTTTGCAGCAGGCGTTCCTTGCAAGGTCATTAGACCGATTACAGAGTTAGACAGTATGCGTTTTAAACCAGAAATATTAGCTGATTGTAGTATCTTAGATAATGAATAAAGGTTAAAACTTTGAGAGTTGTTCTTTTGTTAAGAACAACTCTTTTATTTGCTGTATACTGTTCACTATATAGACTTACAATAATCTTCTTAAAATGCCATATTATATATGATTAAATTGAAATAATGACAAAAGGGAGAGGATTTTTATCAAAAAAAATATATTGTTATGGGTTTCATCAATATGTTTATTTAGTATAATCATAGGTTGCAATAGTGAGGGGAAAATAAAGCAAATTAAGCTTGATTCCAGCACTTCAATTGCTAAATATCAAAATGTTTCTGTAGACAACTCTACCACGTTTCCTAAAACTGAACTAAGTGATTCAATTGCTGTTGATTTTGTAGTTAATGAACAATCAATTCGTGCAGAACAAAAAACAGATAAAGGAACTTTATTGATGGTTTCAAATGGTCGAGAAGAGAAAGGTCATTTACTTGTATCAAGCATATGGGGACAAGAAGGAGATTACACCTTCCAAAGCAATTATTCAGTTGTATACAGACAAGAAGAAAAAGAGAAGGTTTTATTAGTTCTTCCAGCCTTTCAATATGTTCAACCAACGCAAAAAAAGCTTACATTTAAGCATATAAGCTTTCATTCTGCTGATATTTACATTCTTACTCCGCAATACCAAACAGGATACGGAGCAGAAAGTTATTTATTTACTATTGATAAACAGAGCGGAGATGCGTTTCATTTAGAGATTAATAAAAATGGAATAGTTTCTAAAAGCCTTATCTATTCTGACACTACATCGATACCAGCTGTTGAGAAAGAAACACTAGTCATTCATCCATCTGTTAGAGCAGGTACATCAGAACAAGATGCTAAGGATATGCATTACAGACTCGATTTGAAAAATAAGCAATTAATTGCTGAATAAACAGTATTTTGTTATGACAATACTATATTGCATATTGATTTCAGTGAGGACGATACATAAAATCGGATTTTCTCGAAAACATCCATGCTGCCAAAAACAGTACAAGTGTAACCAATATGCCCGACTCACCTGTCCATAAATAGGCATTTTCGCCTTTGGTAGCTGTATCAAATGAATCTTGAATCACAGCGTTCCATGAAGCATGAAGCAAGATCGCTGGCCAGATGCTTCCAGTACTTAAGCGAAGATGGCTAATAATAAAATTGAATGAACTAATCGTAATCATAAACAAGATGATAGATAATACTAATGAAGGGCCAGAGTAATAACTGCCTAATAGAATAGCAGGAAGATGCCAAACGCCCCAAATCAGTCCACCTGTTAAAATCGGCTTGGGCACGCCTGCTGTTATTAATCGGCTGAGCATATAACCTCTCCAGCCTAGCTCTTCACCCGCACTGCTGATCACACCGAGTAATGTACCTACAAACATCTGATAAACAATACTTACCACCAATGGCCACATATATGAGCTGTCAGTATGTACGAAGTCAACCAATCCTGTTATCCATGCTAAACCGTACGCTAGTGTTCCAATAATCACTGGAAAAAGCAATACAAACGGGATTGATTTAAAAGCTAATTTCCCTCGAAAGCGAAATGAAATATCTGCAAATCCTTCACGTAACAAGAGACGAGTCAAGAAAGAGGACAATCCTGGTGACCACATAAGTAGAAGACCAAATATAGGCGATACATGAATCGCAAGTACATAGCTAAGGAATGTGAGAGGAACCAGCCATGCGAAAAAAACAAGTAGTCCTTTTCTAGATTTCTGAACGATGCTCGGGTCTTTCTTGTTCGTTACTCTGTCATTGATTCCATAAGATTCCAAACGATTTCACTCCTTTAAAGGATCGGTGTATTTTATAAAAAGTATAGCAGTGGATGGAACTAGGAGGAATAAACCTAAGCCTAGACTCTGCTTGGGGCTTTAGGCTAGTACAGAATAGAACCGAAGACCGATTACATCACCTAATGAAGTTTTAAAACAAGTTCATACCGTTCAGGGTAAATTTTTTCTATCATTGGTTAGATTTATTTCTGATTAGAAGTCGTAGGGAGGAAGAGTAAAAAAGTTGTTGTACCTTCTTTGAATGAAATGGGGTTTATGTTCGCTTTCTGGGAAGTACCATTGACAGCTTAAAAACGACTATGATATATTTAGCGTGCTAAATATATTTGGCTAGGAGGTTTATCTATGAAGGTTAATATTGACTGTGAAATCCGTGGATCTTTGGATAAGGTTTCCTCCCAGACGCGTCGGGATTATAGTGAAAGTCTTAGAGAACTTAATTTATACGTAGGTCAAGATAATCTACTTGCGCGTTTATGGTTGGGTGATGGAATAACGCAAATGCAACTATGTGAACATTTAAGATGCGAACCGCCTACAGTCACAAATATGGTTAAAACGCTAGAGCAAAATGGTGTCATATACCGTAAACGTGATGAAGAAGACGCGAGAGTTATGCGAATATATCTAACGAGCAAAGGTAAAGAATTAGAAGAGCCAGTTAGATTAAAATGGAAACGACAACAAGATAAATTACTTCAGTCCATATCAGATGAAGAACGTCTCATACTACGAGATTTATTAAAACGCATGGAAAATAACTTGCACTAAGTTATTTTCTTTGATAATTACTTAGTATACTAAATAATTATCAAAATACTTCAAGATATTCTAATCAGTCAAATGAATTTATTTAGCAGACAAAGTAATTACGGACAAGATAGTGTTAGAAATATTTGAAACCTGGAGGGTTCAATAATGAACAATAGAATATGTGAAATTTTAGGTATAGAAAAACCGATTATACAGGGCCCAATGTCTTGGCTTACGAATGCGGAATTTGTTGCAGCGGTTAGCAATGCGGGGGGATTAGGATTTCTAGCAGCAACTGCCGGTCAGGTTGATAGGACTCCTAATCGTTCACCCGAATTAACTGCTGAAAGATTAAGAACTGAAATACAAAAAACAAAAACATTAACGGAAAAGCCATTTGGAACAGTTATCATTGGAGGTAGTGATCTGAATTACATGTGGCGAATGATAGAAACCGTTATTGAAGAGAAAGTTCCTGTTGTTCTTGTGAACGGTTTGCCGGGTTTACCGTATGAAAAAATCTTCAAACCATTAAAAGATAACAATATTAAAATTGTTTATAGACCGCTTACTCCTACTATTAAAGATGCAAAAGCTGCAGAAGCACTTGGAATCGATATTTATGTTGCGACTGGATTTGATGAAGGGGGAACAGTTCCAGAACGAGTTATTGGAACATTTTCGATTGTACCCATGATTGCAGATGCTATAAATATTCCTGTAATGGCAGCCGGTGGGATAGGAGACGTTAGAGGAGTGCGTGCTGCATTTGCTTTAGGCGCTGAAGGTGTATTTGCGGGTAGTGTCTTTATTCCAACAAAAGAAAATCCAGCAGCAGAAAACGTCAAACAAATGATTGTAGATGCTACAGCAGAAGATTTGTTAATGTTTCGTACTCTACCAGCATACTATCGTTCTTTACCTACTAAATTAGCGAATAAATTAGTAGAAATGGATAATCAAGGTGCTAGCCGTGAAGAAACATCAAAATTTTTGTTTGATGGCATGCGTATCGGGATGCTAGAAGGAAATACAGACGATGGATATATTTCTGTAGGTACCGGAATCACACCAATCAAAGAAATTATAACTGTAAAAGAAGTGGTAGACAATTTAATGCAAGACTTTAATTAAAATACGGGAGTAATCTCTATCTATTTGATCGTACTTTAGATCGATCTGCGTTTTTTGCTTTAGTGGGACAACTTATAGTGGGTTCTAACTTTAATACGATGTTGTTCTCTTTTTATGCAAGAAACTTATAAAGCATCACCTCACCGTTGAATAAAGAATATATGCAACTAGCGTGAAACGTTAAATCAATTTATAAAATGAAAACCTCCTATGTAGAAGCATGCTAGAATTATTGCTCTTATAGGAGGTTTTATTATGATTTTAGGTGAACTTTAGAAACAATATGAAGCAGATAAAAAAATTCAACGGTTTAGACCAAATACATTGTGTGAGCCAAAAACAAATAGGTGAGTACCTAAATTAAAAATACTCGCCTCAACTATAAGCAAAGTGGCTGACCGTTTTCCGAAAATTAAAACGAAAACGGTCGGCTCTTGTTACTGTTTATCGTCTAAATCTCTAGTGAATACGCAAGCGCTTGTGACCGTGTCATTGTTGCACCTTTACTCCACAATTGATGCAATTCCTGATCAGAAAAAACATGCTTAAGATCAACAATTACCTTTTCGTGCTCTGCGGGAAAATTAGGTGTATCCTCCCCGCCAGAGTTTTGACGCCCTTTCTCAGCAGCTCCGAGAAGTATTGCAGCTTCGGTAAAAGCTTTCTTGTTACATACCGCAATGGCTAATCCTTCAATACCGCGTGATAAAATCCAAGAACCTCTGTAGATCTGGCTTACAGCGATACATTTTTTAAAATATTCAATAGAAGTCGTAAGCTGGTCAAGCTTTAGGGCGGAATAGCCTAGACTTTCATATGGACCAGACATTTCCCATTGATCCTGAACCGCTTCGAAGAAATGTATACTCTCATTCAGAAGTTTAGACGCCTCAAGGTAATTATTTTGTTCTAATCGGAGCTTTCCGTAAGCATGCAATGAAGAAGCTAAATTCCACAAATCATCTGTTTTTCTAGCGATATCAATACTCATCTGTACCAATGGTTCGGCTTCTTCAAAGTTTTTCTGTTTGATGTGAAGAAATGCTAGCAAACGAAGAGAGGAGGAAAGAAGAGAACGTTCTCCCAAATCACGAGTAAGTTCCACGCTTCTGATTGTCGAATCCATCGCGCCTTTAATATCTCCACGAATAAATTGAATGACACCACTTCCATGTAAGGCCTTTGCGAAATCGGTGCTAGACTGTAGTTCTTGTATTTCGTTATGCAAAAAGCGATCTAGCCAGAACAACCCTTCCTTTAACCTGCCTTCGTGCAACCAGAACCAGTAGAGGTTAGAGACCATATGAAGTCCAAATGAATAGGCGTGGGGATTGGAGTAACACCATTCTAGAGCAGAACGCAGATTCGCATATTCACGCCGTACTTCTTCAATACAGACTTCGCGTTCGTTAGTCCTAAACTTGGGTTCCGCGCGAACCAAATATTGACTATAATAACGTGCATGTCGTTCAAAAAGCGGATTGCTTGGATGCTTATCAGTATCGTTCTCCAACTTCTCGCCTGCGTATTCTTTGATAGTCTCCAGTAAAAAGTAGCGGATAAAACGATAATCCTCACCGATCTCGATAGATACTAGTGATTTATTCACCAGACCTGATAATAGGTCGAGCATATCTTTGCTAGTGATGCAATTTTCCCCCTCAGGTATTCTAGGATCATCAATGCAGATTTCTTCTGCTGCCTCCAAAGTAAACCCACCTGTAAATACACTAAGCCGTCTTAATAGTAGACGTTCCTTGCTATTCAGTAATTCATAACTCCAATCAATTGTAGATTTGAGCGTTTGATGTCGGTTTGCAGCTGTTCGCTTGCCTGCTGTCAGCAACGTCAATAGATTTCCCAGACGTTCTTTGATCTGTTCCAGTGTCAGCATATTCATTCGGGCAACAGCTAGCTCAATAGCTAATGGTATTCCTTCCAGCTTCTTGCAAATAGTTCCGACAAGCCTGAGGTTAGGCAATGTATGTGGAAACTGAGGTGCAATCATAAGCGCCCGTTCCAAAAAGAGTTGTACGGCTTCAAAGGCCATAATCTCCTTTTCAGATAGTTGCTCAAGCGAATGCTCATCTGTAGGAAAAGATAAAGGAGGCAACCGATAGACAGATTCCCCAGGAATATTGAGTGGTTCTCGACTGGTAACAAGGATCGTCAGTCCCGGAGCGGATGCAAGAAGTGATTCAGCCAAAGATGCACTTGCATCAATAACATGTTCACAATTATCAAAAATAAAGAGCATTTTCTGATCGGATATGGTCTCTAGTATCGTTTGAAGCTCCGTTCTGTTCTCTTGGTTCTGTAGATTTAGTGTGGACAATAGCAACTGACCCAAGTCTTGTGGATCTTTGAGAGAGCCGAATTCAAACATCCATATTCCTTGCAAATCCGGCTCCTCAAGCATCGAAGCCACCTGAACAGCAAGAGATGTTTTGCCTATTCCTCCAGGGCCCACGACAGAGACTAGAGAATGAGTATTCAGTTGTTCTTTCAAATCAGCTATAGCTAAACTTCGTCCAACGAAGAGTGTAGGGATCTTTGGCAGTCGTTGTGCTGCCGCAATTGAAGACCGTGACGCAGCCATTTGGGGTTTCGGTGTGATCGCTTCTATAGTAGCCAATGTGTCGAACCAGGCACTATCGAAATCTGGAAACTCTCTTGAGGTCGCTGATCGTGCTTCCGAGAAGCGTTTTATAGTATTCCAAAGCTCTTCCGCCTCTTGACGCGGATCTGCTTCTAAGAGAATTCCTTCTTCGTAAAACGCTTGGATTATTCGCTTGAGACTGCCTACACTAGGAAGTCGGTCTCCATTTTCCCATTGCTGCACAGTTCGCGGATCCACACCGACCCGCTGTGCCAAGTCCACTTGCCGCATTCGCTTGGACAAACCGTACTTGGAAGGTCTAGAACGAATTTTTTTAATCCATTCATGAGGCCAATCTTTTGACAATTTCTCGTCTTCCATCCTATCACCTGAATTCCATAGTTTCCGTTTCTTTAAACGAACAAACACGAACTTATGTACATTCGTGTTCTGGATTCTAACAGATATAATTAGCCATATCAACAATAAAAGGAGATAACACACATGCCATTAACTCGTATTACCACATTAAAAGGGCGCTTTAGTGAAGAAAAAGCACTTATTGTCGAGGTTGTCTTACAGACGATTGTAGACAAGCTTCACGTTCCCCAGAACGATCGCTTTCTGATTATAGAAGAACTTGATCATGAGAATTTCAACTTTGATCGGAATTTTCTGGATATGGATAGAAGTGACGGTTTTCTCATCGTTCAGATCACTTTAAATGCCGGCCGTTCAGCTGAAGTGAAGAAAGAGTTCTATGAGGCTTTAGCTCAGCAACTACATCAGCAGTGCGATATTAGAATGGAAGATGTATTCATCAATTTGGTCGAAGTCAATAAAGAAAACTGGTCTTATGGTAACGGATTCGCTCCGTTTATTGTATAAAAAATATATTCAATTAAAGGGGAAATTTTAATTATGTCAACTGTACTTTATATTACGGCACATCCTGGTCACCTTGACGCATCTTACAGCCTTTCTGTCGGAGAACAATTCATACAAGCATACAAAGAAACTAATCCAGAAGATGAAGTAGTTCATGTAGACCTGTATCAACGCGATATTCCACAAATTGATGTTGACGTATGGGAAGCATGGGGAACCATTCAGAATGGTGGTTCATTCGATCAATTGTCTGCCGCACAACAACAAAAATTAACTCTGCTCAGTACTTTGCTGGATGAATTCATTGCTGCAGACAAGTATGTGTTTGTAACACCGATGTGGAATTTCTCTTATCCTCCTATAATGAAGGCGTATATTGATTCTTTCTGTGTTAGAGCCAAAACTTTTAAATATACAGAGAATGGTCCAGTGGGTCTGCTTAAAAATAAAAAAGCGTTCCACATCCAAGCTACTGGCGGCATTTACTCGGAAGGACCTGTAGCAGATCGGGAGAATGGAAGCCGTCATTTGAAAACCGTATTGAACTTCGTAGGTATCACCGACTTCGATAATTTGTTTATAGAAGGAGTATCCACTGCAGGAGACCGCGCTTTACAGATTAAAGCTGATGGAGTGGAGAAAGCACGCATAGCCGCCAAAACCTTTTAAGATTACATTGGACAAATTACGGGTCGGCTGTCCAGCAAAATAAATGGGTATACGTTAACAGGTTTTCCTCTCGCTATGCAGAAATAGCCAATTAATTAAAGGAGAAATACAAATGAAAGTATCCTATCATGGACATTCCGTTGTAAAAATTGAAACGAATGGAATTATTATTCTGATCGATCCATTTATTACAGGCAACACTACTACAGATCTGGATGCAACCACCATACAAGCAGACATCATCTTGTTAACTCACGGTCATGGTGATCATGTAGGCGATACTGTAGACATTGCGAAACGCAACAACGCATTGGTTGTTGCCTCGGCAGAGCTGGCAGATGTGATCGGCTGGGAAGGCGTGAGAACCCATGCTATGAGTATTGGTGGAGCGCACACCTTCGACTTTGGACGAGTAAAACTGACTCAGGCTTTTCATAGTTCTAGTTATATTAACCCGGAGACCCGAACCATCACCTACACGGGAATGCCTACCGGAATTCTATTCACAGCTGAAGGTAAAACGATATATCATGCAGGTGATACAGGCCTTTTCTACGATATGAAAGTGATCGGGGAACGCAACGATATCGATATCGCTTTTCTCCCAATCGGAGACAACCATACCATGGGACCAGAAGACGCCGCTGTAGCCACAGATTGGCTTCAAGCCAAACAAGTTGTGCCGATTCATTTCAACACATTCCCATTTATTGAACAAGATCCACATTACTTCGCTTCTCTGCTTAAAGAAGGGGTAGGCATTGTGCTTAACCCTGGAGAAATGATCAACCTTTAAGCCAGACATCAATAATCTATCAGCAGAAAGAAATAACGAAAATTGAGTGGAGTGGATAGAGACGCTCGACAAAATTGACATGCCAAAGTTATATTCAGTGGTTACTAGATATAAGAAACCTGAAGATGAAGATAAATTCAGAATTATTAACGAGAAATAAAATTACCTCCAAGATTTTGAACGCTTTAATGAGATAATGAAAACAGCGCAGTAACTCTACCCAAATAAAGCTAATCTAAGTGTATTTTGGAGAGTAGTAAAGCAGAGGAATTTTAAAAAGGATATATAATAGAATTCTTTTAATAAAACGTTAGGAGGATCTACTCAATGATTACAGTTTATAATGATAGATATAAAGAAGAAGTTATTACATTAATATTGCATGTACAAAATGTCGAATATGGAGTGGGTATTGGTGTTGAAGAACAACCAGATATTCTAGATATTCATTCAAATTATATAAATGACGGCGGTAATTTTTGGATAGCCTTAAATGATAAAGAAGAGGTTATCGGTTCAATTGGTTTGCAAAAGAAAAATAAAGAGATTGCTGTATTAAAGAAATTTTTCGTTTATAAAGACTATCGAGGCAAAGAATTTGGGACAGGCAAAAAGCTCTTTGAAGCTTTACTTGATTTTGCTAAAAAACAAGGTTTTTCTAAGATCATTTTAGATACTCCATCTAAAGCAACAAGATCGCACAGTTTTTATAAAAAGGTGGGCTTTAAAGAGACTGATAAACAGAACTTACCAATTAAATATGATTATCCTGACCGCGATTCAATTATATTTCTATTAGAACTATGACATAAAGAAAGAGAATCTCATTTTTATATCATTTAGCAGTTGGTTTATCTTAGAGGTATTTAATTATGCATTGGCAGGTTAGTTAATCGGCTTTCTAATTTTATTTCTTTGGGTAGTAAAGTAATAGTTAACAATAGTGTGAGTTGCAGGATTATTTTATATATTGGTCAATACCTATAATGATTCGAGGATTGAACCAATATATAAAATAATTGCTCACTATTATATACTATCAAAAAGAGTAAGCGATCTAGCCACAATAAGGAGTGTAAATCATCTAAGAAAAAATTACTCAACATAATAGTTTACTCCAATTAATTTATCTAGTTAAAAAACCTGTTACTTTTTTATTTTGTGGTGCAAATATGAAAGGAGAAGACTATTATATCAAATAACAACAGTAATAGATAAGAAAACAGAGTCATATCAATCTTATATACATATGTACAAAATACGAGTTTTGTGATTATGTATACAAGATTTGAATTTAGTTATATTTTATATCCATAATTATTACTCATATATTATACATTTAGATAACTTTTATTATTTAATAATTACCAACCTTAATTCTCTTAGCGCCGCTATTTTATACTTTTAATATCTTAATTAAATAAACTCTATGCAATTTACTTTTATAATCACTACATAGGATTTATTTAATTGTATGCGTTAGTACAATTATTATATTTGAATATTTATTCTTTATTTTAATTCGTCTATTGATTCTAGCAAATTACTGATCATTTTTTCGATGACCGCGATCTCTTTATTAGACCTAGATTCTAATAAAAATTGAACGAGATTTAACATGTCTGCCAATTCCTTAGTTTGTTTATTATCATAGTTTTCAAATAACTGTGAAGGCTTAATTTGTAATACTAGAAATTTTTGTAAAGTACCTAAAGAGATATTACGCTCTCTACGCTCAATTTTGTACTTTTCAATGGATATTACTATTATTCCATCCTGCTCCACATCCAATCCAACATAGTTATCACCGTATGATTTGGGTAATGCTCGTTAGACTTTGGTGAAGCTTGATATTCAATGATTATGTTCATGATATGAAAAGACCTCTTGTGAGTTCAAAACATGTACAAGAGGTCTCCCAAAAACTTGATTTAATAATTAGCTTATATCACGCAGTATTCAGACTTTGATTTTGCGACCTTTCCAGCTTACGGAACGGAAAACATTCACCCTGATAAAGGAATATAAATAAATGCCTATAAAAAACGCAAACCATATCGGGTAAACAAGAAAAATCGCTTTTTTGAAGTCCCCGACTCTGCCGGCAAACCATCCTGTCTGAATAGCATACAGGACATATAATATCCCGCTCAACAGGATGGTAGCAGGATTCCATGCTATCAGGGAAGAAACTAGAGCGGATGCAGCAATGAAACTACCGGATATCCATAAGATGACCATGAACATGACAACCGGATGCGTCGATTTGGAACCGACGGCAAAACTTTTACACCAGCCCTCGATCAGACTGCCAATGCCTTCGGGATACATGCGCAGAGATATAATACCTTTACCCCCCAGGCAGTGTACAGGAAGATTTTGTTCAAGAAACGCCTCTCCTAGTGCCAAATCATCCATGATGGCTCCCTCGATTTTTTTATGCCCTCCAGACAAAAAATAATCATCGCGATTGCATAAAATACACGGACCGAACGAACCGGCCGTTTTAAAACGCGAACCCCAAATGGTAAACAGATTCATTCCGGTTACAACGATAATGTTAAAAATAACAGAAAGATGTTCATACAAGCGCTCTACCGTATGAAAAGGTTGCAGTGCTGTAATACCTCTGGCTCCCTTTTCCTGATAAAACTGCAGCAGATTGTTTAGCCCCTCTGTGCTTTCGAATTTGGTATCCGCGTCCAAAAATAATAACCAGCTTCCTTTAGCTTGTTCGGCGCCGTGCCAGCAGGCTGAGGATTTCCCTACTCCTTCGTTCTGCAACACCTTTGCACCGAAACTTTCCGCTACAGTAGCGGTCTTGTCCGATGAATCGTCATCCACAACCAGAATTTCGAATGAGGTAAACCGCTGTTCCTGTAGGGACTGCAGCAAAGGCACGATCCTACTTTCTTCATTTCTAGCAGGAATAATAATAGACAGAAACGGTAGATTGGTTGCCCCGCTGGAGGAGGCACGGGGCACAGGTAGCGACCAGAACATGAGGAAGCCGACTATCACTGTCCCAAATCCAATCGCCAGTTTGATAATGTCCAAAGCCGTTATAACATTCGCCCCCTTTCTTTATTTCACCGAATAATCAAACAGATTACCTGTATCATCTTGGATCAATTCTTGAGCGGCAATTTTGGCAGATAGAAGTACGATTGGAACGCCAGCGCCGGGATGTGTACTGCTTCCAGTAAAGTACAAATTTTCGCAATCGCTCGCTTTGCTTTGGGGACGGTAGTGGTTGCTTTGTTTTAAAATAGGCTGCAAACCAAACGAAGCACCATTATACGCATTGAACTTGGAACTGAAATCCAGTGGTGTGATATGCGTTTCGGTCACAATCTCATTATCCACATTTTCAAAACCACGAATCTTTTTCAATTCATTTAAGATGTAACTGCGATAATAAGCAACCGTCTCTTCGTCCCACTCATAGTTGGATTCGACTGCATTTGATACAGGCATCAGAATATACAATCCATCTGTTCCTTCAGGAGCCATGGAAGGATCTGCTTTTGAAGCGATATACACGTAAAAAGAAGCATTCGTCAGTTTTTTTCCATCAAAAATATCATTGAGATTCTGGTCCAGATCCTCATTGAAAATAAAATTATGCACATGGTCAGTTTCTTCATACTTGCGGTTCATACCGAGGTACAACAAAAAACAGGAGCAAGAATATTTCATGCTGTCGACTTTCTCGTCGGTATACTGTCCTTTAGCAGACTTGTCTTGTACCAGATGTTTGATCGCATAAGGAAAGTCTGCGTTGCAAACGACATAATCCGAAGAAATGTTTTGCCCGTCCACGACAATCCCTTCTGCTTTTTGATTTTGAATAGATATCTGCTGTACATCTTGGCCGTAATGAATGATTCCTCCAAGCTCTTTGAAGAGTCTTTCCATCGACAAAGCCATCGTATACATCCCGCCCTTAATAAACCATACTCCATATAAAAATTGAAGCATCGGAATCATTGTATAAAAAGAAGGGCTAGTCAGAGGTGAAATGCCGATATATAACGTTTGAAAGCTGATCATCTGTCTCAGCCTTTTGTTCTTGATATACCGACCGACAAATTTATCCGCAGTATCGTAAGGTTTTAATTTTATTGCCTTTTTCAGCATTGGGAGGTTATAAAAGTCACTCCTTTTACGGAAAGGCCTGGGAAGAATATAATTTTTAGCAATGATAAATTTTTGATAAATCTCATGCAGATACCGAAAAAAGCCTGCTGTATCTTCTTCACTGATCGCTTCGATCGTTTTGGTCAGCTTGGTCATATCGGAGGAAATGTCAAAAGGCTCATCAGGAATATCACTAAAATAAGCCCGATAAATCGGATCTAGTTTTTCCATGGGAATATAATCGTCCGGGTCACGGCCGCACACTTCGAATAGTTCCCGATAGATTTCTGGCATCATCACGATACTAGGTCCCAAATCGAATTTGTATCCTCCGTCCAGTTCGATCCGGTTCATTTTACCACCGGGTGTCAAACCTTTTTCATAGATTTCTACTTGGTAGCCAGCAGCCTGAAGCCTTATGGCAGAGGCAAGACCCGCCACCCCGCTTCCGATGACTATTACCTTTTTACTCATACAAAATCCTCATTTCCGCATCCTGTTTTCTTTGTTGCGATACCGGTTGTTTACAGAATCCTCTTTCTCAACTTCTTCAAAGCTTTCATGTTTCGTTCCGAATAAGGCGGGAATTTGCCCGAAAAGCGTAGATAATGATACGTTCGAACGCTCGTTTTTTCATAGCTAAAAGCCAGAAACCCGGCTTTGCCATGATAAGCCCCGTATCCGCTTTGGCCAACTCCGCCAAACGCAATATGGGGACTCGCTGCATGATGAATTACTTGATTGACGCTGATCGTCGAGGAACGCATGTATTCGTTAAACTGCTCAATTCGATGTTTATCGGTGCTGAATATGTATCCGGTAAGCGCATCACGCTGCAGACTGCCACTGGATAATAATGAATTCAAATCGGTATAGGGAATGACCGGAAGAACCGGACCGAAAATTTCTTCTTCCAGGACTGGGCTTCTCGGCTCGATATCCGTTAACACGGTTGGAGCGATAAATCGGTCGGCTTGATCATACGCACCGCCATACTGAACTGTGCCCTGTTCGATAAAATTTATCACTTTTTGAAAATGGGCTTCGGTACAGATTCGACCATAATCTCTGCTTGTCTGAGGTTGCTCCCCATAGAAATCAGAAAGCACCGTAGAAATTTCAGCCAGCGTTTTTTCGTAAACGGAGCGCTGAACAAAAAGGGTATCCGGCGCAATACAAGTTTGGCCAGCATTGATGAATTTTCCCCACACAATGTCCTTAACAGCGGCTGCCGAAAAGCCCGTTTCGTCAAGGATACACGGGTTTTTCCCGCCGAGTTCCAGAATTACCGGCGTAAGCTGCTTGGCTGCTTGATCCGCCACTCGCTTACCAGTTTGCCCGCTGCCTGTAAAAAAAATCAAATCAAACGGTGCTGCAGTCAGCAGGCTAGCGGTTTGCGAATCTCCTGTTACCACGTGCAGTTGTTCAAGCGGAAATGCCTGATTGATGATTTCTTTTAGCAGCTCGGCTACTACCGGCGCATATTCGGACGGCTTGATAATACAAGAGTTCCCTCCAGCGATAGCTCCGATCACAGGCATTAGGGTAAGCTGGACCGGATAATTCCATGAACCGATAACCAGTACGCTTCCGTACGGATGTCTCTTTTTTCGTAGTGATTCGATATAGCCTAATTTCAAGTACCGGGAACCTCGGGTACGATTCCATTTACTGATATGCTTGCAGACGTAATCGATTTCGTTCAACAGAACGGCAATCTCCGATGAAAAAGATTCAAATGCCGGTTTACCCAAATCGGAATAAAGTGCATCCGTTAATTCTTTTTCGCGTTCCACAAGAATATTTTTCAGCTTTAAAAGCTGTTTTTTACGCATCTCATTTGAAGGGCTGCCTTGGCGCAGTAAATCTTCACGCTGCTTTTCAGGCAAGGTCTTCAGAAAATGATTCTCATTGTCCGGCATGTGAAACATCCCTCTGCACAATTTTTTTGCTGACCAGCTGGCCGCTTAACGTAACCATCGGCATTCCGCCGCCCGGGTTTACCGTTCCGCCTACAAAATAGAGATTGTTATAGCGTTCGCTTTGTTTGGCATGCTTGAATCCTTTATTTTTTTTACGATTGGATACCGTTCCGTAAATAGCACCGCGGTCAGAGCCATACGTCTTTCTGATATCTTCTGGTGTCCACATATCTCTGGTCACGATGTTGGCTCGCAGATCGTGTAAGCCCATTTTTTCCAATTTGATGAGAACTCGCTCGGCAAATTGCTCATAGTCCTGCTGAGTGAATGGTTTCTGATCCCGTATGTAAGGAATGTGGGGCAATACTTTGATATTTTCATGTCCTTCAGGAGCCTGCGATGGATCGGTTTTATTAACATTAACCAAATAAATAACCGGATCCTCCGGCAGGGTATGTTCATGGAAAATGGATTGCATTTGCTGCTTCATATTTTCCGCGAAAAAGAAATTATGATGGCGAAGCTGAGGGTAGCTTTTTTTCACGCCTAAATGCAAAACAAGACCAGAACTGGCCGGTTCGAATTTTTTCTTTAATTTGCCTACAAAGCGTTTGTCTTCGTCTAGCAACCGTTCGTAAACCGGGATGACCTCCATATTGGAAACGTAATAATCCGCAGTCAGCTTTGTTCCGTCTTCCAAAAAAGCTCCTGTGATTTCTTTGTTGTTTTTTTCGAGCTTGACGATGGGTGTCCCGAGATGGAAATGAACTCCCACTTCTTCAGCCAGCTTTACCAAACCGTTTGCCAGTTTATTCAATCCACCGGGTACATACCATAATCCCTGATCATGTTGCATGTAAATCATCATATTCAAAACAGCCGGTGCGTCGTAAGGCGAAGAACCTACGTATTTGATGAAGTAGGACAGCATATCACGCAATTGTTTATTGCTGATCCGCTTGTCGATTGCTCCATGAACAGTAGAAAACAAATCGAAATTTTTTAACGCACCAAACAGACTCGTATGCTTCATAATTTCTCTTGTGCTATCTACACCATGTTTAAAATAGGTTTTATCTGTCATGTCGTAGATCTTTTTGGAGTATTCAAGCAGATCCTTATACTCGCGCATGTCTTTTTCGCTCAAAGAATCGTTCTTCTCCTGCATGTCCTGTAGATTTTCATATAAGTCGATGATATTTCCGTCAGGAAAAAAGGAACGCCATTGATGATTCAGCTTTTCAATCTGCACATAGTCCTTCATTGATTTGCCGCTGGCAGCAAACAAATTCTCAAACACTTGAGGCATTGTCAGAATAGACGGGCCCAAATCAAAACCGAATCCGTCCTGATCCAGTCGGTTCAACTTTCCTCCGATGTGATCGTTTTTTTCGTATAAAGATACCTCATATCCTGCCTGTGCCAGCGAAATTGCAGCTGACAGTCCTCCAAGTCCGCCTCCGATAACCACTACGTTTTTGTTTGTCATGTTCATTTGTCTTGTTTCTCCTTCCATCAATCAAGAATGGTGTTGATTGTTGCGCCAAGCCAGCATATGCCTTACTTTATTCTGCATAACGCTCATTCGCTATTTCTCTGATTTTACGTGCAATCATTTCCCAGGCTTCCTCCGCTTTTTCTTTTGGACCCAGGTGGGTAAAAGCGTGCTTGCAGTCTTTGAATACTTTTTCCTCAATATGTACCCCAGCTTCCTTTAATTTCTCTGCATAACATTCCGCTTCCGGCCTGAAAGCATCATGTTCTGCGATGAGAATAAGGGCAGGTGCCAAATGTTTGCTTATGACAGCGCGAACAGGAGAAGCAAGAGGATGTTCTGCTTGACCTTTTTCCGGGACGTAGCACATGTTCAAAAAGTGAGCGACCTGAGGATATCGTGCCCGCCATTTGTCCGTTTCCGGCTTGTTGGCATGCGGAGTCGCAAAATCCAGCATCGGGCATGATAGCACTTGAAGTAGCGGTTGCTTTTCCTTTTTTTCCTCCAAATAGAGACAGAGCGCAGCAGCCAGATTGGCTCCCGAACTTTGTCCGCCAACCATCATTTTTTCCGTGTCGATGTTCAAATCGTCGGCTTTGCTCTGGATCCAGCGAAATACTTCATAGACTTGTTCGAGTGGGTTAGGAAAAGGATACTCCGGCGCTTTTGCGTACTCCACATTCGCAATGATGCATCCTGTCCGGTTAGCCAGGTAACGACAGTACGGATCGTCCATCTCCTTGTCGTGCATGATGAACGCTCCCCCGTGAAAATTAATATACAATGGGAGTTTTTTCAGTTTGGATTCCCAGGGATAGTAGAAGGAAATATCCGTAAGTTTTACAGATGTCTCTACTTTCATCTCTTTTTTTTCCTTCACTGGCTCGAAGGGGAGCATGGGCATCTTTTTCGCCTGATTGGGGAAAAGACGAATTAACCTTGCAGCCATATGGGTGAACATTAGGATAACCTCACTTTTTTACCATTTAAACTGGAAATGAATCGTTTCTAACATTAGTTCTCTAATGCTATTACCCTTTTTTCCTTTAAATGTACTAACTTTTAAAAAAAAGCGTCAAATACTGATTAATCAGCGTTTGACGTGACAATTTTGTGAAGAATATCTTCTATTATATTGCGCATATCTAGACTTACAGCGTCATTCGGTTACGTATTCTACGATTCCTATTTACATAATAGTCGCCCGGCTCAATTATGGCTCTTTTCTACAATCACGAGTTTCTAATACTGCTGATCAAAAGAAAAATATATATCTATGATCTTCAAATGTCTTGTAAAGAAATCGGAAGCGGCAGTATCGCACTACATTCTTTAATCCAATTTGCAGTCGATCATCATATTGATTTGATTGTGGAAGGGGGGAGCCTTGCGTCATATGATAAAAGGAGAGGTAGCAGGACGAATGGGAGTTCCGGGAAAGTAATACATTTGGTCTTTGTAGAGTCCTTCTCCTTCTGTGAATTTGGTTAACGTCGATGTGCCGATATCTACTGTGTCGACGTATGCCCACTTTTGCCCGTACGCTTCGATTTCTGGCGCCTGCGCTACGCATCGTGTGACGGTAGAATATATCATTGGTACTGGCTTCATGTAATAAACCTTTTTGCTTTATGTCTAAGAAAGACGTTGCCCATTTCTTGAGCAATAGTGGAAGCAATCTTTTGTTCCCTTGCTGTTCTTCTAAGAGTTTATCCTAAGTATATTCATCATCATCTTGTTCAGGATATGTTGAAAACTTAACTTGTTTAACAACATATCTTCCGTTTGAATTAAGAGCAACCACATGATCTAGGTATCCAACTTCATCCGCTTCCACTTTGATATATTTAAACCTTTTTGGATGCTCCAGCATTTCAAATATGTTTTCTAAAGCTACCAAATCCTGTAGGTAATCACCAGACCTTCTCACACCAGATCTTGTATATTCCGTCATTTGACTAACATCCATTTAAACGGTTTAAGTATTTCAAAAAATTTGAACATGCTCTGTATAGGTTAGCTATATGTCATGCCATGGATTCAGATTTAGCAACTATCCCCATCCAATGGTGAGGTTACCAATCGACTAGACCAATAAAAATGTGCATACGTATCCAAAACTTCTTTCAGACATAACGTAAGTAGCTGGTCTCTTTTTGTACGGATACTTTAAACTGTATCCATATCAAGTCAACTTACATTGTAACTGTAAGTTGTATTCTTTATATTAGTGTCGTAAACATCTGAGATTTATTATATTATTTTTGTTAATTAATCACTATAGCTTTCCGTACACTAGCTAGTATATCCGGTAAAATCCACACTTAATACTTTAGCCATGTTTAAGATACCTATTTATTAAAATTTGTTTTATTATTTCAAATATAATTATAATATGACACATTATAATTATATCCTTATGTAATAAGACTAAATATGATTTTATTTTAACTAAAAGAAATACGAGTTTTGTGTATATGATTTAATGATTTGAAATTTGAAGTTAGTTTTATTTGTTCATATGTATTGTTAAAATATTAAAACCATCTGAACATGGTGAATTAGAAATTACAGATGTAAACAATATATGCATCACATTAATTCATTTATTGATTCCAATAAATTTTTGATCATTTTTAAATGACTACAATCTCTTTATTAGATCGAGATTATGATTTTACCCACCGATTAGATAGGCTTATAATACGTGACCAATCAGTTACTCATATATTTTTTACTTACAAAATAACTTTTTAACATGCGTTTTGATCACTACTTATTTTTTTCTTTAGGGTATACAAATAAAACCCTACAATATGACTTTTTTCAAAGCGTCCATTTTGTAGGGTTCAATTTATTATTATCGACGCCTTTTTTTGTTTGATAGCATCTTGTATATTCATTTATTTTATGTGTCTTTGAATGTCTACTGTAATAAAACGTTTTTAATGATTTGTAACGGTTTCACAGTATCGCCGTAAGTATCGCTTGTGATGGTGATATTCATCCCTAGAGATGGAACAATACAGCAATACTGCCCTCCCATTCCCATGGCAAAATAATAGGTACCAATATTGGGTGCTTCGGAAACCCACCAATGCCGTCCGTAATGACCGAAAGCAGAATATGTCAAATGCTCAGGTTTTGTTGTACGAGTAATCCATTCTTCGCTTAACAGGCGCTTTTTCCCATATTTTCCTTTGTTTAAGTACAAGATGCCGAACTTATGCAGATCGTGAATGGTCATATGAAGTCCAAATCCACCAATATTGACACCTTGAGGGTCTTCATGCCAGATAAAATCATTGAACCCGAGCCGTGAAAATAAATGATTAACAGCGTAATCACGAGCTCTTTGCTTCGTCATTTTTTGTAAAATAGCGAGTAAAAGCTGGCTGCAACCTGAATTATAATTCATCGTCTGTCCGGGTTCGGTAACTAAAGGCCTTTCAAGTACATATTTTACCCAATTCGGACTGTGAATCATATGGGGCCACCCTCCCCATTCTCCCATTTCCGGCCAATCGAACCCGGCGGTCATTGTTAGCAAGTCATCGATCGTAATCAGCTGTTTTCTCTGATCACGATCTTCCAACAACGATGGAAAGTAGTCGACAATTGGCGTACTCAAGTCCGGGATATATCCCTGATCCCATGCGATGCCGATTAAGCAGGAGGTCACACTTTTTGTACATGAGTTTACTTTGTGTTGCTTTTTTTGCATCTTCTTATTTTTAAAAAATTGATAGACGATATCATTGTCAATGCTGATCAAACAGCCAGATACTTTTTCTTTAACTAACACTTCAGACAATAGACTACTATCCCATTTAAAAAGATTATCTGTAGAATGTCCCAATCTGCTCACTCCTTGCGACTATACTTCATACCCTAAAAGCACGCTTTTAATGACTTCTGTTACTTGTTCTTCGTGATAATTGATAAAAAAATGACCCCCTTTAAATGTTTCGATTCGACAAGATCGTGAAGTGTAGTTGCGCCACGCTTCGACATTTGCTAATGGAATTGAGTCCTGATCACCGTGCATCAGAACAAAATCGATAGCAAGAGGAACATAAGAAGCTCGAAAAGTAAGCGTCTCCAAATTTTTGAAATCTGAGCGAATGATCGGCTCATAGTAGTTAAATATATCATCGTTATTTAATATTTCTGGAGGCATGCCACCTAAACCTGCGACTTTCTCTTTAAATTCATCGTATGGAAGCAAATGATACGGTCGCCGGGTTGCCTCAAAGTCCGGAGCACCGCATCCCGACATAAACATAAACTTAGGACCGCTTAATCCACTCTCTAGAATACGATTTGCCAGTTCGAAAGAAAGCCGTGCTCCCATACTGTGCCCATAAAAAGCGTATGAACCTTCTAAAATTTGTGGTTTTATATTTATAAATACATCCTCTACCATCTTTTTAAAGTCATTGTACAAGGGAATCCGAGATCTTACTCCTCTTCCCGCTAATTCTACCGGACAAAGGTCAACTGAGCCGGCTAAATACTTGTTCCATTTCTGATACACGGTCGCAGATCCTCCTGCGTATGGGAAACAAAACAGCTTCATATTTATTTGACCTCATATTCATTTGACGTATAGGCATTGGCAGCTATAATCATTTCATGCATTTGGGTTGTCCCTTCGATAATTTCCATAATTTTAGCATCACGGAAATACCGTTGAGCGTTACTGTCTATACTACAACCGTATGCTCCTTGAATTTGAACCGTATCGCTCGTAATTTTACCTAATATAGACGTTGCAAAATACTTCGCTTTCCAGCCAGCAATTATAGAATCGGGATCTCCTGAATCGGCCAAATCAGCTAATTGCATACAAAGTAACCGAGCCGCTTCAATATGGACAGTCATCTCAGTGATCATTTTTTGAATCAGCTGATGTTCACGAAGAGCAACGCCAAACTGCTTGCGCTTTAATGTATATTCGAGACTATCGTTCAAACATCCTTGTCCAATGCCAACTGCACCGAAAGCAATAGAAAATCGTCCGTAATCTAGACAGTGAGTGGCTACAAACGATAGCCCGAGCCCTATTCCCCCCAACTTATTCTCCATGGGGACTTCGCAATGTTCCATGTGTAGCTCTGCAAGCATCGAAGCTCTTGTTCCTAAAATGCCCTCAATTGCATGAGTCGTGCAACCTTTGCTGCTACGCTCCACCAAGAAAGCAGTAGGCTGTCCTTCATAGCATGCAAATATTAGAAAGAGATCGGCAATTTGACCATAGGTAATCCATTTCTTTCGACCATTAAGAATATAGCGTCCATCTACCAGTTCTGCTGTCGTCTCGATGCTTTTCGCATCAGCACCAGCATTGGGCTCGCTCAGACCGAATGCACCGATTAGACTCCCCGTAGCCAAATCAGGAAGCCACTGTTGCTTCTGTTGCTCGGTTCCCCACTTGCGGATAGCCAATGTCACCATGCCGTGAACGGTTAGCAAGCTACGTATAGAAGAGCATCCGCGACCGATTTGTTCATGCATCAGTCCGAGACTCATGTAATCAAGTTCACTTCCGCCGTATATACTGGGAACCACTGCTCCTAGATATCCCTGCTCTGCTACTCTCGCGATCAATTCTTCGGAAGTATTTTCCTGCCGATCCATTTGGTTAGCCAGTGGCATGACTTCACGATCGACAAACAAACGACATTCTTCTTGAAACTGTTCTTGCTTTTTACTTAGCCCAAATCGCATGTAGAAGTACACCTTTCTAAAATAAGATAAAGTATTCTGTTAACTCAGCTCGTTCGAGTAATCGTAAAAACCGTGACCGCTCTTGCGGCCGTGTAGACCAGCTTCAACCATTTTACGTAGCAGTGGACAAACGCGATACTTCGGATCCTGGTAACTTTCGTAAAGCACATCAAGTGAATCTACAACTGTATCGAGACCGATAAGATCGGCAGTTTCCAACGGGCCCATTGCATGATTAAAGCACTGCTTGAAAATATCATCGACATCTTTCGGCTCGGCCACTTGATCCTGTACCACAAATGCGGCTTCATTCATGAATAGATGGGAAATGCGGTTCGAAACAAATCCCGGTAGATCATTGACGAGAATCATATTCTTATCAAATCGGGCAAGAAAAGCTTTAGCGTTTTCGATAGTCTCGTCTGAAGTGTGAAATCCCCGAATCGCTTCAATGGTTTGCTTCATTGTAATCGGATTCATGAAATGCATTCCAATCACCCGATCCGGACGTTTTGTCTCAGCTGCGAGCTTAGTTATCGAGATACAAGACGTATTAATAGCAAACACACATTCTGGAGAACAAATGGGATCAATCATTTTGTAAAGTGCACGTTTTGTTTCATATTTTTCGGTCACGTTCTCGACAAGAAAATCGATATCGCTCAGTAAATGATAATCTGTAGTAAAAGTAATTCTTCCAAGTACAGTCTTTACACTTTCCAACGAAGGGTCTTTTTTAAAAAGAGTCGAGAAGCGTATATTTTTTTGAATTTCTTTCTTGGAATGAGCAAGAATATGATCTGCAATATCAACAAGAACGACATCTAAGCCAGCTTGGGCCAGCGACTGTGAAAGTCCAATTCCCATCGTTCCCGCACCGATGACTCCAATTTTTTGCATGATTAAGCACCACCATTATTTATGAATTAGGATTTGCGAACGACAGCTTTCTGATTTTCAGCAAACACTTTGAGGAAAGCAACATATTTGGAATATATAGATCGCATTTTTTCTTTATCCAGACGGCGATGATCCATGTGAAAGATAAACTCTGCCCCTTTGTCACCAGTTCTCCACTCTAGCCCGAAATCAAAGTAGTCCGTCAAATTCAAAAGACGGTCGTCTTTAGTCGATTGAGCGAACACTGGATATACAGTTTCTGGAAGTGCTTGTTGTCTAGATTGATTAAGGTGCGAGTAATTGTAAAGCTCGCTCTGAGGCTGTTTCTGATCCGATATTTTACGGAACAGCTCTGAAAAATCTGATACAGACTGGAAGTCAATCCCGATTTGCAAAATACCTTTTTCCATCAGAATTTGTAACGATATGTTTTGAGTTTCTAGCAATTCGGAAAGGACGTATACGAACAATCCTTGCATCAATTCAACAATCGTCACTTGCTCCTGTCGAGAAATCGACATAAGTTGATTGTACAGAACATCTGACAAAGAGAAGCGGTAATGAGTAGCTTCTCTTCGTTCATCATTCTCTGCATAGTAGCTCGAAGGCAGTACCAGTCCTTGTATGTTCACCGATGATGATTCCGAACGGCTTGTTTGGTAAATTAGTTCTTTCTGTTTGGAAATGGTGGAATATGTGAATAAATCGGCAATCGTCATTTTCCCTGGATAACGATTGTCTATTAAATTGTGAACTTGTATGAGCAGGATAGAATTGCCGCCGACATCAAAAAAGTGATCGTGTATCCCAAAATGCTCGACTCCTAACACCTGTTTCCACATCGCAAACAGTTCCCGCTCAACCTCATCCGTTGCTGCCGTCTTTTGCTCTATTGAAGTACCCATTGCATGTTCTAAAGCTAATAATGCCTGCCGATCAACTTTTCCATTTGTCGTCAAAGGAATAGTATTCACCTGATAAAAAAACGAAGGAACCATATACGATGGCAATTTATCCCCGATATAACCCCTAATTTCCTCTAATTGGAGTGTCCGATTTGCCTTGATATACGAACAAAGAACGACCGTGCCTCCGGCGCCTTTTTTGCTTAGTACTACCACTTCTTGTATAGCATCATGCTGGAGCAAACAAAATTCGATTTCATCTACTTCAATTCGGTAACCCCGCACTTTAATCTGTTGATCGGCACGTCCTAGATACTCCATTTGCCAATTGTGGTGCCATTTACCCAAATCTCCCGTCTTATACAGAATATCGCCGGGGGCATAAGGATTTGAGATAAATCGCTCGTTCGTCCACTCAAGCCGATTCAAATAACCACGTGCAACGCCTTCGCCTCCTACGTATATTTCCCCTGGCGCGCCTTGCGGAAGCAGATTCAAACCCTCATCCAAAATGTATAGCCTCAGCGTCGGAAGCGGTGATCCAATATTACTTAAGTTACGCTCAATATCGGCATCCGTAATTTCGTTAAAGGTTACGTGTACGGTTGTCTCAGTAATACCATACATATTGATCAGACGTATTTGAGGATGCCTTCTTTTCCATCCTTTAAGCTGATAAGGAGCAAGCGCTTCTCCGCCAAAAATAACTATTCTGAGCCGAAGATCGAAATTGGACAGCTTCTCATCCGCTTGTATAATGTGATAGAACATCGTTGGTGTCTGGTTCAAAATCGTCACCTGTTCTTGTTGTAATAACTCCAGAAATCCTTGTGGATCACGGACGATTTGATCCGGTACAATGACGAGTTTGCTACCGTGCAAAAGCGCCCCATACATTTCCCAGACAGAGAAGTCGAAGCAATAGGAATGAAACATCGTCCAAACGTCGTCTGCCCCAAAATCAAATAAACAGCCTTCATGGAAAAACAGACTCACAACGTTGCGATGCTCAATCATGACTCCTTTAGGCATACCTGTCGTGCCAGAAGTATATATAACATAAGCCAAATTCTGTGCGGTTGCTTCTTGCCGTCTATCGGAATCCGCAGCAGATGTAATCTCCGGATCATTCATTTGAATGATGGTTCCTTCGAAACAGGACGCCGCTTGACGATGTTCCGGATCTACCAGCAACAAAACCGCTTGACTATCCTCCAACATATAACGTATCCGCTGTTCCGGATATGCTGGATCTATGGGTACGTAAGCGCTCCCTGCTTTTAAAGTGGCAAGGATCGCCACAATCATATCGATAGAGCGGCTGAAAAGTAACGCTACAAATTTGTCCGGCTTTGCTCCTTTGCTGTGAAGTACATATGCAAGTTGGTTCGCTCGAGCATTAAGATCACGGTAGGTTATGCTTTCCCCTTCATAGACAACGGCAATCGTGTCGGGGGTTCGCTGCACTTGCTGTTCGAACAGCTCGGATAATGTCACTTGCTCAGGGTAGACCGCAAGGTGGTGGAAAGGTAACTGCGCTTTTCGCTCAGCCACGGTGATCACTTCCAAATCGGACAACTCGGCAGACGGGTTGTCCAGCACGGAGCGAACCAGCTGACTTAAATGTGACTCAATCGCTTGAACACCTGCCTTGGAATAGACTTCAGCGTTATAAGTCATTGTCACGGTCATCAGTTCTCCCGGCACGAAAATGATATTCAGATCGTAATTAGTCTGCTCACGCATTTCAAAATTATTCACAGCAAAACCTAGCTCGTCTATTGTAGTGTTGGAACTACTTAATTCTCGCTGAATAGGATAATTTTCATAGACAATGATATGCTGAAATAAATTTTGCTTTAGCATCGTATTCGCTTGTATGCTGTGCAACGGGAAATACTCGTACGGGCTCCCCTCGGTCATTTGCAACTGAACCTTCGTAACCAATTCAGCGAAAGATTCTTTGTCTTCCCTACGAATACGCACGGGAACAGTATTAATAAATAAGCCCACCATTCGTTCTGAGCCCACCAAATCCGCCGGACGTCCTGAGACGACAGCTCCAAATACAACGTCTGTCGTATTGTTATACCTTTGCAACAGAACGCCCCATAATGTCTGCATGACCGTATATAGCGTCACTTGCGAGTGTTGCGCCAGCATTGTCAATTCCCGTGTCGTAGATAAATCGAAGCTAAACGTATATTTTTGGAACTGATATTGAACATGATCATGCCGAACCTCTGCTTGGGGTAGCAAAGCTGATTGCTCATAGCCCGCAAGCAACTGCTCCCAGTAACGTTCTGCCTGTTCTTTATTTTGCTCTTCCACCCACTTGATATACATCCAGTAAGGATATACGTAAGGTAGATGAAGATCTGTATTGTTTTTCAAACTGTCATAGATTTGTGTTAACTCGTTAAATAAAATTCCGAGACACCATCCATCCATCAGGATGTGGTGATATGTTAACATTAGCTTGCATCGATCTTCTTCCGTACGAATGATTGCGGTTCGAATCAACATATCTTTTGTTAAATCAAAACTGCGAATCAAATCAGCACGTTTGAATACCTGCAACTGCTGAGTTTTTTCTACTTCTTCCAGATGGCAAAGATCTTCTACCTGAACAGAAATCGACCTCTCTTTTAATACGATTTGCAGTGGACGGCTCGCTTTTTTGTAGTTAAAAATGCTACGCAAAATATCATAACGATTAGCAAGAATTCGAAGGCTTTTCCGAAACGTCTCTACATTTATCGATCCGTGTATGTCGAACTCCGCCTGTAGCACGTACTCGCCACTTTCCTTATGGACCAACGAGTGAAACAGCATGCCCTCTTGCATAGAGGAAAGCGAATATACATTTTGGATTTCTATTTTTTTCGACATAACTAATCCTCTTCTCCCATTTCTATGACGGATGCCGTAATTTCCTCGCGAAGCTCGTCCAACTCTTCAAGCGTGAAATCTTGATATAACAAATCGTTAGGCGTCAATTCCGTCTGATTTTTTCCCACACAGTGATGAATAATTTGTATCAAATGACGATGATACAGATCTGCAAACCATTCGATTTCAGATGCTACGAACTCTTCGCTACTGTAGTCAAAAGAAAGTTGTAACGAGTTGTTTCGCACTATGCCGTTGATTAGAAGAGCGTATTTCCGTTCCGAGTGGGGCGACAACATCGGTCCCGTCGACAATGGTGATAGGTCGAATAAGTCCTCTGGAACGCTTTGGTCGAATTGCCCGAGATAATTGAACATGATTTCCGGCTGCACGTTGAAGTTCATTTCTTGTTTTTTTTCGGCAGGGGTCAAATATTTCAGCACACCATACCCTAACCCTTTACTAGGAATTCCTCGTAAGCTTTCCTTTACCTTTTTGAGCTGGTCAGATAAACGATCGGAACTTGACATATCCAGCGCTACCGGATAAATAGAAGTAAACCAGCCTACAGTTCGCGTAACGTCTAAATTTTCAACGAATGACTCACGACCATGTCCTTCTAAATCGAATAGTACATATGGAGACTCGATCCATTCTTTAACCGAATACCCTAATGCAGTAAGCAAAATATCATTAATTTCTGTATTGTAAGCATGATGAACTTCTTGCATTAATTGTTGCGTATGCTGTGTTGAAAGTGTCAAATGCACGACGCAATTCGTGCTCGTTGTCGGTCGATTCGTCACGGCTCTAGATCGTGGTAGCGGTTGGAACGAATAATCTTCTAATTGCTTCCAGTAATTCTTTTCAGCCATTAACGCTTCGCTTTGCATATAATCGATAAGACTTCTCGCATACTTCTGGAATGAATCTGTTTTATTCTGAAAATGAATATCTTCTCCTTGCAACGTTTGTCGGTATCCACTAGCGAAATCCTCAAGTAACACTCTCCATGAGACTCCATCGACTACGAGATGATGAATGACGAGCAGTAGATGATCTCCCTCATCTGTGTGTATCAATACCGCTCGGAACAGCGGCCCATTCTCCAGATTCAGTGTCGATTGTCGCAGCGCAAATTCCGCTTCTGCCTTTTTCATGTATTGAGGATCACCGCACAAATCCGTTACGTGTAGCTCGATGAAGTTCGCTTCTGGCGGACGGTTAAAAGCTATTGTTGAACCGTCACTGCTGTCCTGCCGAAAAACAATACGCAAAGCATCATGATGCTTTGCTAATTGTTCTAACACGCGCTGCACGATAGTAGCATCAAATCGATTTGCAGCACGAAGAACGACAGCATGGTTATAATGATGAGCATCCGATAATTCTTGTTCCAAAAACCAATGTTGGATTGGCGTCAACACAACAGAACCTTCTACTATACCGTTGTCATGCTTTTTGACTTCTTCCGTGCGAACGAGTCGACTTAATTCGGCAATTGTAGGATGCTGGAACAAATGTTTCATGTCCATTCTGTAGTTGTATTTCAACAGCTGAGATGAGATCTGAAGCGCACTAATCGAATCGCCTCCCAGTCTGAAAAAGTTGTCGTGTACACCTATATTCTCCAAGCCGAGCACTTGACGCCATATCTGGGCCATAACTATTTCGATGTCACTTGTTGGCTCAACGAACCGAGTAGAGCTAACCGATGCTTGCCCGAGAACAACAAGTGCTTTGCGATCCACTTTGCCATTAGGAGTAAGCGGAATGTTCGCCAAAGCAACATATCTCCCTGGTAACATATAGTATGGAAGTAAGTTGCCTATATACGTACGAAGCTCTGTTTCGTTCCCTGCTTGTTTCCATATGACGTAAGCGACAAGAGTTTTATCATCTGATCCTTCATCCTCTAGCATAACGATTGCTTCCCTAACACTGCCATGACGCAGTAGAACCGCTTCAATTTCGCCGGCTTCTATACGGTAACCGCGCACCTTAAACTGGTCGTCACGTCGCCCGAGTAGTTCGATGTTGCCATCTGGAAAATAACGGCCAATATCGCCTGTCCGGTACATCTTTCCCTTACCGGTAAACTTGTTCAACACAAATCGCTCTGTAGTCAATTCGGGACGTTCCCAATATCCGTTCGATACCCCTTCACCACCAATGTACAACTCACCGACGACTCCGATCGGAACAGGTCTTTCATGTGAATCCAACAAATACATTTGTGTATTTGTAATAGGCAAGCCGATACATATAGATTGAGATGGCTCTGAAACTTCATACGTTGCGGACCAAATGGTTGTTTCCGTTGGTCCATACATATTGAGAATACGGGCATTCGTCACGCTTTTCACACTTTTTGCCAAATCGGCGGGAAACGGTTCTCCACCGACCAGTATTGTACGAAGCGAGCGCAAAAAAGATTGTGAATGTGGATCCTTGATTAGTGATCTTAATCGGGAAGGCGTACATTGAAACATCGTTATTTGGCGATTGTTCTGTTGCTCTAAAGAATCGGACGACTTCTGAAACCACTGACACAACTCGCTCAGCTTCTCCAATCCATCCATGACCAGATCGTAACTTAATCCGAAATCGATAAGACATGCAATTTCATCTACGCCCACATGCTGCAATCGATACACTATCTCCTTACAGCTTTCGCGTGTACCCATCAGTGAGGCTGTTTGCCAATACCGATCAAAGCCATAATCCAGCAACGTGCTCATTGCTTCTTCAGTCTGTAGTTCTTCCGTATTCATATTTAGCGCATCTGCCAAATTGCGAATCAGATGCAAGCTTGAACGTAAATAGTTGCAAAAAGGTTCTTTGACCCGTTGTTTTACCGATTCCATGTCTTCGCCAATATAAGTATGAATCATTAATGATACTTTGCCATGATCGGGAGAAAAACCATGCTCGACTAATGTTTTGCGATAGAGGGCAATATTTTCAGCCAGGCTGTCGACATCTTGACCAAGCAAGTGAGTCAAAAGATTAGCTCCAATTCGTCCAGCCTCAATAATCGTATCATGGCTACCTGACGTCGTAATCCATATCGGAAGTTCGGATTGAACCGGCTCCGGATACACTCGAACATCAATATCCTTGCCGAGTCCGTTAGGCATCGATATGCTTTCCCTGCTCCACAGGCGCTTCACTTCGTCTACCTTGCGAAACATCGCCTCGTGCCGATTCGCATATAACGCCGGATTTAACACAAAATCATCCGGATGCCAGCCAGATGTGAAAGAGAGCCCTACTCTTCCTCCCGAAAGATTGTCGACAACAGCCCACTCCTCCGCAATCCGAAGCGACTGGTGTAACGGAGTGACCACGCTTCCTGAACGCAATTGAAGACGTTCAGTGACCATAGCCAGTGCAGCCGATGTTACGGAAGGATTTGGATACAAGCCTCCAAATTGATGGAAATGTCGCTCTGGAGTCCACACAGCGGAAAATCCGTTCTGATCCGCATACTTTGCTGTGTCCAGTAACAATTGATATTTGTTTGTGTGCTCTTGATCATTGTTGTCGTAACTAGAAAAGAAAAAGAGACTAAATTCTACACCTTTATCGTAATCATCAGCTGTGTAACGATCAAAGTGTTCGAATTGTAGCCCTGTTTTTTCATGCAATACGACTGAAATTCCGCGAGTTAGCGTCCATACCATTTCCAATACAGAAATGTCAAACGAGATAGTTGTCACCGCAAGTAGCACATCGTTACTGTCAGGCTGAATCCGCTCATCCATGCCTACAAAAAAGTTGATGACATTACGATGGGTCACCATGACACCTTTTGGCTGTCCGGTTGAACCAGAAGTATAGATAACATAAGCCAGATCGCTTTCTTGCTGCAAAGGTAGCAAATTGTCTCCATCTTCATCATCATATTCTTGGCGATCAACTTCGATAACTTTCGCCTGAGTAGTGGTGTTCACCGAATGTTCGCTTTGGGTCAAAAGCAATTTTGCTCCGCTGTCTGCAAGCATATAGGCAATACGATCGGGCGGAAACTGTGGATCCAACGGCACGTATGCCCCTCCTGCCTTCAAAATAGCAAGTAACCCAATGACAAGTTCTTCTGTAGCGTCGATCAGTAGTCCAACAAGCACACCCGGAGCCACTCCTTCCTGACGTAAGCGTCGGGCAAGCTGATTTGCTTTTTTATTCAGCTCTCCAAAGCTTATACGATTTCGGCCTTCTAACGCGATATCGTTAGGAGTTCGTGCTGCCTGTTGTTCAAATACTTGGTGAATGAGTACATTATCCACAAGTGGTTGTTGCGTACGATTGAAATCAATAAGAATATGATCCATTTGCTCTGGAGAAAGCAGTTGCAGATCTTTTAATGGGCAAGCAGGCATTTCCAGTACTGTACCGATCATTTGAATAATGTGTTGTGCAACACATTCGATGAACATTGTCTCGTATACAGCTTCATTGTATCTGATCATGAACCCTAGAGCATCTCCTGGCTCAACAATAAGCTCAAAATCGTAATTGGTCTGCTCGAACAAATGAACTTCAGAAACACGGAAATCGACATCTGCTGTTGTTTTAGCAATTTCACTAACCGGAAAATTTTGAAATAAAACAATGTGTTGAATCAACTGTTGCTTTAGCTCGCTTAATTGTTGCGTCTTATGAAGAGGGAAATGCTCGTGTGGTTTCATCGCAATGGATGAACGATGAACGTGAAGCAACACCTCCTCAAAAGAAGCTTTCTCATCACAACGAATTCGAATAGGTACTGTGTTGATAAACAATCCAACTGTTCGTTCAATGCCGGGTAGTTCAGCCGGACGACCCGAAACGACAGCACCAAAAACAACATCTTCCGTCTGATTATACTTCTGGAGCAAAATCCCCCAAACCGTTTGTATCCATGTACTGAGCGTAACTCCGTATCTTCGAACCCTATCATTTAACTGATTCGTTTGGGTCGCGTCTAGCGTGAATCGATGTTCTTTCAACAAGTAACGTTGCTGTTGAGACGATCGCTGCTGTGGAACGATCGCAGTTGTGTCATAACCTTCAACATATTCGCTCCAGAACGATGTTGCTTCCGTCATATCTTGCTGATCTAGCCAGCTGATATATCCATGGAACGGATAAGGCTCATCCAAGTTTATTTCTCGATCGTGCCTCAAAGCCTCGTAAGCGGCAAACAACTCTCGCGATAGTATGCCAATACACCAGCCATCCATCAGAATGTGATGGTACGAAATAAAAATCGAATACTGCTCAGGATGTATACGCAATACCGTAATGCGAATTAAATGATCTTGAGACAAATCAAAACGATTTTCCAAATCTTCTTGTTTCACTTTCTGGATTTGGATTTCTTTATCTGCTTCGGGTACGCTACAAAGATCGATAACTTTTAATTCTTTCGGCCAACTTTTGAAAACGACCTGTAGCGGGCGCTTTACCTTTTCATAGACGAATGTCGTACGTAGCACATCGTGCCTTTCAACCAACCATTCAAAGCTTTTCTGGAACAAAGCAATGTCTAGCTTTCCCTCAATCTTGATTTCAAATTGCTGAAAATAAGCATTTGTTTTTGAGTCAAGTGAAGTGTGGAACAGTATCCCTTCCTGCATTGGGGATAGGGGGTACATGTTCTTGATGTTTTCTTTCTTAATGTTCATTGCGAGCTATCCCACCTTTAATATAGATGTCCGCCACAGTATACAATATTTAAAATTTCTCTTCTATCGCTCTAAACACATCGTCTAAATCTTCCATGTCTAGTCCGGCCGCGCTGAAATCACTTGGTGTAAAATCCAAATCTGGCTTGTCGACACAGTGAGAAACAAGACAGTTAAGGTGTCTTTCATAAGTACTTATAAAGCGCTGAATCGTGGATTCTAAAAACTCCTCACGATCAAATCGGAAGGTTAGTATAAGTTGTCCGTCTTTGACGATGCCGTTAATATCGATTTTGAAAGGGCATTCTATATTTGGACTCACTACACGACCGATAGGAAGCTCTGACAAGATCAACACGTCCGACGATTGTCTTTGGTCGAACTGGCCTAAGTAATTAAAACAAATCTCGGGCTCAATCTCAGGTAAATTTTGATCGGTAAGATATCGCAACATTCCATAACTTAGCCCTTTGTCCGGAATGCCTCTAATGCTCTCTTTCACCGATTTTATAATATCGGACAAGTTGCCGGACGGACTATGCGAAGATAGCAGTACAGGAAACAGGGAGGTAAACCATCCTACAGTCCGGTTAATGTTGATTTCTGGCATAATTGACTCGCGACCGTGTCCTTCAAGCTGAATCCATATGTGTTCCAGTCCTGCCCATTCATGTATAGTCAATCCAAGGGCAGCCAACAATAAGTCATTCGTTTCTGTATGATAAGCACGATGTGCCGTCGTCAACAAAAGTTCTGTGAACGGTTCGGGAAAATTCAGCGTCTTAGACTGCATCCTTGCTTCACACCGACCTGTGACCGAGCGATCGACGGGTAAAGAGTCGACCGGGTGTGATGCAAAACCTTTCCAATATTCAAAACTTTCATGCATTTTGTTTGGCATATTCGCATAGTTTTGCAATCGATTGGCCCACAACAAATAAGAATCTGTCTTATCTGGCAATTGAATCGTCTTGTTTTGGCACAACTGTGCATAACTAGTTTGGAAATCTTCCAGCAATATGCGCCAAGATAAGCCGTCTACCGCCAAATGATGAATGATAAAAAGTAAATAATCTTTATCAGCGGTCTGGAACAAAACAACTTTACATAATGGGCCTTCGTTTAGATGAATAGAAGCCTGATACTTTGCTGCTTCTTCTTCGATCTGGCTCGCCATGTTGACTTGTGGAAGATCACGATAATTATGAACTTGAAATTCGAAATTCGGCTTATCGCTAAGACCCCGATTAAACGAAATCCATTTTCCCTCTGACTCTTCAAATACCAGACGCAAAGCGTCATGGTGCTCCACCAGCTTGGCAATGACCTTTTTCACTAGTTCGGCATCCAACATGTGAGCAGCTCGCATTAACAAAGATTGATTGAAGTGTTGTAGATCAGATGAGTGCTTATCGAAAAACCAATGTTGAATAGGCGTTAATATAACTGCTCCTTCAACAGATCCTTGATCTCTATTATGAACCTGTTGTCTAATCAGCGGTGATATGGATCGAATCGTTGGTTTTTCAAACAACTCTTTGACCTGCATAACAAGACCAGTAGACATGAGCTTGGCGCTAATCTGAATTGCTTTGATTGAGTCGCCTCCCATATGAAAGAAATGCTCATCAATGCCAATTCGTTCGACCCCGAGCACCTCCTGCCAGACGCTTACCAGCTGCTCCTCGACCTCGTTGCGTGGAGCGACATATCTCCTCTGCTCCGCTTGCCTCTGAGGAGCCGGTAGACGCTTCCGATCCAGCTTCCCGTTCGCCGTTAGCGGCATCGCCTCCAGTTGTCTCCCATAGGTGGGTACCATGTAAGCGGGCAACCGCTCGCCCACATACGCTTGAATCGCCCCGATTCCCAGCACCCCTTCCGAGACGTAATACGCGCTCAGTTCCTTCCGCCCTGCTTCGGCTTCGTGTACCGTCACCACCGCTTCCTGAATCTGAGGATGCCGTAATAACTGTGTCTCAATTTCCCCTAGCTCAATACGGTTTCCTCGAATTTTGACCTGATGGTCGATCCGTCCCCCGTAGGCCATTTCCCCGTTCGATAGCCACTTCCCGATATCCCCGGTCCGGTACAACCGTATCCCTGGTACGGCTTTCTGCGTCGTAAACCGCTCCTCGGTGAGCTCCGGACGGTTCCAATACCCGCGGGCTAGACCCACGCCCCCGATGTACAACTCGCCGGGTACCCCCACCGGTTGCACCCGTCCTTCGCGGTCCAAAATATACAGGGACATGTTGTCGATCGGTTGCCCAATCGGAATGTGCGTGACATGATCTTCACACGAGCATTCATGGTACGACACATCGACGGTCGCCTCCGTCGGGCCATACAAATTGATCAGTTCTGTTCCCCATCTGTCTTTGAGCAACCGTCCGAACCGACTGGCTTGACTCGCTTGCAGCGTTTCTCCACTGACGAAGACGCGGCGTAAGGAGCGCAGCTTATCCTGTCCGGTTGCCTCCACATGCTCCAAAAACAGCTGAAGCATCGAAGGCACGAAGTGCATCACGGTCACCTGGTGTTCATGGACACTTTGCGCAAGAGCTTCCGGATCTTTCTCGGCTCCTGGCTCGGCAAACACGACCGACGCGCCGGACAAGCTCCACCAGAACAACTCCCACACCGAGACATCAAAGCTAAACGGTGTTTTTTGCAAGATGACGTCGCGAGTGGTCAACGGAAACTGCTTTTGCATCCACTGCAACCGGTTGATCACCGCCTGATGCTCGATCATCACTCCTTTGGGTTCGCCGGTTGAACCGGAGGTATAAATGACATAGGCCATATCATTCGCCCCTGCTCCACCAGGTAAATCAGTGTCATCGTTGGCGTACAGCGCCTCGTCGGTCAAGTCAAGCACCTCTCCCTCGAAGGGCACGTCGAGGGTGGTCTCTTTTCCGCGTGTCAGCAGTAGCGAAGCGCCACTGTCTTGCAGCATATAGCTGATTCGCTCCTTAGGATAGGTGGGATCGATCGGCACGTACGCCCCGCCGGCTTTCAAAATGGCGAGCAGACCCAACATCATTTCAGGGGATCGCTCCAGCAATACCCCCACCAACTGATCTGGCTTCACCGCTTTGGCTTGTAGCGTTCGGGCCAGTTGATTCGCGCGCTTGTTCAGCTCGCTGTACGTCCACGATCCGGTGCTGAACACCGCGGCTGTTTGGTCTGGCGTTCGCGCAGTCTGTTCCTCGAACAGGTGAGGCAGGGTCGCTTCCTTGTCGTATTCGGCTTGCGTATTGTTAAAAATGGTTTTTATTTGTTTAAGTTCTTCCTCTGTACTAAGGTCGAATTCGCTCAGTTTAGACATTGGATAAAGGACGACTTGTTGGACAATCCTTTCAAAATGTTTCAGCATTCTTTCTGCTGTTTCTTTTGCAAACAATTTACGTGCATACACCAATGTGAAACGAAGCGTCTGACTTTCTTCCACTGCATGAAGAGCAAGATCGAATTGCGCAGTTTGTAGTTCTTGACGAATTCGTTCGATTTCTATGTCTTTGATTGTATGCGCAAAATTAGAACTCATATCTTTGTCAAACACCAACAAAGTGTCAAACAATGGATTGCGACTCGTATCCCGTTCTAATGGTAATTTAGCGATTAAACGGTCGAGAGGGTAGGACTGGTGCTCCACGGCAGCTAAGGTACTTGCTTTAACCTGTCGTAAAAGTTCTGAAAACGTTTGGTTCCCGTTCGACCGAATGCGTAATGCCAACGTATTAACGAACATGCCGATGACATTTTCTGTCCCCAAGCCCGGACGACCAGTTGCTGGAGAACCTATAACGATATCTTGTTGACTCGTATATTTGCTAAGAAAAAGATGATAGGCAGTCAGAAGAACCATATACAATGTAGCCCCTGATTTTCGAGCCAACACGTTCAAATCCTGTCGCAACGATTCATCGACTACGAACGAGAGACTCCCCCCTTCAAAGCTTTTGACGGCTGGATGCGGGTAATCGGTTGGCAACTGTAACTTGGGTGGTTCCTCTGTGAACTGTTCAAGCCAGTAGGACTCATGCTGCTGCATCGCATCAGAACTGAACTGTTCGAGTTCCCATTTAGCATAGTCTTTGTAATGAATCTCCAGCTTGGGAAGAATATAATCTTGTTCTTGATAAAGAGCAGCTAGATCGCGGAACAAAATGTCCATCGAAATTCCGTCTGTAACAATGTGATGCATGTTAAATTCAATGACATGTTTTTCGGGAGATTCTTCTCGCAAATGCACCCGCAGTAATGGAGCTTGACCGAGATCGAATGGTTGACTGAAACGTTCGCTAGCGAGCAGATCGTCTGATTGCACTGAAACTAATGGTAGTCGCACATCTTCATGAACAATTTGCACAACCTCACCTTCTACAAATGCAAATGAAGTTCGAAGTGACTCATGGCGATTAGCAAGTCGTTGCAGAGCTTTTTCCATCATTTGTCGATCCATTGGACCTTTTAACATAAAGGAAGATGTCAAATGGTAAGCAGTACTTGCAGGATCAATTTGTTGCAAAGCATATTGTCGTCTTTGTGCGGACGATATCGGATAATATTTGTTGCGTTCAGCTCTGGTAATGGATGCTTTTTCTTCACGCTTCTCCGAAAAAAAACCACCGGCCTGCATTTCTTCTACGCTTTCTATTACGGCATGGATAATCTTGTCGATATCCTCATCCGTGTGTGCTGTCGATAAAAAGCAGTTTCGTCCTTCCCATACATAGATTCCTTTCTCAAGCAAATGATAGAACAATAACTCCAAATCTCCTTGCAATACAAACCGGAAGAGGGAACCAAAATGAACCATCGAAATCGGTAATTGCCGCTCTGAGAAATAACGATTCAATTTGCTGACCAATCGTTCAGTTCGCTCATTTAGCCGTTTCTGAAGCATTGGCCCTTCTGTTCGCAAATGGGTAAGCATGGCCAGAATTGAAGCCATTGTCAATGGATGGTGACAGAACGTCCCTCCGACTAGCGTACGATTACCGTCACTGGTCGGGTAAGAAGCATCTCCATACTCCCACCAACCCCCATCGATTGCGTTTAGAAACCTTGCTTTGCCTGCAACGACACCGACAGGCATGCCCGCGCCGATAACTTTTCCGTAAGTGGCAATGTCTGCACGGACGTCGAACCATTCTTGAGCACCGCCCTGCCCGATCCGGAACCCTGTAATGACCTCATCGAAAATGAGCGCCGCGCCATGATTCTCTGTTATCTTACGCAGTTCGTGCAAAAACGATTGTGGTTGCAAGTCTGGACGACGGCTCTGTACAGGTTCAACGAGTACGGCTGCCAGTTCTCCAGCAAGACGGTTGATTATCTCTAGTGCTTGCGGATCACCATATTTCAGCACAACCACATCTCCTACGAGATGATCGGTAATACCTGGAGCCATAGGCGCTGAACGTCCATCCGGTTCAGCTGTATGTCGTCTCGCCAGCACACCGTCGAATGTTCCATGAAACGCGCCTTCAAACAATACAACTTTCGATCTACCTGTGACAGCTCGTGCCAATCGAAGTGCAACCATGACCGCTTCCGTTCCAGAATTAAAAAAGGCGACACGTTCGGAGCCAGTAAACTTCGCAATCTGATCGGCGACTTCGCCTGCAAGCGGATTCATTGGACCGATCGCCATCCCTTTTTCTAACTCTGTACGAATAGTATCGGTAATAAAAGTTGGCGCATGACCGAGTAAATAAGCACCAAAACCCATGGAGATGTCTATATACTCATGATCGTCAATATCCCAAATCCTTGCACCTTGTGCTTGCTTTGCAATAACCTGAAAAATAATTTCCTTCCATGCTGGCCGAAAGCCAGCTACATTACGATTGTTCGCCAATACAGCGCGATATTTTTGCGTGAACTCTTTGGTGACCTTAAATCGTTCACTCAAACGACCGATTAGTGCTTCTGTATGACGCGCCTGTTTGTCTGATAAATTTTTCGCTGTTGACAAATTTAATTTGCGATAGGGCATGAATACTTCCGCTTCTTGCTTGCCCGTCTTGGGAAAAGCTCTAGACAACTCTGAACTCGTTGTAAGTGGTAGCTCCGTTCCTTCTTTAAGAACGATGTTCGTCTGCGCCGCTCTTCCTAGTTCGTCAGAAGATGAATTATGCGAACCACTCGTAGTGACATGTTGATCTTCATGTAGCAGATCTAGCTGTCGCGATATAATATCCAATTGCTTGGAGAATAGATCTTTTAACTCCGATCTTTGCCCAGACGGCTGCATACTCGTAAGATCACTCGTTGGCAAATCGTCCTGAGTCGGCTCATCGTTTCTTGTCGGGGTCTGCGCCGCTTGAGCAGTCTGTAAATTCAATGTCGATACCTCCGACTCTTGAGGTATATGAGTCGCAAGATGATCGATCAATGCTTTAGGCGTAGACAATTCATCATAAAATCGGCTTAACGACAATTCTAATGTATAACGGTCTTTTATTTTTTCGCTCACTTGAAACAGAAGAATCGAGTCAAGACCAAGTTCGAAAAAGTTAACTTCATCCTGAATTTCTTGTTGTGGAATACCAGAAATATCTTCTAGCGTCTGCATAACAAATTCAAAAATAAGCTTTCTGTGAGCGGACGATCCTTTATCTAGCGCTATATTCATAGAAATCGTTTGCTCCTTTGCTTGATGTTGTCGAGGTGTTATCGAAATCCAGCAACGAGTTCGTTCAAATGGATAGGTAGGCAACGATAATTTCTGACGATGTTCTCCCTGATAAAGTACATCCCAGGGAATGTCCGTAAATTTAGTGTACAGATAGCCTAGCTCCATCAGCATATCCAAACGCTCTGTTTTATCATCCGACTCGGACAATTGGTTCAGCTTTTCAAAAACAGCAGTCACAAGCGCAACGTCTTCTGGCTGTCGCGTAGAATCCTTTTCTCCGTAAAAAACACCTTCGGTAGTGCAATCGTTAGAAGGCCATTCTTTAATCAGCCGATCTAGCTTAATTTGCATTTCCTGAAGGTCATAAGCGTGAATAGCTAATCGATAGGCATAATGACCTCTGCATGTTCCGGCTGTATAACAAATGTCGGCAAGAGACCAAGATGGGTTTTCTCGTAATTGTGTTAAATACTGCTCAACCGTCGTTCGGAGTGCTTGCATCGTTTTGGCCGATAATGGCAATAAATATCCTTCCAAATTTTCCAGTTCGGACAATATGAGTGCAGGCGCTTCTTCCAGAACGACATGGCAGTTCGTGCCGCTGAGACCAAATGAGCTGACACCAGCTCTTCGCGGATGATCACTCGTTTGCCATGGAGTCAAACGGTCAACCACATAGACCGGAGAATCCTCAAACGAAATTTGTCGATTTGCACTTTGAAAATGAAGCGTAGCCGGTATTTCATGATGTTTGAGCGCTAATATTGTCTTGACCAATCCAAGAAGCCCTGCGGCATTGTCTAAATGCCCAAAGTTACTTTTCACTGAGCCAACACCACAAAATTGTTTTTTTGACGTATGACGTAGAAAGGCTTGTCTAATGGCTTCGATTTCGATCGGATCTCCTAATTTTGTGCCTGTTCCATGTGCCTCTATGTAGGATATCGTCTGCGGATCAATACCAGCTGCTTTCCACGCCTGAAGAATGACTTCTTCCTGTGCACGTACATTAGGAGCGGTCAATCCAAGAGAATTACCGTCCTGATTAATCGAGCTCCCTTTGATAATGGCATGAATGTGATCACCGTCGCTTATCGCTTTTCGAACAGGCTTTATCAATACCGTAATGACACCTTCTCCGCTTCCTGTTCCTTCGGAGGAGTCATCGAACGTTCGTGTTCTACCATCGGAAGCTTGAATACCCATATTTATCTGATTCGACAGTCTCATATAGTTGATGCGAATTCCACCGACTAGGGCCTGATCGCATTCGCCATTACGTATTGCTTGACATGCTTCATGCAGAGCGACCAGAGAAGAAGAACAAGAGGTATCAATCGCTAGTGCAGGGCCTCGCAGATCCAGCAAATGAGAAATCCGGCTGGCAACAATCGGACTTAAATTCCCGGGCACCGACATCGAAAGAGCAGATGGTTCTACATCCTGGATGAAACGAACATATTCGAACAACGAATCCGATCCATAACCGATATAAACGCCTGTCCGGCTTCCCGATAGCTTATCCCCGCCGTAACCAGCTTCTTCAAACGTTTCCCAAGCAGTTTCGAGAAATAGTCTTTGTGCAGGGCTCATAAGTCCCGCTTCTCTGGGAGTCAATCGAAAAAACTTATAATCGAATTTATCGATTTCATCCAAATATGCACCAGGCAGGTAAGTGGTATTCGGAGTCCACTGATCCATGTAAGATAAATAGCGGTCAGTATCAGCACGCCGGGATGTAGGAAACTCCCCGATGCTGTTTACGCCATGCTTCAGATGATTCCATAACTGATCCAATCCGGATATTTGTGGTAACTTGACGGCGACTCCAATGATAGCCATCTCATCTGATACTGTAGAATGATCCTTTTTCATTTGCTTTAACAATTCTACGCCTGTATTTCGCTCTATTTTACCCGCTGCAATTTGTTCGAATATTAAAGATATTGTATCTTTCATCGTTCTACCTCTAATAATTGATATTGTTCTACAACTTGCTCCAACGTCATGTTACCTTGCTCCAGTTCACTCACAAGACGCAGAATGCCATCTCCGATATTTCCTTGCTCTTTGTTAAAAGGTTTATCTGGCCGATATGCTAGGTGGGCAGCGATTTTAGAAATGGTCGGGTAAGTGAATAAATCCGCCATTCGAATACGGTCTGCATAACGCTCTTGAAGCAACGAAAACACTTTTGTAACCATAATAGAATCACCACCAAGATCAAAAAAATTGTCATCTATACTCAATTCAGAAAATCCCAACACCTCATTCCAGGTAGTTGCGACAAATTGCTCAACTTCCGATACGTTTGCATCTTTCGTCCCTTTCAATTTCACATTTTTTCTTTTGACAGATAAGGGTACGCTTTGCGCCTTTCTTGTATCGGGAAAAGAATCAAGTAACTCGTCTGATAATTTTAAAGGCAGATGATCTCCCAACTGTAAGACAGGACTTTGACGATGGAGCTGACCAATAATAACACGATCTAGCGGCAAACCAAGTAGATCATCCAGCGCACTGAACGCTTTTTCGGGCGCTAGAAAACGAAATATCTCTTTCGCCTGGTTGCCGATTTCCTCTTCCTCATCTTCTTTAAGCCAATAGGGCCAATTGATAGTTGTCACGGGTCTTCCATGTAAGCGGGCATCGGCAGCGAAAGAATCCAAATAAGCATTAGCAGCTGTATAACTACCGCTTCCTACAGCCCCAATCAATGTAATCACAGAAGAAAATAGAATCATGAAATCCATATCATCCTGTTTTGTGGCTTGCGCAATATTCCAAGTTCCTAAAATTTTGGGAGCAATCACCGCTTCAAATGTTTCAAGACGATCGTTCGGTATCATTTCTCCCATCATGCCGACGCCAACCCCTGCACAATGCATAATTCCATTTAAACTACCATACTGATTGCGCACATCAATCAATACGTTATTTAATCGATCAACATCTGTTAGATCGACTTGATATATATGAACGTGCGAACCCGTCGCTTCAATTTCTTGTATAGCTTGAATTTGTCGGTGCATCTCATCATTTTCGCCGTGCTTGTTCAATTCGTCCCATTCGGATCGGGATGAAAAGGCAGTACGATTAAGTAAAATCAGATGCACCCTGGTTTTAGATGCCAAATAACGAGCCATCTGCAAACCTAAACGTCCAAGTCCTCCTGTGATAACATAAACACCATTTGTTCGTATATACGCCTCGCTTGTTGTCGCTTGAGCTATTTCTAGGTGAGCAAGACGCTCAACCCAACGTTGCTCTCCACGGTAAGCGATCTGAAATTCTGTCTGCGATGCACTGATTTCTTTCAAAATATGAAGCGAGTCCGTATTCTCATCTAAATCAATACAACGACACCGCAATTGTGGATTTTCCCAGTGTACGACCTTAGCCAGACCTAACAAGGCTGTACGAAGCGGGTGGACTATTTCTTGATTCACCGTTGTTCGGGTTCCATAACACGTTAGTACTATGAGCTCTGTCGGTCTGTCTGAAATTTGTAGTGATAATGCGCTCACCAGATGAAACAAACTATACAATCCGGACTGTTGCTCCGACATCAAATCGCTGACGCTTTCTATCGTTGGATCAGGATTTAGTGCGGTCGCATGCAAAATCCGATCCAACTGGACTTCCTGTAGATGTTCAATCAGCTTTCTGTAGTCCTCTTCTGTATAACCTATGAAATACCGATCCTCGTCATCTAGCATTTCGTATCGGGAACCTATTATTACTTCTATCACCCTGCCGCCTTGAGTTCGGAGTAGATTCACTATATTTATTGCTGCTGGAGAACAGTTGTGTAATAGCAATGTTGTTCCGTGCACAGCATAGTTGTGATCAATAGAGAAGCTTTTCTCCCAACGTGTCGTATAAAACATTTGTTCTGTTGTATCCGGAATCTCTAGCCAACATCGAGATTTATCGAATGAGTATGTCGGTAACGTTATTCGATGTGCTCTGTGCCCGGAATAGGATGTCTCCCATTCAAACATAGAACCGGAAACATATTGTGCACATACTTGTTCAAGCTCTGCCCGTTGTTGACTAGCAAGAACAAGTGATCTAGCGGGCATGTCATCCGGTGTACATTCCGCATAAAATACTCCGTTCATACAGGCAGCTTCCCAGTCTCTAGAAGCAAGCTGCAACAGGCTGCTAAGTTCAGCCATGCTTTCAACGACCGCGGCCAATCGGTGTTCCCAATGATGACGACCTGTATTTGCAGTGTAACAAAGGTTCATCAGCAAGACATCCGGATTACGTTCGGTAAATACAGCATAGTCTGATACCGCTCTCTTCAACGCTGTTATACTGCGAGCCGAGAGTGTAAACAGATGTGGACTCCCTGTTTCTTCAACCAGACTTGGAATAGGAGCTTCTTCCATGACGATATGGCAGTTCGTACCGCTGATGCCGAAAGAACTAACCCCACATAATCTTGAATTATCACTCTCCCATTCCTGCAACTGGTCATTAATATACACTGGAGAGTCCTCAAACGGTATGCTTCTGTTCGCTCTGCGGACATGCAGGGTTGGAGGAATTTGCTTATATTTCAAAGCCAGTATAGATTTGATCATTCCAGCGATCCCGGCTGCATTGTCAAGATGACCCAAATTTGATTTTACAGAACCTATAGCACAAAATTGCTTGCGATCCGTTACACGGGCAAATGCGCGACGAATGCCATCGATTTCGATCGGATCGCCCAGTTTGGTTCCTGTACCGTGAGCTTCGATGTAATCGATGTTCTTCGGATCGATCCCCGCTTCTTTCCATGCACGGATAAGAACTTCCTCCTGTGCAACAGCATTAGGGGCAGTTAGCCCCATTGATTTGCCGTCTTGATTAATGGCGCTTCCTTTAATGACTGCATGAATATGATCTCTATCGGCTAATGCGGCTTCCAGTGGCTTAAGCAAAACAACGCCTACTCCTTCGCCAGTACCTGTACCATCTGACTGATCATCGAACGCTCTCGTCCGTCCGTTGGATGATTCTATTCCAACCTTCGTTTTACGAATCGGCAGAATATGAAGTTGAATCCCTCCTACCAATGCTGTATCGCATTCGCCGTTGCGAATCGACTGACAAGCTAGATGGACTGCAACAAGCGATGAAGAGCATGAAGTATCGACGACGAGACTAGGACCGCGCAAATCCAAAAGATAAGCAAGTCTGCTTGGCAATACGGCGTGAATATTGCCTGTCAGAGCCATAGACAATTCGGAAGCGTGTAGCTCGGCAATCATATTTTTGTATACTGCTTCTGAACTTGATCCGACAAAAACTCCTGTGCGAGAACCTTTTAGACGATTACCGCCGTAACCTGCCTCTTCCAGTGCTTTCCATGCAGTTTGTAGAAAAAGTCGGTGATTAGGGTCTGTTAAAGAAGCCTCTTTGGGTGACATACGAAAAAATCTATAGTCAAATTTATCAATTTCATCCAAAAAGGCAGCTTCCCCATGACTTAAAGCTGGCTCGTGATCGCTTTTATTTTGATATGCTATATAACGACTTGCATCGTTCATTCTTCCGTAAGGTAGCTTGCGGACAGCATCTTTACCAGAGCGTAGAAGCTCCCAAAAGGTATCAGGATCTGAAGCGCAAGGGAAGTCCAAAGCAAGACCGATGACGGCAATGTCTCCATACTTGATCTTTTGAAATTTTGTTGCTTCGGACATTGGTGTTGTGTTTGTTGATGAATTGGTATGAAGCAATTGTTTTAACAAATAGAAACCTCCTTTCAGAAAGAGCCTCCGAATACATCAGCTTATCTTCAATAGGACTAAAAAGCGCTGTGAATTTTTTGATAGTGTGCAACAAGCAAATGTAACGATTCGAGATACTCTCCAACCAGTGACTCGATTCGATCCTCTCTGAGAAAAGCGATATTAAAATCTACAGTTAGACGCATGCTTGCTTCTTTCCCATCTGCGATACGGAACACAATGTCATACACGTCTAGCAGATTGATCGTGGATGTCAGTAATTCTCGCCGGCTAACTAGCAAATGCGCACCATTTGGATCTTGTTCCCAATTCTTCCAGTTATCGATTGAATACGTTTCGAAATTAGATGATATCTGTTGATTCACTTCGTAAAACAGCGGAGAGAAGGATTGAAATCCATCCATCGAAATCTGTGCAGAAGCGACCTCGTTGTAAGAGGAAAACATCATATCGAACTCTACCGTAGACGTTACAGCATATTCAGAGAGCTGGTACAAAAACATTGCCAGCAAAATAGCATCGGTGCTTGTCTGCTCCATATCTGCAATAGTGCGGAGGAACTTCAGCAACTCGCCATCGATGATCGCTTCCAATCCTCCGGGCTTCACTTTACCTCTAGCTCGCCCAGTCAAGCCTGTTTCCAAATGAATCCCTTTTCGTTTACTTCTCGAATGTCCATCTCCATGTTGTGACACAAACTCAGCCAATTGACGAATTGTCGGATAAGCAAACAAATCGGTTATGAGCAACGTATCCGAAATTTCTTTCCGGCACTTATTGTACAACCGCATTAGAAGAATAGAATTGCCACCCAGCTCAAAAAAATGATCGGTAATACCGATCTGTTCGATGTTAAGGACATCGCGCCAAATATTGACAAGTTTGTGCTCGACATCGTTCCGAGCAGGAGTATACGGCGAGCGACTTGATCTGTACGAATCAGGTTCTGGTAGATTTTTTAGATCGATCTTTTGGTTGCTAGTAAGCGGCAATTGCTCAAGAACGACATAGAGAGACGGAATCATGTAAGGCGCAAGTATAGACGCTGCATGCGTTTTGACTTCATCTAGTCGTTGTTCTCCGCCATGTAATTGCACATAAGCAACAAGACTGTCGCTCTCTCCAAGCTGCTTAACTACAACTATGGCATGAAGCACTGCCGGATGATTAGCCAGAACGTGCTCGATCTCTCCACGTTCGATACGGTAACCGCGTATTTTGACTTGATAATCGGTTCGACCTAAATAATCAATTTCTCCATTCGGAAGTCGGCGAGCTAGATCCCCCGTCTTGTAGATCCGTTCTTCGGATTTGAAGGGATTACTGATAAATTTTTCTGCAGTTAATTCTGGACGACCCCAGTAGCCTCTTGCCACTCCGATTCCGCCGATATATAGTTCACCGACAGCACCAACTGGCTGTTGCTGCATATGCTGATTCATAATATAAAGTGACGTATTATCAATAGGCCGACCGATTGGGATAGTGGACAGACGACTGTCTCCTGAACATTCATGAAAAGACACATCTACAGTCGCTTCCGTAGGTCCGTACAAATTAACAAGTTTCACTTGCTCGAATAGATGCTTGAACCGATAGGCTTGTTGCACACGTAATGCTTCTCCACTTACAAATATATGATGAAGTGAACGAAGATTCTCTTCTTGTCTATTGTCTTCCACATGATCTAAAAAAAGTTGCAACATCGATGGAACAAAGTGCATCACTGTAACTCCATACTGTTTGACAGCTTGCACGATAGCGGCAGGATTTTTCTCTTCTCCCGGTTCCAAAAATACAACTGATGCTCCAGACATTCCCCACCAAAAAAGTTCCCAGACGGACACGTCAAAGCTAAATGACGTTTTTTGCAAAATGACATCTGCTTTTGTCAGCGGATAACATTTCTGCATCCATTCTAGCCGGTTAACAATCGAATGATGTTCGACCATAACTCCCTTCGGTTTGCCCGTAGAGCCTGATGTATAAATAACATAGGCTAAATTACATGATCCGCTTACTGCTTGTACCTTGCTCTGTATGTCTTCATAATACGATTCATCCGTCAAATCTATGATTTCGCCAGAGAATGAAGGTGTCTGTTGGCCGTCGGTCAGTAGCAGATGTGCCTGACTGTCCTCTAGCAAGTAAGCAATACGATCTTTCGGGTAACTGGGATCGATCGGCACGTAAGCTCCGCCTGCCTTTAGTATCGCAAGCAAGCCTACCATCATTTCGATTGATCGCTCCAGCATGATTGCAACAAGCTGGTCTGGAATAACGCCCTTACTGCGAAGCAGATGTGCCAATCGATTAGCTCTGTCATTTAACTCCCCGTAAGTAAGTGATCGTTCACCAAAACTAACCGCAATTCGATCAGGCTCCCGCTCGGCTTGCCACTCAAACGCATCAAATACGGTGCGATCCGTCATTTGATCTGCTGTCATAGCTCCTTGCCAGCTCTCCATCTGATTCAGTTCCGACTTTGATAACAAGCCAAGTTCTGAAATCAGCTGCTCTTCATCAAACGTTATTTCCTCAAGTATGTGAATGTAACGATTCATCAATGCTTCTGCTTGTTCCAAGGTTTGAGAATGAAACTGCAACTCGAATTCCAATTGCTCAAAAGGATATACGATAAGCACCAACGGGTACGTCATTTGTTTGAACGTTTCGGTTAATCGCAACGTGCTTTGAGCTAGCACTGTATGATCTAACGGATAATTTTCGATAACTACAATAGAATCGAAAAGTGACATACCCGGTGGCACCTGACCGACCTGTTGAATATCTGCCAGAGGAACGTGCTCAAACGGCTCCCGTTCTTTCAGGCTGGCATCGATACGAAGTAACAACTCGCGAACACAGTCCTTTTTCGTAGCAGTTCGAACCCGCAAAGGAATCACAGAGCTGAACAAACCTACCATTTGATCAATACCGACAATAGTGGCCTTTCGTCCAGAAACAGCCGTCCCAAAAACGATATCTTCCGTATTTCCATAACGTTGCAATACGAATGCCCAAGCGGCATAAAAAAAAGTTGCCGGTGTCGTCTTTAATCGCTCTGCGATCTTTCGTACAGCAGCATAGATATGATCCGAAGGTCTATTTCGAACGGTTGCATGCTCCTTCTTTTCAGCTTTGCTACTCCCTTCTGGCATTAGATTTCGAGAGGATATGCCTGGTTTCCATTCAAAGTCTGAAAGAACACCTTGCCAGTAATCTGTTTTATTTTCGTGCGACTTCTCCTGATGCCAGAGAACGAATGCTTTGTAGGATGTCTTCGGTAGCAAATGGACTTCCTTTCCTTCATTTAAAGCCTGATACACATAGACGAACTCACGAAGAAGCACCCCTGTACTCCAACCATCCATAATAATGTGATGATACGTAAGCGTCATTTCAATCTCATCTTCCGATAAGCGGCAAAGCAGTACACGAAACGAATGCAGTTGAAGATCAAACTCCTTCTCCCTTTGGGTAGCACGATAACTTTTCAGCAACACTTCTTGCTGTTCAGGTGACTCTGAAGTCAAATCGTACTCCGAATAAGACAATTTCTGATCTTTCAAAATAATTTGTATCGGTGCTTCGAGCCCTTCCCATCTAAAAACCGTTCGCAATGCCTGATTAGCCTTTGTCACTGTTTCCCATGCTTGCCGAACATTATGTCCACAATTGTTTAATCTAAACGTCAGTTGCTCAACGTGCTTGCTTGGGTCACTCAAGTAATGAAACAGCATTCCTTCTTGTGGTGGACTGAGCGCTAGAATCGTTTCTACTTGATCTTTGTTCAGCTTTTCAGATGTACTCATTTACCACCGCCCCTTCCTATTCCTGTTCCGCAAAAGACTTTCTAAATTCTAATTGCTCCTTTATGATCTCAAATCCTATTTGACGGTATAGACGGAAAGCCGATAAATTCGAGTCCGATACGTGAAGCTGTACTGCAATTGAACCAAGATCAGATAAATATTGAATCCCTGCTCCCAACAGCGCCCGGGCAACTCCTCGACTGCGATAAGCGGGAACAGTGAATAGATCGTCGATATATCCTTTTTTTCTATTTAAGTCCATATGCACCATAATCAGGCCGACAACGGTGCCGTCTGACTCCGCAGCAGCATACGTTCTCCACGCTGGCAATCCCTTTAATGCACTCAATTTATCTAACGTAGGTGTTTCCTCCGGAAAGCATAACTTTTCAAGCTCTAGAAAAGTATTCTGGTCTTGCTGAGTATCCATTTCCCACTGAAATAAAGAGAGTTCTTCTGGTAGCGCATTATAAGACACTGACTGCTCGAAGCTACGTTCAAGAAGCATATAGCTTTCGATTTTCTTAAATCCAAGACTTTGAACAAAATCCAGTTGCCGCTTTACGGAGCCATAATGCTGAATGCACCATTCGGCTTGTCGAGACGGCAATTCCGCAAGCAATTCTTGCCCTCTTTTATGCAAAGCAGTGTAAAGCGCCTTCAGCACCATCCGTGATTCCGGTATATCTGGTAGAACATTAAAGTCAAAGTAAAGCGTATGCGCTACTTTCGGAGGATCATCGTCAAAAGCAGGACGGGGAAGCAAATGCCCATACCCTTTGAATTCGTTGTCGATCAGTGCTACAAACATATTTGATTTTTTTAACTCCGGATTGTTTAAATAAGCCCAGTTTGCCCAAGAAGGAAAATCAGACTCTGATTCTCTAACTCGATTTTCGATATATTTCAAACTTTCCAGCATACCTATCTCAAAAGGCTTGATTACTACTGACATATAGATTACTCCTCCTTCGTTCATCAAATTATCAAAGATTGGAGTCTGCTTTGACCAGAACGATATCTTCCATAACCAGCACATCTAGAGCTCCCATGATATACGTCCGAATAGCATCATACGGTGTATTTACCATCGGTTCTCCTCGCAAATTGAACGAAGTATTCAGCACCATAGGAATGCCTGTATTCTTTCGAAATTCGCTAATTAGCTTATAGTAACGAGCATTTGTTTCCTTTGTGACTGTCTGTGGCCGCGAAGAACCGTCTACATGTACAACGCCTTCAACAGCGCTACGCTTATTAGGTTTCACGTCAAAGGATTGAAGCATAAAACGTGAAGAGTGCATATCTTCGAACCACTCTCCAGCCTCTTCTTCCAGAACAGAGGGACCAAAAGGACGAAATCCTTCACGAAATTTTACATTATTATTCATATGATTTTGTATATCAGGAACGGATGGGTTGGCGAGCATGCTACGGTTGCCCAGCGCCCGTGGACCGTATTCTGCCCCTCCCTGAAACCAACCAACAGTCTGCCCTTCTGTAAGCAATTGGCTAGCCGTTTCTGTTGCATCGTTGACCGCTTTATATCTCAATCCCAGGTGATCCAGTGTTGCGCGAATTTGATCATTGGTAAACGAAGGACCGGAGTAGTTGCTTACAAGCTTCTCAATCGCAAAGCCCAGTCTTGCCGCAACTTCCGCCGCCGCTCCAATCGCGGCGCCAGCATCGTTGGCGGCAGGTTGTATAAACAGACCGTCTACATGACCAGATCGTCTTAATTGACCATTAGCCACACAATTCAGCGCTACCCCACCCGCTAAACAAAGATTACGGGAGCCTGTTCGCTCCATCAACACTTTGGCGAGATTCATATAGCATTCTTCAAGCTTGCGTTGCGCTGAAGCAGCGAGATTATAATGAACAGCATCGAACTCCAAATGCTCAGACATCCGATAAGTCACCGGGTTATACCGGCGAGTGCTGATATTTGGCATGATACCAAGACGAACAAATTCCTTTTTCCAAACATTTTCCACTTTGGACATATGTAAGGATTGATCGATTTTCATCGAGTATCCTTTAACATCGTCAAGAGCGATACGAGGAAATTCATAAACAGGCTCTCCGAAAGAAGCCAGTCCCATTGTTTTGCCCGGATCGTTCCAGTCAAACCCGACATATTCTGTTACTGTCGCATAGAATTCCCCCAACGATTCGTTATGATGGATAGAATCGAGTTTGTTCAAGCGCCCATTTTTCCCGTGATAAAGTGTTGTACTGCAATCTTCACCTGCGCCGTCTACAACCAGAACGCCAGCTTCTTCGAACGGAGAAAAGTAATACGCGCTCGCTGCATGTGCCAAATGATGATCTATAACTTCAATTTTAGGAAGCTTAGAATGAGGAAACTTACTTTTTGGAAATAAGCTTCCTACATCATCAAAAATATCGGGTAGCGGAATTTTGGTTTGGGGAATAAGTCCCTTATCCCAGCTAAGCACGATATAATCGACTTGATCCAGAGATATTTCTTCCTTATTCAAACAATGCTCAATAGCCAAGTAAGGCATTAATCCACCAGGTGAATGCGGTATGCGCGATAGACGCTCCTCTTCAACCATAGCCACGATACGTCCTTCTTTCATAAGACATGCCGCTGCATCATGTCCTAACGGTCCGGTAATTCCTAAGATATACATATGCATCCTCCGAGTATGTGCCTTGTCAGCAGATAGCGTTAGATCGACTCAACTTTTCTGCCACTTTTGTTCCAATACTGTTATAGCCAAGTTAAGCCATTGTTGTGTATGATCACGTACTTCTGCCTCAAAATGAATCACATCCTGTATATCCACAGGACGTTTGCGAAAAATACCAGTAACAAATTGGGTGATAAACTGTTTTGAACTTGTGATAATGACATCTGCCGCTGCTTCGATTTCTGTCTGCCAAGGTTCTTCTATAAAATCTCTCATCAGTGTATCCACAAATAATTCTTTGCCTCCGAGCTTAAGATATAGTTCCCTAATCTTCTCGTCTACGCTTTCTGTACTCTGCCCGTCCCAGGTGATCATTCGTTCGATTTCGCTTCCTGCCTGACCCTCCACACTTAAAATGCGTAAAAGATGAAGAAGTTCTGTACGTAACGACTCCACATGTATAATCGAGTCTGGCAATCGATCCAATATAATAATTGTTCTCAATTCTATTGGAATAGCTTCGTATACTTCTTCCAGCGTAGCAAACGGTGTTGTAAATGGACCATAAGAAACAGTGCTTACAGCTTGTTGTTGAAGATGATTATGATTGACGATATGGTAAATCTCTTTTCTTCTGTCATACCCATTGATGATTGTAAGATGATCTGTATGCTCTTTACGATAGTATGGAGTATAAAAAGAATAAAATTCGTCAAACGAAACCATGACAAGTTTTTTTTGCGCTACTAACTGACAAATCGTTTCATGAAAGTTCGACTCTGACCCAACATTCACTTGCTGAAGAGCGTAACCGAATTTTGTTAACATCTGGTGATCAGTTTCGTAGCCGAACACTTTCTCCTGATCTTGAAGTGAATATGGATACCCGTGTGCAGAAAGATTGTATCCTCGTTTCAAACCTAAAAACAGTTTAAAAAACGGAATCAACGAAGCATTCTCATCACCAAATTGGATAGCAAATCCTCTGTCGTAGCAATTAAACTGCCGCCAAGACAATTCTTGGGTCTGGTTGAATGTATCAAGACTTATGATCGTCTGATCAGGCAATGATGAAGCTTGGTCGGAAACGATTGCTCTTAATTCCTCAGGGGCTTGTTTGCTAGCCACTTTTGTCACAGCATTCGGTTTGGCAGTCGATTCCTGTCCAGGTAACTTATCGATATAACCGGCTAGTGCCTCTATCGTTGCGAGATCAAGTAAATCGTTCACTCCGATTTCTACTTGAAGAAGATCTGACATAGCGCTCACCAGCCGCACCGCAATAATGGAATCTCCACCTAAACTATAAAAACTGTCGTAGACATTAATCTGCTCAAGCTCTAGAATGCCAGACCAAATCTGAGCTAGCTTTACTTCCATCTCGCTATAATTCTCTTTACCATGTACTTCCACTTCAGCATAGAGATACGGATTCTCCTTCTGCAACGTGCGCTCACGGCTCGAAGCAAGCTTGAGGATTTTGCGCTCCAGTTCCTGAGATAAGCCAAACAGAAAAGAACCGATCAACCGTTTGCCAGCCGCCTCTTGATTCCATTTTCCAACAATGACATTGGCATGGCTCTGCGGTAGCAAAAAGTCTAGCATTTGCATAGCAGAAGTAGTACGAATCGCTTGCAATATTCCGTTATCCTGAATCTCATAATCGACACCCATTCCTGTTTCTTTCCAGATTGGCCAATTGATCGACAACGTACGTTTGCCGCTTTGGTTTCGCTTAGCTGCAAACGTATCCATATAAGCATTAGCTGCTGTATAATCACCTTGCCCGACCCCTCCTATAAGCGCAGTGATCGAAGAAAACAGTACAAAAAAGTCGGGAGGTTCGTTCTCAGTTAGCTTATCGAGTAGCCAGGTTCCTTTAACTTTTGGTGCCATTACACTCTGAAAATCTAGAGGTTGCTTTTGAAATAAATACCCTTTGCCTGCGACACCAGCAGCATGCACGATCCCGTTAACTTTTCCATACTGCGCGCGCAACTGGCAAAGTGCCGCTTCAAGTTCGTCTGCTTTGGAGACGTCAGCCGAATAGCTCTGTACGCTTGCCCCTCGACGTTCCATTTCCAGCAATGCTTGTATAGCACGTATCGTCTTCTCATCGACCGAATCATCAATTATACGGGCCCATATCTCGCGCGGAGGCAATGCCGTACGGTTCATAAACACCAGCTTAATACCAGAGAGAGAAGCAGCCAAATGTTTGCCTACCTCCAGTCCCAAGCCTCCTAGTCCGCCTGTAATGAGGTAAAATCCTTCTTGTTTTAGCGGTACCGGACGGACGTCCGTAGAGATCTTATGCAGCGATACCAACTTAGGCGCATAGCGAACGTTTCTTCGATACCCGATACAATAAGTGGACGGTTTAAATGACATCTCTTCCCACAAAGTATCAATCGATATATGCTCATCAACATCGATACAACGAACATGTAAATCAGGATATTCTTCATTTATCACTTTTCCCAAGCCAAAAAACGCTGAGAATAGCGGTTGAAGCTCGCTCTCAGCGTTGGATATGTTCTGCGCATTTGAAGCTATCAGCGTCAGGTTCAGTGTTTGCTTTAGTTTGTGGCGCAGTAAAGACTGAATAAGCAAGAACAGTCCATCAGCGCTTTTTTTACGAAGGTCTTCCAAACGCTCGTAGCTATCCGATTCTTCCGGAGTGCGTAGCATATAAACAATTTGCCCGATCTGTTCCCGATCTGCCGTTTGCAGTATCCGGTCAAAATCATTGCTTGCTGCAGATGAGATGTATTGATCCGGTCCACGCTCACAAAACTCTTGACCTAGTTCGACTTCGATGACCCGGCATCCCTCCTGACCGAAGCGAGCTTTGAGTGATTGCATATCTGCTTCGTGATTGCCTAGCAGAAGAACTGAACCGGATATGCTGGTTGCTGGCTCGTCAGTCACACATGGTTCAGGTAACCATTCCAATTGGAAACAATCAGAAGATTTCAGTCTCTGATATGACTCTCCGTCCTTGTTCACTCGTTTGATGATATAGTCCTCTGCTTCAGCAAATACACGCCCGTGTTTGTCCATTAACATAACGTCAAATACTGCCGTTTCTCCACCTGGCTGTACGTCCTGTTTTAATAAAACAAAACTGAAAAATTGCTGTGGCATCTTGCCATATACCCGAAGTTTCTTATACATCCAAGGGAGATAAAATCCATCTCCGATTTGGTTAATGGCGATGTTCATAGCATTATCCATCATTGCTGGATGCAATTGATGATCGTAGATGTCGGCTGCAAAATCTTCGGGAAGCTCAATGTGGGCAAGCATTTCCGTTTTGTTAACCTGAATTTGTCTAACATTGTTCCAACGTGGCCCGAACTCTATATCTCCTTGCCCCTGTTCTACCTCAATGGTCTCGTATGACGCGAACCGATCGAGTAATTCTCGGAAAGGAAATGTTCGATTCTTTTGTGGCTTGATCAGATCAACAGTGCCTTTGCAGTGCTCAATCCACTCTTTCTCGTCTTCACCCCGGCTAACTATAGCAAATCGAAGTCGTGTGTCTTTATCATTTTCAAAAGACAGGTGCATCTGTCTTACTTCACCCTCAGATACGATAAATGGCGATAGAAATGTTACTTGCTCGAAATGGCTCTCGTTCTCCGAACCATCCAACAGTAAAAGTTGCCGAACCATGTCAATAAAAGTAGTTCCTGGCACGACTCCATTTCCCATTATTCGATGTTGAGACAGCACCCATCGTTCTTCCAAACGAAAGTCGCTCGCATAAACCTGAAGACCCATCGTGTCTACTAATTGCTTATCGATTAAGGAATTTAGTGGCTGTTCATGCGTAACGTGCTCAATCTTGCGCTTGTCTGTTACAGCTTCTACCCAGAAACGCTTTCTTGCAAAAGGCACGGGTGGAAGTTGAACTTTACTATACTTATGCCCTCGATAAAGAGTGGACCATGCTACATCTGCTCCGCTAGTATATAGCTTAGCCAATGCCGCAAGTTGTTCTCCGCTCTCTAGTAGCGAGTGAGCTTTTGCAGTAAGCTGGCGTTTATCGTCCTCCGTCAGTTCTCCCAATCGCTTATTAACTTTTGGGGCGGATATGACCTTATTTTCTCCATAATATATTTCTTCCGCTTCGAGCACGTCCCAAGCTTCATCCTGCACAAGACGTAGCATCTGCTGTTGGAGTTTGTTTTCATCAATAAATAGCAGTACAAGCCGATGACTATAATGTCCTCTTCCTGTATTGGCTGTATAGCACAAATCATCCAAATTTCTATAAAGCTTACTACCTACATAAAATCGGTAGCTTTGTACCAATTCAATCAGTGCCTCTTTGGATTCCGCAGAAAGTGTAAGCACGCGCAAATGATCCAAAGTAGCAGGCTCCGTCTTGACTGGAGGTGCTTCTTCTAGCACTACATGACAGTTGGTGCCGCTTAGTCCAAACGAGCTAACACCACAACGACGAGGCCCATGCTCTACACTCCACGGAATCAGGCGATCGCTGACAAATACAGGTGAACTCTCGAACCGAATATTTCGATTCGGACGACGAAAATGCAGCGAGGGTGGTATCTCAGCATGTTGCATCGCCAAAACAGCTTTTACCAAACCAGCCAAACCAGCTAAATGATCAAGATGACCGATATTCGTTTTGATTGAGCCCACTGCGCAAAATTGTTTTTTGTCAGTAAATCGTGAGAATGCTTTCGCAATTCCGTCGATTTCGATCGGATCACCTAGCTTGGTGCCAGTACCATGTGCTTCCATATAGCTGATCGTTTCTGGATCGATCCCTGCATTTTTCCAGGCTCGGACAATGACATCTTCTTGTGCCAAAGCATTTGGTGCTGTAATACCGATCGAACTACCATCTTGGTTGACTGCACTCCCCTTAATGACAGCATAAATACGATCGCCGTCTTTTTGGGCCTTTGCCAAAGGTTTCATCAAAATTGCTGCTACCCCTTCGCCAAAGCCCGTACCATCCGACTCATCGTCGAACGTTCTGGCTTTTCCGGTAGAAGAAGCAATATCCAGTGACTGCAATTTATCCTTCAGCGGCAACATGTTTAGCTTGACTCCTCCTGCAATAGCCATTTCGCAGTCCCCATTTCGCATTCCAAGGGCTGCTAAATGAACAGCTACCAGAGCCGAAGAACAGGCCGTGTCGACAAGCATCGCTGGCCCTTTCAGGTTGAGACAATACGAAATGCGACTAGCAATGATGGAATTAATGTTCCCCGTAACAGAAAGAGGAAGTTGCTCAGGATTGACTTCAGCAATAAAATTTTGATAACTCTCGCTAAAATCGCCAGTGAATCCAACGTAGACCCCAGTGCGTGATCTAGACAACTGTTCCTCGCTGTATCCTGCATCTGCGATAGCTCTCCAGGCATGCTGTAGGAAAAGTCGTTGCTGTGGATCCATCAGTTTTGCTTCTACAGGCGAAATATTGAAATAAGACGGATCAAAGTGCGCTATATCCGATAAATAAGCACCGTCGGCATATTTGGGAGCGGCATCGCTCATTTGACCCATTGGCCAAAGAGCTTGAAGATCCGCTTTCCGCTTTTCAGAAAATGGAGCTACGCAATCGATTCCTTGTCGTAGATTACTCCAGAATTGATCCAGATCGTTTGCATTCGGCATTTCAATTGCAATTCCGATGATAGCGATATCTTGATGTGGTTTTTCATTATCTTCCCGTTTTAACTGTTTCAAAATTTCAACACCAATTGCTTTATTGATACTACCTGTGGCCGTTTTCTCAACGACATATTGATATATGCTGTTCATTTGTACCTCCTAATTACAACAGCTTTTTGACTGCGTCTTCTACAGATACGTTACCGGTAGCGATTTCATCAAACATTTCGTAAAGCTCTTTCTCCAAGTCCTCATCGCTTGTATTCTCTTGCTCATCGAAAGCTTCCTCCTGCATTGTCATTCCTTCGATTCTTTGAGCAATAGTGTTGATCGTTGGATACGAAAATATATCTGTGATGCTAATACGATTTGGGTATAACTGTTCAATCTGATAATGCATCTGACTAATCAAAAACGAATTCCCACCCACTTCAAAGAAGTTATTATGGATGCCTACCTGTCCGATACCGAGTAACTCGCACCAGATAGCTCCCAACTGCTGTTCAACCTCGGTAATGGGTTCGACGTAATGATTAGGTGTTGCAAGCGTTTCTTGCAACGAACGCATAGCTAACTGTTTACGATCCGTTTTTCCATTAGCTGTTTTGGGGAGTTTATCTAGCAACACGTAATGTGCAGGCAACATATATTCCGGCAAGCTTTGTCGCAGTTGCTCCCGCAGTTGTTCTGTGATCTGCCCTGCATCGGAGACGTAATAACAGACTAAATGATGCGTCCCAGCCTCTGGTCGAGCAATAACAGCTGCTTCTGCTATGGAGTGGTTACGTAGCAAAACACTCTCAATTTCTCCGGTTTCGATACGATAGCCACGTACTTTAATCATTCCGTCGTTGCGTCCGAGAAACCGAACTTCACCGGAAGACAAATACATCCCCGTATCTCCGGTCAAATAGATGCGTTCTTTTGTAGCTCCGTAAAAGACAAAAGATTTATCGCTTTTTTCCAAATCCTTGTAATACCCTTGTGCTACATTTAAGCCACCAATCGCGATTTCTCCTGGGATGCCTACCGGACAAAGTCGTCCATTTGTATCAAGGATAAGCAGTTGGGTATTTGCGATAGGTCGACCAATCGGCAGATCACCCCGATATGACAAACTGTCTTCAATGCGGCTACTTGATACCCAAATGGTCGTTTCGGTTGGACCGTACATATTAAGTAGCTCTGTTTGGGGGAATATATTGCGTATTTCTTCTGCAACTTCGGTATTCCATGCTTCGCCACCAAGCATGATTCTGCGAATATGAGCCGATCCCATTTGTTTTTTTGAATCCGTTAGTTGACGCATGTACACGAGCAACTGGCGCATCAGTGCTGGAACAGAGTGCCACAACGTTATTTTTTTCTCGCACAGCAAACTGAATATAGCTTCCGGGTTCTGTAATTGCTCCTTTGTAACGATATGAAGCGTAGCTCCGCTCAAAAGGGCTCCGAAAATTTCAAATACGGAAATATCGAAGCTTACTGATGTGAGCAAGACCATGCGGTCGTCAGACCCTATTTTTCCATCGGCAATGCTCCATTGAAGAAAGTTTGCCACATTTCGATGCGAAACAGCGACACCCTTGGGCTGTCCTGTGGAACCGGACGTATAAATCAGATACATGAGATCATCCAGATCGGCTTGTACAGGTAAAGGCTTATCAGATTGACTTTCCACATTTTTTAGATGAATGATGTGCCCAATGCCAGCCCGTTGAAAGCTTTCGCGCCCTTTCACGTCAACGATTGTAGACAAAGTGCTACCCGGCTCCAACAGGTCGACAATAGTATCTACATACTTGGTCTCTGTGAGAAGCACCCGCGCTTCACTATGACTGAGCATGTAACTGATGCGCTCTTTAGGATAATCCGGATCAAGAGGCACATATGCTCCTCCGGCTTTCAAGATGCCGATCATTCCTGCAATAAGTGGAACACCACGATCTAACATTAGTCCGACTGGCTGGTTAGCTTTTAAACCGGTGCTCGCAAGTAGATGGGCGATTTGATTAGATCGCTGTTCAAGTTCACTATAAGTGAAACTTTCTGCTCCACAAGTAATAGCGATTGCTTCTGATTGCCGTGCTACTGTCTGCTCAAACCATTCGACAACCGTTCTGTCCGGAATCACATCCGAGCACGTAGAAGAGAATTGTTTTAGAAGTTCCGCCTCATCTTGCTCATTATGGAGGTTGAACTCGGCTAGCGGCCGCTGAATATCTGTCGCAATATCGCCAAGCATAAACTGGAATTGCCGTGCGAAGCGTTCCACTGTAGTCTTGTCAAACAAGTCAGTGTTGTATTCCAGTCTGATCTCAAGCTTGTGATTTGCTTCTCTACAAAGGAACGATAGATCATACAAACTGTTATGCTCATTCTGCTGATAATTTTCATAAAATTGGAAAAACGTTTGGAAAATCGGATTTCTACTCATATCTCGTTCTGGATTAAGCTTGGATACAAGTAAGTCAAAAGGATAGCTACTATTTTTATAGGACTGTGAGCTTTTGCGTCTGACTTCAGCAACGAGACTCTCAAAAGTCCAGTCTTCTGACAAAGAGATACGCATACAGACGATATTCATAAACAATCCCAATAAAGGTTCCCATTCCTTTGATTCTCGTCCTGCAACTGGGTAACCAATGATGAATTCGTCCTGATGTGTAAGTTTTTTTAGAAATAGAAAATAAGCAGACAGCATGAACATGTGCATAGACGCTTTGTTTTGTCTCGCCAGTTCCTTGATGCGGCCTGTCTGTTCTTCATCCATCTCAAAAACTAGATAGCTACCATTATAGGTTTGCATTGTCGGTCTTGAATAGTCTAGCGGAAGTTGAAGCACAGGCAATGGACTGCTCAACTCTTCTAGCCAAAAGCGCTCCATTTGATAGAATGCTTCACTCTTTTTTCGTACCTGTAGCTGCTTCAGCCAATCTCTATATTCCGCCTGAAGTGGCGGTAGTTCGGGATGACCACCTGCCAGAAGCGAAGCGTACACATGCAAAAGCTCATCTTTCAGAATCATCATACTCCAGCCGTCAGAAATTAAATGGTGAACCGTCAGACAAATAAGGCAGCGACCGTCATTTTTACGGATTACTTTAATCCGCCACAAGCATTGGCTGAAGTCGAATGAACGCTCAATTTCTTCCCGAAGTTCTTCGTCATACCCATTGCTTTCGTACACAGTAGATAGCGAATCTTGCCATACCAACTGCAAATCTATGTGCGGCAGTACAATCTGTATAGGCTCGCCATCTTCCTCACGAATCACGGTGCGTAGCGAGCTGTGTCTTGCGGTCATATACATCAAAGCTGCTTCAAAGGTTTTCTGATCCAGTTCAAAATCCGTTTCGAACGTAAGGGGTAAATGATAAGCGTGCAACTCCGGATTCAGCTTATGCAAAAACCAGATACGTTGTTGGGCGTTAGAAAGATCGAAAACGAACTCCCTTGTAGACTTTATGCGTAGCGACTCATCTGCTTCTAGTGACACGGCATCAGTTGACTCCGGCGCTTCTCCGCCTAATGCCTGAGCCAGCTCAAAAATCGTCAAGTATTCGAATAAATCGCCGATATCGACTTTTTGCCCTATTTTTTTCTCGATCAAATTCGATATTTTGATTGCTAATAACGAATCGCCTCCAAGATCGTAGAAGCTATCCTGAATGCTCATTCGTTCAACGCCGAGCACTTCTCCCCAAATTGTCGAAAGCTGTTGTTCTTTCTCCGAGTAGATCCCCGAAGATCTTCCCTCTAGCACAACGGGTATGGAGATATGTGCTTTTTCATTCACATGTAATACTCGTTTCCTTTTTAAAGCACGTCGTTTGATTTCGATCTTAATTTCTTCGGAAAGTTGCAGTGGAGCTTGCTCCTCGGTCTGGATTACATCATAGTTCAACTCACCGATGATAATTTTGCTTATTGAAGATGTTAACGCCGTTTCAAAGCCTAACAATGCATCGGCAGTGGATAATGCTTTAAAGATTCCATCTTGATTAACTTCATAGTCTTTCGCCATTCCGGTCTCTTTCCAAGCAGGCCAATTAATCGTCAACGTAGTGCCGCCACCCCGTTTGGTTCGATACGCGGCGAATGAATCAAGAAACGCGTTGGCAGCTGTATAATCGCCTTGTCCTGGTCCACCTAAGATTGAAGTTACAGATGAGAACAATACAAAAAAATCAGGCTTATCTTCTCGCGTCAGTTCATCGAGCAACCATGCGCCCTCGACTTTAGGAGCTATAACATTGCGGAAAGTTTCTTCCTCCTTGCGAATAAGGAATCCATCCCCTGCCACGCCTGCACTGTGAATAATCCCCTTGATGGCTCCATGCTGTCGACGAACTACATCTAGCGCTTCTTTCAGCAGTTCACGCTGGGTCACATCTGCCTCTACAAATATAATCTGTGAACCATTTTCTTCAATTTCTAGAAGAATACGCAATTTATCAAGCAATTTGGCATCAGTTTCTTCAGACAGCAATAATTGCTCCCATCTGGAGCGCTCAGGAAATGGTGAACGGTGCAGAAGAACCAGCTTGACCTTATTACAAGTCGAGAGCCATCGCGCTATTTCCAGACTAAGTCCACCCGTTCCTCCAGATAATACATACACTCCCTCTTTTTGCAATTCGACCGGTTGTCGATCTTCTATTACCAAAGACAAAGGACGTATTTCTTCCGCATATCGCTTACCTTCCCGATAAGCTACTGCATAAGGATGATCTTTCGATTGCAGCTCGCGATACAGCTCCTCTATACTGGTCATTTCGTCAAGATCAATGCTACGACAACTCAAAAATGAATGCTCCGCCTCGACAACCTTTCCTAAGCCGAACAAAGCGGCATTAATCGGCTTAATCGTTGTCTCACATGAAGTCACTTCCGACGCATTGTCCGCAACCAATATCACTTCGGTTTTTTCTGGCCGTTTGCTCTTGACTAATGCGCGGACAAGGCGATACAAATCGTATACCCCGCTCTTTTCACGGCTCTGTAATTCATCAAAGTCGGCAGCCTGTGATTCTCCCCAAGCAGGGAAATGGATAAGCTTCGTAAAAGGTATATGCTGAACAGCGGAGAGCAGTCGCATATAATCTTCTTCTGACCCGCTAACAACATAGTGCTCATCGTCGATGCAGACATACTCATCTCCAACGTCTACCTGCAAAACAGAATGACCTTCGGAGAGCAGTTTATCGAGCAACTTATTGGTGAATGCATTCGGGTTCTTTAGAACACAAATAGTTTCTAAAGAATCAGTTGTGTCCCACTGCGGTTGCTCCATTTCCCGCCAGCCAACTTCATAGAAAAATGAGCTTGATGCCAGTTCGCCCTGGTTCAATAAGTTTTGCGCTTTGCGATTCAATTTTTTCACAGTAAACTTGTCGATTTCTACTAACACGTTCCCGTTCGTATCCATAATCGTTACTTGGTACGTCAGTAGCTCTTTTGAGGAAGAACTCAGCCTTTTCACATAAGAAAATAACTTCTCCGGCAAACGTTTAACGATACGTAGCCGTTTGTAAGCGAAAGCCAGAAACAAGTCATCATCCTCAGCAAGCAAGTCCGATACAGCACCCGTCGCTTTGTCCAGCAGTGCGGGGTGAAGCCAATAAGTATTGGTTTCTGCAGCAAACTCAGACGATAAGTTCAATTCCACCAATGCTTCTTGCTCGCCTACATACAAGCGATCAATATTTTGAAAACGCCGACCGAATACGATGGAGCGATCAGAGGACGTCTCTGCTTTCAAAACATCCGGTGTGATTGTTTTTGAGAATTTGGAGATAAGTTCGACAAGGTCGTAGGATTCTGCTAGAGCGACATCAGCGCGCATCAATTCACCAACCGCGTGTACAGTTCCCTCTTCCTCATCAAGACTTCCCTTAGCGTTGCCAATCGTAAAATACAAGCGCTGATCTTCTTCTCGTATAACGGTATAGAGCGTCTTGGTTTCAGTACTATCTACTACAAACGGAGATAAGAATTGAATATCCTCGATACCGCCCGGCATTTTGCCCAAATACTGTTCTCCTGCTTCCAGTGCGATCTCCAAGTAAGCGGTTCCAGGAAGTACCGCTTGCCCACCGATAACATGTTCGCTAAGAACCCATTCCTTGTCCACGCTTAAATTCGTTTCGTAGACAGATTCATTCGGTGTACGAGAGATGCAATAATCCAGCAAAGGTGCGTTTATCAATTGCTTCACCGCATCATTCTGTTGTAGGAGATGTTCTCCGCTTGCCCAATATCTTATTCGATCAAATGGATAAGTCGGCACGCGGAGCAACTGGCAAGCCGACTGTTTATAGATGATGTTCCAATCGACATCTGCACCTAAAACGTATGCACGGCTGATGTCTTCTGCGGATCTCTCGGTTATACCTGAAGCGGTTAATTCGGCAAGTCTTCCATTGATTCCATCGCTTAACCCAACAACGTCCTGCTCTGTCAATTCACCCGCTTGCTTCTCCTGTTTATGAAAAATTATTTTATGTTTCCCAAAAAAACTATGCGGAATAATCTGCGGAATATCCTCTAGTTCACCAGCTAAAGCTGTCTGCAACTTGTTAAGAAGTTCTTCCGTCGTATGAACAAAGAACGCCAGACGGATCGTATAATGTTTTCGACCTGTGCTTGCTGTGTAGCATAAATCAGCTAGCGAAACGTGGGGGTTCTCCCGCAAATAGTCCGAATAACTGGTTAACAAACTTCGTAGCGCATTTTCTGTACGTGCAGATACAACGAACAATTCCGAACCTCGTTCTGTCTGAACGCGAGCTGGACGCGCTGGAGCTTCTTCCAGCACCACATGTACATTTGTTCCGCTGAAGCCAAACGCTGAAACACCAGCTCTTCTTGGGGTATCGCCTGTTTCCCAGTCCCGTAGGCAATCATTAACATACACAGGTGAATCGGCAAAATGAATATATGGATTGGGAGCTTGAAAAGAAAGCGTCTGCGGTAACTTCTGATGTTGCATTGCCAGCACAACCTTCATCAGCGATGCAATACCGGAAGTCGCGACCGCATGTCCGATATTCGTTTTGACCGAACCAATACCGCAAAATTGCCGTTTTTTCGTATATCGCCGAAATGCTTTTGTCAATCCTTTAATCTCGATCGGATCACCAAGCGGAGTTCCTGTTCCATGCGTTTCGATGTAAGATATCGATTCTGGCGGAATACCTGCCGATTCCCATGCCGCTGTCAGCACCTCTGCTTGTGAATCGGCATTAGGTGCCGTAATTCCATTCGATGTTCCATCATTGTTCATAGCGCTTCCTTTAATGACAGCATGAATGTGATCCTGATCCTGCAAAGCTTTATCTAACGGTTTGAGCATCACGACGCCGAAACCCTCCGACCAGCATGTTCCACTTGCATTTTTATCGAAAGCACGAATTTCAGCACTACCGGATTCCATCACAAGACTCTGACCTGCCGGGAACAAAAAAGCAGAAATACCTCCGACAAGCGCATAGTCAAATTCATTGTTGCGTAGCCCTTGGCAAGCGAGATGCAGTGCTACAAGCGAAGATGAACAAGCTGTATCCAGCACAAGACTAGGTCCACGTAAGTTAAGTAAATACTGAATACGACTAGCGATTATGCCTGTATGGGAACCCGTCATCGACAGTTCGTCTTCCTCGGCCAGCAACTTTCTGTATTCGTTGTTGTAGTTCGTCTCTTGCCCAACGTATACAGCCGTTTTCGTGTCCTTTAACTTCTCACTACCGATACCCGAATCTTCCATCGCTTCCCAAGCGGTTTCCAGAAATAGTCGTTGCATCGGATCCATCGCTTCTGCTTCCCGGCGCGAAATACGAAAAAAGGGAGCATCGAACCGATCAATCTGATCCAGATATCCGCCCTTACGATACTCCGCACCGCCGCTTACAAATGGATCGGTGTCCCGACGGCGATTAAAAGGGAATTCTCCCATCGTACGTACGCCCTTCTCCAAAATACTCCAGTAAGCTTCAGTATTTTCTGCACCGGGCAATTTGCAAGCCATCCCAACAATAGCTATATCATGGCTGGAATTTTGTTCCTCTTTTACATTCGATTGATAAAGTTCTTTGAGAAGCACTTTAGCTTCATCTTTAGTCAACTTATTTGTAGCAACCTGCTGAAAAATAAAATTCTTTATGTTTTCCACTGGTCTTCACCTACCGATTTCATTAGTTCGGACGCTTCTTCAACTGAAAGATCTCCCTCGGATAAACGATCCAGCAGTTCATCTAGAGATGATCCAGACTGTTCGACGTCATCCAATCGTCGTTCCAAGTATTCAGCCATCAAGGACACAGTAGGATATGAGAAAATATCCGTAATATCAAAATGATTCGGATACGCCTCATCCAGTGCCCTAAGCAAATGCGTTGCTAAGATCGAGTTCCCGCCAATGTCATAAAAATTATCATGTACGCTGATTGATTCCATGCCCAGCAGATTGGACCAGATCGCAGCCAGTTGCTGCTCATTGTCGCTGAAATCTCCTTCTTCCTTGCCTTTCAACGTAATGTGTATTGTTGGTTGTACTGACTGTTCTTCATCCACTTTAGGCTTCCCTTGGATCGCCATTCGTTCAGTGATTCGGCTACGAAGCTCGGATGAGAGAAAGCCAAAATTATCTTCAGTCAGCAGTGTCTGCATTTCACTATGCTTTAGCTCACCGACAACTACATTTGAAGCTTTCGTGTGTATTACTTTATCCAATGCAAGTAGCGCTTCCTGTGTATAGAGCTCTTTAAAAGAGGAATCGTTCTGGACATTGTAATCGACAGCCATCCCTGTTTCCTTCCACATCGCCCAGTTCAAGCTCAGCGTCCGTAGGCCTCGTCTTGTTCTTGCACGTGCAAAAGCATCGAGATAAGCATTAGCAGCCGTATAGTCTCCTTGTCCGACAGCGGACATTAAAGACGATATTGAAGAAAAAAGAAGAAAGAAATCCGGAGGATCACTTTCAGTCAACCGATCAATTAGCCAGGTTCCTTTGGTTTTCGGAGACAATACTTCTTCAAACGTTGCCTGCTCTTTACGTACCAAAAATCCATTTCCAGCTACCCCTGCACAGTGTATGATCCCGTTGATTCGTCCATACGTGCTTTCTAAGCTGGTTACCACATCAGCCATCTGGTGCTTATTCGCAACATCCGCGGTATAAAGCTGAACATGAGCTCCATTTGCTTCTATCTCCTGCAAACTCAGTATACGTTCCCTTATTTTTCGGGATGAACCCTCTCGCAACAATTGGTTCCACTGTTTTCGATCAGGAAATGAAGAACGGCTAAGCAACGCCAAATTTAATTTTTGTTTGGTAGATAGATACTTGGCAATCTCAAGTGCCATTCCGCCCAATCCACCTGTAATCAAATACACGCCATCGCTCTTAAATTCAATGCGTTCATCCTCATTTGTTTGTAAGTCAAAAGGTTTCAAAGTTTCGGAATACAACAAACCTTCTCTGCTGGCCAGCATGTACGGTACCTGTTTTCTTTCCAACACGGCTGTAATTTGTTCGTCGGTTGTAGCTTCGTCAATGTCCAGACAGCGACATGCAATATGTGGATACTCATGAGATACGACTTTGCCCAGACCTATTAAAGTAGCCGCTTCTGGGTGCAATACTGCTTCGTTCTTCGTCACTTCGTAGATGCCCTGCCCTAAGAGGAGCAGATGAATCCGTTTCTTCCATTTATTCCTTAAAATGGATTTTGTTAAATAAAATAAGCTATTGGCACCCCGTTGCTGTTCTTCTTCCAACTCCTCGATAGTTTGAGGGCTTTGCCCGCCGCTTAAAGAAGCCATATGAACAATATGCGTTACAGTGCCATCCGGGAATTCAGCGAGAAGGCGATCATAGTGATCTTGGAGATGTCCTAACACATATGATGTTTCGTGAAGTTGTGAATATTCGTTATCGCTTCCGATTTCGATCTCAACAACTTGCATTTGGTTCCGTTCAAGTGTTTTCCGCAACCGATCGGCACGTTCATGCTTGTCTTTCAGCACCAGTACAGTACCTTTTGCGACCAACCCATCATCTATCGTGCTGCTATACTCAAATGGTTGCCAGTCGATAACATGATAATAATTATCTTTTACCGGAATATCCAGCCAACAGCGTATTGGCTCAAATGGATACACAGGAAGATGGATTCGTTGGCCCTCTGAATAAAGGTCTTGCCATCTGATGACAACGCCTGCTGTGTACAACCGAGCACATTCATGCCAATCGGTCTGGTCTGAATCTGCGAGACCAACTCCGGCTTGTGAGCTGTCCACAGTATTGTTACTCTTAAGCACGCTGTAAACTACATTTGGAGGCTCGACTTTGTCCACCCCTTGTGAAGCCAGCTTATGGATAATGCTTTTTAAATCTGTAAGTCCGTCAAATACAATGGCAAGTCGATGAGTATAATGACCACGCCCCACTGCGGCAGTATAACAAAGATCCACCAGACTAATTTCCTGTGATTCTGTCAAATGCTTATCGTAACTCTCAACCAGACGTTGCAATGACCAGATGCTTTTGGCTGATAATGGTAACAAACCTTTCTCATTATTTGTTCGCATAATAGCTCTCTCTTGCTTCGGCGCTTCCTCCAACACCATGTGACAGTTGGTTCCGCTTAGTCCGAATGAGCTGACCCCGCAGTAACGAGGAGAATCTCCCTGCATCGGCCAATCCATTAATTCATCAACCATATAGAGTGGCGAGCTTTTAAAATTAATTTTGTTGTTCGGCTTTTGAAAATGTAACGAAGCTGGCAATTGTTTGTGTTTCAAAGCGAGCACCGATTTAATCAAGCCAGCCACTCCAGCACTGTTTCCGAGATGCCCTAGATTCGTTTTGACCGAGCCGATACCACAAAACTGTTTCATATCCGTGAAATGTGCAAACGCGTTTGTCAGCCCTGTCGCTTCAATAGGATCGCCTAAGGGCGTACCCGACCCATGCGCTTCTACGTATGATAGCTGCGCAGGATCAATGTCGGCCTCTTTCCAGGCCCGTAAAATGACTTGTTCTTGAGCTGAAGCGTTTGGTGCAGTTAACCCGGCAGAGCTACCATCCTGATTTACCGCGCTCCCTTTAATAACCGCATAGATCGGATCTCGATCCCGAATGGCGCGGTCAAGCGATTTCAGTACAACGACTGCTACTCCCTCTCCATTGCCAGATCCATTCGAGCTGTCATCAAATGACTTCGTCTTATAGTCGGATGATTCGATGCCCATTTTCTCTCGATCTGTCACATTTAAAGGTAATAAATGCAATTCAACCCCTCCTGCCAGCGCCATATCGCATTCTCCGTTACGAATGGCTTGACAGGCAGTGTGAACAGCGACAAGCGAAGAAGAACAGGTCGTATCAATAAGCAGGTTCGGGCCACGCAGATCAAGTAAATAAGAGATACGACTTCCAATGATCGCTTTAATATTTGCTGTGATAGCAAGTGGCACCGACTCAGGCTCCAAATCAGCAATATAGCGTTTATAAGTTGTCTCTGTATCGAAATCATTGCTAAAGCCGAGGTAGACGCCTGTATTAGATCCCACCAGACAATTGCCGCCATAACCCGAATTTTCAATGGCTTGCCATGCTGTCTGCAAGAATAGTCGTTGGCACGGATCCATCAAAGAAGCTTCCCGATGGGAAAGTCCAAAAAAACGATAGTCAAAATGATCAATTCCTTCAAGAAAGGCTCCTTTAATATAAGAAAAATGTTCGTAATCCAGCCCCTTTTGACGCAAATAAGGATCAGTATCTAAGCGTCTGGACAGTGGGAAATCGCGAATTGAGTCTGTTCCGTTGACCAGATTATGCCAGAAGGATTGTGGATTATTCGCCTGAGGAAAACGAACATCCATCCCGATAATAGCAATACTCTTTTTTGATATTTTTTCCAGCTCTAGCGGATACTCTTCGATATTTTTTCCCATTATTGAAAACCCTAATAAATTCCCCAATTTATCATCCTCCTGTCTAGCTCGTAAAGGATGTCTGCATAGGTAATTGAACTTCATCTGCAAACATATCGCCAGTGTTGGTTTCTTCAAACAGTTGGGAAAATCTCATCTGCTGTTCTTCTAAAGGTGTACGCTTCGTTGCAAACACCAATTTGAGCATATTAAGCGCAGCTCGCTTTTGTTCCAGAGTCGGTTCTACTGCTGCTGCTTCGATTTCCGCAAGCATCGTTTGGATTTGACGGTAAGGCTTGATGACCCCTTCCTCATATTCCTCCTGATCCCAGTTGCTATTGCGCGTACAAACAGCTATGGCAAGACAACGAGATACGAGACATGGATACTCCAATTGGTCTGAGGACAACAACTCCTTCAAATCTGTCTGATCTACTTCTCGGTCATAGGAGAAACTATGGATAGAGCTAAAGCTTTTTTTCATTAAATTACGGAGTACTGTACCAGGACCAAGTTCTACGACAATATTTACGTCCTGATTTTTCAAAAACTGCATCGTCGCATTCCACTGTATCGGTTCGACCATCTGCATGGTCAATGCTTGAACGATCCGATTGACCCCTGGATATGGCAAAGCGTTGTAGTTTGCTACAACCGGAACATGTATCTCCGAATAAGGCGTTTGCAAAAGCTCCTGTTCCAGTTGAAAGGAAGCCTGCTTCATGAGCGGGCAATGGAACGGTGCGCTAACCTTCAATCGAATAAAGTCTGCGCCGATCTCTGTTAATTTGCGTTCTGCCTTTTCAATCGCACCGATATGGCCCGCAATGACTGTTTGGGTAGACGAATTGTAGTTGGATACCGTAACAAGTTCTTGTTCGGTGCTTATCTCTCGGCATACTCGTTCCACATCGATTGCACTCACTCTCGAAATAGCTGACATCCCTCCTGTCCCTAGCGATGCCGACTCTTGCATAAACTGCCCGCGCTTGTTTACGATTTTCACGGCGTCAGCGAATGAAATGGCTCCCGAACAAGTCAGCGCGCTAAATTCACCCAGACTATGCCCAGCAATAAAATGTGGACGTATGCCTACTTCGTGCATAAATACCCGGTATGCTGCCACACTGTGAGTTAAAATCGCTGGTTGAGTAAATTCCGTCTGCTGAAGTTGCTCCGGCGATCCTTCAAAACATAACGAAGTTAAATCGAAACCAAGAGCTTTGTTAGCCTCTTGGAATGTTTCTTTAGCAATCGGATATTGCTCATACAATGTTTTTCCCATGCCAATATATTGGGACCCCTGTCCCGGAAACACCAAGGCCAGTTTTCTCATTTTTAAGGAGCCTCCTTCAAAAATTGATTTGTCAAAACACCGAGCAGTTTTATATAACCGGCAGCCCATTGCTCCATAGATATTTCATTGATCATATTCCCGTCATAGTCGCAGGTAAACGTTACTCGACCTTCTTTGATCGAATAGCCCAACATGAAACCAAACCAATCACTTAATCGTTGATGGGAGGTCTCTAATGAGGATCTATAGAACAATGGAGCAATAGCGCCATGTCTAACACGTTTGGCGAACAATTGAAAGTCCTCAAGTTTATAGGTAAGTATAGCTTGTGTCCGCTGTTCGTAAATGCTGTGAAACAATTGCGAAAAATGGCTTATTTCTTGCATATCTACACTTACTGTAATCATCTCATTCTTTAGCGTTGTCATTGTTTGTAGAGAAATAACCTGTTGTTCCGTAATTTCATGGAACAGATATATACCTGCGGCTAGGAGCACATCGTCTGTCTCAACATTGTAACTCTGTGCCAGTATGGCAAGCTCGTCCACCGCTGGGTTACTTAAATGAAAAAGAAACGTGTTTTCATTGGTTAAGCTTCCACTCAGATTAAGAAAATGTTTTGGCAACAACAACCTGTCGATCTCAATTTTCTTTTTTGGAATGGCTTGCTCTAATTTTGCTGCAAGCTTGCCGATCGTCGGATAAGAGAACATCTCCGCAATGCTGATCTGATTCGGATAAAAGGATTCCAGCTTGGCATGAAACTGAACGAGCGAGATGGAGTTCCCCCCTGCTTCCAGAAAGTTGTCATCCATTCCAATGGTCTCTATTCTTACAATCTCCTGCCATAACTGTGCCAATCTTTGTTCGATGTCAGTAACCGCTTGTCGGAATGGTGTAATCATGGCGTTTCTCGATAAATTCGGTTCTGGTAACGCTGCACGGTTAATCTTGCCGTTAGGAAGCAAAGGGTAATACTCCAACTGTACGAATGCACCCGGAATCATATAATCCGGCAATCGATCAGTCAAATGTTCCCGAAGCAAAGCTACAGGCAGTTCCTTCTCTGACAAATAATAAGCGATTAAATATGATTCGTCTGTGTCTCGCTTCTGAGCTACAACCAAGGGGGAGGAGATTCCAGCATAGCTTCCTAGCACATGCTCAATTTCAGAAAGTTCCACTCGATATCCGCGAATTTTTACTTGATGATCCCGACGTCCGATATACTTAATTTGTCCATCCATTTGCCAGCGTGCCAGATCTCCAGTCTTGTATATACGCTGGCTGGAATCAATCGGGTGAGTAACGAACTTAGCTTGTGTCATATCCGGCAGACCATGATAGCCTCTCGCCAATCCTGCCCCGGCAATGCACAATTCTCCCACCGTTCCGAACGGTTGAAGCTGGCCATTCCGATCAACAATCAGGACTTCCGTGTTGGCAATCGGACGTCCAAGCGTTACCTCGTCCGCTTCCGTAAGATCCGCTACCATCGACCATACGGTCGTTTCCGTCGGACCATACATGTTGAATACTCGAGCAGAAGAATGCTCACGAAACGTGTGAATCAACTCTATTCCGAATGACTCTCCCCCGATCATGATGTTCGTGAGCTTAGCCATTCCTTCGATAGCTATCTCATTGTCCAGAAGCAACCTCAATCGGGAAGGCGTCACTTGCAACATACTGACATCATGATTAAGCATCAGTCGTCCGAGTGCCGCCGGATCAATCTGCTCCTCCGCATTGGCAATCACCACGCACATTCCTTTCATCAGTGGTAAAAGCGTCTCTAGCACAAAAATGTCAAAGGATATTGTCGTGACAGAGAGAAATGTTTGATCCTCCTGAAACGATATCAATTGTGTCATACCTTCTAGCAAATTGACGACCGAACGGTGTTCAATCAATACTCCTTTCGGCAGCCCTGTAGAACCTGATGTATAAATACAATACGCGAGATTATTCGGACGAATGTGCGGAAACGATCGCTTGATTGCATCATTCTCCTCATAAATATGTTCTGCCAGATCAAGTATTTCACCGCCAAAATTTACCCGTTCGTTGTACGGTTGATGCGTTAGTAGCACATTCGTTCCGCTGTCCGTGAACATGTGCTGAATACGCTCATCTGGATAGTCGGGATCAATTGGCAAATAGGCACCACCTGCTCTCAGAATTGCAAGCAGACCAATCATCATTTCGATTGAACGCCTAGCCATTAATGCAACGATATCTCCTTCTTTAACACCGGAACGAACAAGTCTCCAAGCAAGTTGATCAACTCTTCGGTTCAATTCGGCATATGTCAGCCTTTCCGATTGACTGATTAACGCCGTACGCTGTGCAGATCGCTTCGCCTGAGCATCGATCAATCCGCTGATCGTTGGCTCGTCTGGAAGTGGAGTAGCGTAAGTCTCTGCCCTCTCACGCAATAAGCGAATCTGATTAGGGTCTGAAAACAGCGTTTTGTTGAGTATAGTCTCCGAACCATCGATTATCGCCTTCAGAATTCGGGCATAAGACGAAATCATACATTCGACGTCTACTTTAGGATAAAAGCTAGTCTCATGTCTGACTACAATATGTAAATGCTCGTTCTCCATAAAGCAGTCAAATTGAAATAGCGCATTCGTCCGCTCATAGTTACCAACGTTGTCTAATGTTTGATGGTCGCGCATTTCGCGAGATACACCGTCGTATACATATAGATCAACATAGTTAAAAATATTATCAAATAGCTTGTTTCCACCGCCGTCATGTTCGCCAACTGCCTGCAAAATTCGTGCTAGTGACAGCTTCCCATACTGCTGTGCCTCTAGCAATTTTTTGTCCATTTCTAACATAAATTCCTGTAAAGCGGTTGTTCCGTTTATACGAATGCGCACAGGGATCGAGTTGAGAAAACAACCCAGTATTTTTTCACCGTCTTCTACAAGCGGCCGATTGTTCACTACAACCCCGACAACAAAGTCGTTCTCCGCATCGATCATATGCATCATGCAAGCATAAGCAGTAAAAAGAATAGTTTTAAGCGATACGTGATTGATTTTCGCCGCCTGCATTAACGATAATAAATTTATTTCCTCGTTCAAAATGATTGTTGTTATGTCAAGAGATTCATCAAGCTCTTCTTCCACAACAGCAAAAGGTGATTCAAACCTTTTATAATTTTCTAGTTCATTTCGCCAATATGAATGCACCTCAGGATCGTCCTGAATACTCCACTGCTCAATCAGCATATCTCTGTAGCTATGACGGAGCGGTTTTAACTCCACTAAACCTTGCTTTAGTCCAAAATAAATTTGCCAAAGCTCAGTAATAAACGAAGCATTACTCCAACCATCCATCATAGCGTGATGATAAAGCCAGGCTAAACAGTAATGATGCTCGTTAAGCTGAAACACCCTCATCCGCCATATTATGTTTGAGGAAACTGCATCCTGAATAAAAGGTTGCTTACGATCCTGTTCCAAGAATGAATTCAAGAAATTCTCCTGCTTTTCCCTCACCAAATCAACGAGTGAAATCAATTCCAGATCGACAGATACTTGGCGATGCACCAACTGTACAGGCACTGATAGATCTTTCAGATTAAAAGTCGTCCGAAAAATGGCATGCTTATCAATAAGAAGTTCCATCGCTTGTCTGAATGTTTGTTCAGAGAACGAATCATCTTGAAATTCATACAAAAACTGTTCATGATACAGACTCGATTGCGGATGAGTAAGCGAATGATAGATCATTCCTTGCTGAATATCGCTAAGCGGCAACACTTCTTCAATTTCCTTATTAGGCAAAAGCCATTCTATATCCGACTGAAACAATTCCTGTTGCCACTGTGCCAGTTTTTCTTTGGCCACTGCTAGCTTTTCGTCAGACTCATTTGAATCACGATTTTTGAGAAAATCCGCTAAGTCCCTAATTGTAGGATGCTGATAAAACTCAAGCATCTGCAAATCTATTTGGCAACGCTTTTTGATCAAAAAAATAATTCGAATCGTCTTGATTGAATCGCCACCAATTTCTTGATAAGGCTCATCAATGCCGATTCGTTCGATCCCGAGCACCTCCTGCCAGACGCTTGCCAGCTGCTCCTCGACCTCGTTGCGTGGAGCGGCATATCTCCTCTGCTCCGCTTGCGCCTGAGGAGCCGGTAGACGCTTCCGATCCAGCTTCCCGTTCGCCGTTAGCGGCATCGTCTCCAGTTGTCTCCCATAGGTGGGTACCATGTAAGCGGGCAACCGCTCGCCCACATACGCTTGAATCGCCCCGATTCCCAGCACCCCTTCCGAGACGTAATACGCGCTCAGTTCCTTCCGCCCTGCTTCGGCTTCGTGTACCGTCACCACCGCTTCCTGAATCTGAGGATGCCGTAATAACTGTGTCTCAATTTCCCCTAGCTCAATACGGTTTCCTCGAATTTTGACCTGATGGTCGATCCGTCCCCCGTAGGCCATTTCCCCGTTCGATAGCCACTTCCCGATATCCCCGGTCCGGTACAACCGTATCCCTGGTACGGCTTTCTGCGTCGTAAACCGCTCCTCGGTGAGCTCCGGACGGTTCCAATACCCGCGGGCTAGACCCACGCCCCCGATGTACAACTCGCCGGGTACCCCCACCGGTTGCACTCGTCCTTCGCGGTCCAGAATATACAGGGACATGTTGTCGATCGGTTGCCCAATCGGAATGTGCGTGACGTGATCTTCGCACGAGCATTCATGGTACGACACATCGACGGTCGCCTCCGTCGGGCCATACAAATTGATCAGTTCTGTTCCCCATCTGTCTTTGAGCAACCGTCCGAACCGACTGGCTTGACTCGCTTGCAGCGTTTCTCCACTGACGAAGACGCGGCGTAAGGAGCGCAGCTTATCCCCTCCGGTTGCCTCCACATGCTCCAAAAACAGCTGAAGCATCGAAGGCACGAAGTGCATCACGGTCACCTGGTGTTCATGGACACTTTGCGCAAGAGCTTCCGGATCTTTCTCGGCTCCTGGCTCGGCAAACACGACCGACGCGCCGGACAAGCTCCACCAGAACAACTCCCACACCGAGACATCAAAGCTAAACGGTGTTTTTTGCAAGATGACGTCGCGAGTGGTCAACGGAAACTGCTTTTGCATCCACTGCAACCGGTTGATCACCGCCTGATGCTCGATCATCACTCCTTTGGGTTCGCCGGTTGAACCGGAGGTATAGATGACATAGGCTATATCATTCGCCCCTGCTCCACCAGATAAATCAGTGTCATCGTTGGTGTACAGCGCTTCGTCGGTCAAGTCAAGCACCTCTCCCTCGAAGTGCACGTCGAGGGTGGTCTCTTTTCCGCGTGTCAGCAGTAGCGAAGCGCCACTGTCTTGTAGCACATAGCTGATCCGCTCCTTAGGATAGGTGGGATCGATCGGCACGTACGCCCCGCCGGCTTTCAAAATGGCGAGCAGACCCATCATCATTTCAGGGGATCGCTCCAGCAATACCCCCACCAACTGATCCGGCTTCACCCCTTTGGCTTGTAGCGTTCGGGCCAGCTGATTCGCGCGCTTGTTCAGCTCGCTGTACGTCCACGATCCGGTGCTGAACACCGCGGCTGTTTGGTCTGGCGTTCGCGCAGTCTGTTCCTCGAACAGGTGAGGCAGGGTCGCTTCCTTGTCGTATTCGGCTTGCGTATTATTAAATTGGTTCGTCAATATCTCGATTTCATTATTTTTTAATACCCCGATTTCCGATAGAGATTTTTCGGGGTGAAACAATGCTTCTTCAAATAGGCGCTCCAGATGCGTGCCCCATTGTTGAGCAGTTTTCGGCTCAAAACGACTTTGGTTAAAACTGAACTGTACCTCAAGTGTTTGTTCCGAAGAGGACAGTATTATAATGATTTCTGCCCTAGATTCTTTGACCTGAGGAAGATCGTGAACACGATCAAACCCAACAAGTATCTGAGCCTGTGTATCTGTATCAAGATCAGTAAGCATGCCTCCATGTTTCATCACAAGATGAAAAGGATAATTTTGATGGACATTCGCTTTGGTAACGGTTTGCTTGGTTGCTTTCAGTACATCCCTAAAATGGTTACAGTTCTGTAGTGACGTCCGCAGAACAAGCAACCGTGCTTCGTCCTCGTTGTCCACATCGTGAGCCTGTCGAAATGCTGGCATCGCTATGACAATATCCGAACTATTAGTATATTGAGATAACAGCAAATTCATCCCTGCCACAAAGAGGATAAACATACCGTAATCAGAACCGTTGCTTATGTGCTTCAATTGATTTGATACAGCATGATTGAATTGAAAAGAAACAGAGTTAGCTCCCTCTCCGCCATCAATGATACGATGTTCGGATGGAAATACACTCATCACCGGATCTCCTTGCATTTTCTCCTGCCAGTAAGCCTTCTCTTTGACTGTCTTGTCGTTTGCTGCAAGAACAGAGTTTGTAAAGTTATCGCTCACCGTTCGACGCTCCTTTCCCCTGACCCGTCACAACCTTAAAAGTTAAATTCTATTTCTTCAGGTAGCACATTAGTGACCCTTTTTTGAGTTGACCATATAAGATCGCAGATACGTACATCGGGCTTTTTCACAACCTCTTGTAAAATATAGAGCAAGCCATTGCTCCAATGCTTAATCGTCGCTGAACGATACAAATCAGTACAATATTCAAATACCAGTAGTAGTTTATCCTCTAGAACGGTCGCTTCCAAGGTTATATCTACCTTCGCGATACGGTGAGGAATAGGATATGATGCAAGGCGGAGCGGCAAATTTTCCTGCTCTGTTTTATGTTCGTTATGCATCACAAACATAACGTCAAACAGAGGATTACGGCTTAGTTCACTGCCTAATCCAAGTTGACTGATCAAACGTTCAAATGGATATTCTTGATGATCGTATACAGCCAACGTATTTTCCTTGACCTGACTGAGAAATTCTGCAAATGTCAACTGATCCATCGGTCGATTTCTGAAGACAACGGTATTAGCGAACATTCCAATCAGCGGTTCGGTATCCCGAACGGTTCTTCCTGCAACTGGCGAGCCTACAACGATATCATCTTGTTCTGCTAGTTTTGCAAGAAGTATGTTGAAGGCGGCTAATAGCAACATAAACATTGTTGTCTCATACTTGGTAGCAAAATGCTGTAGTTGCTCCAGCATATCTACATTCGCTGCAAAGATATGTTTGTCACCTGCAAAGCTTTGTAGCGATGGACGCGTATTGTCTGTTATCAGGTCCAATTTTGGCACGTTGTCAGCAAACAGAGAGAGCCAGAACTGCTCGTGACGTAACATCTGATTGCTGTTCATTCGCTCATTGTGCCAGACTGCATAATCTTTAAACTGTATCGACAAAGCAGGCAGTGTTTGCCCTTTGTATAATGTCATGAATTCCTCTGCCAGAATTCCTATCGAGAATCCATCCGCAATAATATGATGCAAGTCTATTACCAGCACATGCCGGGTCGATGAAAGAGCAAGTAGTAAAATCCGCAACAGCGGAGCCTGTTTTAAGTCGAATGAGCTTATGCCAGCCTGAATAAGCTCCGTTATTTGCGGTTCATCTGCTTCCATATAACGTATTGGAGCGATTAGGTTGTCAGCTATTTTTTGTACAGGCTCCCCATCATGAAGTTCAAAATACGTACGAAGCGTCTCATGTCTATCTACGATCGTCTGCCACGCTTGTTCGAAACGCTCCCGTTCTAATTCCCCTTCAATCTGTAGCACAACCGTTACATTGTAAGCTTGTTGGTCAGGACGCAACTCATGTAGAAAATATAAACGTCTTTGTGCAGAAGAAACGGGATAGAACGAAGCTGGTGAAGCAAGCGAAATAGAATGGTCAGTAGAATTGCACTTTTCATCTCTCTGCTCTTTATGCATTAAATACACAGCCAAACCGTCGATCGTCAAGTGTTGCAAAAATTCGGCTATACTTATCTCGATTCCCAGATCTTCATGAATATGATTCACAACTCTAGTTGCAAAAATTGAATCTCCGCCCAACTCGTAAAATGTATCATAAATGTTTATTCGCTTTACCCCGAGCACTTTCAGCCAAATGGCTCCTATCGCCTGCTCCCAATCACTGTATGTGTTGTCGGCACGTCCGGTAAGTACCACTGATGGAACAAATTCAGGATGGACTACATGGACTGCATTCTGCCCTGTCCCCTTCTTTTCTATCCCTTGTTCCAATTCAGCCATCAACTCCGCATGAAGTTGAATCGGAAATCTTGGCTGATCGAGCAACGGTAATACTTTTACTGCTTCTGTACGATTGATTCGACCAATTGCAACTTGTACAAATGAGCTTGTAAGTGCTCTCTGAAAAGCTTCGATAGCCTGTTCCGTTCGCAGAGCTTGAAAAATATGTTCTCGGTCTGCTATACCATAATCGACTGCCATCCCTGTTTCCTTCCATACTGCCCAGTTGATGGTGAGTGTTCTGCCACCTCGTCTAGCACGCTTGGCAGCAAACGCATCCAAATAAGCATTCGCAGCCGCATAATCTCCTTGTCCGAAACCTCCTGTCAACGAGGTAATAGCGGAGAATAGCACAAAAAAATCGAGCCCGTCATCGCTCGACGCTTCATCTAGATTATAGGTACCTTGAAGCTTTGGTCGAAGTACTGCATCGAACTCAGCTTGAGATTTCGACCAAAGCATGCCTTCTCCTGGCACACCGGCACCATGTATGATTCCGTTTACTTTACCAAAACGCTGTCGCAGATCGCAGAGCATCTGTACTACTGCTTGTTTGTCACCAACATCAATCTCATAGAGCTGTACATTTGCTCCGGAAGCTTCCAGATCCAGAATAGCTTCAATCTTCCGACATTCTTTCTCCGAAATTCTTCGCTTCAACAGCTGTTCCCACTCACTTCGCTCAGGTATCGGCGTACGATAAACCAAAGCGATCGAAACTCTCTCTTGAGACACTAGCCATTTCGCCATTTCAATACCTATTCCTCCGGTACCACCGCTAATAACGTACACACCATACGAACGAATCGGCAACTTCATAGTCTCTATGGCATGCGGAGAATCTCCTATCAAATATTGAGAATATCGACGTCCATTGCGATAGGCTATCATATATGGCGGATGAGGATCCATCAACTCTGAATTTAACTGTCTACCCGTTAAGGAGTCGTCTACATCCAGACAACGACAATTCCAATGCGGATACTCGGCTGAGACCGCTTTCGCAAGTCCAAACAAAGGTGCATACTCCGGCTCCAACCTATTTTCCTGTTCCGTTACCTGCCACACAGTAGGAGCAGCCAGAATGAACTCTATAGAATTTGCCGCATGTGTTTTATTCATGGCTTTAATAAGATAAAAAAGACTGTTGACGCTTTTGCGCGTTTTATCTTCAAAGGACGAATCCTTTATACTTTCGTTGAGTGACCAAAAATGTAATACATTCGTAATTTGCTCGTCTTGAAGTGCTTGCATCAGTTGTTCATAATCTTCCTCTGTCGAAGACACGGTAAAATGATTCGGACGGGTTCGACGAAATGCATCACCGTATTCAATCGTAATGAGTGATGCTCCTGCCTCTTCAAGAGAGGCCTGCCATTCGTCGGATAAGATACCTTGTCCCTTAAAAAGAAGAATCCGTCCTTTCCACCGAATAGATGCTTGTTGTTCAGACGGTCGTTCTTCCCATTTCATCGTGAAAAACATTCCGTCCACTCCTGAAGGTTCAGGCAACTCTAGCCAGCAACGAATACGTTCAAATGGATAATGCGGCAATGGGATTCGACGTTTGGCTGCTGGTTCATAGAGCATTTCCCAATCAACTTCTGCTCCTTGAATATACAGCTGTCCGAGCTGTTCCAACACAGCCTCTTTAGGATGTTCTATAGTAGCAAGAGCTTGTGCCTTGTATGCTTCCGCCTCTGCTTCTGTCAAATCTCCTTTATCTCGAACCATTTTGCTGGTTGGAACGATCGAATGCTCTCCATAAAAAACTCCGTCAATGTCTGCATCTATTCCATTTTTCGTTAAAATATTCAGCTTTTCAAGCAATTGCTCAGCATTTGTAGCAAGAACTGCCAAACGATAGCGAAAATGGCCGCGTCCTGTACTTGCTGTATAACAGATGGCTGCGAAATCCTCATGTTCTGCCGTAGCAAACCACTTCTGATATTCACGGGTCAAAGAGACCATAGCAGCCGGGCTTCTTGCTGAAATCGTAAACAAACGCAAGCGTTCTGTAACAGCCTGCCTGTTCATACGAGGTGCCTCTTCTAGAACAATGTGAGCGTTAGTACCGCTCAGACCAAATGCACTGACACCACATCTACGCGGGCCGTGTGGAGCTTCCCACGTCTCCAGCGTATCTTGTACATATACAGGAGATTTCTGGAATCGAATGTTACGGTTAGGCCGATCAAAATGAATCGATGGAGGCAATTCTTTATGTTTGAGTGCCAGTACTGCTTTAATTAAGCTAGCAACACCTGCCGCAGCATCCAGATGACCGATATTCGGTTTAAGTGATCCGATTCCGCAAAATTGTTTTTTGCTCGTATAACGGCGGAAGGCTTGGGTGACACCTTCAATTTCGATAGGATCCCCCAGCTCTGTTGCTGTACCGTGTGCTTCGATATAACCCACTGTCTCCGGATTAATACCGCTTGCCTTCCAAGCCTTTTCAATAACATTAGCCTGCGCTCGAGCGCTCGGGGCTGTAATGCCGTTTGTACTACCATCTTGATTGACCGCGCTCCCTTTGATTACAGCGTAAATGGAATCGCCATCGGCCATTGCTTGCTTTAGCGGCTTAAGCAAGACAGCTGCAACGCCTTCTCCATCGCTAGTCCCGTCTGCTCTATCATCAAATGTGTAGGATTTGCCAGAAGACGCTTTTGCAATTTTTTGCTCTGTTTCAAGTGACAACAGATTGATGCTAACGCCACCAACCAGTGCAATTTCACAATCTCCCTCTCGAAGTGCCTGCGAAGCAATGTGAACGGCGACTAGTGAGGAGGAACAGGCTGTGTTGACTACAATGCTCGGTCCCGAAAAATCAAGAAAATAAGAGATTCGGCTTGCGGCCATTGCGGCCAAATTGCCTGGCAAAGCTGCACCCATCGACTCTGGCTCCACATCGCGAATATACTGGTAATAATTTTCGACCAGATTTACATTTTGCCCCAAATATACACCGACTGCCTTGCCTTTCGCCTTATCTCCCGCATATCCTGCGTCTTCGAGTGCTCGCCAAGCACACTGCAAAAACAAACGCTGGCTGGGATCCATCATGGCAGCTTCTACAGGAGAAAGATTAAAGAAACGATGATCAAACGTATCAATTTCGTCCAAAAATCCGAGTTGTGAATACAGATGATCGTCCAGAGGCATTCCTTGAGACCAAATATAACGATCCACATCATTACGTCTACGCTGTGGAATACCGCGAATACAGTCCTTGCCTGTTCTAATATTTTCCCAGAAATCATCTGCAGTTCGTGCCTGTGGGAAATCCAACGCGAGACCGATGATCGCAATATCTCGTGACGAAATCTCGGCTATTTCCTCGATCACTTCATCATAGTCAACATCTTGAAGGGTAAGGCCTGGAACATTTAGCATAGGTTTCCTCCACTAAATATAAAAATTAAAATTACAAGTCAACTAAATGTCATCATACATGGATTGAAACACCATGACAGAACGGAAAATCGCTTAACTGCTCTTCTGTACCCGTTTCTAACAAAATTTGTTGGAAGCGTCGAAGCTGTTCTTCTTTTGTCGTGCCTTTCGTGCGCATAATCTGACTCAGCCACGTCAATGCCTGCCTCATCTGGGCTTCCGTTGGTTCCATGCCTTTCTCCTCTAACTCAAGTTGCAATTGCTCCAATTGTTCATAGGGTACTTCAACTCCGAGTCGGTACTGTTCATTGTCGGTATTACGATTGCGAGTGGCCACGGCAATTGCTAAGCTTCGAGTAATAATCGTTGGAACATAGCGATTGCTAACTATTTGCAAACGTTCTTTAATAGCTGAACGATCTTCCTTCTGTCCGAAGGATAGCGCTGTCAGTCCTGTCCTCGAACCAATCAAATCGGACAGTATAGCCTTCGGTCCCATTTCAATCGTCAAATCGATATCATTAGCTTGGAAGAAAGCAATAGTATCGAACCAGCGTACAGTGCTTGTCAATTGGAGACTCAGATGATCTATGATTTGATCTGTTCCTTTATAAGGAAGAGCGGTTGCATTAGCAACGACTGGAAACTGAAACGTATCGAATGTCAGCGTCCCTAATTCTTCCTGCAATTGCGGTAATACTTCCTTCATTAATGGACTGTGAAAAGGTGGAGCCATCAGAATCGGAGTCGCTTGACCATTTAGAAGAATAATCTGATCCTCTGCATGAACAACTGCTTCTTCCTTTCCAGAGAGAACAAACTGGTCGATACTGTTTTGGCAAGCCAGAGCAAGAATTTCACCTGAAGCGTTTTGTTTTTGGCAAATGTCCAGTACTTCCTCTAGACTCACACCGTTAATAACAGACATGAGTCCACCTTTAACCTGTGTGGCTAACAAGCTGCGCTTATGTACTAGCTTTATAGCATCAGCGAAGGCAATAGCCCCACTACAAGTCAAAGCTGAATACTCGCCCAGACTATGACCTGCCAAAAAAGTAGGCTTATATCCGATTTCCTTCATATAGACACGAAACGCCGCAACGCTAACAGTCAATATGGCAGGTAGCATGTTTTCCGTTTGATTTAATTTTTGTAAGCTTCCTTCAAAGCAAATTTTTTGTAGATCAAATCCAAGTACTTCATTTGCTTCAGCGAACGTCTCTTTGGCTATGTCAAAATCGTTAAATAATTCTTTTCCCATGCCGATATATTGCGAGCCCTGCCCTGGGAAAATAAATGCGATTTTATCCAAAAGTATCCCTCCTAATCCATCACTTGCACATCTATATATTTTGGAAATCCGCCAACCTGCGAAAGATCATTCTCAAGCAGTACGCCCGTCTCATCCATAGAAGAAACTTCATAAAATCCGGCAAATTTTAACGTGATATACATCATTCGGTTCCTATCATTAGACACAAACTCAGCCTGAAAACGAGAGCCTGCTTGCTTAGCTGAAAGTAGCAAATGTTGTAGCATAATAGAACCGACACCACGTGACATCACCCGACAGGACATAAGCAATAGCTTAAGTCTCCATGCTTCTTCTCCAAGCTCAACCAAAGACAGTCCAATGGTGCCATAAGTGCCATATTTGTCTTCCAGACTTGCGACAAGCAGTTTGTGACGGTCAGATCGTGATAATGTTTCGAGTTGCTCTAGCGAGTATGTATATCCTGTTGTATTCAATTGATTTGTACGAAGCGTCAGTTCTTCTGCCCGGTGCAAATCTTCGCTGTGAGCAGGTGAAATTCTTATCACCATACCGAGTGTGGCAAGGAACTCCTCTTGTGGACCCTGAAATTGCTCCTCTGCCTGTTTTCTCTGGAAATCGCTCTGATACATCATTCTTCGCTGGCGAGAGTCCTCTGTCACATAATCCGGCATCAGTTCTGGCAAATTCAATAATTGTTCCAATTGATCAGCATCAAGACATAGGACATCAGATAGCATATAAGCGACTTCTTCACGTTCAAACGGCTGGTCATCGATAAATGCAAAAGTGTCGAGACCGATGTTCAAAGATTGCTGAATTAGCTGAATAGATGATGATTTGGAGTTCCAGTTTATTTGAGGAACAAGAAAATATTCGCTCAGACCAAATTCGTCCAGTTTGGCGATAGCTACCGAATAATCGTTTTTACTCGCAATCGACTGTAGAATACCTCGTCGATCTAACTCCTGAATGATCTTTACAACTCCTTCTTTTACTTTGACTTGGATATCTTCTAGCAGTACACCTTCCCAAAGCGTATTGTCCAAGTCCCATACTAAACATTTGATTTTGCTATTCCGTCGGCGTACAGGTTTCTTCGCATTTGAAGGTTCCATCCGAGTAACCTCCTTCCACTTTTTCAGATCCTAGATAGAATAAAAAGCGCTATTCTGTAAGTGTGTTCTTAGACTCAATAAGCTTCATAATGGCATTAATGCTATGAAAGTTATTCATGTCAAGCTCATGAGGTTCCAGCGTTATGCCGATCATACTTTCTACATAGGTGACCAACTGCATCGCAAATAAAGAGTTCACAATGCCTAGTTCGAACATGTTCTCGTCATCCTGTAGCTCATGCTTACGGAAAAATCTTGAAACGTATTGCTTTATTTGGGCTTTTTGTTCTTCCACTGTAATCTCTCCTCGTTATATAAGAATTAGACTCGAATCGTAGCTTCTTGATCCCGATATTGCATCAATTTATCTCGTTCAAGATGAATAAGCGTATCAGCAACATGGAAATATCTATCATCATGTGTGATAGCAATAATGCACTTTCCTTCTGCTTTTAACTCAGGCAAAATTTCATAATAAAAACGGCGACGGAACTCGGGATCCTGATCAGCCGCCCACTCATCGAACAAATAAATGGGCTTGTCTTCGAGGAAAGCGACAAGTAAAGCTAACCGTTTCTTCTGACCCGTTGATAGTGATATGGTTGAGAAGCGTCCATCTTGCACCGTGACTATATTCTCTAGCTGCAACCAGCCGAGCAACGAAGAGATTCGCTCTTGATTGCCCGAGCAATCGATTCCGTATAACCGTTCAAACAAATAATAATCACTGAATACAGCCGAGTAAAAGTCTCCCAGTTGTTCGGAAGCGATAACCTTTCCATTTACTGTAATAGTACCGTCAATCGGCTCGTACAAACCGGTCATTAGCTTAGCTAGCGTTGTCTTGCCACTGCCGTTTCCTCCTGTTATAAACGTAATCGTTCCCGAACGACAGCTAAAATCGAATGGCCCAACCATAAAGGAGCTATCTTCGCTTTCTCCATAGCTATAACGCACATTTCGAATAGTAAGTTCAATATTTTCATCGGAAACAAACTGAACTTTTGCAGAGGTATCTTCGCTTTGAAGTTGTTCTATTTCGGATGACAACTCTTGAATACGTTTCCAAGAAATCCGAATTTGTAAGAACATTGGATAAGCATTCAGAATGACATTGACCGGCCCAGTCATATACAGAAAAACAAATACGTAAATCTGAACCGTACTTGTAACTAAGCTTGGGAAAATGAGCGGGAACAAGAATGCGACAGCTCCGATCACAACAGTAAATAACAATTCCCCCGCGACATTAACGTTTGCCATTCGTACATCGCCTTCTGTCCGCTTGATCCGATACGTGTCCAAGCTTTCGTTCAAATGGTTTTTGAAAGCACTGTTTCTCACACGATTAAGTCGAAGTTCCTTGAAACCTCGTAGCATATCATTAATTAAGCGGAAAAATTCGGTTTGGATTTCGCGCGTTTCTTCCCAGAACTTTTCTGCTTTGCTTCCTAGCAAATAGTACAGCCCCACCACTGCAATGATCACTAACAAGGAAAGCAAAAAGGCATATACATTAAGCACTGCTAGATAAACAAAGCAACAAATTAACGTGATGAAAGAAACCATGCCTGATACAACGGTGTTTATAGAACGGCTTACTGTTTCTGTATCGTTGTTCAATACAGCATGTAGACGCCCGTCTTTCATTCGCTCAAGCTTCTCATACGGAGTCTTCAAAATTAAGCCAATTAGCTCTGTTCGTTTGTCATACACATAATTATTTGTTAGTGTGACCAGTTTCGTGCTGATATAGCGCTGTCCATAAACATACATCAGAATGCCAAGTGCAAAGTAAAACAAAAACCCGTTGGTCAGGTTATCGGTTCTGCCGAACGTCTGATTGACAACAAAAATAATGAACGCATTGCCGAAGCCGCTAACTATGCCAAGCATAAGAAGAGACAAATAGTTTTTTTCCTTTTGTAAAGGGAACAACTGCATCAATAGATGATACACGGTGTAAACTACTCCGAATGCAGCTGCGACGATAACAGTCGGTATTAACGTATATGGAGCCCATACGTTGAGCGCATTCCATGGAAGTTTTTCAAATGAAATCATCGGTAAGTAATACAAGCCACTTAAATACAAAGCTAAAAAAAATAACGAAGTTATGAACTTCGCAATTTTCCATCCTCGTATCCCTGCCCAACGCCGCTTTCTTTTTCCAATTTGTACAATGCCAATGCCAAGAATATATAAAAGTCCAAGCAGAGCTACATCGAAAATAACGAGTGCCACCGAAGCGATTTTATCCAATTTTTCGTAAGTGTCAGACGTCGGCTGAATAGGAGTCTGTCCGCGTATCATTGCCATAACGCCACGGGCTATAGATTCGGTATAATCGGAATTCATATTAGCCATTACTGCTACACCAAGCTGACCGTCATTGCGCATTATAATATAGGATGAGAAGTTTGGATTGTTCCCACCATGCGCGATTTCGCCACTGCCCGATTGGTAAATTGACCAACCTGCGGCATAAGATGAACCGTTCCCATCTGGAGCCACGGTCAAATCTTTCTCGTGCGATTGTTCGATCAAAGTAGAGTCAAATTCAGCAGGTTGAATTACCCGAAGTTGAATTTGCATCCATCTGGCGATATCTGCAGGAGTAGAGTTCACATAACCTGCCGGTGTGTTTCCACGATATCTTGGAGCGTCATAAGCATGTGGACGCAAAAAGCCGAATTTATAACCAGTAGCAAGCCCATGCTGTACAGCATCTTCATGGTATAAAAACGTGCTATTAAGACCTAAAGGTCGAACAATGTGTTGTAGCAAGTAATCTTCATAAGACATACCACTAACTTGCTGAATCAGTAGACCGAGAATATCGTAGTTGATTGTCGCATACATAAAATATTCGCCAGGTTTCAGTCCCTTATAATCTTGGACTTCTTTTCCGACAAGCATTCGCACGGTCTGCTCAAGTGCATCGTCCGCATTCGATACAGGTATGTTACCAATCGTATCCGGTGAGATAGCCGACGTATGGTGCAACAACTGCCCGACTGTGGGTACAATCTTCTTCCCCTTATATATTAAGTAGAACCAAGGAAAATATTTACTTATCGGATCTTCAAGCTTAATTAAGCCCTGTTTCTCCAATTGTAGAACAGCTAGACCAGTAAAGGCTTTTGAATTGGAACCCAGCTCAAATACAGTTTTGGATGTGACAGCACTCTTTTGCTCGATATCGCTAACACCTGAATATTGTTCGAACATTAATTTGTCGCCTTGTACAGCAACAACGGCCAGACCGGGAATTTTAGCATCGGCCTGTATTTCGTCAATATACTGATTAATTGTTTTTTTTTGATCCGACGATAACGGCTCAACAGCTGCACTCGTATAGGGAGTAAACAGACTGCTCAACATCAGCATGATTGCCGTAGCATACAGAACATACTTCTGTTTAAAAGTCATCAGACAGTCCCCTTTTATATGCTTTATGTGAATAGACTATCCAGTTCGTCCTGATTCAGATTTGTTGTTTCGAAGTCTGACGGAGTAAATTCAATCTCTTGTTTTGTACAGCAATGTTGGATGATTCCTTGAAGTTGTTCGATATAACATTGCACAAAGCGCTCTATGGTTGACGGTAGGAAATCGTTGGAACTATAGGTGACCGACATGTTGAAGCGCTTATTCTGAATGTAAGGCACAATATCAACTAACACTTCAAACCGATTTTCAGCGGCTTGCTCATATCCTGTCGCATAATTCGCTAATTCAAAAAACGAAGCATTCAACTGATCATCAATTTCCCCCAAATAATTGAAGCGTATCGTTCGTGCTGTAAAGCGCGGAAGTTTCCGCGCAAGCACCAATGCCCCGTAGCCAATTCCTTGTTTGGGTACAGCTCGAAGTTGCTCTTTAAAAGCCTTGATCTGATTGCCAATAGGATCATTTGGAATGTCTAAGCGTACCGGATACATCGAAGTGAACCAGCCCACCGTACGAGATACATTGACATCATTTGAAATCGCCTCACGTCCATGTGATTCGAGTTCTATGGTGAATGAACTTTTTTCGCTCATCGCATTACAAGCTAACGCTAGTGCAGCAACTAGAAGTTCACTTGGTCTGGTTCCATATGCCTGATTGGCTTCTGTCAACAACATGGAAGTGTAATTTTCGCTTAATTCAGCCTGCATTGTGTACGTATTGTTGATTGTACTCGGTTTGTTCTCATAATCGACTATCAATGGTGTATCAATTCTATGAATAATCGACTGCCAATATGATAATTCCTTGATGGCTTTTTCATGACTATAAATAGCCAACGCCTCAGCCCAAGCTTGATACGAATCTGTTCTGACAAGCTGAGGCGAAGTTGATTCACCGGCTATTTTTGACTGTAATGTCCGTTCCAGATCCTCCAGCAAAATGCGTAATGATACAGCATCAATAATCAGATGGTGAGCCGTTAAGAGCAGTAAATCTGGCTCATTGCTTCTGTGAAATAGTATGCATTTAAACAAAGGGCCGTCGATCATATGTAAGCTTTGCTTGCACGTTAACGAACGATTCAATATGATCTCTTCCACTTCTTCGCTTGTAAAATTGTCCAAATCAACTACTTCGAGCGGAATACCGACAGTTGATCTTTTTTCAATATAATGAAGTCTTCCAGTAGACTCTACCAAATGTAGCCGCAAAGAATCGTGATGACTTTCCAATTCTCTCAGAGCCAAACCGATCATCTCTGAAGTTACCTTTTGCTTCATAGACAACAGCACTGACTGATTGTAATGATGCGGATAGACGAGATCACTCGTAAAAAACCAATCCGTAATCGGAGTTGGCCGGATGCTTCCTTCTACTGGAATACTGCGAGATGTAAGAGAATTGCTCTGTTCAATAATAGAAGCCAATTCGCTTAAAATCGGAAACGATAAAATGTCTTTCACCTGAACACTTAATCCAACTTCGTTCAGTTTGCTCATCACTTGAATAGCCTTGATGGAATCGCCACCCAATTGATAAAAATTATCCTGTAAAGATATGGACTCGGACTTGAGAATCTCTTTCATGATCTGCAACAAGATCTGCTGTCGATCATTTAGTACCTTTTCAGATACAGAAACATTTACCATGTCCGGATCGGGAAGAACTCTGCGGTCCACCTTTCCGTTGACGGTCATCGGCAATGCATCTAGAAACACCATATATTGAGGCAACATATAAGCTGGAATTTTATCCAGCAGTGCTTGCCTTACAACATAGGAGGTTATATCCTTCCTGCTCGTGACAAGATAAGCGGCTAGTGCAGTTATTTTTTTATCAATTTGGCGTGCTGTTACGACTGCTTCGTCGATACCTTCTATTTCTATCAACTGGTTTTCGATTTCACCCAATTCGATCCGATATCCGTTAAGCTTAATTTGTGAATCGTTACGACCAATATATTCCAAGTTGCCATCCGTATGCCAAAATGCCAGATCATCTGTTTTGTACATCATTCCGTTTCCTGTAAATGTGTTTGGAATGAATCGTTGTTCTGTCAAATCGGAACGACCGAGATAACCATTCGCCACTCCGTCACCCGCGATATAAATTTCACCGGTTACACCTACAGGTACGGCTTGCATCTGTTCATCTACGACATACACCTGTGTGTTAGCAATCGGACGACCGATCAAAACAGAACCTTCAACATCAATATCAGGATCGAAATGATGAGTGATACACCCGACGACGGTTTCTGTCGGTCCATATTCGTTGATCAACGTTACACGACTAGCAAAACTGCGGCATACCTCGGCAGCAACCGCCGCCTTCAAATTCTCTCCGCCTACTATTAACATGCGGATGGCAGAATGGGAGTTTTCACGATGTTTGATTAATGACAAATGAGCAGGCGTTAATTTAAGAACTGTTGTTATGTTATCCTCAATAATACGATCCAGTACAAATTCGTCTTCAGCCGCAGAATAGATGGCTACTGTATTTCCACCGATAAGTGGCGGAAATATCGATGTAACGGTCAAATCAAAAGCAAGTGAGGAGTATAGCGCAACAACATCCCGTTCATTTGTGAAATAGGTTTTTCGGGCCCACCAAGTGTAATTCATTAGTCCCTGATGCGTAACAATAACTCCTTTAGGGTTACCAGTAGAACCAGAAGTATAGATAATATAAGCCGGATCCTGAGGTGAAACTTCGAATGAAAGAGGTTCTATCTCCGACGGCATCCTTTGCAGTACATCCATGTCCAAGCGGAGCTGTTTTCCCGAATAACCAATTTCCTCGGCTACATCAATATTACAAATAAGGATAGCGGCCTGACTGTCATCTAACAAATATCGAATGCGCTTTCCTGGATAGGTCGTATCTATAGGCAAGTAAGTTGCGCCTGTTTTAAGAACGGCTAATATCGCAATCAGCGTTTCAAACGAATGGTTCAATAATAGTGCTACAAGGCTTCCTTTCCCGATTCCTTCAAGAACGAGTCTATGAGCAAGCTTATTAGAAAAATCGAGTAGTTGAGCATAAGTTAACGATTTTCCTTCCCATACAGCCGCAATCTTCTCTGGTGTTTCAATAGCCTGTTGAGCAATTTGCTGATGAACCGATAGATTTTTGGGATAATAGGCCTCTGTAGAGTTCCATTTATAAATCAGCTTGTGTCGCTCTTGATCTGATATTAATTCCAGTTCAGCTATCTTCAATTGCCCTGCTGAACGAACCATCTGTTCGGCGAGTAACACTAATCTTTCAAATAGAGTGTTAACATCTTCATCCGTATAATCGTTCGTCTGGTAATCGATTTTTATCTCTAGTCTTCCTGTTTCTGACCAGTCTTTGATTACAACTTGCAATGGAAAAATCTGATGTCCACAGTAAAATTCTTCGTTTTCCATTTCGTGGCCTTCCCACTCACGGACAAGCTTGGTGTTGTAATAATTGACGCTAATTTGAAAAAGCTGATCATAGCCTTTTTTTCGCAGTTCCAATTCTTGAATGAGCAAATCGTATGGAAACTTCTGATGATAATAACTCTGCATCAATTCCTTATTAACCCGGCGAGTAAAAATAGATACTGATTCCATGCTATCGATTCCCATGCGAAAAGGTAATGTGCTCGTAAACATACCGACAATCTGCTTTTCCTTAACGCCCGAACGGTTCAAAACTGGTGTGCCGATAATGAGGTCTTTTTGATGTGTAAGTTTGTGCTGATAAAGCAAAACTAAAGAGATAAAAAAGGTGTTCAACGAACAACGATTTGTCTGGACATATTCATTAATCGCAGACGAAAGAGAATCATTCAGCCAAAACGTTTTCCTTCTGCCCGTCAACTGGTTAGCACTTCGCTGTAAAAAAATTTCTGGGACTGTTCGGAATTTGTCCAACCAATACCGTTTATTTTTTTCAAATCGATCCTGGGACAAGTATTTTTCTTCCTGAAGAATGTAATCCGCGTATCCGCTTCTACATTCGTGATCAACCGTTTCTCCATTCTTTAGCTTCATATAATACTGATAAATCTGTTCTGACATAATTTGAATACTCCAACCGTCAGATACAAGATGATGGAATTTAACAAAATACCCGTTCAGTTGTTTGGATGCTTTAACGATTGCGAATTCAAACAAAGGCTTCTCCAACAGTTCAAATGGTTTTCCGAACTCCGTTTCTGCCCATACCGATGCCGCGGCTTTTGGATTCTCATATTTGGAAAAATCAAGCATATGAATTTCGGGTCTGCTGTGTATCTCAAAAGATTGAAAAACGCCATCTTCTAATTCTGTAATCTGGCTACGAATTCCTTCATGGTTTTGGATGAAAAGATGTATTGCTTCTTCTAACAATGTTTTATCGACTTCTCCCTCAATCCATATCAGACCCCCAATATTGTGCAACGGAAGCCCGGGGTGAATCTTCTCTATGTACCAAATGCGTTTCTGAGGGTGAATTAAAGGAAATAGTTTTTTTTCATTTACCATTTTTATTTAACCTCTTTCCATCAGCATTCTGATAATAAAAAAACTTACACTCGAAAGTGTAAGCATCCTAATAGTTGCAATAAATGAATTTATTTAAATCTGATTTCACGAGCATAAGATTTCAATAACCTGAAGTCACAGCTTCGCCCAGTCATCTATATCACATATAGACTACGAAATAGTTATATAACCTCAAAAGTAAGCCAACGTGTCGAAACAGCGATTGGTATCACCTTGATTTTTTAACTTAATCCTTTGCTCGCTTTGTGCAAGCTTTCTCAATTCACATAAAACTCAATACGATTTTCTATATTATACTTATCAAAATTTTAAATGATATTTTACAAACTTTACTACATGAATTATATATAGTCAACAAATCACATTTATTCCGACATATTCCAAATATATTTGATCGATTACAAATTTTATTGACATCAGTTGCAAAAAAAGTAAGACAGTTAAATATTATGTTCGAACGCTTGCAACCAAATAGCTATCTTTTTGATCCTCATCTACTATCAATATTGCCAGAATCTGAAAAAACTATATATTGTTATATTCTTCAATTAATGTGTTAAATAAATCTGATTCTAGATTTTTTAAAATCTTTATATTTTCAATTATTGAATCATATCGTTTATAAACTTGGTTACTCGCCAACGATATATTACAGTAAATCACAATATTCCTTAATTTTTTTGATTCTTCCACTAATAACTTTACTTTTTCCAAGTGAGTATAAGTATCAATAAAATTCTCAATAGCAAATGCCATTAACTTTTTATGTTCATATAGGACTTGAAAAGGATGAGGAGTAAACGGCAGATTAATTGGATTATTTTTTTGTTTTTCAAGCATATTGATCATTGTATCGTAAATATCAATGCCGACGATACGGTTATCTTTTTTCAAAACCTGTCTTACATTGTTATCATATCCTAAATATTCCCGTAGACAATGTATTAGATCTTCTTTATTGAAATTAAGTACTGTTTCGTAATAAAATTCATCTTTATTCTTGTATTTCGGATTTTTTTGTAATGTCCATATTCCATTCAAATAATCTACAGCCCATTCAGCATGAGATACTTTAGTAGTGGCTGTTTGGATTTCATTAAAGGGTATCCATTTTTCACTAAAAACGTCACTCCAAAAATCATGACACAAAAATGTTTGAGATGACAAATCATATCCTGAGACTAATACTTCATGCCTATTATTATTTCCAATATCTCTAAAAAAATACACATAACTTTCTGTATCTATTAAGCTTATGATCAGGTCGCTTAACTTGGAATTTTTCAATAAAATCTCTGTATCATAGTTTCTACATAAAATTAACGGACAAGATGAAAATTTAAGTTGATGCCAAGGAAAATATTGAGAGCAAAAATCTATACCATATTCTCCTTTTTCATCATGGTGAAGAAATAGTAGTAGATAATTGTGAAATATCCAGCTTAAGGCTCGCGGATCATCTTCAATAATTGAAAACAGACTTGCATGGTGTGGATACGTTGCTATCATAGGAGAATGAGTTTCAAGAATTTTAATAGTCAATTTTCTAACTCCTTTTTTAATATTTTAAAAATATTATCTCTAAACTCACGGTATCATTAGTTCTGTATGCAGATTATGTACCCTGTTATGTTGTTAAATTTTTTTCTGAATGTAGTAAGTAATATCATCTACAGTTTTTAATCTCTCTATACAAAGGTCATCATCACATAATTCAATTCCAAATTCAGTCTCCAAGTTGCACATCAGCCTTAGAAAAGTGATTGAATTCATTCCATAATTAGCTAATGTGTTACCTTTAGGCAAAAATTCTGGGATTTGAATCAAAGTTCTAATCACACGCTCAACTTTTTTCCTTAATCCTTCTCTAAGATTAGCTTGTTTATCTAATAAAGCATAATTTTTTAAATTCAAAACTTCAAATCCAATATCGACTAATTTTTCCTGACCCATAACATTAATCAATAACTTGGCTCGTTGTTTTCGTCTATCTATTTTCTTGATTCTTCCTTCCATGCCAATTAAGGGTCCAGATATAATTGTTAACTTCTCCTGATCTAAACAGAATTTTGAATATTCCAACGTATCATTCTCAAGGTTTATTAAATTTAGTAGCCCGTTCATTTCATTATCAGGAATAAATTTAAAAAATGCTTCTTCATGTTGACCGGATGAATTTAAACTGGAATCTTTTTTATTTCTATAATTTAGAAAATAAATAATATGAGGTATTGTTTTTATAAGATCATATTTAAAGAAATTCATTTTTGTTTGTAAAAATACATAACCCGGAAACATAATCTTTACGACATGATTTATTATGCCATTTTTCTTTTCTGGGACTTTTCGTTTTGGGACAAGACAATTACAACCAAACTCATTTAATCGCATTTGAATTTGATTTTTTACATAATCTTCCTCACCATTTTTAACAAATAATACATACCATTTCATGTTATTACCACCCACTTATGGTTTACTTGAAATCATGTGTGTAAGCGCTACTTTTCAAAATTTTGTAAGCCCTTTCTAAACTGATAATAAATAAAACCATTCTTCAAACGGACTCTTCTGAAAAATGGTTTATATTGGGAATGTGTTTTAAACAAAGCTTCGCCCTTTCATGCAAATAAATCGCACTACAAGAAGATATGGCATATGTATCAAATAATTATGTAACGTGCCGAAACAACGATTAAATAAGTTATTTGATGAATTTCATAAAATACATATTTACAAATTTTGTTGTGATTGTATCATTTTTTGTATACTATATCAATATTTAATATAAAATTATAGAAAAATAAATTTAATGTTAAAAAATGTTGATTCATTTATTTTCTTTTATCAATTCCTTAATATAATTTTCTATTTTTTTAAATGTATTAAATTCATTGAGATCTAGCAATTGATCAGGAAAATCCATTCCTAGATTTTCTTCAACTGCAACTATAAATTTTATATATTCAATCGAATTCATACCTAGTTCCATTAGATTCATATTCCATAAATCCGTATCAATTTTCCTTTCTGAATCCAAACTTCTAGCAACCGTAATCAAACTCTCTTTTATTTTATCCATCCTAACCTCCATTTATAGTATTCATTTATCTGTTACTAAGATACATTTAATCACAAAAATACCATTATGTAATTTACCAGAAGGAAATAAAATCTTTAATTTCAATTAATAGGAATAAAATATCTACATCAGATTATATCTTATTTGAATATGCTGTCAATAAAATTAATAGAATGTATTATGTGAAAACATAGACTATATAAGATTAAATCATACATAATTTTCAATTATTCAAATCAAGCGTTGAAAGATTTCTGTTGAGTTATCTATCAAAAAGAACTTCCAAGAAAAGATATGCTTTTTTGAAATACTCAGACCTTTAGTACTATGGATAAAGAATCATTTCATTACTACCCTGTTTGACAAATCATAGATCAGTTTAATCGTTCTCGTTCCCATCGTTTGTATATTGAATTTGTGAGTATGAAATAAAATGGCTTTTGCAGATCACGAGTAATACAAATTTAAAGAAAAACCTTATTTGATATTTGACAGTTGTACAGGAAAAGCGATCTAAAAAATGTAATGAATAGTACAAAATTACTGCGAAACCAAAAGGAGATTGTGATAAAGAAATCTATTTTTTTGAAGAATTTATAGCGATACAGCACCCTCTTAAACATATTGAACTTTATCTTCCCAAATAAGTTAATTTTTCAATGTATGATTGTGGAAATAATTACATTGCTCTAATTATAAGAAAAATACCCTTTTCAGTGCCTTTTTTTCACTTATTCAAAAAGTATACGATTCACCATTATTCGGTACAATAACGTTAGAAGACATTCCTTTTCAGCGGCAAAATTTCTGAGATCTTCTCTTGAAAGATTCCCATGATTCACAGCTTCCATATGAGCAGAGCTAATTTGAGACTTTGGAGCCGCCTTGTATAAACTGGTTGCCTCCACCGTTGACTACGATGATTTGAGGTTGATGCGTCTGAATAGTCTGCTGAACTTCTTCATACCAGACCGTATCTCCAGCGACATATAACGTTTTTTCAGTGGCATGATTGAATGCGACACCGCATCCTTTGCCTGCCGTATTCAGAATTTCTCCGCGTCCGTGCTCACCTTTTGTTTTGATGAATTGAATACCTTCGTATACGGTATCTATCTGTAGAACTTCAACATTGGTAAAGCCAGCACTTTTGATTTCTTGAGCATCTTCTTCGTTTTGTGTAAAAAGCTTTATTTCTTTCGGTAGAGCTTCTTTGGTTGCATCATCCCAATGATCGATATGTAAGTGAGTTACGATTACTGCGTCTACCCCGCTGATAATTTCTTCGATTGAAATGGGTAACGCCACAAGAGGATTTTTTTGATCTTCTCTAGCAGCATTAGGAAAAGTAGGCAGTGTACCCTTTTCAGATAAAAATGGATCGATCAGAAATATCTTGCCTGTATATTGAACAATAAGAGTAGCATTACGGATTAATTGAATATTCATTTTATTGGACTCCTTTTATTTAGATATAATACGTACATGTTAAGATTTGAAGAAATATGCATTTCATTTCTGCACAACTTTTAGCGTATAATCAAATGATAAAGGTTATTTGAATTTCGGAAAACAACCTGGCAAAACCATTTCTTATTAAATCATTTCAAGATGAAAGGATTTCTATATGCAGCTTGATCACACAGATTATCAGATCCTTCGAATATTGACAGACAACTTACGTATTCCTTGGAAAGATCTTGGAGAACAGATTCATATGACCGGGCAAGCTGTTGTTAACCGGATTAAAAAGTTTAAAGATAACGGCGTGATCCACTCCTATTCTTTGATTGTAGATGAACTCAAGCCGAGTCTTACTTATAACAGCGTTTGTCATTATTACGATGAATAGTGCCAATCACAAATCTTTTATAAGTTTTATTTGCGAACAAGATGAAGTTATCGAAGCACAGCGCATTTCTGGAGAAGGTTGTTATCATTTAAAATTAAAAGTCGGTTCGCAAGAACAGTTAAATGATTTTCTTGATGCGTTACTTGTCCACGGCAATTATAGTCTGAATTTGTCTATCCAAAAAATGAAGCAAAGCGATGCCCTAACAGCGATTTCACAAAATAAAAGTAACTCTTATTCATAATCGATATAAAAAAGGAGTCTGCAACAATGGGTTCCTTTTTTATCTACTACTTTTTATAAAATGGCAATCTACTTCTAGCCTCCTAATCTCTCTTTTCCAAATACATTTGACTGATCATTTCTCATATCGTATTATTCTAATATAACGATATAAGGAGGGTTCATATGGATACTACCGCTTTTGATGTAAAAGATTTAAAACAATTTGATGAACCTGCTAATCTGTTGAAAGCTTTATCGCATCCTATTCGCTTATGCATTGTGCGTGGACTTATACGCAAACGTAAATGTAACGTTTCATATATGCAAGAATGTCTGGATATTCCACAATCGACGATTTCACAACATCTACAGAAGCTTCGTAGCACCGGGATTGTTACCACTGAACGTAGTGGGCTAGAAGTTAACTATCTTCTCGCTGACCCTCGGATCGAACCGATCGTCCATATTTTGTTTGGAGAGGAAGATTGCGAATCATGAATCAACAATGTCAAAAAGTATTGATTGTCGGTGGTGTAGCTGGAGGCGCATCGGCTGCGGCACGTTTACGCCGACTGGATGAACATGCTGAGATTATTATGTTTGAAAAAGGGCCTCATATTTCTTTTGCTAACTGTGGATTACCTTACTATATTGGGGGTTCTATTACCGACCGTGAACGCTTGCTTGTTCAAACGCCAAAAGGCATGTCAGAGCGCTTTCAAATCGACGTGCGTACACAAAGCGAAGTTATAGCTATTCATCCGGATACTCATACGATCCAGATCCAGCATCCTGAACGTGGTCTATATGAGGAAAGTTATGATAAGTTGATCTTATCTCCAGGTGCTCGTCCTTTTATTCCTAACTTGCCTGGCAATGATCATCCACTTATCTTTACTGTACGTAATGTGAATGATATTGAGCGTATCAAAGAACGTGTTACTTCCGAACATACCCGATCAGCCATTGTTGTAGGTGGAGGATTTATCGGTGTAGAAATGGCAGAAAATCTACGCGAAGCCGGTCTGGACGTAACCCTCATAGAAAGTAATCCTCAGCTACTGGCTCCATTCGATCCTGAACTGGCGACAGTACTAGCACAAGAAATGGAGCAACATGGCGTGAGGCTGATGTTCAAGCAACGTGTGATCGGCTTTCATTCCTACGAACAAGGTATTCGTGTTGAACTTGAAAATGGTAGCCCACTATCTGCTGATCTGGTCATTCTTGCGATCGGTGTAAGACCTGACACTTCCTTCTTGCAAAGTAGTGGCATTGCTCTTGGATCACGCGGACATATTGTGGTCAATGAATCGCTTGAAACTAATTTGCCAGATATCTATGCTGTTGGAGATGCTATTGAGGTGAAAGACTATATTCATGGAAGCCAGACAACGATTCCGCTAGCAGGTCCTGCTAACAAACAAGGTAGGATTGTTGCTGACCGTATCGCTGGATTGAACTCTAGTTATAAAGGAACGATGGGTACGTCTGTTATTAAAGTATTCGATCTCACCGGTGCTTCTACAGGAAGTAGTGAGAAGAAGCTCAAACGTCTGGGTATAGACTACCAGAGTGTGATTGTTCATCCTTCCTCTAATGCTTCTTACTATCCCGGTGCCAGTGCTATTACACTCAAGTTGCTATTTACACCAACAGGTAAAATTTTAGGAGCTCAAGCTGTTGGTTATGAGGGTGTAGATAAGCGAATTGATGATATTGCTACGGCTATTCATTTTGGTGGCTCTATTCATGATCTGGCAGAACTTGAACTTAGCTATGCACCACCGTATTCTTCTGCCAAAGATCCTGTGAATATGGCTGGATATGCCGCGGAGAATATAGTATCTGGACGCGTGCAGGTCTTTACGTATGATCAGCTAACAGAACGTGACACTGAGCAGTCTATTTTGCTCGATGTGCGTAGTGAACTGGAGCATCACAATGGACATATCACTGGATCACTGTCTATTCCAGTAGACGAACTTCGTCAGCGGTTGAGCGAAATGGATCGTTCCAAAGAAATTTGGGTGTATTGCCAGGTTGGATTACGTGGCTATACCGCTTCTCAAATTTTGCGTCAGCATGGTTTTGAGACTAAAAACTTAAGCGGCGGTTACAAAACATACCGTATGGCTCAATTTCAGACCAGCTCTTTTTCTTCCGAAGAACCAAACGGCAATAACAATGGACAACCTAATCTTTTACCAACCCTTACTGTAGTAGAAAATGGATCACATATTACCGAACATCCAACTGCTCAACCGATGCATATAGATGTTGAATTGGATGTACGTGGATTAAGCTGTCCCGGCCCTCTTATACAGGTTAAGAAGACAATGGATCAACTATCCAATGGACAGACTTTACATGTGCAAGCGTCTGACCCTGGCTTTTACGAAGATATCAAAGCATGGACAGCAATGTCTAAGTCTACGCTTCTCCAATTAGAGCGTGGTAACGGTGGAGTAATTGAAGCTATCATTGGCAAAACAATAGCAGCGCAGAACTCGGAGCTTTCGCCTTCCATTTCTACAGAAGCCGATCCTGCTAGTACAATGGTCGTTTTTAGTGGTGATTTGGATAAAGCAATTGCTTCCTTAATTATTGCTAACGGTGCTGCTGCCAGTGGTCGCAAAGTTACTATGTTCTTTACGTTCTGGGGATTAACGATTATTCGCAAACAGTCTCCTCAGCCAATCTCCAAAACCATGATTGGTCGTATGTTTGATATGATGCTCCCTCGTACCAGCCATAAGTTACGCTTATCCCAAATGAATATGTTTGGCGCAGGTCCCAAAATGATTCGTGGTCTTATGAAACATCATAATGTTCCTTCTTTAGAAGAACTTATACAGAGTGCCGTCGATCAAGGTGTAGAAATGGTAGCTTGCCAGATGTCGATGGATCTGATGAATATTCACCGCGACGAATTGATGGATCATGTTAAAAGTGTAGGCGTCGGTTATTATTTAGGACAAGCTTCTCAAGCGAATCATAATCTTTTTGTCTAATTCAAAATGACTGCTAACCAACGTAAAAAGGAGTGCCTATAAAATGGCGCTCCTTTTGTATTTGATCAGACTTTAATATCTATAAGGACGAATCTTAATGATTCATTGCATAAATTTTTATTCGGAAGACATCTGCAACGCTTCTTTCTCATACGATTGAAAAGCATTTTCCAAACCCATGATCACATCTTTGATCTTCATATATCCTCGAGTATATGTCTCGGAGTCACGAATTTCTTCCCACATATAATGGTACTGCTTGAGATCTTCTGTCTCACAGACTACAAAATCAGTATAATCTTTGCCCGGCAAAGCTTCAGCATCAAAAAAACGTACTGTAATCGATGAACGATACTTATTTATAATTTGCTGTAATTACTTCTGCATGCTCTCTGCGTTGTTCTCGTGGTAACGCTAACCAGGAAGGATAGAACTCTAGTAAAACGATCATCATTTGTCGCATATGTCTTTCACCTCATCTAAGTAATGGTTGCTATAGGTCTAGTGTAAAGGACATAATCTACAACTGCATTAACATAGGTTAATGATTTTCATGCAAAATGCGGCTCAGGGATACAGGTGAGATGCCGAGGTAAGAAGCAATATGATATTGGGGTATTCTTTGTTCAAGCCCTGGATATTTAAGTAGAAAAGCGTGATAACGCTCCAAAGCAGATAAATATAACAATTCCCGTTCCCTTTCTTCTTTACGGATATACAGTCGTTCTAGAGCTGTGCGAACAAATCGTTCCCATCCATGACTTTGATCCATAAGTATTTGTAACGTAGCATAAGGAATCTCGATAACGGTAGAATCTTCGATCGCCTGAATAGTGTACTTTGATGTTAATCCGGTAATCATAGCTCCATACGAGGTAGCAAAATCATTTTCTAATGTAAAAGCGACATTATACTCTCGTCCATCTGCTAAAGTATAATACAAGCGAAATAACCCTTGTGTACAGAAATAAGCATGATTTACATGATCTTCAGCTTCAATAATAGTCGCTCCATGTGCAATAGACTTTACTGTTGTTGCATGTACAAACCATTTCCACTCTATAGGTGTTATAGAAGCTTGATAAGCCATAGACTGAAGTGTCTGATAATGATGCTCCATGATGATTGCCTCTCTCCTATTCAATATTGACCTTTTGTGCTAAAGCTATCATACATGTAGTTGAATATAGTTTCTCTCTTTCGCGTCGTTTTGTATACATTTATATGTAATAAAATGATTATGTACAGCAAGAAGACTTTGTTTCCTCTAGATAAATACAAAAAAGTCGATCATTATAGACCGACTTTTGGATTACTATCTGTTTGGATAGCAAGTATTTGATCGTTTGATTTACTTGAGATTTTGGAGGATTTACGTGTTATCTTTCATCTGTTTCACATTTTCATTTAATTGATCTAATACTTTTTTGAGCATATTGAACTCGGTATCACTAATATTATTCAACAGCCCTTTGGCAAATTGTTCTTTTTCTTTTTGAGAATTCTCAATAACTTCTTTACCGTAGTCTGTCAATTGTACTAAAATCATACGGTTATCTCCATCTTTTCTTCTTCGCAATACAATATTGTTATCTTCAAGCTGTTTGAGATGTCTAGCGACAGCGGCTTTATCAATGGTCACTTTTTTTTGTAGATCACTTTGACTAATTTCTGTTTCTTGATATATTAAAGCAAGTATTTCAAAGCGAGATTGGCTGATACTAATATAAGCATCAAATGTCGTATTTATCGCATTGTTTACACGATACATTTGGTATAACAACGCACTCTCTTCTGACCAATCTTTCTTCAAAACCATCCCATCTTTCGTAATCATATTTTGTTACTATAGGTGTACAGCGTATTAGACAATATACAACTTTAATCCTTTTTTTACAAGCAAGTCTGTTCCTTGACCTCGATAATAAATACATTCATATAGCTTTTAAAATGGCATAACACATCATGATAGATGACTATCCTATATAGTGAAAAAAATCAGTAGTTCTTCTACGTGTCAGACTACTCTATATAGATAAAACCCTCTTTCTATAGACAAGAAAGAGGGCTGGTCACAATTATCATACATATAAAATAGATAACGATTTATTAATATACAGACAGAGTACCGTCGTAATTGATCACCTGTCCATTGTGATTCTGATCATCTAGTATATAACTTACAATAATTTCAGCAGCTTGCGCAGTAGTTTTTACAAAGTCTCCTGTCATATTTCCATTCAGATCAGTAGAGACAGCTCCTGGCATAACTGCAAAAATTTCAACCGGTATATTTTCTTTTTCAAAGCTCATTCCCCATGACTTGGTCATAACGTTCAAAGGAGCTTTTGCAGTCTGATAAGCAAAAGCATTAAAAAATGATAGTGGTTCAATCGGTATGCTGATATTTTGAATTATGCCTTTATTCGCAATCAATAGCGGTAACAATCCCTTGGAAAGAGCGAATGGGCCAATAAAGTCGACTTGGTGAGTGGCTACTAACTCTTCTACATCAAATTCCCAGCCTACTTTATGCATATCTCCAGGAATACCTGCATTATTTACCAATAGACTCAAATCAGTATAGTTTTGCTTGATATGATTGACCGCTTGATCAATACTTTGTAGATCAGCTACGTCGATTAATAGTAACTCTGCATAACCAAATGCTTTAAGTGTATTTACGGCTACTTCTCCACGTTCTTGATCACGTGCTCCTACTAATACATGATATCCTGCTTGCAATAGATGCTTGGCAATTTCAAATCCAATACCTTTATTTGCTCCTGTCACTAATGCTGTTTTTGTCATGGGTATTCTCCTTAGATTAGCTTTTATTTTCATCAAAAGTAATAACGTTGATAAATCAACTGTTGACATATCAACATTTTAAAATATATTTTCTTTTCATGCAAGTTATTTGTAGAACTATTATTTATATAGGCTTATTGCTTGTTTATCAATAGTACTTTCTGACTTAGCATTTGATCCTACTATCGTTATTATTTTATAAGTTTTAAAAAGAATATTTTTACAATTTAGGTATATTAATGAAAAAGAAAATATTATATAATTTAGGTGTATTCTCCGCATATATGTATTAAGCGCTAAAGGAGGAATGTATTACATACTAACAGCATCTATCGGGAAAAGATTAGCTGTTTATTGAGATGTTACATGATTCTGTTTTGGCTGTATCCCTATTACACTTATACAGGAGGTTTGTAATGAAAAAATTATCTTTTTTATTGTTATCTGCTACTTTATTCGCTTCGATTCTTCCGGTGACTTCTGCTTCAGCATCCGATAGTGACCTATACAATAGCACTTCTACTCTCCCCTCCACAGGAACCACATCTGCTGTGCAATCTTCTACGTCTCAAGCATCTGTTAATTATCACAGTATCCGTTTTTCGATTGATTTTATGGATACGATTATGGCAGGCGATAGTGAACCGCGTGGACAATTTTATCGTGCAGTAGAAGATGCGATTGGAGCACCGGTGATTTTTTATGATTTCTGGAGCGACTATATCGTCATCAAAGTGATGGATAAGCAACTATCTCCAGAAGAAGCAGAAGTCGTCAAAAACAAACTCAATAGCTTAAAATGGATCAACGAAACATATGGTATTCCGTTAGATCAGGATATTATCACTGATATTCACTGGTTTGATCGCTGGTCTTAAAGTATTCTTCATTTGCAAAACACCTCCAATGCGAAAGCAGATCACTTGCTGCTCTTCCACGTTGGAGGTGTTTTTTTGTCTATAATTATTTAAGATTTTACTAGTACAAATTATGATTTTCCGACATTAATAATCTTTTTGATCCATGATGGTTCACTTGTTGCTGCTCGAACCAAAGAGTCTGCACAGTCTACAAATGATAGAGGATGAAGTGGCTCAATCCGGGCTAAAGGCCCTGCTGTATATTGGACAGAGTCAGCGGTATGACTAAGCACAGAAGGACGTACAATCACCCAATCCAAGTTACTTGCGATCACTGCATACTCAGCGATTGCTTTATCTTTGATCGCTTTAGAGAAAATAAATCGCATCGTACGTACTGCAACCCGATTAAAAGCAGAAAATTCTTTTCCATCACTCAAATTAATGCCACTCTGCATCACCACACGCCCAACTCCTGCTTGCTGACAAGCTGATAAAATATTCGGCATCCCTTCTGACATCACAGTTCCCGGTGAGAAATTGGCTGCAATAACATTCAAAGCTCCTTTTGACATGATATGACCTGATGAAAATGTTTTGGTTGGTCCTATACAACTGATAACCACGTCTGTACCTATCATAGCTTTAATCATAGTGGATGTATCCAATACGTCTCCCTGATAAATATGCAGTTGCTCAGTCGATGTATGAACTTGAGGTCGACGAGATACAGCATTAACTTCATGATTTAATTGAAGTAAACGCTCCACTACTTTCTTACCTGTGGCTCCTGTAGCTCCAATAACAGTAACTTTCATTTTTCTCTTTCCTCCCTGGATCATTTCATACATATATCCATATCTAAAAATGCACATTAGTGTATTAAGAAACAACTATGTATAATACTAAATACAAATACAGCATTTACAATGATTAAAACAACAGATTTTGTGCAGTAGTTCACGTTCTTCTTCAAACTGTGCATTATTTGGAAGAAAGCAGGTCATAATAACATGTCGCAAATAGATCGAAGAGTACGGAAATCACAAAAAGCGATCAAATTGGCTATGATTGATCTCATGATCGAGAAAAAGTTTGATCAGATTACGATCCAAGATATTGCTGATCAAGCAGATGTTAGCCGAAGAACGATTTATCTTCACTATACAGACAAGTTTGATTTACTAGATAAGCTTATTCAAGAGCATATTGAAGAAATGAGAGACATTTGCAATTCACAAGACATGAATGATAGTTATGTAGAATCTGGATTGTTGTGGTTCGAATATTTTGAAAGTCAGTATTCATTTTTCTCTGCAATGCTAGCCAGTAAAGGAAGTTCTTTTTTTCGTACACGATTTCTAGCATTTTTTCTTCAAGAGTTAGAACAAGGAATACTGGATCAAAAGAAACAACTATTAACTGAAGAAGATTATGTAGATATTCAGTTTTTAGGAGCAGCGATTTTAGGAATAGTCGAATGGTGGATCAAGCATGAGAAACCTCACCCTCCTGCTTTTATGGCTAAGCGATTAGGATTATTACTTGAACGTCATCTTGAGGTAGATGTATATGATCGTCCCAGTTTATAAAAAGTTTATATTTAATTTAAGTCCTGTATAGAAATGCTTTGCTTTTGTTTATGTGTAATTTAACTCCTTCCTCTAAGATCAATCTATAAATCAATCTGTACAACACAGGTGATGAAGATCAGGAGGAACGATAGATGAAGAAATACCCTGCATATCTTGCTCTGTTAGCAGGAATGGTAGCTTTAAGCCAGACTACAAATAATCCCGTATTTGCTGCTCCAACTCATCTTGCTGCAACTCAGATGAATCCCTCGACTAGCGCTTCCTTAACAGCGCTCCCTTCAATCTCGCTCCAATCTGGAGTCAGTGTGAAATTAACCGATATTCAATTAGCTAGCAAAAATACAGGCAATATTCTGACATACACCCTTACTTATACCAACACCACTTCCAGTCCATACAAGTTAATGAATAGCTTTTCAAGAGTAAGTACAATACGAACTTCTCCGATCAAAGGAGTACCTGTTCCTGATAACAAAGATCAGATAACGATTTCCCCGAAGTCTACTCAAGCGATTACGTACTATGTAGATATGAAAAAAGAAAATAAACTAGCTAATAGCAAAATTACGATGTTTGGTTGGGATTTTAATGCCGCCAATTATGAGAAAAAGTTAGGTACATTTACCGTTCCTGCGAATTACTCATCTGCTATCGCTCAAGGCAAAAGCAAAAAAGTAACGATTGGTACGACAACACTTAATCTCAAACCACAGCAGTTACAAGTGATCCGTTTTAATAATAAATTATATGCTCGTCTAGCTGTACAAGTAAGCAATCTAAGTACTGAAGTGTTAGAGGCTCCTAATTACCATACTTATTTACAGTCTGCTACCGGTTCTACTTTTGAGCTACAACTAGATCATGCTAGTAGTGATTTCTCTATTTCACCCGGAGATACTCAAAGTATAAAGTATATTGCCGCTATCCCAGCTTCTCTAAATACTACAAATATGACTTTACAGATTACAAGCAATACTGTTGCAACAGATAGCAAAATAGACAGTTCTACAGCAAGTAGTGTTACTAACTTGGAATTACCAGTAGTAGCATTCAAATTACCTAAAGTAAGTCCGTCTAGTCTTACTGTTCCTGTAGCATCTTCTCGAAAAATCGCTGTAGATGGAACAATGATTGAGACTCAATTAAAAACAGCAACAATCTCTACCAGTGGAGATAAAGCCGTATGGACGATGCAATTTAGAATAAAAAATATCGGTAATCAAACAGTAGTATTGCCTACTTATGAAACATCTATCAAAACATCAGAAGGGTATTCATTCCCGATCACTACCAAAGCATTCACTAATCTAGCACTCAAGCCATTGCAGGAAAAGCAAATTCAATTATCTGCTGAAATTCCAGCTCAATTGAAACAGCAACAACTTCAACTGCAATTGTTAGAATCATCAGCAACAACTCCAAGTAATACAACGACAAATACGCAAGTAGCAGACAATACGCAAGCGAAAAGTGCGATTATCTTACCTACTGCTTTTTATATGATTCCCTACAGCCAAGAACAGAATCAATCGGCGCAAACAGAGTATACATTTGATAATAATTACGGCAACTTTGGCGTAACGCTTGAAAGCTTTCAACGTATGCCATGGACTGCTGAAGATATCGTAGTTGCCAAAATTCGTCTACGTAATGCCGGGACTTCTTCTGTTAACTTGCCTCTACTTGGCGGATGGATCAAAGCGCAAAATAATCGCATCAGTAGCCCAGTACAGATTATAGCGGAACAGACAGATACGTCACTGGATGCCGGTCAAAGTCGTGTGTACTATGTGGTCAGTCATTTTGATGCAGATGCAGATTTATCTCAACTCAAAATCGAACTATATCCTAATGTAGATACTGCAAATAACGATTCAACCAGTCCAGCTACCAATACGACAACTTCTACTGGTAATACACTGGATCAAGATAATCCGTTCTTATCGCTACAAGTAGGTCAGATCAATTCTACTGTTGCCAAAATCGCATCTGGATCTTCTTTCCATATTCAGACGATAGGCAAAAAAGCAGAAATCAAAGAACGTCGTACGATTACCTATGAAGGTGCAAGTCAAAAAATTGCATATACTGAACTTGAAATGAAGAGTGAAGAAAAACGAACTTCTACACCTGCTCGTCTTATAGCTTATTACAAAACACCAAATAATGAATATTATGAAGCTACTGTTAATCAATCGGACAAAACAGTCGGCCCTGATGGTAAAAACTTAATTACTGTCTGGAGCAAACTCCCTGCGTCAATCAATACCTCCGGACTAACACTTTATATCGGTGAAGCGATTAACGATGGCAAAATGTCTACAGCGACGACTACACCTACAGGTTATATCAATGCCGTTGAACTAGGACTCAATAAACAGACGCCGCCTGTAGTTGCTAGTGTAAGTAGCGATATGGAGCTATTCCCGTACCGATTTGCGATTACAAGTGCTACAGGTTCATTGTCAGAAGGTCAAGAAAGTATTGCTTTGAATATGACCTATAACTTTAGCAAAGACAACACCTATAATATGGGCACATATGGACATAATTTGGTCATTCAATGGGTAGATCCATCCGGTCAAGTGCAAGAAAAAACTATGGTTCCGGGTACTGACTTAACACTCGGCAAGTCGATTCCGTATTCAACCACTTTAAATAGCAATGTGTACAAAACGATGAAAGGTGGTCGTTTCTTAATCAATGTGTACGATGAATTTGAAGGCGAACGAATCCTTCTTGGTACACAGAGCTATAGAATTGATTACACCGCTAATATCGTCAATACACCATCTACAACATCACCTGTAGATACACCTACAACGAATCCGGGCACACCTCCGACAACTAATCAACCGGACAAACCAGATTCAACTGATCGCAATAACAAAAATAGCACAACAGATCTATCTGCTAACTAACGGAGGAACCTATGAAAAGTAAAAAACGAATCTGGATCACTATAGCTATTATTGTCGTATTAGCCGTTGCCGGAGCAACCGCCTATATTCTCTGGCCTAAAGCACAAGATGAATTGGTTGTTGAACCTACCCCTTCTGTTCCTGTACAAAAAGGAGAAATTACGGTATTGATCAAAGGGGCTGGTTCGATCAAAGCCACAAGCCAGACGCTTGTCTATGCCGATCATGAAGGAAATATTAATCAAGTAAACGGCAAATTAAATACACGTGTTCAAAAAGGACAGGTCTTGTTCAACTATAAAAATAAAGATAATTCCAAAGATATCACTCAACAAACCAACACCCTGAAGCAACAACAAAGCGATCTTCAAGATAAGCAAGAACAATACAAACAGCTAGTTATGAATAATGCGACTCCAACTGAATTAGATACGGCTCGTCTAGCGATAGAAAAAGGTAAAGACGATATCACTGTTACTGAAACAGAAATCGCGCGTTTACAAAAAGATCAAGCAGCTCCTGCTCCGCTGCTCTCTCCAATCAGTGGAACAATCACTAAGATGAGTGTCGCTCCCGGCGGAGCAGTCAGTAGTGGCGCAGAAGCATTTACTATTATTGATTATCAAGATTTGAGCGCTACAATTCAGGTCGATGAATTAGATGTTCTTAAAATTCACGACGGATTGAAAGCTACACTTCAGCTAGATGCACTACCCGGCAAAACGTATACTGGCAAAGTCTCAATGATCGCAAATGAAGGTTCGATCAAAAATGGTGTTTCTACTTTTGCTGTAACGATTCATTTGGATCAACCGGGCGAGATCAAAGCAGGTATGTCCACACAGGCTACGATTTTGGTTGAACAGAAAAAAAATATTCTTGTAGTACCTATCGAATCGGTTATTCAACAAGGTGATCAATATGTAGTTCAAAAAGCGAGAGTATCAGCAGGTACACAAAATGCGCAACCTGATGCTACGACCGAACAGAAAGTAACGATTGGGATTCATGATGATAGTCAGATTGAGATTAAAAGTGGTCTAAAAGAAGGCGATCTAATCGTGATCCCATCCAGTGATATGAGCGGGCTTGGTACCTCTTCACCAGATAGCAGTATGTCTGGTGCAGGTGGCTTGGATGACAGTAGTTCGACGACAGCTTCAGATAGTGGTTCAACTGACAGTAATGCAACAGACAGCAGTACTTCAACAGATAATAGTAATACTACCGATACAAATACGAGTACATCTAGCGATAGCTCCTCTACAGGTGGTGGCACTCCATGAATAAGGAGCCGCTTATACAGATCAGTCATATGAATCATGGTTATATGATGGCAGGACAGCAGATGCCTATTTTGCAAGATATCTCTATGACGGTGAATCATGGTGAATTTGTAGCGATTATTGGTCCTTCGGGATCAGGCAAGTCTACTTTGATGAATATGATAGGCTGCTTGGATCTGCCTAATAGCGGAGAGTATATATTGGATGGTCAAAATGTACGCAAAACATCTGATAATCGCCTTGCCAAAATTCGTAACGAAAAAATCGGTTTTATTTTTCAAAGTTTTAATCTATTGCCCAAATTATCAGCGATCGAAAATGTAGAGCTTCCTTTGATCTATCGTGGATTGTCTTATCGAGAACGTAAAAAAAGAGCAAGTCAGGCGTTAGAACAAGTAGGATTACATGAACGGATGTATCATCGTCCTAATCAATTATCCGGCGGACAACAGCAACGTGTCGCAATAGCACGTGCTCTTGCTGGTGATCCGCCTTTATTGCTAGCAGATGAACCGACAGGTGCTTTGGATACGAATACAGGGAAAGAAGTCATGCAGATGATCAAAAGTCTGAATGAACAAGGACATACGATCATTTTGATTACCCATGATCTGGATATCGCCGATCAAGCCAAACGTGTTATTCGTATTCAAAATGGCGTTTTGACAGAAGATCGGAGGAATGAGTAATGATCTTTTTTCAAAGTGTACGTATGGCATTACTTAGTGTAATCAGCAATAAAATCCGCTCTTTTTTGACGATGTTAGGCATTATTATTGGAGTGTCTTCGGTCATTCTAGTCGTCTCTGTGGGTATGAGCTTTAACGGGCAGATTAGTGATCAATTTGGAGATATGGGCACCAATCTACTATCTGTTAATGTGATGGGACGCGGAGTGACCAGTTCACTGACATATGAGGAAGTCATTGCTTATAACCAGTTAAAAGGTGTATCCGGTGTATCCCCTACCCTTTCAGGCAATGTCACTGCCAAAAATCGTAATAACAATGTCGATGTTTCCTTAGAAGGTGTAACTCCTGCGTATGAGCATGTCAAAGACTTTCATGTACAATCTGGACGATTTGTTCTTAATATCGATAGTCAGTACCGGCAAAAAATAGCTGTGATCGGCTCATCTACTGCTACCACTTTATTTGGCACTGAAAATCCAGTCGGACATGATATACGTCTTAATGGCGAAACTTTCAAAATCGTAGGTTTGTTGCAAAGTAAAGGTTCAAGCTTAATGGGTTCCAATGATGAGAAAATTTTAATTCCACTCGCTACCGCAGAACGCTTTTTACAGACAAAAGGTATTCAGACGTTTGAAGTCAAAACTGTGACCGAACAGGATATCCCTACTGTCAAAGCCCTACTTGCAGCTAGCCTTGAACAGAAATTCAAAGATCCTTCAGCATACGATATATTTGATGCTCAAGAAATGATCAAATCTATGGAAAAAACCAATGCATTGATGTCAGCATCTCTAGCAGGGATCGCAGGGATTTCACTGATTGTAGGTGGAATCGGCATTATGAATATTATGATTGTATCGGTAAATGAACGGACGCGTGAGATCGGTATTCGCAAAGCGATTGGTGCTAAAAAGAGTAATATTTTGATCCAATTTATGATCGAATCGATATTTCTCAGTACACTTGGAGGATTGCTTGGTATCGGGGTAGGACTTGGATTGGTCTGGGTGGCGGGTAAATTTACACCGTTTCCGATTCAATATGCATGGAATATGGTTACGATCTCATTTGCATTTTCATTTGTGATCGGTGTTATATTCGGAATTATTCCTGCCAATAAAGCTGCACGATTACGACCTATTTATGCGCTTCGTACAGATTAAATGCTACAATACATTCGTAATCACTTATCTATTATCGAAGGAGTACGTGGTATGACTATTAAACAACGCCTGATCATTTCTAACATTTTGATGATTGTCATACCTGTACTAATTTCAGCGATTATTATCGGAGCCGGACAATATTTATCTTACCAGTATTGGAAAACGAAATACGATAATGAAAGCTCTATCTACGATGTACCGGAGAAAATCACTTCTGTTGCGACAGAACTTATTCAACATCCTCAAAAGCAAAAAACAAATGAAAAACAGCAACTAGAAGATTATTTGCAAAAGCATTCAATGAGACTGACAGTGCACGATTATAATACGCGTACACCTCTGTTAAATATGGGGAAACTGACGATCGATGCTAATAATAAAATGATGACAGCGATCTGGTCTTTGAACGGAGAAGGGAGTATCTACCTTGCTGAAGAAGATGTGTATAGCAAAAAAGTAACTGTAAATGATCAAACGTATGTCATTTCAACATTTGATTCGTTTCATGAAAATGCTACAAACGATGATAGTTACTATAGCCGATATCAGATGTTAATTACGCTGTTTATGATCTTATTTGGCATTGGGATTATTGTCACTATCTTTTTTACTAATCGCTTTCTGACTTATTTTGTGTTCAAGCGAATCAGTCAACCGCTCAATACATTAGTAGCAGGTGTTCAGCAGATTCGGGATGGTAACTTAGATACACGTATTCAATATGAGAGCAAAGATGAATTTGCAGCGATCTGTCATGATTTTAATGATATGGCATTGCAGTTAAAACAATCGATGCAATTAATTCAGCGTCAAGAAGAAAGCCGTAAAGAACTACTAGCTAGTATCTCACACGATCTACGCTCTCCACTCACTTCGATTCGTGCTTATTCAGAAGGGCTTCTCGATGGAGTGGCTAATACACCGGAAGCTCAACATAAGTACATTACTATGATACAGACCAAAGCAAGAGATATTGACCGGATGGTTGCCAAAATCTTTCTATTTTCCAAAATGGATCTAGGTAATTATCCATACGATCCTGAACTGCTAGATGTGAACTATGAATTAGAATCACTTGTTAAAGCAACAGCTGAAGAATATCGTAGTAAAGGTCTGTATATCACCACGTCATTTTCACATCAGAAATCCAGAATTTTTGCAGATCAATTGCAGTTAGATAGCGTATTTACCAATATCGTCGAAAATAGCTTAAAGTACAAGCACAAAGAGCGCGGATGGGTTCATATAGAGACCAATGTAGATGATGATCAGATCACTATTTGTATCACCGACGATGGCCCCGGTGTTCCTGATCAGTCATTGCCTCAACTGTTTGATTTATTTTATCGTAGTGATCCTTCGCGTAATAATCCTAATAAAGGTAGCGGGCTTGGCTTAGCGATCACTGCCAAAGCTGTGGAGCGCATGGGTGGAACGATTCGGGCAATGCATGCACCTTCAGGCGGTTTGCAGATTAAGATTCAGCTTCCATTGATTAATCAGGAGGAAGTACAATGAGAAAAATACTAATTATAGAAGATGATGAAGCGATTGCATCGATTGAACGGGATTATCTCGAAATCAATCACTTTGCAGTGGAGATAGCCGATAATGGACTTACCGGTGCAGAAAAAGCATTATCTGAACCTTACGATCTGATTTTGCTGGATCTTATGTTACCGGGTGAAGATGGATTCTCTGTATGTCGCCGTTTGCGTGAAAAGCTAGATATTCCTATTCTTATGGTTACTGCCAAGCAAGAAGATATTGATAAGATTCGCGGATTAGGGTTAGGTGCGGATGACTATATTGTCAAACCCTTTTCTCCTAATGAATTAGTAGCGCGAGTAAAGTCCAATCTAGCTCAATATGATCGGATAAAAGGAAAACCTGATCTTCATGGGAATAGTCATATTGAAATAGGTTCTTTTGTGATTAATATGCAAGCTCACCGGGTCTATCTAAACGGCAAAGAACTAGAGTTAAAGAAAAAAGAATTTGATCTGCTCCACTTTCTGATCGTGAATGCTAACAATGTATTCAGTAAAGAAACGTTATATGAGCGTATATGGGGTTTTGAATCGATTGGTGATAATGCGACTGTAGCTGTTCATATCAATCGACTACGTGAAAAAACAGAAGAAGATCCTAGTAATCCTCGCTATATTCAGACAGTATGGGGTGTAGGCTATCGCTTTCAACCTTGAATGTTATCAATCAAATCTATTGTAGTTCATACCAAAAAGGAGCAGTCATCACTGAAGATGTCTGCTCCTTTTTTAGGTAAGAGATTTAAGATAAGCGATTTGACTTTGCAAAAATCAGTATTGATTGTATTAGTAAAATTTGCGCTTTGATTCACACTTTGAATACCCAACACGTAGACATAGAGTCTTATTTAAAGATACTGACGTTCACCTGTTTGTGCAGATTTTTGTATCGCATCGATTAATTGATGTACTTTGACTGCATCTGCAAAATTCGATGTCAACGATGTTCCTTCTTGAAGATCTTGAGCAAATGCACGATACACTTGAGCGATATTTAGCACTGGAGTATCATCTCGCAGAGAATCCGGTACAGAATAATAGTCATCAGGAACTGTTAACTCTTGTAGCTCGGCATCAGCAGAATTGGCTCCTAATAATTCATGTGCTCCAAATTGAATCGTTTTAGGCGCATATAGAACAATCGTCCCTTGATCACCAAAGATTTCAAGAGTCACGCCTTTTTGATGCTTCACTCCTCCTTGAATATGAATACTCGCTGCTGCTCCATTTTTTAATTTACCAGTAACCAGAATTTGATCATCTGTTGTTTTCTCAATCATTTGTTGAGTATCTACTAACGCTACTTGAGTGTATTGTTGTGCTGTTGTAGCGGAAAGTTCTGCAAAATCGCCAACCATATAAGTAAACGCATCTATATTATGTCCACCCACGATAGTTAGCAAATTTCCGCCAGATGTACGATCGAACAAATAAGCAGTTGATTGGTCAGCTGTACCGCCCATACCTTCCATAGATACTCTCAATTGAGCAGACAACACTTTTCCTACATATCCTTCTTTCAACAAATCTTTGACATACTTAATCGCAGGAGCTTGTCTTGCTTGTAATCCGATTGCAGTTGGAATCTGATGCTCTGCTACCCATTGTTGCATTTCAATAGCTTCTTCTGTAGTTGATCCTAACGGCCATTCGCTATAAATAGGCTTTCCAGAAGGAATACTAGCTTTGACCGCATGATAATGCTCTTTTACATTAATACTGACAACTACCATATCTACATCAGGATGTTGTACTAACTCTTCAATTTGATCAAAACCATGAGTAGCTTTAAAAGCTTCAGCACTTTTGGTTGCACTTTCTTTGTTACTTGTAGCTACGGCTGTTAACTCATACTCTTCCAAATGCTGAACTGCGGGAATATGTGTACTATTTGCCCACCCGTTATTTACTGATCCACCGATAATACCTACTTTGATCTTTTTAGTCATTTTTTCATCGCTCCATTTCGAATCATTGAATTAGTAATACCAACAAAAATAGCTTGAGATAGGATGATGTTTGATGACTTTATTACGCTTTAGAGATTTATGTTCGTATTCATATTAGAAATTATTCATAAAAAAGAGTAACTTTATAATAAGTTACTCTCCATTTGTTTCTCAGATTGTTTTTCAAAACTAATTAGTGGGCTAAATATAACATAGTGGAAATTAATGTGCAAATATAGACTCCTATATATACTGCTTATTACTTTTTAGCATACCCCATTTTATTCATATAACTCATCATATCAGGCAGAATACTTCGTTGTAGATGATCATGAATATGATCGCTCCATCCTTTAACCGTTTTTACAGTGAAAGGCGCTCTGATCGGACGATCTTCATAGTATTTTTTCATTGTGTTATCATAAGTAGATAGTTCTTCTTTGTCTAATGGTTGGTATTTATTTTCAAATAACACCATAGATTTCGGTAAGCGTGGTTTGAGTTCTGCTTTCTCTTCTGCTGGAACACCAATACACAATCCTACTACTGGAATAACGTATTTAGGTAATTGCAAAGCTTCCGATAATTTCTCGATATTGAGTTTGACACCGCCAATATATACGCCACCAAGCCCCATAGATTCGGCTGCTGTCAAAGCATTTTGCGCCATAAGTCCAGCATCTACTAAACCAATCGTTAGAAATTCAATATATTCTATATCTACTTCAGGAGCTATTTCATGATTCCGATGAAAGTCTGAACAGAAAACCCAAAACTCGGCTGCTTGCCCGATATAAGGCTGATGACCACAAAGTTCCATTGCTTGTTGGCGAAGCTCTGGATCTGTAACCCGAATAATAGAAACAGCCTGTAACAAGCTAAATGACGATGTTTGAATAGTTGCCTGGAAAATAGCATCTAGTTGTTCCTCGGTTAATGGTTGATTAGTGTACGAACGCACCGATGAATGGTTGTGAAGCAATTCTAATGTTTGATTCAAGTATGTTCTCTCCTTTAATATTTATTCATATGTTAGACTATTGATTAGCTTACTAACTATACCTGTTATAAAGACTCCTATGCGATCATTTGATCTATAACAGTTTGCATAATAAAATAATCATAAAGTGATATCGTGACGTTGCATAGAGGGCAATTTAGATGTACATAGTACACATGGATGTACTTAAGAATGGAGAGAAAGACGATGAAAGTGTGTAAAGACGGATTTCAAAAAGAATTTATTAATGATCAGACAGATATGTATACCATCGCTTTTACGCAAAATATTTTATCTGGACGATGGAAATATTTTATTTTGTGGTATTTAAAAGGACATACGCGCCGGTATTCAGATATCAAAGCGTTTCTAGGTGATCTTTCGCAAGGTTCTTTAAGCAAACAACTACGTGAATTAGAAAAAGATGGCGTAATCAAACGCAAAGTATATCCTGTAGTTCCACCCAAAGTCGAATATTCACTGACTGATAAAGGAACAGCGCTTATGCCTGTACTGGATGCGATGAATAGCTTTGGCAAAACGTTTGGTGAACAAGCAGATATTATAAGAGAATAACTATTTTCTAGCCAAACGGTTATGATCTCTTTCTTCTATTCACTGCTCCATTATACTTGTGAAAAATCTGCAAAAATTGGAAAAGAAATAGATTATTGTTATCATAAATAAGCAACGGTTCTATTTCTTATACTATCCAATAGGAGTGATATCGAATGTTACGTATTCTAATTGTTAATTTTCCCGCAGAAGGTCATGTGAATCCAACACTTGGGATCACTCATGCTTTTACATCACGTGGCGATGAGGTTCACTATATTACGACCGAGAAGTTCAGAGATAGATTAGAAGCTGTTGGAGCGATTGTTCACGTTCATACTGATCTGCTTAGAAATGCTTCGATCCGTATAGGTAGCCCCAATGGAATAAATGAATTTTTAAACATTCATATTCAAACTTCATTACACATTTTAGCGTTAACCGAACAGCTATCACAAACAATGCAATTTGATTTTGTATTTTATGATAAGTTCGGGGCCGGTGAGTTAGTTCGAGATTTCCTGAATATTCCGGGTATTTCCTCGTCTCCATCTTTTTTGATATCTAATGATCAGATGACTAAACGAATTTTTCCAAGTCAAATGGACACTACTTCTCAGGTTTCCGAGAATATTCAAGCTGGACTATCACTAATGAAAGAGAAATACAACGTTATGCCTAAAGAAATGGGTCAATTTATGAATAATAACGGTGATCTAAATATTGTTTATACAAGTAAATACTTTCAACGCAATGGTGATCAGTTTGGCGATGAACATCTTTTTATTGGACCTAGTTTTCCAAAACGTACTGAAAATACGTCATTTCCACTTCATCTTCTTAAAGATCAAAAAGTACTATACATTTCAATGGGAACCATTCTGGATCACACCGAACAATTCTTTAATACTTGTATCGAAGCTTTTACAGACTTTAACGGTATTGTAGTTATTGCTACAGGTGAAAAAGTTGACTTTACGAAGATCAACCCGGCTCCTGAACATATCATGATTTTACCTTATGTTCCTCAGTTAGAGGTGTTACAGCATACCGATGTATTTATTACTCATGGCGGTATGAACAGCGTCAATGAAGGCATCCATTTCAATGTGCCTTTAGTCGTTTTGCCACAAGACAAAGATCAGCCAATGGTCGCTCAGCGCTTAACTGAACTGCAAGCAGGCTATCGTATTACCAAAGATCAGATCAATGTACAATCACTTCAAGAAGCGGTACAAGAAGTGTTGTCTAATCCACAATACAAAAAAGGTGTACAGAACATTAATGAAAGCTTCCAACACACAGGCGGGCCACAAGAAGCATTAGATCGCATCGATGCTTATCTTCATAACAGATAATTGTAAATGACTTTTTAATCAAAAATCTATATCTGACTTAAATTGATTCTATTTAAAATAATGACCGTTCTCCATATCAGTAAATAAAGATGGATGATTGTTTGTCCATCCTAATTGTGACTGTGTTAATGCACTTGAAACAACATTATCGACAGATACAAAACCACCTAACCATCCAAAATGGGCACTGGCTTGTTCTTTTTTGATACTTGATACAGGTACATTTAGATAACGACCGATCGCAGTAGCAATCTCACGAAAAGGTATTCCTTCTTCTCCGACTGCATGGAAGGTAGAGCCTGCCGTAGCTTGTTCCAAAGCCAGTCTAAATAGGCGTGCTACGTCTAATTGATGTACTGCTGGCCATCGATTAGCTCCGTCTTCTACATAAGCCGATACGCCCTTTTTGCGAGCAATGTTAATCAAAGTCGGTAATAAACCGCTTTTATCGCCGATGCCGTGTACAAGTGGGGCTATACGAATAACAGAAGAGCGAACTCCTTGATCTGCGAGTGTTAGCGTTGTTTTCTCTGAAAGGATCCGTCCGCCTCCTACTGATTGAGGATCGGACGGATCCTTTTCGGTTGCTACATAACCAGCTTTTAGTGCCATAGTTGGGAACGCCATCACAAGTGAACGATCTTCGCCCGAAAGAGCTTTTCCAAGCGTTTCAATCGCACGTCGATCCGTTTCAGTAGCCATTGCCATAAATCTAGATCCAGCATGACGAGGATTACCACCTAATACAATCTTTACACGTGTAGATAAGCGAGCATGCGAAAATTTATGAAAAAAAGCGGTATGGATCACTCCATCTGCATGGGCTACTCCTTTACGTAAATCTTCGATACTTTCTACATTGCCTTGTTGCGCTTTGGCTCCAATCGCTGTAAGTTTGCGAGCAGCTTCTGTGGAACGTACCAGACCTGTTACTTCATGACCGGCTTGAATTAACTCTTGAACCACAGCACTTCCTATAAAACCATTCGCTCCTGTGACAAATACTCGCATCTTATATCCTCCTCATATCATCATGTATTTGATTCCATCTCTACCTTGCTCCCTAAAACACACTCTTTCTGCTTTTAAGTTACTTGTAGTATAGATTGGATGTCAGTATGACATTTGCCTATTCTGCGTAAATTCTTGCCTAATTCGCCAGAACGTCTGAAGATACAAAAAAAACCTGCAAAGCTAATAGCTAGATGCAGGTTGTATACCAGCTTGAATTGGTAATAAGTTCAGGCTGGTATTGTAATTGAGATGTATTCATTTTTACTGGTATATGTTAACGCCATCTATTGCGATCTCTACTAGGTGGACTACCAAAAAAACGACTGTAATCTCGACTAAATTGTGAATCACTAATATACCCGACCATCCGGCAAGCCGTGATCGCATCCATATGACCAGATAACATCAATCGTCTTGCTTCTTGCAGACGTAGAGCTTTTTGATATTGCAAAGGGCTCATAGAAGTTACTGATTTGAAATGTTCACGAAAAGAAGATTGACTCAAATGCACCATGTCTGCTAATTCAGGAATTTTTAAAGGCTGAGCAAAATGTTCATGAAGCCATCGAACCGCTTTAGCAACACGTTGTACATTAGATTCTACAAAAACAGTCTCAGCTACAAATACACCTATAGGGCTACGAAGAAGTCGTATAAAAATTTCATCCACAATAAGTGGAGCTAGCAATTCACTATCACTAGAGCTAGATAAGCAATCCACTAAGCGTGCAACTGCATGTATAAATCCTAAATCGCCTGGTAGCATATATCCCGGACTTCTTTGGCTCACTTTAGGTAATCCTTGCGGGAATACTTTAGGTACCAATTCAGCAATTCGTTGCGGATTAAGATATATCCCCACACCTAGAAAAGGATCAGAGGGGCTAGCTATAATAGTCTTCATCATTACTGGTAAAGCAACAGGAGCTACAAATATTGTAGAACCTCCATATTCAAAAATCTCATTTCCCACTTCAATAACTTTTTTACCTTGTGCAGCGATACCTACTGTCGGCCAATACATCGTATGCGTATAATCTGCTTTTTCGACTTTGGAGTAACGATTAAAATATAAACCTGAAATTCGCTCAGACTCATAACTACCATCTTTATTCGCATGTATTGAGAGTAAGTCTGCTAAGCGTGATGTCTCTACTTCTAGTAATTCGCGACTCTGCGTTGTAGCGTGAATATCTAACATATCCATCGTATCCAATGTCACTCCCAGATAATATGTATTTACTCAAATAGTATAATACAAAAGAAGTACGTACAAACATTATTAATGTTTATACGTACTTCTTTATTTATGAATATGATCGAAAATCTTTTATTTCGTTGTACCTTGACCTAATGTCACTTTGAAAACATTTCCTGCTTGTCCGCCAAACACAATCAATCCGTTTTCAGGCAGAACAGCAGATTTTTTAGAAGTGATAATAGAAGATTCTACAACGTTGCCTTTGGCATCATATACAACAAAGCCCGCATTGTTTGGATAATCTACGTTTATTGTTTTGCCTGCTGTATTTTTATCAATTTTGAACCATTTGGCATGTCCATTAGAAGCGATCGTGATTGTAGACGATTTGTCTTTGGATAAAGGTGAGATCGCATCTTCTGGGATATATAGTTGTTTGCTTGTTTTTAGATATTCGACCTTATTTTGTTTTACAAATTCGAAATCAAATGTGTCTCTGCCTGTCATAACAGGAATTTGAGCTACATTGACGGCATGATTCTGATCGATGATTTTGTCTCCATTAACATAGCCATTGCTTGCATCTACAGCTAGCGTTTTGGTCAAAATCGATGGCGCTATATAAAAAGCAGAATTAATCTTTTCATCTACCGCATAATAACGTTTACCATCGCGTGCTTTCCATGCTTGTTGTACCGCTGTTGATACTTTATTTTTACTTAATTTTTGGTATTCATAAAAGACCATCGCAGCTTGTCCCAATCCAGGAAAACTTACCGTTGTATTGACTTTAATATACGTTTTTCCATTTGTTTGTTTGTCAAAGCTTATGATAGTACTTCCATCTTTGCTGGTAAATTGTTGTTTACCTGTATACACATACGTCTGAGCAGGTATAATTCCACCTAATATATCAGGTAAGTCCATTTTCCCATTTTTAAGTTCCAATTGAATTGTTTTGTCTAATGTGCCATACAATCCAGCATATTGTTTCATTTCAGCTGGTATATTTACTTGCACAGCAGGTTTGAATGTTTGATCAGGTAATATCTTTTTAATTTTGCCTTGATCTTTCAATTCTTCTAACAATAATTGCGTTGCTAACTGCGTATTATATAAAGAAGATCCTCCTGCGGACACAACTGCGGCAGACATATCATAGCCGGGCAAAGAAATCAGATCGGCATGATACATTATAGTATCTCCACCTTTAGATAATGCTTTGATACCATAGTCGCTAAAAGGCGCTAAATTGACAGCATCCCAACCCAAGCCATAATTGGTTGTATTTCTTTCTTCAGGCACCCAGATTCCATTGCGATATTCGTCTTTTTGCATCGCTTGAGCAGATTTCTCGGATAAGAGTTCTGGCTTATTGCCCATCAACACATCACCAAATGTCGCTAATTCTTCTGCTGTAGAATAGATCCCGCCTGTACCCAGTATATTCGCATTTTCTACAGGCAATGCACTTTCGATTCCTGGAAAGTACGTTTTGGATAGTTGTTTACGATCGAACTGGTCTAACGGTGTATGCGTAGATTTGAATTTCATCGGATCACTAATACGTGTTTTGACAAATTCAGAATAACTCATTCCGCTAACTCGCTCTACTAACACCTCAAGTAACTGAAAACTATCGTTACTATAGACAGAAAATGCGCCTGGATCGGCTTTGAGATGTTCGGTTTGTAATTCTTTTAGCAAGTTATCATAGTTCTGAGTATCATTATCATCAAATAAAATACTGTTATGATAATGAGATCCATATAATCCCGAAGAATGATTTAGCAAAGTACGAGGTGTAATTTTGGTATAACGCTCGTCTGCCATTTTAAAATCAGGAATATACGTAGTTAATGGTTGATCAATATCTATTTTACCTGCATCAACCAGCATCATTACTGCGGAAGAAACATACATTTTACTAACAGAACCTATTCCAAACATCGTATCCGGTGTGATTTTTTCTTTGGTTGCCTGATTTTTGATACCTGCATGACCGGATAGAATCACTTTGCCATGATCAACGATAGCATATTGGACAGCACTTGCTCCGTAATCTGTCACAACTGTCGTTGCCCATTGCTTCGCTTTTTCTTCTGGAGATAGATTGGAATGACTTTCCTGTGCAAAAGATGAAGTCATCGGTACAACGGTTAATACAGCAGCTAATAGTAAGCTTCCTATCTTTTTCATTATATAATTCCTCCCTTGAACGTGTTCAAATATAATCACTATCTGCATCTTACATGGAAATAGTCGAATCCTCTTCAAAAAGGGCTGAAACGAAAAAAACAATCCCTCAACGACATGAGAGATTGTTGGTTGTGTACTTTTTTTATTGAAAAGGCAGAATAACCATATTATTAAAAACTTGATGTTTTCGTTCGATTGTCATATTCCCACCGTATTTGTTACAGATTCGATCAATATTCGTCAGTCCGATTCCATGAAACTCTAGATTCGATTTTTGGCTTTGCACCTGCCCTGCACCTTTTACCATATGATTCAAAATATGAATAGAAAGGTGAGAATCCGTCGATTGGATCTTGATCAATATATAACGGTCTTCAGCGATATTGATCTTTTTGGAAGCTTCAATAGCATTGTCTAACATATTGCCTAGCACTACACAGAGATCATACCGTTCAATCTGGATATGTTGAGAATACAGTTGCAGTTGTGTATCGATCTGAATACCATTGGCTTGACCGATATTAAGCGCATTAGTCACTAACGCATCTACAACCAGATTGCCTGTGTTCACCCGCTGATAAGCATCCTCAACCTTATTTAGCGTGGTATGGATATGCTTTTTAGCTTCATCTAACTCATTTTTTTCGATACATTGTTCGATATACAGAAATTGTTGATGGGTATCATGAATAATTCGCTTAATCTGCTTAAAGCTATGAACAGTTTTCTCATAATTCGCATCTTGATAATCCATCTGATCTTGCAATTGTATATTTTCGTGCATCAATTGAAATTTCTCGATCATATTATCTAATATATAAATAATAAATACATTCAAAAAAAGAAAGCTAAAAATCGAGATAAAGTAATACACATTCCTTTCACTATACATTGACAATACATTGACCTGATAAATACTAATCGCCGGGATCGTAAGGAAAAGTAGATAATATCGATAATGCAAAGGAAAACTTCTACGCTTCACAATAAATCGAATAATCAGAATAATCACAAACATGATTAAGCAACTTAGCAGTATGCTTTTGGATAAAATAACATACTCTTCAATAGCCACAGGATTAGAAGTTCCTAGATCGGTAGCATTAAATGGATACAAAATGTACAGTGAAATAAAATTAACTAATGTGAGCAAAACTGCGTACAAAATCGAAAAAACAATCTTCTTTTTTAACTCAGTCTGGTAAGGAATCGATAATACAAAAATAACGATCAAAGCCAACACTGAAGAAAATACAGAAGATGTATATGAATTTAAATAAAAGAAATCAAGCACACCAAATAAGATCAAATACACTCCATGGTTAGAGCCGCGGTGTCCTTTGCCAAAAACAGCATTGAAATAAAAATTGATTTGAAATCCCATCACCAGTACAATACAAGCATTCAGCAATAATAGTTGAGTTTCCATCTATTCATACATACCTGTAATCATAAATTTGGTATACACGTCTTTCACTTCTTTCACTTTGGAACGTCCAATCGGTAACTCTACTCCATTAGACATTAGAACCATACCTCCTGCAAACTTTTTAACATGAAGCAAGTTGATAATAATAGATCGATGAATTTGTAAAAAATGATACTGTTTTAATGCAGTAGCATAGTTAGAAATAATGCCCTTGGTTGTGTGAGTCTGCTGAAGAGTGACAACATGCAGTTTGTTTTTCATCGTCAGACTTTTAACTGCTTCAATCGAAATAATATCGTCGTATTTCAATACAACTTCTTCATAATCTGATTTGATAATCAAAATTCGTTTATCTAACGACTGAAAATACTGACAAACTTTAAGAATCTTTTCTTCAAACGTAGACACAGCAATTGGCTTGAGTAAATACTGAAAAGTCACTACATCAAAGCTTTCGATCATATAATCTGGATAGCTGGTAAGAAACACAATTTGTTCATCCAGATGTTTGAGGTCTCTAATCTTCTGAGCTGTCTGGATTCCGTTAATACCACCCATTTCTATATCCAAAATCAAAATATGAAAAGGTTGTTGGTTATTCTCATAATAAGAGACTAATGATTCACCAGATTCAAAATAGTCGATCTCAAAATCGATACTGGTTTTCATAGATAATGTCATCAACATATGTTGGACAAGTTCTCTTTGTTGCTGATCATCATCGCAGATCGCCACTCTATACGTCATTCATCAATACTCCATTTCTATCTTTTGATCCTTTTTTTCTATTATCAATTGATTGTATTCGACAAGTTCTTGCTCTAGCTGACGAATACTTTGTAATTTGCTCCAGATTCGCTCTACCATTTGTTGCCGCTTTTCGCCTTCTACATACTGACTTTTTAGTGCCATGTTAGAGACTAATTTCCAGCGTTGTGCTACATATTGATACTTTTCAATCAACTGTTTTAACGATAGATCATAAGATATACCTTGCTCTAGAAAATAAGTGAACAAATATCGATTATTGCTCATTCGAGATAGATCTTGATACATCTGCTCTACATATTCATCTGTTAGCACAGTGATATCTGATAAACAGTTATGAATATGATCAATATACTGCTCCAGCGCTTGTAATCCAGTATAAGCATTGCTTACAGGTTGCCCGTGATCTGTTGTAATCATATGCGAATACTTACTTTGCATAACGTTCAGATTCATTTGGATTACATCGTGAATATCTTTTTCGGTTACTTCTATAGTTGCTTGAGTACTATCCACCACATTATAGACATAATGAGTTCCTTCTTCAATCATTTCTGTCTGCCTAAGATCAAGCGCATTGATTAATGTCTGTTCATCAATCGTATCTTTGAGATGATAAAATTCATCAATAAATTCAAATTGTTCATCTGCATACCCTACCAATAACAAACAATGAGCAAAATGACGTAGTTGATATAACGAATTGTATTTCATATCAAAAACATCCAACCAGACAATAACAGGCTCTCCTTGAATAAGCAGTTGCTTGATATGTTGTATGACTGCTGTTTTATCATTTTTACGATAAATCTGAAGCTTAATTCCGTGAATCCATTGTAAATCATTCTCGGTAGCCATATAGATTGGAGATAATCGACCTTGCCCTTCTTCTTTCGGTTCCGTGTAAACGATCCCACATTGTTTCCAGACACTACAAAACTCGGACACATTTTGATAGGCTAGAATACTGCTTACACATAAGGTAAAACAATCTTCACCGTCTTTAGGTTCAGGTCGTGGCTGCATATTCATGTCTATTCTCCTTTTTGTAATGTTATCGAGAATATATGCATACAAGGATTATCCGGTAATACGATCCTGTTCATATGAAGAGGATGTTCAAATGATAACGTTTGCAACCAGATCGTTGTCTGTTTGCTTGTTAAAAGTGCTCCCTTTTGGGTGTAAATGCCACTACAGCGATACACTACTTGTTCTTGATATTTAGGCATATGATCTGTCCAATTGGTCAAAGCGAGAGATGTCTGCTCTACTAACGTATCATTCAAATAGTATTCAATATCTTCTTGATAAGATCCATTATCCGCCGCGCCTAAAATAAACATAGCTGTATAATAGTCGGCTGGAATATCCAATTGTTGATTTTCCAATTCGATATTATTAAAAGTCGATTGAGCATCAGGAAATAAAAATGGAATTTCTTCAATAATTACATCTGTTTGGTTAGGTATTTCATCTCCAGGATAAGACGAACCGAATGTCGTAAAATTGCCAATTCGTTGTTCTAATTCATAACTAAATCCGTTGTTATTATAATAAGTAGATAAAGGTAATGGATAATACTTTGCCAATCAAATCACCTCTATAATATTTTATTTTATGTAATTATATTCCAATTAATTCGAATATTACGTTATTTTATAGCGATAGTCAATCTTATCGTTATCTCATCATCTAGTTCAATCTAGCACAGCAAAAAAAGGAGTACAGCAACATATGCTATACTCCTTTTTTACTTGGTATATAAGTTTAATTAAGATTGTTTAACAAGGCGAGACATCGCGTTGATCATACCAGAATGTGAACTTTCATGCATAGTGTTCAATTCCAGTAGATTGCCAACTGTTTCTGCTTTGGCAAAGTTTTCTTTATTCGCAACAGGTTCATTTGTCTGACCAGCAAACGTTTCACGTAACGATTGTGTTTGTTTTGCAAATACATCAAGTAACTCTTCCCATGCTGGCGCTTCAGTTGTCCAGTCCGCCGGCTTGGTTCCTGGTCCAAAAAAGGTTTTGTACTCCGCAGGTATTTGAGACGCGTGACCAGCGAAACCAAGTACAATCGCATCTGCGATAACAATAACATGTCCCAGTTGCCAGTGAATATTATTATTAAATCCGATTGGAACAATTGAACGTTGTTCTGGAGTCAACTCCGCCGTATAGCCAAGAATACTTTTACGTGTTCTTTCAAATAATCCAAATATAAATAAGTCTGACATGTTGATCCTCCTAATAAAATCTAATGTAGTCTTAGTTCGACGTAATCTGAAATAAAATGAACCTTTACAAGTCTAACTTTATTTCATTTTAAATTCAACTTTTCTATATATAAAATCAATAAAAAAGCTACAAATAAACAGTAAATGTAAGCGAAATCAAGCATGTGTGACCTCAGTGATCCAGACTCCATTTTACAGTCCGAAAACAAACTTTACTCCCCTTTAACTTTTGAAAAGATAGGTTTATTATATAGACATCACCAAGAGGTGCTGAACCACATAAGCAACAAACAAGCATCAATCAGGTGATAGTCTCATTTCCGTATTAGTAGTTAAGATCTACAGGAAGGGAGCAGGATTCCGTTGGAAAATGTTAGCGAAGTATACTAGAATCGATAACACGCAAGAAAAGCGTCAGTGAAAACGTTTTTCGTGAGATCGTGGGTATACGGGAAATCATTAGCGACATGAGTATGGATGGAAGCCGGATCGATTTAATGAAGTTCTCCAAAACTTGAAGATTGGAGGAACGGATATCGCTATCTCCTTTACGTAAAGTTTGGAGGTAAGGCGAACAAAGCAGTACAGTAATTATCAAATAAGTATAACAATTAGTACAAACGATTATTGAAATGGTGAAGACCTGATAATCGGCAACATGGAAAATATGAAAGTATGTGCCATGTCACGCAGGAGGATTGTTTCAGGAGGAAAAAGTTAATTGTATATTCAAAATAACACGTAAAACCCCACACTCTTGATATTCAAGGATGCGGGGTTTTATGTGTTGTCTAGCTGGTTATTTCGGAATAGCTACTGTTTTATCTTTATTTGCTTCTACTCAGCTTAGATTAAAAATGCGTTTTAATGCTTCTGCACCTTGTAGTACGCCTGCTTTGGCTTTATCAATTTGAGGCATACTCATAAATCCATGAATCATACCTTCGTAACACATATATTCTACAGCTACACCTTGTTCTTGCAACTTTTTGGCATAGGCTGCTCCACCGTCTCGCAACGGATCGTATTCAGCAGTAATAATCATCGCTGGTGGCAAATCGCTCAAGTCTTCATATAATATCGGTGCCGCATATACATGCTGACTTTCTTCTTCTGTATTAAAGTAATGTTTGCGGAACCACTCCATCATATCGGCTGTTAACAAATACCCTTTTTGATTATCACGATACGAATCTGTTTCTTTCTCATTCCCCACAGAAGGATAGTATAACAATTGATATTGAATAGCAGGTACTCCGCCTCTTTGCTTCGCAATAATACAAGCGACAGTAGCCAGATTACCTCCTGCACTATCTCCACCTACTGCAATCTGCATCGGATCTATCTGAAATTCTGCTGCATGTTCTGTCAGATACACTAATGCATCATAAGCATCCCATACAGCGGTCGGAAATTTGTATTCAGGTGCTAAGCGGTAATCGACAGAAATCACAGTACAACTGGATTCGTGAGCAATCTGGCGACACATCTCATCATGAGAATCCAGACTTCCTACAACCCATCCGCCACCATGATAAAAGACAAGCGTCGGACGCGCTCCTTCCTCTGTGGTTGGTCGATAGATCCGAATAGCAATATCTCGATCTTTTAAAGGAATCGTTTGATCTTTTATTTCAAAAAGTTCTGTTTTATTTGTCGCAAACGGTAACGTCATCATCTTTTCCATATCACGATAATCTGATGGAGAAATAGTCTCAAAGGGAGGCATCTGAAATTGATTAATCATATTCAATAATTGTTGAATTTGCGGATCGACAGGCATAATGAATTACATCCTTTCTTTCGCTCGTTATAGTAGACCTATGCTCAAAGATTGATTCCCCAACTACAACGATAATGAAACCTTTATCCTCGATACTGCAATCTATGTAAAAAAAGCCAGACCACCTTGTAAAGTGATCTGGCCCACATCCAAAAACATTTTTCGATAGCTTACGATCATGGAGACAATATTTCGATTCCAACATCAATAAGTCGAATATCATTGAGTAATTGCACTTCAATTTTGGCTCTACCTTTACGTTTATCAATTTTACGTATAATCGCTTCTTTTCCCATAAGAGGACCTGAGATTACCTGAACATTTTCATCCAATACCATAATATCAGAATAACCAATAATATGATTTTGTCCAAACAGTTGAAGTAACCAATTCATTTGATTTTCAGGAATTTTGGTAAAGTACTCTTTCGTATTCGCTGTAGTACAAGAAGAACTACCTACCAAAAAGTACACATGAGGCGTTGTTTTGATCGAATGATACACATCTTGAATCATATTCGTTTTTACAAAAATATAACCAGGAAATAATACTTTCACTTCATCTTTGACAATACCTTGACGTTTCTCAGGTATTATCCTTTTGGGTATCATGCATTTGAGTTGCTTGTCGTCATAATGTCGGTCTATGTGCTTTTTAATATGGTCTTCTTTACCGGTTTGGACGAAAAATGTATACCAACTCATAATGCCTCCTCAATAAAATGAATTTTAAATCAGAACATTAATTACATATTAAACCATTTTTATTATACAAAAGTAAATAAAAATAAGAAAGGATTTCATTTCAATTGGTTAGTAGTGATTTTTTATACAAAAAAAGAACCTATGTACTTTGTCCAAGTTCCACAGGTAAATTTTTCAGGCTATAAATATTGCTATAGGCAACATCAATTTGATAATTAGGACTTACTTTCATGTTCGGATACTTTTGTATCAGAGCAGTCAATGCTGCTTTTAACTCAATGCGAGCTAATTGAGATCCCAAACAAACATGAATTCCTTTACCGAATGAAAGATGTTTATTATTGCGTCGATTAGGAATAAATAATTCTGCTTGTTCAAAATGATCTTCGTCCCGGTTCGCTGATCCGATCCAATTTGCGATATAATCACCGGCTTTTAGTGATTTCCCACCTATCACTGTATTTTGTGATACTTTACGAATTGTACGTTGAACCGGCGCACGATATCGCAATACTTCTTCCACTGTGGTTGGAATAAGTTCTGGTTGTGTATGCAATGTCCCGAACAAATTGTTTTGATTGAGAGAATAAATCGAGTTAGTGATCAGACTAGTTGTAGTTTCATTACCTGCAATCAGCAAAAAGACACAACTACCCATCAACTCTTCAGGAGATAGCCTGTATCCATTTTCTTCTGCTTGAATAAGATCCGAAATAATATCTTGTTCTGGTTGAGCACGCTTGACCTCTATAATATGCTGGAAATAAACGATTAATTGCTTACTGGCTTCTGCTTGAATCTGTGCAATACGCATATATTCCTCAATCGTATTATCTTGCGGAGCTACAGTAAGTGTACTCACCCATGCTCTGAACTTTTCAAGATCTTCTGTAGGAATACCAAGCAATTCTGAAATAATAATCATCGGCAGAGGGAAAGCAAAATCTTGCACGATATCGATATGCTGTTTACCATCAATAGCATTCATCAATTCAGCGATAATTTGATCAATTTTGGGAATCCAGGACATCACAGCTTTTGGTGTGAACGCTCGATTAATTAATGCCCGGTTAAGTGTATGTTTGGGTTGATCGAGTCCCATTAATGAATCTTTGATAATATCTGGCAGTAAAACAGCATTTGAGAAATAATCTTTGTCTTCAGCGACCCTTTTCACATCGTCATACTTAAATACATTCCATACATCTTGTCCTTCATCATAATATACCGGTTCATTTTGTCGCATTTGTTGATACCATGCAAAAGGTTCGTATTTCTCTTCATTGGTTGTAAAGCCAGACACTTGAGTTAAGTCAGGAAAATACTCTCTTGTTTTGTTCTCCATTGCAATTCCTCCTAAAATTCTTTTATTTTATACATACTCACCATGTCTTAATACTGTTGGAACGTCTGTTTCATCACTTTCTCTTCTAATGAGATTCGGTTAATTAATGTAATAAGATGCAGAATAAATAAAGGAATAAAGACTACCCATGCTTGAGAAATCAGAGCAAAACCAATCAGTTCTGGAATAATATTCATATAGTAATTAGGATGACGTACATGCTTGAATAATGGGCTTTCAACAAGTTTGTGATCTTTAGCAATATACAACTTGAATGTCCAAAAAGGGCTAAGTGTACGAATAACATACATCAGTGTAACCAAAGAGAATAAGTACACAAGCAGTCCAACAATCGTAAGCCAGCTAAACTGAACATCATAGACAAAAGCATAGACGATACATCCTAAATAGATTAATCCTTGTACGGCAATCAGTAGTTTACTGTTATTCATGCCGTACTCTACTCCACCATTGGCTTTGATTTGTTTCTCATTACGTGCAGATATCATTGCAGACGGAACACGAATCATACATAGCAAAATTAAAATAATACCGATCATCATTACAAACATCTCCTCTTATTTTCGTATGGGGTTACTTTCTGTAGAGCAAATACAATCAATACATTTAAAAGAAAAATCAACAAATACCCCGGTTCTCTGCATCACCTCCTTTACAGGGTACCGTAGGCTATAGAATCATTTATAAGATTGTAGAAGACACTGCATTAGGAATATCATTCGGTGTATAAATAGATTGAATAGCTGTTGTAATCTCTTGAAGCGATGTGGGTTCAGATAACATCACAAAATGATTAGTTGCATCAATATCTACCATCTGAAGATCTGGTAATATCGTTTTCCATGTCTGCCAGTAATCTGTAGGATTTATGCTATTATCGTCTACCAAAATACCGTTCTGATTACGGAAATAATAACTACGAATAGACTGCGGATTCAGTAAAGGTAATGGCTTATACTGATCTAATTCATAAGCTTGTTCTAAACGAGAACAAGTCTCTATAAATTTTTCTTTGGAAGCAGTCGACCCATTCGGATAAAGCATTTGCCATAGATTCGGATGATCCGCTGTCCATTGAACATGTGAATCATCAGGATAGAGAGAATCAATCATAATGATTGAAGATACTTCTTGCTCCATCGTCTGCAATATCCGAGCAATCTCATACGTTAATACTCCTCCTAATGAATATCCTCCTATATCGTATGGCCCTTCAGGTTGAATATCCCGAATAATACGTGTGTAATAAGCAGCCATAGCATACATACTTTGCAGAGGTGGCTCATCATTAGAATAGCCTTTAGCCTGAATACCATAAAAAGGTCGATGTAATGAATTGGCTAACTCTATATAAGCTTCAACTCCACCTGTACCACCATGAATCCAAAAAATAGGCTGTCCTACAGTCACTGCATTTAAATGAATTAACTCAGAATAGGCAATAGAATCCGAATGAGTATTCATATGGCTAGAATCAGTAGGCAGAGCAGCTATTAACTCTTCGATCGTATCGCACTCCATAATATCTTCTAATTGAATCGATTCATCAATCTGACTCTGTAATCGTTGTAACATTTGTAAAATCAAAATAGAGTTCATACCATAACGATCTAAAGGTACATCTGCTTGTATAGAGGTATCTTTTATTCCTAGCAAGTCAGCCAAAATAGTACTAATTTGCTGTTGCATAGAGAGAGCAGAATTCACTTCAGCTTTTGGTGATGTTGACTCTATAGTCAGATGTTCTTCTGGTTCTTTTTGATTTTGTAATGTATCGGTGTGCGTGTCCTGTAACTCAACTTCTCTTGCACGAGACGATGATACCTTCACCCAATATTTCTCTTTGGAAAATGAATACGTAGGTAAGCTTAATCGTTGTGGTTGAGCGTCTGCATACCAGGCGTTCCAATTTACATCAAGCCCCTTCGTCCACACGTCAAGCAGTTTATGATATTTGGAGCGTTCCATCCATTTATACACAGCTTCAGACAATTCTTCATCTGCTTTAAACAAAGAAATAAATGATTTGTGCGCTGAAGCATCACCCTCGTATACATTTTCTACTGGATGTTCAGATGCTACATAAGACTGAAGCTTTTCTTTTAATTCATTGATTGAACTCACTACACATCCGAATCGTATCTCAAATGCTTCTCTTCCCACTTGAAGTGTATAAGCAATATCAGATAGCTGATCGTCTGTATAGTCATTGTGTTGAAGGACTTGTATCCACTGCTGAACCTGTGCTTGCAAGCGTTCTTTGGTCACAGCAGACAATAAGAACACTACAGGATGATGTGAAGGTTCATTTTGATTATGATGTGGAGACATCTCAGGAGTGTATTCTTCAAGTACTACATGAGCATTGGAACCTCCAAAACCAAAAGAACTTATTCCTGCGCGTCGTGGTATCTCCTGTCCATTCTCATCTCTAAGCCGTTGCCAATCTTGAGTTGCATTCACAATATAAAAAGGGCTATTTTCCAAATGGATATACGGATTCACAGTTTCGGCATGAAGACTTTTGACCAGCTTTTGATGCTTCATTTGTAATAACACTTTGATGACTCCAGCGATCCCTGCTGCTATTTCCAAATGTCCAATATTGGTTTTTACCGAACCGATGCCACAATAACCGATAGAAGGATCAAGCCCTGTAGATTCTTCACCTGAAGTCTGAAAAGCTGACTTTAACGTGTTGATTTCTATCGGATCGCCTAGAGGTGTTCCTGTGCCATGCGTTTCAATAAAACTAATCGTGTCCGGTGAAATACCTGATCTCGCAAATGCTGTTTTTAATAAAGCGGTCTGTGCTTTGGGATTAGGTGCTGTCAGAGAACCGGCTTTGCCTCCATGATTCTCATAACTACCGCGAATAACGCCATAAATATGATCTCCATCTGCTTCGGCATCTGTTAACTTTTTCAAAAAGATCATGCCTACACCTTCTCCGCGTGCATACCCATCCGCTTGTGCAGAAAATGTTTTGCAACGTCCATCTGTACTAAGCATGCCTGCTTTATTCAGACTAATATGAGCATCGAGCGACAAAATCGTATTAACGCCACCTGTTACAGCCGTATCGCAATCACCGCTACGGATAGCATTGACCGCTCGGTGAATAGCGACTAATGAACTGGAACACGCTGTCTCAATCGGTTGACTCGGCCCATGTACATTTAAAAAATGACTCATTCGATTTGGCCCTACTGAAGGTACATTGGCTGTAATCGAGTACGCTTCTACATTTTCATTAGCTTGTGCCATCATCACGTTATAACCACTACTACCTGTTCCCACAAATATACCTAACTGTGTACCAGCTAAGCTTGAAGCGGCATATCCAGCATCTTCAATTGCTTTCCAGACATACATCATCAATAGCCGTTGCTGTGGATCCATATGCACGGCTTCACGAGGAGAAATACCAAAAAATAAAGGATCAAATTCATCAATCCCTTCGATAAATCCTCCCCATTTAATATTGGTTTTGTAGTTATTTTGATTAGGATCACCAAAGTGCTTTTTCCAGTCCCAGCGATTAGAAGGAATTTCACTAATACAATCTTTTCCGGATACAAGATTTTCCCAAAACTGAGCTATATCTTCTGCTTGCGGGAACCTCGCACTCATGCCGATAATAGCGATAGGTTCTTGATGATCTACAGATGAAGAAGCTGGAACAGACCTGACTGGTTGTTGGTGTGAATTCACTTTTGGTTTGGGCGATGTTGATAAGTTAGAGCTATTTGGCTTCACTAAACGATGATGCTGTTCTACCCTATCCTTAAAGAAATGCTTTATTTCTGTACTATATTGATCTATTAAAAATGCTGTAATTTGATGAATCGTGGTTTGTTCGAAAAAGTGAGCTGGTGTTAGATCAGTCTGTAACTGATGATTGAATTGATCGGCTAATTGTGTAAATAAAATCGAATCAAATCCATACTCACTCAGTTCCACATCATTCTCTATATCTATCAATTGAACTTTGAGTATTTTGGCAGCCGTAGTCTTTATCCATGTACTCACATGTTCTTCAACTATTGATACAGAATCTGTTGAACTATGCTCTTCAATAGGTTGTTCATGTAAAGAAGATATAGCTACTTCTTCCAAAGGTACTTTTGGTTCAGCAGATATTTGTTGCTCGGTCGCTAAGCTAGAAGGCTCAATGTCTGGAACCCAATATCGATTTGTTCTAAATGGATACGTAGGCGCATGAATAAACTGACCGACTTGATCTTGATATAATATCGTCCAATCGATTTTGGCTCCTTGTGTCCATGCAGTAGCTAGTGTATTCCATTCCTGTTGGGCTACGAGTTGTGATATGAATAGAACACGATCTGCTTGCTCAGCAGGTAGAAACAATGTCTGCTGAGGATGATCGATATTCGTTTGTTGTCTAAAAGCATGTAATTGTTGCTTGAGATCAGCTATATCTACAACGTTAAATGCAACACGTGCTTTCATTTCAGTACGTCCTAATTGAAATGTATATGCCAAGTTGCGCAAGTCTAACGATTCGTCCGCAGTGTGTACAAAATCTAGTAACTTTTGCGCATAGACTTGCAGTCGTTCTTCAGTCTGAGCAGATAACGGAATAATAATCGCTGGTTGTTGATCATTTATACTATTTGGCTGCTTCATGAGTGCAGGTACAGGAACATACTCTTCTACGATAAGATGAGCATTACTTCCGTTAGCTCCAAATGAACTGATCCCTGCACGTAATGGAATTTCATTTGCAACTCCACCGCTCGTGATTGTAGGTCGTTCCCACACTTTTCCTTGATGTTGTACATAAAAAGACGTTGATCCAAAAGGAATAAGTGGATTCAACGGTTCGGCATGAAGAGAAGGAAAAATTTCTTTGTGCTTCAATTGCAGTAATAATTTGGTCAATCCTGCGATCCCTGCGGCAGCTTCTAAATGCCCTATATTGGACTTGAGCGAACCAATAGCGCAAAATTGTTGCTCAGTACTACCTGCTTGACGAAAAGCACGTTCTAACGCTTGTAATTCTATCGGATCTCCTAAAGAAGTTCCTGTGCCATGAGTCTCGATATAGCTTAATGTAGACGGATCGATATGGGCGCTTGCCAGTGCATTTAATATCACTTCTGATTGTGCAACTGGATCAGGAACCGTAGCACCGGATGTTCTTCCTGAATGATTAAGAGCTGAACCTTTGATAACAGCATAAATAGGATAACCTTGCTTTTGAGCTTCAGCTACAGAAGTCATCAGCACTGCGCCTACGCCTTCTCCGGGAACATATCCATCGCCATCTTTCCCAAAACTTCTACACTTTCCTTCTGAAGATAAAAATTGTGCTTCTTTCAAAAATACATACTTATGAGGATGAGTTACCAAATTCACTCCACCGGCTACAGCATAATGACATTCGCCACGTTTGATACTTTCACATGCAAGATGAACAGCAGTAAGTGATGATGAACACATACTGTCCAGAGCCATTGAAGGTCCATGAAAATTCAAATGATACGATACCATATTCGCTATAGAAGCTGCATTGGTTCCAAAAGCAGAAGGTTGTCCTTGCTGTGACATCTCTGCACTATACAACTCATAATGATTCCAGAATACTCCTGCAAACACGCCTACACTTCGACTACTGGAAGCTGAATAATCATGTTGATTCCGATGTACAGCAAATCCTGCATCTTCACATGCTTCCCATACCGTCTGTAAAAACAATCGTGCTTGTGGGTCCATTCGTTCGGCTTGATAAGGAGAAATATTAAAAAATAAAGGATCAAAATCATCAATCCGATCTACAAAACTACCGTAACGATAATAGTCTTCTACAGCATACGCATTATGATTAGAAGCCCAGCGATGTTCTGGAATCGACGTAATTGAATCTTTTCCTGCTTTTAAATTTTCATATAATTGGTCGATCGTATTGGCATCTGGATAGCGCCCGGCTACACCAATAATAGCGATGTCTGTTAGGTTGTCTTTCTGAGTAGCTGTTGTAGGTAGATCTTGCTTTTGCGAGAATACAGGAGACTGAGCTAGATTTTCTCGCATATGATAACGAATTTGCTCAGATTCACCATATAATACAGTCCATTGAGGTGAATCCGACTTCATAATCAGATCAAGCGTATTCATCCCTACATCTGTTGGTAAAGGAACCATGCCTCCAGACTTATACATAAGTTGGCGATGAGTATCACTGACTTGCATACCACCTTGCTCCCATAATTGCCAGTTGATTGTATACGTGCTTCCAGAGCGTTGTCCTTGTTTTACTTTGATTGCACGTTCTAACACCAGTTGATCTATATATCCATTCGCTACTGCATAATCAGATTGCCCGATATTGCCTACTACAGCAGACAGAGAAGAGAAAACAACAAAAAAATCAAGAGCTTGTTGAGATAGCACTTGATCTAAATAAGTAAATCCTTGAATTTTAGGTTGTAGCGTCTGATGAAGTTCGGTAATTGATTTCTGAATCAATAACTTATCTTGAATCACACCTGCACAGTGGAATACGCCATTAATAGTAGCGTATTCTTCCAGAATCAGATGTACCATTTTTTCGACTTCGTCATGTTTGGTGATATCTGTCTGGATATATATCGCTTCAGATCCCTTAGCGCGCAGTGATTCTAACTGTACAGATAATGAATGGCTTAAAGGTGATCTGCCTGTTAGAACAAGCACTGTATCCGTATGATCTGCAATATGCTTGGCTAACTCATATCCCAGACCGCCCATCCCACCGATAATCAGGTAGACACCGCCATTTCGGAACGAATGCTGAGTAGTAATGTTAGTGTTAGCATGTAACAACGTAACTTCTTTTAATTTTTTGATATGTCGTTCTAATCTATGCCCTTGATAATGAATACTGGTTGATGGAGCTGTAGAAGCCTGATGAAATTCCTGCTCTAATCGCTGTACAATATGGTCTGTATCCGATACATCTGCCACATCCAACAAAATAAGTTGACTTTGAATCAAAGGATATTCTTGAGCAATTGTCTTAAACAATCCTTCTAATCCCCAAATCGTTCCCGTAGTATCCTCATTATCCGCAATCACTTGAACGAAAGTCGGCGTGTGTCGATTGGTTTGTACATATTGTTGCATGAATGTAAATACCTGTTCGATCAGAGAAGGTAGATAGTCTATCGTATGCTGCTTATCGTGTTGAAGTGCAACGATATGCTCTATTTGGGAATGAGCTGATAATACTTTTTTCCACTCTGGAGATGGAGTATACAAAATAACGATTCGACCTACAGCGTTGCTTGCCGTTGGAAGCGATTCTGAGATCGAAGCTTCTTCCCATACAGGTTCATAGATAACTGCTGTACTTTCAACTGGATCTATCGTGTCTGTTAATACTGAACGGTCTGCTAACGACTGAGACTGAGAAAGAGTTTGAAGAAAAGTATCCTGCCAGTGATCATTCAAATATGCTGCTAATGTAGCCACAGTAGAATATTCAAATAACAACGTTGGATATAATTCGATTTGGAGATACTGTTCTAAAAAAGTAACCAGTTCCAGTAACTTAATCGAATCCAATCCTAATTCATAAAAACCCGTTTCAAGATCAATATGATTAGAGTCAATCATCAAAATATCTGCTAATTGTAACTGTAAAAATTGTTCTATTTGTTTGAGTGGAGATTCTGATGTATGGCTATCTAGAGTAGTTGCCTTTTCCACTTTGGAGTGAATAGTAGCAACAGAACCAGATGATTCGTTCACTAATCCTGTAATTAATTGAGATTCTCGAATTCGTTTGGCAGTAAGATTTTGAAATGATGCAAGAAGAGCACCTTCATGATCATAAATGGAAATATCACGCTTAATAAGGTCTGCATCTGCAACAAGGTCTTCTTTGGTTCTTGCGGTATGAGTATAAATTTGCTCGGGAAAAGAACGATAAATGGTAAATCGCTCAATCATAAATGGGATATACGGTTTGAATCCTTCCATTGACTTCTCGTTACCCTGTGCATCCCAACGGAACGATGTCCCCGCAAAGGTAGAACCATCTAACAAAGCGACATGGGCATAAAATTTATTCATATATGGAGTAGCTACAGGGCTAATATGCAAATGCATCCATTCATTATCATCTTGTTGATATACAGTCCCGGAATTTTTCATAAAATCATAATGATGAATATCCGAATCGCGCGCTAACCCATATACTTTATCCATATCCCATTGACTGACTACCTGTTTATCTAGAAAAGGCATAGATACTTGTGTTCTAGCACTCTGATCCGTAGCTATAGGATAAAGAGAACACTCCATATTAACCACTTTATCGTTCTCTTTTATATTATCGTTAGCATGGTAAACTTTGCGACTGGATACGACTACATCTGTATAGTGACCATGATTTGTAAAAGATACCCAAATTTCAATATCGAACTGTTCTGACGTGACGATAGGTTGCTTGAATATTACATTATGCAATTCTATAGCTTGAGTTCCTAATGCATGAGAACTGAGCCGATAGATCATATCAAGTAGCACCACGCCAGGAAGTGTACAGATTTGATGCACTCTATGATCTTGTACAAAATAATCGGTATGTTTTAGCTTCTGCAAAAAGGTTTCGGTACGAGATGCTATAGTCATCCCTATTCACTCCCTTCGCCAACTTTAATCACATCAAAAAAATCAGATGTTGCTTCTGAAGATATCACTCCAGATGTTGCATACTCTTGGGGTTCTGTAGGCCAGTATCGTTGACGATTAAATCCAACATTAGAATACGATAAAGGCAATTGATGACGATAAGAGGCAGGAATCCCTTCATTACTTACAAGAATATGAGCATTATTACCGCCTAATCCAAATGCGCTGATACCGGCACGCAATATTCCTTGTGTATGACTCCACTTCTGATGCTGTTGCACAATATAAAATGGTGATTGCTCAAATCGAAATCTTGGATTAGGGACTTCACAGTGAATCGTAGGTGGTAACTCTTCATGCACAAGAGACAGCAATACTTTGATAAAGCTAGCTACTCCTGCTGCACTTAATAAGTGACCGATATTGCTTTTCACACTACCTACTCCGCAAAATTGTTGACGATCTGTTACACCTGAAAAAACGCTGGTTAATGCTTTTAATTCAATCGGATCGCCAATTAATGTACCTGTACCATGAGTCTCTATATAACTAATCGTCGAAGGATCGATATTTGCATTCTGAACTGCTTTGTATACCAATTCTTTCTGCGCTTCTGGATTAGGTGTTGTGATTCCCATCGTGTTGCCATCATTATTCAAAGCACTTCCATCAATCACGCCGTAGATACGATCTTGATCTGCAATCGCTTGATGTAGCGGCTTGAGTATCACAACTCCGCATCCTTCTCCCAAGCCTATCCCATCTGCATCTGCACTAAATGTTTTACAGCGTGAATCTGTCGATAATACATTAGCTGATCCTAACGTTTCAAAAGGAACTTCATCTAGCAAAATATCAACTCCCCCTGCAAAAGCCAATTCACACTCTCCATTTTGAATACTTTGTACAGCCAGATGAATCGCTGTAAGTGAACTAGAGCAAGCAGTATCTACAACTAGATTAGGACCTTTCAAATTATAAAAATGCGCTAAATGTGCAGCGATAAAATTTTGCCCTATACCGACAATCGTGTCTTTTGCTGTACGATCGACTTTAGAAGAATAGTTACTGGTACGTGATCCTACAAATACACCTGTTTGTGTATTTGATAATTGCTGTTTGGTATATCCTGCATCTGTAGCCGCTTCGACACTCACTTCTAAAAGTTGTCGTTGTAACGGATCAATCTGCACAGCCAACGATTCACTGATACCAAAATAAGCAGGATCAAATTGTTCGATATGTGGTAAAAAAGCTCCATACCGCACATGAGTTGTCGAATCATATGGAGCGATTCTATTAGATTGTTGATGCTGACGAGAAGATGGTGCTTTTTGAATACTATCTTTGCCCGATTTTAAATTATTCCAAAATTGCAACGGATCATTGGCATCAGGAAAATGGCATCCTATACCAATCACAGCAATCTTCTGCTTCGGCTCTTGTTGTTTCTCAGACATAGGCGTATACATATCTTGAGCCTTTTCAATAATTGTCGGTGATGGACTTACGATTGGCTCTGTAGTTGTATCATTTGTGAATAATGTAACTAATTCCAATGGATACGTGTACACCAATTGTTCTGCTAATTGGTGAATCGTAGGATACTCTAACATCATGGTTGGATCTACAGCAGTTCCTTGTAATGTTCGATCTAACGTTGTAATAATTTGTGCTAATAAAATAGAATCGATTCCATATTCAGCAAATGGCGTATGATCATCTAATCGTGCAACATCTACTTTCAATTCTTCTGCAATCAGCTTTCTTAACCAATCCAAAGTCATATGGTGTAATTCATCTGACTCTGGCATAGCGATTGATGATGCTGGTGTGTAAGCAGATTGGACGTTTTGCTCTGCTATCAACTTGTTAGAGAATACAGATGGTTGATACTTCATCCATACTGATGGTTGCGCAATCTCTTCATGGATAACAGCAGGCAATATCACGTTATCTTTGGATGAGTTCATAATAGAATCAAGCAACTGCAATCCTTCTGTATTGGTCATACTGAGTAATCCTGTTTGCTCATAAGGCTTACTTTTCACTTCGCCAAATCCAGTTTCTTTCCAGCTAGGCCACTGAATACTGTATATCGGATACGAATCTGTAGAAGCTTCAGCAAAATAATCCATATAAGCATTTGCCATAGCATAATCACTTTGTCCTACAGCCAGTGATGGGATCGTTGCAGCAACTGACGAGAACAATACCCAGAATTGTAAAGGTTCTTGTTGCAAGCACTGATGCAAAGTATGCAGTCCTTTTATTTTGGGATTCATCACAGATTCAACTGAATCTACCTGTTTGCGAATAAAGGCTGGATTGATCTGATCAGCTGTACCTGCACAATGAATAACACCGCCTATCGAACCTAACTCCGAATGGACTTCATCAATCATTTTCTGTACTTCTTGCATAGATGTTAGATCTACAGAAGCCACATAGATCTGTACACCTTGTTTTTCTAGTTGGACAATCGATTTTATTTTTTCTGCCGTTATTGAAGTTTGATGATCATATAAATGCCATTCTTCCCTTGGCGGTAATACTTCTTGACCGCTTAATACAAGCTTCTTCACTCCATATTGAGCTACAAAATGTTGAGCACATAACATCCCCAATCCTCTAGTTCCTCCAGTGATCCAAAGGACTTGTTCTGGATCAAATGAACGGCGTTGAGCGGGAGCAGTAGTAAAATCAGGCATATTCTCTACAAGTCCGAGATAAGCTACCCAACGCTGATCGGAGCGATAGCATACTTCCACATCTGGAGAATCAAATAACAGCTCTTGCATAATCGCAAAAGCTGTCCTTTCTTCTGATGCATTCAGATCAAAATCAATATGTTTTGACCGTACATGAGCATATTCATGTTGTAACATCCGATACAATCCTACACGTTCTGCTCCTTGAAGATGTACAGATATATTCTGAAAAGACTCTAACCCTTTTGTTACCTGCAATAATGTGATCGGTGTTTTTTGGTTGATCTCAATCCAGCGTTGTAACCATTGCAACCAGCCTTTGTGTAAAGTGTAGCGTATGTTACTGTTACTATCACTCGTATCATCACTTGTCCATGCAGTCAGATCAATAAAGCTTGCAATCGATTTTATTTGCTCCTCTGTGCTCTCCAATTGATGTGCCAGATCGTCTTCATGCCAGATCAACAAATTCGGGATTATAGCAGATAGATGCTTTTCTAAACTTTCTGTTTTGTTATTCATTAAAATGACTACACGTCTATCAGCAGGTAAAGTAAGCTCGGTATTGAATGATTCCGTTATAGCACTCATTTGCCAATGCTTTTTATATATAATTGATGTTCGGTCAGATTGTTGTTGTGCTTTTGGCAATGATGTCGATAGATTAGAGCTTGCAGACATCAGATGATCTGGAGCCCAATATCTTTCTTTGGCAAACGGATATACAGGTAAAGAAATACGCTGTGGCTGGCGATCGCTATAAAGTGATTTCCAATCGACTGTTAGACCTTTTACCCATAATTCTAATAATTGATTATACTGACGATGATTGAGCCATGAAGCAATCATATTTTCAAATCCACGATCTGAAGACAGCATAGATAACATTTCTTTATGCGCTTTCGTATGTCCTCGATAGAACTGGTATGAATGATGTTGTGTAGTTGGTTGTAGATACGATTTCAACTTCTCTTTCATATCCGATAACGAATGCGTCACAAAGGCTAACCGTTCTTCCATCGCTTCTCTACCGACCTGTAAAGTATAAGCAATCTGTTGTAAAGGATATGCTGAACGATCCGTTGCTAGCTTCTCTAATAATTGTTGTGCTTGTATACGCAATTGTGCTTCTGTTTTGGCAGATAATATAATCAGTACCGGATCATTTTCAGATAAATCAGTAGACGTTGTAATCGCTGGTTCTACTGTATATTCTTCAATAATCAGATGAGCATTCGAACCACCGGCTCCAAAAGAAGACAACCCTGCTCTTCTAGGTATTTCTTTCTTTTTACCATGTTCTTCAAGTAAAGGGCGTTGCCATTGTGATAATTCTTTTTGAACAAAAAACGGAATATGATCAAAATCGATATTCGGATTCGATGGATCTGCATGCAATGAAGGCACAAGTTGTTGATGCTTCATTTGCAATAGAATTTTAGTTAATCCTGCGATACCAGCGGCACTCTCGCAATGTCCAATATTAGACTTTACTGAACCTATAGCGCAGAAATGCTTATCTGCTGTATTTTGCTGGTAGACAGCATTTAATCCAGCTATCTCAATAGGATCACCTAAAGATGTTCCTGTTCCATGCGCTTCTACGTAGCTAATCGTTCTCGGCTCTATCCCTGCCCGTTGAAATGCTTGCTGAATCACTTGAGACTGAGCAACAGGATTAGGAACCGTATAACCATTAGTTTTGCCACCATGATTGATTGCTGAACCTTTAATAATTCCGTAAATATGATCACCGTCTGCCTGAGCAACAGATAGAGGTTTTAGTACAACAGCTCCTACACCTTCGCCAGGCACATAACCATCACCATTTGCACCAAAGCTTTCACATCTTCCTTGACTCGACAGGAATCCACCCTGATTTAGCATGTGATACTTGTTAGGATGAACAGAAATATTGACTCCACCTGCTATCGCGGTCGAACATTCTTGAGTAATCAGACTTTGACAAGCCAAATGAATCGCTGTTAGTGAAGAAGAACACATCGTATCTACAGCCATACTCGGCCCATTAAAGTTACAGAAATACGATACACGATTTGCAATCGATGCTGGATTTCCACTAAGTGCTACAGAACTCTGGCTTAATGCTTGTGCTTGTGCTCCATACAATTGATACTCTTCATACATAACACCTACATAGACACCCACTTGATGATTTTCATTCGAGTCTGTAGAAGCACCAAGTGTCTGTCGGGTATAACCTGCATCTTCAATCGCTTGATAGACCGTTTGTAAAAACAATCGTTCTTGCGGGTCCATCATCTCTGCTTCTTTAGGTGAAATATTAAAAAATAGTGGATCAAATTGCTCTACTCCATCTATAAATCCGCCCTGATTTCTATTCTGCGATGATGTAGAATCTAGCGAATCATTATTCCAACGACTTGGAGGAATATCTGTAATACAGTCTATTCCTTGTTTTAGATTTTCCCAGTATTGATCTACATGATCGGCTTGAGGATAGCGACCAGATAATCCGATAATAGCAATATCTGTTTCATGCTTTTCTACAGGTTGATGAGTATGATAAGCCAATTTGAAGCGAGAATGAATACCAGGTAACTGTGCTTGGATTGCTTTCTTTGGTTGATTAGTAGATAAATATTCTGCTTTAGCAACAGAAGGTGAAGATTTTTGAACTGTACTGATATTAAATTGCTTATCCAAAATATCAAAGTGTGCTTTGATGAAATAAGTTGTTAATGCTGATAATGTCTGATATTCAAATAATAGTGTTTTGGATAATCGCCCAAATGTCTGCTCTAATTGTTCTGTGAATTGTAATGTTGTAATTGAATCGATACCGTACTTCTCCATTGGAGCATTGGCTTCAATGTGGTCTATAGGCAACTTGAGAATAGTAGATAGTGTTTGTTTCAAATACATCATTGTTGATGATTGTAGACTATTCGATTGTTCATGAACGTCAACAGATTGAGGTTCATGTAGATTTACACCCTTTTGATCTGCTATTTTATTGGTGTCTGCTTGTGATGAGATAGTGATTACCGATTCAATCCAATTTGTTAATTGCTGAATAGTGGTATATTCTACGAACGTTAAGGCTGTTAATTGCAATTGAAAGTGCTGATTCAATTGATGGGATAGATCTGCTAACATCGTCTGATCAAAACCGTATTCAGACCATTCTGTTTCTGGATCCAATTCAGAAGCATCTACTTTGAGAATAGTAGCCATGATGTGTAGTATTTCTTTTTCCACTTTATGATTTGTTAGCGTTGGAACTGCATTCGTTCTTGATAATAATATGGATGATAACTGAGCTTGATCGCCATATAAAGTAATGATTTGAGGTTGATTAGACGCCATACCTGCATAAAAAAGTTGTAATCCAGTCAATGTAGGCAATGGTCTCATACCTGTCGTACGATACAGAAACTGTGCTGTATCTTTATCGATATGCATTCCACCTTCTACCCATAGACCCCAATTAAAACTCACTGTCTGACCGGAACGTTCTCCAGCTAATACTTGCTTATGACGATCAATAGCATATTGATCCATAAAAGCATTTGCTGTGGCATAATCTGCTTGACCTGCATTCCCAAACGCACTAGCAACCGACGAGAATAATACAAAAAAGTCTAATGGTATAGACTGAGTAGCTAAATCCAAATGGACTGTACCTGTTACTTTTGGAGCTAACACTTGATTGAATTCGTCGGTTGTTTTCTTAATGATAAAATTATCTTGAGTCATACCAGCACTATGAATAATGCCGTTTAATGATCCATATTGTTGAGTAATCCATGCTATTAATTGGGTTACATCTTCCTGTTGTGTCAGATCAAGTTGTTTGTATAACACAGTCGCTTCTTTTGATCGTAATGAATAAAGAATAGATTCATCTATACTGGCTGCTCGACCTGTTAAAATAACAATCGGTTGCTCCACTTGTTGTATAATTTCTTTTGCAAAAACCATACCTAATCCACCTGTACCGCCGGTAATCAAATAAACTCCGCCATTTTTCCATGGGGAGTGAGTAGTCTTTGCCGGTACGATAATCTGTTCGTAATCAGACTGGATATAGCGCTGTTGAGATTCATAACGAATCTGTTGATCTGCACTATACTGATTTTCTTGTAATTGTGTAATGATTTGAGCATTTGTTAGATAAGATTGCGTTTCTATCATTTGAATAGTTATATTAGGATTTTCCAGTGTGACTGTTTTGAGTAATGCTATAAGAGCAGTAGGCGATTGTTGAGACACTTGATGAACAGTGACCATTTGAATAAACACACGATCTTCTTTATACCTTTGCAAAATACGCTTTATTTCTTCAAATGCTTGTGTAGCCAATCGAGTAAAACGTTGATCGATCGAAAGGCTTGATTTATCAACATGCGTTAGATGAGCTGGTAATAACGAAATGCACTGTGCATTAGGAAAATGTTGTTTCACTTGTTGTTCTAGTGCCAGATCAGGTTCGCATAGCATGATGATATGCTGATCATATTTACGATGCTGAGCAACTAATGGATCAGTCACTGCTTTTTCTTCCCACTTGGGAGAAAGTAAGATTGCTTTTTCATTACGAATCGCTTTACTTGTTAAGCCTTGTAATCTTACACAAAGAAGACCTGTCTGATCTATTAGATCTATATTTAATTGCGAGATAGAAGATTGAGTTACTTCATCTTGATAGACATGTGCCCACATTGTTGATGTTGTCCGATGATAGATATCAATTTGTTCCAAAGCAAACGGTAAAAAGGTTTCTTGCTCTTGAGATCGTTCTTCTCTACCTAACCATATTCCAATAGAAGCTTGCAAAGCACCATCTACTATCGCAGGATGAAGAATATAATCCTGACTATTTACTTGTAATTCTTCAGATAACTGGAGCTTAGCTAACCATTCATTTGACCCTGCATATAGATGATGGATCGTTTGGTGACGATCTCCATAATTCATATTCAGTTGACGATAAGCTTCATAACATGTGTTTACAGTAAATTCTTTTGTATTACATGTTGCTTTGATCTGGTGTATATCTAGTAAAGGTTGTTCTATCTTGACATCTTCAATGATAGCGATGCCTTCACAATGAATAATCGGTTCGGCTAGATCATCAGATTGCGTGTATATTTCATAATGGATAGCATTTTCTTGCTCTGGAAATAAAGCAATGTGTACAGCAGTAGATTCTTGTTCAATTACAAGTGGCTGTTTCCAGACGGTTTGTTGCAAAGATATCGATTGTCCTTGTACTGGTGTTCCTGTAAGAGCTTGTTCCACAGCCGCTCTAGCCATTTCTAAATACGTTACTGCTGGTAAAAGATGTTCATCTCCTATGCGATGATCTGCTATAAAAAATTCATCACCTTCAAAAACAGTTGTATACTTTTGCACATTCATATTTGAAGTATTCGTATGAACTAAAGGATGAAGAATAGATTGAGAACGAAACTTCGGTTCTATTTCTAATGTGTGCGTTTCTTCCACTTCGGGAACCCAGTAACGATCACGAGCAAAAGGATACGTAGGTAAGCTGATTTTTTGAAATGTACCAGCTGAATATACATTATCCCAATTCAATTCGATTCCATTCACCCATAATTCAAGCAATTTAGAATACTTTCTTTTCTCTACCCATTGCTGAATAGTAGCTGTCATATCTTCATCTGTAGACAAAAAAGGCAATGCAGGCAGATCATTTTGAACTTTGCCGTAGTATACAGATGAAGGTATATCATCAGATTCGATATACTCTTGAAGCTGACTAATAAGATTCGTTACCGAAGAAGCCACGATGCCTAATCGAATATCCATCGCTTCTCTACCTGTACATAACGTATATGCTATATCAGCCAAATCTTGATCAGTATACGTATGTTCTGTTAGGTGATGAATGAAGTGAAGAACGATTTGTTTTAATCGTTCTTCATTTTTGGCAGATAATATAATCATTACAGGTTGTACAGGTGTAGCTAATTGTTTGGCTACGATTGGAGACCTATATTCTTGGATCACTATATGCGCATTAGATCCACCTGCACCGAACGAAGACACACCAGCAGTCAAAGGAACCTCGGTCATTACATGATCTATAGCGATCACAGGACGTTGCCATTCACTTAATTGATGCTGAACTGTAAAAGGCGTTTTTGCAAAATCGATATTAGGATTAGCTGGTTGCGAATGAATAGAAGGAGCTAGTTTCTGATGCTTCATTTGCAATAACACTTTGGTTATACCTGCAATCCCTGCTGCACTTTCACAATGTCCGATATTAGATTTGGCAGAACCGATCGCACAAAATGACCGATCAGATGTGTAGCGATCAAACATTTTGGTAAGACCTGCAATCTCAATCGGATCTCCTAACGATGTGCCTGTCCCATGAGCTTCGATATAACTAATACTTCTAGGATCGATAGCTGATTCTTGGATTGCTTTGTCAATAACTTCTGCTTGTTGATTAGGATTAGGAACCGTATAGCCGTTAGTTTTACCTCCATGATTGATCGCTGTTCCTTTAATCACTCCATAAATGTGATCGCCATCGGCTATAGCTTGGGCTAACGGCTTGAGGATCGCTGCTCCTACGCCTTCACCGGGAACATATCCGTCTCCACCTTCGCCAAAACTTTCACATCTGCCTTTACTGGATAAAAAGTGCCCCTGTGTTAGCATGACATATTTATTAGGATGGACAGAGACGTTAACTCCACCTGCTATCGCTACTTCACATTCTTGCTTTTGCAGACTCTGGCATGCGAGATGAATCGCTGTTAATGATGAAGAACACATCGTATCTACAACCATACTTGGCCCATGAAAATTAAAGTAATACGATACCCGATTCGCAATCGATGCGGGATTACCGTTTAAGGCAAAAGGGTCTTTATGGCGTTTTTGAGATTCTACTCCATACAATTGATATTCTTGATACATTACTCCGACATACACGCCTACTTTGTTGACTTTTGACTGCGCTGTTGATCGGACTAAATTAGCACGAGTATATCCAGCATCTTCTATAGCAGAATATACACTTTCTAGAAATAGTCGTTCTTGCGGATCAATACGTTCCGCTTCTCTCGGAGAAATATTAAAAAAGAGTGCATCAAAACGATCCACTCCTTCTATAAATCCGCCCCATTTTCCAGAAACTGTCGCATCATTAGTAGAACGTTTCATCTCGGTATGCACTTTGTAATTCCATCGTTCTTGAGGAATCTCGGTAATACAGTCTTTGCCATTTTTAAGGTTTTCCCAATACTGCGAAATGTTTTCGGCTTCAGGATAACGACCTGCTAATCCAATAATAGCAATATCTAATGCTTGTGAAGATGAAGATTCTGTTGCAGTTGTAGAATCATTAGCATGTTCAGCTATGGAATTAAGATTAGCAGAACCTTTTGAAGACCTTGTATTCCTTATGTTTCTTTGTGTTGTCGATGCATTAAGTGATTGATTGGGTTTGGGTTGTATCTTTGTATGCTGTTCTTTCCCAGTACCCAAAAGTTCAACCAATTGCTTACGATGTGATTTCAAAAAGTATGCTGTTAATTCTTCTAGATTATGATATTCAAAAAATAATGTTTTGGACAATGAACCAAAAACAGTTTCCAACTGATCTGTTAATTTCATCACCATAATAGAGTCTATTCCATATTTTTCGAGCGGTGCATCGGCTTCAATCTGTCGTTCAGGCATCATTAACACCGAAGATAATAACTTTTTGAGGTACTGAACAGCTTGATCTTGAAGCTCATTATCTTTTAGCACATTTTCATCGATAGAATATTCGATAAGTGGTGTAGAAGATTCAGTCTTTGTAGAAAGTAATTGCTGTAATTGCTTAGCACCTTCTACCTTATCGATCTTTCCTTGTTCAATCTGGCTGTATAGATGTGATAATGACTCATTCAATAGTAACACCTCATTTCGTTATTCTTTTTAAAATGGCTTTGTCTGATTATACTGTTCTACTAATTGTTCTAACGAATATTGCCCGCTTTGAATATGATCAAACAGTTCTAAAAAATATTTATCTTGTACATCCATTTCTCTTCCTTTGTCCACATCCATAAAACTGCGAATTTGTGCACCATTGCCGTACATCACTACGATTTGAGATTGTTCATGTTCTAACGCTTGTTGTAGTGCATGTATAGCTGTGGAATGATCGATAGGAAACATTCCAGACATTTGCTTCATCGAAGAAGTACTTTGTGTGTCCATCTGCATTCCTCCTTCTTCCCAAAGAGGCCAGTTTACAGATAGTGTATGACCTGTTCGCTTGGCGGTATAGACCAATTTATTCCGATAATGAGCATATTGATCCATAAAAGCATTCGCTGTTGCGTAATCGCTCTGTCCTATATTGCCGAGAACACCTGCTAGAGATGAGAAAAGAACAAAGAAATCCAACTCAAATGATTGACTGTATTGATCTAAATATAGAGTTCCATTCACTTTGGCTGCTAATACATGGTTCCATTCTTCAGGCGTTTTTCTAATCATAAAGCTATCTTTTAACACACCTGCACTGTGTATGATTCCATTTAATTGACCGAATTCCATGCGTATCGTGTTCATCAATGCAGATACTTCTTCTTTATTAGCAATATCAGATACATAATAAAAAGCTTGAGCGCCATACGCTTGCAATGTATCTAATTTGATCTGAATATCTTTATCTAATCTAGAGCGACCTGTCATAATCAAAATCGGCTCTGTAACTGTTTGTGCTATATCTTGCGCAATCAGATAACCGATTCCTCCCATTCCGCCTGTAATTAAATAGACATTTCGATCTTTCCATGCCTGTTTTACAGAGGTGGCGTTAGGAACAAATTCTTGCCATGTTGAAATATATCTTTGATGATTATGATAAGAAATATGCGTATCTCCTGCACTATCTCTACATTCACATAATTTGTCTACTGGATGAAAAGCAGCAGCTAAAGCGTCTAATTCTATCATCTGTACAATCAACTGCGGCTTTTCTAACTCTGCTGTTTTTAACATAGCTGAAAGCGCAGTATACAGTTGATAGTCTTGGTCATTCACAACCACTAATTGCACCAGAATAGAACCTTCCGGCTTGGACTGCAACAGTTGTTGAACTTGAGTAAATGCTTCTAAAGCTGTTTTTCCAAATCGTTGTTCTAACGGTAGACTTTCATGACAACCAAGCTGGATACATAATGCTTCAGGAAGTTCTTGTCGAACCTGTTCAGCTATATGTGCAGAAGGACTACAGATCATAATCATATGTTGCTGAAATGAAATTTCAGGTACTGTGACGATATCTTGCTCCAACCATTCGGGTACTAACATTACAGTTTCTTTAGGATATGATGAAGCTTCAGAATATTCTAAACGTTTGCTGGTAAATCCTTTTAGACTGGCACAGATTTCTCCATTTTCATGACAAATATCAATATCTAATTTCTGTACTTTATCCATCGGATCACTTCCTTCGCTATAACGAATATAAGACCACATCGATGTAGAACATGCACTAAATATCCGAATCTGCTCCAATGCAAATGGCAATCGTGGACGATTTGGCATAGGTGCTGACGTATTATCACTGAAGATCAGACCGATCGAAGCTTGCAATGCTCCATCCATCATACTTGGATGCAGAACATAGGAAGAAAAAGAATCTTCCAGCGTTGCAGGTAGATTCAATCTGGCTAGAACACCTTTTGTACCTAGTTGTAAAGAAGTAATACTTTGCAAGCGATCTCCATAATGCAGACCCATCTGCTCAAACTGCTTATAACATGTAGATGGTAGAATCTCTTCTGTCATAGACTGTTGAATATGAGATAAATCGAGTCCCGGTGCATCTATTAAAGATGATTTGATCGCTCTACCCTGACTATGAATCGTTCTTGCAGTATCTTTTTCTGTATACACTTCATATTGAATATGATTTTCATCTTCTGCATATAACGCAACATGCACAGCTAACTCTATTTCTTCTATACGAATTGGTGTTGCCCAGATTATATTTTCTAACGACCACATACTATGATCTAATGATGCACTTGTTGATTGCGCAATCGCTTCGCGAACCATTTCCAAATAAGCCACTCCTGGCAAAATGGAGGCTTCGTTCACTATATGATCTGCGAAGAAAAACTCTTGACCACTGAATATAGATGTAAATCGTTGCTCTGATAATTGAGAAGTATTGCGATGTAACAAAGGATGCAAAGCCGTATGATGCATTACTTTTCCTTCATTTAAAAGCCTCTTTTGCTCTGGTAGCGATGTATTCATCTGTGCAGGCGCTAACCAATATTTTTCTTTTGCAAAAGGATACGCAGGTAAATGAATGATATGGCTTGTGACATAATGATTGAGCTTGTTCCATCTAATCGGTGCACCTTGTATCCATAATTTTAAAAGAACATCATACTGACCCTGTAAATAATGCTCATTGACGATCTGTTGCATATGTTCTTCAGAGTCAAAAACAGACGTAATATCAAATAAACGTTTCACAGTCCCTTGATAATTATGAGTACTAGTATCCTCAGGTTGTTGAATAAAAGATGATAATTTTTCTTTCAAATCCGCTATTGAGTGTACAATCCAACCTATACGCTCTTCCATCGCTTCTCTACCCACTTGCAGAGTATAAGCAATATCTGCTAATGAAGGCTCAGACGATACAGTGCTCTCTACAAAAGCAAGTAATTGATGAGCACGTTCAATCAATTGCTCTGACTGACGAGCAGACAATACAATCATTGCTGGCTGAACATCAATAGGTTCGGACTGTGGTTTTTTCTCAGTCTGCTGTGCGATATATTCTTCTAAAATGACATGCGCGTTAGATCCGCCTGCACCAAAAGAAGAAATTCCAGCAATACGCGGCACTTCTTTTAATTGACTATTGATATGAATATGCGGTCTTTTCCAATCTGACAAATGTTGCTGAACAACAAAAGGCGTCTGCGCAAATGGAATCTCTGGATTAAGTGTACTGGCATGTAATGTAGGCACTATTTTTTGATGTTTCATTTGCAAAATAATTTTGGTCACTCCTGCAATACCTGCCGCTGATTCAAGATGTCCCATATTGCTTTTGACAGAACCGATTGCACAATATTGTTGCTCTTGAGTATCTATACGAAATGCTTTGGTTAAGCCGGATACTTCAATAGGATCACCTAGTGATGTACCTGTACCATGCGCTTCAATATAACTAATCTCCTCGGCATGAATGCCTGCTTGATCCATCGTATCGCGAATCAGATTAGCTTGAGCTGTCGGATTAGGAACCATATATCCATTGGTTTTGCCACCATGATTAATACCTGTTCCGCGAATAATAGCGTGAATCGCATCTCCATCTGCTATAGCTTTTGAAAGTGGCTTGAGTAGCAATACCCCTACACCTTCGCCCGGTACAAATCCATCGGCTTGCTCTGCAAAACTTTTGCATTTATGATCTGCTGCCAGCATCTGTTGAGCACATAGACCAATATAATTAGATGGATGCAGATATAGGTTCACCCCTCCAGCAATCGCTAATTCGCAAGCTCCACTACGTATACTTTCACAAGCTTCGTGAATTGCTGTTAACGAAGAAGAACACATCGTATCTACAGGCTTACTAGGACCATGGAGGTCGAGCAAATATGATACCCGATTCGCTACCGAGCTAAATGAAGTCATTGGAAATAAATCACTTCCCTGCTTCCATAGCTCTGGCCCGTACAAGTTATAGCCTGTTTTGGTAATACCCGCGAATACACCGACTTTGCTGTGATAGTGTTCTGCCAGCTTTTGCCTAGTATGCCCGGCATCTTCTAACGATTCCCATACAGATTGTAGAAAAATGCGTTCCTGTGGGTCCATATTGATTGCTTCTCGTGGCGATAGCTTGAAAAACAAAGGATCAAAATCTGCAAATCCATTGATAAATCCGCCCCATTTGCTATAACTTTGTCCTTGAGCTGCTGCACGCTTACGATCAGCATTATAAAATCCTTCGATAGACCAGCGTTCTTCAGGTATTTCACTAATACAATCTATTCCATGTTCAAGGTTGTACCAGTATTGTTCCAAATTATCCGCTTGTGGATAGCGTCCACTCATACCAATAATCGCTATCGGCTCTTGTTGCGATATCGATGGAATGGGTTGAACTGAAACCACTGATTGGGATATAGATGATGCTATTGGTTCCGATACTGTTGGTTCTGGTTCTATTGATTCTGTTACTTTTACTTCTTGTACAGGCATTTTTAATGGACGATACTTTTTATCCGAGATCACTTGAGAGCTATCGTTAGTGAACGATGCAGTTGCAGATACGGTTGTTGCAAGAGACGGCTTAATCTCCAATAATTCAATGAGTTGTTGCTGATGTTCTTTTATAAAATACTGGATAAGCGCTGCCAAAGACTGATGTTCAAAAAACAAAGTGCTACTAATCGGATCGAAATGTTTACGAAGCTTATTAGTTAACTGCACTATCAATATAGAATCAATCCCGTATTTCTCTAGCGGCTCTGAGATATCAATCTGTTCATAAGGAAGCTTGACCAGTTCCCCAATTAATTGCTGAAAATAAGGCTTACTGTGTTGCAGTAGCATTTCTTCAGTAATCGGTTCTGGAGTAGCTGGCTTAGCACTCACATAAATCTTTTCTTGCTTTTGTTCTTGTGAATCATAGATATCTTTGGCTGTAGATATCGTATCTATAGTCTGGACTTGTTCCTCTGCCTTGTGATTTTTACTGTCATATATAGCATTACTTGATTGAGATCGTGGTAACCGAATCAATCCATGGCTAGCTGCTACAACAATTTGTTGTCCTAACGGTTCAGCATATTGTGCAGGGAATGTCACTGTATGAAAACCTGTATATTCAAGGGTTTTACGCCAGTGATGTTGATCTAGTACAGGTGATCCTGGAATACGTATAAAAGCATCTTCATACATCCACCAACCTTCTAACAATCCAAAAGTAAGATGACTAAACAATGTGCTACGATTGAGTTCATTTAACAATAACAATCCATTCTGTTTTAGAAGAGAATGAATATGTTTGGATGTACGTTTAATATTTTGTGTAGCATGTAGCACATTTGCAGCAATAACGATATCATAGCTACCTATTGCTAGTGATTGTTCTTGCGCTGGTTTTTCAACATTAAAGAGCTGATAGTTAAGATAAGGATAATCTTGACCAAACATCATTTCTGCTCGATTCAAAAAAGCCTTCGACAGATCTGTATATGCATATTCTGCAATAGAATCTGTATAAGGCTTTAATTTTTTCAAGACGATAGCACTTGTTCCTCCGGTACCTGCTCCTGCTTCCAAGATACGAATAGACGCAGATGGATCATTTTGCAATCTTATTTGAATATAAGACACAATGGTATCTGCTAGCTTTTCGTTAAAATAATCTGCAACCGCATTGTTTTTGTACAAATTCTCAAGTAAAGACATCGAAGCATCCGGGAACATAATATCTGTAGCTAACACCTTACCCTGAATAATATCGGGAAGATGCTTTAACATCGTATCTACCAATACCACTTGTGCTTGTAGATCAGGATGCTGACTCCATACTTCTTTTCTCTGTTGCCATTGATTCCACATCTGTTCAGTAGCTCCATAGGAATCATCTATATTTTTTTGTTTTAATATCCATCGACTGCTTTCTAACCAGCATTCATATATAGGCATAATATTATCATTATGCTCCAAACACTGTGCCTGTTGTAACTGAACATACAATAGATGCGCTAACAACGTTTCTAATTCTCGATCAAATATTTGCATCGTTTGTATCAGAGAATTCACTTTAGAATCATCCGTATGACCACGTTGTAATGACTCTATAGCAACAGCTTCTACTTTCGGTGCAATCCATAATTTCTCATCTGAATGTGTATTGAGAACTGCATCCGGTTGAGTCGTATGAATAAAAGCCATATGATCGATAGGATTACCCACTAAATATTCAACAGCTTGCATAGCCTCAGACGGCTCTATAAATCCTATTCCTGATTGTATTAATCGTTGTTTGAAAGCAGAAGGCACTTTCTCCGCAATTCCGATATCGCCCCAGTATCCCCAACTTATAACTTTGATCGGAAATTCAAATACTCTTCTCATCTCGTTCGCAAATGTATCTGTAAAAGTACAACCCGCCGCATAACTACTCTGACCGATCGGCTTACTAAATGAACTCATCGAAGAAAAGAATAGAACAATGTCTAATGATTCTTTTGCAAATACTTGCATCATAGCAAGACTGATATCTATTTTGGCAGACAGACTGGTTTGAAAATGATCTTCTTCCATATGACTCAGGCTAGCATCCATAATTCCTACTGCTGAATGGATAACCCCATTAATCGACGAATACGATTGTTTAATCATTCGGTAAGCTTCTGTTAGGCTTTGTAGATCAGATGCATCAGCAGCGATATAAAGAGGTGCGATTCCCTGCTGACCTAAGCGATCGATTTTGTCTTGAATTTGTGAATTCAGTGGTCGTCTGCCTATCCAGATCATTCGCGCGTTATACGTCTGAATCATATACTGACTCCATACTTCACCAATTCCGCCTGCTCCACCAATAACAACATAGACACCATTCTGTTGAAAATAAGTGGATGATTCGTCTTTGGCATCAACCACCATTAACTGTTGACGATACCACTGATGTTCACGATACATCCATGTATTGCCTTCCTGATCCACAGGTAAAGTCAACACATCATGCGCAACCACATGCATATTTTCTTCCAAATCCACATGGTGGATATTCCAATTTGAATATTCTTTGGCCATAGAACCGACCAGACCTGCAATCCCTGCATGTTCTGCATAAGCCTTTTCTGCTATGGATAAGGATTGCGTCTGTGCAGTCACAATAGTCCATGATAGATCTTTTTCTCCATATCCTAACTGCAACAATGATTTCAATATGCGAAATACTTGTAATATTCCTTTGGCAGGTTGCTGTAGAGGCACATGTAAAAGATCAAGTTGAACAGTATTAGATACAGACCATACGATATGATCGATTGCAGGTTCTTTTTCTAACAGAGCAACGATCTGCTCGACATCGGCATCTATTGCTAATTGTGCATATCGGATATGCGGATAATCCTGAATGAGATTCAACCACAATGTTGGAGTCTCTCCTATGCATAGAATATGTGTTGAAGACTCCATATGAGAGGCTGTATATTCAGGAATAACATTATCCCATACAGGATATTGCATCAATGCACCGACAGGTGGAGCGCTATCAGTATGCTGTAGCTGATCTTGATTAGGGCTTAAATGAATAATATTCAGACCTTTAATCTCAATACAGATCTGTCCGTGTTCATTGCAGATATCAATATCTACTTTGTCCAAAGAACTCTGCTGTTCTACCGTATCTTGATAACGTACCCAGACCCACATTGTAGATGTACAAGGTTGATATATGTTCATTTGATCCAAAGCAAATGGAGTCACCGATTCATACCCTAGTGAAGGTAATCCGATACATGCTTGAATAGCGGCATCCATCATACTTGGATGTAATATATATTGTTCTGCTGTATGTGATACGGTTGATGGCAATAACAATTGAGCGATCGCTTGCTGATGCCCGGTATAGATATTTTGTATAGCTTGTTGAGCAGGGCCATACGAGAGTCCTACTTGTTGGAAAGAATCATAACATTCTGCTGCTGTAATCATGTGCTGATCACAACTTTCTAGAAGAGCAGCAATATTGATTTCTTTGTATCCTTTTTCAGTTGGAACAACTGTTACTGTTCCCTGACTATACAGAGTAGTTAGCATATCTTCTTGCTGACTATAAATTTCATAATTCAGTAGCTGATTCTCTTGCGGGATCAACTGAATATGAATCTGTACAGGTTGCTGATCTACAGCTATCGGACGTATCCAGTTTACATTTTGCAAAACAATTATCGATAGATCGTGCTTAGTAAGTTCCATCGCTTGTACGACAGAAGCCCGTACCATTTCCAAGTAAGCAACACCCGGTAAGATCTTCTGACCTTTAATCACATGATCCTTCAGGAAAAATTCTTCTCCTGTAAATGTAGATGTGAATCTCTGCTGAGTCAGTGTAGATGTATTATGATGAAGCAATGGATGGATCATATGCATATGGGATGAATTGGCTATCGCATATGAATTAGAATCTACTTTTGATCGGTTAGGAATCCAATACCGTTTACGTTCAAAAGCATAGGTCGGCAAACTAATTCGTTGTAATGAACGATGGGTATACAAGGTTGACCAATCAATATCCATCCCTTTTACCCATAGTTTTAACAACTTATGATATTTGCCTTTTTCGAGCCAGCGTTGTACTGTTTCTTGCATATCTTCATCTGCTGTTAGAAATTCAAGCACTTCCTGATCCCGTTTAACTTGTCCAGTATAAATGTCATCGTTCCATGAAGAATCATCTTGCTCAATATACTTATTTAATAGAGTGACAAGTTCGTTGATCGAAGATACACGCATAGCCAACCTTTCTTCCATCGCTTCTCTACCGACTTGCAATGTGTAAGCAATCCGCTCTAACTCATGATCAGTATATTGATCAGACTGCATAGCTGTTCGTAATTGCTTGGCTTGTTCTCGTAAACGTTGTTCAGTTCGTGCAGATAATACAATACATACTGGTTCTTCATATCTAGTTGCTATAACTTGATCTGTAGAAGAAGGTATATACTCTTCCACCAATACATGAGTATTCACACCGCCAAATCCAAACGAACTAACTCCTGCTCGACGTGGCAATATATTTCCTTCTTGATCCTCTAAAGGTGTCCACGGTCGGTTTGTATCCACCACATAAAATGGACTCTGATCTAATTGGATATAAGGATTTAGCTGTTCAAAATGTACTGTTTTTACCAGTGTTTTATATTTCATTTGCAATAATACTTTAATGATTCCTGCAATACCGGCTGCTAATTCCAAATGTCCAATATTGGTCTTGATAGATCCTAATCCGCATGTGGCTGTATTCAGCGTAACATCATAACCTAATTCATTAAATGCCATTTTCAGACCATTGATCTCAATCGGATCACCTAGTGGAGTACCTGTTCCATGAGCTTCAATATAGCTGATCGTTGCTGGATCAATATGAGCACGACTATAGACTGATTTGATCAAATCGGCTTGAGCTCTTGGATTAGGTGCAGTCAACGAGGTAGCTCTTCCACCATGATTTTCATTTGTACCACGAATCAATCCATAAATATGATCGCCTGCTTGCTCGGCATCTTTTAAGCGTTTGACAAAAATCATTCCTACGCCTTCTCCGCGCACATAACCGTTAACTTGATCCGAAAATGTTTTGCAACGACCATCCTGACTTAACATGCCTGCTTTGTTAAAGCTAATATGGTAATCAGGATCAAGAATAGTGTTGACTCCACCTACTACTGCGGTATCACAATCTCCATTATGAATCGCTTGTACCGCTCGATGAAGAGCTACAAGAGAACTTGAACATGCTGTTTCGATAGGTTCACTCGGGCCATTTACATTTAGAAAAAAGCTCATTCGATTCGGTCCTACAGATGACACACTACCTGTCGATGAATATCCTTCAATCTCTGTATCTGCTTGAGACAGAAGATGACTATATCCACTATTAGCAGTACCTACAAAAATCCCCATTTTGCTACCAGACAGACTAGAAGGCGCATAACCTGCATCTTCTATCGCTTTCCAGATATACATCATCATTAGACGCTGTTGTGGGTCCATTAATTCTGCTTCACGAGGAGAAATGCCAAAAAACATCGGATCAAAGTCGGCTACTCCGTCTATAAAACTTCCCCATTTGATATTCGTTTTGTTCTTTTCTTGATACGGGTCACCATAATAAGCTTTCCAATCCCAACGATCCGCAGGAATCTCGGAAATACAATCTTTACCTTCTATTAAATTTTCCCAGAGTTCATGAATATCGTCTGCCATCGGGAATCTACCACTTATCCCTATAATCGCTACAGGGTCTGGACTTTGATCTGTTTCTGTAGAAGAGACAGGTTCATGTACTGGCTCTGCTGGCTTTTGAAAACGTGAGCGTGCTTGAGCAATTGCCTCACTCTTGGTCGATTTCACTTCTTGGTCAAGTTCGGTATTTACTACTTTCGCCGAATCCGAAGCACTATCGACTTTTCTTTGAACATTTGGCATCAATATAGATGTTAACTGTTCGGAATACGCAGTTATCAAATGTCTGGCTAATGTATAAATAGTTGAATACTCGAAAAAGACAGTTGGCGTTAGGTCCAATTGATATTTATCATTTAACTGGTTCGAGAAGTCTGTAAATGAGATCGAATCAAATCCATATTCACTTAACTCGACATCAGGATAAATGTCTTTCGGACTTACTTTCAGCATATGAGAAACGATATGAATTAGAGCAGACTGCATTTTCTCAATCAATACAGTCTGGTGGGTTTCAATTGTTTTAGCGCTAGATTGATCCAGTATAGATGTATCTTGATCATTATGCGGAATAGTAGCCGGATTCTGCTTCGTTAATCGTTTTGATCTAACAGGTTGTAATAGCGATTGAAACTTATCCGTATCGCCATGCATTACGACAACCTGATCTTGTTGACTTTGCATCGCTTGATAAAATAACTGCATACCTGTAGCAGTATCCATAGGGATCATACCTAGTTTGTTTTGAATTCGTGTACGTTCTGCCGTATTTACCTGCATACCTCCATCTTCCCAGAGCGGAAAGTTAAGCGATAATGTCTTACCTGAGCGCTGTTGATAGATTACTTTGCGATTACGCTCGGAAGCAAATAAATCCATAAAAGCATTCGCCGCTGCATAATCAGCTTGACCGGTATTGCCTATCACTGAAGCTAAAGAAGAGAACAGCACAAAAAAATCAAGTTGCATCTCTGCGCTGACTTGATCTAGTAATAATGTTCCTTTAACTTTAGGAGCCAATACTTCTTCGATTTCTTCGTTTACTTTGTGCTGGATATAATGATCTCGATGTACACCTGCACTATGAATAATGCCATGTAGATTTCCGCAGATCGAGCGAATTTGATACATCATAGTATTCACATCTTCTGCTATCGTAATGTCTGCTACGATATAGTGAATTTGAGCTTGATGATCTTGTAATTGGTCTAACTTTTCTTGCATCACATGATCTAGCGGTGAACGCCCTACAATAATAATCGTTGCTTGATGCGTCTGTTGAATAATCTCCTGCGCAAAAATAAATCCAAGACCGCCAAGGCCTCCTGTAATTAAATAATGACCCTGATCTTTCCATAGAATCTGTGGAGATTTGGATAATGAAGATTCCCACTTCTTCCAATCACGTACATAACGAATCTGATCTTCATAACGTACAATTGCAACCGACTCATGACGATTTTGTTTGATTTTGCTTGTTATGCCTGTAGCTATTTCTTGAAGGTTCATTTGAATACATTGGGCTTGCAACTTGCTGTATTCTTGTTGAGCCGTCTGTAGTGTCGCAGCTAACCCAAGTAACATCTGATACTTTTCTCTATCAGGTACGATCAGTTGAAGCAATACCTTTTCGGAAGAAGTAGACAGCGATTGTTTGAGCAGGTCTATCAGTTGCAAAGTACAACTTGTAAATAAATGAGCACTCTGTTCTTCTTCAGTGAGATAGGTAACCTCTTCTTCTTGTAAAATAACACAGTGTACATCTGGCAGCTGTGTACGAATCTCCTCATATCGGGCAGCAAAAGGTGGAGATAATACTACGATATGATGAATATTTTTATCATTATGAACAGAATCTTGTAAGTCGGATATGACTGGATATTCTGTCCAAGTTGGTGTTAGTAATACAGAATCATGATGATGTGAAGAAGCTGTTACTGTATGCTCTAATGTTCTAGCCGTAAATCCATGAAAACGAACACAGACATTACCTTCATCGTCACACAGATCAATATCCAATTTATGAACTTTATCATTCGCTGTACTGCCAGCACTATATCTTGCCAATACCCACATTTCTGAAAGACATGGCTGAAATATCTCTAACTTCTGCAATGTAAATGGAAGTGTAGATTTGCCTTGATATGCCGGATTGCTTACCGTTCCTATCGTATAGCCTATCGCTACTTGTAAAGCAGAATCCATCATACTAGGATGCAATTGATATGATTCTTGATCAGGTAACTGACTCACAGGCATTTTAAGGCGCGCCAACACGTCATGATCATTTGTTGCTTTTGTATAGACGACTTCTATTCCTTTTAAGCTGTTCCCTAATGCTATTCCATTTTTCTGTGATTGCTCATAAAATTGATTAGCACTTATAGGACTGATTGAATACTGATGTTGCAGATCAGCAATGTCTATAGCTACAGGCTGTGTATTGTCTATAATAGATGCTGATCCTTGACTGTATACAAGGCGCTCTCTATTGGCTGTTGCATCGCTATAAATCTCAAAAGACAGTTCGCCATTGGATTCGACATATAGATCAATATGAGCTATGAACGGCTCGACTTCCAAACGTAAAGGACTGGCCCACACGATATTTTTAAGTTGCATTATTTGATCTTCAGCAATTCCACCTACTGCTTCTGTAATAGCTATGCGTATCCATTCTAGATGCGCAACGCCTGGTAAGACTTTATCGCCTTGTACAATATGATCCCGGAAAAAGAACTCATTGCCTGTAAAGGTAGAACTATATTTTTGTTGTTGCAAGTCTGACGTATTTCGGTGCATCAATGGATGAATAGATTCAACAACTACCGCTTGAGAAGAGGTGAAGCCTTTTTGTTGTGAAGGCGTAGTCGGAATCCAGTATTGATTTTTGGCAAACGGATATGTTGGCAGTGGTATTCGTTGTTGTTCTTTTTTCACAAAAATATCGCCCATATTACCATCATATCCTTGTATAAATACTTCTTTTACAGCGGATAGATATTCAAGATAAGAAGGATCTTGTCTATCTTGTTGACACTTCTGAATACAGTCTTCTGCATACTTTTTGAATGACAGCTGTTCACGGTTTTCACTTCGGTTCACTTGCCCAACAGTTACCTGAGAAGATTGTCCTTGCTCTACCCATTGCTGTAGACATGTAGTCAATTCTTGCTGACTGTGAATAATACAAGCCAAACGGTGATTTAAATGCTGTCTACCACTCAATAACGTATAACTAATCGCAGCACAATCTGCTGTGTGATTTATATTCCAATATAGTAATTGTTGTGCTTGTAAGCGTAATTGTTGCTCGGTACGCGCAGATAATACGATCAGATATCCAGCTTTGGATACTGGAGAGGGTTGCAAATGCTGCGGTGCTTCTTCGATCACCATATGAGCATTCGTTCCGCTAAATCCAAATGAGCTAATCGCCGCACGTCGCACTTGACCGCTCGGAACTTCCCAATCTTTGGTCGCTGTATTTACATAAAAAGGGCTATCTGCAAAAGATATACCCGGATTACCATGTTCCAAATGTAAAGAAGCTGGAATTTGTTTGTTTTTCAGTGATAGCACTATTTTGAGAACACCGGCAATACCTGCTGCTGTCGCCAAATGTCCGATATTGGTTTTGATAGAACCGATTGCGCAATATTGTTGCTCATTTGTATAGGCGCTAAAAGATTTTGTTAATGCTTGATATTCAATAGGATCGCCTAACTTAGTTCCAGTACCATGAGCTTCTACCATTTGAATATGAGCTGGATTAATAGCAAAAGAATCATAGACTTGTTGTTCTAATCTAGTCTGAGATTTGGAACTTGGTGCTGTTATTCCATTAGTTGTACCATCTTGATTGATTCCACTTCCCTGTATTACACCATAGATATGATCTCCATCATCTATCGCTTCTTGCAGACGTTTTAATACTATCGTGCCTGCTCCTTCTCCGGGAACAAACCCGTCTGCTCTCTCATCAAATGTATGACATTTTCCTTGAATAGATAACATACCTGCCCGATTAGAATCGAGATAAAATTGAGGTGTAGATTGGAGAAAGACACCACCGGCTAATGCCATATTAATTTCATTTCCCCATAACGCCTGACAAGCCAAATGAATCGCAACTAATGAGCTAGAACAAGCTGTATCTACAGCAATAGCAGGCCCTTGCAAGTCCAAGTAATAAGCAATACGTGCAGGGATAATAGACCCTGCTTTGCCCCAAAACGATTGAGGTGGTGGATTTTCACCAACTAATGTCTGATAATCACTGCTAGTGCAACCTACATAAACACCGCATTTTTGCCCTTTGATCGAATGACCTGCATAACCTGCATCTTCTAAAGCTTTCCATGATTCCTCTAAAAAAATACGTTGCTGCGGGTCCATATAAATTGCTTCTTGCCCTGAAATATTAAAAAATAGCGGATCAAATGTACTGATATCATCTAAAAAGCTACCTTGATCACAATATTGTTTATCTTTATCGTAATAGCTAGATAAATCCCACCGAGATACACTTTGAATCAGATCTGTTCCTTGTTGTAAATGTTCCCACAATTCATCAGGAGTATTACAACCTGCAAAACGTCCACTGATCCCTATAATCGCTATAGGTTCGCGTGAGTTTCGATCCTGATTGGAAGACGGCACTGGATCATTCTGTGGCGAACCTTGATATTGCCATTCTTCTGGAATCGTAACTACAATTTTGCCGATATTTTCGCGATTTTCAATATTCCGATAAGCTGCTTGTAATTGATCAAATCTAAATAGTTGACCGATATGAGGAACTATCACTCCTTTTTCGATCCAATCTACCATTTCCTGATAATAATCGACTAATCGTTCAGGTTGCTCTAAGCTTAATTTTCTCAAGTCCAAGCTATAAAAAGATTGATTCGATCCCATCTGAGAAAGATCAATCGCTTTGGCACTTTTCAAAGCAGTCATCGCGATTTCGATATAACTTCCATTGGAAGCCAGACTATTTAATCCTTTTTGCAAAGCATCGCCAGATAAAGTGTTCAGAATCATATCAACGCCTTGACCATTGGTAAGCTGTCTAATCTGTTGTTCAAAATCAACTTCTCTATAATTGATCACATGATCTACACCGATCGATAATAGATAATCCAACTTGTGCTGTGAACCTGCTGTGGCATAGATTTCAGCTCCATAGTGTTTAGCTAGCTGAATAGCGATCAGTCCGACTCCGCCAGTAGCAGTCTGAATTAATATCCGTTGTTTTGGCTTGATCTGTACTTTACGAAAAGCAGCAATAACTGTCATCGCTACAACCGGTAAAGAACAAGCTTCAGCAAAAGAAAGAGCTGCTGGTTTGACAAATACTTGAGATGCTTTACATGTAATAGCTGTTGCATGTGCACCCATATGTTCACTCGCAAAAAAGACAACTTCTTCTCCAGCACGAATATGTGTAACACGATCACCAACATCAACCACAATTCCAGATGCTTCAAAGCCAGGAGTAAATGGATAAGGAGGCATCGTAGGATACATCCCTTTTACACTTAATAAATCACCAAAATTTAAAGAAAACGCGCGTACAGCGATACGAACTTCATCTTCTTTAAGTGCTGGTACTTCCTGTGCTTGAATAGATAATTCTTGGATATCGGACGGTCGGTGAAGTACAACTTGATAAAAAGATGAAGCAGAAACATTCTGAGCTTTGGTATAATTCTCTGAAAATGTATGATGTTCAGACGAAAAATGATCGGTATTGGAATCTTTTAACGTTTCGATAGGCGTATCCAATTTTTGAGGTGTTGTATTCTTTTCAATCGTTGGTACCTGTTTATTCTCTTCAGACGATTCTTTTATAGTCTGTAGCATTTGTTTGAAATGATCCGAATATTCTTCTAGCAAATACTCTACTAACAAATCAACATTGTTATAGTCAAACAATACCGTAGTCTGTAGAGATAATTGTCCTCGCTTATTGATTACATTTACCAAGTGCACAGCAATAATAGAATCAACACCATATTCAGCAAAACTACGATTATTCTGGATGCGATCGATACTTATTTTGAGATCTTCTGCTATACTTCCACGCACGATATCACTAACAAAATCCAATACAGACTGATCGGTTACAGCGTTAATATCAGCATGTTCTTCAGGTTGTTGTATTGGAATATGTTGTTGTGATGGATTTAGAGGTACATCCACCTCTGGTATTGTATGTTTAGTATGAATAACAATTCCATCGCTTTGAGAAGCAATTACCTGTTGCTTGAACATAAGAGCTTCTGAGGCAGGATATGTAATCGAATGAAAACCTTCGCGTTTTAATATTTTTTTCCAGGAATCTGCGGATAATGCAGGTGAACCGCTAATACGCAAAGCTTCATCTTCATAAGCCCACCAACCTTCCAGTAGTCCAAATGTGAGATGATTGATTAATGATTTATCTGTGATTTCATTCACAAGTAACATCCCATTTTTCTTGAGCGCTGTTTTCACAGTTTGTAACGTATGACGAATATTTTTTGTCGTATGCAGAACATTGCTGGCAATAATCAGATCATATGCGCCTAGATCTACATCCTGACTAGCAAATGACTTTTTCAAATCAATAATTTGATAGTTCAAATAAGGAACAGATGGGCCATATTTTTGTTCTGCATGCATCAGAAAGGCTTTTGAAATATCACTGTAAACATATTCCTGTATATGATGTTCCCATACTTTTAAATGTTCAAACACCACTTCACTTGTTCCGCCTGTACCTGCCCCGATTTCTAAAATGCGTACTTTTTTGCCAGCTTGTGCACATTTCTCAACATAGGTAGACACAGACTCTGCCAGTACAGTATTAAAATAATCCGCAGTCGAATGATATTTGTAGATCCCTTCTACCAGATGCATAGATGATTCAGGAAACATAATTTCTGTAGCTAATTTTTCTCCCTGCAAAATCGAAGGCAAACTTCGTAACATGCGGTCTACTAGCTTTACTTGCGCTTGAAGATCAGGATTTTGTAACCAGCTTGTCAGTTGTTGATCCCATTTCTCCCAATAGGTATTGACCATCTGTTTATATAAGTTCGTATCGATTAAACGATCGGTAGCAACAGGCAAAAATTGAACTTTCGCTTGAAGCATAGTCATACTTTCGGCTAACCATTTAGGATAAAACGATAGTGTTCCTTTTTTCCAGACAAAATCTTTATCCAAGCAGCCTACAGCATGCAATTGACACCATAATAATTGGATTAAAAGCTCATTGACAGCTTCCATTTGTTGATTCGCTGATTCCATCATCTTGAAGTTTTTCATGTCTGAGCACTCCTTTTTATTGCAACCCAAACAAAACGATTATTGATATACCATAATCGTTTTGTTGTTGTTCCATAATGGCAACTCTGGTTGTCCTATCGTCTCAATCATTACAAGTTGATCTAATGTATTGGTCAAAAGCAACTCAAGCGCTTGATTGGCTTCTGGTGGCTCAATAGATCCAATGCCTTTACTTGCCATACTTTGCTGTACTTCTGGAGATACAACCGATCCAACATTTCCCCAATAACCCCAGTTCATCACTTTAACTGCACATGTACAAGACTGTGATAACTGGCGGGCAAACGCATCAATATACGTGCAACCAGCAACATAATTACTTTGTCCTGGTAATTTCATAAATGAATTCAAAGAAGAAAAGAATACAATAAAATCTAAAGATTCTTGAGTAAATACCTGTGCCATATTCACACTAATATTTAATTTAGGTGCAAGCCCTGTGCAAAATTGGTGTTCATCCATATTGGCTAGACTACGATCAGACAAGACTAGTGCAGAATGAATCACTCCATCAATATGATCATAATGTTGCTTGATCTGTTGATATGCACGTTGCAATTGGTTCAGATCGGTAGCGTCTGCTGAAATGTATACTGGAGGTCTCCCTAATCGAGCCAAGCGATCTAGCTGAGCTTGAATCTGTGGATTTTGTTCTTTTCGACCTATCCATACAATATTCGCCTTGTAATTACGAATCATATACTCGCTCCATACTTCGCCTATTCCGCCTGCTCCACCGATGATTACATATACTCCGCCTTGACGATAGAGCGTAGATGTCTGGTTTTGCTCATATTCAACAGCAAGTAATTGTTGGTGATACCATTCTTGATCACGAAATAGATAAGCATTCCCTTGTGGATCAGGGGCGATTGATAATATATCTGCAACTGGAATATGTGCTTCGTTTTCTATATCCACAAGGCGAATTTGCCAGTGACTGTACTCTTTGGCAAGTGATCCAATATATCCATGTAATGCAGCTTGCGCTGGATATATATTGTCAAATGGATCAAGCTGTTGTGCTTGATAAGTAATGACTGTTACATGTAGCGACCGGCTTCCATAACCAAGTGCTAACAAACTTTTGACAAACCGAAAAAATAAAAGAACTTCTTTTTGTTGAGAAGCAATACTTTTTTGCTCCTGTGCATCTGATATCGATTCAGGTGAAGCAGTCCAGATCACTTGATCTATTTCGCTGAATATCGATAAACGATCGGTTATCTGATTGATCGATTGACCAGCATCTATATTGACTATATTCATATTGGGCATAAAATCTGACCAGATTTCTGGCACATTAGATTGAGTATTAATGTACACGATTGTTTCTATCGATTCAGACACATGTGTTGTAGGAATACTATCGATTAACTCCCACACTGGAGTAAACATCATTGTTTCTGTATTTCTTATAGCCAAAGTATCTATAGCATCAGAAGGCTGAATTGGAGCATGATGAGATTGCATACGACGTGTCACAAATTCTTTTAATCGTATACATACCGTTCCTTGTCGATTACAAATATCAATATCTAATCTAGGCATAGAATCATTGGAATGACTGCCTGAACTATATTGAATATGTGCCCACATTTCTGTATCACAATCCCCCAACACTTCAAGCCTTTGCAGAGCAAACGGAAGCGAAGGAGAAGTGATAGATCCATCAAACCCAGTCGTTAATCCTATAGAAGCTTGTAATGCCCCATCAAGCAATGCAGGATGAAGAATATACGGTTGAATAGTAGATTCAAATACATCTGGCAACGATAATTTGGCGATCAATTGATCGGTACCTACAGACACATATTGTATCGTCTGATGAGCTACACCATAAGATAATCCCATCGCTGCAAAAGCTTTATAACATTCAGCAGCAGACCATTTTTTCAACTGACAAGCTTGTTGAATAGAATGAATATCTAGCACTTGTTTGTGTAATGCGATATCGAATGTTGCTCTACCCTGACTACATAACAACGGTTCTTGATGATCTTGTTCACTATAAATCTCATAACTCATGTCTTGTGCATGTTCTAATTGCAGATGAATATGGACTGACTTTGAAGATTGTTCAATAGATACAGGATTCGCCCATACGATATGAGTTAATGCAAAAGGCACAGGTAGCTCTGTGTCTAACCCTTTTGATAACGGCATAGAATGTCTGATCGCTTGCAAAGCCATTTCCAAATGAGCAGCTCCTGGTAATATCGGTACACCTTGTACTTGATGATGTTCTAGAAAAAATTCATTTCCGCTAAATATAGAAGTAAATGTTTGTTGTTGTAATCTTGAATGATTACGGTGTAATAAAGGATGAATATAGTCAGCTATCGAAGCCACTTGAGATTGTACTGATACATCAATATCAGATTGTATTGTTGCTGGCGTATACCAATATTTTTCTTTGGCAAATGGATAGACTGGTAAAGACATTCGCTGTGGTAATACATCATTCTCGTTATAAGCTAACGACCATTGAATATCTATACCTTGTACCCATAGTTCTAACAATTGAGGATATTTTCTTTTCACAATCCATGTTGTGATCGTAGCTTGCATATCTTCGTCTGACCATTGCGCTTGGATTTGTTTGCTACTTGAAGTATAGCCTTTATACGTGTTTGTAGATTTGTCGATAGAATGCAGACTTTGTTTCAATTCATCCTTCAATTTGTCTACAGATGACACGATAATAGCTAGACGATAATCCATTGCTTCGCGCCCGACCTGCAAAGTATAAGCTATATCCGGTAATTGTTTTTCATTTATAGATGAACGTTCTAAGTATTGAAGTAAACGCTCCATAATTACCTGTAATCGTTCTTCTGTACGAGCAGACAATACAATAGCTACAGGAGGACTGTTGTAATCTTGCTGATCATGTAGTTGCTGGTGAACAAAGGCAGGCATATACTCTGCCACAATCAGATGAGCATTGGCTCCGCCTGCACCAAAAGAAGAAATACCTGCTATTCTCGGTATTTCTTCTTGATAACCACCTTGTTCAATTTGTGGTCTATTCCATGCTGTTAACTGTTGTTGAACATGAAAAGGAGTATGTTCAAACTGAATATTAGGATTCAATCGATTAGAATGAAGCGATGGTACTAATTGCTGGTGTTGAAATTGTAATAAGATTTTACTTAATCCGGCTATGCCTGCTGCACTTTCGCAATGACCGATATTAGACTTGATAGAACCGATCGCACAAAATTGCGTATCTGTAGTATGTTGAGCAAATGCTCTGCGCAATCCTTCGATTTCGATAGGATCACCTAGTGCTGTTCCTGTACCATGAGCTTCAATATAACTAATCATACGTGCATCTATACCCGATGTTTGTATAGCATCAGCAACCACTTTCGACTGAAGCGCCGGGTTAGGAACGGTATAGCCTTTGGTTTTGCCACCTGCATTGATCATACTGCCTTTGATCACTCCATAGATATGATCCCCATCTTGTATCGCTTGCTGAAGAGGCTTTAATACGATAGCGCCTACTCCTTCTCCGTCTACAAATCCATCAGCAGATTCGCCAAAAGAACGACATTGTTCTCCAGGAGAAAGCATATTTTTTTCACATAATCGTGCATAGTGTACAGGATCTACAATCAGATTCACCCCGCCAGCAATTGCACAGTCACTGGTTCCACTGTACAAACTGTCTAATGCTAAATGAATAGCTGTTAGCGATGATGAACATGCTGTATCCACAGCCAGACTAGGTCCTACAAAATTAAAACTATATGAGACCCGATTGGCTATAGACCAGTATGATGATCCAGTAGGATAGTTTCCATTCATCACACCTACAAATACACCTACTTTTTGCGAATTACTTAATTGTTGCGGAATATAGCCGGCATCTTCAATACAAGAATAAGCAATTTGTAAAAATTGTCGTTCTTGCGGGTCCATTTGTTCTGCTTCTTTGGGAGAAATATAAAAAAATAAAGGATCAAACGTATCAATACCTTTGATAAATCCTCCCCACTTGCTATAAGAAAATCCGGTTTGCCCTTTTTCAGAACGGTAATGATTTTGCCATTTCCAGCGCTCGGTAGGTATTTCGGTAATAGCACTTTTACCTTGTTGTAGTTGATTCCAGAATTCATCCATATCATCGGCTTGTGCATATCGACCTGCTAGTCCAATAATAGCGATATCTTGTTGGCGTGAATCTGTTGATGCAGTTGATGTTATAGATTCAGTATCAGGTTCAACTAATGGTTCTGTGATCACTGTAGAAGTATAAGGAATAACCTCTTCTAGCACATTTACAGTTGCAATAGGATCAGTACTTTCTTCGGAATCTGACTCTACTTTTTCTCCCAACATCTTCATCAAAGCTTGATAGCGATTGGTGATAAAATACTCGACTAACGAGGCTATAGTAGAGTATTCAAAAAAGAGCACACTACTCACGTGCTCTTCCATGACTTTATTCAGTTCATCTGTTAATTGAATAATTAAAATAGAATCCATACCATACATTTCAAGTTCTTCACTAACATCTATACTATCGGGTTCCACTTCCAAAATCTGTCCAATGACTACTTTGAAGTGCTCCATACTTTTCTGTTTTACTAACTCTTCAGATTGTTGTGTTGTTGATGTCAAAGTGACTTTGTTGGATACTTCTTTTGTTGTTACAGGTTGTTGGATCATTTTCTCTGCATCATGATGTTTAGGAATAGCGATTTCTTTTTTCTGACGAACAATTCCATCACTTATAGCAGTGATCACCTGTTGCCCTAGAAATTCAGTCTCTACCGTTGGATACGTAATCTGCTGATATCCTTCTTGTTCCAGTACATTGCTCCATTGCTTAGGAGTCAGCAACGGACAACCCGGAATACGCAATACCGGATCTTCATACAACCACCATCCTTGAAGCAGACCAAAAGTGACATGATTAAACAAAGAATATTCAATAATTTCATTAATAATGATTTGACCGTCTTTTTTTAATAACGCTTTGGCATTACGTAAAGTTAAACGAATATCGCGTGTAGCGTGTAGCACATTGGTCGCTAAGACTAGATCGTAACCACCTATATCAATCTGCTGATTCAGCATAGATTCTTCAATATTTAGAAGATGATATGTTAAATAATCGTAGTGAATCCCATAATGTTTACGAGCATGATTGAGAAAAGATTTGGAAATATCAGTATACGCATATTCTTCTATATATGCTGCATACGGTTCTAATCTGGAAAATAATAAAGCGCTTGTTCCACCTGTGCCTGCTCCTATTTCCAAAATACGCAATGATTTAGAATTACTCTTCTGATCTATGGTTTGAATCTGAGCAATGACCTGATCTGCAACCATATGATTAAAATGATCTGCTATCTTATTGTGCTTGTAGATTCCTTCTACCAGATCCATCGAAGCATGTGAAAACATCAAGTCGGTTGCTGGCTTATCACCATGTAAAATATCAGGTAAGGACAAGAGCATCGTTTCAGCTAAAATCACTTTGGCACGCATGTTATCATCTTTTAACCATTGTTCTTTGTGTTCTGTCCAGTTGTTCCATACTTCATCAGCATGTAGCAAAGGAAACGAATTCTGGTTAAAAACAGTTACCGTTTGTTGTAGCCATTTCATATACATTTGATTTGTTTTAGGAAGTAAGTCTAATAGCTCCGCTATAGGCATATCTGCTGTATAGCCTATCTTTTGCATCTGCACATACAATAATTGAACAAGCCATTGATTTAGTTCATCTAACTGTTGCTGTTGATCATATAGTTGTTCATTATCAGACATAAAGATCTCCCTTTTCTGATCATTGTACAATCATTAGTTCTTCTTCATTGATATGATACACATTGCGTTCATCTACTTGTTTGATTAGCCCTATCTGTTGACATGGAGAAACAAGCAACCATTCTAATGCTTGCATCGCTTCTTGAGGTTCGATCGAACCGATTCCCTGTTTGAGCATACGTTCACGATAGTTCCTTGATGCTACTGTGCCTACACTTCCCCAATATCCCCAATTCATGACTTTGACAGCACATGTCCAACGAGTGGCTAGATATTGTGCAAATGTGTCTTTAAACGTACAGCCTGCTGCATAATTACTTTGACCTGCTGGCTTAGCAAATGCATTGATTGAAGAAAAAAACAGCACAAAATCAAGATTCGTTTTTTGAAATACGTGTTCTATACTGGCACACACATTCACTTTGGCTGTCAACGCTCCGCGAAACCGCTCTTCATCCATCTGCATGAGTGTGTTGTCTAATAAAGAAATTGCTGCATGGATAACACCGTTAATCTGAGGATAACGCTTGATGATTTCTTGATATACTCTTTCTAGATCGTCTGGATCAGCGGCATCTGCACTGATATATTCAGGTGCTGTGCCATACTGTGCTAAATGATGTAAGCTGGATTCAATCTGTTCATTGATATCACGTCTACCAATCCAAATAATCTTTGCTTGATAATGGCGTATCATGTACTCGCTCCATACTTCGCCGATCCCTCCTGCACCACCGATCACTATATACACACCATTTTTACGATAAGCAGTGTGTTGAATAGCTGTATACTGTACCGGAATAAGTTGCTGTTGATGCCACTGCGATCTACGATAACTTATCACATCACCATCAGGATGAGGTGGTAATGAAAAAATAAGTTGCCAGTCTATCGCCTCTGTCTGTTCAAGATCAACTACACGAAAATGCCAATTTTTTATTTCTTTAGCCAGTGAACCTATTAAGCCGTTAATGCTGCTATGAATAGGTTTAACTTGTTCAGAAGGCGATACCCGTTGCGTATTCATAGTGACTATCGTCCATTCCAATACATGACGATCATCATGGTGTTGAAATAAACTTTTGATCAGACGAAAAAGCTGAATTACACCTTGTTCTTGTCCATATATAATCGCTTCACTATGAGTCACATCTGATGGAAGATCAGAAACTATCCATACTATATGATCGATCTGACCATAAAGAAGTAACGACTGATAGATAGACTCAATATTCTGGTCTGTTTTCCATTCCCAGCGTATAGCATTTGGATAATCAGAAGAAAGAGCGATCCACTGCATATCAGAACTTCCTATCACCAGCATTTTTTGTTGATGTATTGCAGTATGATCTAGGCTTACAACTTCATCTACTGATAAGGTATCCCATACCGGTGCAAACATGGTTACCTGTTCAGGTAATTCAGTCAGTGCTGGTACTCGGGATGACTCTAATAATTGTCCTTCTAATGTTCTAGCTGTATATTTTGATATGCGTATACATAGTTGCCCTGAATCATTATAAAGATCTATATCTAACTTTTGCACTTTGTCCTGAACACTACTGCCTTCGCTCCAACGAATACATACCCACATTGTCGTCGTACAAGCTTGAATATACTCTAACTCTTCCAAAGCAAAAGGTAACTGAGGTTTTTCTTTCAAATGTGTATCCTGTTGAGACATTGTAAATAAAATAGCAACTTGTAATGCCGAGTCGAGCATCGCCGGATGCAATATATAATCGGATAGCGTAGTTTCGATCTTCGCTGGCAGCTTTATTTTGGCTACGGCTTGTTGCTTATCTATCCATATATGATCAATACCTTGATGACTATCACCATAATTCAGCCCCCATTGATCCAGTTGGTGATAGCAAGTTGTAGCATCCCATTGTTGTTGTGTAGATAACTGCTGAAGTTCTTCAGGGTCAATAGTTGATAGCTGAGATTCTGAATAGTTCTTCAGCATAACTATGCCATGACCACATACAGAAAGACTAGAATCCTGATGCTTTACAGCAATCTCATAGCGTAATTGTTCTTGTTTTGCTGAATACAGATAGATGTGTACATCAATTGGTTGGTCTGTAACATAGATAGGTTGTGTCCATGTTACATGGTTCAAGACAAAGCCAGTCTGAACTTTTGTTAACATCCCGCTCGCTTTTTGAAGGGCTGCAACAGCCATTTCCAAGTAAGCTACACCAGGTAACACAGCAACCCCTTGTACCAGATGATCCCACAAAAAGAATTCTTCTCCTGTAAATGTAGATTGAAAAGCAATACGATCTGTTGTCGATTGATTTTGTTGTACCATCGGATGTGAAGCTATATCATTTTGTATCGATTTTTGCTTTGTTTTGGTATTGGCTTGCAGTCGAAATGTAGTACGTTGAAAGGCATATAAAGGTAAGCTCACTTTGGTGTAAGATTGATTTTTGTAAAATACATCCCAGCGAATATCAATGCCATGTAGCCACAATTGTAATAACTGTTCTGTATAAGAACCGTTTAAATGGATAACACATTGTTTGTTAGTTATCATGTGATCTGCAAATAGTTCTTCTCCCAATGCAGATGACTTATCTTCTGTATACACCAGGTGCGACAACCAGTCAGAAGGATGATCTATTTCAGTAAGCGTATGATTATGCGCATAAAGTATAGAATAATCATGTTGCTTATTGATTTGATTTGGTTGTTGCGACAATGAATGGGCTATACGCTCAGCATCCAGATTAGTATGCATAATAAGTTCCAATGCGTCTTGCTTGCTAAGCATCTCATCATCTAATAAATCTATACATTCTTGCCAAGCTTTATGATCAAAAGTATATTGCTCGGATAGATTCCATTTTTGTTTCAATTTGCGTAAGGAATACACAATACTTAACAGTATTATCATATTGATCTGAGCGATTGGATAATCACAAGTCATCGGTTTATCTTGAATCATCCATTTGATAATATCGATTTTATATTTTTCTTGTATGATCTTATTCCATTCTTCTAGCAATGATCTAAACGTATACTGATGAGCGTATAACATTTTAGCTTTGTTGATATGTTCTTGTTGAATACGTGATATCTGCTCATATTGCGCAAGTTCTGATAATTGATTGGACAGATATTCAACATATGCAGCATCCCATACTAGAGGTGCGATATAGGCATGATTCCCTGTATATAAAGGAATAGAAGGTCTATTAAGCACCATCTCTTCTTGATTTGCTTGATGAAGTAACAGATTCATAATCGTTGTAATAGGTAAAACCTTACTAATAGCAAGACCGATCCATGTTCCTTTTCCAAATGCTGTCACGAGTTCTGGTAATGTACTTAATTCAATTAACGTACATGCATAACTATATCCACTTATAAATGCATATAATTCGATATCCTTATCAAGCCATACTTCTTGATAATAACCTTCAGTTTGATTAGGATCTTGGGTCATCTGTCGAAGAATATTCAACGTTTCTTCTTGTTTTTGCTTATACAGAGAACTGTAGATAGAACTTGATTGAATATCAGCATAACCTCTCCATGATAAGCCTGTTGTATCCAAGCTCCAATACGGTTGATCTGCTTTGATAATATGCGAAGCAGCCGTTTGTAGCCATTTTTTGATATCGCTGATAGAAGATACGATACTGCCTACTCGATAAGAAAAAGATTCTCTCCCATGTAAAAGTGTTCTACATATATCATGAAATGAATACTCTTTTTCCTCGATATGCTCGATCCAGTTTTTCCAATGGTCAATCAATTGCTCAAGACTTTGAATCGTTTTGGCAGATAATACAATGAATTGAGTGACAGGTGTAGGGAGTGATGATTCTACAACCTCATGAGCAGAATCAGGTATATATTCTTCCAACAAAATATGAGAATTAACACCGCCAAATCCAAAAGAACTTACTCCTGCTCGCAAAGGTTGATCTGTAGCAACTCGTTCCCATACACTACATTTTGTAGTGACTTGAAATGGAGTAGAGTCAAAATCGATCATCGGATTCAGTGTTTGGATATTTAGAGAAGCCGGTATCTTTTGGTGCTTCATCATCATTAACACTTTAATGATCCCAGCCATTCCAGCTGCACTTTCCAGATGTCCGATATTGGTTTTGACCGAACCAATCTGACAATATCCATTATCTGAAGTATCTGTACGAAATGTTTGAGTTAAAGCTTCGATTTCTATCGGATCACCTAGCGATGTACCTGTACCATGAGCTTCAATATAATTGATAGTCGATGCTTTTACATCAGCAGATTGATAAGCGGCTTGAATAACTTGTTGTTGAGATTCCATTTTGGGAGCAGTTAAAGAAACGCTTTTCCCGACATGATTCACAGCCGATCCCCGAATCACTCCATAGACATGATTCCCATCTGCTATCGCTTGATCTAGTCGTTGTAACAAAAGGACTGCAACCCCATCGCCAGGCACATACCCATTCGCTTGTTGATCAAATGTTTTGCATTGACCATCTGAACTAAGCATTCGAGATTGAGCAAAAGAAACATATTTCATAGGATGAAGATTTAGATTCACAGCCGAAGCGATAGCATAATTACAATCACCATGAATTAATGCACGTCTGGCTTCATGGACAGCCACCAGTGATGAAGCACAAGCTGCATTAATAGGCATACTTATCCCTTTTAAATTCAAAATATAAGATATTCGATTGGTTAACAGACTTTCATATGTACCTAGACAAGCGTAACTATCGATGTCTTGCTGATCCAGACTGCTGATCTCTTGTAAATAATCAGCCGACATAATACCTGCGTAGACCGAAGTGATTTGTTGTTGCAATAGTGATAATGGAATACCTGAATCTTCAATACAATGCCATGTTTCCTCTAGCAATAATCGCTGTTGAGGGTCCATATTGTTTACCTCACGTGGCGAAATATTGAAAAACCGATGATCAAAATCGTACACACGATCGATCGCTCCACACCATTTACTATTGGTTTTGCCTGCTTCCAGTACATCGGCAGAGTAATAGTCTTGAATATTCCAACGATCAGCGGGAATTTCTTGAATAGAATTGACGCCTGCTTCAAGATTGTTCCAAAATTCCTCATACCCATTCGCACCGGGAAAGCGACAAGATATCCCTACAATAGCGATATCGGCTCTTTTCGATTCCATTACTCTTCACCTCCGTCAAATTAAGGTTTCATAATACCTGCAAAACGAAGCAAATAGGAAAACGATGGTGACTTATCACTATATCCCGATGTTGTTAGCATTTGAGCTTCTAGAAGATTAGGACAACGACCCATACGACGAAAAGCCGCATTGCGTAATTTGATAAACGAACTATTTTTAACAAACCAGCAGAACGTGTGAGCTGTGCTATTTTGCTGAATTAATTTTACATATTTACGTCTTTTCTTTTCATAAGAACGCAACATCGACTCCGAATAATTTTCAGTCGATAATGCTGTAGTCAACGTTTCACTAAGCTCCATAGCACCTTGAATCGCCAGATTCATTCCTTGCCCCAGCGCAGGACTTAATGCATGACAAGCATCCCCCAACAGAACAGCTCCATCTACTGCCCATTTATCTGTATCTAGATAAAATGCCGGAATCGACTGCACTTGTTTAAAATCTGTTATCTGTGTTAATTCTTGCTGAAGATGCGGACAAAGCGATAGCAGTAATTGGCGTAACGAATCAATCCCATCATCTTTGATACTCTGCCACAGCTCTTTACGAAGTGCGAGATATACACGTGTACGCTTATTAGGCAATGGAAATACTCCACAGCTTACGCCACTTCCAAAAAAGAAACTGGCTTCTGCTGGTGGATCTTCGTCCATATGAAAAGAAAAAGCAAACATTTTAGCTTTTTTCTCTTCGTAAGGATATAAATGGTGTTTGAGCCCTAACTGTTCTCGAATCTTCGACTTAATGCCATCTGATCCTACTACAACTTTGCTATGAATAGTCATTGGTTCTCCATCGGTTGTTGCTTCAAGTCCGATGACTTTGCCATTATCGTATAATAGCTGTTGAGCATTGACTCCAGCATAGAAGTGAACATTAGGAAGCGCGATTGCTGCATTAAATATGCCTTCATGAATTTTATGATGATCTCCATTTAGTGCATATTGAATAGGAATATCCATCGTACTGTAATCTCCTGAAAAGCAGCGTATCCCGCCTAATGTTCCATAATGAACTTTGGTGACTAGCGCGCAGTGTTTACGAATTTCCGGAAGAACATCCAATCCTTTTAACAACTCTATCGTCACCGGCTGTAGAAAATCTCCTTTAGGGATAGGCTTAAATTGTTTTACCCGTTCTACTAGAGTCACATCATGACCTTTTTTGCCCATCGCCAGAGCTAATGAGACACCTGCTATTCCACCACCGACAATCAATACATCTGTATTTATCTGCATTCATTTGGCTCCTTCGCGCTAGAATAAGTTGTAGTTAAAAGCTATGAAGCAAGCGATGATTTAATAAATCGGCAGTCTCTTTCATTAACTTGTCTGCTATTTGGTCTACATGTCTTTGTTGCCAGTGCTCTAGCAGAGTACCTTGTACCCACTGATTAAAAGCACCTAATGCCGGTCCGCAATAGACTTGATAATCTACTTTGGAGTCCCGATTACCACGTAATGCCAATTCGGTAGAATACGTGAAATACCATTTGAATAATAACGCCATTTTGGCTTTGGGATTACGTTCTGCACGCTCAATCTCTTGCGAGCTATACGTTTGTTTAACATCAGCATAAATATCGGTAAAACTCTTTTTGAAATACTGTTCTTGTAACCTTGTTTTCGTCTTCTCATCTATCTCTTCAATGGCATTATACTGACGATATAATTCATACAATTTGTTTGCACGTGCTGGGAAATACAATCCCTTTTTTAGCACCTGCACTTTAGCTCCCAATTCGAACATTTCTCCAGCAGGTGCATATTCGGTATCCTGAACATTGATCTGCTGAAGCAATTCTTTGACCATCGCACTGGTTCCGGCTTCAACCGTGCATTGATTAATCGATCCTGTCAAAATAAAGTCGGCTCCCATCACGAACACCGCCGCTGCTGCTTCAGGTGTACCGATCCCTCCAGCAGCGCCTATTCTTATTTTTCGGCGATAGGAGTACTGCTTCATGATTGCTGTTCGAAGGCTTAACAACGATGGCAACAACGTCATCATGACTGCACTATCGGTATAACCCCCTGAATCTGCTTCTGCACAGATATCATCTGCCATCGGGATCTGTTTTGCTAAATGAGCTTGTTCTGCTGTAATATGTCTGCTTTGTACCAATTGATCCACTATATGTTGAGGCGGCGGGCTCATAAATAAAGTCGCTATCTCTGGACGTGAACATTTAGCAATAATACGATGAGCTGTTTTTATTTCACTGTTCGAATCGAGCGATAATCCAGATACGCGGTAATACACAAGCGCTGGTGTTATCGTTAAAAATCCTTTGGCTTCTATAATATTCACTTGATGTTTTAACAAAAGTTCAACCAATTGTTGTTCCATGTCTGGTTGAACTTGATTATGTAAAAAGTTAACCCCGTATGACTCTCTATGCTGAAGAGTTTGCTGGATAGCAATAATGTCTGCTTCAATCCGTTCCATCGTTAACCCACCGGTTCCTAGAAAAGCAAGGCAACCGTAGTTAGCCAATGTACTCACCATAGATACAGACGCTATGCCGCCATACATTCCCCCTGCAATATAAGCCAATTTAAGATTGTATTCCTTTTTAAATTCATTGCAACCCAGTGTAGAAGCATCATAACGATGTACGGTTGGTACATTCACTTTATGCGGTTGTTCTACCGTAGATTCTTCTACAATTAATGGGCTGGCATCCCGCTGAATCGCTGCCACCATATTAGTGACTGCTTTCCCAGGGCCGACTTGGATAATTTCATTTACTTCTTTTCCCATCAGATAACGTATACTATCTGTCCACTGTACTGACGAAGTGATTTGTTGAACCATACATTCATGCAGATTATTCGATTGATAAGGTCTAGCATATACATTTGAAATAACAGGAATAGCAGGCATATTGAAATCAAATTGATCCAGATACGCTGCAAATTTTTGCTGTACAGTTGCCATATATCTAGAGTGAAACGCTGCACTGACTTTGAGCATTACATAGTTGGTAGCCCCCTGTTGTTCAAATATCGCTTGTGCTTGTACCAGATCATCTTTAGGACCAGAGATCACAATCTGTGAAGGGGTATTGAGATTCGCTATATCGATAGTATGGAATCTGTGCTCTTTGACAATTCGTTCGATATTGCTCTGATCTAATCCGACAATCGCTGCCATTGCACCACCGCTAGCTTCTCCCATAAGTGCGCCCCGGTATTGTACGATTTTTAGACCTGTTGCAAAATCAAACACCTCTGCTGCTAGTAACGCATTAAATTCACCTAGACTATGTCCAGCCACGTAATCAGGAATATTATTCTTTTTGATCATGCTGTAATACATCAGTGCATTTACAACATATAATGCAGGTTGAGTAAAAGCGGTATGTCCGATTTGTTTTTGAGGATCGTTCAGACAAAGTTCTTCGATCGAATAACCCAAGATTTGATCAGCTTGAGCAACCAAATCTGGAAATTCAGCAAAATATTCTTTGCCCATCCCTTTAAATTGTGAACCCTGCCCTGGAAATACATATGCTCTCATAAGCTTTTCTCCTCCTTGTGGTTGAGACGGCACAGATGAATAAGGTGTTGAATCATCATCACTATTTATTTGATTGCACAGACGCTCTATATTCACCATCTCATCTCCAGCAGGCGCTAGTATGCTCGATGTAGATGATAACGAATAAGTATCTAGATTGCGTTTGACCAGAGCTGATAATGTACCACCAGGGCTACTATCGATATACAGATGTGACCCTAAAGATTCAATCTGTCGAACAGTTTGTTGAAACAAAATAGGTTGCCTTGCTACTTGCCAGAAATGATCGGGTTGAATCGCTGTAATGAGACCTCCTTGCATACACGACAAATAAGGTAATGTCGGCTTTTGAAATGATATCGTTTTTAAAAATGCCAAATAAGATGGCTCTGCTGAATCGATCGCAGATGAATGAAAAGCAAACGATACAGGTAATAACTGACAAGCAATCGATTGCTGACCGAGATAGTTCTGAATAGATGCTAATTTCTCTACAGGTCCAGAAATAACAAAATGCCCATCATAGCTGACGGACACCAGTGTACAATATTGTATTTGTGGTAGTTGATCATAGATAGCAACAGAAGATAACACAGTTAACATAGACCCGGACGAACTATATTGTTCAAAGCATTTTGCTTGCTGAATAACACATGTAAGAGCGGTAGAAGCATCGAATACACCTGCAATAGTAGCCGCTGCAAATTCACCCAGGCTACTGCCTAACACATAATCGACTTGGATACCGCGTGTAATTAATACTTGCGCCAGTGCATATTCAACCATAAAAATAGCGGGATGAGAGAGCAACGTACGTGTGAATTGCGGACTATTCCGAAATTCATTATTGTAAATCGTATGTACAATAGAAATATCTATCATATCTATCGCTATTTTGTCCAAATCAAGCATAATCTGACGATACTGCTGATCTTGATCAAATAACTTTTTTCCCATTTGATAATATTGAGAACCTTGACCAGAAAACATAAGTACGTTTTTTTTATTCATCTGCTACCTCCCGTCTATGTTGGTTGATTGACTTGATTTTGAGACAAAAATGCCCTCGAAGGCATAGCTCTCCCAGGTCGTCTACTGTTATGTACACTACGAAATTTTTTACATATTTTCTTTTGATTTTATGTAACGTGCCGAAACAACGATTAGATATCATCAAAAGATTCGCTATAATTAAAGATAAAATAACTTGCCTGTTAAGTAAATGTCTTTTTGTGTAAAATGGGTAACTTAAAGCGATTTAACATTTGATGTAAACTTAATAATACCTAAATAAAATTCGATATTTTCTATATCCATTTATTTGCATATTATGAAAAAATAATATTTTTAGTATGTTAGTTAACAATATAAGACAAACGATTGTACGTGTCAATAAGCAGCAAAAGTGAACAAAAAAACTGACCCTTTGTATAAAGGATCAGTTGGTTATCAAATCTATTGATTGCTTATTTAGATAGTTCGAGATAGCGTTCTACTTGTGCAACTACTTCATCGATAGATGAACCTTCTACACTAACGATCGGGAAATCATACAATCCTGTATCGCCATCATTTTGGACACGAACTACACCAACATCGTATCCTTTAAGTTCTTGATCACTATTTACAAGATCAACTTGGTGACCTTTTCCTTCCAATACTTCTTTAATATCGTCAAATGGTTTTTCGACAGCAATTTTAGCCATGATGGTAACCTCCAAAAATGTATTTTTTAATGTTAGCTTGTTCTATTCTATGATTCACCAACTATATGTATAATGAACCATATTGCACAATTTGTTATGATTATAGAGTGTTTATTTATCCTTTTTCCGCCACACAATTGATCACTTAATTCAGTAAGGAGCATACTATCTTGCAACTATTATTTCAAAAAGAAAATCAACTTTCTGTATATGAAACTAATGAATTTTATAATGAAAAAGGATGCTTTCGAATTCTTCAATTTGCTAATGAAGACATACAAGGTGCGATTGATCTTCAGCATCCTGATCGGATTCTATTTGAGTATCCGCGTGCTATGATTCATCTGATGGAGCTTAACAATTCAGAGTTTCAAGATGTCTTTGTTATCGGGCATGGCATAGGAACGATTGCGAGTCACTATCCGACCAAGTCATTTCGCATTGCTGAAATAGATCCGCTGGTGCTTGAGCTAAGTCAGACTTATTTTCATTACACACTGGATAATGTCCAGATCGGAGACGGAAGAGTATTATTATCGGCTGAAAATGATCACCAGTATGATTATATTATTTTAGACGCTTTTACGACAGAAGGCACTCCTCAACATTTAATCTCTAGATCGTTTTTTCAAATGACGGCTACCAAGTTACATGATACAGGATATTTGATGATTAATCTGATTGGTAAAGCTAATCATGATCGGATCATTAATGCGATATACACTACATTGTGTGAAGTGTATATCTGTATCGAGTGTTTTGCTCTTCCGGCTGAAGGAACATCTGATACGCAAAATATGATTATTATAGCTGGTCATCAACCTATACGCTATCAAGGTCGTCATATGGCTGGTTTTGAGAGCAAGTCACTTGGACAGGGTTATATTATTGAAGATGAATAAAGTAATAGGCACATCAAAAAAGGACCTGCTCAATGTATCATAGCAAGTCCTTTTTATTTATTTCTATCCTAATGATAGCCATGTTGATATGATCGTAAAGCTTATCATGCTAAGATTCACTACAATCTTCCGTTACCCTTCAAATTAAGAACTAGGCTGTGTCCATACTTCATTAGCTGTTTCGATCACTAAGCGAATCTTATCCCACTGTTCTTCTTCGGTTAACATATTACCTTCTTCTGTCGAAGCAAATCCACATTGGGTGCTTAGACAGAGTTGATTCAGGTCTACTACCTGAGCGGCTTCAGCTATTCTGGTTTTGAGCATTTCTTTACTTTCAAGTCCTCCATGCTTGGTCGTGACTAGGCCGAGTACTACAAATTGATCTTGGATAAAGCGTAATGGCTCAAATCCTCCTGAACGTTCATTATCATATTCAAGAAAAAAAGCATCGACTTGTGCCTGAGCAAATAAAGTCTCAGCAATCGGTTCATAACCACCTGCGGCAAACCATGTCGAGCGCAGATTGCCCCGACATACATGAAGTGCAATCACCATATCATCTGGACGATGAGCTATACTTTCATTGATTAAGCGTACATAGTCTTCGGCTAATTGATCTGGATCAAGTCCTCGACTACGCAAATGCACCCGATGTCTGCCACTACACAGTGTCCCCCATGTAGTATCATCTAATTGTAAATAACGACAACCTGCATCATAAAACGCTTGAATCGCTTGTTGATAGACTTTGATAATATCAGCAAACAACTCTTCTTGATCAGAATACACATCATTGCCGTTATAATGTTCTACAAAATGAAATAACGCTGGCGAAGGAATCGTCATTTTAGCAATATGATCTCCTGCTAATTGTTGCAATTCACGAAAGTGCGCTAACATGGGATGATGTGCAAAAGAGATTTTATCTACAATTTGAAAACTTTCTGTGCGTGTTTTGCTATCCTGTCCACCTGTCCCCTGATTGAGATAGATCTTCTGAGTACCTTGAATACCGAGAAAGAAATCTAGATGCCACCAGGAACGATGAAATTCTCCATCTGTAATCACTTGCAATCCCAAAGCTTTTTGCTTATCTACCAATTGAGCAATTTCTGCATATTCGATAACCGATAATTGCTCGGCATTCATTTCACCTTGTTCATATTGTAGACGAGCATCTTTCAGATCGTCCGGTCTTAAAAAGCTTCCAACAATATCATAGCGAAAAGGAGGCTTGTTTCGTTTGGTACCGATGACTGGATTGAGCATAGAATCCTCCTGTATAAGTGTAATCATAATAAGAACTGGTTCAGATCAAGTAAGTTCTGAGAAATCATATCATTAAGTAATTCGATATATTGAGCTGTTATTTCACTAGGTTGTCGATCTTTATGAGCAATCCAGCCAATCGTTACTGTTTCATTGGTTTCAACAGGTATCGAGATTAACTGATGTCCATTAAGTTCAGACACAAGAATACCTGTCCCGATCGTATATCCATCTGTACCTATTAATAGATTAGACAATGTAGCGCGGTCGCTTACTTTAATACTTTTGTCGTTGCTTCGAATACTGAGCATTTCTTCAGAAAAGTGTAATGAATTGTTAACTCCCTGTTCAAATGTAATATACGGAAAGCCAAGTAAGTCCTCCATCTTCACTGTTTCTTGATTAGCTAATGGATGTCTGCTATGAATCAGAATATGCGGACTCGTGTTAAACAAAGGGGTAAATTTCAGATTACCATCACTAAAAAGTTTATTCATCACTTTGAAGTTACGTTCATTAATATACAAAATGCCGATATCACTACGCAGAGAGCGCACATCTTCAATAATCGGATACGTCTGTGTTTCTCGTAAATGAAAACTGTATTCGTTCACATCACTTTGCTTCATCAATTTGACAAACGCATCTACCACAAACGCATAATGTTGTGTAGATACCGAAAAATGAATTTGTGTACGATTTTTACCATGATAGCGGTTTTCGATCAGTTCTGTCTGCTCAATGATCTGACGCGCATAACCGAGAAACTCCATTCCATCGATAGAAATACTAATTCCTCGATTGGTACGATCAAAGATAGTAATGCCTAACTCATTTTCAAGTTCTTTAATCGCGTTGGAAAGGCTCGGTTGAGAAATAAAAAGACGTTTGGCTGCTTCATTCATCGAACCGCAATTCGCAATTTCGATCGCATACCGTAGCTGCTGCAATGTCAACCGTATTCCTCCTTATCCATCCTTTTTCAATATAATGATACGATACTTTGATTCAGATGTTATATTTCAATCTAATCGTAGCATATATGTTCAACTCCAAAAAATCAAAACTTTTGGTTATCAGATAATCTATGTATTTCAGAATATAACAAAAAGCAGTTCTTCCTCATGACAGGCGAACTGCTTTTCTATCGTTATAAAGCTTGATCAATACGCGTATTTTCTTCCAAATCACGATATAACTTGCGTTCGATATCTTTGGCTCTCATTGGTTTGCCATAATAATATCCTTGAATTTGAAAACAGCCTAGTTGAGATAACATTTCTACTTGCTCTGCCATCTCTGCGCCTTCGGCAATCACGTTCATATTCAATTGCTGAGCTAATTCGATAACTGAACGAACTACTGCCACATTTCGTGGATTGGTTCCGATATCATAGATCAATGAACGATCGATTTTTATAAATTGGAATGGAAAACGGGTGATTGTTCGTAATGATGAATATCCTGTACCAAAATCATCGACAGCCAACACGACGCCCATATCTACAATCGATTTGCACACTTTCAAGATTTGTTCTTCTTCTCGAATCGCTTCGCTTTCTGTAAACTCCAGACATAACAGATGAGCTGGTAATCCGGTTTCTTTAAGGATAGCCTCTACTTTGTTAGCAAAGTTAGGATCGCTTAATTGACTAGCCGATACGTTAACAGATATTTGTAAATCTGTGTGCCCTGCTTGAATCCATGCGGCGGCTTGATAAGCAGCTTCTCTCATCACCCATTCTCCAATTTGACGAATCGTTCCATTTTGTTCTGCAATCGGAATAAAATCGACAGGTGAGACAATCCCCAGATCAGGTGAACTCCATCGTAACAACGCTTCTACTCCAAATACTTGTTGAGTACGACTATCGACTTGAGGTTGATACACAAGAGAGAACTCTCCAAGACTTAGTGCATTCTCTAACCCTTGTTGCAATAATAGGTGCTTTTCAGCTAATCTTTTGAGCTGTTTGGTAAATATATGATATTGGTTGCGACCGGAACGTTTGGCTACATACATCGCTGTATCTGCATGACGTAGTAACGTTTCCGAATCTTCTCCATCATCAGGAGAAATACTAATACCGATACTACAAGAAACTCTATAATATTTGCCTACGATAACGACCTGTTGTTCAAAAGCATGTATAATCTGATTCGCAATATCGATCGCCAACTGCTCACCTTCTCCTGAAGCGAGTTCAATCATAATAGAGAACTCATCCCCACCCATACGAGCTACAACAGCATGAGGAGGTACATATTCTTGTAAAAGCTGAGCGACATGTCGTAACAAAATATCTCCAGCAGAATGACCCATCGTATCGTTAATCCATTTGAAATGATCCAGATCAATCTGCATCACAACCACTTTAGTACCATCTTCATTTGCTTTATCGACAGCCATCCATAATTTGCGATTAAATTGAAATCGATTAGACAGTCCTGTTAGTGGATCATTGTAAGCTAATTCGATCAACTGGGCTTCATTCAATTGTTGCGCTGTAATATCACGCACTAATAGATAACAATACAGTTCTCCATCAATCTCCAAAAAATCATTATTCACTTCGACAATATAGGTCATCCCTGTTAAATTACGTATTTGTACTTGAGAGTTCTGCAATATCGTACGATTCTCAAATGCTTTTTTTAACCGTTCCCGGTAATTATGTTTATCTTCATGCTGAATCATAGCAAAAATATCAATCTCGCCTTCCGATTCATCGACAGCCGCCAATAAGCGAAAAGCAGGATTAGCTTCCACTGCAATTCCATTTCGATTCATCAGAGCAATCCCGCTACTCGATAATGTAAATAAAAGCTTATAGCGGCGTTCTGCTGCTGCCAAAAAGTTATATTTATGCATGGCAATATGCAATGTTACAGCTAAGATCACACCTGAATAAGCCGGTAGACTTGCAATTGGAAAATAGGGGGTTTCTTTATAAATCGAAGTAATTACAAAAGTGATCACTAACCATAATGCGGCTAGAATACTTCCTCGCATAATGGTACCCATCATGCGCTTCTCACGCTGATACATTAAAGAGCCATTCATTTTGCGATAAGTAAGTGCGACAAATGTAATAAGGGTGGTTAGACTATAAAGAGCAATAACAATAAACATCAAATCAAACGAGAGTGAACGATCTTCCACTCGCCAGTATTTACTTTGAGTAATCGTAATATTAAAAAGGTACGGATACACATTAAGTAAAGGAATACCTATTAACGGAATACAAGCCATAATATGAACCACATATCTAGGAATACGCAAGTGACTCAAATTAGCAAAAAAATAAATCAGCAATGTCATCGCTAAAAAAGAAAGATTATATCCTAGAAAAGTAAAGGTAAGTTGTCCGTATTGAAATTCTAAGGTATGCATAAGAAAATCGCTTAAAAATATTAAACCTAATGTAAACATAACCATCATCGTTAATCGATGCAAAGAATGTTTGGGATTTCTCAAAATAACATTGATCGCTAAAGTAGTAAGAAATAAAAAGGGTACAAACAAACTGATTACACTAATCAAAAAAATAAACATAATCGTATCCTCCAACCTAACGTCACTTATAACGTTATATCTTAAATATCGAACAATTTAGACAAAAAGATTAGCGTTAAAAGTGATCTTCGAATAACTTTTAGATTATTCTTAATGATTCATATCCTTATTTTCTAAATAAGTAAATTTATGTATAATATTTTTGTGATTTGTATGATCAATCTAAAAAAAGTCACCTCCTTATTATAGAGGCAACTTTTTTAGATTATGAATTTAAAATAGTGCATGAGTGTACTTTAGTTTATGAAGTAGCGGTTGGTCTTATAATGATTTCATTGATATCCACTTCTTGAGGTTGCTCGATCGCATACAAGATAGCATTGGCAATAGCGCTAGCCGGTATCGAAATACGACGATATTCTTTCATTTCAGCACGAGCTTGCTCATCCGATATATGATCAGCTAATTCAGATTCAGTGACACCTGGAGATACAAGAGTGACTTGAATATGTCCACTTGATTCTTGGCGCAATCCTTCTGTGATGGCTCGTACTGCAAATTTGGTAGCGCAATAGACTGCTGCTGTTGGACTTACTTGATAAGCCCCTACAGAAGCGATATTAATAAAATGCCCTGTCTGTTGCTTTTCCATAACAGGTAATCCTGAAGCAATACCATGTAAAACACCGCGAATATTCACATCAATCATTTGATTCCATTCTTCCACTTTGTAACTATCAAGTGGAGATAATGGCATAACTCCAGCATTATTGATAAACACATCTACTCGTCCGAATTTTTGCTGGGCAAAAGCTACAAACTCGTGCATCTGTTCAAGGTTGGTAACATCCAACGTACAATATTCTGCTTGTCCGCCTTCTTCTTTTAATTCTTGGACTACCTTTTGTAAACGTTCTGTTCGTCTTGCTCCGAGAACTACCGACGCTCCTGCTCTACATAATACACGTGCTGTCGCTTCTCCTATTCCACTACTTGCTCCCGTAATCAATACTACTTTATTCAAGATTGTATCCATTTTGTGATCCTCTCCTTTGCTTGATCATAGTGTATAATGAAAGAATTCTATGACATAGATGGGCGTTTATCCTAGGATTCATTGTCCCTGTCTCATCTGGACAGATATTTATAAATAAGCTTGGTAGGAGGTCGCTATGTTAGAAGTGGATCGTCAATCAGAATTAGGAGATTTTCTAAAAAATCGTCGTGCTCGAATATTACCTGCACATGTTGGACTACCGGAACATGGACGTAGACGGACTCCAGGGTTGCGTCGTGCGGAAGTGGCTATGCTCGCTGGAGTAAGTGTAGATTGGTATACGTATCTGGAACAGGGACGCGATATACAAGTCTCTATTCAAGTGCTAGAAAGTATCGCCCGTGTCTTACAACTAGACGAATTTGAACGTAAACATCTTTTTGTATTAGCCCATTGCCAATTACCACCTTATATACATCCACCTCAATTGCAAGTTAGCGATACAGTGCAACGTTTTTTAGATCAATTAGGTCATGCACCTGCTTGTGCTATTGATCCAAAGTTAAATGTCCTATCGTGGAATAAAGCTTTTTCAGTCGTATATGGAGACTATAGTTATTTGAACGAACAGGATCGGAATCTACTATGGCGAACCTTTACTTCTACTGAATTTATTGCTCTCAAAGGATCACAATGGAAAGAACATGCCCTTCGCCTTGTCGCTCAATTTCGTGCCAGATATGCTCGTTTTATCGAAGATCCCTGGTATACCGACTTTGTGATGAATTTGCAAAAAGTAAGTGAACCTTTTCGCGAGTTATGGGAATTGCATGAAGTACTAGATGCGCCAGAAGGTCGCAAAATTATTCTTCATCCTCTTGTCAAAGAACTTGCATTTGAACATATTTCTTTTCAATCTTTAGATGCTCCTGATATACAAATTCTTGTTAATATAGCTTTACCTAAATTTGATACTGCTCGTAAACTGGCAATACTTATAGATCAGAAGTAGTATCAGACTGCTTCTGATCTATGGTATAGTCGGTTATTTTTGTTGTTGTATAATTGTAGAGGATGTGTTTTTCTTTTTTTCGATTAAGCGTCGAAAGTATGGTTTTTTGAGTATGATGCGATAACATTTCTGGTTTTCTATTGTGAATTTTTCATATGTTGAAATATTTATTTAAGTGATTTTATAAAGTTATTATTGTCCAAAAAGTTTTGAATTTTGCCAATCGTTCCTTCATTGTAGAAAAAAGAAAAAGCAACGGAAATAGCTTATATTCAGCCATTTTCGTTGCTTTTTGAGCAATAATATTCATTTTCCTTTAATTTTTAAAGACTATTGTTCTTTTTCTCTTGTTCTCTCAATTCTATTCTGCGAATTTTGCCAGAGTTGGTTTTCGGGAGATCCGTTACAAACTCGATTTTGCGTGGATATTTGTATGGTGCTGTCCACTCTTTAACATGGGTTTGTAATTCTTTTATTAATTCAGGTGTACCTTCTACTCCGTCTTGCAATACGATAAATGCTTTAACCACATGTCCACGAACTTCATCAGGACTCGCTACAGCTGCACATTCTTTGACAGCATGATGTTTCATTAATGCTTCTTCTACTTCAAAAGGTCCGATTGTATAACCAGAGCTGATAATAATATCGTCGCCCCGTCCTTCAAACCAGAAATAACCATCTTCATCTTTCCAAGCGCGATCTCCAGTCACAAAGTAATCACCATGCACATTAACCTGTTTACGTTCTGGATTCAGATAATACGTCTGGAATAACGCAGGCATATCAATACGAACAGCGATATCCCCTACCTGACCAGCCGGTACAGGAACACCTTCTTCGTCTACCACTTCTACCAATCCAGGAGACATCGATTTCCCCATAGAGCCCAAGCGAATTTCAGTATCAATCAAATTACCGATCAATAGTGTACTTTCTGTCTGTCCATACCCATCACGAATCGTAATATCGAAGTGACGTTTGAACGTATGAATTACTTCTTGATTTAGTGGCTCGCCGGCAGATACAGCACTGCGTAAGTTAGGCAATTGATATTCATCTAACCCTTCGATTTTAGCCATAATCCGGTATTCTGTCGGTGTACAACACAGCACTTGAATATTGTAATCATCCAGCAAATGCAAATACCGTTTGGGATGGAATGATCCATTATATACGAATCCAGTTGCACCATTTCCTAGAACCGATAAGAATGGGCTCCAGATCCACTTCTGCCAGCCAGGTGCCGCAGTTGCCCACACTGTATCACTCTCACGAATATCAAGCCATGGTGAGGTAATACGAAGGTGAGCATATGCCCAACCATGAGTATGGACAACACCTTTTGGATTGCCGGTTGTGCCTGACGTATAGGCGAGAATCGCTGTATCATCTCGCTTCGTATCTACTGCTGTGAATTCTTCAGACTGTGCATTTAGCAATGAGTCTAATCCAACCCAGTTCTCTGATAAAGTAACTGCTTCATTAGAAACAGCGATCCGATGTTGCCATGATGGCAATTCATCTTGAATTTTATCCACTTCGCCCATTACATCAGACCAGGCAATAACAGCTTTGGCTTGAGAATGATCCAGACGATATGCTAAGTCTTTCGCACGCAACATTTCAGAAGAAGGAATAATGACCAGTCCACTTTTCAGACAAGCCAGATAAATAACATAAGCAATAATCTGTCTTGGTACCATGACCAATACGCGATCTCCTTTTTGAAGTCCTAACTTCACCAATCCATTTGCTAGACGATTGGCTTTTTTCAATAAATCACCATAAGTGATCTCAGCATAATCGTCATGCTCGCTTAGCCATTTTAAAGCAATCTTATCAGCATCATGACGTTCCATCTCTGACGTCAGATTATATTGTTCGGGTGCAATCCATTTTTGATAATCCAAATGAGTAATCTCCTTTATTCAACCATAATATAAGTGTTATCACTTCTGCATAGTATAGCACGTCTTAAGACCAGGTTCTAATATCAAAAGTCATAATTCTATCTATACTAACAGAAAAGATCTAATTTGACATATCGCTATTATTCGATATAATAGCCTGTATGACAGAAATCGATATTTTTAAAGCTCTTTCAAATGAGACGCGTTTAAATATTTTGAAATGGTTGAGAGAACCTGAGAAAAACTTTCCCCAGCAACAAGCGCATTTGCCTAAGGAGGTAAGTATCAAAGGTGGCGTATGCGTAGGCGATATCCACGATAAGGTGAATTTATCTCAGTCAACAGTTTCACATTATTTATCTATTATGCAAAAAGCGGGTCTTCTTGAAGCGGTACGTTATGGACAATGGACGTATTATCGTCGTAATGAAGATACAATTAAGAAAATAGCTAAGTTCTTAGATGAAGAAATTTGAACAAAGCTAGTTTCTTTTTTTGAAGATATATCGATTATTCGAGATATTTATATAAAAGGAGTGAATAATGTGAGTAAAATACTGATTTATCTAGCGGCTATTATCGCAGGTATGTCTCTAAGTATCGAAGCTGCTATCGGCGGTGCGCTAGGTGAACATGTAGGAGAGTTAGAAAGTACGTATTACATTTTTATTATCGGAGCTATGGCAACCTTTTTGGTCACGTTGTTTTTCGGTAAAGGAAACTTAGGCGCAATATTTACAGTTCCCAAATGGAATCTTCTTGGCGGTCTGCTCGGTGTCGTCTACCTCGCTCTACTCGTAATCAGTGTAACATTAATCGGTGTAGGTATATCGATCACTGCCGTTATTATCGGGCAAATTGTGATTAGTATTATTATTGAACACTTTGGACTTCTCGGTTCACCCAAAATCAAATTTAATGTCAATCGATTGGTAGCTGTTGTTTTGCTTACTGTGTCGTTTTTCTTAGTCTTGTAGGAGGTCAACATTATGAATATAGCTATGTTAATTATTCCTTTACTGGCAGGTATCGGCTTAGGTATTCAATCCGCAATCAACGGTACACTTGGTAATAAAATTGGAACGATCGAAAGTGCCTTTTTCACCTTTTTCACAGGTGCTATTTTTTTGACTATTATTGTAAACTTCTTTGGACAAGGCAATATTTTGAATATTCACGAAGTTCCTAAATGGCAATTGCTTTGTGCTATTTTCGGTGTCGTCTATCTTTCATTAATGGTATTAGCTGTTCCTAAGATTGGTGTAACGGCTGCGGTGATCTCTGTGATTGTCGGTCAATTGGTAGCCAGTATGGCAATCGATCACTTTGGTTGGTTTGAAAGTGCAACGATTCATTTTGGAATCAAACGTCTTATTGGAGTCATTTTGATGCTTGTTGCTTTGTTCTTTGTATTCCGCGAGAAAACAGTTACGAAGACGGCTTCTTAACAAGATTAGTAATTGTCTATTATAAAAGACCCTGAGTGCTGGATCATACAGCGTACTCAGGGTCTTTATTTTGGTCTTTATTGATACTACTCGGCGTTCATTACGATACACGACTATGAATTGCATTTTCTGGGGCAAGTGGACGACTGTAATAGAATCCTTGTACGTTATAACATTTCCACTCTTTGAGTAACGCTACTTGTTCTTCTGTCTCTACGCCTTCAGCAATAATTTTTAATCCTAATTGCTTCGCCATAGAGATAATCATCTCAGCGATCGCACGACTATCTTTATCTACTGTAATTTTGCGGATAAAAGAGCGGTCGATTTTGAGACAACCGATTGGCAAATTATGCAAATAACTAAGTGAGCTATAACCTGTACCAAAATCATCCATCGACACCGAAATGCCGGATTGTTTTAATTTACTCAAAATATCAATGACATGCTCTTCATTATGCATCATTGCACTTTCTGTAATCTCAATTTCTAACAAGGTAGGATCAAAATCTAATTCTTGTAGCGTTTTGATAATAGTCTCATAAATGTCTGGCTTCATTAAGTGAATAGGAGATACGTTGACAGCAATCGGTACTGCATCATAACCTTCACACTGCCATTTTTTACTTTGCAAACAAGCGGTACGTAACACCCATTGTTCTAAAGCAATAATCATGCCTGACTTTTCTGCTAACGGGATAAACGAAAGTGGCGGAATCTCACCCAAAATAGGATGATACCAGCGAACAAGTGCTTCATAGCCGATAATAAGTCCGGTACGAATATCAAACTTGGGTTGATATACCAATTTTAATTGATTATTATCGATCGCTTGTTCCAGATCATTTTCTAGCATAATCTGTTCCAGACTGCTCTGATCAGATACTGCGTCATAGAACTGATACTGAGAACTGCCGTTTTCTTTGGCTGTATACATCGCTGTATCGGCACGCTGAGTCAGTACACCTGCGGATGCCCCATCTTCCGGGAAGCGGGCAATCCCGATCGATGCCGATAATTTTACCGCATGCTTTTCAATATGAAACGGTTGTACAAATCGTTCTACCACTTTGCCAGCTATTTTTTTGATTTCTTCGATATCTGATAAGCCCGGGATAATCACTGTAAATTCGTCTCCACCCATTCGAGCAACAAAGCTATCTTTGGGCAGGCAACTTTTCAGTACAAGACCAGAGTGACGAATAACAGCATCTCCAAAAGCATGACCAAATAAATCGTTAATACGTTTGAATCGATCCAGGTCGATAAAAAATAAAGTGAACGGTGAATGATGATTATCTACCATCGTATACATCGATAAGCGAGTTTCAAAAGAACGGCGATTCGCTAACCCTGTCAATTCATCATGATAGGCAAGATGACGGATCGTTTCTTGATCTCGTTTACGTTTGGTAATATTTTTGACAATAGTATAAGCACCTTCGATTTTGCCATGTACAAAGATAGGAATAGACGTTAACGCTATCGATAACGTACGATCTTTTTGATATTTTAATTCCAGGTCAATCGTACTTGAATGTCCGCTTAACACTAATTTTAGATGATCTTGAGCAAGAATTTTCTGTTCGCCTTCTAGCAGGTCTGTAGCACGTACTCCAATCAATGTTTTACCCAGTTCACTAGACATTTTCTGTGCACGGCGATTAATCCCTGTAATAACACCATTGATATCAAATTCAATCACACTATCAGGATTCTGTTCATACAAAGAACTGTAATACTGTTCTCGCTGAATCATTGCACGATTTTCTTTTTGTTCACGGACAAAGATAAAACTATCCGGAATAGCATACAGACTAGCTGTAACAAAAATCATATAAATATAAGGAACAAGATACGATTTTTCAGTCAATCCCATTTGATCAAATGGTAATACGGAATATGCACAAAGTAACGGAATACCTGCTAGCCCCATTCCTGAAGTGATGATGCCAAAAATCATTGTAGGCGAACGTAGACCGTGTTCCCGATTACGACTAGATAGTGAAAATAAGCGCATAACTGCTAAACAAATAGAAATAGCGATAGGAATAGTCATTAAAATCAGTTCAGGTTGCCAGATCAAAAATCCTCGAAATAAATATAATGTATTCGCATAATCAAACACTAAAATCGTAATTGCTACCGTCATACTGGTTACAAAAAATTGCATAGATCCACGCCATGATGAGAAAGCATAACGGGAAGCGGCAAACACTGCTCCATAACAACCAATAATCGTAAAAACAAGATGAAATCCATAATATTTCATTGTGATCGGAACATTCATTGATATGGGGATCAAGATATGAGAAGTACTAAAAGCTAGTACGCCAATGAGAGCTATTATCCGCTGTCTTTTTTTCACATATTGATTACGCAACGAAGAGTTAGACCACGCAGAACCAATAACTATGACAGCACAACCTACCATAGAAGCTAAGGCGGCTATAAACACATATAGCCAGTGGACGGGTATCGTTGTTTCCAAAATCGTATTCATTTTTCTGCCTCTTTCGTTACGTTTCTATATATATCCTCTTATTAGTTCTTTAGACTACTTACTATGAGTCTTTTATCATATAAATTTAAACAAAAAGTAAAGACTTTAAACTCATTTTACATAAAAATTGTTAATAAAGTATGAATATTTTTTATTTTTCGCTAATTTTCGTAAAAAAATTCAATATTTTTTCCTTTTATTCTATTTTTAAGTTAAAAAGTAAATCAAAAGACCTATTTTTAGACATAAAAAAAGTAGATCGTTAATTCAATGATCTACTTTTGTAAATGTAATAATCGCTATTTGTAAACTGGTTATGATGTTTAGATTTGTAAAATGCCAGCACGTGGAGTCACACCAAAAGCTGTGGCTAGATCAGCTAATTGTTGATCGGTTATTTTCTGACGAACCGAATGATGAGCTGTGAGCATATAAATCTGAGCTGCTTTTTCTATCGTTTCGATAAGTCCAAAAGCTTCATCTATCGAGTGCCCTGTCCCAAATATACCATGATGTGGCCATAATACCGCATGATGATCTCTCATCTTCTGCGCAGTGGCTTGACCGATGGCATTAGACCCCGGCACCATCCATGGGATAACGCCAATACCATCTGGAAACACTACAATACATTCAGTACACATTTCCCATAATGTTTTGGTAAATGTATTTTCATTAAGATCATGGATAAAGCTCATCGCGATCACATTTGTTGCGTGATTGTGTATGACCACCCGGTGCTGAGGATCTACTTTTAACCTTTCAATATGACTCATAAAATGAGAAGGCAATTCACTTGTCGGTACAGCTCCATTTTTAAATCCCCATAATACTTCCAATTGTTCTCCATTCGCAGATACACGCAAAAGACCCAAGTTGGCTTCAGGATCATCAATTACATTTTTAAAATATTTACCCGATCCTGTTACGATAAAGTATTTACCTGCTAATTCATGTACAGGAAAAGCAGGTTGGATATTATATTGTACTTGCTGAATATCAATATAAGGCGAGACTTCTTCTTCATCAAGTATACAGCTCACATTTCCACCATTCCGCTCATCCCAACCGAACTTCCACATATTATAGGTCGTCTCTGCCATTTCGCGTACAAAAGGAATATGCATTCCTGCTTTGATAGGTTGAGCTGCTGTTGAGGTGTTCATGTTACATCTCTCCTATTCAATATGGGTTAGGATGATACAGAATTGATCATTTGCATTTATACTTTGTGAAAATAATTACTTGATCTATAATGCTATATTAGTCCTACTTAGAAATAAAGTCAACAAAAAAAGACATAAATAAAACAAAATAAATATTTAATCTATCTTTTTTTGTTTGTTTATGTCTTTTTATAAGCAACTATTATATTTTGGGTAACGGATATGGTTTTATAAGATCATACCCGTATTTTTGACGATTAAGTTCTTCTTGTTGTTGTTTGGCTAAAGCTTGCTCACCTAGTATCTGTGCATGATTAGGATGAACAGCAAATACGCCATCATCATCGCCAATAATCAAGTCTCCTGGCTGTACGGTTACACCACATACACTAATCGGTGTATTTACTTCGCCTTCCATGTCTAAGCTTCGAGTAGTTAATGCACTGGTTCCTGTCGCAAATACCGGGAAATTCAATTCTCGAATCACTTTCACATCGGTTGCACAACCAGAGATCACGACACCTGCCACTTCTTTTTTCATCGCTACATATGTACGAAATTCTCCCCAACATGCTCGAAAATCATCTCCAGACATATCCACCACAATCACATCGCCAGGCATTACTTGTTGCAACGCATGTCGAATCGCTGTGGAATCAAGATGAGGAATACGTACAGTCACCGCATTGCCAAGCATTCGAATCGGACGAAATAAAGGCTGTATTCCTCGTAAAAATCCAAAGTCTGTCAGATGACCTAATGTAGAAGGCTGAAGTTGACTGTACAATGTTATTAATTCTGCTGTAACACCTTGAACGCGCGGTTCGATACGTAACATCTGCTGTACTCCTTTCTTTATTGAATGTACAAATGAGTTCAATCATGATTTTGATATAGGATTTACTGTATGGATCCTGTCTGTACTGATACTTTAACTTTTGCAAATTTTAGGGCAGGTTGGACAATAATCCGATGGAGCAGGTAACTCGTAATGAGCACAGCACGTTTTGCGTACACGTTGTGGTTGTTCTGAAAGAGGTACTACGCGCTTTTTGGTATAAAATTGTGTCAACGGATTACGCTTTTCTCCAAAGCAATCATTCGGCGCTTCTTGAGTCAGATAATACAAATCCTGCTGTATCTGTTGACGTTGTTCTTCGTTTGCTTCTTTCAATAACCGATTTTCGTACAGTACATATACATAGATCGCTATATTTTCCCATAAAATAGTTCGTGAGATCGAAGACACTTCCGAGATATTTTGTAAAATAGGTTGAAGATGCTCTGCAAATACACGTCGTACAATATCTTCCCGCTGTTGGGCGTATAATTCATTATTGGCTACATCCGCAGATTGAAGCTCATATACACTTGGATCACGCAACAGTAGATTAGGCATCCATGTTTTGCGAGTCGGTAATTGGAAATACGCTGATTCTAACTGACAATTATCAATATTCAGCGAAAATGTTTTGCGATACATACTCATCGCATACAATATAGGACATACCATCATAAAAGCGTAACGTTTGGAAAACATCGAAGCTGTAAGTGCACGTGAAGATGAACGATACAATGGTTGCAACCGATCCAAATAGGCTGCACATTGCTGAGGGTCTAACAAGGCAGAAGAAGTGACACTATACTCATCATCTTCTGCAATCTGATCAGTTAATCTTAATTCTTGATTCAGATACTCCCATTCATATGATTCCCAAGATGTAAGATTAGACAGAGAGCGATTCATGTAAGACTCTCCCCTTTCCATAAGGTATAAGCATTGGTGTACCAAATAAAGGATCACGTGCAATCTGACAACGCATTTCAAATACCGATTGTACATTTTCTACGGTCATAATATCTTCAGGTCTTCCTTGAGCGTAAATCCCTCGATTGTGTACAGCGATCATATGATGAGCATACCGACAAGCCAGATTCAGATCATGCAGTACCATAACGATCGTGCGCCCTTCACGTTCATTCAAATCAAACAGCAAATCCAAAATTTCAACTTGATGCGTCATATCAAGATACGTTGTCGGTTCATCTAACAATAAAGTGTCTGTTCCTTGTGCTAACGTCATCGCTATCCATGCACGTTGACGTTGTCCACCAGATAATGAATCTACTGCTCGATCAGCTAATTCCACCATATGTGTTAATTCCAGTGCTCGCTCAACAGCTTGCTCGTCTTGAATAGACCATTGTTTGAGCCAACTCTGATGCGGATATCTTCCTTGCTTAACTAATTGTTCTACGGTTAATCCTTCAGGAGCATTCGGGCCTTGCGGTAAAATAGACATCCGGCGAGCGATCTCTTTGGTGGAAATATGAGCGATTTCTTCTCCTGCTAACAATATCGATCCATTGTTCGGCTTGAGTAGACGTGCCAATGTACGTAAAATCGTCGATTTACCACACCCGTTGCTTCCAATCAGAACCGTTATTTCACCTTTAGGAATATGCAGATTCAGATTTTCGATAATAGGATCTGCTCCATATGTGATCGTCATATTTTTTGCTTCGATTTGATCCATCATCTTCCCCCTCCTTGTATGCTCCATGTATTCATGTTAGTGAATATGCTTTTTTTCAAAACCGATTCCGATGTTGATATAACAAATAGATAAAAAAAGGAGCACCGATCGCCGCTGTAAATATACCTGCTGGAATATCAATCGGATAAAAAGCTGTTCGTGCGATAACATCGGCTACAAATACCAGTAAAGCTCCGAGCAACCCCGAGGCAAGTGCAACACTGCCAAATGTACGACCAACCCATCTACGGGCAATATGTGGTGCAATTAATCCGACAAATCCAACTGCTCCAACTACAGCTACCGCACTTCCTGCCAAAATCACGCTTAATAGTAACAACATCAAGCGATGCTTCTGCACTCGTACACCCAGACCTAGCGCTACATCATCACCCAATTCTTGCGAATTAAGACTACGGGCAAAGTACAAAAGTAATGGAATTGCTACTATACATACAGGCAAAATAGAATAAACTCCGCTCCATGTAGCCCCATATACACTACCTGTTAACCAGATATATACTTTGCTTGCTGTAAACGAAGAACTGATCACAAGCATAAAAGTAGTCAGTGCACTCATTCCTGCTGAGATTCCTATCCCAATCAATACCAGTCGCATCGGTGTCACACCATTTTGCCATGACAATAGATAGATAAGCCCCGATACAACCAGTGCTCCTGTAATAGCTGCCACAGGTAACCAGTCGATACTTAGATGAAATACACTATTTCCATATGAAAGAAATAAAACAGCCGCCACTGACGCTCCACCTGTAATACCGATAATATCTGGTGAAGCTAACGGATTACGAATCATTCCTTGTAAAATAGCACCCGACATGCCCAGCGCTGCTCCTGCTAGCAAACCTACAACAGCACGCGGTAAGCGCAAGCGATACAATACAAAATCATAGTTGCCTGAACTGTGACCGAATATAGCTCTAATCACTTCCCATGGATGTATCCATGTCTCTCCGATTCCTACACCTATAATGCCAATGATGATCACAAGCGCTATCAATATCGCCAAAGTACGAACAGATCTTTTTTCTACTTGCATATGAAATCTCGCAGAACGACTGCGTAATGTCCAATATCTATGTTTGTTCATTTCCATGTCACTCCTTTACGAGCGATATAGATAAAGAACGGTACCCCGATAAATGCTGTCATTACACCTAATGGAATCTCTGCCGGTATAATCACTAATCGTGCCACTAGATCTGCTGTCATTAACAACAAACCTCCCAAAGCACCGGAAAATGGAATAATCCAGCGGTAATCAGCTCCTACAAGTGCACGTGCAATATGAGGAATAAATAACCCTACAAATCCGACAGCGCCCACAATAGCCACCGAACCACCTGCAAGAATAACAATGATCAAACCAATAACCAGTTTGAGTAATAGCACACGTTGTCCCATGCCTTTGGCAATCTCTTCACCGGTGACAAATAAATTGATCGCTCGTCCCATACATAATGCAGTTATACCTGCAATCGTCAGCAACGGCAGAACCGGTTGTAACATCGCTAATGTTCGTCCACCAATCGCTCCAGCTAACCAGAATAATACATTTTGCATACCTGTTTCATTTAAAACAAGCATCGCCTGTGTAAATGAAGTAAATAACGCCAGAATCGCTGATCCTGCGAGTACAATCTTTATCGGTGTTAATCCGTCTCGTCCTATCGACCCCAATCCATAGACGATTACTGCCGCTACTAATGCCCCTGCAAAAGCAAACCACATCAGTTGCGTCATTTCGGTTATCGAAAATAGCAGACTAGCTATCACGACAAAAAAGATAGCTCCTGCATTAATCCCAAATGTACTCGGTGAAGCTAATGGATTGCGTGTCAGTGCTTGCATTAATGCACCTGCAACCGCTAGACTTGCTCCTACTACTATTCCGATAATGGCACGTGGCAATCGCTCTGTATACACTACCACGTCTGCTATCGATTCAGGATTGTAATGAAGTATCGCCGCGATCACTTCTTTGAGCGGTACAAAAGTTCGCCCTAACATCGGGCTAATCGCTAGAACAACGATACATAATAATAACGTAATAATTAATCCGCACCATTTGGCTGTATTGCTTTTGAATAAAACCAATAGACATTCACTCTTTCATGATTACGTTTTGTTAAATGATTGCAGTCACAGGACTACAGCTATACTCCTATCCAGTAAATGTGATAAAAGGAGGAGCAGGTGATGTAAACTACCTGTTCTCCTCCTTTATCCTATTAAGAAATTCTAGGTTCTAGCCAATTGTACTTATTTGGTTTGAGGCTTTTCTAATTTGTAGATATCATACAGTTCATCTAACATTAGACCTGCTGAGATATAACCGCCTGCTAGATTCCAATTTACTTCATTTACTTTGTAGATTTGATTGTTTTTGTATGCTTTTAAGTTTTTCCATAATGGATGACTCGTCCATTGTTGATAATTTTTTTCGATAGCGGCTTTGTCTGTACCTGAATCGAATACAAAGATCACATCAGCATCCATATCAGGAATACTTTCTTTGGAATTTACTTTGATTCCCCACTCTTCTTGTTCTTGCGATGCTGGGCGGGTAAATCCAAGCTCTTTCAGTATCAACCCTGCATAACCCATATAATAAATACGAGCATGATCAGCGCGGAAGTTTACGATAGAAGCTTGAATAGGCAAACGATCTCCCATTTTCTTTTTAAAATCAGCTACACGATCTTCCCACGCTTGCAACAGTTGCTTTCCTTTATCCTGTTCATTTAAGACTTGACCGACCAGATCAAGCGTCTTTTTCCAATCATAGACTTGATCCACCATCACAGTAGGAGCAATCTCGGACAACTGAGCATAAGTTGCTTCATTACGGAATTTGGAACCGATAATAAGATCCGGTTTTAAATTATAAATTTCTTCGAGATTTGGCTGTGTTTCAAGTCCAACTGTAGGCACACCTGCCAGATCAGTTTTCAAATAATCATAAGCAGGTTCTCCTGTATGCGCTTCTACTACTCCTACAGGTTTTACACCATAAGCGACTAATACATCAGTTGCGCCTTGATATAATGTCACAATCCGTTTAGGTGTTCCTTTTATCTCTGTGCTACCCATTTCATGCTGAATTGTACGTGTTGCTGATTCTGCGTTAACATTTTCGCCTGCCGCTTGCGCTGTTGGATCAACTGCACTTTTATTGTTATTTGCACCACAACCCGCAAGGACAATCACGATGATCATCATGATGCACAACATATGTATACCTTTGAACGATTTGCCTTTCAACATGGTCTTTATTCTCCCTTTCTGTTCACTACAATTGATATTGATTCTCATTATTAATTATAGTGAACGTCTTTTCCTTTAACATGGACAATTCAGTCTAGTGCTTGGAATAATCCGTCATTTGTCGTTTTTATCCAAAAACAATTGACGTACTTTTTCTAATAACATCAGATGTGAAAAAGAGTTATAACAGGTATGCATATGTTGAGTTGTGTACATTTCATAGACTGAATCGTGTTGTACAGCTTGGAGCTGTTGCCAGATCGGATGAGCACATAAACGAAAAATACCTTGCTCGATGCCAGCTTGCATCCCTACGGTACCATCATGCTGAAAAGGAGTAATCAATATACAATCTGCATCATAATGCAACAAGTCTTCTGGTTGAATTTCAAAATAATGAGCGATATTCTCCACTCCGGCAGGCATTGTAAATCCTAGATCGTTGTACAATACAGCTCCTAGATTGCGCTTGCCATAGATACAGATTTTGCTCTCTCCTACACCAAGAATTAGCAATGAACGTGAACCGAATGTATGTTTCAATTGTTGACGTAATAATTGGGCTATATCTGCGTATTGTTCTAACCACACTTGTGCTTCTTGATCTTTACCTACAATTCGTGCAATCGTTTGAAAATGAACACGCCAATCTTCAAAAAAAGGCAATGTGATAGTAGGTGCAATCTGCTCATACATTTTTTCTTTTTGTGACTTTTCAAAATCTCGAAATTCACAAGTCACGATTAGATCGGGTTGAGCATTCATTAACTTCTCCAGATCAGGCTTACTATCTCCGATCGGAATCGTATGTTCAAATTGAGTCGTCACAGGATAAGCATTATTGATAACGGCTGCATAAGGCTCTATTCCAAGCGCTACCAGATGACCGGTTAATAAATGTTTGAGTGAAGCGATTTTGTTTGAATAACGAATATTGTGAATATACGATTTGGGTGAGCGCCCGGTTACGGCTTTGAATTTGCGACTAAAATAAAATTCATCACTGAATCCTACTTGCTGTGCTACCGAACGAAAAGAATCATTAGACAGCAATAACACTTCTTTGGACTGAGTGATCCGAAGTTCAGTAAGATGCTCCATCGGACTTTTCCCGACTACTTTTTTGAAAGCACGCGAATAATAATCAGCACTCATGCCTGCAATCTCGGCTAATTGATTGCGAGTAATCGATGTAGCATAATGCTGTTCCATATGATCCAGTGTAGCTGCTATCGCTTGATTCATATCAGGTTTCTGTTCTTGAGCATCTTCTTTGAACAAATGAATCAACAGTTCTTGGAAAATAATATTCGCTTTCATCTGATCCCATAAATTCTCTTGATCGTGCTTTTCTTGAATCTCACGCACTCGATCAACAAACCAGCGAAAGTGAGCCACATGAAGCTCATATAACCCGAGCAATTCTATCGGTACAAAACTACCTTGTATATCAGGCTGTAGTACATGAAAAGAAAGAATATAATATTCGGTACGAGTATCGCTATCAACCATGATTTTCAGCGAAGCATGTGGTGGAACTAGAAATACTTTTTGCTGATGAAGATCATAGCGATTACCGTTAATAATGATCTGCCCTTTGGCTTCTTTAAATAGTAAAAGACTATGCAATATAGCGTCGTAGCGTGGTAACACTTGATCCGCATATTGCACAGTCTGTAATTTATAAATATAGGAAGGAAATTGTCGATACTGATCTAATATCTTACTCATTACTCGTCGCCTTTCTACATAGATTGAGAATAATTATCACATTTCTGAGAACTATTCTCATTATATAGATTTAGACGCAAAAGTAAATTGTTGTAGCAAATGAGTCTTTGGATTACAGTTGTGCAAATGGATTTTGAATTGTACTTTGACCGGATGGCATACTGCCGGGTACACCTGCTTGTTCTAATAAAGGCTTCACTAATAATTTAAGCGGCCATTCTGCTTTGTCGAACAATACACCATCTATTTCTTGTCTTACTTCTGCTTCAAAAGGTATTTCATCTAACTGCTCGATCAATTGATCTCGTAATACTGTCCATAATACATTTTCTTGTATTTCGTATACCGTACATAATGCATCAATAATTGCATACAAGTTCACTTGAATCCCTAACGTCTGCAAATAAAACAGTAATTCTGTCGGTGTATCATTGTACAAGCTGTTCGAATAACCCGGGCGAATCATATACTGAGGATCAGCGATACCTTGCTTGCGAAGCCAGGGTAAATGCAATCGTACAGAATCATGATCTCGTAAAAGCATCTGCTTGATATGACCGTTTTGCCAGACCAATACGCTATTCTGTCCATGCAATTCTGGCATTAATCCTAGTCGGAATAATCGCAGATTGATCTGGAAAAAAGTCTGACAGACTTCGCCAAATAATGTACATACCGATTCTTCTGTCACTTGCAGATGACGTGCAATCATCCATTCATCGAAAAAGTGTCCTTCACGTAAAGCATTGATCGGTGCAGGTAAAATTACAGATAAAGCGGACATCGGTAATAATCGTTCTCCTTGCTCACCTGTAATCAATGACTCAGGATAAGTACGTACCATTACGGCTAGATGTCTCGGTTCATCATCAAATAGACTTCCTGCTTCAGGCATATACGCCCACCAACGATTTTCATCACATAGAAATAACTGTTCACCCAATATAGGATCACGATCTAGCGCTTGTTCTAGCATAGATTGTCCACGCTGCCCGTTTATCAATTTGACAGCTGGCAAATAACGAGAAGCCCCTAATGAAAATACACTAAGCGGTAATTTGAGATAATGCGGACTATGATCTGTAGGCGATAACGAACGTACCGATGAAGTAGCTTCAAATAGACCGATTTGAAGCTGAAGGTCTACCCAATCGCCTTGTTGCTGTGCTGTTGCTAAATATTGCGGCAAATTATACTGCAATTGCCATGGATGAACAGGAATTGCTATATATTCTGCTTGATCTAACCCTTGCTGTTGCATAGCTTGTATGACTTGCTGTTGTTGATCACTAGATAATAGATCAGACATCGGTTCAGACAGATCATTTGCTAATGAACTATTTTGACGATAATCATATAATTGATAATCCAGAACCGTCCTGCCAACCAGAGCTTCGCCTTCCATCACAACATGACGCTTAATAGCCACCCAGCACAATGTCATGGGTTGAGCGAACTCTGCACTATATTGACGATAATCTTGCTCATTTAATCCGACTTTGACTTTGGATACTGGATGAAAAGGTCGATCTCTTAATGAAGCATACCGCTCCATATGTTGAAAAAATTCGCTGGCTGACAGATCAAATAAAGATGCTGGTGCTAAATTATGTTCTAATGACCAAGTGGTCTGCTGAATCGTCTCTTCTAATAACTGCACAAAGCGCTCTACACCAGGTTGTTCTCGATAAGTAGCAGTAAAGCATTGATCATTTACAATCTTCATCAATTGTATCGGTGTTAATGCGATGATCTGTAGGACAGACGACGGTTGATCTGCTGAAAGCGTATCAGAATAACGAACCGCATACACATGAGTATTGATCCGACTTGCCTCGACGCTATTAGAATATGAATCAGTAGAGTTAGCATGATAAGCATATATAGACGTGCTAGCAGGTACATAACGATAAGGTTGAACAATCGCTGATTTCACAGGAAAAATAATGGTATATGAAGGTGTATCTATAGTCTGTGCCGGAGCAGATGATACAGATAGATCATCTTGGGGCGACTCTATATTCCAGAGATACCACAAGCTATTTTCTAATGTCTTGGTATCGGTTAGCGAAGAAATCGCTGTTAATGCTTCTGCTTGCTGGATAGTGGACAAAGCTGATGCCGATGAAATGATGCGATGCTTCAACTCCTCTGTAGACAGCAATTGTAATTGGTGATCTGACAAGACCTTTTCAGCTAGTAATGTATTGATCAAATCTTGCATAATCTGCTCTGATGCTATACTTCGCTTCACTTGCTGTTCTGTCTGCTCTGTATGGGTATGATTGGAAGATACAGATTGTAGATCGATAGATGGATTGTTCTTAGCAGTTAACGGTTCTAAAACTTCGTTCCAATTCATAGCGGTTCATAACCTCCTATTTGGTTATCAATATATATCATATCGGGATGAGGATGACTCAAAAAATCATGATGTGATATTGTCCAAGCGTAAGCACCTGCTATCGAAAATAAAACAATATCTCCTACAGCAATCTGTTCTACTTTTACATCTTGAGCAAGTACATCTTTGGGTGTACATAGTTCTCCTGCCAGTGTTATCGTAATCTGCTCTTGATGTGGACGCTCAAAAGGATAATCCCACTGCTGTATAGCAATGAGTTCAAAAGGTTGATTATGTCCCCATGAGACAGGTAACCGGAAATGATGAGTTCCTCCACGCAAAATAGCGTAATGTTTATGATGATTGCATTTCAGATCAATCACTTCTGACGCATAATATCCTGCATGAGCAACCAGATAACGACCCGGCTCGAAAATAAGCTCTACTCCTGGCAATACCTTTTCATTCCAGATATCATCAAGACCTTTTATAAAAGTATCCCATGCAAAATGAGTATCTGGCTCTGTATAACAAATGCCAAATCCCCCACCTGCATTAACATATTGAATCGATAGCTGATATTGACTGATCCACTGACTTACCAATTGAATATACATATTGACCAATTCGACATGTAGCTGTGCATCCAGATTATTGGATACTGAATGCATATGAAATCCAGCTAGCGTTAGTTGTGGCAAAGACTGTACACATTCGATTGCTTCTGCAATCTGCGCTTCATCAATCCCGAATTGAGTCGGCTTACCACCCATCGTGACAGTTCCTGTAGGAATAGTCTTTCTGACATTCACACGTAGTAAAATGCGCACTGTTTTGCTTTTCTGCTCGGCAATCCATGCGATTCTACGAATTTCATGCATACTTTCTGCATGAATCAACATCACATTATGATCAATCGCTTGCTCGATTTCGCTATCTTTTTTACCCGGGCCACCAAAAATAATAGGAACATCGGGATCGATTAGCCGAATAGTATGCACTTCGCCGATCGATGCCGTTTCAAAACCGTCTACAATTGGCGCTAATGCTGTAATAATGCGTGGATCAGGATTTGCTTTGACTGCATAAAATAAGTTAGTTCTTGCCGGCATATCCTTGACTTTGCTACGTGTACGTTGACGTAATGTATCCAGATCATAAATAAAAGCACATACAGGTTTTCGTGAGATCATATGCGGAGAACGATTTACTTTTTCATCTTCGATGATTTTATGAACTTGATCTATAATTGCAGTAGATACTTGCGTTTTAGTTGGAGAAAGTGACGGTATCAACTTTGTATTCAATAGAAATCCTCCTTCATTTAACTGGACATACACATACACATACACATACACATACACATACACATACACATACACATACACATACACATACACATACACATACACATACACATACACATACACATACACATACACATACACATACACAGGAAAAGTTTACTTATAGTTCCGTTTGTGATCTATCTGTATTTATGACAGGGAATTGAGCAAGTTTGCTCTGTAACGCTCGAAAAGCAATTCCTCGTTCATCTCCTAATACAAAAGCATGTACACCTTTGTTCTGCCAGTGCTCATATTGATTGATTTGACGTGGAATAGCGCAATATGGAATCTGTCTGGAAGTCGCGACTTGCTGGATATGATCTAATGCTTGACGCACGAGAGTATGCTCGGTCTGCCACGGTACACCATAAGATTGAGAGAGATCAGCCGCGCCTTCAAGAATCATATCGATTCCTTCTACACTCAAAATCTCATCAATCTGTTCCACGCCTTGAACAGTCTCAATCATCGGTATAATCATAATTTCGTGATTCGCACGTTCCATATAATCCGCCAGATCGTCTCTACCAAAAATGCCCGGCCGTCCGCTATTCATACTGCGTTGCCCGATAGGAAAATATTTAGCCGCTTGAATAACAGCTTCAACTTGCTCTTTGTGTTCCACTTGCGGAATAACAATTCCCATTGCTCCACTATCCAGCACACGTAAGATTTCTTTGGCATTAATTTCTGCGATACGTACTAACGGGGTAATGCCTGACTGCTCTGCGACTCGAATCATATGCTCAACCGTTTCAGGATTAATCATGACATGTTCCATATCAATAATTACAAAATCAAAACCAGCATAAGCAATCACTTCAATCATAATCGGTGCAGGTACAGAAGCGATCAATCCAAACACTGTCTGCTTTTGCGCTAATTGTTGACGTAGCCGATTGGTAGTTAACATGTTGCATGGCGGTAAGCATATAACGGATTGATGCCGTTTTTGAAGCGTAGCTCACCATCTCCAAATAGTCTTCGTTTGGTTAACTCTTCAATGAGTACGGTCTCAGCGAACAAATCAAAACAGTCAAATCGTTCTTGATGCTGTAGATGTTGCTGTTGATAATCGTGAATAATATCGGCTGTCATTTTCCAAAATGATTCTTCAGGGAATTGGTAATGTTGCTCCAAAAACATACATAGTTCTGTTGCCGCAATAAAAAAGAAAGCATCATATGAAAAATCGCGTACATCTTCAGGGCGATCTGTTTTGATAAATGAATTGCGATTGATCTTCGCATGACTCGCTGGCTCAGGTGTGAGATCAGGGCATAATTCAGGCTCAGCCAGATGAGCGACAGAGAAACGGACACCATCATGAAAATCTTTGAGTGCAATCCGTACAGGCAATCCTTGTTGATGAATTAAAATAATATTTTGCCCGTGTGATTCCATTCCTATTCCATGAGCATATAACATATGGATAATCGGAGTGACTGTTGCTTGTAACATCGCATAAGTCCATTGTGCTACCCCATGTTGTCGTATCCACGAATCAATCAAAGGAACACCATTGGACTGCACATGGCATAATCCATTGAAAGGAACTCCATCTTCGCCTTCTTTCAAATAAGTATGCAGACTTTCACGCCAGATCGTTCCTAACGAACCATAAGTCTGTGCTTGGCGATATTCTGGCAATTTCTCATAATCAAAAGTAATACCTGCTCGCTCACGTAACACTACAAATCCAAGTTGTTGTGCTGTTTCATTTTGTTGAATCAATTGAGTTAGCCAATCTGTAATCAGCGATCCATTAAGCACGGTATGCCCTGCTAAAATACGTGCTGTCGATGTATTCGTAATACTGAGTGCCATTTTGAGATAAGGGGCTTCCGGTCTAGTCTGATTGCCAAGTGTACGAATAGATTGCTGTGCATAATAAGCATCATTTCCATAACCCAGCGGAACAATCTGTTGACTGGCAAGTTCGCGGTAAAAAGCAGAACTGATTTTGTTTTTCCACTGCCATGGGTGAACCGGAATCATATAATAATCGTTACTGTTCAACTGTTGCTGTTGTAATCTCTCTTGGAATTGTTGCCATTGCGCTTGTCCTAATGCTTCTTCCATAAATGAGTCATGATCATCCACACTAGTTGAAAAAGCCGCCCGACTGTATTGTTTTGATACAGCTAGCCAGATGGGATACAGCGATTGTTGAAATTCGGGGCCGTATTGAGCATTATCTTCCAACGTGAATCCGATTCTAGATTTGTAACAAGGATGGTACGGATGACCGTCTTTGATCTGTCCTTCTAAAGAATCATATTGACGTTGCTCTGCGGTTAGTGCATTTTCTTGCGTATCTGCTTGAGATTGTAAGTCTTTCAAAAGTGTCTGCTCTAGCTCATTGCGAAATTGTTGTAGCTTCTCACCTTGTTGTACTTGTTGCAATACTTCATTCAGAAATTCATGCAAACGTGCAGTCTCTTGTTGACCATCTGCGGATATACGTGTAACAGGCATCTGTTGCAATCTCACTCTGCCAAAACTAAGCATGCGCTTACCTGCACATGTATATTGCACCACTTGCTGATCTGTATTCTGACCGGCTATTGTGAACAGATGCGGAGACTGTTGATTGATAGCCGTATCATAAGCGGATGCTGTCTGAGTATAAGGAAGAATATCTTCATAAATAATCGCTTGCATTAATTGACGAATAATCCGTTGCTCTACTGCTTGAAAATGTTCGGAGTGTAGCGCTTTAATCATATAAAAAGGATCAGCAGGTTGTGTTGAAGATACCGTTGAATACGTTGGACGTTGTTGTGTAAAAGACATCATTTCACCTCAAATAAGAGTAGTAGTGTTTCTATCAAATTGCAGTCATACGATAAGCAATAGTAAGCATTGCAAAATCGGTTGATTATCTTTTGGCTATATATAAAGGATTAGGAATATCGAGAAAAGAAGGCTGATCTCCTTTGGCTTGAAAACAACTAATAAAGTTGGCTTTAGCTGGTAACGTTTCTACGTGTAGTAAAGATTCAATCAGACGGGAAAGACGGACATGTTGTGTTGATTGTGCTTGTTCGTTCCATCTAATCAATTGCTGTTGTACGATATTCCAATAATGCTGTTCACTGCACTGTTCATAGTGAGCAATCGCATGAATAAGTGAGCCTAAATGATTGACTACAAAATAGTATTGTGTTCTAAGCCATGCTGTATCAGAATCGTATAGTACATGACTGTCTGCCTCGATCAAAGGCTGTATCCACTCTTCTACCGCCGGGCAAGTGCGATCAATACTTACTCCTTCCAGATCACGTACATAATAACAAGCAGGCAATCCATCTTTTAAAGAAATTAACGAATTTTGTAGATGTGCTTCAAAGCTTATTCCGTAATCTGTAAAAACACGTAATAACGATAATAATGTTATTTCTGTATAGTGTGATAACCATAATGATAGATCAGACATTGTATCTGCCGAACCCTGCCGAATAACCGATATTAATTTGGGTTCGTTAGAATGAGGTGCTTTTTCTAATAGTGAAGCCACTACATACGTATACTCAGGATCAATACGTTGTGGACGATAAATCACTGTCATAGCAGAAGTCCATTGTTCTTGTTCTGCTAACGTCATCTGGATATCATCATTAGTCTGATTATGACTAGCTGACTTGTTATGATCTAATCCATCATCAAGAGATCGATCAGTATTCAATTGTGTAAGTAGCGACTGTACTTTCACCGAGCTATACCCTGTTTCTGTTAATACTTTGAAATGATTTGATTCAATCGCTGTCCGTTGATGATCTATAATTCGCGCTGCATCGATTGTACGTTTTGCTTGTTCGGTTGTATTTTCACGAATAAGGTTGGTAATTCGGATATGCAAAGGTAACTTGTATCCTCTGCCGTCCTGCTTATTCCATACTGTTCTGACAGAAGAAGTCGGATATACTTCGTCACCTAACGATCCCAGTAAAATAATGTGTTGATTCTTTATCGCCTGTTGCACGATAGATAATGTCTGGATATAGTTCACTTGCCACGGATGCATCGGTAATAAATGATACTGATCCCACAGCGATCCTAATCGTTCTTGGGCTTGCTGACGTACTGCTGGCGAGATAGATTCTTGTCTTGCTTGCTCGTGTAACCAGTGTTCATCCATATATGCAGAATGCACAGCTAGATAATACAATTGAAAGCTAGCTCCCATTTCCGGGCTATACAGTGATAGTTCAGATAATAAGAACCCTTCGGAACTTTTGGGAAATGGATGAAACGGATGACCTGCAATAAGCGATTGTTCTGAATAGATATAATCTTGTTTATCTACAGCATGCTGAGATAGATGATGATTATAATAATGTTCCATTTTAGTGAGACTATTCTGGATTCGTGCTCGCATTAATTGCTTTTGCGAATCCCGTTGCTCGGTCTCTGTATAATGACTTAATTCTTCTATAACGTAATCAATCAATTGCACAGGCGTTATCACTTCTGCTAATTGTTGCTCATTAATCAATACAAATGTATCGATATAATGATGCTGTCCGATAAGCGAATCATACGTAATCCCTGTCTGTATCCAGCGCTCTGTAAAAGGAAGCTGAATCAATATAGATGTATACGACTGTTCACTTTCCAACTGTTGTTCAGATACAATGTGCTGTTGTAATAGCGGGAAATTCTGAAGTACAGTGGTGATCGTAGGATCAAATTGCTTGGTTTCTCGCAAATAACTGTTAAGCAATGCTTGTATTGTTGAAGTCAATGCAAGCGGATGATCGGTATGCAGATGATGTTGATATTGATTCATATAATTGCTACTATCCGTTGTTTGCTGTATTATTTTGTCACTATGACGGGTATCTACAGAAGACACATTATGCACTCCTTTTCGTATGATGAATAGACTTCGTCGGTTCTGCTGTCTGACGCATAAAAAAGGCAGCCGGAATTGTTACTAAAATGATGATACTCAATACCCAAAATCCTTCATTGATCGTATGCAATGTACTGATGGCATCGGAATTGCCATATTCGATAAGCTGAGTACGTCGAACTTCGTAATAGACCGAAATAATCACGATACCAAGTGAAGAAGTCATGCGGCGAATCACATTATTCATTGCTGAACCTTGAGATACGAATTGTTCCGGAATCGCATTTAATCCTGCTGTTGTTACGGGCATATTCGATAATCCTAAGCCCACTCCGCGCAACATCATAAGTACAAAGATCACCCAGAGCGGTGAATCCAATTGGAGCATCCCAAGCATAGCTGTAGTGATACAAGTCACCGACAGACCTACAAGCACAATCATTTTCGGCCCTTTACGATCAAGATGTTTACCTGCAATACGGACAAATATTCCTGTAAAAATCGCAGACGGCAAAAACACCAACCCTGTAACCATAGCGCTATATCCGTATACATTTTGCACCAGTAAAGGAACCATAAAAATCGTAGCAAACATCGCAATAGCCTGTACACTCACTACGACGACACTAAGCGCATACGTAGGAATATTGAAAATTCGTAAATACAGTAGCGGTTGCTCTTTGGTTAATTGCAGACGTACAAAGATAATTAACAACACGATGCCTACACCTATAAGAACCAGATTCGACCAGACGACCATATCGGCTAGATGTTTAATTTGACCCAGTGTTAGCAAAATAATGCCGACTCCAAGTGTCACTGTAATAAAGCCACTCTTATCAAAAGTACGCTTACGATCAGCAACAGAGTGTGGCAAATATTTCAGACCGATCATAAGTCCTAACAGACCGATCGGTACATTCATCCAAAATAACGACTGCCAGCTTCCCCATTCAATCATCAATCCGCCTACTGTTGGTCCAATAGCAGGTGCAACCATAATTGCAATTCCCCAGATGCCAGTTACACGACCACGTTCATTTTTGGGAAAAGCATCAAATATGATTGCTAGCGAAAGTGGAATCATTAGCCCGCCTGCAACACCTTGCAGACCTCGAAAGCAAATAACAGACACCAAATTCCAGGATAGCGATCCAAGTACTGATCCCAGAATAAATAGAAGTAGACCGAGTAAATAGATTGTTTTTTTACCAAAACGATCTCCTAGATATCCTGTTAATGGCATCGTCATTCCCATACCTAGCAGAAAAATAGTAATAATCCAGCTTGTTGAACTAGCACTACTGTGAAAAACATTCATAAATTCAGGAACAGCCGGATTGAGCGAGCTGTTATTCAAAATCACAGTAAATGTCCCTAATAAAATACTACATAAAATCATCCATTCAGACGAAATAGTAAACCTAGAGCTGTGATGCTTCATTATAATGTAGAAGTCTGCAAAGCTTGATACGCTGTCGTTACAGCTTCACCAAAAATACGAGTTACTTCTAACACTTGTTCTTGTGTAATAATCAACGGTGGCAAAAAGCGCATCACTGTAGAATGTCTACCTCCGACTTCAAGAATCAATCCACGTTTCAGACATTCTTGTTGAATCAGACTTGCTAATTGTGGATGTGCAGGATAGTGCCCTAGATGATCCATTATTTTCTGATCATTAACAATCTCGACACCGATCATTAATCCACGACCACGAATATCACCGATACATCCTGTCTGTTGTTGAATATGTTGCAACTGTTCTACCAGCAATGCACCCATTTGAGTCACATGTTCAGGGATATGGTGTTCACGAATATAGCGTAGTGTTGCAAGTCCTGCTGCCATAGCCATCTGATTGCCTCTGAATGTACCGATATGAGCACCCGGATTCCATTGATCCAACTCTTTGTTATAGATCACAACAGATAGCGGTAAGCTACCTCCGATTGCTTTGGATAATACCAATACATCTGGAATAATTCCTGCATGTTCAAAAGCATATAACTTACCTGTCCGACCTAATCCTGTCTGTACTTCATCAATAATAAGTGGGATATTGCGCTCTTGCGTAATACGGCGCATTTCGCGTATCCATTCGACAGGAGCAGGAATAGAACCACCTTCACCTTGTACTACTTCAAAAATCATTGCACATGGCGATACAATACCACTTTCAGGATCATCGAGAAGATTTTCGATATAACTGCTACTGATCTGATGAGTCTGTTCTCCCCCTATTCCGAACGGGCAACGATATTCATAAGGATACGGCATAAAGTGAACATCAGGGATTAGTCCATTCACTCGTTCTTTTTGCCCCAATGTACCGCTAAGACTCATTGCCGCATGGGTCGATCCATGATATCCCCCTTGAAATGATAAGATACTACGTTTACCTGTTGCAGTTTTGACTAACTTTATCGCGGCTTCAATCGCATCCCCACCGGTAGGTCCACAAAATTGTATTTTGGCATTTTGTGCAAACGATGGTGGCAGACTTGCAAATACTTCTTCTACAAATTTTTCTTTAAGCGGAGTCGTTAAGTCCAATGTATGCAACGGATGTTTGCTGGTCAGCAATTGTTGCATCGCTTCTATCACGACAGGATGATTGTGTCCAAGCGCCAAAGTTCCTGCTCCAGCCAGACAATCATAATAGACTTTGCCATCCATATCGGTAATATGAATACCTTCAGCTTCTTTGATCACAATCGGTAATCGGCGAGGATATGAACGAGCATTGGACTCTCTTTCAGATTGGCTTTGCAAATAACGTGTATTTTGAGATAAGGCTGAATCTACAGTTTCTATCATCATAATCGCTCCTTTGATATTGATAATCATTTTCAATTAGGCACTTCTCTAGTATATGGAATAAATTACTAGACTCCATAGACATTTACGTCCTGTATTTGTACAAATACTACATCTTCATTTTTAGGAATCGTTATCACAAAAAAAGACGACTCTATATAGGAGCATATAGAAATCGCCTTTTTTTAGATTATTTAGAATATTTCTGATAAGTCCACTGACTGATAAGCTTCTGTATTTCCTCTGGATTGAAAGACGTTGAATCAAGTGTATCTGATTGTAATGTAGTATCTACTACGATCTGTTGGTCTATAAATTGACCTCTAATCCAGACATAATGCTTGTGGATAGGCAGTGCTATCTGCCAATGTTCTGTTTGTGTTTGCGATTCGCTAGATGGATAATGACACCACTCCACAGCAGTCCAATCTATAGCATCTGTTGATAAAGCGACCGGTACATGTGGAATAAAGCTACCTGCTCGTACCAGTATAATAATTGGGATCTCACCTTCTGTTATATGATGCCATGTAGAGCCTGTATATCTCTGACCTGTCTGATAATCGATCCATTCTCCAGATGGAGTATATACATCTCTGGATGTTGTTCCTTGTTCTAAAATAGGAGCAATTAATAGATCTGTACCTAGCAAATATTGATCTTCAATCTGCCAGACACCCGGCTCATTCGGATATTCAAGCAATAATGGACGTAACAATGGAATACCCTGCTCTGCACTTAGAACAGCTTGTGTATAAATATAAGGCATTAGCCCGTATTTTAAAGAAACTGCTTTTCTAAAATCTTCTACAAACTCTTCGTCATAATGCCACGGTTCTTTGGGGGGTGCTCCATGACAACGACTATGCGAAGTCAGCATACCAAAAGGCATCCAGCGGCGATACAATTCTCGTGGACTTCGGTGGACAAATCCGCCAATATCATGACTCCAAAATGTAAAACCACTTAATCCTAAAGACATCCCTGCTCGCAAAGACGCTGCCATACCGTTATCGGTATTCTCTACATCTCCACCCCAATGTAGCGGATAACGTTGACTACCCGCCCACGCGCTACGTGCCCAGATAATAGAATCGCCAGTGACTTTTTGCGTAATCTCAGAGACTGCCTGATTATAACGAAGAGGATATAGATTATGCTCTTTCCATCCTTGCTGACGAGAATAATACGACCCATGAATCGGTGCACTTTCTCCGAAATCTACTTTGATCGCACTGACTCCTAGATGTAACAGTCCAGCGATCTTTTGTTGATACCATTTCACTGCTTCAGGATTAGAAAAGTCTAAAATAGCATCTTCTCCGGCAATATAACCGTTCCCATCACTGATAGCATATCCTTTTTCAATGATTTCTTCGTATAAAGGATTAGATGGCATAAAGTAAGGATATTGCCATAAACTGATTCGGTATCCTTGCTTACGTAAATCAGTGATCATTTGCTCTGCATTATCAAATCGACTGCTTGAAAATTGATAATCACAACGCCAATCATGTTCAAACCAACCGGTATCGAGATGAATGACATCACAAGGAATCTGATGCTCTTGTAATTGATAAGCGACTTCTCTTACTTCTTTTTCAGATTGATACGTAATACGACTCATCCATAATCCGAATGACCACAACGGCGGAACCGTAGACTTTCCAGTTAATGAGGTGTAACTGGATAATATATCTTTGGGTGTACCGAAAAAGAAAAATAAATCCAACTCATCTTCACCAATATAGATTGTATTTGCTCCATCAAAATGATGCCCTACATCACAGGTCATCGGACAACTATGATGAAAAAACATACCATAGCCACGATTGCTCCATAATAACGGAATCGGCTTATACATATCTGCGGTCTGGGCGCTTAATGGATCATAGGTAAACCAGTTAAATTTTTGTCCTCGCTTATCCATTTTCAAAAACGATTCTCCACCACCATATAAACGTTCTCCTGGAGATAGAGCAAAACTCGCCGCCAGACTACGATTCATATCTTTGGCAGATCGGATAAAACAAAACGGTGTTGGATCAGAACTGAGAATAGAAGCCTGATCTGCTAAATGATGTGTACGTGTTAACAGCTTACCTGTTGCATCTCGAAATTCTATTTTCCAGGGAGCATACTTTATCGTCACTGAACCATAATCACTGATATACGTAGTCTGTTCTGCATCATGTTGATGTAGTGCCCACTCTGTACTGAAAGGCAATTGCTGTTCTACTAACATCAGGCTATGACGGGGCTCTAACTTCGATTGGCGAGTTGCTAACCGAATCCGAACTGTTCTGGCATCGACGAATTGTAAGTAAAAAGGAAAAGTAGGTGATTCTTCATACGCTGGAAATTCCCACGATTCTGTGGCTGTAAATGGTAATGTATATTTTCCAAAATCCAAGCGGGGCTTCCGTGAATATCGTTCCCACCGTATCTGACCTGTCGCTGTCTCAGGATCAAATTCCTCTACCCGCATTCCCATAAAATATGTATTTTCGATACGTCCAAATTCTTTACTCATGTCTATCGGTTCGCCAAGTAACGGTGTATCATATAATCGAATCATACGTTATTATCCTCCTATAGTATATGGTATATGAAGTCATTGTGACAGCAAATAAAGCAAAATTGATAACGGTTACATATGAGATTATTGTATACTTTTGAGTAACAGTAACCTATGCCTATTCTATGTATTATTCGCACAATATTACGATTTTATTGAAAATGTGTTCTAACGGAGGTTCATTGCCGATGAAGATATCACCACCTTATGAAATTACACAGATTCCTGATAAAACATTTCCTATTAATATTTTTCATGTTACAGAACCGAATTGGCGCTGGGTTCCATTACACTGGCATGAACATTTAGAATGGATGATTGTACAAAAAGGTTCTTTTCGCGTTCAAGTCGGTACCGAGCATCAAGATATTACAGTCGGAGATATTGTTTTTGTAAATACACGTCAGATTCATGCTGCTTTTCCTTTGGAGGAAGATACTGAACTGATATGTATCGTATTTAACGAAGCATTGATTCGAAATATACAATTGGATCACACTGAATCACGTTATATTCGCCCGCTTTTAGAGAATCGTCTGGCGTTGCCCGCGATTTTCACCAGAGATCATCTATTATCTCAGCACATTACATTTTATCTGCAACAGATGATTATTGAGTATGAGCAATCTACACAGGGTTCAGAACTGCTAATTAAATCGTATTTACTCGCTTGTATTGGTTGGCTTTATCGAATGGCAGAACAAGATCGTATCCATGTACAAAAGTCCAATCTTCATCCTTCTTATATGCAACCTTTATTTCAGCATCTCAGTCATCATTTCCGAGAACATATATCTGTGGAGACTGCTGCGAATCTATGTCAACTGACTCCTACTTATTTTTGTTATTTATTTAAAAAGACGACTGGCAAAACATTTATCGACTATATCAATATGTTACGTATTCATGAAGCAGAGCAGTTGTTACGCTCCGGGCAATGGAATATCAGTGAAGTGGCGTATTATTGCGGATTTGCAAGCTTAAATTATTTTGGCAGAGTGTTTAAGCAATACAAACAGATGTCTCCTAGTCGATGGCTTCAACATATTAAAGAATAAATATATGGTCTGAAGGGGCATTTTTGTGTATAGTGTGTGTGTTTCTACGTATGTCGTAAAAAGCAGTTTATCTTTCTCCATCCTTAAAATACAATAAAATGGAAATTAAACCATATAAAAGGTGGGGTATTCATGTTGATACGCAAGCAGATTGCTATTCTTTTATCCACGCTATGCTTATTTACATTATTAGGGTCATGGACTTGGAACTCTGAAGCCGAAGCAGCTGGCACTTGGAAGCAGATCTGGTCAGATGAATTCAATGGATCAAATGGAACAGGTGTAGATGGTTCCAAATGGAATTCAGAAACAGGTGCTGGTGGTTGGGGAAATAATGAGTTACAGTACTATACCAATCGTACCAATAATGCTTATATGGACAATGGCAATCTGATTATTCAAGCGTTGAAAGAAAATTATAATGGTGCTCCTTATACATCTGCTCGCTTAACAACAGCTGGCAAATTTGATGTGAAATATGGAAAAATCGAAATGCGTGCCAAACTTCCTTACGGTAAAGGAATCTGGCCTGCATTCTGGACACTAGGTAGCGATATCGGTAGCAATCAGTGGCCAAATAGCGGTGAGATCGATATTATGGAATATGTAGGACCTAATGCTCCTAATACCGTATACGGAACGATTCATGGGCCTGGTTATTCCGGTGCTGGTGGTCTATCCGCAGGGTATACAATCGGTGAAAATATCAGTAACGCTTATCACACCTTCTCTATTGAATGGGAACCTAATGTGATTCGCTGGTATGTTGATAATAATTTATATCACACTCGTACATCAGCAGATATCGGCGGCAACAAATGGGTATTTGATAAGCCTTTCTTCTTATTACTTAACCTAGCTGTAGGTGGCAACTGGCCTGGATATCCTGACGCAAGTACTACTTTCCCACAAAAATACGCTATTGATTATGTACGTGTATTCCAGCGTTCTGGAGACACAGGTAATATTGTAGCGCTTAAAGCTGCAGCTAATGGAAAATATGTTGCAGCTGAAGATTATGGAAATGCTCCTCTTCTCGCTCGTTCTACTACAGTCAGCGACTGGGAAAAATTTGAGCTTATCGATCTTGGTAATAATAATGTTGCACTACGCTCTATGGCGAACAATAAATACGTATCCGCTGATAATACCGGGGCAAGCCCATTAATCGCTAATAAGACCGCGATCGGAACATGGGAAACATTTCAAATGGGAACTACAGCGGATGGGAAACGAACGTTCAAATCATTAGCGAATAACCTCTATGTTTGTGCAGACAATTACGGAGATAGTCCGCTCATTGCTAATCGCAGTACAGTCAGTGGTTGGGAAGCTTTTGAAGTGATTAAGCAATAATATCGATAACTTATTCTGTTGAAAATGAATAAGCTATTGTTGATGTCAGAGCTATCTTATTGTGCTGACGATTTATATACAAAAAAGGAAGCCTTGAATTACACTAAGGCTTCCTTTTTGTATTGATATTATTATTATCTGTGCGTTGTTATCAGATGATTATTTAGAAAATGTTGAATTATGATTAGCAGCGCGTAAATAACGGAATAAAAAGAGGATTATGATCGCGATCCAGATTGCAAACACTAAGAAAATATTACTGAATGTATTAGCTCCACCAGCATACCATATACTATTCAAAGACCATGGAGACTTCACACGATCCAGTATTAATCCCAGTACGGTTGTACCTATAGCTCCTGAAATAAAGCTTAACATCATATATAATCCCATACCGACACCTACTTGTGCACCATCTAATGTACGAGAGACTGTATTGGCAAGCCCGACTTGAGCAAAAGTTAGCCCTGTATTGCCGATCAGAAGTACCCCCATAATCAACCAATACGACCGATCTGTAAATACCGCTAATAGAGCATATGTTATCAGTTGCAGTACAAACGCAATCCGTAGCAAAAATGTATTTCCTTTGCTATCTGCAATCCGTCCACCTACAATTCCAAATATAGCAGCGATCAATGCACCGGGAAACATAATCAGACCAATTGTAAATGAAGATAATTGATGAATACTACTTAACATTTGTGGGATCAGATATGGAACACATAGATTAAATATCAATGCCAGACAAGCGATAATCATTGTCGTTGTATAGGTCGAATTGCGGAAAATAGCTGGATCTAAAAATGGCTGATCCACTTTACGAATATAGATCACAAAAACAATTAGCATGACAATCGTGATAATAGCAAGAATAAGACTGACATTAGTAATTGCTAATAAAAGCAATGTGACTGTTGTCGCTAATAGGATACCACCCCAGATGTCTATTTTCAGCGGACGCACTTGATCTTGATTGAGATATTTGCGAAAAAAAGGAATAGTCACTAACGATAATAAAGAAATCGCAAACAAATAACGCCAATCTGCAAAACTGGTAATCATGCCAGCGATAATCGGCCCCATCGCCGTACCGAGCGCCATGCCGGAAGAAGTAATTCCGAGCGCTCTTCCCCGCTTTTCAGCAGCTATATAACGAATAGGAATAATCATCGATGATGCTGGAATAACAGAGGCACCTGCGGATTGTAGAATACGACCTGCGATCACCATCCAATAATCTGAAGCGACAAACCCAACAATAGAACCTATCGCAAATAAACATAGTCCAATCGTCATTAAATTTTTGAGCCGGTATTTATCTGCTAGCTTGCCATACGTTACTGAGCCAATAGCATAGATAATAATATAGGATGTGACTACCCAACTTACTTGAGAGCTACTAAGATCAAAATCGTGACGAATCGAAGGCAAAGCGACGTTAAACATCGTGGAATTCATAACCGAGATAATCATCGCTAATGCTAGAATATAGATAATTTTCATAATATACCTGAGTGCTAGTCTTATACACTCTCTACAGGTGGCATCAGACTAGCACTATTCTTTCCTTTATCTTATTATTCTGGACGGTGACCGCCTGGAGGAGTAACTACTTTGAGATCAAGTGATTGAATATTGGCAATCACACGATCCATACGAAGCGGGCCAGGTGTATCAGGGAAGATATAGTGTTCATACTCATCACCCAACAAACGGAAAAATGGTTCAAACAATCCACTTACCAGTACACCTACAAATTTCGTATAGTGTGTATCCAGACGGTAAGAATGGACGGTTCCTGCTGGCACATGCAAGAAATCTCCTGGTAACAATTGAACTTCTTCACCATTCGCCCACATCGTCATCTGTCCTTGTACACAGAAAAATGTCTCGGTATGATGCTCATGATAATGGGATACGATAGCGTCTCCTTTAGGGCCTTCTGTAGATACCATAATATAATCTCCATCTGTAGAAGCTTGAGTTGCGAGTAGACGATGCAGTTGGTCACCTGTTAGCAATTTGGTTCCTTCGCCACTTTCTAATACATACGATTCGACAGCATCTGGAATCACACTGTTATTTACTAATTCATAATCAGGAAATACTGTCTCTGATGTAGCGAAAGTAATATCTGCTTGTTGCATAGCCTGTTGTAGATGTTCTGTAGCATACGTATGATCACTTACAGCCGGATACTCATATGGTGTATGTGATTGTCCTAATATTTCATAAATATCTGTTACATTCCCTGCAATCGAATAAGAGATAAAAGCATTACGATGGGCAAGCAATTGATACGCATGTTCTGTCATTGGTGGAATATGTGCATAATCACCCGGCAATAATAGATGACTTTGACCGTTGATAACAAATTGAACTTTACCTTCTAATACAAAGATAGATTCGTAAGTATGTTGATGAGTATGAAGCGGGAACGATTCTCCTTTGGGTCCTGAAATAATAGCTGCCGATAAAATATCGCCTGTACTTTGAAAATTCGCTATCACAGTTGCTAACTGTTTACCAAAAAGATAACGCTGTCCTTCTCCTCTACGAAGTAAGTAAGGGGCTAACGTATCTGGTAAATGTGTAATTAATGATGTTGTTGTCATAAGTTCCTCCTGAAATGGTGATGATTAATATAGTCTATCAACGTGTGTGTTGATCTCTTGTACTATTTTATTGTAGCTAAATCTCCAAATTTGAAATATAGTTGAATACGACAAAAAATTAGGAAAATGCGACATCTAATTATGAAATATAAAGGAGATTCATAATGACATCATCGCCTCGATCATTTGAAATGTTTCAACATCCTTTTCCAATCGAAACCCCCATTTCTTTCCAACTGGTTACGGTAAAAGGTTCTTTTCAAGAACATGCTCATGAATTTTATGAAATTATCTATATAAGTGAAGGCAAAGGAACGTTATTTATTCATAAAGATTCATTACAGATTGAAGAAGGAGACTTGTTTTTTATTCCGATCGGGATCCCTCATTTACTCAAATCCGAATCTGCTACACCTGCTGTTCCTTTGCAAATGATGACCTGTATGTTCCAAACAGAGTTGTTAGCTCCTCAAAACTCACCAAAAAACGAATTAGAACGTGAATTTGACGCAATAGCCCAATTTTTTCGTCAAAGTGAAGAGTGGTTACGGTATAAAGATCAAGGTGGCGAATTTGCTAGAATAATGTATAGTATGAATTTTGCTGTTAATTCGCAGTCTCCTGGCTACCATTACAAATTATATATTTGCTTGCTTGATTTACTGAATACCATGTACCGACTCAAGCAATTCAGTCTGCTATCCAAACCGGATAAATTAGTGGATCCTGTAGCTTTTGCGATCGAATATATTCAAGTACATTATCGTAACCCCCTCAAAATGGAAGAGTTCTGCCAATGGTTATCGATCAGCCCTCGTCATCTACAGCGTAAATTTAAAGAAACAACCGGTTATACGTATACCCGGATGTTGCAACAAGTTCGTGTACAAAAAAGTTGCGAATTGTTAATCAACACTGATTGGAGTATTCAGCAGATTGCAGACGAAGTAGGAATTCACGATATGAAGTACTTTTACCGACTATTCAAAACAAGCTGTGGTCTAACTCCTCTTCATTTCCGTCAACAAAATATTCGTACCAAATAAAAAGAACCTTTCTGCTACAGTGTGTACTGTAACGAAAGGTTCTTTTTTATTGATTATATGTGTCACTATAATAGTATGTTATTTTTCACCATTATATTAAAACAATGCACTTGGCGAAGTATTGATTTTCCACAAGCCATCAACTAATTCAAATTTCACAAGCATACGTTCGACAGGTTGTGCATCTTTAACATAAGGAACCGTTAAGCGATATACACGAGTGGTATCTGTCATGCTGATCATTTTAGCAGTAGAACGATTGAATTCTAACTTGCTGTCTTCATTCGACACCACTTGTGCCAGCTTGCCGTTGTTCTCGATTACATATTTTTGAATATAAGCTTCGCTTGCTTGTTTGGTATATGTTTCTGTCAAATACGCTAATAATTTAGCATGTGTATTGATATCTGTAGATAAGTAACGATATGTTTTGTTATTTAAAGAAAAAGTACTATCAGTTGTAGATGTTTTGCCACCTGTAGAAGTGTATACGTATCTTTTTTCAGCTTCAACGATAAGTGGAGTTACACTATCATGGTTTAACTTTTTCACTCCAGTCCATACGCCATCTTTTGTATAATAGGAAACTGCTGGTGTCGTTGCAGTCGTTGTTGTAGATGTCATCGCTTTGGATGTACTAGCCGCAGGTAATGTTGAAGTTGCAGATGCTGCTTGTACAGAATGTGCTGAATATAAAGATGCCGTTACCAATGCGGTAAGTGCCCATGTGCCGATTGCCAATTTATTTACTTTTTTCATCATTTCATTTCCTCTCAAATGTGCTTTCTTCAAATTTTATAAGTGTAATCGTTACTATGTAACCTCTTTATTATGACATATCCATAAGACATATACCACTTTCGCTCAAAATATAACCATTTTTAACCATTAAAAGTAAATGAAACCTTTTATTCTAGATCACGTCTACCATACAACAATTAAATAAGAGATTGAATTTCCAAGACGAATGCTTCATGATATCAAAATGATTTATATGATCTTTTTAGAGGATATAGATTATGTTATTTTATTTGCAAAAATCATACCTATAAAAATAATAATTTGTGTAAATAAGATAGCGAATACAGGTATAAGTGGATTCATTAGTAAAAGTGGTAAAACGATTATAATTATAGAACCTATCAAAGGAATCCAACGAAAATGCACACTTTTGAAATCCTCTATAACTACATTGATCAATAGAATAAATATAAATAATGCATTAAGTACTGAAAAATATCCGGCTACAATTTCTAACTGTTTGTAAATATCACCTGTTAACATTGAATTAATCACGATAAAAAAAGAAACCGCAATAAATATTAACGATATTAATACTGGAAATAGTGGTCTAACCATATTACTTGTAAATAAAAAGAATCGTTCGGTCGGTAACTTTTTTCTAAGAATCATGTGACTGTTATTAAGTTCATATGTGATCTGTTTTTCTATTAATTGCAAAGTATGATCTGATCGATTCTCATAAAACAGTTCTATTTTTTTTCTGAGTCTAAAATCTAGATACATCATAGTATTAGCAAGTATATAAATGAGCTCATTCTGATCTGCTATTTGTTTAGTGCTTTTACTGTAAATAGATAGTGCCGCTTGTAACTTAAAAAGAATCTCCAATTTCTGAGTAGAAGTAGACTGTACATTTTTATCATTTTCAGCATACATCGTTGCAAATGTTTTATACATAAATACAAAGAATGTGGCTACACCTGCAATCAAAAATTTGATACTTGCACTGAGTGTATTAAATTGCTCATAAACAGCTTGAATATCGATCATCTGCATAATTTACATTATCTCCTACTCTTATGTATGATTGATCACAACAAAAAGGAATTGAATATATCTTCAATCCCTTTTTGATATTATATGGTTTTAAATGGTCGTGCAACTATTTTATAACTCCAACCACTTCTTATTTATATTTCATCCAAATCAAGGTAACAACTGCTCAACCGCTTGACGAACATCCGGTTGATCCAATTCTCGACCGAAGATGGATACACTTCCACTATCTTCGCGTGAACGGATTAAGCGTCCCATGCCTTGACGGAGACGAAGTAGCATGTAAGGCATATCGACTTCTTCAAAAGCATTTACTGCTTCCGCGCGGCGTGAAGCAAATAATGGATCGTTCGAAGGGAATGGCAATGACCAGACAATCACATTGGACAACGAAGGTCCCGGAATATCTAATCCTTCCCATAACGTAACTGCACATAATACGCTAGTCTCATCTTGTTGGAAAGCAGAGATCAAATGACTGATTTCGGCAGATCCTTCATATAACATGCGATATTTAGCATATCCTGTAAAGTTTTGTGTACTTTGACGGAACGCAGCTAATTCCTCAACAGAAGAGAATAAGATAAGAGCACGTCCACCCGATTGATCCAACAATCCAAGTACTCTTTCAGACTGTACATTGACAGCATTGAGATCCAACAATCCCAAAGAAGCACCTGATGTAGTCGTCACACCTGGCAATACAGGCATTAGATTCGCTTGCATTTGTTCTTTGTAATCGTAAGGAGAAGCTACTGAGAAAGCAAGATATTTATCGATTCCCAGACTATGCGCAATATAATCAAATGAACCTTCGACCGATAACGTTGCTGAAGAGAAAATAACAGGCATTTTTTTAGCAAATACTTTCTCGTTCAGAATTTCTTTTACCTTTTTCGGCATAATCACCAGTGTAAGATCGGCTTCTTCTCCTGTGACCCATGAGATCAACTGATCTTGTTTGCGACAAAGATTCAATGCGATCTGAATCATTTCTAGATGTTCTTCTACAATTTTGAGCTGATAATCATCCAGTGTGAATAATGCACTTTCAAATACTAACTCTTCTTCAATCACAGCAATCTGTGCTTGGACACGTCCGACTTGGTTCATCAGATCTTCGTTCCAGTTGATTTCTTTGCGATCTGAAGCAGGTACAGGCTGACTGTACTTCGCTAACTTCTCGAACAAAATATCACTTTCCAAAATCACTTCTTCTACTGCAAGTGCTAACGTCTCACGAACTTCTCCTTCTAACAAGCGCACAACAATACTTTCAAAAAGAGAATGTTTTAACTTGTGTGTTAACGCATTTTGAGCTGCTGTTTCTAGCAAATGACCTTCATCAAATACTACTGAACTGTGATCAGGCAGTAAAGGAAGTTGCCCTTCCCGTTTGCGAGCATCATATGTCCAGACATGTTCCATATAAAAGTCATGTGAACAAATAATCAAATCAGACGATTTACGGTAATGTTCACGCGATAATGTCTGACCACAGCGATGACGTTGCGGGCATACCAGGCAATCTTGAAATACATCCCAACCTATTCGATTCCATTCGCCATCGGTCAATTCAGGATACTCTTTGCGGTTACCATATGGATAAAAAGATTGCATTGTATCCGGGTAATGTACAAACTCTGGCAAACCGGCATAAATATCGCGATATACATCACTTTCTGTTGCATCATCACGTACTACATCCAGTTTGTTCAAGCAAATATACTGATCCGGCGATTTCCCTAGACGGGCATCTACTACCAGATTAAGATGCTTGGCAAGCTTGCTAATATCCCCTTCTGGTTTGACCAGCTGTTCGATCAATGACTCATCGGCACAAGCGATAATAGCAGGCTTGCGTGTATAACGAGCATAAGCAATAGCATATAAAAGGTAGACTAATGTTTTCCCTGTACCTACACCCGCTTCTGCAAAAATAGTTTTCTTTTCGGCATATGCTTTTTCCAATTGAAAAGCCATATAAATCTGTTCGTCTCTTACCTCAAAACCTGCTTCGGGTAAAATATCATAAAAAACATCCGCGATCCAATCACTCGCCTGCTTAATAAATGGTTGTCCGGGATCAAATGTAAATGGATAAGTGTTCAATCCGTGTATTCCTCCAAGTGATCTGATTTAGTGCATCCTTTCATTATACCTCAAATGTGAACAACAAGGTACAACTGTTTATGAACAAATTTTTCACAATTGAAGATATAGATATGAAATATACAAAAAAAGCCGTACTATTCAATGATTTGTAATCCACTGAAATCGTACGACTTTGATCTAACATTGTTGTTGTACAAAAATACAGTACAAAATAAACAATATACAAGTTCTTGTTATTTCAACAATCCTTTTTGCTGTAAAAACGTTTTGGCTACTTCGGATGCAGGTTTCCCTTCAACATCCACTTGATAATTCATTTTGCGCATCTCATCATCTGTAATCTGACCGGACAAATGATCTAAAGCTTCTGCTACTTCTGGATATTGCTTCAATGTCTCATCACGCATCAATGGCGCACCTTGATAAGGTGGAAATAATCCTTTATCGTCTTTGAGCACTTTCAACTTATATCGTTGCAATTCACTATCCGTAGAATAAGCATCCATCAATTGAATATCACCGGACGCGATTGCACTATAGCGTAATTTCGGTTCCATCGTTTGCAAATTAGGAAATGTAAATCCGTACAACTTGGTCATGCCTACATAACCATCATTACGATCAGCAAATTCGCGTGTAAAACCTACTTTTACTTGTGATGATACATTTTGAAGATCTGAAATATTTTCTAAATTATTCTGCTGTGCATAAGCCTCAGGAACCGCTAAAGTATACGTATTGTTATATTCCATCGGAGATAACATATCCATATTGAACTTTTTCGCCATTCCTTCTTTCGCTTGATTGTATACTTGATTGCTATCTGTGCTTACCGCATCTTCTTTCAAAAATTCAGCTAGCGCTGTACCTGTAAATTCAGGATAAATATCGATATTTTTATTTTTTAGAGCGTTAAACAAAAATGGTGTTTTACCCATTCCTGGCTTGAGTTCAACTGTTAGATTGGTATCTTGTTCGATTAATTCTTTGTACATATTGATCAAAATTTCTGGTTCTGCTCCAAGCTTACCTGCAATCACCAGATCTTTTTGCGTATTATTCAGTAACGGAATTACACTTACCGCAATCACGATCAATGCTGTAGCTGATAACCAGATAATAGATTGACGGAATGATCTTTTTTCGATCACACGTAGCAGAACATCAAAGATAATCGCTAACAATGCCGCAGGTACCGCACCCAAGATAAGCAAAGCTGTATCGTTACGGTCAATACCGAGCAATATAATATCCCCTAATCCACCTGCACCGATCAAAGCTGCTAATGTAGTCGTCCCGATAATAAGTACCATCGCTGTCCGAATACCCGCCATAATGACAGGCATCGCTAAAGGCAATTCGACTTTAAATAATCGTTTTGTCGGGGTCATTCCCATCGCATCAGCCGCTTCTAATAAAGAAGGATCGACTTTTCGGATACCTGTATATGTATTACGCAAAATCGGCAATAGCGCATATATTACAATCGCTACAATTGCAGGTACAATCCCGATCCCTAATAACGGAATCAATAAACCGAGCAAAGCAAGCGAAGGAATCGTCTGTAATACAGCGGCAATACCTAATATCCCTTCAGATATTTTCAAATGACGTGCGATATAAATGCCTAACGGAATAGCAATAATTAAAGCACATAACAAAGCTACAAAAGAAATAAGTATATGTTGAGTCAATGCTTGTAATAACTGATCTTGCCGCTGAATCATTACTTCCCATATATTATTCATTATTCAGCGTCTCCTTTGCTAGATATAGATGTTTTTTTGAGCAACGAAGATGAAGTCGATGTGTAGGACTCCCCTTGTACAGAGCTAAAAAATTCACTCACAAATGGATGTGCAGGATGATGTAACAACTGCTCTGGCGTATCGACTTGAATCATTTTCCCTTCACGCATTAGCCCGATTCTATCTCCTAACTTGAGCGCTTCTTGAATATCATGGGTGACAAATACAATCGTTTTCTGAATCGTCACTTGAAGTTCTAACAGATCGTTTTGCAATCGTTCTCTGGCTAGCGGATCAAGCGCACTAAAAGGTTCATCCATTAAAATGACAGGTGGATCAGCAGCAAGCGCACGCAGTACACCGATACGTTGTTGTTGTCCGCCTGATAATTCATCCGGCTTACGAGTGCGGAACACTTTAGGATCAAGCCCTACCATATGAAGTAATTCATCGACACGTTTATCTATTTTTTTTCGATCCCATCCACATAATTCAGGAGTGATAGCAATATTCTCTTCTACCGTCATATGTGGAAATAAAGCGATCTGTTGGAGCACATACCCTATACTTTGACGCAATTCGTGTACAGGAGAATCATTAACTTGTTGATCATTAATAGAAATAAATCCTGAGCTGGGTTCTATTAATCGGTTGATCATTTTGAGAGTTGTGGTTTTACCGCATCCACTTGGCCCAACCAATACGAAAAATTCACCTTTTTGAATATGTAAATCCATCGGATGTACAGCAATCGTACCATCTTCATACTGTTTGGATACTTGTGCAAATTTAATCATGAACCTACCTCCTATTTATAATCAATCTCATCTCTATGTAGTTATGTATAATAATATTTGTAAATAAATACGTACGATAGAGTGTGAACAAGAAAAGATTTTTTACAATAAAATAATGGAATATTAACTATATTTCACTTCTTTTACTATTACCCAAGTTATATCCAATGGAACACTTAAAATTAAATACAAAAAAAGGCTCTATAAGTGATTAGCTTATAGAGCCTTTTAGCACCTTAATTACACATAAGTTTATAATTTGTTGTCTTTATATCGACAACTTATTTTCTAGGGAAGTTCAATGGATCGCGTTCGCTGTCCACTCTACGATCATTCAAATCAGGATCAACATTTACACTATCAATACCTGTTCCTGTTGTAGCAGTTGTTGTATCTGTATCATAATATTTTGTATTGGAAGCCTGATTTTTGCGGAAGATATCATATACTGTTACTTGGCGACCTGTATGCTCATCAACCAAGACTAGAATTTGACCTTCTTTTACATTGTTTTCGTACTCTTTTGCTTGATCTTCAGGAATACCAAGACCGATAAGTCCGCCTACTAATCCACCACCAGCAGCTCCAGCTGCTGCGCCTGCTAATGTTACTGCAATCGGGCCTGCCGCCATAATTGGACCAAATACTGGAATAGCCATCATACCGATACCTGCTAGCAATCCTGCTACCCCACCGATTGTACCACCAGCCGCTGCTCCTGTTGCAATGCCTTCAGGTGCTTTGGTTCCTGTTTCTTCACTGATATGCTTCAGATCTTTTTTATCTTTGGCAATAACGGAGATATTGTCTTTGTTAATACCAGACGCTTTCAAGTCTTCGATCGCTTGACTAGCTTGTTGTTCTGTTTGGAATACGCCTACCAATTTGTCATTGTTCAATTCGTTAGTGTTATTTAAATCATTAGTGTTATGAGTTTCCATAGTGTTTATCCTCCTTGGATTGTAAGCAAATTTGTATTGTTCTGTTTCTATCGTTCTGCTATATGATTAACCGTAAAAAAGTGTTTAAAACAGCTATTTTGGGTTATATGCTAATATTTTCATTATTTGTAAATTTATAAATTATAAATAATGATGTGATGAGTGCTGTTGATTAATTACGGTGTAAAGGATTGGTTGGCGTAGAAGAAACATCTTTATCAACTACATTTTCACTACTACGTCCCAGACGTGCTTCTTCACGTAAAATAGCTGTCTGCTCATCTTCGTTTATATTAGCACGATCATTGTTCATCGAATCTGTCGATACCGTATGATCCACAGGTGTACTCAAATGATCTGTTGCTGGTGTTGCCGTTGTTGTTGGGATCGTTGGTGATGCTGTATCATTACGATCATAGAATCGACTATTAGAAGCATGGTTATTGCGGAAAATATCATAAATCATATTGCGATGACCCGCAGATTTGTCTACCAATACCAAAATTTGTCCTTCATTTACATTGTTCTCGTATTCTGCTGCTTCATCTTCAGGAATACCGAGTCCAATCAAACCGCCTACTAGACCACCAGCACCTGCACCGACTGCTGCTCCTGTTAATGCGACAACGATTGGGCCTGCTGCCATAATCGGGCCAAATACCGGAATAGCCATCATGCCCAGACCTGCAAGAAGACCGGCAGTTCCGCCTAACAATCCTCCTGCTGTTGCACCTGTAGCAATCCCTTCAGGAGCTTTTGTTCCTGTTTCTTCACTAATATGTTTTAAATCTTTTTTGTCTTTGGCAATAACAGAGATTTGATCTGTAGAAATACCCTCGGCTTTTAATTGTTCAATCGCACGAGTTGCTTGTTGTTCTTCTACAAACATTCCTACAACTTTGTCATTTGTTTGCTCGTTATTCATTTCATTTGTATTGTTATGGTCCATCATTTTTCTTCATCCTCCTCAGGATAAGTACGCTTTTTTTGAAAAGTTGCATCATGTATAAATGATTGCATGTAAGTAATAATTGTGCAGACAATTGAACTGCACTTTTTTTATATGTGTTTGTCGCTTATAGTGTTATTAACCGTATAAAAAAGATTAAACCAACCAACATTTGGTTAATGGTAGCGCTTTTCCTCTAATTTACACTGCTATAATCACTACTTCTGATCACCATTTATGTTTATTGACTCTCTTTATCCAAACGATATTATTTCTATAATGTTATATGTAATACTCTATCTTATTCATTTTCTAAGGATCATGCGATGATTTCTAAAGAAATATAAAATAAAAAACAAGCGATCGTCTATACACTGGTTTACAACAAAAATAAATATTTCATTTTTGTCATTTTTAGTGATAGTTTATCGCTTGTTTGTATAATACGGAATTATTGATCTAAACCTTTTTTGAGATCATCAATCAGATCTTCTCCATCTTCAATGCCTACCGAAATACGTACTAATCCTGGTGTAATGCCCAATTCTGCTCTTCGTTCTGCTGGAATCGAAGCATGGGTCATACGTGCAGGTACTGAAATAAGACTTTCCACAGCTCCTAGACTTTCTGCTAATGTGAAATAAGTCAGCTTTTTGAGTAATTCTGCTGCTTTGGCATCACTACCGACATCAAATGAAATAATACCACCAAAACCTGTTGTTTGCTTTTTGGATAATTCATGTTGCGGATGAGAAGCTAGACCTGGATAGTAGACTTTGCCTACTGCTGGATGTTCAGTTAAAAAGGTTACGATTTCTTGTGAATTACGTTCTATTGCTTCCATACGCAATCCTAATGTCTTGATCCCACGAATTAATAACCATGCATCTTGTGGCCCTAGAATTCCACCAACAGCATTTTGAATAAAATGGATCTCTTCAGCAAGTTTTTCACTATTTACTACAACTAACCCTGCTACCAGATCACTATGCCCTCCCAAATACTTAGTTGCAGAGTGAAGCACAATATCTGCTCCTAATGGAATAGGATTTTGCCAGTATGGGGTAGCAAATGTATTATCGACGACAAATAATAGATCATGTTCATGGGCTACATCGGCTACAGCGCGAATATCTGTAACTTTAAGCAAAGGATTGGTTGGCGTTTCCACATAGATAGCTTTGGTGTTCGGCTGTATTGCTTGGCGAATAGCATCCAGATCGGTTGTATCTACAAAAGTAGACTCGATCCCCAGACGTGCTAACACTTTGGTGAAGATACGATATGTACCTCCATAGACATCATCTGTAAGCAAAATATGGTCACCTGTATTGAACATAGTAAATACGGCATGAATAGCCGCCATCCCTGAGCCAAAAGCAAATCCTTTATATCCTTCTTCCAAATCTTTAATCAATTCTTCCAAGGCAAATCGTGTCGGATTGCCTGTACGAGAATATTCATATCCTTTGTGTACACCAATCTCTTCTTGTTTGTACGTACTTACTTGATAAATAGGCACATTGACTGCGCCTGTATGAGGATCACCAGAGATACCGCCGTGAATCAATTTTGTTTTGCGTTTCATATTTAAATACCACCTTCATAAATTTGTTTGCTTAAATAACGTTCACTACTATCCGGGAAAATGGTGACGATATGAGCACCATCGGGCGCTGTTTCAACTTCTAAAAGAGCAGCATGAAGCGCTGATCCTGCTGAACTTCCGATCAATAATCCTTCCAGACGAGCCAGTTCAGCGACCCGATGAAAAGCATCTTCATCACTGATTGTATGAATTGTATTGAAATACGATTTATCCATAAATTCAGGAATCATCTCCATCCCGATTCCTTCGGTTTTGTGCGATCCCGATTCGCCGCCATTGATAATCGAACCTTCTGGCTCTACAATGACTGTTTTAATATTTGGATTTTGCTCTTTCAAATAACGGCTTGTACCCATAAATGTACCACCAGAGCCTGCCCCTGCGACAAATACATCCACTTTCCCTTCAAGATCGTTCCAGATCTCAGGTCCCATCGTTTGATAGTACGCTTTGGGGTTATCTGGATTGGTAAATTGCCCCGGACAATATGCACCCGGTATTTCTTCTACCAGTTCACGTGCTTTATCTATAGCACCACGCATTCCTTTCGCTGTCGGAGTATGCACAATCCGAGCTCCTAACGCTTTCATTAAGGTCTGCTTTTCGATACTGAATTTCTCTGGCACAGCAAATACAACAGAAATATCTTCATGGATCGCCGCCATCGCTAGACCTATCCCTGCATTTCCTGCTGTCGCTTCCACAAGTGTGCCACCTGGTTTGATTTTGCCGGTAGCCAGTGCATCGTGAAGTAACGCTTTACCTACCCGATCTTTGACACTGCCTCCAGGATTCATAAATTCTAACTTGGCAAATAACCGAATACCTCTTGGTAAATCATACGCATTGATTTCTACCAGTGGTGTATTTCCGATCAAATCCATAGTACTGCGATATAAAGCCATTCGAGTTTGCTCCTTTGATGATCTAATCATTGTGTGTTGTTAGATGAATAACCATAATAAATATTGTATTTTAAACCATTGGTCAATAAATAGGAAAATAAAAAAACCAATTAAACAAGTAGGAATTATCAATCTATACTTTGAGTGTAGTAAGATTACGGTTAAAAGTCAAACAAGTCAGCACTTATTCTCATAATGGGAAAAACCATACTTCCGCCTCTTATAACACATTTGATCACAAAAAGGTCTGTAACTATTCACTGAATGACAGCGAACAGGACAGACCTTTTTGTACTAGCTTCTTTTGTTGTTCATTAATAAATCTACTTTTCTTCTCCAGGAGAACGTCTAGCAAAATCGACAAATTGAAATTTGTCTAACCGATGCCTTGATTCAGTATACTGAAAAAGAGTCGTATCTTCTAAATGAACATAGTTGCGTACTACAACAACATGAGTGTACTCTTTTAAATCTAACAATTCATAATCTTCAGTGGTTGCATCTTCTACAGAAATTACTTTTTTAGCATAACTGATCTGCAAATTCAATTCTTGTTCCAGATAAGCATAGATCGATCCGCTAGCAATTTCTGTTGTTAACAACGGGACAATATCAGAGCGGAAATAGTCTTTATCCAGAATGACCTTTTCGCCTTCTATATTGCGAGCACGAATCACTTGCCATACAGTTGCATGTTTATCTGTTTCCAAATGACGAGCTACTGCATGAGGTATAGGAATATGCTCTGTTTTGTAAACAATCGTTTGTGATTTGCGTCCTATTCGTTCAGACATTTCTTTGAAGCTAACCAGACCACTTAACGGAAAATTCATTCGTCCAATATCAAGTGCAAATGAACCTTTGCCTTTGATCTTATGAATAAATCCATTCTCTGAAAGTAATTGAAGTGCTTTGCGCACTGTTTCGCGAGAGATGCCATATTCTCTGGTTAGATCATTTTCAGAAGGAAGTTTGGTACCCGCAGCGATCTCACCGGATTGAATACGTTCTGAATAATCATGATAAATTTGTAGAAAAATATTAGTATTCACTTGTCATCACCACATTTATTGTAGCACTTTTTGAATCATCTGAAATCAGCAAATTGTTTTACATACGATATCAATGTCACCGAGATCATGCTTATTGTTTAAGATGAATTTTTAGAATCTGATACTTCAAGTCATTGACTGTACCCGGAAGTTCTTCAATCGATTCAATCATATCTTGACCATCTGGCACAATAATAGGCGTAATGATCGGATACCCTGCTGCCTGAATCACATCACGATCAAATTCTAATAACAATTGACCTGCTTCTACCGTATCTCCTGTCTCCGCATGGACTGTAAATCCTTCGCCTTTAAGACCTACAGTATCAATACCTACATGAATCAAAATCTGTACGCCAGTCGCATGTTCCAAAATCATAGCATGCTTACTATTCGCCATAATATGCACGACCGTTCCGGCAAATGGAGCAACAATCTTACCATCTGTCGGTTCGATAGCGATCCCTTGACCCATTTGTCTTTCAGCAAAAGCAGGATCAGGTACTTGTTCCAACATAACCGCTTCTCCTGTGACAGGAGCTAACACTTCCAACACATCCACTGCATCTGCATCACTGGTAGCATTCGATTGAGAACCAGATAATGCTTGATGAGCAGAGCCTTTAACCGATTCGGTCGTTGTTGGAGTCGTTGCTTTGGATACATTTTTGGTATCATCAGCAGAACTGTTATTTTGCTGACGACGGATCATAATTTTGCCGTATAACAATGTCAGTGTAAAAGGAACAATCAATACGATTGCCATACCGATAAAGAATACGCCCCACTGATCCGGGAAGATAGAAAGGAATCCGGGAATACCGCCGACCCCTATTGAATACGCCAACACATGATTAATCGTGAGCAATACCCCTGCGATAGCTGAACCAATCATTCCGAATACAAAAGGATATTTGTAACGAATATTAACCCCGAAGATCGCCGGTTCAGTTACACCGAGAAAAGCGGATACAGACGATGTAATCGCTAGACCTTTACTTTTTTGATCTTTCAAAATAAGTACCATAGCTAATGCGCCTGCACCTTGAGCAATATTAGATAAAGCTAACATTGGCCATAAGAAGGTGCCTCCTTGTGTTCCGATCAATTGTACATCGACTGCAAGGAACGTATGATGCATTCCTGTAATAACTAGCAATGCATACAATCCACCATAGATTAGACCACCTAGAGCAGGAACTGTATCAAATACATAGACAAAGCTACTTGTAATCACATTACCGATTGCAAACGTAACCGGCCCGATAACGGTAAATGCAAGGAAACCTGTGACTAGCAACGTAATAGGAGCTAACAATAATAGTTTAAAAGAATCAGCTATTCGTTTATTTAAAAATATTTCAATACGTGATAATACGTAAGCGGATACAAGTACAGGTAATACTTGTCCTTGATAACCGATTTTGTTGATTTCCCAGCCAAATAGATTCCATACAGGTACAGTGCCACTATTGACAGCATCTGCGTATTTGTAAGCACTCATAAGATCTGGATGAACTAGAATCAGACCGAGTACAATCCCGAGTAAAGGACTACCGCCAAACCTGGTGGTCGCTGACCAACCGATCAATACAGGAAGAAACGTAAAGGCTGTACTGGCTATCGTATTTATAATAGAAGCAAAATCTTTCCATTGTGGATATACATCCACTAAAGATTGTCCTTCAAAGAAAATACCTGCGCCTGTCAAAATATTATTAATCCCTAATAATAAACCTGCTGTAACGATCGCTGGCAAAATCGGAATAAAAATATCAGCCAGTGTTTTGATTGCTCGTTGAATCGGATTTTGCTTTTTACTAGCTGCACTTTTTACATCGTCTTTGGAAGCACGATTACCGCCCGTAATCGCTATCATTTCGTTGTACACTTTATCAACAAGTCCGGGACCGATAACTACTTGATACTGACCTTGTGACGAAAATTGTCCTTTGACCAGATCATTCTGATCCAACGCATCTTTGTCTACCAGACTATCATCATGCAAAGCAAATCGTAATCGTGTTACACAGTGTGTAGCTACTTCTATATTTTCTTTGCCACCGACTGCGGCTATAATCTGCTCTACACTTTTTTTATCGATATCTGCCACCTAACCCCACTCCTTCACTATGTCTGCATGTTCATGTACTTGCAAAGTAGAACAGATTGATTCTGCTCTACTCCACTCATACTTTATTTGTATAGATTAATGATTGATTATTTGGATCAATTATTGAGAACGATTGGATACAGAACGATCTTCATGCAGAAGCCACATATAAGACGCATACGGTTCTAAATTTATGGATTCACTTACATGTGGTGTAGTGACTGTATTGCCGATCAATAAAGTAGCCGCATGTAATTGTACTGAACTGTATTGTTGTGTGATCTGCTCTGGTAAATGAAATACTGCTTGTTCTGCACTAAAATTAGAAATAACAATGATGCGCTCATGTGCATTGCTACGTGTATAAGCAAATATCTGAGGATGGGACTGATCTAATCGTTCATATGTACCATCGGTGAGCACTTCTACTTGCTGGCGAAGTGTAATCAATTGACGATAATGATGATAAACGGAGAACGGATCATGAAGCTGAGACTGTACATTGATATCTGGATAACGTTCATCCACTTTGATCCATGGTGTTCCTGTTGTAAATCCTGCATTAGTGCTGCTATCCCATTGCATCGGTGTACGTGAATTATCACGCGAACGTTCACGAATAATATCTAATGCTTCTGTCGCTGATTTACCTTGTTCTTGCAAAATGCGATACATATTCGTAGATTCTATATCTCGAAATTCATCAATACTTGACCACTGCGGATTAGGCATCCCGATTTCTTCACCTTGAAAAATATAAGGTGTTCCTTGTAAGCCATGCAAAGTGGTCGCTAATAATTTGGCACTTTCTACGCGGTATTGATCATCATTTAGAAAACGTGATAATGCGCGCGGCTGATCATGATTATTGAAAAATAAAGCGTTCCATCCTCCTCCTTGCTGCATTCCTACTTGCCAGTGGGACAATAATGATTTTAATGCTTCAAAATCATAAGGCATCAATTCCCATTTCTGACCATTCGGATAATCTACTTTCAAATGATGAAAATTGAAGGTCATCGAAAATTCTTTTTCCTCTGGATTGGAATAACGTATACAATGCTCCAGTGTTGTTGATGACATTTCCCCTACCGTTACGGCTTGATAAGGTGCAAATACTTTTTCATACAACTCTTTCACATACTCATGTACACGCGGCCCATCAGTATAAAATTTACGACCGTCTCTAATAGCCAGACCGCCTTCATCGGTATCAGTTGGGAAATTCTGATCTTTGGAGATCAAATTAATAACATCCATCCGAAATCCGCTAACACCCTTATTTGCCCAAAAAGTTAACAAATCAATCACTTCTTGTCGAACTTTAGGATTTTCCCAATTCAGATCAGCTTGTGTTTTATCAAATAATGTCAAAAAATACTGCCCGCTATGATCATCATATTGCCATGCTGAGCCGCCAAATTTGGACTGCCAGTTGTTAGGAACACCGCCGTCTGGAGCAGGATCACGCCAGATATAATAATGCCGATACGGGTTGTCTTTGGATTTGCGAGCTTCCTGGAACCAATAATGTTCTGTTGAAGAATGATTGACTACAATATCAGTCATCAAATACATATCACGTGCTTTGATCTCTGCGATCAATTCTTCCATATCTTCCATCGTTCCATATTGAGGATGAATACGATAGTAATCGGCTACGTCGTAACCGTTATCATTTTGTGGGGATAAGTAGACAGGTTGTAACCAGACAATCTCAACACCTAATCCTTTTAGATAATCTAACTTTTGAGTAACACCTTTGATATCGCCTGTTCCTTTGCCTGTCGTATCATTAAAACTTTGTGGATAGACTTGATACACGACCGATTTGCGCCACCAGTCTTGTCGGGTAATTTGGACTGATTGTGTGGATAAAGCATTCATATTCACATTTCTCCTTGAATCAGATTGCTATCGATGTTTATAATATCGCTTACATCTAACTTGTATATACAGGATTATATTCTTGTATATACAAGTTGTCAACGACTATTTATTTTAGCAAAATGTAGCTATGTATAGACTTGCTGAATAGGCATAAAAAAAGACAATTCTACAGTATAATCACCTGTACAATTGCCTTATTGTTTTCTGATGGCTACTCATAAATTATCTATCATTCATTAGTGTTTTACTTGCAGATCGATTTTTAATGATCTATGAATTACATTTCATCATATTGTGCATTAGAAGCGTTATTTTTGCGGAAAATATTGTAGATCTCAGCTCCACGTCCTGTTGATTCATCAACTAATACCAGTATTGCTCCCTCATTGACACGCTCATCATAATGGCGTGCATCTTCTTCAGGTACACCATAGCCTACTAGACCACCAGCAAGACCGCCTGCACCAGCTCCTACAATCGCCCCTGTAAAAGTAGCCGCTATCGGCCCTGCTGCTAATATTGGCCCGATACCCGGAATCGTTAATGCTCCTAATCCAATTAGCAGACCAGCGACCCCGCCGAGCACTCCACCTGTAGCTGCACCGGAAGCCATGCCTTCTGCTGTATCCATATCAGTCTCTTGCTCTATTCGTTCGATCTCTTCATGGTCTTTAGCAATAACTGAAATATCTTGCTCTGTAAATCCTGCTGCTTTCAAATCTTCTAACGTACGACTAACTTGAGCTTCGTTATCAAATACACCCACAATTTTATCTAACACTTTATCATTTTGATCCATTTTATAATCATCCTTTAATAAGTGAATTTGTAATATGTAGAATACGAACTTCTTTCTATTTAATGGAAAGAACGTATGGGGATATTTTAAACATAACCCTCTTGTACTAAACATTTCACTTCCACCCATCACTAACCTTACATATGTAAACGCATACAACTAACATTGATATTTTATATTTATTTTGTAAGCGTTCTATAAATCGAAAAATCATTTATTTATATGTTTTTTGTTAAAATGACTACTTATATGACAGCAAATTTTACATACTTCTTGATCTTTTTGAGTAGTAGATTGATACTCTCTATGTTCTATAAAGCCTGTACTGACAAGGAATATGTGCTTTTTTACTATTCACTTCATGATTCACATATTTACGGTTCAACCGTTATATTTCTACAATAAGACTATACACATAGCGGTACACCACTTCTTTATTATTCTATCGTTTCACCAGAAAGGAGGACTATGATGCAAAGAAATGTATCGAATACCGTTCATACTGATTCTATTTCTGAAGTTAATGTATCTGATCGGCGTAAGTCACTTTGGAAAAGGATCACACGTAATTGGGAATTATACATCTTAATAGCACCTGCATTTTTGTACTTTCTTATCTTTCATTATGGACCTATGTATGGCATTCAGATTGCTTTCAAAAACTTTCTGCCCGCACGAGGGATCGCCGATAGTCCCTGGGTAGGTTTTACGCATTTTAAGCGTTTTTTTGAATCTTATTATTTCTGGGATTTATTATGGAATACATTAAGTATCTCGTTATACGAATTAGCTGTTGGTTTTCCTTTACCTATTTTATTAGCACTCGCTTTTAATGAGATCAAAAATGGATTTTTCAAACGCACTGTACAAACCGTCACGTATGCTCCTCATTTTATCTCGGTTGTAGTTATGGCAGGGATTATTATTACATTTCTTTCTCCTTCTACAGGAATCATTATCAAATTTATAGAATGGTCAGGCTTTACTGCGCCTAATCTACTGACCGATCCGGCATGGTTCAAAACGATGTACGTCTTATCCGGTGTCTGGCAAAGTACAGGTTGGGGAACTATCATTTACCTTGCTGCCCTTTCCGCGGTCGATCCACAGCTACATGAAGCTGCTATTATGGATGGTGCAAGCCGTTTTCGACGTATTATCAGTATCAATATTCCAACCATTATCCCGACGATTACAATTTTGCTGATTTTGAGTATAGGGAGTATCTTAGGAGTTGGTTTTGAGAAGATTTTATTATTGCAAAATGCTCTTAATATGAGTTCTTCTGATGTTATTGATACATTTGTATATCGTACCGGTCTGATTAATGTACAGTACAGCTTCTCAACAGCAGTAGGTCTATTTAATTCAGCGGTTAATGCGATTCTATTGATTACTGTGAATCAGATTGCTCGTCGTACAACAGAACATAGTCTATGGTAATTCATATATAGCTTATCTATAACGTATTAAGGAGGGATGATCTATGGCTGCTGTGATCAAAGAAACCAAAACAGACCGTTTGTTTCTGATTTGCAACTACCTGTATGTGACGATCGCTTTTGTACTAGTACTCTACCCTGTTATCTACATTTTAAGTGCTTCGATCAGTACACCTTCTTACGTCAATTCAGGCGAAATGTGGCTGTTGCCCAAAGGAATTACATTTGAAGGATACATTAGAGTTTTTGAAAATAGTAAAATCTGGGTCGGTTATGGCAATACGATTTTGTATACAGTTGTCGGCACGTTAATCAATCTACTAGTCACTTTACCTGCGGCTTATGCACTCAGTCGTAAAGATTTTGTAGGACGAGGGTTTTTTATGGGAATGTTTCTAGTCACAATGTTTTTTAGTGGTGGTCTGATCCCTACGTATCTTATCGTCAAACAATTAGGTCTGGTGAACTCGATGTGGGCATTGATCTTGCCAGGAGCTGCTTCGGTCTGGAACATTATTGTAGCGCGGACATTTTTCCAATCCACGATTCCGATTGAACTTCAAGAAGCCGCTCATATGGATGGATGTACGAATTTGAGATTATTTCTAAAAATCGTTGTTCCGTTATCAACACCTATTATTGCAGTAATGGCACTATTCTATGGTGTAGGTCACTGGAACAGTTATTTTAACGCTTTGGTATATTTAAATGATCAATCCAAGTATCCGCTACAAATGGTATTGCGTCAGATTCTTGTTTTGCAAGAAATGTCTACTTCTGCTCAAGGTGCCGCTACGAGCGGTGAAGCTGCAATGGCGATGAATGCCAAAGCAGATATGGCGGCTCTGCTCAAATATGCTGTTATTATTGTTGCCACATTGCCGATTATTGCGGTCTATCCTTTTGTTCAGCGTTATTTTGTTCAGGGCGTTATGATAGGATCAGTCAAAGGGTAAGCGCTTACGATCGAATGTCTACTATCATTTACAAGGAGGATTATTATGACAAATCAATCTCCATTTCGATTCCGTTCTACTTTTATGCGCAAAACAGGTACAGTCGCATTATCGTTGGTATTAGGAACGACGCTACTTGCTGGCTGTTCCGGTGGCAAAGCTGAAGAAGCCGCCAAGTCTAACTCGGCTGAAAATGTAAGTAAAGAAGGATTCCCTATCGTCAAAGAAAAGATTACTTTATCAATGATGGGCCCTGATGTTGGTCTACAGAACTGGAAAGACATGCCTGCTTTTCAAGAAATGGAAAAGTTAACAAATGTGTCGTTCACTTTCGAAAATCCGCCATTGGATAGCTTTGAAACGAAAAAAAATCTGGTATTTGCCAGTGGTGAGTATCCAGATATCTTCTATGCTTCTTCTCTCACTCAAGCAGACGAAGTCAACTACGGAAATCAAGGTATCTTGCTTCCGCTGGAAGGTCTAATCGATAATTATGCACCTAATCTTAAAAAGCTAATGGACGAAGATCCATCTATCCGCAAATCGATCACTACACCGGATGGTCATATTTATTCATTACCGGTAATCAATCAGCAAAGTATCTGGTATCGCAGTCCGATGTGGTATAACGGTGACTTTTTGGAAGCACTGAAAGTCAAAGATCTACCAACCACTACTGAAGGATTGTACGATCTATTGGTTCGTTTCCGTGATGAAGATCCGAATGGCAATGGCAAAAAAGACGAAATTCCTTTAGCTTCTGTCAAATTAGATGATATTCGTTCATGGTTATTAGGTGCTTGGGGTATCTATGGAGAAGATATCTATAATGATGCAGATGGTAAAGTACATTTTGCTCGTACCGAAGAAGGATATCGTGAATTTTTAACGTATATGAATCGCTTATGGAATGAAAATCTGTTAGATCATGAAACGTTCTCACAAACTCCTGATCAGAAAAAAGCCAAAGGGGCTAACAATCAGCTAGGTCTTTTCCAAGATTGGCATGCTTATTTCACACATGGCGGTAAGCCGACAACCAAAGACCCGATGTTTGTTCCTGTGAAAAGTGATGCTGTAGACAAGCCAGCTGTTGCTATTCACCCGGGGTTATCTACCGGATCATTTGCTATTACTGAAAGCAACCCTTCACCAGAAGCTTCTATGCGCTGGGTCGATTATATGTACAGCTATGAAGGTGCTATGCTGTTCGACAAAGGCCCTGAAGGTCTAATGTACGAGACGGTCAACGAAAAAGATCATACTAAGAAATGGAAAGAGCTACCAAGCCAGTACAATAGTCGTGAAGATTACCGTGGAACATTAACACCGAACTATGGTACGCCAGCGCCTACTTTATTAAGCCCTGATTTGCAAAAAGGATTAAAAGAAGAATTTGATACGTGGGTAGACAAGCAAAATGACGAGAAAATTCTTGCCTATGATCCACAGCCACCTTTCCCTATTCTGTATCTAACGCAAGAAGAACAGGCTGAAATTTCAAGTCTGCGTGCAGATATGGATACGTATATTGAGCAAATGGAAGCCAAATTTGTTACCGGACAAGAACCGTTAACCAGTTGGGATACGTATCTAGCAACGATCAAGCAAATGGGTGGAGATCGGATTATAGAGATTTATCAGGTAGCGTATGATCGCTGGAAATCAAGCTAAAAAGGTAGACAAGTATACAGCATAACCACATTATTGATGCGATTTATGTGATTCATACAATTTATGTGATTGATATGTAAACGTAGAAATGTACTCATAAAAAAAAGACCTCTTTCCGCTAGAGATAGCGATTGAGGTCTTTTTTTTATCATCTTTTTTATCCTACAAACAGTGTTGCTCCTGATTATCCTGTACTGTTGTTAATTGGTAGATTATGATCTTCATTTTGCAGACTTTGCTTACGATATTGCCCCGGTGTACAGCCTGTTTCTTTTTTAAATTTGCGAATAAAATTAGCGGTATCCAGATATCCTACACGCAGAATAATATCTTTCAGTGGATCGTTGGTATCGTTCATCTGCCGGATCACTTCATCCATACGCAATTGCCATACATATTGAGAGAACGTATACCCTGTTTTTTCTTTAAAGGTGCGGCTAAGATATGAACTAGAAATCGAGAACTGCTGAGCCACACCTTCCAGACTTAGCGCATAATCACAATACTGTTCCCGTACATAAGCAAGCACTTGATCCATCATAGATAATTGCTTGGTTTCTTCTTTGTGTTCTGCACATGTACAGATGCGTGCAATCAATAGATGTAGTTGTTCTTCTAACTCTTCTGTACGTTCAAAAGAAGCCAGCTTCGGCATGTCGCGTATACTTCGTATTAATCCCACTTCTGAAGCCGCTTTGAGCACTGTATTTAATAGATCAAATAAAACACACCGCATCAGTGAAAGTGGTAAGGCTTGTGAGCGTACGTCGGCTACAACCGTCTGCACCATATGGGAAGCAACCATAATATTACCTTGCTTCAAACTTTGAGATAATTTTAATAACGATTCATTTGTAATCCAATAATGCTCGCCTGAAGGACGATCGGCTTCACTATTTAATTGATCAAAGTATGTGACACTATGCTGGGTATCTGTTAATCGATATTCCATCGCTGTTGCCGCTTCGATAAAAGATTGATTTAACTCATCCAGACGTGTATAACTTGTGCCTACCCCTACAGTTGGCAACGTATAATAATGTTCAAACACAATTTCTCTAACTGCTTCTACAATCTGCTTCATTTGTTGCTGACGCTCTACTTCTTCAAGCTGATGCCAGCACACCGCCAAAGCTAACCGATTGCCTGACGAGTACTCTATTCCATAAATATGTGCATTCAAATGAGGAAGATCGATTTCTGCTAAAATATCCGGTAAAAATAAATACGGATCCAGCAATTTCTCTAAGCGCTGAGTCTCGGCTATGTCTGTATCTGTAGCTTGTAATGTATCTGTATATCTGGCTTCAGATAAAATATCACTGGCTACAATCATGACAAAATATTGATGATGATCGGCTTCCAGCCCCAGACTGTCTATAACACGTATCGTCTCTGGATCTTCTGGCTTGCCATGCTTCATTAACAATAGTAAGCACTGGTGACGCACATACGGTTCCTGCATATCCATCTGATATCGATAATCATGCAATGTGTTTTTAATCCATGTCCACTCATTAGAAGTGCCACTGGAGACAGATGGGATGGTTGAATGATTGGTTTTTTCTTTTGCAAATTCAACCAGATCACGTAGTGGATGATACTGTCTACGCGCTAATAATACTGCGATTGGAATACCTGCTAGAGCAATCAATCCGAACACCAATATAATCAATGTCTGAATATGAAAAATCCGACTAAAAAATTGATCACTTGGCATAGTCGTTACATATGTCCACCCATTTTGCGCTGAAGTGACCGACACTACAGACTGCGGTTTTCCATTTAGCATCATACTATGAATCCCTTCTCCTAGCTGAGAAAGCGTATTCAATTCTTGATTTTGCACCGGTTGATCATGGTTGTTGACCGTAAGTACCTGACCTGTATTGTCAAAAATATAACTATTTCCTTTAAAATCATTCAAAATCGAATCCATCATTCCGGTCAATTTGGATTCTTCAATCAAATACACTACAGACGCATATGGATACGCATCAGCAGGCTTGATCGGCACAATATGTAATAACATCGACCTTTGGCGTGAATGAGTGCCCAATTGCTCGGTTAAGCGAGTCATCGGATAATTAATCTCATTAAGGTCATGTGTAATCTGTTCATTTGTCCAATTATTAAATTCATATGTTCGTCCAAAAACCACATTCAAATTACTTAATCCTTGAGAAGAATAGATCATCGAATCGTTATGAAAATAAAGAAATAACTCATCAATAATCGAACTATTCGCTCGATATTGAGCCAGTGTATTGATCGCTTCACGACTATAATACGGATGCTTCACCATGTAAGAAGTCAGATTGTTATCATAACTGATCCGGGCTGCAATATCGCTTAACTCTTTCATCCGTCCATCTATCGTCATTCGTACCTGACTTAACTGATTCACATTGGATTGCTCTATTTCAGTACGTAGACTTTTAACAGCGCTTTGATAGACCAGAACAGTAATCAAAATAAGAGGAATCAGAAAAATAAGTAAATAAGACAACATATAACTCCGCAACAACCTTGAACTTGTACGCTTCGGATTCATCTGCTTCCTCCTCACATCAAACGTAATTACGCTATGATTATTGGATCATTGATATTAAATTTACATGTATTCAACAAATATTCACAACTCAATTGTAACGTATTTTTGCGGGCTGAAAAGGTATTTTTGCGATTTGCTTACAAATTTAGTTCTTTTTGATCATAAATGAATTGTTTATAACGTGTAAAAGATAACACTCTATTTACAATCCTGGTTATGTTTATACGTATCTTCTATTTTTGCTATTCCTTTTTATCCATTTTCTGTTATACTGTTGGTGAAATCCCGAACAGAAAGGATGATTCATAATGATGACTATTGAACGTACACCCCATCACACGCCGCATAGAACCTATTTCCAATCGGGAGAAATGAACGGATAACGTAAACAAGCTCCCGATACAACAAAGGAGCTAACTGAATTGAATATTAATGATTATGGATATAACGATTATTTTGCTGCACACTTTGCAGCCTATGAGACGTCGGAACGTCTTATTCCAGCACGGATTAGTGCGGTGTTCAAACATGTATACCGTGTTGTCTCTGAAGATGGAGAACAATTAGCCAAATTAAAAACCTCTTCATTCCGCGATGCTCTGCGAGTCGATCGCCCTTCGATTGGTGATTTTGTCGCTCTGGAGAGCCATCCCGGTGATACTTCACTCATCCATCAAGTGTTACCACGTAAAACGATTATTTTGCGTGATGATCCTGATATTGGTGAACAGGTGGTTGCTGCCAATTTTGATTATTGTCTACTCGTTTGTTCGGCAAATGATGATTTTAATCTGAATCGTATTGAGCGTTATTTAACGATTGCGTGGAATAGCGGAGCACAACCGCTTATTATCGTAACCAAAAGCGATCTAACCGATCAATTGGATCACTATCTTCAACAATTAGAAATAGCTGGCTTTGGTGTTCCTGTCTATCCAGTCGATAGTATTCATGGTGACGGATTAACAGAACTACAAGCGCATTTTGCTGTAGGAGACACACTGGTATTGCTTGGTTCTTCTGGTGTCGGTAAATCTTCACTCGTTAACGCACTTGCAGGCGAATACAAAATGAAAACAAATGCAATTCGCGAAGACGATGCGAAAGGTAAACACACTACTACTCATCGTGAACTCCATTTACTACACAATGGTATGATCGTGATCGATACTCCTGGCATGCGAAGTCTGGGTATAGGGCAAGCTTCGACAGGACTGGAAGAAACATTCCATGATATCGAATCTCTAGCCGAACAGTGTCGCTTCCACGACTGTGCGCATACAGAGGATCAACCAGACTGCGCGGTGCAACAAGCATTAACCGAAGGCACACTACCAACTAAACATTACAACAACTGGCTCAAACTCAAAAAAGAACTAGCCTACAACGAACGCAAAAATAACGTCACTCAACTGCGCCAAGAAAAACAAAAATGGAAAACCTTATCCAAAACACATAAACAAAATTCCAAAAACCGCGCAAACCGCTAATCACTATACAAAATCAAATCACATTTAAGTATGTTGCATAAGCATCAGTGAATAGATACTTTCTCCATCCCAACTCTATATGCTATCCCACACTCCCGGCTGTCTATCCCCATTAGACAGCCCCTTTTTTTATTTCCCACTATATATTATCCCTTCACAAAATCTTCTTCCCATTCTCACAATAATCCCACTATATCTGACTCTCACTTACCATCTCAATACTATCTATTACTTTCCCACTACATTCTCACTCCCCTCCAAATCTCCCACCCAAACTCCACCTACCCTCCCCCACCCAAGACTTTAATTCCTCCCACTCCCACCGTAGAGCGGAGCGAATAGAATCGTTCTGAAAGAGCGAAGCGATCGCCTTTGCTATGAAATCCCGACCGCCAAGCGGTCATTCAAGGGATTCCATAGCAACAGCGACGACAAGAACGATTCTATTGGCGCAGCGCTCCCACCCCACCATAAGAATTAAATCCCCCTTTTTATACATTTTCATTGACTAACCCCCAAGAGAAGCGTAAAATTTATGATTGCGATTATATTGTACGTCGGTGCAAAATTAAAATTTTTATATATAGGGTGATGAATATGTCTACGAGTCCATACCGGATTTTATTATTTTATAAATTTGTCAAAATTGATGATCATGAAGCACTTGCCGCAGAGCATTTGAAATATTGCAAAAAGTTAGGTATCAAAGGAAGAATTCTAATCGCACCAGAAGGTATTAACGGTACATTGTCAGGTGATTTTGAACAGACTGAACAGTATATGCAAGACTTATTAGCAGATCCACGATTTGCAGATACAGTGTTCAAAATTGATGAAGCAGAAGAACATGCTTTCAAAAAAATGTTTGTGCGTCCAAAAGATGAATTGGTCACTTTCCGCTTTGAAGAAGAATGGGATGCTAGTGAATTTACAGGCAAGCACCTTTCACCGAAAGAGTTCTATGAACAACTTCAACAAGAAGATGTGATTGTTTTGGATGGTCGTAACGATTATGAATACGATATCGGTCATTTCCGCGGGGCAATTCGTCCGAATGTTGAATCTTCTCGCGAGTTCCCTGAATGGATCAGAGAAAATATGAGCGAGTTCAAAGACAAAAAGATTCTCACATACTGCACAGGTGGCGTACGTTGTGAAAAGCTAACCGGTTTCTTGATGAAAGAAGGCTTTAACGATGTTGCTCAACTTGAAGGCGGTATTGTGACTTATAGTAAAGACCCTGAAGTACAAGGTCGATTGTTTGACGGAAAATGTTATGTATTTGACGAACGTATTTCGATTCCAATCAACCATACCGATGAAGATATTATTGTAGGCAAATGCTATCATTGCGAAGCACCAACAGACGATTATATCAACTGCCCGACTTGCAATCTGCAACATGTGGTATGCGAATCTTGCAAAGAAGAACACGAACACTTCTGCTCAGATGCTTGCCGCGAGCAAGTAGCTGTTACAGCTTCTAACTAAATAGATACCATCAAAAAAAAGCCATTGATCTTTTAAAGATCAGTGGCTTTTTGCTAATTATACTATTATTTTATACGTCTAGACCAAATGACATGCAACCCAGTGATCACTACCCATATTGCGAAATACAGGAACTTCGTCTTTACAACGCTGTTCTGCAAACGGACAGCGAGTATGAAATTTGCAACCAGAAGGTGGATTGGCAGGGCTTGGAATATCCCCTTTTAACACGATTCGTTCACGCTTTAACTTGGGAATCGGAATCGGTACAGCAGATAACAAAGCTTTGGTATATGGATGTAGCGGATGACGGAACAATTCATCTCTGGAAGCTGTCTCTACCATTGAACCGAGATACATCACCCCAATACGTGAACATAGATGTTCGACTACACTCAAATCATGCGAAATAAAAAGATACGTTAATCCTTTACTCTCCTGTAAATGACTAAACAGGTTAATAATCTGAGCTTGAATCGATACATCAAGCGCTGATACCGGTTCATCAGCAATAATCAGCTCTGGATTCAATACCAATGCTCGGGCGATTCCGATCCGTTGACGTTGACCTCCAGAAAATTCATGTGGAAAACGATCAATATGATAGGACGATAATCCGCAAGAAGATAGTACTTCTTTGACCCGATCACGAATATCGGAAGCAGGTGCTAGACCATGATCTAACAAAGCTTCACCTATCGCTTCGCCTATCCGTACACGAGGATTCAGCGAACTGTATGGATCTTGAAAGATCAACTGCATTTTGGGACGTAACTGTCGCAACTGCTCCGGTGGTAAATGATAAATATCGGTTCCTTTAAATCGAACTTCTCCAGCGGTTTTGTCGGTTAACCGAATAGCTGTACGTCCTACTGTACTTTTGCCACTACCCGACTCTCCAACCAGACCAAATGTTTCTCCTGGCTGAATCGTAATACTAATATCATCGACAGCTTTCACCTGTCCGACTGTTCTACTAAGTAGCCCTGATTTGATAGGAAAGTATTTTTTGAGATGCTGAATATCTAGCAGTGCTTCAGACATGAACGGTTGCCTCCTTTTCATATAACCAGCAAGCCGTTTTTTGACCGTTTTCTAGATCACGTAGTGGCGGTTCTTCGGTACGACAAATATCCATACAATGCTCACATCGCTCATGAAAATAACAGGATTTTTGCAATTCAAGCGGGTTCGGTACATATCCTGGAATCGAATACAGTTCTTTTTGCCGTTGATTGATAATAGGCTTAGAACGAAGTAGCCCTTGAGTATACGGATGGCGAGGATGAGCAAATAATTCAACCACTTCGCCTTCTTCTACTATTTTGCCTGAATACATAACAATCACATAATCTGCCATTTCAGCGACCACACCTAGATCATGTGTAATCAACAGAATCGACATATCCGATTGACTACGGAATTCTCGTAACATATCTAGAATCTGTGCTTGAATCGTAACATCAAGCGCCGTTGTAGGCTCATCGGCAATTAACAGCTTGGGATCACAAGAGATGGCGATAGCGATCATAATGCGCTGTAACATTCCTCCACTTAATTCATGCGGATATGACTTGGCAATCTGTTCTGGACGAGAAATACCTACTTGCGTAATCAATTCCAATACTCGCTGTTGAGCTTGTTTTTTATTCATTTTTTTGTGAATGATTAATGGCTCGCTCATTTGTTCACCGATCGTAAGTACAGGATTGAGTGAAGACATCGGTTCTTGAAAAATCATAGCGATATCATTCCCACGAATACTTCGTAGATGATTTTTGCTCAAATTCAATAAATTTTGCCCATTAAAATCAATCACACCATCTGCAATCCGTCCAGCAGGCGCTTCGATCAATCCCATTACAGAGAGTGCAGTGATACTTTTACCACAACCGGATTCACCGACAATACAGACAATTTCACCGGGACGAACATGCAAGCTGATATCATCGACTGCTTTGACTGTACCATCATCGGTATCAAAATAGGTGCTTAAATGCTGAATATGCAATAACGAGTCGGTACTCATGTTGATTCACCTACCTTTTTTGTTTCGGATCAAGCACATCTCGCAACCCATCACCAAAAATATTAATGGCTATCACTGTTGCAAAAATAGAAAAACCGGGTGGAACCCATAACCACGGACGTTCTTGAAAATCGATCATATTATTTGCCGCATCAATCATATTGCCCCATGTAGGTGTAGGCGGCATAACACCTAGTCCAAAGAAGCTTAATACCGATTCACTAAGAATAGCGCCACCAATATTCAGCGTAGCAATCACTATTAATAATGGGACTAGATTCGGTAATAAATGATTCACCAATTTACGACGATCACGTAATCCCAAAACGATCGTTGCTTGCATAAATTCCCGTTCACGCAAAGATAACAATTGCCCTCTCACCATACGTGCTAGTGAAGGCCAACCTACAAGGCTGAGAATAAGCATTACGATATACATTCGGTAATCTGTAGGTACTTTCCATTCTGATAATAAGGCTCCAAAAATAAACAATAACGGCAGACTGGGAATCGTGAGTAGCAGATCAGCGATACGCATAATCACTTGATCAACAATCCCTCGATAATATCCTGCTATCGCTCCTAACAATGTTCCGATAAATACAGACAAAAACATCGATGCAATCCCTACTGTTAACGAGATTCTTCCTGCTTGCATCACACGTGTTAATACATCCCGTCCTAACTTATCGGTTCCCAGCCAGTGATGGATATTAGGCGCTTTATTCATCATTGCCATATTCACTTTATTGTCGGTATACGGCGAAAATAAAGGCCCTACAAAACAAAGCAAAAACATAAACACAACGACTGCAAATCCACCTACAGCCAATTTATTTTTGACTAATTTACGAATCGACTGTCGCCACAAAGACGATTTGACAGCTTGAGGTCTATGGGTAGATACATTCGTCACTTCAGCCTGTATAGATGGCATATGATCCTCCTTAGTCCGCTAGATTTTTACACGCGGATCAGCGACATGATACAAAATATCCGATAATAATGTACCGATAACGGTTAGTACAGCTATAAACATCGTAAAGCCCATTAATAGCGGATAATCTCGAACTGTAAATGATTGCATATACAATTGACCTATCCCCGGCCAATTGAAAATTCGTTCAATAATCAGCGACCCACCAAATAGCGCAGGTAATTCAAATCCTACCAGTGTAATCGCAGGCAATAACGCATTACGCAAAGCATGGGTAAATAACACTTTGCGCTCACTCAATCCTTTGGCACGAGCCGTACGGATATAATCTTGCTGAATAACATCAATCATATTACTGCGGAAGTAACGGGTTAATGATCCTACACCCAGCAATGTCATAACAATGACCGGCAACGTCATATGATGAATCACTTCTTTTAGATAAGCGATTCCTGTAGCATTGCTACCTGTCGTTAACATGCCTCCCGGCGGTAACCATTTGAAGTCAACCGCCAATATTTTAATCAGAAATAGTCCAATAAAAAACGACGGAATCGACATAGCGGCAAAGATACCGACCATCACGAGCGTATCAAACCATGAATACTGTTTATACGCTGCGATTACACCGATAATCACAGCAATAAGCCACGTTAGAAATGTAGAGACAATCGCTAACAAAAATGAATTCCATACATACTGATTAAATAACGTGAGTACCGGTTGTTGTTTATCCAGCGAATACCCAAAATTCCCATGAAACGCATTGTTCATCCAGATGATATATCGCTCTAATAACGGTTTGTTTAGCCCGTATAACTCACGCAATTCTGCTTTGCGTTCAGGACTTAACTTGATATTACCTGTTATAAAATCCCCCGGAGTTAATGCATACAGGCAAAAGATCAATAACGAAGCTGCTAATAAAATAAACAGAGTATACGCTAGACGCTTGATTAAATAGCTACTCATATGCTCAACTCCTTATTACCGATTACTTCAAATTCCATTGCGGTACACTTGATGCAATACCGTTAAATGGACTGACTGTTAAGTCTTGAATACGTCCGTTATAGGCATAGACCACTTTTTTGTAGTTAGTGAAAATAACAGGTAGATCATCGTTTAATAATTTGAAAATATCTGCATAGATTTTTTTGCGTTGTTCAATATCGTTGGTTGCTAATGCTTCGTTATATAATTTCACAAATTCAGGATTATCATACCCTTTGATCTCTCCATCCAAAAATTGCACTAACCCATCTGAAGGATCGGTTAACATCGGTGTCGAGAATGAAGCTAGATCATAATCTCCGCCTTCGACTTTGGAAGCAAGTGAGTTAAAGTCTGCAAATACTTCCGGTTGGAAATCAACGCCGATCGCTTTGAAGTTTTCTGTAGCGACAGCGATAAAGATATCCGTTTGTGGACTTTTGGAACCTAGATAATGAAGAGTCAGCTTTTGGCCATCTTTTTCACGAATACCATCTGCTCCAGCGACCCAACCTGCTTCATCAAGCAATTGATTCGCTTTTTCTGCGCTATAGGCATACGGATTAATACCATCTGTTGTATACGCCCATGAGATAGGAGCCGCAGGAATATTAGCTATTTCTCCTGCCCCTTGGTTCGCGTCTACATAAATACTTTGACGATCCAATCCGTAAGCAATCGCTTGACGTACTTTTTTATCTTTCAAAGCTTCATGTTCCAGATTGGCTTGTAAAAAGCTATACGTGCTTGGTGTATACGGCAAAATATCTACAAATCCCAAACTTTTGAGTTTATCGATATTTTCTTGTGTCGCACTAAAGGAAGCAAAATCAATTTCCCCTGTCTCCACATACTGCCAAGTATCTCCTTCTGATGTTTTGTAGATAAAGTTTTTTGTTTTGGGAGCGCCTTTGAAATAATTTTCATTAGCTGTAAAACGTACTTCTTGTCCCGGAATAAACTTGGTTAATACATACGGGCCATTCCCAAGTGGAGTCTGATGTAACTTTTTGATATATTCCAGTTCGCCGAATTTATAGTCTTTGCCATAATAAGCTTTGGACAATACATCGCTACCTAACGTCAATAGTGCAGTTGCATTAGGCTTCGCAATCGTAACTGAAATAGTCTGTGGATCAATAACTTTAATGCCAGAGATAGTAGACGCTTTGCCAGCTTTGTAATCTGCTCCACCTACGATGCCTAATGTGGGAATAAGCGAATCATTGTCATACGATTTGTCATGCAAAATCGTCCATGTGAACGCTACATCGTCTGCTGTAAGCGGTGAGCCATCACTAAATTTCAAATTTTTACGCAAATGAAACGTATATGTAAGTTGATCTTTGGACAAATCCCAACTTTCCGCTAGATTCGGAGCCGGTAGCCCTTTATCATCTGTTGTCACAAGCGGTGCATACAATAATGAAGAGACATTGCCATCGTATCCACTTTGATGAAAATAAGGAGTAAATGCTCCGGCTGGATCAGTTAACGCCATAATGATCGTATCTGTACGTTGCTGAGCGGTAGCAGGTAACTTGGTAAGATCAGGTGCTTTGAACAAACTGGTGAGAGCAGTCGTCGGTGATGCTTCGGTTGTACCATTGGCTACTGAAGAACTGCTATTATCAGCTCCTCCACTAGAGCATGCTGTAAATAACAAAGAAGCCATAAGCACGCCGGATAGTAAAGTTACACTTTTTTTCATTATACATTCCCCTAATATTTATTATTCCGACCTGTTAACTATGTTATTAGTCGGTAAAGCTATTATAGGAATCTAAAACGGTTCTGTAAAGAGAGAACTTAAAATCATTTCCGAAAAAAGTTAATATATAACAGTTGATGAGATCAGTCGTGTGTTCCATTCCGCTTATATCTCAGCGCATAGCAAAAAGATCGTTCCTGTATAGAAACGATCTAATCGTATAGGAATCTTTATTTATTGATTATCTTCAATAAAATGCATTAACATCTGCTGTAGATGATCAATAGCATGAGTTCGCAGACTATAGACAGTGAGCGTTTCTCCTTGAATATGGGCATGAAGTAATCCAGCACTGCGTAACTTGGTCACATGATCATGCGTAATTCCTTTCGATAATCCCAAATAACGTACAATTTCAATAAAGCTACGTGGACCATTATATAGATATTTTAATATTTTCAAACGGCTCTGTTCAGCCAATGCCCGAATGACTCGATATTCATAAGGCGGTAATTCAGAAGAATCGCCCAGATATAATTTGGCAGGATAATGACAGATAACAAATGAATGATATGCATAAATAATATTAAGCGGTTTGAAATGATAATGAGGTACAAGAATCAGACGCTTGAGTTCAGCATGCGGTTCAAATACAATACCGTTGGTCACTTCATCTACAAAAGTAGACAGATGATGGTTCTGCATTAATATCGCTTGCTTCTGCTCGTATTCTTGTTGCAGCCCTGTGATGATCTGCTGATCGATCCGGGAAAAGTAATATTCATTCCATTGTTGGAACAACATCAGTATTCGGCTACGCAGACGAGCCACTCCGGTAACCGGCAGTGACGTATGTTCAGCGATCAGTACTTCTAGTTGCTTTACTGTCATATCTTCTATCCATTGTATAAATTGTTCCGGTGTCTGGTCGGGACAACAACAGACCAGCAAAACAATCAATCTCCACTCTGCATCGATTCCCGTCTGAGCAAGACGCTCTGCAAATGCAGGAGGTAACTGCTCCTCTACCGATTTGGCCCAAGAAGGATCTAAATCGATCTTTTTGTAAGAAGGACGGCAGATATACGTATGCAAGCTGTTAAGACATTCATATAAAGGGTTAAATTGAAGCTCAATAGTATAGGATACTGACTTGGGAACCGTCACCGAATCACTCAATACAGACACAACCTTTCTTGGGCGTATTTTATCGTATCAAGGATAACTTTGGCAATCTCTGATCATAATTGCAGTCAGTTATTAGTTACAAACCATAACAAAAAAGCTGTTTCTTTGATCATGATAGCCTTTGTTGATGACTACTTTCTCTAAAGAAACAGCTTTCCATTATAACCAGATTGAAATAAAGATTATTAACATGAAAATCAATATGTGGATGTGGATGAAATAGGTTGTTGCTCTACTTGCTTCAAAGCAACACGTGCTGTATTTGCCAAAAATGTAGCGGTACTGCTTAATGCACGTTCATCTACATCAAATGACGGATGATGCCATTCTTGCGGGCCTGACGTACCGACAAAGATAAATACACCTGGCACTTCTTTTTGATAAAATGAAAAGTCTTCGCTTGCTGGTGATACCGCAGGCTCAACCACTTGAAGATTGCTTTGCTCTGCTGCAATCTGGGCTGCACCTGTCCACTGCTCATCATTGAGAACAGGAGGAGGGCCGGCTAACCATTTTACTTTGGCAGAAGTCCCAAAAGCAGTGGCTACCCCTTCAACAATCTGTTCAAATCGAGATAGCACTTGCTCCCGTACCTGTTCATCAAATGTACGGATCGTTCCTTGCAGGACAGCGAGATCAGGAATCACATTCCATACATGTCCGCTATTCAACTGGGTCACGCTAATAACAGCACCTTGTTGAGAACTGATATTACGACTAACGATAGATTGTATTGCTGTTACAATATGCGCAGACACCACGATAGGATCAATCCCTGCTTCTGGTACCGCAGCATGTGTACCGACTCCTGTCACTTCTACAATAAATCCATCTGCCGCTGCCATCAGTGCACCATTGCGAATCCCTACTGTACCTACAGGCAGGTCAGGCTTGTTGTGAAGTCCGAAGATCGCTTGTACACCTTCAAGCGCTCCATTTGCAATCACTTCCTGTGCTCCTTTGGCTTTTTCTTCCGCAGGTTGAAAAATTAGTCGCACTCTTCCTTGCAGTTGATGTTCTTGTTCTTTGAGCAAATACGCCGCCCCTAACAAAGAAGCAGTATGAAAATCATGACCACATGCATGCATTTTACCATTTACTTCTGAAGCAAAAGCAAGTCCTGTCTCTTCTTGTACAGGCAAAGCATCAATATCTGCACGTAACGCAATAACCGATTCACCGGTTCCTATTTCTGCGATCACACCTGTTTTCAGATTAGGAAAAGACAAAATCTGAATATCTGCCGCTTCTAACAATTGACGGATATAAGCTGTTGTCTGTATCTCTTCTCCTGATAATTCAGGATGACGATGAATATGTCTACGAATATCGCTAAGTTGCTGTTGAAGTCCTTCTGTTAACGCCATGCGCTATTTACACCTCCAATGAAGCTTCTACCTCTGCCTGAACAAAAGCCTGTTGTAATAATTCAAATGAACGCACACGCTTATGAAAATTCTGAATCACTGTATGCACTACCAATTCTTCTATACCATATCGCTGACGAATATCAGACAATTGTTGATACACCGACGAAGGAGAACCTTTGACTACTTTGGCTTCTTTTACTTCAATTCGATATTTTTCAGCAGATTGTCTACCAAATTCTTCGGCTTGTTCGATGGTAGCTACTGTAAGTACTTTACCACTTTCCAGATGAATTTTAACAGATAGATTCTCGCCTGCTAATTGAGCAGCTTCTTCTTCGGTCTCAGCGACTATAACAGATAAAGCCAGAATAACATGTGGCTTCGGATATTCGATCGAAGGAACAAATTGTTCACGATAATTACGTACAGCTGTAAGAGCCACTTCTTCATCCCCGTTAATAAATTGGGAGAACACATAGGGTAATCCTAATTTGGCTGCTACTTCTGCACTATTGGAACTCGCTCCAAGTACGAATAGATCAGCAGGTTGCGTAGGATTTGGACTTACATGGATACCTGCTAGCGCATGATCGTCTGCTATTCGATTGTAAATATAATTGCGGGTTTCTATAATTTTGTCGGTTAAGCTTACAGGGCTTGCCTGATGATCTCCTTGTAAAGCGCGTGTTGATCGAGGTAATCCACCTGGAGCACGTCCTATGCCTAATTCTACTCTGCCAGGTGCAAGTGTAGATAATACATTAAAGTTCTCGGCGACTTTATACGGACTGTAATGTTGCAACATCACTCCACCTGAACCAATCGTAATTTTTTTGGTTTTGGCGAGCAAATAAGAGATCAATACTTCCGGTGAAGAACCAGACACATTAGCAGAATCATGATGCTCGGATACCCAGAATCGACGATACCCCAATTCCTCGGCAATTTGAGCAAGCTCTATCGTATGTCGAAAAGCATCTTCTGCACTTTCTCCTGCAAATCGTGGACTTTGATCCAAAATACCTATCGGAATACTCATCTTCTGTTCCTCCCTCAATCGATCTATGTGTATTATTTTCTAAATAAAATACGTAGCCTGTGGTGTAATACGGCTCAAAAATTGACGGGTACGTTCTTCTTTGGGACGTTGAAAAATCTCTTCCGGTGTTCCTTCTTCTACAACTACGCCGCCATCCATAAAGACCACATGATTAGCCACATCTCTGGCAAAATCCATTTCATGTGTTACTACAATCATGGTGATACCTTCTTTAGCTATTTTGCGAATTACACTTAACACCTCACCCACCAGTTCTGGATCAAGTGCTGAAGTCGGTTCATCAAAAAGGATTACTTCTGGATTCAAAGCCAGTGCTCTAGCAATTCCGACACGTTGTTGCTGACCACCGGATAGCTGGCTTGGATAATGGTCCAATTTAGTGCCAAGCCCTACTTTTTCAAGTACCTGTACACTGATCTCACGTGCTTTATCTTTGGGTATTTTGCGAACAATCGTTAATCCTTCCATTACATTTTCGAGTGCTGTTTTGTGTTTGAATAGATTATATTGTTGAAATACCATCGCTGTTTGTTGACGTAGCGCATGGATTTCTTTTTTGGTAGGATGCTTCGTATCGACACGTAGATTACCGATTGTAATCTGTCCTGCATCAGGCTTTTCCAAATAATTAATACAGCGCAGTAATGTCGTCTTGCCTGAACCGCTCGGGCCCAAAATAACCACCACTTCACCTTTTTTAACTTGCAGATCGATATGGTGAAGCACTTCCTGTTTGCCAAATGACTTGGATATTTGCTCCAGTTGAATCATATTACATCACACCTCCACGATGATAAGCGTTGAGACGTTTTTCTAACCATCCACTACCCCGTTCGATCAATAAGGTCAGTCCCCAGAACAAGACAGCAGCGGCGATATACGCTTCAAAGTACTTCCAGTTGTTCGCAGCAACTACTAGTGCTTGGGCGTTAATTTCTACAACAGAGATCGTATAAGCAAGTGTAGATCCATGTAACATCCCAATCACTGAATTGGACAAATTCGGAAGGCTGACTGCTAACGCTTGTGGTAATACGATTCGGCGTAACGCTTGTGGTGTTGTCATGCCAATCGAGTGAGCCGCTTCGATCTGTCCACGATCTACAGCAACAATACCTGCTCGTACCACTTCAGACATATATGCTCCTGCTGTAATCGAAAATGCGATAAATACAAATCCAATGAGCGGAATCGATGCCGAAGTAAATGACCATCCTAAGTGAGCAGATACACTATCGATCAGAATCGGTAAGCCAAAATAAATTAACAACAAATGCATCAACATCGGTGTACCGCGTATAAAAGTCACGTAAGCGGTAGAAAGTTGAGACAATCCAGGAATTCGATAAATTCGACATAAGGCTACCCCCGTTCCTATCAATAGACCGCAGATTACAGATACGAAAGTAATCATAAGCGTAGTCGGTAATGCTTTAAAAAGGCTTAGAAAGGCTGTCCACATAAACGATGGATCCAGTGTCATCCACTTCTACCTCCTTTGCTAAGTGCAGATACAGGACGGGTTAGCCATTTACGCCCCATCACTTTAGAACTCTGCCTTACACTTGCTTCATGACGATGTAGACGACGTTCTAACCAGAGGAATCCTTGTTCCAAGATCATACTGATTACAAAGTAGATCAAAGATAAAGCAATATATGTCTCTACAAAATGTTGTGTAGCTGTTCCTAACGTCTGTGATCTGCCTGTCATTTCCATCACGCCTAGAGTAAAAGCAAGTGAAGTGTCTTTCAGATTGCCGATCACCAGATTACCGAATAACGGAATACTGATCGCTAACGCTTGTGGCAAAATAATACGTGTAAACGTCTGGTATCCGCTCATGCCTATGGATTGCGCGGCTTCAATCTGTCCTTTATCTACTGCACTGACTGAAGCTCTTATCATTTCAGAGACAAAAGCTCCACTGTTCAGTGCATAAGCCAGAATCACAAAGTACAACACTGCTACTCTAGAAATATCAATATTGATCCATTGCAGAATCGTCGGCAGTCCATAATAGATCAGAAATAATTGAATCAGAATCGGTGTCCCGCGAAAAAAGGAGACATACACTTGCGAGATACGCTTGAGCACAGGCACATTGTATAGACGGGGTAACGCGACAAGCATTCCGATAACAAGACCTAGTAGAATCGAGCTGCCTACAATGAGCAGTGTTATATTGAGATAAGCCAACAATTTAGGAATAAAATCAAACACATAGGTGATATCGAATTTTCTGCTCATGTATGATGTGCTCCTTTCTACTAGCTATTCATTATTTATTTGGTTACTTTGGCTTCTTCTAGCGTTTTGGTAAAATCGTCACCTAACCATTGTTCGCTTAATTTTTTGAGTGTTCCATCTGCTTTGATTTCTGTGATCGCTTGATCGATCTCATCTGCAAGAGGTTGCTCATCTTTGCGGAACACGAAAAAGACATTGGATTGATTTAACGGTTCACCGACTGTTTTGAGTGCTACATTACCGTCTGCATCTGTATTGAAACGATTAGCAAAATCTGTCGTGATCGTGGCATCTACCCGTCCTGATACGATTTGTTGAACAGTATCATTGGCTGCTCCACTACTATAGACAACATCTATACCGTTGTTATGTGTCTTGTTATATTCATTAAGTAGGTAAGCCGCATTACTTGTAGCTCCTGTAAGCACTTTTTTCCCAACCAGATCATCTAATCCTTTAATCGCATTATTGTCTTTCGCAACAGCTACACGATTAAGGAAAATGCTGTATGGCACTTTGTTAAATAGATATTTTTGTTCACGTTCAGGATTCGTCTCCATCTGGTGAGCGACAAAATCTATTTTGTTTGTTTCTAAGCTTAGTAACAGATTTGAGAATTCCATCGTTTTAAATTCAAATTCTACATCTGGTAGACGTTTATCGATCTCACGTACCAATTCCACATCGTATCCAGTAAGCTTGCCATTTTCATCAATAAAGCAGACATTCGGAAAGGCTGTACCTGTACCGACGATAATTTTTTTAACACCACCTGTAGACGCTGTTGCATTATTGCTATCTGATGCAGAAGATGTTCCTCCTGCTGAACCTCCACTTGATTCGCTAACAGATGCGCAACCCGATAGTACCAGCATCCAAACAACTGCCCATAATGTAAGTACTGTTAATCCTGTTTTTTTCTTCATTTTCTTCTTCCCCCTAATTCATATCAACTTAATCGGATTTAGCATGTGATAAATCTATCATCGTCCTTTCTTACCGTCAATGACCTGGATAATAGGAAAGTTCTATCGGTGTATTGAACAAATCAATAGGTGTGGGGGAAACAAATGATAGGTGTCGTGGTGCAATAGAGTACAGGCGCTATGAGGGTAGATTATTCTTGTCGTCGCTGGTAAAAGAATATCCCTTGAATTTACCGCTTTGCGGTGGGGATATTCTTTTAAATGCGAGCGCTTCGCTCTTTCAGAATGAATCTTCCCTCTTCGCTTGTGCTTGGTGGGATGATGGTAACAGATGACATGCTACTTGGGTGGTGCATTTGTTTCCCTTGTGGGAGGGTAGCAAGTAAAGATAAAGATGATGTTAGTTGGAAAGATTGGGTGTATTGGTGTCATCTTTATATTGATTTGTTCTATAGGTCATTCATTTGCTATGAGATATACATGTGAAATGGTGATTGTTTTGATTACTTTTTTGTTGTCTATATCGATTATGATTTGTGTGTATCTATTATTGATTTTTAGAAAGATACGTTTGTCTTTTCTTCTACTCTTTTTCATTAGATCGTAGAGTGAAGTAGCGATTGGTCGGGTTGTTGGCTACGGAAGTAGTCGTTTTCGTGTAGTAATTCGGCTAGTGTGGTAGCGAATGTTGATGGTTGTTCTTTTAGTGTGATTAGACTGGTCTGTAAAGAGATTCCTGTGACTTCTGGAATATAGATCGGTACCAGGTCGCCACGCATCACTTCTTCATGGACACTAAGTCCGGGTAAAAAGGCGATGCCTGCTTTTTGTAACACTAGCTTTTTGGCAGTTTCAGAATGATCGACATGGAAAGCGATATCTGGCGGAAATTCAAGACTTTCGAATACACGATGAATCCGAAGCCAGTCTAATGATCCGCATTCAAAGAAAATTAAAGGTTGTTCCTGCAATGATGCGATCGTTGCACGTCCTTTTTGTACAAATGGATGATCTTTGTATACGTATAGTGAAATAGGATCTTCGTAAAAAGAAACTGTTCGAATCGCCGGATGCATCACTTTACGGACAAACCCGATATCGATTTCTTTGTTCATTAATTTATGCAACAGTTGATCAGTCGTTGAAGTGATCAGCTTAAAATTGGTTTGTGGATATTTTTGTTTGAGTTTGGGAAGCAGTTCAGGAATAACATAATTAGAGACAGCTACGGTACAACCGATGGTCAGCTCCTGTGGTGTGACTTTTGCTGTTTGAATACGTTGTTTGCCTTTTTGGATCACTTGTAAGACTTGCTGTGCATACGGTAGAAATCTTCTTCCTTCTTCGGTTAATAAAATTTGTCGACCCAGACGTTCAAATAATTTGCAGCCAAGTTCTCTTTCTAATGTCTGGATACGCGCTGATACAGACGGTTGAGAAAGGAATAACACTTCTGCTGCTTTATTAAAACTGCCATAATGGTTGATATAGACAAATGCCTCTATATTTTCAATATTCATCATTCCATCCCCTTTCTTACTTTTCCCATTAACTAACTTGGTTTTATGTATCATATTCCCTGTTTTGACACTTGTCAACGGAAGAATAGGCAATTTGAAATAACCCGTCACCCCTTATGACCACTGGGATCAGGAGCAACGGGCACTTCTTTGACTTATCACCATTTTGGGAAAATCGTTTATGTTTAAATTAGATCAGAACACAGCGTATTAAATACGATTTACACTTTTAACGTTTTGGCTTGATACCGATTCTGTGGAATAGGCACTCCCAAATTTTCACGTAATGTATCGTACTCATAATCTTGACGATAAATCCCTTTTGCTTGCAAAATAGGCACGACCAAATCTACAAAATCGTGTAATCCGCTTGGAAGATCGGAGTGAATAATAAATCCATCCGATCCTTTTTGTAGAAACCATTCTTCGATTTGATTAGCGATCTGCTCCGGTGTACCGATAAAATTTCCACGCGGTGTAGCTGCTTGTAATGCAACTTCGCGTAAAGTTAGACCACGCTCACGCGCATCTTTTTTAATTTTATCTGTTCCACTACGGAAACTATTACTTCCGATATCATGTAAGTCTGGAAAAGGCGCATCCAATGGATATTGTGAAAAGTCATGATGATCGAAAAAGCGTCCTAAAAAATCAAGTGCTTTATCAATCGTCACCAGATCAGCAATTTCGCGATATTTCTGCTCGGCTTCAGCTTCGGTTCTGCCAATAATAGGCGATATCCCTGGCAAGACTAATAACTCTTCTTCCTGACGACCATACTGAACTGCACGCTTTTTCACATCGGTATAAAAGGCTTGCGCATCACTTAAAGTCTCTTGCCCGGTAAAGATCGCATCGGCTGATTGGGCGGCTAGATTTCTGCCATCTTCTGAAGAACCTGCTTGGAAAATGACAGGCTGTCCTTGACGGGATCGTCCGATATTCAAAGGGCCTTGAACAGAAAAATGCTTCCCTTGATGATTAAGTGTATGCAGTTTCTCAGGATCAAAAAAGACACCGGACTCTTTATCTCTAACAAAAGCATCTTCTTCCCATGAATCCCATAATCCTTTGGTTACTTCTAGATATTCAGCCGCAATCTGATACCGTTCAGGATGAGAAGGATGGTCGCCTCGACTGTAGTTACGTGCCGATCCTTCAAGTGGAGATGTGACCACATTCCATCCAGCACGTCCTCCACTGATATGATCGATCGAAGACAATTGACGTGCCACAGTAAATGGCTCGCTATAGCTGGTAGATATTGTTCCTACTAACCCGATTCGGGAAGTGACTGCTGCAAGCGCAGACAATATCGTAACCGGCTCAAATCGATTCAAAAAGTGTGGTAATGACTTTTCATTGATAAACAATCCATCGGCAATAAAGACCAGATCGAACTTGCCTTCTTCTGCTTTGAGCGTCTGCCGTTTGTAAAAGTCAAAGCTTACACTTGCATCACTTTGTACCTCGGGATGTCGCCATGTAGACATACTTCCTCCAATCCCATGGATGATTGCTCCAAATTTCAATTGTCGTTTGTGATTGGTCATCATTGATCACTCCTTCTTTTTATCGTTACGATCGATAATAGTTTATAGAATATTTATAGTCAGCATTTCAGTATTATTGGAAGATTAAATTACGGTTGCTGAGGATTGAGCCGATTCTGCTTCTTGAGCTAACAACTGAGCCAACCCTTCCAAATCAGTTTCTAAAAATGCAGTATATGTGCCATTACGACCTACTTCGACGACAGGCACATGCCGGATACCGTATTTAGCTTCAAGTACATCGCGTAGACCATCGTTACCTGCAACTTCTAGATTGGTATAATGATGATTATTTAATTCTAGATAGTTCTTAATCTCCCCGCAGAAGTGGCATCCTGTTTTACTCCACAAAATAATATGTTGACCTTGATTTGCAGTAGTTTCAATTGTTGATGACATGTCGTTGTCCTCCTCTGAATATAGGTGCGCATTACAATAAAAGTGATTCTTTTGGAAATAGGTTTGGCATTTGAATCATATCTTATAATTCCGACCTATTAAGTTGGTTAAGATTATATAAAGTCTAGCACCCTGCTGTCCACAGCGTCAATTGATTACTATATCAATACATTCTATACATGTATCAAAATCTTCTATCATTGTGATTAAAGTGTTTGCCTATCTGATATTACCTCCACCTAGCGATTGATTTTCACCTTTTCAAAACCGATCATTATGATGACGAAAAGTGAGCGCTATTAAGATATAGTTAACTAGGCTTCTTCTGTATAATAAGAATATGTTGTACTTGATTATATTTAAATCTGAATCACTTCTTAGGAACATGCTAAAATAGAAATCAGTATTTGATGTGAAAGGAAGTCAAACTTTGCAAAAATCACAAGATTTTTTAAAGTATTTATTTTTATTCCGTTTATTATTAACGATGATTATTATTTATAATCTAACCATTTATTATATGGATCATTCTTTTCTTGTGTGGATGCTGTTTTTTGTCACGATGTGTTTTTACGTATTTATGCTATGGTCTAGTATTAAATTGTCGATTACTTATATTATCGTTTTTACGCTTTTTTTGTTCTCAATGATCTGGCTTTCTGCTTATATTTCCAAAGAACCTCAAGATTATAATTCTGTTCTATGGGCATGGTTTGTGATATTAAGCTTTATTTCAAGTCGAGAGCAAAAAGTAGCAACTGTAGTATTGATTATAGTAGGCGTAGTCATGTTAATTTCCGGGCTAGACAATGGTTATCCATATAGTCTGATTGTCGTGCTTGCCAGTATCTATTTTGGCATTCACAGTCTTAGCCGTTATATTGGTGTGCTGAAGATTAACAGTGAACAACTTAAAGAACTGGAACAAGTTCATATGGAGCTACAACGAACTTATGCAGAATTGCAGGACAGTACTGTCCAATCGATACGTTATGCTGCATTAACCGAACGTACGCGGATAGCAGGAGAGATTCACGATGGATTAGGTCATCATTTCACTTCGCTTATTGTACAGATGCAAGCTTTGAAATGGATGATCAAGCAAGATCCTGAACGCGCTGAATCAACTGTCGATCAGTTGCTCGATGTATCCAGACAAGGTCTTGCGGAAGTTCGTAGTGTGGTGAAAGATTGGTCTGTGCACGAAGGTGGTATCGAAGGTCTGCAAGAATTAGCGACTCAGATCACCCATCGTGCAGGGTTACAATTAAGCTTTAACGCTCAAGGGACTTTTAGTATATGGGGCGAATTAATTGATAGCGTATTATATCGTGTATTACAAGAGTCATTAACTAATATTATCCGCCATGCTGAAGCCAATACGGTTGAGATTACTATTACTGAGACTGCTCAGCATGTCCAACTTTCAATCGCTGATGATGGTAAGTATCGTAGAGATCAACCGTTACAATACGGATTCGGTATCCAAAATATGATTCGCCGTTGTGAAACGATACACGGTCAATGTACATTTGCTGCTCGTCCACAAGGCGGTCTCTGGATCAAAGTGACACTGCCTCTGAATAATCACCCGATCACTAAAAATTAAATGAATCAAGGAGAATCTCTATATGAGTTCAACAGAGCCTATACGTATTATGTTAGCAGATGATCAAGCTCTTATCCGGCAAGGGATTCGTTATGTACTTGATCTACAAGCCGATATGCAAGTGGTTGCTGAAGCCGCAACAGGTCAAGAAGCGATCCAATTAGCATTACAATATCGTCCACATCTTATTTTAATGGATATCCAGATGCCTGAATTGTCAGGTATAGATGCTACCCGCCGTATTCTATCGGTACATCCTGAGATCAAAATCATTTTACTGACTACATTTGATGTTCAAGACTATGTGATTGATGGGATACGTGCAGGTGCTTCTGGTTATTTGCTCAAAGATATTGATATGAATGATATGATTGTCGGGATTCGGTCGATTCTGGCAGGCGGTGCAATCTATAATAGTACAACTGCTGGAGGAGCACTCATTCAACTATTAGGTGAAAATGAATCGGCATACCCACCCAACTCTTCCTATGTTCCAGCGCCTGTGTTAGAGCCATTAACAGATCGTGAACTAGAAGTATTGCAAGCGATGGCTTATGGCAGACGTAATTTTGAAATTGCAGAAGAATTATATGTATCCGAAAGTACAATCAAAACACATGTGCATAATATTATTCAAAAGTTAGGTGTAAAAGACCGTACACAAGCTGTCGTGACTGCAATCCGTCAGCAGTTGGTAAAATAGTTCATCTATCTATGGATTAGAATATATACAAAAAAAGTCAGTTTACGTTGAGTGTTTTCTCTCTCGGTAAACTGACTTTTTTAATATACTGCTATTTATTGTATTTGCTGTATTACCCTTTGACCGATCCTGCGGTCATTCCTGTAACAAAGAAACGTTGTAAGAAAATAAACAAAATAACCATCGGTACTGCGGTAATCACCACTCCTGTTAATAGCAACGTATAGTCGGTGACATACTCGCCGCGGAACTGCATCAAAGCCAGTGGCAATGTTAATTTGTCAGTACTATTAATCAGCAACATTGGAATCAATAGATCATTCCAGACCATTACAAATAGAAATGCGGCGGTTGCTGCAAGTGAAGGCCCAGATAATGGCAAGACTAGACGCCAGTAAATTTTCCATTCACTTGCACCATCAATACTACCCGCTTCCATCATCTCTTTGCTTAACATTTCCATAAATCCTGTTAGTGTAAACACAGTTAAAGGCAATAACCCTGCTGCCGTTACTAGAACCAATGCGCCAAGATTATCAGACCAACCAATTTGGCGTACTAATGAATACAGTGGCAGCATACTAACCTGTGACGGAATAATTAAGCCAGCCACAAAATAAACAAAAGTATATCTTCCCATACGTCCACCTAGACGAATAATCGCATACGCAATTAGACTGCCTAGAAATAGATCAAGAGCGACAGTACTTAGTGTCACACGAGCACTATTCCAGAAATACTGCCACATCGGTTGAGCATCAAAAATTGATATAAAATTTTGAATCGTCCAGGGATTCGGCCAGCTTAATGGATTAGCAAAAAACGCCTGACTTGTTTTGAACGAAGATGTGATTACAAAATACAATGGTGCTGCTACAAGCAGAGCATACAGCACCATAATGATACGTCCGATCCATTTCATCGCCGTTCACCATCCTGCTGCTTATCTATTCGGCGTTCGATCATCCGTTAGCACCGCCTCTACGAAGAGCTTTAAATTGCGCCATCGTTAACAGTCCTAGCAGTACAAGGAAAATCATCGAACCTGCGGAGGCTAGACCAAATGAATAATTCGAGAACGCCAGATGATAAATATACGTTGTCAGAATTTCAGTCGCATAGTTAGGCCCACCATCTGTCATAACAAAGATCAGATCAAACGCTTTGAATGATTGAATCGTTGTGTACGATACAACAATCGTTGCAGATGGTGCAAGTAATGGCCATGTGACTTTGCGGAAAATCTGGAAACGTGTCGCTCCATCAATACGTGCGGCTTCCATTAACTCTTCTGGAATCGCATGTAGACCGGCAATAAATACAATCATCATCTGTCCGGCATGCGCCCATATTTGCACAAACGCGATAGCATATAGCGCAATATTGGCATCTCCTGTCCAGCTCGCTGTAAATTGCTCCAATCCACCACTGGTTAAAGCAGTATTTAACAATCCCAGAGAAGGATCATAAATAAACGACCAGATTAACCCTACCGATACAGACGATAAGATCGCTGGAAAAAAGTACAATGCACGTAAAAACACACGAGTACGTGTATTTTTAGCAAGAATTAATGCAAGAACCAACGACACAATCGTCTGAATAATAACAACCGTTAACATAAATTTCACATTATTAAAAAATGCTTTGCGAAACACAATACTATCGAAGCTATCTTTGTAATTAGATATCCCTACAAAATCATAAGAAGTCGATACGCCATCCCAATTGGTAAAAGAATAAAATAAACCAGATACGGCTGGATAAACAAATAGCCCTGTATATAATAACAGTCCGGGTAGCATAAAGAACCAAAGTGTTTTGCGATTCATCATAAGTTCCTATTACCTTGCCCTTCAGCGCTTCTATGATCTAAAGCGCGTTTTCTGCTTATCTTGAGATTTACTTAATTTGTTGATCTACAATCGCTTGTGCATCTTGCGCAGCTTGTTCAGGTGTTGCTCCACCTAGCACCGATTGAATAGAGTTGGTGACTGCTTTTTGATTTTCAGAATTCAAAATAGTAAAACGAGGTTGGAATATAGTCTTTTTGTCCGCCCAATCGCCAGCAATTTTCAATTCTGGACTATCATAAGTGATATCTTTCAATGTTACATTTTGTCCTGTTTCATTTGCATACTGACTAGCCACATCCGGTTGACTCAAAAACTCAAGGAATTTTTTAGCTTCTGCTTGATGTTTAGAGCGACTATTTACACCTAACATAAATGTACTGGTGTGTACCCCTTCATATTTGGCTTGATCTGCCGATACAGTAATAGGTGCTAATAATGCTTGTTTTAGTTCTGGATTCTGTTTTGCATTCTGTGCTAGTTGATAAGAACCGCTCGCTAACATCGCTGCTTTTCCTTGAATAAATAAAGCACCTGCTGCTGCGTCTTTCGTTCCTAGCGAGTTATCTTGGAAATAACCATTATCATTCAACTCTTTAAATTGAGTGAGCGTTTTGACCCAGAATTCATCTGTTAATTTGGCTTGACCTGCTTCAACTTTGGTGAAAATATCTTCGCTTGGTTCGTTATTCATCACCATTGTATTCATTAACTGCCCTGGACCAATATCTGCTCCAGCAAAAGCAATCGGAATAATTCCGTTTTGTTTGAGTGTTGCACATAATTTAAGGAATCCGTCCCAATCGGTTGGAGGGGTCAAATTATATTTTTTGAAAATTTCAGTATTATAGATCGGTTGGTTGTACACCAATTGATACGGTACCGCCCATTGCTTGCCATCTTTGGCACCTACATCAATTAAGTCTGCATTGTAATTTTTCAAAAAAGACTCATTGGTTAAATCTGTATATAGACCTGCTTTGGATAAAGCTGCGTATTGTGCACCCGGGAAAGAAGCAAATACATCTCCTACAGAACCATCGGTTAATTTAGCTTGTGCTGTAGATTGATATTGATCTGAAGTTAATGTCTGCATATCTACTTTGATATTTGGATTTTTCGCTTCAAATTGATCAATGATTTTCTGGAACGCCTGTGTATCTTCTCCACGCCAATGTAAAAAGCTGATCGTTACTTTTCCATCTGCCGAGCTGTCCGAACTATTTCCACAAGCAGATAGAACCACCGTCAGTAGTAAAGTCAGTGCCAAAACAAAAGAAGATTTCATTTTTATATTTTTCATTACGCGTCCTCCATCTGCTGTTAGAATCTATTGGTACATCAGTAAAAATGATTATTGTTGTCAAAACCCATCATTTTAGTGGGAATACCATGATTTAGATCATAGCAATTTGATTGTAAACGAACAATGTCATTTTGTCTTGTATTATTTTGTCATTATGTAGTATATAATAAAGAAGTTAGATTACATTTGGAAAGGATGAAAGTTCAATATGCTTCGTTCTATTGAAACAAATCGTGAAGTGGTTGAACGGTTTCTTATTTCTCCTTCCTTATTCTCACAATCCGGAGGATTAAGAATTGCTCAAGCGGGTCGTTATTTTCTCAAAGCCCATAGTAGACGTTTATTTACAGGCATTGATAATTGCTTTTGGATCGCTAATCGACATGGCGGAGTGATTATTCATAAAGGTCAAAGTTATATTCTTGGCTCTTACAACGTATGGTGTATTTCTCCTAATGAGCCTTTTGAATATATTAATAATATGGATGAAGATCTGGAAACGTATTATATTTGTTTTACCGGTCCTCAAGCCAGATTACTTATAGAGCAAAGTGGTATGCATCAAGGATATAGTGAAGTTAGTGCAGAATTATTTGATCAATTACAAGAAAAGTTCGAACAGATTTTAGCTACTAATGAAGATTCCAATGAATTTAGCAGTGAATTGCGACGATTGGAATTGTTATATAGCATTTTTGCAGAATTATCTTCTGACCATCCTTCTCATGTGAATCATTATGTATCCGATGTGTTATCATCGACGACTTCTTGGATGGAAGAAGCGATCGCTTATATTCATAGTCATTATGATCGCGGGATTACAGTAGCAGATGTCGCCAGTCATGTCGGTGTACATCGTACTCATTTTAGTAAACAATTTCATCAGGTTCATCAGACTCCTCCAGCTGAATATATTCGTAGTCTCAAAATGAGCAAAGCACGTCAATTACTTACCGAAACCAATTATTCATTAGCAGAAATTGCTTACTCGGTCGGCTATCCTGATCTATTCTCATTCTCCAAAGCTTTCAAAAAACATACTGGAATCACACCGAAAAAGTACAGAACAGAGCGCTTCTAAGCAAAATGGTAACTGAATGACTTATTTAGGCATTACCCGTTATCTACAACAAAAAAACCTTCAGTCTTTGATAGACTAAAGGTTTTTTTGTTATACATTTTTATGATTTATAGCTTAAAATTCATTTTTTGAAAGTAACGTATAGATATTAAACAGATGGTGCGAACATGACTTGTTCAAATAAGTTTTGTACACTTTCCAAAGCTTCCAATTCGTCTTTACCACGAGTAGTTAATTCGATTTCTGTTCCAGCAGGAATAATCATCAACATCATACCCAAAAGACTTTTCACATCAACTTCTCTACGGTTGTCAGGGTTACCAAAAGAAATACGAATATCAGAAGCAAAGCGTGAAGCTTCGTTAGCGATTGCTGTTAAGTGACCTCTGTCTAAGTTTTGTTCTGTTTTGAATGTATTGATTCTCATTATAAAAGTTCCTCTCGTGCACTGATCGATGCAGTGCTTTAGTTTATTTTTTTGAATAATCATGTAATTTACATCATTTGCATACATAAAGCTTATCCGTACATCTTTTTGCAAAAATAGCCCCTCAAAATACCCCTACCGCATATATCGGCAGAGGCTTGAGTATTTAGTACAGCATGTTCAACATTTGATGACTGCGATATTATTGCAATGTTAAATCTTTATACCAGGTTAATTCGTCTCCCGCTTGATTGCGGAATGTTAAAGTAAACTTGCCTTCTTCACCAGCAATACGTCCATCATAAATAAAGCCGAAATTGCGATGATCGCTACTTGCATAAAATCCATTATTGCCTTCTTGACCGTTCTTCACAGCTTCATCAAATGTAGCTGCTTCACTGTAACCTGGCCCAGTCCAGTCTAAATTGCTTACCAAGTATCCTTCAGGAAATTCATTTAAACGTACAAAAAATTGCCCCGGCCCTTGTTGCACAATCGTAATATCGACTTGACCTTCATTCGCAGGTGTTAGCTCTGGCTTAGCAGCAGGAACACTTTCACTTCCACTATCTGTTGTGCCTGTAGCATCTTCTGTACTCGACGATGTTCCGTCTGTACCGGTTGCTGAATCTGTACCTGTTGCAGGCTTGTCTGTACTTCCTTCTGTTGAAGGAGTTGCAGATTCGGTTGGTGATTGTTCTGTGGTTCCATTATCCGTGGATGACGGTTGCTGTGTACTATTGCCAGAACAAGCGCTGATAATCAAAAAAAGTAAAACGAGCGCTCCACCGAGTAACGATTTGGATAAGCGATTCATTGAGCAATCCTCCGCTCCAGATGCTGTTATTTCAATTGCAGACGGTGTGCCACATGCAGGGTTGGACCTACAAATTCGTTCAGACGGAATCCGTTAGCAATTGCTTGAGTAATGAAGTTTTTCGCGTCAGCATAAGCATCTTTGACCGACAATCCTTTAGCAAGTCCAGCTGTTACGGCTGCGGAAGTGGTACAACCTGCACCATGTGTAAATTCCGTTGCAATCGCATCAACTTCGAACCAGTCAAATGTTTTGCCATCATACAATAAATCCAATGCTTTGCCTTCTTTGATCTTGCCGCGTGTTTTGATCAATACGTGCTTTGCTCCACGCTCATAAATAATAGCAGCTGCTTGCTTCATTTGATCTTCTGTAGTGATAGGACCTGTTTTAGCCAATTGAGAAGCTTCAAACAAGTTCGGAGTCACTAGATCTGCACCAGGAATCAAGAATTCTAACATCGCTTCTGTATTTTCCGGTTGAAGAACTTCATCTGTGCCTTTGCATACCATTACAGGATCAATAACTACGCGATCCATAGGATAACGATTCAGATGATGCGCCACCAGTTCAATAATGTCTACTGAACCTAACATACCTGTTTTCAAAGCATCAAATCCGATGCCATCTAACACGGTACGCAATTGCGCTTCCACCACATTCAGATCAATAGGGAATACTTGATGATCCCATGTTTTAGGCTCCATAGCAACAATCGTTGTAAGAACGGTCATTCCATATACGCCCAATTCCTGAAAAGTTTTTAAATCGGCTTGAATACCAGCTCCACCGCTTGTATCTGATCCGGCTATAGTTAACGTTTTAGGTATAGTCATCTTTGTATTTCTCCTTCACTACATAATAGTTTATTTTAGCATAAGCTTACATGAGAATGAACCTTTTTCAATGAAATAAAATGAAAAATTTCATTTTAGTACACAAAGTATTCATGAATGCTACTTTTGTTCCTCATAATATTTCGCCATTTCTATAATCATTGCACCCATTCGTTCATTTTCGGGAGCTACGATGCGTGTGATGCCTGCTTGAGTGAGCGCTTCTGATGTTACTTTGCCTACAGATACAGCCAGTACTTGTTGATTCAGAGCAGATCGCAATTCATCCTCATATCCGTTCTTAGAAGCGTCTTTGAATAAATAACGAACTTGAACAGCCGTAGTAAAGCAGATTGCATCGATTTGGCTCTGCTGGATATCTTTACGCAATTGCTGTAATGTCTCTGCTTCAGGCTCAATATTGAGATAAGGCAACAATGTATGTACAGATGAAGCACCTTTCGCTTCCAAAAACTGAACCAAATCTGGAGCAGGCTCTCCATGCAATTGTATCCATATTTGTTCTTTGGTAAAAGTAACTGATTCTAACTGTTCTTCCAGACCTTTCATCGTGCCATCTGAGTCTCGAATATCCGGTGCTAGTTCTTGGGTTTTGAGAAAGTTATATGTTTTGTAGCCACGGATTGCGATTTTGGCTTGTTGAACAGTTTGAACAAATGCATCTTTGATTCCCAGGCGATCTGCGGCATCGAACAACGCTTTGGCACCTATCCCTGTTGTGAAAATAACCCATTCTGGTTGATTTTCGATAAATAGACGTAATTCTTGCTCCATCTCTTGCTCTTTAAATGTAGTTACACCTTGTAACGATCGAACAATAGCGGTTCCACCTTGTTTTTGAATCAATGACGACATTTCATCTAATTTTCTAGAACCTGCGATCACAATCGTTTTGCCACTCAACGGCTTGGCTACTTTATTCATCGTAATCCCCCCTCAAACATTCTGTTTCTACTATTAAACACTTGGCTATATCAGTGCGACCAATAAAATTAAAATTGATTTTCATTTTAGCAAAATAGCTTACTAGATATAATAATCATTTCAACTTTCTATATCTTACAATGTTACTTGGTTTTTGGTAACCCCTTGTGTTGAAGATGCTTTTGTAGAAGCTTGTACCCGACTGATCACATAAGAAATACACAGAAATCCGATTAATCCAACGATAGCGATTATGATCGACATTCCGTATGCAGGAACCCATACGCCTAAGGTGATCCCTAGAGCGGCTATTGCTCTTGCTCCTTGTGTCCCTATTCCATTGACAGCCATATAAGAACTACGTGATTGATCGTTGATAATTTGAGCTAGTAGAGATTGACGAATAGGCACATGAATTAACTCTCCTACAGTAGCTAACAACATTGCTCCAACAAGTATCCATAATGTATTGCTAAATGCCATCACTGCAAAACCGGTAATATAGATCAGAACCGCTATATTCATCCAAGAAATTTGACGTTTGGAACGACGGATCACGCCAGCAAGAAATAAGGAAAGAAGCACAATCCCGATTGTATTTTCGATCTGAATCATACTTAGAACTTTGATACCGTTTAGTTCTAACTGCCAATCGCCCCAGATCAACATCGATTGTGGAACAAATTCTTTTTGCAGACGAACTCCTATATATTGAGTCAGATGAAATTCAGTAGATAACAATAGCATATTTCCCAAAACAAATATAATAAAAAGTCGATCTTTCCACACTTGATGATAATTGCGAATAATCAATTTTCCGCTAGTGAGGATATTCCACCGCTTGGTCTGTTGTGCACTGGCTTGCAGTACATACGTTTCTGTAATCAAAAAGACTGTGATCAACCAGATCAGCAACCCTGTGACCGTCAATAGTCCAAACAACTCCATCCGATGTGAACTGAACAGCGCTCCACCAATAAATGCTCCGAATGTAATCGCGAGATTGATCGACCAATAATTGACGCTATACATTAATGTACGCGTCTGTGGTGTACTTACATCAATTAACATAGCATCTGAAGCCGGTATAATTAGACCATTGCAGAGACTATGTACAATCATCATCGCAAATGTAATCCATGCAGATTGTAAGTATGGCGAGTTAGCTAGCATCATACCGAGAAAAGCTAGACATTGAATACCTTCTCCCCATACCATTAACGTTTTACGTCCCCACCGATCTGCCAAATATCCACCATACAATCCTGCAACAAGCTGAATCATTAAGCTAGAAAATAATAAAACACCTGCAATACCTGCACCAAGATAGCCAGCAAAATAAATCGCCATAAATGGAAAAATCATTGTTCCTGTTAACCGGGTTATAAATGTAGTCAAAATACGCAGTTGAATAGTTCGATGTAGTTGCAAAAATTCCATTTCTAATTCCCCCTCTTCCAGTTCTTTTATTATCAACTGGAGAAAGAGGAAGAAAAAGAGTAAGATTAAATCAATCGTTTCCCCTTTTATAAATCGTAACTCAGCAACACTTAGGAGAGTAAAATATGAAACATCAAGAGCATTACATAACCATTCTATTGTCATTAGATGATCCAGCTATACATAGTACACATACGCTAACGATTGAACATTTAGCCTCTCTTCTGCACTGTACAACCCGCAATGTCAAATGGATTATACGTAAATTGCAAGAAGAAGGACATATTCACTGGCAAAGCGGTCGTGGTCGTGGACATCATTCTACGCTAACGATACTTCACTCACTCGAACATGTATTAAGTCTCTATTTCGAGCAACTGCTTACTCAAGGTAAATTGCAAGAAGCTGCGCAATGGTTACAACATCCACAGTTACCCCATACTTATGTTCAACGACTTCAATATCGGCTTGAACAGCAGTTTGGACTTCATATCGAACATCACGGTTCTCAGACACTCGATGTGTTACGGATTAACCAGAGTCGTATTTTAGAGTCATTAGACCCAGCATTTGTATTTACAGCTTTTGAGTCTCATTTGATCGGTCAAATGTGTAACTTATTAATAGCTTATCAAGCAGAATCGCAGACGTTTGTACCTCAATTGGCTCATTATTGGGAAAGCGATAATACCGATCAATGTTGGACATTTTATTTACGTAAAGGTGTTCGATTTCATCATGGTCGAACTTTAACGGCGCAGGATGTGAAATATACATGGGAGCGTCTACGCGATCTCGATTCACCGGCTTTTTGGCAATTTACACATGTTGAATCTGTAGTCATTCATAACGATTATACGATCAGCTTTGTTCTACAACGGTCTGATCCCTTTTTCTTGAACTATATTAGTTCATTGTGTATGTCGATTCTTCCGCATGATCATGATATGGCGGATAAAGGTCGACAATTGGTCGGAACAGGAGCTTTTCGCTTAACGACGGCTAGTGAAGATCATATTATATTAGATGCTTTTGATAGTTATTTTGAAGGAAGATCGTTGTTGGATCGGGTTGATATTTATTTTGTGACAGCTGATTATCAAGCAGACCGACGTTATCAGCTATTTCGTCAAAATAAAGCTACCGATTATACCGATCCAGCTCAAGTGAATTACAAAGTGATTGGATGTAACTTTATTATGTTCAATTTTTGCAAAGAAGGGATTCAGCACGATTTCACTTTTAGGCAAGTGATTCATATGTTGTTGGATCGTCCGCTGTTGACAGAGCAATGTTCTGATTATTGGCTCAAGCCTGCTTACAGCTTATTTCCGTGGAAAAGTAAACAAACACATGCTCCTACATATTCATTAGAACAAGCACGTGAATATCTGCAACAAACAGACTATCAAGGGCAACCTTTGAACCTGAATTATCTGAATCGAGCAGAAAACCATGCAGTCTGTCTATGGCTACAGGATCGTGCGCGTTCGATAGGTCTGATCATTAATCTATGCCCGCGCGATTCATTTGCTTCTCAAGCAGTGATGCAAGAAGCTGATTTATTTATGGGGCAAGAAATGTTAGAAGAAAATATCGTCTGGGGATTGCTTAACTTTTTTAGTAACCGCTCGACTTATGTACGTCAATTATTAAATCCTGCTCAGTTAAAAGAGTTAGATCAATTACTGGTTCCTTTTGTAGCGGCACCGTTGCCTGATTATAGTAAGCATGTTGAAAAGATTGAGCAATTTTTACACACTTCGTTTTTATTTATACCTGTCTATCATTCCAACCAAAAGTTGTTATTTGATCCTTCTTTTCAAGGGTTATATCCTGATGCATTTGGTTGGATCGATCTGTCCAAATTATGGATTAAGCCTACACTATCGCAAAAAGACTGAACCTTATTATCAAGGCTCAGTCTTTTTGATTTTAACTATTCTATTTATATTCTATTCAATAGCACTTTATTATGGATTTAACTCGGGCGTTCTATCGTAAATTGTTGTGCAAGTCCTGCGTAATTATTGCCTGCAAGACGAGCGACAGGTTTCAACACATCTGCCCAGATATAGAAATGTTCTGCATCGACTACTTTTTCATCAAAATGGTAACAAATAATACGTACAAGCAGTAAATCTTGTACAACTTCACCGCTATCATTACTAATCGGTACATGTTGTTCTAACACACATTCAAAACGAATCAACGCTTCTTCAAGACCAGGAACTTTTATTTTGTCACTAGGAATTGTATGAAGAGTCGTTAATTCAAGTTCGCTTTGATCGCCTGGTAGTGAAGCGGCTGTATGGTTCATCTGCTCGGTTAAGTCTTCATGCACAATATGAACTACTAATTCTTTATTTTCGATGACATTACGTGCAGTATCTTTCATTTCTCCATTTTTGCGTGCAACCGAAATAGAAAGCATCGGTGGATCAGAAGCCACGATATTAAAATAACTAAATGGAGCTAGATTAAGCACACCTGTATTGGATTGACTGGTAACAAAAGCGATTGGTCTGGGAATCACAGAACCGGTGATTAATTTATAATTATCTATATTAGTAATAGATGTGGGATCGATCGTAATCATAATCATTCTCCTTTTTTTCTTCTATAGAATACGTATCCTTTTATACTTTAAACTAAATTACGATTTTCTTACCAAATCTATTGGAATACGGATAGCAAAAAGCCAACCTAACTCCTCAGAATAGGAATTAAGTTGGCTTACTCCAATTAATTACATACCGTGTTTAACATTAACACGTTTGATAAACAGCGCACATACCAGACCGATCGCTGCAATCACCACAGCAAAGATAAAGGCATGTTGCACCCCTACTGTAAATGCTGCTAATACATTTGACGGATCTTTCGGATTAGCGACACCACTCAAGAAGTTAGCACGACCAGCACTCAGAATACTTACAGCGAGCGCTGTACCGATAGCTCCAGCAACTTGTTGTAGTGTATTCATAATCGCTGTACCATCTGGATAGTATTCACGTGGCAACTGATTCAGACCGTTGGTCTGTGCTGGCATCATAATCATCGATATACCCACCATTAATGAAGCGTGTAACCCAATAATCAGACCCACCGGAGTTGTAGAATGAATTCTAGTGAATAAGAATAATACAATCGTAGCAATAGATAAACCAATAATCACTAACCATTTCGGACCGAATTTATCAAATAAACGACCCATGACTGGTGATAAGAAACCATTCAATAGACTACCTGGCAACAATACAAGACCTGCACCCAATGCAGTCAACGCCATACCTTGTTGCAAGTACAATGGCAAGATCAACATAGACGATAAGATCATCATCATACAGATAAATACAAGAATCAGACCGATTGTAAACATCGGGAATTTGAATGCACGCAAGTTGATCATCGGTTGCTTCATTTTCATCTGGCGGAAGCCAAATAATAATAGAGATACTGCACCCAACAACAAAGTTCCGATTACAACAGGGCTTCCCCAACCGCCAGAACCTTCACCTGCACTACTGAATCCGAATACGATACCACCGAATCCAAGTGTAGATAATACAATCGAGAGAATATCGATTTTGGGCTTGGTGATTGTCGATACATTTTCTAAGAACATCACTCCAAAGATCAAAGCGATCACAAGAAACGGCAACGAAATCCAGAAAATCCAGTGCCATGTTAAATTAGCTAAAATCAGACCTGAAATTGCAGGTCCAATCGCTGGTGCAAACATAATAACAAGACCGATCAAGCCCATCGCTGCTCCACGCTTCTCAATCGGGAAAATAATAAGAATCGTATTAAATAGCAATGGTAATAACAATCCAGTACCTACTGCTTGCAATACACGAGCAATTAACAAGATTTCAAAGTTAGGCGACAATGCAGCTACAATCGTACCAACAATCGAAAATGTTAAAGAAGTAATAAATAATTGTCTTGTACTGAACCATTGTAGTAATAATCCAGATACAGGAACCAGAATACCTAATACCAATAAATATCCTGTTGTTAACCATTGAATTGTTGCTTCATCTACACTAAGTAATCCCATCAAAGAACTGATCGCTACATTCAATGCAGTTTCACTGAATAAGCCGATAAATCCACTTAATAACAATGAAATCATAATTGGTAATACTTTGTACTGTCTTCCTTCTGGCTGACCTTTGATAGCATCTGCGTTCATACTTACGTCCACGTTCCCATCCTCCTAAAACTGTCTCTATCTATTGTTTATTTTGTTAACACAGCTGTCTTCATGATAGCCGATAAGTAATCGGCGGCGATCAACATCGGTTGTTTACTTTGATTGGTTAGGGAAATAATCAAAGCACCTTCCATCATTGATATCATGAGCAATGCAGCTTCTTTGGCACGAACTTCTAAAGCACCTTCTTGTTGCAAACGTTCTGCAATCACTTCTTGCCAATCGATAAAAACATCCTGACAAGCGGATCGTAGCTTGTTACTTATACATGACGTTTCTACTGCTGCCCAGAAACTAAAAGGCAGAAAGCCAGTAAACCCGGATTTTTCAGTATCATCTGCCATATCGCGAATAAAAGCTTGAATTGCATCGCCTGTTGTTTGATGTTGTTCAAAAACAGATTTGAACTTTTCCAATACATGATGATTGGTTTTCTCAATACATACATAGGCTAATTCTTCTTTGCCATTCGGAAAATAATGATACAAAGAACCTTTAGGCGTATCACTTTCTTTGATAATCTGACTTAATCCTGTAGCATGATACCCTTGTGAAAAGAAAAGTCTCGCAGCTGTCTCTACAATCAGATCGCGTGAGTTAGACTTTTCAGCCATATGTTCACATCCTTCAAATTCATTATAACGATCGGTCTACATAATTAAAACGGTTTTCGGCAATATTGTCAAACTTTTATTTTATTCGTTTATTTGATTACGCTTTCCTTCGATTTCCCCTTATTGTTCTATAGAAAGATGTCGATAAATATCAATAATATCGTCTACAGGCATTCGCACAAGACTGCTAGAAGACGGAGCTACAAATTCTCGTATTCCTTCTATAATAGGCTCTTTTTGAAATCCCCATGATGCTTTAGCTTTTTGACTGTATTGAAGATACACTCCTTTACCGACAAAACAAGCGATTTGGGGTTGATAAGTTTTTAGCTTTTCTCGTAATTGTTGACGACCTGTTGCATATTCTTCAGGCAAAATATCTTCTGCTCCACGGGTAGGACGGGAAACGATATTTGTAAATCCATAACCTATTTCTAATAAATCGTGATCTTCGTCCGGTCTATACAATCGATCCGTAAGACCAGATTCATAAAGAATTTTCCAAAATCGGTTACGTGGATTGGCATAATGGTGCCCTACTTCTCCTGAACGTAGACTTGGATTAAAGCCGATAAATAAGATCGCTAAGCCTTTTTTCAAATGATCTTGAACTTCTGACATATATAGTCCTCATTTCCTATAACATTTTTTCCTTTTTTTCGACAAAATATATACAAAATATGAGTCTATTGACCGATATATATTTTAACAGCTTCATAATTACTCATTTATCACCTTAAAAGTTGACCTGACCCTTAAAATTCAAACGGTTTTCTAAAAATATATAAAAGCAAAGGAATGATTAGCATGATTAAATTAAACGAACAAGAAATTTATGCTGTCCTTCATAAACAATTAAGCAAAAATTTCCCTATACAAACATTTGACCTTCGTTACCATATTGAAGCAGACCAACGCTTAATTGATGAAAAAGGATCTGTTCACCTGACCAACAAACATTACTGGGTTAAAGTAATGGAGTGCACATACCCTACGCACTCTCGTCCTATTCTAATGAGCGAAATTATTTACTTTTTGAGACAAGAATATATGGACAGTACGATTCGTGTATATTTGCAACAAGATTCTCTTGGTATTGTCACTGCTTCAGCAGAGATTTCTTTTCAAGATGCGGTTACATTAGAGCCTGAACAATTGAAAAGCTTGATCGATATCGCTTTGATTAGCAAAGACAAAACATGGTTTGACGAATTGACAGCAATGTACTTGAACTTAACGCGTCCACTACCAAGTCACACTTCGATCTAACAATCAAATAAGTAGTCTATGATTGGTTTACCCTACAGGAGCCTTTTCCCGCCAGAAAAGACTCCTGTTTTTTATATCCAGATTAAATGGTATGATAAGAATTAAAAACGGGTAAATGATACATATCTAAAGGAGGTACATTTATGGACCCAAATCAGCCTTACCATCCGCCCGGCAATCAGAATCCTCCCCCATTTGCTCCTTACCCACCACAATATCCGATGACTAATAACGGAAAAGCAATTGCAGCACTTGTTTTAGGTATTTCTTCTTTAGCTGCTTTGTTGATGTTACCTGGTATCGGAATTGTTATTGGTATATTAGGCATTATTTTCGGGATTCTTGCACTTAAAGAATTAAAAACACGTAGACAAGCAGGTCAAGGAATGGCAATAGCCGGATTAATCTGCGGTGCTTTAGGCACACTCATTCATTTGATTATGATCGCTTTTATCGTATTTGCTTTTATTGCGGCATTTGCGTATGGAACAAATGAAGGATCGTATAGTGAAGATTCATATTATGAAGATGGTGTGGAAACAGATATCAACACCGATTCTTTTTACTAATATGTAACATGAAGCCAAAAGCATGAAAAAACCGGTGCAGATACGCATCGGTTTTTTTGTTGATCTATTCGTTCTTTTGATCGTAGCGTTACATATAAGACAATATTTAAGAAGCATCACTATAAAATCGGACTTGAATATTTGAAGGATCTGTCAACCATAATTGCCCTTCTGTTTCTTCTACAGGGATACCGGCTGCTCTAGCACGATCTGCAACTTCTTGAATAGAAGCCTGATCTGGCATTTTCAATGTGTAATAACTGATACCGGCGGCATTTGACGGAGCGATAGGAGCGCCAACACCTGCCCATACATTGAGTCCTAAATGATGATGATAACCACCCGCAGAGATAAACAACACACTGCGATCGTCAGTAAGCATAATTTCAAATCCTAATATATCGACATAAAATTGACGAGCCGCTGCTAAAGTAGGCACATGGAAATGAACATGTCCGATTATTGTACCTGCGGGTAACCCTGTCCATTCTTTGCCTTCAGCCAGTGCTAATAACCCATCTACATCAACAGGATCAGTTCCCATAATATATTGCCCGCGTTCGTCTTTTTGCCATGTTGAACGAGGACGATCTGCATAGATTTCGATACCGTTATTATCAGGATCATTCAAATACAATGCTTCACTAACAAGATGATCACCTTGCCCGATTTGTTGGTTACGCATCGCTAAATTACGAAGCACCAATCCTAAGCTAGTCCGATCAGGTACAAGAATAGCAAAATGATATAAGCCAGCCGCAGATTGGCGTGGTAAAATCTGCGCATTTTCGATTTCTTCTAATTGAAGTAAAACAGTATGTCCATCCGCAGTTAAGTCTGCTGTAGTATCGTCTTGACGTAATATTTTAAGTCCAATAACCTCGGTGTAATAAGTTAATGAACGTTCTAATTGGCTAATACGAAGTTTGACCAGCCCGATTTGAAGTGCTGGATTAATGATAGGAGTATTCATAGGAAAGTCCCTTTCTTTTCATTAGTTATTTTATATAAGTATATTACCATTTAGAAAGTAACTATGCAAGTATAAGTTAATATAAAAAGCGTATATGTAAGTGTTAATTGTAGATCGTTAATTTGGAGTGATCATTAAAAAAGTGATCTTCGAAAAGATCACTTTAGGTCGTACTTATATGATTGCACACTGATTATTTATTAACTGCACATTATTGTTTAACGATTAGTTATTCAAATCAGGTTCTGTTCCCCATACAAGATCACCTTGATAGTAAACAGCTACTTTATTCCACTCTGTTAATTCAGAAGTATCTTTGTAGGAATAATCATTTGCTTGAGAAGATCCGCTTTGATTTTTCTGGATTGTAAATGTCATTGGGCCTGTTTCTCCACCTGCTCTAATGATTCCTGCTTCTGCATTAAATAGCAATTCGATATAGCTATCTGCTTGTGCATATGTTTTTTCCAGGCTAACAAAGTTAGGCTCGATATTTCGAGAACCGAAGCTTACGTTACTCGCAGAGAAATTTTTGGCAGTCAAATCTTTACCACCATTGAAATAGTAACGTACACGAATATCACTCAAGTTCACAGGTGTACCGCTAGTGTTCATAATATTAAATGTAGGTTGGATGCTGTTGCTACCTGCTGTTGTACCTGATTTGTATTGCAATACGATCGAATCTTTTACATTGCCGGACATTGCCATCGGTGTAGCTATAACAGGCATCGACAATTGGCTCATTTGTCCATCACCGTATACTGCATTCACTACGTAACCATAGATTTGACCATTTGTTACAGAAGTATCTGTATAGACTGCATCGGTTACACCTGTTGTCAAAACAGTCGTTTCGTTAGCTTTAAAACTATCATACGTATTGTTTACTACATTATAACGTCTTACGTTGTAACTTTTGGCATTATCAACAGGAGCCCAAGTTAAAACGACTTGTTCAGAACCTGCACGAGCATTCACTTGAGAAGGTGCGGCTGGAGCAGAAGGAGTATCCCAGTTAATATCGTTTTTCACTACATTGCTTTCGATTGCAGCATTAACGCTAGGCGCCACAAGAAAACTTCCCGCCGTTGTTCCCAGAATAGTAGCAGCAAGTATAAGTGAAGCTTTTTTAGATTTGTTTCCCATGAATCGTATACCTCCGTATTGTTGTTTTTAGATATAATTGCTCGGTAAAATGTTTTGCGTCTCATCATGCTGTTAAGTATTCGGCTCTATTCTTCTATGTTGATATTGTAATGATTTTCTGTGCTCCTTTCTTCTTTATCATTCTGTACATTGTTAGAATATAGCGGTTACACAACCTCTAACAACAGAGCCTCGTGAATGATTATTAAACAGTAAGTATTGCGTTTAAACACATGATTCAACAAAAAGTAACATTTTTGTCATTGTACATAATTAGCGTTATCATTTCAATCGTCAAGAAAATGACAATTCCTATTGAGACTATAGAAGTTAAAAAAAGGCATAATAGAGTAGAACAATCTTACATCGATAGAGGAGAATATACAGTGAAATCATTATTAACATCTCTATTTATACTCAATATACGCACTTCTATTAGCTTCACTTCCTTGCTGATTGGCTTAGCGATAATAACCGGCTGTAGCGCATCACCATCAACAACAACTTCCCCTTCATCAGAGTCACCAAGTACATCTGTACATACCGAACATTCTATGTCGATGGATCATATAGGCACAACAGCTACTGCGCCAGAAGGTAGTGTCACGAAGCGCCCTACTCAGATAACAACGCCACCGCAGACCATCACAAGCAAAATGATCAATTTAACTGCGCAAACGTCTTATTTAGAAATTGAAAAAGGTAAATATTTGCCTGTATGGACATTCAATCGTTCTGTACCCGGCCCACAGATCGAAGTGACGGAAGGCGATATAGTGACGATCCATTTAAAAAATAAACTTAACGTACCTCTTTCGCTACATGTTCATGGTGTGGTCTTACCAAATGATATGGACGGCGTGCCCGGAATGACTCAAGATGCGATTCAACCGGGGGACAGCTTCACTTATACGTTCAAAGCGAATCATGCAGGTACGTACTGGTATCATTCTCATCAAGATAGCTTAAATCAGATTGGTAAAGGATTATACGGCTCTTTTATTGTGAAGAAAAAGCAAGATTCTGTCTCTGCTGATCATACACTGGTACTTGATGAATGGTCAGATCCCAATACAACTGCTCCTGAAAGTGAAAGTAATACACTAGCTATCAATAGTAATCTAGGTGCTTACAATATCTATACGGTTAATGGACGAAGCGGAAAATCTATTGAACCGATCGTAGTTCATCAAGGGGATCATGTACGTTTGCGATTGATTCATGCAGGTAATATGACTCAGACATTATATATTCATTCCCCTGCTTATCGTGTCACAGCAACTGATGGACAAGATATCAATCAACCTCAGGTATTGAAAAATGGATTACTTGTTATCGCTCCTGGCGAACGGTATGATATCGAATTTACAGCAGATCAGGTGGGTCTATCGTGGATAGGTATGGTCGGAGAGTCTACATTTGCACAATCTGTTCGTATTCCTATTCTAATCGAGAAGGCTAATAGTCAACCTACTGCAACTGAAATAGAGCAACAGATTACAGCGCACCAAGCACAGATGGTATCTATTCCAGATGGTAACCAAGCAACGCTTGATCTTACAACCTATGGTCAACCAACCACAAGTGAGTTTACATTATCTTCTGCATTTGATCGTGAATACACGTTAGATTTGGATATGGGTGTAATTGATGGTAAAATGTCATATACGATTAATAAAGAAGCCTATCCTCAAGTTAGCCAGCTCAAAGTCAAAACAGGGGAAGCTGTCAAAATAACATTGATTAATGAATCGAAAAATGAAGATCACCCTATGCATCTTCATGGTCATTCATTTGAAGTATTATCCAAAAATGGTCAATCATTAACAGGCTCACCGATCTGGAAAGATACTATCAATGTGCGCCCCGGTGACACTTATGTCATTGCTTTTCGTGCAAATAACCCGGGGATGTGGATGGTGCATTGTCATGAACTTCATCACGCATCTATGGGCATGATGACTGATGTCATCTATGAAGATTACAAATCGCAATATCAACCTGATCCAGAAGCAGGCAATATTTCAGAGTAAGAAGTTTTTGCTATTTTTGATATTCGTTACATTAGTGTAAATAAAACCATAAGATAATTGTTTATTATAGTTATATTCTCCCCTTGTAGTAGATAGTGAGAAAATGTTCATTCCTAAATGAACCCCTACACTTCAACTAGAAGGGATTTTTTATTACGCTTCAAATACAATATACAGGCAATGTATAGAATCCTATCAAATTGTGTTTTACACATACCGATGTAGTATGATAGATAAGAATGTTACACCATCCAGATATACATCCATTTACCAAGAATATCATATGTGCAAATTAGGATAAGCTAATATGCTGTACTTACAAATCATAAGTTTAATCTGTCTAAAGGTGGAGTCGACGACACAATGAGAGAATCGCTTCGAAAGCTTAAAATCTTACAATTATTCACAGCTTTATATCGCGCTAAAATTATAAGGATACTGATTCCTGTAGCTATTCTAGCCATTATTTTTGTATATGGAAGACATGAGATTCAGAATATCAATTTAGCTAAAATTATTCATGAGTTACGTATGATGCCTGTTCATATCGTTATTCAACTAATCATTGCTTCTTTTATCGCTGTATCGGCAATGAGTACTTACGATTATTTAATACGAAAGCAGTTCAAGCTTGATGTGAATTGGAAAACAACTTATCGGTATGCTTGGATCGCAAATACATTCAACAATATGATTGGGTTTGCTGGTCTTACCGGTGTAGGATTACGTACATTGCTCTATAAGAAAAGTGGCGTACCTATGAAAACGATGGGTGCTGCAGTACTTTTCTTATCTCCTATTGTATTAGTAGGATTGTCTTTGCTCGGCTGTTTGACATTGATCGGTGTGTTTCCAGTTGAGCCTATTTTTCAGGAGCATCCATGGCTTCGATTAGGAGTATGGGGAGTCTCATTATATCTACCGTTCTTTTTATTAATGCAACGTTCTTCATTATTTGCGAAATGGTTCCATAAAGGAGATGGCAAGTTACCCTGGAAAGTCATTGCCGCTTCGATTGGCTCTTCTTTACTTGAATGGGCTTGTGCGGGTACATTGTTCTGGCTATTCGCTTTTTATGATCTCAATCATTTACCGTTTGCTCCGGTATTCGGTGTGTACGTTGTAGCTGCGATTGCAGGGATTATCAGTATGGCTCCTGGTGGTATCGGAGCATTTGATCTGATTGCTTTGCTTGGATTACACACATTAGGTGTTGATCCATCGCGCGCACTAACGATTTTGTTATTATTCCGTATTTTCTATTTTGTTGTTCCGTGGTTAATCGGTTTGGTATTGGCTGCTTTTGAAATGAGTCCAAGCACTAAGCAAATGCGTGACATGCTATCGAACAGTCTGGATGCTTCGCGTAACACATGGGTTAAATTTTGGGGATGGCCTTCTCAATTTGGCTTACTAAGTGATCTAGGTGCATGGGCACTCGGCAAATTGGTTTTTGCCAGCGGCGTTATTTTGCTGTTATCGGCGGCAACTCCTGGCTTGATTGATCGTTTACGTTTTATGGAGCATCTATTATCTTTACCGATTATGCGCTTTTCTGAACAATTGTCTGTTATTATCGGGATTATGCTGATTATTGTATCACGGGGTATTTCGCTTCGTATTCGGCGTGCATACTTGCTGACAGGCGCTTTGCTGTTAACAGGGGCTATTTTCACCTTTGCCAAAGGGTTCGATTACGAAGAAGCGATTATTCTACTGATCGTAGCATTGGTACTATGGGTGTCACGTGCTCGCTTTAATCGTGAAAGTACTAGCATTTCTATACGTAGTATCTGGATCTGGGCGTTACTTGCTTTTATTTCAGCATTATCGTATTACTTGATTGGTACACATATTCATCCTGCTATTTTGCGACATTTGCCATTACGTGCACAGCACTGGTTTTTAGACCCGCACGAATATGCAGTTACAGCGGTGATTGGATTTATCGGAGCTTTGATTTTGATAGCCTCTATCTTCACTCTTCGTCCGCATCGTTATACAGGTGTTCGTCCAGATGAAGCACAGATCGAAAAGTTCACAGATTTTATTGGTAAAGAAGACGGTAATCTGCTGACTCACCTTCTGTATCTGGGTGATAAAAACTTTTACTGGGCGCAAAATGATCAAATCTTAATTCCTTATTCTCGTGTACGTGATAAACTAATTGTACTCGGTGATCCGATTGGAAATAAAAATTTGGTCGGGGCAGCTATTCAAGAGTTCCAAAGTTATGCTGACCATTATGCTTTAACTGTAGTCTTTTATCAGGCAGCACCTGAATATCTATCCATCTATCATGAAAATGGTTATAACTTCTTCAAGCTTGGCGAAGAAGCGCTTGTGCCATTAGATACCTTTACACTAAGTGGTAAAAGCAATCAAAACTTGCGAACAGCTAAAAATAAATCTGATCGAGAAGGACAGACGTTTGAAGTACTGTCTCCGCCTTATCAAGCGGATCTATTAGCAGAGCTACGTCAGATTTCCAATGAGTGGTTAGGCGATCGTAAAGAAAAAGCTTATTCGTTAGGTTGGTTCAATGAACGGTATATCCAGCGTTCTCCACTGGCTCTACTTCGTAATGCAGAAGGTCAGATTTTAGCGTTTGCAACACTGGCTCCTGCTTATGACCAGAATCAAGTGATTTCGATCGATCTCATGCGTCACTTAAATGACACGCCAAATGGTACGATGGATGTATTGTTTGTCCGCTTGATCGAATGGGCAAAAGAACAAGGATATTCTTATTTCAATCTAGGCATGTCTCCACTGTCCAGTGTAGGCGAAAATCAAAATGCACATCGTGAAGAAAAATTAGCACGTCTGGTGTTCCAATATGGAGGGCACTGGTATGGATTTGAAGGATTACGCCGCTACAAAGAAAAGTTCTCTCCTGAATGGCAAGCTAGATATCTAGCGTACCCTGCAGGGATGGCACTTCCTATTCTTACTCTTGATCTGGTACGTCTGGTCTCACGTCGTCCTGAACAAGCTGAATCAGTGTAATACATGTAGATACACAAAAAGCTCCGAACTCACTTTACAGTGGATTCGGAGCTTTTTTATACGATCTTATGAATAACGATTAATTATTTTACAGCTTCTAATTTGGTAATAGTCATTGATTTGATTTTATCATCACCAGGGATCGCTTTTTCAGTATACTGGAAGCTTACTTTTGATTCTTCTTTCAAGTTTCCTGCTACTGTTTGAGCTGCATCACTTAATTGGAATACCATTGGTTGACCATCTACCATGATTTCAGCAGAATGTTCGTCTGCTAATCCTGTAAATGTACCTGTTGCACTTTTCGTTTCAGCGGCAGAAGAATCTGTTGTCGTGTCAGTAGCTTCGTTGTTATCGTCTGCTTCTACACTTTCTTCTGTTGTTCCCGCTGTATTATCATCTGTAGATTGGTTGTCCTCTACACTTTCAGATGAAGAATCATCTGTCGTTCCTGTAGCAGGTGGTGTCACCTCTGTAGTTGGGTTGGTTTCTGTAGTACCGGTGCTACCATTTTCAGCAGGAGCTGTTGCTGGTTGCTCCTTATTGCCACATGCCGCCAACATTAGAATGCCGACTAACAAGATTAATGCAAATGGAGTCCGTTTCAGTAGTAATTGAATATTTCGTTGCATCATAAATGCACCTCCTCAAGTAATGTAACGCATAACTGTGGCAAAAGTTGCAGACGATCACCTATTCAGCATCCAAGCGTATATAAAGATCATACCAGATTGACACGACTCCGCAAAATTTTTGTCATTTTGCAGAGATAACTTTTGGATTCTGAACAGCTATTACTTTACCAATCTATACAAAAGGGACTACGATACTGGTCTATTATTGCGCCAGTACAGCAGTCCCTTGAAGTATTTATCTTGATGCACAGTATATTAAGGAATATACTGCTGTACGATTTGACTTACTTGTCCATCTTTTATTGTAATGTGGTATGGAAATACCGTAGGATCAAGTAGATCAGGTTTTTGGAAAATCGCATTTAACTTTTGAATACTAACAGGCTCATTCCAATTGGTATCAATATCTTTCCATTGACCTGTATGATCATAAATTTGCATCAATACTTTTGGATTAGTTGCTACTGCGTAATTATATGTTTGTGTATCATCATTAGTAATGTAGTAACCATCAGGTGCTCCATCAATGCCACTATTCGGATTTTCTTTATTAAATTCAACATTCGCTGCTTCTCCGAGGTACCAGTTGATAGGATCAACAGTTAGCTCATAGTTGCCATTGTTGGAATCACGGTCAATTTTGTTGATAAACACAGTATAAGTTCCGTCTGCCGGTACATTAGCAGCAGGTGCATACGTATCTGCATACACGCTTTGTGTAACTGTAGCAGCATCGGCTGTGACCGTTCCTGAAGTCTGAGTCAAGCTTCCAGAAGTCAAGAGGATCAATGAAGCAGCCCCTGCACCAAAAATACCCATCATCGTTTTAAACATCGCTTCATCTCTCCTTAAAATGGTCGGTCAGCTCAATAGACCGCCAACAATAATGTGTTGGTAACTGATTAACCTTGTGTAGCCTTTATTACCCGTATTACGTACTTACAGAACCATGTAACTTTTTTCCAATTAGTGATTAATGTATGATTTTTGTCTTGTTCAGGTGTGAGTAAGTGGCTTACTTCTATATTCAGTATACTGCAAATATTTTATGCAAAAGTTGCAATAAAGTTAAAAGTGAATAACAAAATTAATACCTTGTCCTAATACCTGCTCTAAGGGTTCGAAAGAAGTTTATTGTGAAAAGATTAGAATTGTATGATGCGGTTATATATAACGTAGTACACCACAAACAACGAGGAGGAATTCATAATGTCAGAAGAATCACATATCGTTAAAAAAGACGGAGAAATCGCAACAGGACAGGTGGAAACTACACTAAATCGTTTGAGTGATGATCAAAAAGAAGATATTTTAAGCAATTTTGAATCGTTCAAGTCTTATTTGGGCAAACGTATTCAACTTGGGGAATCTATCGGACTAGGTGAAGAAAAGTTAGCTAAAATTGCACAAAAAGTTGCTGATTATCTAGCTACTCACGAAGAACCACGTAACCGCGAAGAGAAATTGTTATATGAATTGTGGAAAGTCGGCGATGAAGACCAACGTCACAAACTGGCTCACTTGTTAGTGCGCATGGTTCAAGCAGACAAATAAAACAATTTGTCATTTATGTCTCTAGCAAGATTGTATTGCTTATAAATAATGATATATATCAAAAAAATCTGCTTCTGAATCATCAGTGTCTGATCGTAGACACGTTGACTTCAAAGCAGATTTTTTTGTTGCGATGGTTAGGCTATTTTAACGATTACGATAACTTGACTTACTACGCCATACTTTTCTTTCGATTTGTTCATAATGATAAATGCCTAACTCCATCAAGCTTTTAGCGAGTGATATTCGTGTAAATACTCTATGTACTACAACAGCAATCAAAACTCCTAATAAAGCTCCAGCAAGCACATCTGTAGGATAATGGACACCTGTCCAGACTCTAGCAATAGCGATACCTGAAGCAAGAATCAACCATATCCAACCATCGCGACGACGGAATAACCAGATCGTCATAGCAATAACAAATGCACCTAACGCATGATTACTTGGAAAAGAAGCATTGGCTTCATGATGAACTAACTGGAATACTTCATGATCGACAAAGGGTCGATCCCGGTAAAATAATTTACCTAATATCCAGCTTGTTGTAAATCCGATTAGTGCCGACAATAAAGCTTGCGTAATCATACGACGATTAGCGTGTGCGCGAGTAAACCAATAAATCAATGCTCCAATCACAAAAAACACAACAGCATATTTTGATAAAAATAACATCAATGGATTTATAAATGAAAACATGGTTGCTCCATCATTTATCCAGCGAAAAGCCTCATAGTCCACCTGTGAAACATTCAATTGCAGTTCCTCCTTTACATCCTAACCCAATATTTTAAAGCAATCATTTACTTTTATCAACTCAGTGTAAATTTAATGTAAACATAATGTAAAAAGCCACTGTATCTATATGCTAGACGCAGTGGCTTTCGGATATACATTTCTATTAAATACCGTTTACGATTCGTTGGGCTCGTATATTTCCCTGACGTATCACTTCTTGCTCATCTATAGTGATTAATTGGCGTTGTCTCATCAGTATTTGTCCATTTACGATAGTTATATCTACATCTGCCCCATTTGCGCTATACGCAAGTAAAGAAACAATATGATGGACAGGCTGTAAATGAGGTTGAAGTAAATCAATCAAAATCATATCTGCTTTTTTGCCTACTTCTAATGTACCGGTCTCATGATCAATTGCTAATAATTTGGCACTTTCTATAGTAGCCATTTGCAATGACTGGTAAGCAGGCAATACGGTAGGATCGCCATAGTCTAATTTTTGTAACCATGTGGCTGCTTTGATCTCCTGGAACATATCCAGTGTTGTAGCACTTCCTGCTCCATCTGTACCTAATCCTACCGTAATCCCCTGTTTCATCATTTCGGTAACTGGGGCAATACCACAACCCAATTTCAAATTACTCACCGGATTATGAATAACCCCTCCGCGCATTCCTGTTAAATATTGAATATCTCGTTTGGTCAGATGAACACTATGTGCTAACATCACATGCAATTGCTCAAATAATCCTAGCTCATATAGATATTGTGTCGGTGTCTGCTCATAACGTTCACGCATCGTGATTACTTCTTCTTTCGTCTCAGCAAGATGGATATGAATCGGTAACTGATACTGCTTCGCAAGTTCTATCACTTCTAGCAAAGAATCCGGTGGACATGTATAGGGTGCATGCGGGCCGAACATAGTGGTGATACGCCCATCTGCTTGTCCATGCCATTGTTCTACCAATTCTATCGCTTCCCGAATACGTGCACCTTGATCATCGTCATGAAAGACCAATCCACGTGTTAACGAGGCTCTCATACCGACTTCCTCTACAGCTTGAGCAATCTGATTCATATGCATATACATATCGGCAAAAGTTGTTGTGCCCGAACGAATCATTTCAGCCATCGACAATTGGCTACCCCAATAGATATCTTCTGGAGTCATTTGCGCTTCAGCAGGGAACATTTTCTTTTCTAACCAATCCATTAATTTAAGATCATCAGAAAACCCTTTTAACAAATTCATCGGTGTATGTTGATGTGCATTGATTAAGCCTGGCATCGTCACCATATCAGTACCGTCAATAACCTGTACATCGTCATGATTTATCTGTTCTAGAATGATAGGATCGATAGTTTGCTGATCTTTGTGAATAATATGCTCTATTCGATCGTTATGGATCACAATATCACCGAGAAAAGGTGCTTCTTCTTTATTCATCGTCAAAATCGTAGTATTGCGAATATGGACACGCATTATTTTTTGCCTCCTGTATAGTAAGATTATAAGCTCTGTTCTTACCATACACATTGACGTAACGTTAAGGTCAACAACAAAAAATCTTATCCCAATCTGAGTTAGATTAGAATAAGACTTTACTTTTTAATATCGCTGGATCTTTATTGTAAGTTGGAGATTGCTTTTTTTGCGATCTATAACATATCGTAACGCAAATAGCCGTAAAGCAAACAAAGATTATGATTCCAATCTAAATCCGCCGCCATCTCCTTGAGCTTCATTAAAGTCTACCGAGAAGCCAACTTCTGTTCCACTTCCCACTTGTTTGATATTCCATTGTTCAAAAGTTCTAGAATTGCTCCAACCTGATGATTCTGCTAACCATGTATACGATATCTCGGAAAAGTTTTTAAGTATATATTCACAAGTCAGCCCTGAACCGTAGACTCCAATATGATATTCATTGCCTAATTCTTTGAAGGTATCAATAATCTTTTGAAAATAGTGATGAACAAACTCGCTTAGATCTGTTGGTGACGCATCAAAATCGACTGCAAAATAAATCGTAGAACCTTGCGGCTGTCCAATCGTATGTTTGGCATAATTGTAGGCAGATGTAGCATCACTTTCTCCGACTTCTTGTGAGAAATACGATACCGATGTTGGATATCCATTTTCCCAAACAGCCACAATATACAACCCTGCTTGAGTTAGCGCTTGAGCTTCGGTCTTTGTTAGATTTTTGTGGGGATTATTCTGATTGTAATATCTAGCAATAAAATGATATCCGGCTTGCTTTAGCTCTAATGCTTTTTCTTCGCATAACGACTCTGTATCAATACCTTTGTCTGTTGGACGTTCTTCAGCTGGATTCATTGAGATGTATCCCCTTTTTGATCAGATAGTGTACCAAAAACAAAAAGTACTTGTTAATATGGAGATTGTAACATTTTTCCAGTTAGAGTTACACTATTATAAATTGAGGATTTTTTAATCATGACTTCTACCTCAAAATAGTCTATGTAATAAAAAAAACAGTCCTCACCTGATGTGAAAACTGCTACAGTCTATGATCCTATTCTATATTACTTATATAATCGATTCACCAATTTCTAACAATGGAACTTCGATCTTCACTGTATCTGGATATTTAATACCTGCTCCTGTATTCAACACGACTACCGATTCATCACGACCGATCCAGCCTTGTTCAGTCAATCGTTTAGCCGCGGCAAATGTAGCTGCACCTTCAGGGCACACAAACGCACCTTCATATTCAGCGATATGTTGTTGTTCTTCTAGCAGTTCTTGATCAGAAATAGCAATCGCCATACCGTCTGTCTCATACAATGCACGCAATACTAGAAAATCACCAAGTGCTTTGGGAACATTAATCCCAAAAGCAACCGTCGTTGATTGCTCCCAAAATTCAGAGCGCTCTTTCTTTTCTTCCCATGCTTTGACAATCGGGGCGCATCCTTCGGCTTGCACAGCAACCAATCGAGGTAATTTGCCTGCTAACCAGCCGATTTCTTTCAGTTCTTGTAACGCTTTGTAAATACCGATCAGACCGACACCGCCACCAGTTGGATACAAAATAACATCTGGCATTGCCCAGCCTAGTTGTTCTGCTATTTCTAAGCCCATCGTTTTTTTGCCTTCGATCCGATAAGGTTCTTTGAGTGTAGATGCATCGTAAATCTGATCGTGTTTTACCTTTTCTGCAACCATTTTACCGGCATCACTAATTAATCCATTGACCAAAAATAACTCTGCACCAGACAAAGACACTTCAGTGCGAGTAATAGAAGGCGCATCTTGAGGCATGACAATCGTTGCTTTGATCCCTGCGCGAGCCGCATACAGCGCCCATGCCGCCCCTGCATTACCATTCGTTGGCATCGCAAATTGCTGGACACCTAACTCTTTAGCTTTGGAAATGCCTACTGCCGCTCCTCTTGCTTTGAAGCTTCCTGTTGGAATCAAACTTTCATCTTTCATATATAAATGAGTCAGTCCATAACGTTCACCTAACTTGGGCATAGAAAGTAAAGGAGTCATTCCTTCTCCTAACGTGATGACATGATCTTCATGCTGTACAGGTAATAATTCATGATAACGCCATAGATCAGGATTGCGTTCTCGAATAGCAGATCGTTTCACTTCATTACGGACACGTTCTAGATCATACCGTACTAATAGTGGTGAACCACAGGTACAAAGTTGTTGAATTTTATTTGCATCATACGTTGTATCACATACCGGACATTCCAAATGAGAAACATAACTGTACGTCATCATGGATTCCTGCTTCCTGTTATAATTTGCAAATCAATACTACAAATCATAACAGTTCTTCTTCGGCTTTGCCAATTAATCTGACGTGTTAACTTGGTTATTACATATGAATAAGCATTATATATCTTTGTCTCGATTTTAATCTGCATCAAATTCCATTTAAGCTTGCAATTGCTTGAATTCACTAGGACTGATGCCGTAGTATCGTTTAAATATTTTGCTGAAATGTTCTGGAGATTCATATCCTACACGTTCTGCTACTTCATATCTACGTAGATCTGTTTCTAACAATAAATTGCGACTCTCTTCCATACGTAGCTTGATCACATATTCCCATAGATTAAAGCCTGTATTTTTTTTGAACAAATAGCTTAAATAATTAGGGCTGACATGATTTTTTTTGGCTACATCATGAATAGTTAACCCTTTTTGTCCATAACACTTTTCGATATAAGCTTTGACCTGAGATACGATCAGATTATACGGATTCTTTCCTTTGTTCTCTTCTATTACTGCTGTTGGCTCACTGACTTCATGCTTTTTCCAATACATATCTCCATAATAAAAGACATGATGATCTGGATATTGAGTATGCCACATTAATGCCCGGTGAGCTTGTATATTTAATTGATTGATAAATTCGTTTCCTTTCAAAATCTGACTGATCCCTATCACATTGGGAATATGCAAATAGTTATTAATATGGTTATGCAATAACTGCCCCAATTGATTCAATTGACGAATCTTATGATGCCATCCTTGAAGATATGATGTCTCATCCCATTGCATAATCATATTAACTTCACATTCATCTGTCTCAAAAGTAACGCTATTCCACTGATTGTGCACCAATTCGACTGCCAGATTCATTACCGCATAATTGAGCAAATAGTGATCGGCTACCGTGAGAGCGACCTGATTTGAAGTAAGCGGTTGATACTGAATTTTGATCATAGCGTAATAAGGACCATGCAATCCTAACGATTGATATACCGATTCTTCTTGAGGTATATAAGCATGTGGAGCAAATAACTGATTTAGCTTGATATGATTTTGAATCGTATGTCGTTGCATCTGAAAATGATTGCCTTGAGCCCAATGAGTATGTTCAATCGCTGGTCTAGCGATATTAACATGCAACAATACTTCTCGCACCGAATCTAGAAACGGCTCAAGCTCAAGTGGTTTGATTAAGTAATTTTTGACACCCAGACGGATAGCTGCCTGTGCATATTCAAATGTATTATGTGTTGAAACAACTATTATTTCGATAGAAGGTTTGATCAATTTCACCTGTTGCATATCATCTATTCCATTCAAGCCTTCTACTTCAAGATCGGTAATTAGTAGATCAATATCGTATTCACGAATATAATCCAATCCCTGCGAAAATGTAGTTGCCGAAAAAATATGTTGGATATTCAGCCCGGAATGTAATAATAAAGGACTTATTGTTGCGATCATCTCTTGATCATCATCTAGCATCAGAATGTTATACAAGTATGTATCCTCCTCAGATGTAAGATCTATACACATATCCATAATATACCAGAAGTTTAAGCGCTTTAACATACTTAAAAATAAAATAATCAAAATAGGAATCATAATTCAGTATAAATCCTAATATCACATCACTTATACCAACAAAAATACCAACAAAAAAAGACTAAAGCTTCTGCCTTAGTCTTTTTGTCTCTCTGTTATATGATGCTACTTATACTGTTACATTCACTGAAGCTTTTGATTCAAGCATTTTATTTTTTTCTTCAAATTTTTTGTTGTGTGAAGATACATAAGCTTGACTGTAGGCTTCTGGTTCTAAGTATTTTTTAGCACTATTTACAGCGGCTGCTCCTTCGACGAATGTACCTGCAATTAAGTATAATTTATTTGTATATTCAATTAAGTCTCCAGCAGTAAAAATACCGGGTTGAGTCGTTTGACGCTTCTCATCAATAATTGGACGTCCATTTTCATTAACTTCTATTCCCCAGTGAAGTAGCGGGCTAAGATCACCGATCATTCCGTGATTGACGATAACTGCATCTACAGGCAGATGACGTACTTCGCCTGTCTCTACATGGGTAATAGTAATCTCATCAATCTGAGTTCCATTATGACTTTGAACAGCTGTTAAGCCATAAGGTGTCAGTACTTCTTTACAGTTCTGCTTCATCGTTACTACACTTTTCTCGTGTCCGCCAAACTCATGACGACGATGCACTACTGTTAGACTAGCTGCAATTGGTTGTAGCGCATTTGCCCAATCTACCGCAGAATCTCCACCGCCAGAGATAACAACATGCTTGCCTGCAAAAATATTTAATTCTTGGACAGTATAATGAAGATTGGTCACTTCATAACGATCTGCACCTTCAATTTCTAATTTGCGCATCGTTGGAATACCATGTCCCATCGCCAAAATAATCGTTTTACTATAATGCTGTTCCCCTGTTGCCGCTGTAAGCAACCAATTGCCATCTTCTAGCCGCTCCACATCTGCTATTTTCTGATTGAGAACGACAGTTGGCTCAAATGTCATTGCTTGTTGAATCAAGTTTTCGATCAGTTGTGCTCCACTCAAAGGTGGAAGTCCGCCTACATCCCAAATCATTTTCTCAGGATAAATTAAGATTTTCCCACCTAATTGCGGATTGTATTCGATAATCTTGGTTTTCATATCTCTCATTCCACTATAAAAAGCACTATATAATCCTGCGGGTCCACCGCCTATAATCGTCACATCATATAACTCTAATGCAGTTGTCACAACAGTCACTCTCCTATTTGATAAGTTATTCTTTATAGTCTTAATTGATAATGATTATCATTATAGATTAGAAAATGAACGGTTTCAATACTATCTAGAAAATAGATAGTATTTCAGCTTTTTATTTTTAATATGATTTTATTTGAAAATAATAAATAATTAGAATTGTGGCAGTTAGCAGAATTGTAAGCGATTAAATGTAACAACAATGGTTATATCCATTTTGCCATATCAATTATATTCAGCTATAGTCTAGTAAGTATATAAGTATAAAGAAGTAGATTACAGATAGGATGGGTTTGTGAATGAGAGATAAAGTCGTTATCCCGTTGTGGGCAGCTGGTATTTTTCTAGTTGTTATGAACACAACGATGTTCAATGTTTCTTTACCGCGTATTCTTGCTGATTTACATATTAGCTCTTCGCTCGGTTCATGGCTAATTTCAGGATATTCGATCGTGTTTGCTTTATCGGTTGTTATTTTTAGTCGCTTATCTGACTGGTATCCTGTACGTAAATTGTTAATGGTAGGCATACTGCTATTAGTTGCTTCATGTGTAATCGGATTTACTGCTAATAATTTCCCGATGGCGATGTTAGCTCGTATTTTGCAAGCTGCTGGTGCAGGGCCGATGCAAGGATTAGGGCTTGTACTTGCTACACGTTATGTGCCTAATGATCGACGAGGTAAATCGATTTCTCTTATTGCAGCAGGTGGTTCACTTGCTTTTGGTATAGGCCCTGTATTGGGTGGATTTCTAACAGATAGTCTGGGATGGAATTCGTTGTTTTTGGTCACAGGATTGATTGTTTTGCTTGTACCTGCTTATTGGAAAATGCTTCCTTCTGAAAAGGAATTCTCTTTCAAAAAAGATCAAAAGTTCGATATTGTTGGAGCAGGATTATTGGTGATTGTTATCCCGTCTCTACTATTAAGTATTGGTCGCTTATCATGGGTGAACTTATTGATCGCTATTGTAGCTTTTATCGTATTGGTCTTTCATTTACGCCGATCTTCCAATCCGTTTATTTTGCCCGAACTGTTCCGCAATACCGCTTATCGTAAAATGCTCTTTATGTCATTTTGCTGTTTTGCGATTAATTTAGGTATGGTTTTTCTAATCCCATTAGTGCTTAATCAGGTATTCGGTCAATCGGCTTCATTTAGCGGATTAATGATCTTCCCGGGTGCTATATTATCAGCGATTATGACGCCTATTATCGGTCGCTGGATCGATCAGTATGGTAACTATCGGTTATCTTTTATCGGTTATATCATTATGGTGGTTACATTTGCTGGATTAATCGGATTTCTCACCTTCTCACCTTATGTATTGATGGCTGCTTATATGTTGCTAGCTTCTTCGTTCTCAGCCGTAGGCGCTTCTCTACAAAATGAAGTATCTCGTATGCTTCCACGCAAGCAATTATCATCAGGTGTAGGTGTTTTCCAATTGACTCAATTTTTCGGTGGTGCTACAGCAACAGCTGTTTTCGGATTATTAATCGCTCGCAACCCGTTCGAGTCGTCTTCAGGAATTTACCGTATGAATTATGTAGTGTTGTTAACGATGACGGTATTGTCGCTAATCATGTTAATCTGGTATATGCGTAGTAAACCTGTAGAACCTGCCGATCATCATATCAAAATTTAGTTTGGTACCAGTTACATTTTATACAATACGTACTGCCAGTATAGCTGGATACCCGGCTTTTATTGGCAGTTTTTCTTTTTATAGTGTGTAATATCTTATTTTTTGGTATGCTGAATGTTGAACTCTATTACATAGTTAAGGTGGGAAACGGTGAATGTCTATTTTATCGCATCTTTCCTGGATTTTTATTGCGATTAATATCTTTTTCGCTCTTTTTATTGTGTTTTTGGAAAGACGCAATATTGGAGCTACATGGGCATGGCTAATGATACTGGTCTTTTTACCGGTGGTTGGGTTTATTGTCTATTTATTTTTTGGTCAGAATTTGAGTCGGGTCAAAAAATTTAGATTGCGCAAAGAATTCAGGTCGATTATTGAATCCGTTGTAGAAGATCAGCGTCAAGAATTTCATTCCAGAAGTTTCTCGTTTAATGATCCTTCAATCGGTCGTTATCATGAATTAGTGCATATGAATTTGATTAGTAATTATGCACTGTATACACAGGATAATGCTGTTCGTATTTTTGCAGATGGTAATGAAAAGTTTGATGCTTTATTTGAAGATATTGCTAACGCCAAGCAGTATATTCATATCCAGTATTATATTATTCAGCGGGATGAATTGGGTCGCAAATTAATTGATGCCCTTACAGCCAAAGCGCGCGAAGGTGTCACTGTACGATTGATTTATGATGCGTGGGGCAGTTCCAAAGTAAACAAAAAATTTATCCATGAATTACGTGAAGCTGGCGGTCAAGCTGCTGCCTTTTTCCCACCTAGTATTCCCAAAGTTAATTTTAAATTAAATTATCGAAATCATCGCAAATTAGTCATTATTGATGGAGATTGTGGTTATATCGGTGGCTTCAATGTGGGCGATGAATATCTAGGCAAAGTCAAACGATTCGGGTACTGGCGTGATACTCATTTACGTGTAGAAGGCTCGTCTATTTTGCAAATGCAGACTCACTTTTTGCGAGATTGGCATTTGGCACTGAATACTCCAATGTCTGAAGATTATTCACTGTTTGCTGTAACCAAGCCATTTACTGGTAAGATTGGAATGCAGATTGTATCCAGCGGCCCAGATAGCAGCTTGGAGACGATTAAGTATTCGTATATCAAAATGATCTATGAAGCCAAAAAAAGTATTATGATTCAGACACCGTATTTTATACCGGATGAAAGTATGATTACTGCGCTCAAAGCGGCAATGCTTTCCGGTGTTCAAGTGCATCTAATGATCCCCAAAAAACCAGATCATCAAATGGTCTACTGGGCTTCTTACTCGTATTTGCGTGAATTGTTAGAACTGAACGTTAGTTGTTATCTGTATGAAAAAGGATTTCTGCATGCCAAAACAATGGTAATCGATGGTACGATTGCTTCGGTCGGTACAGCCAATATGGATATTCGTAGTTATAAGCTGAACTTTGAAGTGAATGCGATTGTCTATGATAGCGAAACAGCTACCAAGCTAGAAGAACTCTTTTTACAAGATATCTTGGATAGCAAAGTTCTTACACTGGCTGATTATGAGAATCGTCCACTTTATCAACGAATGCTTGAATCATTCGCTCGTCTGCTTTCTCCGATATTATAAACAACTAAAAACTCGCTACTGCCTGAATTCTTGTTGTGAAAGAATGTTTGGGTTAAATAGCGAGTTTTTTTAATTTAATAATTTGATTTAATTCGTAGACTGATAGTTTTTCCAATCTTTAGCACGCTTCTGTAAACGATCAAGATTTTCATCAAAATCTGCATAATAATCTACAGCACGATCCCATAGTTTTGTAGCCTTTTCCAATTATAGAAGCACTCCATATGATCTTTGTATTCATTGAGTTCCCCTTTAGAGTAAGTATTTTATTGTACAAATTAACTATTATGTTAGATAAATCTATGATTATTATTCTAATATTGGTCATTAATATCTTCTATTCAATAGATCACATTTATTTTGATTGACAGTTCGTACCCTCCATATTATGATTCAGAATAATATTTCTCATAAAACCTATAGGATTTATGTAATTAATTGGAGGGGATTAAGAATGTTACCATTTTCTACAGCATTTTTACAAAAGTCAGTTGTTCGTAAATCAGTTATCGCCTGGACACTTGCTGTCTCTGTTGTCGCTTCACCTGTGTTATACAGCAGTACCAGTTATGCAGCTACTGCGGTTGTCGCACAGCATGAGGTTAGCGCTTCGGAATACTCACAATTTTTACAATCCAAATTCAATATTTCAGTAGCGAACGGGATTAGTCGTGGGCAGTATATCCAAGACCTTGCTACAGCACTTCAATTAACTCCAGAAAAGTCGGATGCTACATTTACTGATGTCCCATCTAGCCATAAGCTATATAAGGCAGCCACTGCTTTGTATGAGAATGGTATCCTCTCCAGTACTACTGTTCATCCTAATCAAAAGTTAGACGCACGTACCGCTGTTTATTTCGCTGTCAAAGCAGCAGGTCTCAAGGAACTGGCGTATACATATCCTCCGGCTAAAGTAAAAATAGCGCTTGCCAAGCTGGCGATCAAACCAACTTCTCTATCGACCCAAACAGGTCAAGAACTGGCTGTAGCTGTAGACAGTGGTTTATTGCCGAAATCTCTGTATAAAGCTGTAACTGCATCACAATCTACTTCTCCGTCACCTGTATTTGTAGAGACATTGCTTGGACAGGTGTTGCAATTTAAAGGGCAATACAAACACTATCTCGGTTACACCAGTGATGATGATATCTATGCCAAATTGCAAGATGCTTATAACACGTCACGTTTAATTCAAGCACCAGAATTGCAAGAATTAGCGAACAAAGCGTTAGAAGAAAACTTGGTAACTGGTTACAATGTCAAAGATAGCCGTTATGAAGCTAATTTTATAGACGCACTGTCTCTAAATTACGGTCATGATGATATCAAACATGCTGTTCAATTGATTGGTTTGTTGCGTAGTGAAGGGATCTCTGCCAAAGTACAATTTGAACCGAAAACATCTGCATTTATTTATTTGAAAGAATGGGGCGAGCCTAAATCAACTGAGGATTATCATGTGTCTCAGATCGCTAATGGCAATTATATCGCTAATGCTAAAGAATATGATTTGGCTTTTGAATTTGCTAATAGTGCCGACAAAAACAAATTCCAAAAAGTTATTCTAGCTTATGCGAAAAAAGATAGTGAAGATCAAAAAGGGCTGATCTATAACTCTTGGTGGCAACCGCTCTACTATTCTCAGACAGCAATCAAAGACTATGACGTGATTAGCAATAACAAAATCACTCAAGGCAATTATTATGTACAATCGTTCTCTTTGAAAGAAAAATCTGCTGATGTGGCTGCTGGCTTCAAAGCGCTTGATCCTTCGCTAAAAGTGGATAGTTATCAATTCTGGGTAGATGGGCCATTCTTCAATTATTTGAACGGAGATTCTAAGTAATTACGTTTTTGCGATTTGTACTATGGTGTAACGATCATTCTGTAAACATTGTGAGATTTAAGGTATCATTTATATCTATACGTTTTTAATAAAAAACTGCCACTTATGCGTAATCAATAATGTGGCGGTTTTTTGTTTGCTTTTATCGTTAAGATCATTTAGCTTTTGATACGTGCAGGAGCGTAATAGTGAGTTATCTATGTTGTGTAACTCGGGTGATTTTATTTTGGTTTTATTATTGTGAATTTTTCATATGATGAAATAATTTTTATAGTGTTGTAAATATATATTCCCCCTCTAAAATTATGATTTATTCATCTGATCAATTTGTTCATACTAAAAAAGCCTCAAACTATAAATACCACTTTTTCACGAGCAAAGTGATATCTACAATTCCAGACTTTTCATATATAATATTTCGATATTTACAAGCTCATTTCCAACATCAATTGGCAAAATAGCTATTAGAATAGTACTTTTCTTAACTATTATTTAAAATGATATCAATTTTGAAATTGTATATTGTTACGTTCGCACATAGATTAGTTCTCGCTGTATATCGTTATTAAGATATCCTACAATGTTATCTACTGCATCTTTATAAAAGCATTTGTAATTATCATCGGATACATAACCAATATGCGGTGTTGCTAATACATTGGGTAATTTGCGTAATATATGATCTGACGGTAAAGGCTCTGTATCAAATACATCTAATCCAGCTCCTGCAATCGTCCCATCTTGTAATGCTTCGATCATAGCAGTCTGATCAACAATGCCTGCACGTGAAGTATTGATCAAGTATGCAGAAGGCTTCATCAAAGCTAATTCGGATTTTCCTATTATTCGGCGTGTGCGATCGCTAAGTACCAGATGGATCGATAGAAAGTCGCTTTCAGCTAATAGTTCTTCTTTGGAAGCTGCCAATTGCACATGAGCCGCCTCTGCTCGTTCAGCTGTTAGATTTTCACTCCATGCCAGAATATTCATTCCCATCGCTTGCCCGATCGTAGCCATTTGTTGTCCGATTTTACCTAATCCCAATAGCCCTAATGTTTTTCCTTGTAATCCGATTCCAATCGTACTTTGCCATGCTCCATTGTTGCGAAACGATTCATTTTCTTGGATCAAATGACGGGACAATCCTAAAATAAGCGCCCATGTTAATTCAGTCGGTGCAGCTCCTTTTCCTCGTGTTCCGCAGACTGTAATTCCTAATTTCCCTGCTGCTTTGAGGTCAATCGAAGCGTTGCGCATGCCTGTAGTAATCAATAATTTAAGATTAGGCAATTTACGAAGTACATCTTCTGGAAACTTCGTCCGTTCACGCATGATAACTAGAATTTCATAATCCTGAATCGCTTCAATCAATTCATTTCGATCTTCAAAATATTCGTGATAACTATCAATATTCACTTGCGATTCGATTACTGACCAATCTGCCATCTGCTCGGCAACATGCTGGTAATCATCAAGAATGGCACAGTTCAGCTTCATCGTCTAGTACTCCTTCGGTTAATGGGTTATTGTGTAAAATGAACTCGGTGGATAGATAAATTATTTTTACTAATATACCATATTGCTACCTTTGACTGACTTTCTTTTTTTGTATTCATAATTTTTATTTTATTATTATGAATTTTTCATGTATAGAAATTATCATTCTATATTTATACTTTTTTAAGTGTATCCATAATATAGGTTAGATTATTCTTATATAATTATCTTTATTATTTTCTGCTTGACCTTTTACGATTACACTCCTATAATCAGGAATCAATAACACATCCCAACTTATATCAGGCTTTGACCAAAGACATGATTCACGTTATGCGCTGCCCAGAGAGAAAAGCGATTGCTGAGAGCTTTTTCAGTCGACAAATGTGCAATTACCCCTTTGTAGCCGTATGATTGAACCGATAATACATTGTGATTATCTTATTAGATCGTACCGCCTAATCCCCGTTAATGGATTCCAATGAGGACTGTTCTCTGCATGATTATAGCGTGTTTAGCTATTTCTACAGAGAGGTCAAATTAGGGTGGAACCACGAGCCAAGCGCACTCGTCCCTTTCTGGGACAGTGTGCTTTTTTGCGCTTACATTCTAATATGTTGGAGGAATCTATCATGTCTATTCACATTTCTTTACCTGACGGCTCAATCCGTTCTGTAGATTCACCTGTATCCATTGCTGAGTTCGCATCTTCGATCAGTACAAGTCTTGGTAAACAAGCTATCGCCGGCAAGATCAATAACAAGCTGGTTGATCTCAATACTATAATTGATCAAGACTGTGCTGCTCAGATCATCACTCTGGATGATCCAGAAGGTTTGGCTATGTATCGTCATAGTACTGCTCACCTGATGGCACAAGCTATTAAGCGTCTATACGGTGATCAACAAGTAAAGCTTGGTATTGGCCCTGTTATTGCAGATGGATTTTATTATGATATCGATATTGCTAACCCTTTATCTGTAGAACAATTGCATGATATTGAGAAAGAAATGCACAAGATTATCAACGAGAACCTCCCTATTGTCCGTAAAGTGATTAGCCGTGCAGAAGCGATAGATATTTTTACAGACATCCATGATCCTTATAAATTAGAACTGATTCACGATCTACCACTAGATGCAGAAATTTCAATCTATGAGCAAGGCGAATTTTTCGATCTTTGTCGTGGGCCTCATCTTCCTTCTACTGGAAAAATCAAAGTTTTCAAATTGTTACATGTTGCTGGTGCATACTGGCGTGGTGATTCCAATCAAAAAATGTTACAACGTATCTATGGCACAGCTTTTCCGAAAAAAGCTCAATTAGACGAACATCTACATGTACTGGAAGAAGCCAAAAAACGTGATCACCGCAAATTAGGCAAAGAACTCGATTTGTTTATGTTTTCAGAAGAAGCACCCGGGATGCCATTTTACTTGCCTAAAGGAATGGCTTTGCGGACAGAACTGGAGAACTTTTCACGTGAGATGCAATTGAAAAATGGTTATCAAGAAGTGCGTACACCGCTCATGATGAATCAACGACTTTGGGAACAATCCGGTCACTGGGATCATTACAAAGATAATATGTATTTTGCTCCTGTTGATGCTGAAGCTTTTGCACTCAAACCGATGAACTGTCCCGGACATATGTTGATCTATAAAAACGATCTTCATTCTTATCGTGAACTGCCTATTCGCATGATGGAGTTCGGTCAGGTGCATCGGCACGAGTTCTCTGGTGCGCTTAACGGTATGATGCGTGTACGCACTTTCTGTCAGGATGATGCTCATATCTATGCTATGCCTCATCAGATTGAAGATGAGATCAATCAGGCGATGACACTTCTCGATGATATGTATAACGTATTTGGATTTGAATACAAAATCGAATTATCGACTCGTCCAGCAGATTATATGGGTGCAGATGAGTTGTGGGATCAGGCGGAACAAGCATTAAGTAATGTTCTGGATCATCGAGGAATTGAGTATACACTTAATGAAGGTGATGGTGCTTTTTACGGTCCTAAAATTGATTTTCATATCCTAGATGCGCTCAAGCGTAGCTGGCAATGCGGTACAATCCAGCTTGATTTTCAAATGCCTGAAAAATTCGATCTTACTTATATAGGTGAAGACAATCTCAAGCATCGTCCGGTCGTGATTCACCGTGCGATCTACGGTTCGATCGATCGTTTTCTAGGTATTCTAACAGAGCACTATTCCGGTGCTTTCCCTGTCTGGTTAGCTCCTGTACAGATCAAGTTGTTACCTGTATCTGAACATTACATTGATTATGCATTACAGGTGAAGCAACAATTAATGCAAGTCGGGATTCGTGTGCAGATCGATATCCGTAACGAAAAGTTAGGATACAAAATGCGTGAAGCGCAAATGGAAAAAGTACCTTACATCTTAGTTGTTGGTGAAAATGAGAAAAATGCTCATAGTGCTTCTGTTCGTCAGCATGGTGGTGCAGATCTAGGTGTTCTTTCTATAGAAGAAATTATTTCAAAAGTTGCTGAGCAAAACAGTGCTAAGTCTTCGTAAACTAAGATAGGATATCCATATCAAGAGATATTAAAGATTATTGTATACTTGTAAATTAAGTTCTGTTAGTACCAACACCGTATAAGTTTCTATTGACTCTTTTCATTCATCTTATCTATATATGGTTACAAAAAGAATCCTTTGGCATATCGCCTAAAGGATTCTTTTTGGTATCTATGGTAGTGCATTTACTTCCTGATTGCCTATACTATTTAGATCAATTTGGCTAATTTCAGTAGGCGTTGCATCACTGTAGCTGTCTCTGCTCTACTCATTTGACCAGTTGGATTCAGCAATTTTCCATTACCTTGAACGACGCCAGATGACAAGACTGCTTGTGTTGCAGTCTGCGCCCAGGTAGCCACTTTACGTTGATCAGAATAACTGCTCAATGTAGTAGTACTGCCTGTCGCTTGTTGCAATTTGACGATCGCTATTGCACGATTCAGAATCACAAACGCTTCCTGACGAGAAATCGTTTGATTAGGACGGAATGTACCATTTTCATATCCATCGATCAAATTGTATTTATTGGCTACCGTTACAGCTCCCATATACCAATCGGATGTCGATACATCTGAGAATTTGGAAGATGTACCTGTGTCGGACAGACCCAGAGCACGTACTAGAATAGCTGCAAATTCTGCTCTGTTCACATTACTATTTGGATTAAAGTGTGTTGAATCGACTCCGTTCACGACCAAACGTGAAGCCATATCGTTTACAGCTGATTTCGACCAGTGATTAGCTACGTCAGGGAATTCTTTCGGATTCCAGATCAGACCGTAATTACTATTGGTCAAGCTGTTTACAACTGCATAATAAGCATTACCTTGTTGAGCGACAGCAGTAGGCACATGGTGTATATTTCCTTGTGCATCTACAACAACTGCGGTTGTAATTCGATTCGGATCATAATCGGCTGGAATTGGTAATTCGCGTTTGACATAAGTGGTAAATTCATTGACAGTTGAAACCTGATTATTGTAAGAAGCTGTGATATTGAAATCTACTGGAGCCATCGCCACTGTGAATCCATCCCGACTTGCACGATTATTCAACGCTGTTAGGATAGCATCGGTACTACGCGTAATTGTGACATTCACTTGCAACTGTGCTGAAGAAGCATTATTGCCTAGCTCTCCTGCTAATTGTTGAATACGTAATTGAGTTGAAGGTAATGTGTAATTACCTAGAACGGTCTCAATTCGTAACGTTGCTTGTGCACCTGCAAGAATCTGTACAGCTTCTCCGGTTAGTACTGTATTCACTTTGTCTGCACTTGCTTTGACTGGAATAATAACCTGTGGAGCATTGCCTTCATTTGCCAATAGATTACCTAATTTGTCTGTATCCACTGTTGCTGTAAAAACAGCTTGACCATTTTGTTGTTCCAATACACCTGTAGCAATTTGTTCGATTTGTCGTCCATTGACGATAATCTCAAACCCGTCTGTTGCAGGTGTACTTGGTGTAGTCGGCTCTGTCGTGCCTGGCGTTGTACCCGGGGTACTAGGATCATCATTATTGCCTGATCCACCGCCACCTGAACCAGAGTCAGATTTTTTATCACGTTTGATTGTAATTGTATACGTTTGTGTAGCACCATTTTGAGCAGTGACGATAATGGTAATGACATTATCTCCTACAGACAAAGCGATTGGATCCGATGTCCCAGCATCTGCAAGTGCTTTACCATTTACAGTTATCGTTGCCTCTGGATCATACACCGATGCTGTTACTGTCACTGTGCTCGTAGAGTTATTTACACTCATATTATAATTATTGATCTCTGGATTAAATGCTGGACTCAATACAAGTCCATTGACAGTGAGCCCTTTGAGATTGCTTCCGCTTGAAGCAGATTTGGCTTTGATGATCAGATCAAACGTTTTGGTATCTGTAACGATTCCACGTGTTACTTGAGCAGTTAAGCGAATAGTCTGATCGCCTTCACTATATGTGCTACGTGTCACTGTACCTGCTGAACTCACTCGTTGTGGATTGCTTGATTCCCAAGTAATCACCGTATTGTTGCTTCCTGCTTGAGCAAGTCCAACATTTTGGGTTACTGAATTTGCGTTATCTCCACTGGCATACTGCACTTGTAGTGTTTGTATATCTGCTGCAACTGCTTGTGCATCAGTAATAGGAAGTGCTTTGACGACTACAGTAAACGTTTTAATCGACAAAGCTGTATTTTTCTGAATCACAGCATTTAGAGTAATAGTAGTATCTGGATTAGGATAAGATGGACGTGTTACTGTTCCGTTGTTTTGTATAATACTTGGATTGCTACTATTCCAATTGATGATCGTTCCATTCGTTCCTGTTAAAGCCAGAGTCAGATTTTGAGTCACTGAACTAGCACTATCTCCTGCTGCATAACCAATCACCAAAGCATTGTACGCTTCATCAACAGCATCATCATCACTAATATTGTTACGTGTAATTGTAATTGTATACGTTTGAGTTGATCCATCTCCCATTGTAATAACTATAGGAACCGTATTGCTTCCTACAGCTAATGCAACAGTAGTTGGACTTGCGCTAGTTGCTTCTATACCTGCTACAGTGATTGCTTGAGGTGTAGAGATAGCTGTTGGTGTCACTTGTATCGTCGAAGATGAATAATTGACTGTGGCGGTATATGATTTTGTATTTGTATTAAATACAGGGTTTAATGTTCCTTCACTAATCGTTAAATTGCTCAAGTTAGCATTTTGTGGACGTTGAATATCGATCCTATAAGTTTTGATCGAACCGTCTTGTGCAGTCACTTCAATCGCTACTGTATTCACTCCCACAGCAAGATTTACTGACGATGTATTTCCACTCGAAACATTATTTCCATTGATTTTTACTGTAGCATTGATGTCTTGTGTCGTTGGCGTGATATCTATACTACTTGTTGTTGCAGTAACAGAAGCATTATACGCAGTAATAGTAGTATCAAATGCTGGAGAAAGTGTTCCTGCACTAATTAAGATATTCGCTAGATTAGCATTATTCGTTGCAGCTTTTCTAGTGACTGTAAGTGTATATGTGCGAGTTGTTCCATCCTGAGCAGTAACTACAGTAGTAATGGTATTAGATCCTACAGCCAGCGCAATTGCTCCCGACGCATTGCCACTAGTTACTGCAACTCCATTAACTGTCACACTTGCTGTGCTATCTGCTACCGTTGGAGTTACGGTAAGACTTGTTGTTGCATTAGAGACACTTGCTGTGTAACTCGTTGTTCCTGAGGCAAATGTTGGAGACAGTGTTCCTGCACTTAATGACAATGCGCTTAGATCTGCATTACTGCTGCCTGCTCGAGTAACAGTAATAGTATACGTTCTAGTTGTTGTCCCATCCTGAGCAGTAACTACAGTAGTAATGGTATTAGATCCTACAGCCAGTGCAATTGCTCCCGACGCATTTCCACTAGTTACTGCAACTCCATTAACTGTCACACTTGCTGTGCTATCTGCTATTGTTGGAGTTACCGTAAGACTTGTTGTTGCATTACCCACACTTGCTGTATAACTCGTTGTTCCTGAGGCGAATGTTGGAGATAGTGTTCCTGCACTTAATGACAATCCACTCAAATTTGCATTACTACTTGCTGATCGAGTAACAGTAATTGTGTATGTTTTAGTTGTATTGTTTTGCGCTGTTACAACTGTTGTGATGGTATTAGATCCTACGTTTAGTGGAATCGCTCCCGACGCATTTCCACTGGTTACGGTGACTCCATTAACTTTCACACTTGCCGTACTATCTGCTACTGTTGGAGTTACGGTAAGACTTGTTGTTGCATTACCCACACTAGCGGTGTAATTGGTTGTTCCTGAAGCAAAAGCAGGAGACAGTGTTCCTGCACTTAATGACAATGCGCTTAGATCTGCATTACTGCTGCCTGCTCGAGTAACAGTAATGGTATACGTTTTAGTCGTTGTTCCATCCTGAGCAGTAACTACAGTAGTGATGGTATTAGATCCTACAGCCAGCGCAATCGCTCCCGACGCATTTCCACTGGTTACGGTGACTCCGTTAACTTTCACACTTGCCGTACCATCTGCTACTGTTGGAGTTACGGTAAGACTTGTTGTTGCATTACCCACACTAGCGGTGTAATTGGTTGTTCCTGAGGCGAATGCTGGGGATAGTGTTCCTGCACTTAATGACAATGCGCTTAGATTCGCATTCGTACTTGCAGCTGCAATAGACTGTGTTCTAATAGCTCCCGAATCACCTACTGCTGTAAATTGATTGCTAGTTGATGCAACTCCATACAAAACGGGCGTTGAATTTGGCGTTTCCGTAGTCCATGATGTAGCATCAGTTGAAGTCAAAATAACTCCGTTGGTAAAATTCCCATCTAGGTCTCCAACAATTACGTATTTACCAGTACTATAAGTAATATCATATAAAACAGTTCCAGATGCTCCAGAAATCGTTTGAGGAGTATTCCAACTTGTACCGTTCGTAGAAGTTACTATTTTTCCATCTGATGTTGCGTAAAAAGTACCGTTTAAAAATCTGACAGAATATACAGAGCTACTTCCTGCAATAGGTCCTCTATTTGTCCAAGTCGTACCATCTGGTGAACTATACGCTATTCCATTAGCACCTACTGCTACAAAAATGCTATTACCATAAGCTACTCCTAAAAAATCATCTGAAGCAGGCTTGGTATTCGTCCATGTGACAGCGTCCGAAGAATAATAAATATTCCCGCTATTAGCACCAATAACATATGTTGAATTAGCATATACGACTGCGCTCAAATTATTAGCTGTATTAATACTGTTGTTTGTCCAATTTATCCCGTCACTTGAAGTGAAAACATGACCTTCATTCCCAACAACTACCCATTTTCCTCCTCCGTACGTAACATTTAAGAAAGATTGAGCATATGGGGTTGTAGCAGTATCTACTGTCCGTTCTGCCCAGGTAGATCCGTCAGTAGAAGTTACCACTTTACCACCTTCAGCCGCACCTACCCACATTCCATTTCCATAGGCTACTTTATAAATCGGTTGAGTTGTATTAGATGTTGCTGTTGTCCATGTCGTAGCAGCAGAAGCTACATTATGACCTGACCATCCTGTAGAGGTTAGTACTAAAATGAAGGATAACATTATACAGACAAATCTTTTATACCTGTTAAAATAAATAGATTTTATCAAAGTTTTACCCCCTTCTATCTGTAAATTTTAAGGACTAATGGTATAAATAGAATAAAATAAATAATATTACATATAACATAGTTTATTTCTGAGAAAAAAAGAATAGTTTTTCATCGAAAACAATAAATATATTTTGTATTTAGTGGAATATTATTGAAATATTGATTAGAATGAGGATATATTTGAGAAAGGAGCGATCAACGTATGCTTTTAAAAGCCGCAACTGAGCAGGATGCGAGCTTTTTGTTTGAATTATTTGAAGCACAGAAAACAGCAGAATTAGGCTTAGAAAATGTAGATTCTCATTTTAAAAACAGTATTATTACTATGCAGTGGAATTCCAAAAATCAAAGTTATCTTCATAGCTTTCCTAACCTGAACACATTTGTTATCTGTTATGAAGAACAAGCTGTAGGTTCTTGTATGATCGATTACACACCTCAAGAAATACACATTATTGATATTCTTATCTCCTCAAACTTCCGCAATCTAGGTATAGGCACACTTCTTTTCAAACAATTACAACTAGAAGCACAACAACAAAAAATTCCTCTTCGTTTACAAGTAGCTATCGGTAATCCCGCACAACGTTTATACGAACGGTTAGAATTCAAAACGTATCAATCCGATCAAGTGTATGTATCTATGGAATGGATGCCGTCCTCTTTTCAATCAACTCTATCTTCCTAATCTAAATGCTAGGAGTGAATACAATGAGTGAAGCTTTTGTAGGAGAAATAAGAATGTTTGCTGGCAATTATGCACCTGAAGATTGGGCTTTTTGTGATGGACAATTACTTAGTATCAGTGAGTATCAAACGTTATTTTCATTATTAGGAACTACTTATGGTGGAGATGGACAGACTAATTTTGCTGTGCCTGATTTACGTGGTCGTCTACCTATTCATATTGGGACAAATTCGGGTATTGCTTATACTTTAGGGCAAAAATCAGGTTCAGAAACAAATACTTTACAAACGAGTGAATTACCCGCACATACTCACCTCGTCAAAGCCACATCCGATACGGCTACAGTCAATACACCTGCTAATAATACATGGGCTTCAACAGCAAGTAATCTCTACTCTAATGTCACGACAACTGATTTAACGTCTATGGATTCAACAGCCATTTCTAGTAACATTGGCGGTCAAGCACATAATAATATGATGCCTTCCCTCACTATTTCATTCATTATCAGTTTAGTTGGAATATATCCACCAAGACCCTAATTCACGATTTGAGGAGGATTATGCTATGGAACCATTTGTAGGTGAACTTCGAATATTTCCTTATGGTTTTATTCCTAAAGGATGGCTAGCTTGTAATGGACAAATATTACCTATCAATCAGAATGCTGCTCTATTTTCATTATTGGGACAAACATATGGCGGAGATGGAAGGACGACATTTGCTCTACCTAATTTACAGGGACAAGTTCCACTTGGAACAGGAGTTGCTGCATCTGGAACAACCTATGCATTAGGTCAAAAAGCTGGAGAAGCCAATCATCCACTTACTGTTACTGAAATGCCTCAACATAATCATAATATAAAAGCATCTTCTGCAACTGCCTCTTCCAAAACACCAACAAATAATGCTTGGTCAACACCAGCACCAAATACTTACAAGCCTTCTACAGGTGCAACACCCGTAACATTAGCGCCTAATGCTCTTAGTGATGCAGGTACAGGTGCAGGTCATAACAATATGCAACCTTATTTGGCACTGACCATCTGTATTGCCACTACCGGCCTTTATCCACCTCGTCCTTAATAGGTATAGAACGTTTCATATCTATAGGTGTAATACAAGCAATCATTATATTATTAATGGAGGTATCTCTTATGGCTGATCCATTTGTAGGCGAAATTCGAATGTTTGCTGGAAATTTTGCACCCCAAGACTGGCTTTTTTGTCAAGGACAAGAATTGAATGTAATGAATTATAATCTACTTTTTAGTGTTATCGGAACTACTTATGGTGCAGGAACAAGCTCGAATACATTCAAATTACCTAATCTACAAGGTAATGTGCCTATGCACCAAGGTACAGGTACTAATCCAGCCTTAACTCCCCATCCTATTGCAAGCACAGCAGGCACAGAAAAAGTCACATTAACAGCGCCGCAAATACCTGCACATATTCATATCCCACAAGCCAAAGCTATTCCAGGCAATACTAATTCTCCAAGTAATGCTCTTTGGTCGCAATCTCCAAAAGCAGGTCCTTCTCAGACACAAATCAATCTGTACGGTGTACCTAATTCTACAGTTCCTATGGATCCACTTATGGTACAATATACAGGTGGCAATCAACCTCACAATAATATGCAACCTTTTTTAGCACTCAACTTTATTATCTGTTGTAATGGAGAATATCCTATTAAACCTTAATTTTTAAAAATTAGAAAGGAATTGGTACACCATGACTATTCGTTCTACAGAAACGATTCCTGTCTATTTAGACACTTTGCAATTGAACGCTTCGCAGTTTCGATATGAGCAAGTGAGTCATTCTATTCAAGATAAGACCCACCATCTGATCGCTTTTGATTTTGTAATTACGGGTAATCAAGAGTATCATGATGTGACTTCACATTTATACGGACAGACGTTTGATGTTAAAGTGCCTTCTCACGATCTTCATTTCAAAGGAAGTATTCATAACTATTCGACTTCTGTACCTAAGCTTGCAACAGAAGAAGATACGGTTAATGTGCATTTGGAACTGATCGAGATTCAAGAATAAGCGTTGTTCTATCGTCTCACTATCAAAAACCTTTATAAGGATTGAAGTGCTTATAGACTTCGATCAACTTATAAAGGTTTTTTTGCGCGTACTTTATGTTCTCTTTTATATGTACAAACTAACTTATTGTAATCTAATGTAACCATTTTTAAAATTATTTTGAAAATATCATTAAAATGTGAAACTTTTTACCTGTAGGTTACGTATTATATAGTATACCTAATCAAATTGTTTCAATTTTGGCTAAAATTCATTATTCTCATGGAAAACAAAGAATGTTTTTCACCTTTATGTCTGTTTTTCGTCTAAATGCGACAATTGACATAGACTTCTCATGGTGTCGTTCATCGGTTATTCATATTATAATGGTATAGTTACGAAAGATAAGAGCGTATAGGAAAATAATTGAATTGAGAAGCTATTCATTATTTATAACTGACAATAACTTACTTTCAGCAAAAATACACATGTATTTCAGAGAGGATCTAAATTATTATGAAAAAACTTACTTATTCTTTATCTGCTGCTTTATTAGCTCTTACAATTATCCCTTGGCAAGCATCTACAGCTAGTGCTGAAGAAGCTGTCGCTCCTGTGACTCCTTTTACAACTGAAATTACTGTACAAACTGAAGCTAACTTCACAAATGCAGCAACAGTTGATACTTTTATCAAACAAGCAGTACGTAACCATGTATCTGTAATCAATATGACTGTCAAACAAGATAGTGATGTTAATGGATCATCTGGTTATGCTTTCTATAACAGCGAATTAGTTAAAGAAGCTACTGGTTTTACTGAATTTGATGCACTGGCTGATGTGATTGAAGAAGCTCACCAATACGGCATCAAAGTCAATGCTGTTGTACCACAGTTCCAGGATAAAGCAGCTATTGATAAAAACTCATCTTGGCAAATGCGTACGATCAATGATAAAGGTAGATTTTCAGCTTACACTGGTAATAACGGAAGTACGTACTATGTAAATCCTTTTGAGCCAGATGTGCAAACCTATGAACGTTCGATTATTAAAGAAGTTGTGACTAATTACAATGTAGATGGTGTAGTATTAAGCGGTTTAGATTTTGATACGGATCGTGTTGATATGAACAATTCTACTCGTAATGCTTTCCAATCTGATAATGGATTTGATCCAGATACGATTGATTTTACCAAAAGCAATAGTAACAAATTAAATACTTGGAATACTTGGAAAGCAGAACAATTAGCAGCTTATGTACAAAATGTTAATGAAGATATTGCAACGATCAAACCTGATCTAGCACTTGGTGTATTCACTGTTTCTCCTACATTAACAGGTACAAGCCAAGATATTTCATTATTCAAAGATAGTGTAGACTTTATTCTTCCTATCGCTGATTTTCAAACTTTAGGTTACTCTGCGGATTGGGTATACAGCAACAACGGTATCCTCAAAGCAACAGAAGCTAAATTAGCAACAACAACACCAAATGCTAAAACAACTACTGAAGAAAAAACAGCAATAACAGTGATTCCTTCATTAAATATTGAATTAAATACAGCTGATGTACAAAATATCTACAATGGTATGCGTACAAACACTCCAACTGTTACTTCTGTCAACTATGCAGTAAAAGGTCAATGGACTGACGCTATGTTCAGTAATGTTGGTGTTCGTAATACGTACTAAGTTACATTTTTAAATACTATAACTACAATCATATACATGAAAATGAACTCCCTTCTACGGATAGGGAGTTTTTTTCTGCTCTTTTGTTATATTTATCTTTTACAGGTATAATCTTTGACTGTTCTATAAAGAGTACTGTACTATTTGTATGATCGGATCAATATGGAAAGTAATTGTTTAACTATAAATAATTGTTATTCATTTCCCTAACAATTATTATACGCACTGGAAAGAATACAAAGAATCTGGAGGAAACAAATATGAAAACAAGAACCAAAAAACGTGTCGTTATTGGTCTTATCTGTATTATCGCTGGTATTATTGGCTTAAGCGCTAATAATCTAGGTTTAGGTGGTAAACCAGATTCAATCGTACATAAACAGATGTGGGAATTGCCTGTAGGTCAATTGAAAACATTACATATTAACTCGGCTTATGATGTTCAGGTGGATTTTGTAGCAAGTACAAATGGTAAAGATACCGTTCAATTTGAAGGTAAGCTGGATCGCCCGATTTTGAAACAATTACAACAGACTACTATTCAGAATGATACGTTACAACTTTCTTTAGAAGAAGTAACTTCTGGATTTAACTTTTTTCACTTTGATATTACACCTGCTATTCAACATATCACTGTGGCTTTAACCGATCCGGCTCAATTACAACAATTTACTATGGACGTATCTTCTGCTCATACGACACTCAAAAATGTAGAAGCTACTAATATACAACTCCAGACCAGTTCAGGTGATGTGAAAGCTTATGATTTAAAAGGAACAACTCAATTAAGTACGTCCTCTGGCGATATTCGCTTAGAACACTGGCAAGGTTCTACTTTGCAACTGTCATCAGGTTCTGGTGAAATTTATGCACAACGCTTAGATGGAGATGTAACGACTACAGCCAGCTCAGGCGATATTGAAATTCAACAATTAGGTGGCGAAGGGCATATCAATTCACAATCTGGTGATATATTGATCACTCTGCAAAAAGGAGCACGCAATGTAGAAGCTTCTGCTCAATCGGGTGATATTGAGATTCATACCAATCATCAATTTGAAGGTTCCTATGAAGCACATACCAATTCAGGTGATGTTGAAGTTCCACCGAATAGCACTAACAGCCCCTATACGATCAAAGCAAATACTTCGTCTGGTGATATTGAGATCGAGTAACAGCAAGTATTATATAATAGATAAACTATTTGCAAATTAGTTATATCTGCATCGATTGCTACTAACTTTCTCGATCGGCTACCACCAGAATATCCATATTGCGTGCATGTCGTAATACTTTTTTTAATAATGAATCTCTGCCCCATCTTTTCCAAGGTGGGGTACTTGTCTGTCCAAGAATCATCTGTGTTGCATGATGAGATTGTGCTTCTTCTACGATAGATTGTGCTAGACGTTGACGTAGCGGTTGATATTGAATCTCAAATTCTCCACCTAGACGTACTGTTAAATGGTGTAATTTATCTGCTTTATCCGCTATAGCGCCTGCCAGCGAAAATTCGCTACCGATATGAATATACGACACAATCAATTTGGCTTTGAGCCGATAAGCAATACGGAATCCTCGCCGAATAAGACGCTCTGCTTCATGATCTAATTTGACACCTACAAAAATAATTTCTTCTCTTTGCCACGGTCCACGTAATGAATCTTTGCGTTCCCACGATTCTAATCGTTCATCTACATCATCGGCTACTTCTCGCAATGCCAATTCACGCAAAGCAATCAGATTTCCCATTTTAAAAAAGTTACTCAGTGCTTGTTCGACTTTGGATGACGCATAGATTTTGCCTTCTTGTAATCGCTGGCGTAACGTCTGTGGTGTTACATCGATTAACTCCACTTCATCTGCCAAATGCAAAATCGAATCCGGTACCGTCTCCCGTACACGAATCCCTGTGATTTGTTCAACAGCATCGTTCAAACTTTCTAGATGTTGAATATTAACAGTAGAAATGACGGAAATGCCTGCTGCTAGCAATTCTGTAATATCTTCATACCGTTTGCTATTACGACTACCTGGCACATTCGTATGAGCAAGTTCATCCACTAACACCACTTCTGGATTGCGTGCAATGATTTGCTCCACATCTAACTCTTCTAAATGATGATCACCATATTTGATAATTTGTCTGGAAAGTAAAGGCAAAGATGCTGCTTGGTCTGCGGTCTCCTGCCGTCCATGCGTTTCAAGTAATCCGATCACTACATCGATCCCTTGCCGACGTAATTCATTGCCTTCACGTAACATAGTATATGTTTTGCCGACCCCTGGTGCAGCGCCTACATAGACTTTGAATGTTCCGCGCCGAATATGATCGATTTGACGGGCGATTTCTTCTGAAGGTAAACGGCGATACGAATCTTCTTTTTTGATAGCAGGTAATTTGGTTGTTTTAGCAGGTAAAATACGTTCGCCTTCTTGCTCGGCACGATCTGCCATCAAAAAAATATCAATATCACGTGTCATTAACAAGACTCCATTAATAACAGAGCGATTGATCCATTCTTGCCAGCGATTTTGACGTGAATGTCCTAATACAATGCGTGTAACCTGATGCTCTTTGGCATAACGAACCACCTGTCTTGGCAGTCTTCGTTTGGAGATCATTGCAACTTCTTCAAATACCCCTCCGACTTGCGTAGATAACTCACGAATCGAACGCTTGAATGTCTCTTCTTCACGATTGAGTTTGCGTGCTTTATTTTGAAAAGAAACCACTAACAAATCTCCACTCAAACGACGGGCAATCTGTTGCCCACGCCGAATATAAATCGATCCATTCCAGTGATATTGTACAGACACCATAATACGCTCTGCTGTTCCTGTCGGGCCGGTCAGTCCCTGTTCTGCACGATGCTTTTCCAGTGTTCCACCGACCCCTTCAGCAACAGTACGTAATGCCAATTCACGCAGTACTGCTAGATTTCCACGTTCAAAAAAAGCACGATCACTGCTGTTATCCAAAAGACCAGCAGAATACCGTTGCAAAATGACTTCTGGGGTAACATCGATTAAGCGAACTTCGTCTGCTTGATGTAGTGTATCTGACGGTACAGTACATTCGACTTCACGACCTATATACTGTTGTGCCAATTGAGCAGAACCTTCCAGCTCATAGACATTGACGGTAACCATCACACTAATTCCATGTTCTAATAAATAACGAATATCTTCCCACCGTGTCCGATGCTCTGCTTCAGGTCGATTCATATGAGCCAGATGATCCACTAATACCACTTCTGGATTGCGCTCAATAATTTTTTCCAGATTCAAATCTTTTTGTTCCCATGTCTGTCCTTGCTTATCTTCTTTGATCCAATGAATACTTGGAATGCGTTCTAGATCGCCTAATTGTTGCATCGTTTCCGGACGCTGTAATGTAGATACTGCACATATCACAACATCTATTCCTTCATGACGAAGCATCTGACCATCACGTAACATATGGTACGTTTTACCGGAGCCACTTACGGCTCCGATATATACCTTCAAACGTCCTTGCTTTAATTTGGTGATCATTTGTAACAATTCTTCAGGTGTTTTGCGGCGAAAAGTACTCATGATTTAGACAACTCTTGTTGAAGAGCCATATTCAGTTTTAGTACATTAACAGCAGGTTCGCCGAATATCCCCAACTGTCTGGACATCGTATTTTGTTGAACTAATGTTTGGAGCTGATCTGTGGACACCCCAGTTAGATTACTGATTCTTGGTATCTGAGCAGTCGCTGATTCAGGGCTGATATCAGGATCTAGTCCTGACCCTGAATTGGTAATCAGATCAACAGGTAATGAAGATACCGGAACATCTGGATTTTGCTTTTGCCATGTGCTGACAGATTCTTGGAGACGTTTCAGTAATTCTGGATTAGACGGTGCAAAGTTCGGCGATCCTGATCCATTTGCATTGTAATCTATACTTGATATCCGTCCTTGAAAATATTGAGGTTCAGTAAATGCTTGTCCGACCAATGCTGAACCCACCACTTGATTGTTACTATTATAAATAAGACTGCCATCCGCTTGCTTGGACATAAATGCTTGCGCAATTCCTGTTACTGCTAATTGATAGACAACACAACAGAGCAGAAATAAAATAACGCTTGTTCGTAAAGTGATCCATACCGTTTTCATACCTGTTCTTTCCCTTCGGTTCTAAGTAGTAACGTATTGGTATTGATAGAAGCCATCATTTCATCTGTATACAATCATGCTTATAAAAAAGTCTGCATAATCAAATCAATACATTTAATACCGACAAACGGAACCGCCACACCGCCGAATCCATAGATAAACAAATTACGACGTAATAATTTGGTCGAGCTCATTGGTTTATAAGCGACACCTTTCATCGCTAATGGAATCAGAATCGGAATAATAATTGCATTAAAGATCAGCGCAGATAAAATAGCAGACATTGGTGAATGTAGATTCATAATATTCAGCACTTGCATCTGCGGAATAGCTACCATAAACATCGCTGGAATGATTGCAAAATATTTAGCAATATCGTTAGCGATACTGAATGTTGTTAAGCTACCCCGTGTCATCAATAGCTGTTTACCAATCGCGACTACTTCGATAATTTTGGAAGGGTCAGAATCCAGATCGATCATATTGGCTGCTTCTTTGGCAGCTACTGTACCACTATTCATCGCAATCCCTACATCCGCTTGTGCAAGTGCAGGAGCATCATTGGTACCATCTCCTGTCATCGCAACCAATTTACCTTCTGCTTGTTCGCGGCGAATAACAGCTATTTTATCTTCCGGTGTACTTTCAGCAATATAATCATCTACTCCAGCTTCTTTGGCGATGGTTGCTGCTGTTAATGGATTATCACCTGTACACATAATCGTTTTGATACCCATACTACGCATTTGTTCAAACCGTTCTTTCATCCCGGCTTTGACCGTATCTTTGAGGTAAATCAATCCATAGATTTCCTGATCTACAGCAACAGCAAGCGGGGTTCCTCCGGCAGAAGCAATAGCATCGTTATTCGCTTGCAGATTACTAGGAATATTTCCACCTTGAGAACTGACCCATTTTTTTATCGCATCGACAGCACCTTTACGCACTTTACGTCCATCTGCCAGATCCAATCCACTCATACGTGTCTCGGCGCGAAACTCTATAATTTCAGCACCTTCACTTAATGATTGAGAATATTCCCAATTTTGCTTTTTCATCAATTCTAAAACAGAACGTCCTTCAGGTGTCTCGTCAAAAGCAGAACTAACTGCTGCCCATTCGCCGACTTCTTGTGGTGAATGACCTTCTGTAGGTACAAACTCACTAGCCATCCGGTTACCATACGTGATCGTACCTGTTTTATCTAAAATAATCGTATTGATATCACCTGAAGCTTCAACCGCTTTACCAGACATCGCCAACACATTAAAACGTGTTACCCGATCCATCCCGGCGATCCCGATAGCAGACAACAATCCACCGATTGTTGTTGGGATCAAGCAGACTAGCAAAGCAATCAATACCGGAACTGAAAGAACAATATTTAAATAGCTTGCCATAAAAGGAAGTGTTACTACAACCATCAAAAAGATGATTGTTAAGCTTATCAATACTGTGTTTAACGCAATTTCATTAGGTGTCTTTTGACGTTCTGCTCCTTCGACCAGACTAATCATTCGATCCATAAATGATTCACCTGGATCGCTTGTAATACGAACAATGATCTCATCACTAATTACCATCGTTCCACCCGTTACAGAACTAAAGTCTCCACCAGCTTCTTTAATAACTGGAGCAGATTCACCTGTAATCGCAGATTCATCGACGGAAGCAAGACCTTTAATTACTTCACCATCTCCGGGAATCATTTCACCCTGTACGACTTTGACAACATCACCTTTACGAAGCTGTGTAGACGATACAGCTACTACTTGCTCACCTTCGATTCGATTTGCAATAATTTCTTTTTGCGTATTTTTCATCGAGTCTGCTTGTGCTTTGCCTCGACCTTCTGCTAATGCTTCAGCAAAGTTCGCAAAAAGTATCGTGAATAATAAAATAATGGCTACTGCTATATTGAATCCTGTTGAAACCGATTCGCCAAAAGCATTCGGTACAAAAATGAGTAATAAACTGATAATTAAACCGACTTCAACTACAAACATTACTGGATTGCGTGCCATCAGTTTAGGATTTAATTTGATCACAGATTGTTGTAACGCTTTGGAGATCAAGTCCCGGCTCATCATTGATGATTTACTTTTCATTACATTGTTCCTCCACTTAGCACTTATCTGTATAAATGCTATATATTCGAATTCTATCTATAACTCATTGTGTAACAATCATTTATTTTTCTCATCTTACATCATGAGATGAGTGTATCTGTTTCTTTTTACAACGTTAGCATTTCTGCAATCGGCCCAAGTACAACTGCCGGGAAAAACGTAAGCGCACCGACTAAAATAACAGAAATAATAAACATACCGCCGAACAATGCTTGATCTGTACGCAATGTTCCGCTTGTTTCTGGAACAGGTTTTTTCGCCATTAATGACCCTGCAACAGCTAACAACGTTACCATTGAGAAATAACGACTGATAAACATCACAACACCGGTCATAATATTCCAAAACGGTGTATTATCGCCTAATCCTTCAAATCCTGATCCGTTATTCGCAGCTGATGAAGTAAATTCATACAGCGCTTGTGTTAATCCATGATAACCCGGATTAGAAATCGTATCGGATTGTGTCATCACAGCTATTGCTGTCGGCGCTAATACCAATAAAGGTTGAATCAGCAAGGTGACTGCAATCAGCTTCATTTCTTTACCTTCAATTTTGCGACCGAGAAATTCAGGTGTTCGTCCAACCATTAGACCGGATAAGAACACAGCAATAATGGCATACATTAGAATATTTAATAACCCTACACCAGAACCGCCAAATACCGTATTAAGCATCATATTCCCAAGTGAAATCAATCCGCCAATAGGTGTTAACGTGTCATGCATGTTATTGACAGCACCTGTCTCTGAAGCGGTTGTGACGACAGAGTAGAATGAAGATTGTGCTTCGCCTAACCGTACTTCTTTCCCTTCCATCGATCCAGACTGATGTTGAATACCTAATTGATTAATCAATGGGTTCCCTTGAGATTCACTGACAAGAGATACACTAAGCATGACGACAAACATCATCACCATTGATACAAATAATACTCTACCTTGTTTGGAGTTGCCGACCATTTTACCATACGTAAATGGAAGTGACATCGGCACAAGTAACATCATTAACATCTGTAACATATTACTGAATCCGCCCGGATTTTCAAAAGGATGAGCAGAGTTGGCTCCAAAATATCCGCCACCATTGTTACCTAATTCTTTGATCGCTAGAAATGATCCTATAGGGCCGGTACCAATCTGTTGCTCTGTTCCTTGTAACGTCTGCGCAGTGATTAAAGTATGCAATGTCTGCGGTACACCTAATCCTACAAATACAATTGCCATCACAAATGCTAATGGTAACAAGATTCGTGTGATTGCTCGTACGAGATCTGTAAAGAAATTGCCAAGTGGCTTACCTGTGATCCCTCTAATAAATGCAATAGCGACTGCAATCCCTGTCGCCGGCGATACAAACATCATAAAGATGATCGCTGTCATCTGTGAGAATAAAGACAATCCGCTTTCTCCGCTATAATGCTGTAAATTGGTATTTGTAATAAAACTAATCGCTGTATTAAATGCCAGATCAGGACTCATATTGGTAATTCCTGCTGGATTCATTGGTAAAATATGTTGGAAACGAAAGATCATGTACGTAATCAGCAAGATCACTGAATTACTGATCAGAACCGCTCCTGCATACTGCTTCCATGTTTGATTTTCATTTTTGATACCGCCGAACCTGTAAATCCATTTCTCTATCGGATAAAACCAACGATCCAAGCGATTGGGTTTATTTTCAAAAGCATAAGCAATATAATGTCCGGTTGGCCGAGCAATAAGTATAGCGATGATAATAGTGACTGCAATTCCGATATATGAAAAGATACTCACGATGTTCTCCCCTGACCCATTAGAATTTTTCTGGATAAATCAATGCATAACATAGATAGATTGTTAATCCACCAATAATAATCCACAGCAGCCAAGTCATCGCTCATTCCTTCTTTCTCCGATAGCTACAGATGCCCATTGCAGCAACCCGCTCAACCCTAAAGTCATGATCACCATTAAACCAATCATCAGTATATCCATCATGTGTGTAAGACTCCCTGCATTCATTTTGTAAGTAATCATTTGCTAAAAAAGGCATAAAAAAAGAAGCCTGGAGAAAAGCAGAACTTTTCCCCAGGCCTCTACAAACACGCACACTTATCGTGTACCTGCCGAGTTGCTGGTTAGGAGTTCTCCCCTATACGCTTACGGAGTTAGCTGTCGGATTCGGGCTGGAAGATCGCCCGTTCCGGTAGATACCGGAATTCACCCCATGTTGTGTAGTAACTGACTCTTCGTATCAGTTATCTTCATCAACGGTTGGTTCCCCCGCTTTTCATATGCATATGAAAATTAAGCGTTGTGACATTGTTAACATATCAAAAAACACAGAGTCGTATTACACTGTGTCAGATCGGCACAAGCTTCACACTTCTCTCCTAATCCACGCTTACGAGGTTAGCTGTCGGATTCGGGCGGTGAGAGTCGCCCTACTGCATTGTCTGACTATACCATGGTTAAGTCAGTATGCAGATTCACCCCAACGATTCACATTCCGGCTCTCACACCGTTTTGTGAAATCGCAATTTGGTTCCCCCGTTTTTCGGTTAATACCGAAAACTCAGCGATCAACAAACATTGGAAACTTCATTTATATCAGTTGCTGAATCGTATTCATCAACTGCCTGCAATGAATAATACGCCTGTCCTTGTCAACTGTAAAGCTGAGAAAAGACGCAAAAAAAGCTGTGAATCATCACAGCTTTCATTTTCAGATAACTATTGAAAAGTTATCTGTCTCAGGCTCCTATTTTCTCTCTTTTTCATCGTTTATCTACTTTTTTATTTTAGTTACATGATATTGATCATTGTTTTGCAGTAAATTCTGAAAACGATTATGTCATTTGTTACGCAATATCCTATCATTTTGCCTTGTTATGTCAACCTGTATAAATCTCATAAGCAAAATGGTACAACGTGCTGATGTCTGAATTAAGTTGTTTTCCATTGTTGAAAAATTGGATTCTGACTACATCATAGTAATGTCTGTACCGAGATGATTGGAATGTATATTGTCCTACACCCGGGTTATTAATATAAACAGGCATTGTAAAATTACCATACCCATCCGTAGTAGCTGTTCCAGAAATCACTTTGCCATTTAAAATAGTCGTGATATTGGTAGTTACTATGGCATTCCCTACAGGAGTACCTGTTGCATCAAATGCACGACCGGTAATCACAATATTGCTTTTCACACGCCACTTTTTACCTTGTCCATAATCAATAAATCCATAGAGACCACCATCTGTAGTGATATCACTAACAGTCACTCTTGAGACATCTGCTGTCTGATAATTAACAGATAATTTGTATGGTTTAGTGAGATCGAATGTCGAAGGTGCTAATACTTGAATATAATAAGTGCCCGCAGGTAATGTAACTTGACCATTGGTATTCTGGGCAAGTGTTCCTTGACTCACTAGATTAGCATTAAATAGCTGTAACTGATATGTTCCATACGTCGATGTGTTGTCTAAACGCAAATTCATCTTAGACTGAGCTGTCAAAGTGACTTTTGTCCAATCTTCATCAAAGCTGTTATCAATATTCTGTGTACTGACAAAAGGAGCAGCTCCGCGATCTTTGGCTAACCATGGATTATCATCAGGTTCATTAGCATCATACGTATCCGATGTTACAGCAAATACTGTAAATGGATTAGTTGTATCTGCCCCTTGATAAGAACTTACTCTAATAAAATAATAGCCTGCTTTGGCAATATGACTAAGCTGTTCATATTGAGTGGGCCCTTTGGTAGAAAAAGCTACTTGTTGAACCTGGGATGTGTCTTCATTTAAGTAATACAGTGAAAGATCATAATCAATAGCGGCAGAATTGACTACACTTAAAAAAGAAGTTAATTTGGCAGGACTCGTCACTTGTGTATAAAACCAACGACTCTCCCCTTCTGTAGCGATATAACCTTGATACGCTTGTCCTGTCTGAATCAATAATGCTTGATCAGGTGTTGTGTTTGTTCCATACGTATCTGCTGCTATTGTACTCCGCTGAATAGTAGAAGATGGCAAAGTAATAGACTGAGGCAATTCCTTTTTCTTTGTAGCAAAATAATCTTTAGAGCTGGTCAATTCCTTGTTTGGCGCAACAGACTGAACCAAAGGGGTAGGGTTACCCAATTCTTTATGTACTGTTAAAGTCTGCGCCTGAGTATGGATACCACCCCAACTTATGCCTAATGTCACAAGCAACGCCGTAATACCTATTACTTTTGTTTTCAAAATACCACTCCTTTTTCAAATATATGTTATTTATTAGTAAATTATACCTAATTAGAAAATTGATAGTCAACTACATTTTTATCATTTTAGGTAAAAAATAATAAAAAAACAAAAAAAGACTCTGTCGCTTTTGAGCTATACAGAGTCTTTGGGACTGATTAGATATAAGTAAAGTATCGTATTAACGTATATGACTGTGCCAGATTTCTTCTTCTTCATCTGTCATTTCGCCTACAATTTTGTGGAATTTTACATATTGAGCGAAAGAGTTTTTGAGTAATTGAAATTGAGCAAATGACCCGCTAAATTGCTCTAAAGACACCGATTTGGAGATCGTTTCAATATTGCTAATTTGACAGCCACTATTCAATTCCAATTGCTTCAGATTAGGTAGATCGGCAATCGCTGAAATATCGGAAATACGAGTATCATGAATCGTTAACATTTCTAACTGTTCACATGCTTGTAGACAACTCATATCGGCAAAATAAGCATCTTCAATATGCAGTTTGCGCAAAGATAAAGACTGACTGATCTGTTGCCAATCTTCCGCTGTCCATGCACCAGGCGAACAAACTTTCAATTCCCGTAGTCCTGAAATAGAAGATAAAGCTTCTATAGCTTCCCGGGAAGGTGAAGAAAGAGCCAGAGTCGTTAACTGTTGCATCTTCGCCAAAGGCGCATAATCTTGAATACGTGTATCGGTACAATCCAGATTACATAGATGCGGTAACGTGGCTAAAGGATCTAAATCTTCAATCAACGTCCCTTCTAAATTAACAATTTGCAAATAAGGCAATCCACGTAATGGCGTAAGATCACGAATCGGATTGCGAACAAGATATAATTTTTTGAGTTCTCGACAATTTGCAAGCGGTCGAATATCTTGAATCTCATTTACACTTAAAATTAATTCACGTACTTCATGACAACGTTCAAGTGGTGTAATATCTGTAAGCTGTTCACGAATCAAAAAGATTTGATGAGCATGGATAAACTCTTCGACCGTATTTGATTTGTTGATAATACGCTCTTGCCAGTCTTGATCTAATTGTTGGAACCATTCTTGTAACGGCATCTCAGGCTCATCAGAAGGTGTATTGGTTTTGGGTAGATCGGCTAAAGCATATGCCTGTGCATCTTTGAGCATACGTGATTGTTCGTTGCGACCGTACATCCAATACTTGAATCCATCATCTTCTTCGACAGTGTAATTTCCATGACGCACCGTATCGCGCATAAAATGAATAAATTCACCCAGACTACGGGCAATCACATACTTCATTTCTTCATCACGTCCAAAGTTAATCACCTGTCCGACTACTCCATGTTCTGCTGGAGCCAAATCGATCCCTAGATGATTCCCTCCGCCATCATGGCAAAACGGAATCCAGTTGCGGTTAATATACTGCTCTTTGATCCAACCGGATGGAATCGAATAATGATCTCCCATCGTCTGATACTCAGGCTCTAGCTCAGACCATATTTTCCACTCGCTAATCATTTCTTCCAGACTCAAAAATTGCAAACCAAAAAAGAATCCCGGACCACTACGAGACTCCCCATTGTGTATATGATACAGTTCTTTAAGATCATCCGGGAAAGAGACACCTATAGTATGTTCAGCCTGCTCTATTTCTTCATCTCCAGCCGAAGCTTTTAATGATTCTTCAAGACTGTTCAATTCTGGTCGTAATATGGATTTGATTTCTTCTAACCATGTTCCGATCATTGTTGTTTCCTCCTGTTCCATGAGGCTTTCTTTGTGCTCATGATCATCGTTCTATGTTAAAGTATACCGTTCCTTATTCCGTATACCTAATTTCGCAAAGATAATATCACCTAAAATATAACAAGTATGAACCGATATTAAAGGTAAAGATCATCATTTATCAAAAAGGGCTAGACCAGTATGTACTTTAGATATAGCTCTAACAACAACATTAATCGAGCAAAGCGCTTCGTTTAAAAATTAAAATGATTTCTCGTGAACCACCCTGTGCAAGACTGGTATCAAATGTCGATACAAGCTCCCATCCATCAAATCCATAGGCGTTTAATTGCTCTTGTAGTTCTACATCATCTACTTTGCCACCTAGAAAGCCTCCAGCGTGTAATTTGACTGTACGATATTCCCATTGACTCATTATATTCTTCCTTTCTTTTACCGAAATTCATCTTAGATTATAAGCTTACGACTAAATATACACGATTACGTGTCAGGTTTCAAAACGTTGCCTTACAGTAGTATACTTTTATTTTAAAATAAATAGCGAATAGTGTCCCTTCATTGCACGACTATGTTAAACTTAAATTATCTACTTATTTTTTGTACAGGAACAGTACGACCATACTATTGTGGAGGAATTATACAAGACTCATGACGAAGACAATCGGACTTGTCCGCCATTTTAAAGTAAATAAAGAGTTTCCTCTTCGCCAATTTGTTACAGTGAGTGAACTGATCGCCTGGCTAGAAGAGTATGATATCGCTGATATCCACGATGGTACAACAGATCTACGTGGATTCAATTGGGAGAAATGTTTTGCAAGCGATCTACCGCGTGCGATCAAAACAGCACGTTCGATTTATGATGGCGAGATTACAGTGATGCCCGAGTTACGTGAACTTACACCTCCAAGTTTTAATACGAATATACGTATTCCTTTTATCGGCTGGGGCGTTCTTTTCAAAATGGCTCCATTGCTTAGTCGAAGATATCGCCGCATGATTCGGGAAGTAGAAGCACGCATTAATCGAGCATTAGATGTTATTTTATCTTCGGAAGAAGAGCATATTCTGGTAGTGAGTCACTGGGCATTAATGTTGTACATGCGTAAGCAATTGGTCAAACGTGGATTCAAAGGCCCACGTATGCGACAGGTAGAAAATGGAAAACTACATGTCTTTCAAGCGATCACTGTACAGTCTCCTTATCCGATCAAAAATAAACAAACGCATAATCAATTAGATTAATAACTGGCATCACACAAATATAGACTATGCTGTTCCTGTAAGATGATAAGGAACAGCATAGTCTATTTGAGTCTCGTGTTGAGTTAGGTCTATTAAACATGTAATACATTTTCTATTATTTATTTATTGTTCAGCGATCTATATCTATGCTCAAGTAGACTGTATAGCGAATGTTCTATTTTAACTTGAATAGAGGGAACAATACGTTCGGTCAAAGTTTAACTGTATCAGATCTTCTTTGCGGATAAAAAAATGAATAACTCCTGCATCCCACCACATATACCCGATATCATCATCACTCTCTATTTCCAACAGCATCAGCATCTCTTCAATCTCCTGATCTGCTTGTTGCTCATTGCCTGCACACTGCTCGACTAACCAGTTACGCCGTTTATCTGTATCATATGTATGCTTACCGGTAAGGATCGCTGTAGCGGCTTCAATATAATCGTCTCCATGTTGGGATACTGGATAACCGAACATTTTGCCAATCATTTCATCAGGATCAGCGTTGAATTGTTCTTTCCATTCCAGATATTTCTCATCCGCTATATCATGATTCACTAACTGATCATAGTCCACATAACTGTAAGGAGGAAATTCAATATTACCTTGAGCATGTACTTCATACGGTACAAATGGCTGTTCAGCATCCTCTTCCAAAATAGTAGTCTCTTCTGGTTCCCGATAGGCTATAGATGTCATCTCTTGTTCAGGAATATAGAGGATCTGATGCTCAATTTGATAAGCAGGTTCATCTAAGCCAACAAAAAAGCAAAGTAATCCCTGACGCGGAAAAAAATCAGGTAATCGATCGGCACCAACTTCGTTTGCTATTTGAGTTAGATTTAATTGAGCTACTGAAGTCATATATTCACCATTTTGCGTAAGCGGCCACTTGATATGTTCAGGTAGATCAGGGTAACCACCTATTCGCGAAACACCCACTTGCTGACTTCCCTGTTGTCCGCGTTCCAAGTGAATCACAGGATGATAATATGCTTGCAAATAAGGCTCTAATGCAGACATCTGCTTATCGGCTAGCAACGATTGAATATAATCACCTTGAAATGCCTTTGGCATAGAACTCATCTTGACCCTTCCTTTCTATATCGCAATCATGTCCATCATTAAGGCAGTAACATAAGTAATACAAATCCTGTCACTGGTACTACAATACCTACGCCAATGCCTACATAAGGATAAGGCGTTTTCCAAAAAGAACGAAACTCTTCTTTTTTTGACTTTTCCTGATTCCAAAAAGTAATCTGACGATCAAAACTACGCATCAATTGTAACGCATCTTGTTCACTACATTCGGACAGCCTTTTTTGTAAAGAAGCATACGCCACATCACGTTCATGTTCTGGTGATTGCGATGAATTCATAGTACTGACCTCCCCATCCTATATTTAAAATGTATCCAAAATCATATGATCATGTTATGCAAAATTTCTTTTATTTACTCCATTTGCGTTGTACCACCCAATAATTCAAAAAGCGTACAAACAAACATGCACTGATAATAATTAAAATATAAGCCGTATCTTTTTCCCACGGTGCAAGTCTATCGATTGTCAGAAAAGGGATCAGTACAATAATACTCATTAGCGATAAGCCTGTATTTTCACGATTATACTTCTGAAAACGATGATATACTGAACGAAAAATCAACAATATAACGATTAAGGACGAGCAAATTAACGGTAAATATTCTAGCAATATAGCACCTCTTTCATCTCTTGCGATCTAGCCAACCATTTATAGAATATATGGAAATTATAGTATAGCGATCAGAAAATTACAAAAGTTGTTTACGGTTCTGATAAAATTTCTTTACTGCGTTCCATCAATGTTCTTAGCTTCACTTCTGTCGCCGAATCTTCTAACGGAGTATAAATACTACAGCGCAAATCGGTGTTGCCTTGTACTTGCAATGAAGTGAGATCGAATAGCATTTTGCCTGCTTTAGCATGTCTAAATTCAATCACTACTTCCGGTGCAGAACTGACTTTGCTCTGTTCCCACAAATGATAAAAGTCAGGATATAACTCACTCATCTCTGCGATAAACTGCTCATACCACTCATCATCTACATATTGCCCATAATACGCACGAAAAATCGCCAAAAATCCACCTACAAAATCATCCCAATTGACCGCCAAACGGCGAAACTCTTTCCGCGAAAATAATAAACCAATCATATTGCGCCCGGGTTCAGGAATACTTTCAAAATCAAGAAATACATGCTTAGCCGCATCGTTCCAGCCGACAATATGGCAATGACGATCTGAAATAATAGTAGGACAGTATTGAAGTTGTTGTAGAATTTTGTACAAAGCCGGCGTAATCGCTGGCAGTTCTTCAGATAAAGGTAGTACTGTTGGACTTTTATCCAATGCTAAAGAAAATAAATATTTACGTTCATCGGCTGTTAACAATAAAGCTGATGCTATATTTTCGAGTACAGAAGCCGAGACTTGAATATCTCTACCCTGTTCTAACCATGTGTACCATGTTGTACTTACTCCTGCTAATTGAGCCACTTCTTCTCTTCGCAATCCTGGCGTACGTCGCCGAATCCCTACGATCAATCCTACTTGTTGAGGTAGAATCTTTGCACGTTGTGCTTTGAGAAAAGAAGATAATGCTTGTAAACGATGTTGTTGATTCACTTGATAACCTCCTTAGAGCGAAGCTGATTTTAATACTCGCTTTTTTGTACATATTGGTATTCTATTATTTTCTATTTAAATAATTATTTTAAAAAATATACGATAACCTGTTACTTATTATACTAGGATAAACGGTAACTTGTAATAGGATATTTTACATGACAGAATAAGGATGTAATAAGACGATATTTAGCGCATCAAATACTAATAGATGGATAGTGCCAAACGCTTAGGAGGATAAAAGGAATGGAACGAGTTGTGATTACAGGGATGGGGATTGTTTCTCCTTTGGGAAATGATGTAGATACATTTTGGGGAAATTTAGTTAACGGACAATCGGGAATTGGTGCGATTGATGCTTTTGATACATCACGACAAAAAGCCAAAATTGCTGGAATTGTGCGTGATTTTGATGGTAATGCTTTATTTGGACGTAAAGAAGTTAGACGAATGGATCGTTTTGTTCAATTTGCTATCGCAGCGGCTGAACAAGCAGTCTCTCATTCAGGATTGAATCTGGAAGAAAGTGATCGAGAACGCATAGGCGTCTATGTTGGTTCGGGTACAGGAGGTATCCAATCACTACTTGATCAAGATCATATCTTAATAGAACGTGGCCCTGAACGAGTAAGTCCTACACTTGTACCGATGATGATTGCCAATAGCGCAGCAGCGATGATCAGTATCCGTCTAGGTACATGGGGTCCTACACTCTCCCCTGTCACTGCCTGTTCGATTGGCAATACAGCCATCGGTGAAGCGATGCGGATGATAGCTTATGGAGATGCAGATGTGATTATTGCAGGAGGAGCAGAAGCCGCGATCAATGAGGTAGCGTTGGCTAGCTTCGGGAACGCGACAGCATTGTCTACACGCAATGATGATCCAACCGCCGCAAGTCGTCCTTTCGATCAATCACGGGATGGATTTGTGATGGCAGAAGGAGCAGGGATTGTCATACTGGAATCGCTATCTCATGCTTCAGCGAGACAAGCGACTATTTATGCTGAGGTGATTGGTTACGGAGCAAGTTCAGACGCTTACCATATGGTAGCAACACATCCAGAAGGTCGTGGTGCTCATCAAGCGATGAAATCAGCTTTGCGAAATGCAGGCATTACTCCTGAACAAGTCGATGTTATCAGTGCACATGCCACGAGTACAGGCGTAGGAGATCGTTCAGAGACTTATGCGATTAAACAATTGTTCGGCGAACAGGCTTATCAGATTCCTGTTACTGCTAATAAATCGATGTTAGGGCATATGCTTGGCGCGGCTGGTGGTGCAGAAGCAATCGCACTGGTTCAAATGTTACGTGAAGGCATCATTCCGCCTACTATCAATTTGCAACAGCCCGATGATGACTGTGATCTGGATTATGTACCAGATGTCGCACGAAAAGCCGATCTTCAGATTGGATTATCCAACTCGTTCGGCTTTGGCGGTCATAATGCGGTTATCGTTTTGAAAAAGTATGAATAATCACATGTCTATTAAAGAAGCACAAAAATGATGTCTACATTTAATAGCTACATTTATTGAACATATTTGGTAATAATCAATTTGTGCTTATAAGGCTCTAACGCTTCGATAATATTTTTTTTCGTATGTCGTTCAAAATGGTGATTCCATTCGATCATGTTCATTAATGTGCCAAATGAAAAGCGATCGTGATCGACTTCGGTTCCTATTTTCTGACGCATAAAACGCAAAATCATTCGCCCATCTCGCACTAATGGAGACGGGGTCAAAAAAATAATCTGCTCTGCCATAGCAAAGCTAAACGTTAACCATTCATAATCCTGCCCCTCAACAATCCACGAGTCTTGCGAGACGATATCTAACAACAATTGCTCTCGCAGGGCAGGTATATTTCTACGTTTCTTTTCTCCCGTACCGTTCCACACTAGATTTTCCAGTGCATAATGAGGAATACCCAATCTGCGAGACAATCGACGTGCCAGATGGGTTTTTCCGCTTGCATGGGCGCCAATAATATGTATCTTCCTTGGTGTCATCTACTTTCACTCCTATTCGCTCGATAGCCGCCCATTTCGCACTTATGTATTACATACTATACTAGCATAGGTTTAGTATAAATCGTTAGAGGTAACCTTTAAAAAAATACCAAGTTCTTGTATGATCTTATTCAAATTCATTCGTATTCTTTATTATGGTTAGACGGTTTGCGTATCTTTTGAATCACCTTATTCGTTTACAAGATATACAACGTTGTAGCAAAATGATTTCCGATCATAAAGGGGGCGCCCCACTCATGACACTTTTACACATTCAACCACAGATAGACTGTCCGGCAAAGCCTATCAACCCAATCAATGAGTATAGTAAAGAACAAATGCTGTCTTTATATAAGTACTGTCTGTCATTGACTGGACATGTTGCAGATGCCGAAGATCTTATGCAAGATACTTTTCTCAAAATACTATCTGCCCGGCAAAAAGGCTTACCTATTTCAGAGCAAGAAGCATATACGATTCGAACAGCTCGCAATACTTGGATTGATACAATGCGCAGAAGACATTATTTCAATAATTATATCGAACAGTATCCATTACTCTTGAACGATTCGCCAGCACAACAATGTCCACAAGATATTGAACTGGCTGTACAGCAATTAATGGATCTACTATCCCCCTGGCAACAAGCGGTATTTATGTTGCGTGATTTATTTGGCTATTCAGCGGCAGAGACAGCACAGCGGTTAGAGACGACCGAAGGAGCGGTAAAAGCTGCTCTCTATCGAGCAAGGACAATACTTGCCAAAAACAGTGATTGTAACGATGAATCTATTCAGTTAGCTGAAGATGCAGAGATATTAATGGTCTTGCATCATTATGTGCATGCTCTCTATACAGGTGATGCAGATCAAATCGTGCAGTTAACTTTGATGCGAATGAACAAAGCGACGCAAGATGTTCATGCTGTTGCAATTAACTTGTTACCTTCTCAGACGGAGCATTCTAGTTACAGCTTCATACCTGTCGGCTCTAACGCTGTGCATTCCTTTGCGCTATATCACAAGAAGTCTTATCAGTTATCCTCCTCACAGATAGGTAAGGCTGCTTAACAAGGAGTGCTTGATATGACAACAATCCCTTATGTCGTGGAACAGACGGATCGCGGAGAGCGCAGTTACGATATTTATTCTAGATTATTGAAAGATCGTATTATTATGGTCTCCGGTGAAGTGGAAGATCAGATGGCAAATGTGATTGTCGCCCAACTGCTTCACCTGGCTGCCGAAGATGAGCAAAAAGATATCCAAATGTATATTAATTGTCCCGGTGGTTCGGTGTCTGCTGGGTTTGCGATCTATGATACGATGCAATTTATTAAGCCTGATGTATCAACAATCTGTACAGGGATGGCGGCAAGCTTTGGGGCGATTTTGTTAGTCGGTGGCACGATCGGTAAACGGATGGCTTTGCCCAATAGTGAAATTATGATTCATCAACCACTCGGTGGCGCCAAAGGTCAGGCTTCCGACGTGATTCTGTATGCCGATCGCTTGCTTCGTAGTCGAGCCAAATTGAACGAAATTATTGCTGATCGTACCGGTCAGCCTTTGGAAAAAGTAGCGCAAGATTCTGATCGGGATTATTTTTTAACGGCTGAGGAAGCGGTTGCTTATGGGTTGGTGGATCAGGTTGTGACGCGGGTGTAAGGTAATGTAGTAGAATATAAAAACAAACATTCGACAAACTAGTGATTAGTCTGTCGAATGTTTATTTAAAGTTTATTGCTACATATGAGATTTATATTCGTTAGCTATAGTAAAATCATGTTCTTTATTTTCCAGACAATTATGTATGTGATTACTAAGCTCACTAATATCAATAACGGAACTAATAGATGCATGTAGTAACTGTTGTGGATCAGTACGATTCCAGTCCAATATATAACCATTGTAACGAGCCAAACAACGAATAAACTCTCGTTGCATCCGTCCATTTCCTTCTCTAAATGGATGAATAACATTGATTTCAGCCATATAATGAGCAGCTCGAATAACGAAAAAATCTACTGATTTATCTATTAAATATTGTTCTTCTTTCAATTGTTGAAATAATTGTTCGATTTGTTCAGGAATATATTGTGAAAGTGCAAAAACGAATCCATCTTTAGAGATATCCTCTGTTCTAAATTTGCCAGCAAATGAATATATATCTCTAAACAAATAATGATGAATATTCTGCATATGCTTGATATCAAAGTGGCCAGCAACTGGATACTTATATAATTCAGCATTACGCAAACTACTCATCATTCGTTCATAACGCTCTAATGTATTGACATCACGAATATTTTCTTTGTTTTTTAGTATATCTGTACCTGGATAGCAATAAGATGATTGCTGATGATTATATCGAGACAACTTTTGCCAACTCCAATGCCATTTTCTTGAATTGTGACTCTGTAATCTGACCTGTCAGCTTCATTTTAATCAATTGTTGTTCATTCTCAGGGAGATACATACCCTCCACTGCCAAACTTGCTTTGGCATTTTCAAGCGCTCTATTTGCTTCTTCTTCATTAAATTTTCTCATCATGAATCCTCCTTTACTTTGAGTAGCTATATGCATAATTATAGCATTTATAATTAGTATAAACTTCATAATTCCTAAAATTTAAAAGAATATCTTTAGGATTAATACTGCTTTAATTTAATTGCATGCATATCATCCATATAGCCACTTACATTAAAACCTGATACTACATCGTTTGATTCTTGACTCCCCACTCGCATAATTCTTCCAAGCCTGGCAAAAGTGATGTGCCTTTGACTGTAAGGCTATACTCTACTTTAGGTGGAATTTGAGGATATTCTTCACGTTTTACAATACCATCTGCTTCCAATTCTTTTAATTGGGAACTTAGCGTTTTGTACGTAATTGCACCGATCTGTCTTTTTAACTCATTAAAGCGAACCGTTTGATTTTCAGACAGAAGATAAATAATGACCATCTTCCATTTCCCACCGATGACTGACAAAGTGTAGCCAAAAGGGGTATCTTGAATATTTTTAATTTTGCCATGATATTCAGCCATACTCATGTATACCACTATCCTTTCGGGTAGTACCTATCCAAATAGTGCGTACTACTTTTATATTTGCGTCCAGTTTATACTAACCTTACTTTAAAAGTAAAGGAGATCCAACATGAATACCAAAACAATACGTCTCTTAATGCCACAATGGCAAGGTGGAAATAATCCTAATTACTCTTTCGGCGCTGAACTACTGGCATGGCTAGCTCCAGACAATGATCAACCTCTGATTCATGTTCCTGTTAAACCTTATGATGGTACACCACTTCAAAATGAGGATGGGATGAATGGGCGAACACAACTCATACAACAATTAGAAGCCGCTGAACATCTTATCCAAGCGCATCAACCTGATCGTATCATTATGTTTGGAGGAGACTGCTTGGTCGAACAAGCCCCTTTTGCTTATTTAAATGAAAAATACGATGGTGAATTAGGCTTGATCTGGATCGATGCTCATAGTGATCTTGTCAGATATACTGGATACGATAACGGGCATACCCTCCCACTTGGCAACCTGTTGGGCGAAGGAGATCAGGAATTTGCTAACCATGTCAAAGTTCCTTTAAAACCTGAGAATGTATTTATTGCAGGGCTTGCTGTTGCTACAGAAGAGGAAAACAAGTTGATTGCTGAAGCCTTTGAAGCACAAGGTATCAGTGTAGACGAATACGACACTGAAATGATCGAACGATTAGGTATTCGTACAGCAGGAACAGCAGAGTTAGCACAAAGTACAGAAGCAATTAGAACGTGGATTCAAGAAAGAGGTATCAAACACTTAGCGATTCATATTGATCTGGATGTGCTTGATCCTCAAGCGTTTCGTTCTCTATTATTTGCGAAGCCTTACGAGCCTTACCTTGTTTCTCCTGCGGGCACGATGCAATTCCCTCAATTGCTCCACCTGTTGAAAGAACTCTCTGAAGAAACAAACGTCGTTGGTTTAGGAATAACCGAACATACACCGTGGGATGCAATTAACTTGAAGAATCTACTTGCAGAAATCCCTATTTTGAATACCTAATAGGACATAAAGTCTGCTGATAGACATTTAACTTTTTTATATTAAAGACACTCTAGCATTTATATGGGCTAGAGTGTCTTTTGCTACGATTCTACATTATTTTATAACTTTATATCTTCAAATATATAATGAAGTTGTACTCCATCTTTTAATCCTTGCTCATACATAGTGGACTCTGCTAATCCTTGAATTAAAGTCACTTTCTCTTCGTAGGTTGAGAACAGTTCTTGTATTTCAGCAGGAACTTGTTTAGAAATGCGTTCGAGAAGTTGTGTGCATTCTTTCATTAATGATTGATATTCTTGCAGACTAGATAAATGGCTTAGTCCAATCTCATCCATTCGTATAGACATGAACTGGTGAAAAGCAGACCTTATATGATTGTGACGAAGTTTATTCTCCATGTTTGTATGTATCTCTCCTTAAAAGTTAAGCCTATATTTGATATAAGACATAAACTATTTCTTGAGCAAACTAATGATTTGAGATAAGCTAATATATATTTGATAAATCGAATTTTTAATTTGATTTATCAAATATTTTTAACTTTAATTGATCTTGGAGGAAATTCAATGATTAGTTTTAAACCCTTGCATAAGACTCTAGTTGAAAAAGATATGAGCAAAATGGATTTAATGGAGTTATTATCTATATCCTCTTCTACTTCAGCAAAAATGTGGAAAAATGAATATGTAGCTATGAAAATAATCAATCAAATCTGTATGAAGCTAGATTGCAAAATTGAAGATGTTATCGAATATGTTGAAGATAAATATAATTAAACACTCTTATCCGCTTATTAGTATAAAGATACTATATACGCATTTTAGTATAAAGTCAATCTCAAATTAAAGCTTGTATATAGGTATTAATTTTACTGAAAGAAGGGTTACATATAATGAGAACGATACGAATGAAATTAAACGAGGTTATGACTGAACGCGGTCTTACACAGATGAAGCTTGCGGAAATGTCGGGAGTGCGTCAAGCTGCAATTTCTGAAATGTCACGTAACATCCGTGAACAAGTTAATTTGAGAACATTAATCAAAATTGCTGATGCTTTAGATATAGATGATCTATCCGAACTGATGGTAATAGAGAAAAAAGAATCGTCTGAATCAGATTAAATAAGAAAGAAGTATCTTTATTTAGCGATAAATAAGGATACTTCTTTCTTATTTACCAGTTTAAATTCTAAAAAATTTTCTAGCGTTTTGGCATCACTATAACTGTCATTATACTAATAAATAAAATAAGTATGTAAATCATATATATTATCGCTATTATTAAAATAACCCATCCTAATATAGGAATATTATAAATCCAATTTATTAAATCTATTAATTTGTGATTCCATAAATTCATAACTAAATTTTGATTGAAAATAGAATAAATATAAAAAATAATCATGGCCAAAAGTCCATAGTACTGATTATGAATAATATTATATGTATTTGGGTCTTGCGCTTCACCTATTTTTTGAGCAATATCTGCAAAAGAATAAATAACAAATGTAAGTCCTCCAATTATTAATAATCCTAAAGAAGGTTGTCCAGATTTTATAGTAGAACCAATTAAAATAGTACATGAAGCCATAAAATAAAGAGGAATCATACTAATCACAAACAAATAAATTTTTGTGAATTGCTCAGAAAATATTAATGCTAAAATTGATAAAGGAATTGATACTAATTTCCAAATCACACCGATTATTAAAAAACAAACGACTATTGAATATAAACCCGTAAACAATTCCATTAAAGTTATCTCCTTTATTTTAAAGTATAAAATAATCATTTGACGGAAGTTAGCAATAACTTTCTATAGCTATTTCTAACTTCCATCAATAAATGATTAAATCCTATTCACAAGCAACTCCATCCCGATCTCTATCCAACTTAGTACTATATCCTGGGTCGTCTTCGTAAAGAGGAGTTACACCAGCATCACGTGCAACTGAACAATTTTGATAAAACACTTCTGTGACAGGACTTTCTTCTTCCTCAACTGCATCCGCCACTTCAGGCTCTGATGGTTCTTCTACCACTACCTCTTCTTTTTTAATGGTTGCCGCTTTTTTTGGCTTTTCTACTTTTTTATCAGTAACTTCTTTTTTAGATTCCTCAATATTTGTTTCAACAACTATAGGTTGTGAAACAGCTTCTACTTCTTCCATGGGCTCAGTAGTTTCTGTTATAACAGGAGTTGGTTTTACTTTTTCATTATCTGTGGCTACTTCTTTGTCTGTATCTTTTTCTGCTGTCTCTGTTTTCACCTCTGTTGATTTCAAGTTATTGATAGGAGTAGATACTGTTGGCTCTTTTGTATCTGTCTCATTGCCTGTAGAACCTATAATTAATGCTAGTACAGCCCAAGTTACAGCAAAATAACGTGTTGGTTTATTCAATCTTTTCCAGTAGAAAAATATCATAATATACGGAATAACAATCCAAGCAAAAATCTTTAAACCTTTTTTCATTAATAATCCCCCAGAGTTACAAATTTTGTACTAAAATTATTTTATTATCTATTTATGATAACCGCATTTTATTCTTTGATGTTAACATTTTTTAATTATTTTTCACTTTAATTAAAATAAATCTTTATATGTAATATATTGGTATTTCCCCCTCTCGAAATATACATAAAAACAGACCTATCTCCACAATCCGAGATAAGCCTGTCTTTCTTTATTCCCAATTACCCCTTCGTCGCTCCTGCCGTTAACCCATGTACCAAAAAGCGTTGCAAGAACATATACAACAAAGTAATCGGCAATGCGACTAACACCGAGCCTGCGGCAAATAGTGTAAATTCTGTGCTTGAATACGTATTGACCAATTCATACAACCCTACCGCTAATGTCCAGTTCTCTCGCGAACGCAAGATCAAACGGGCGAAGATAAAGTCGACCCATGCACCGGCGAATGTCGTCAATGCAATATACGTAATAATCGGCATCGACAATGGTAGAATAATACGACTGAAGATTTGGAAATGACTTGCACCATCTAGCAGAGCCGATTCTTCCAATGCTCTTGGAATCGTATCGAAAAAGCCTTTAGCAACAAACATACCCAGTGCCGCACCAGACGTATACACCAGTACAAGTGCCCACGGGGAATTAAGTAGATTCATTTGCAATAAAATAACATACACTGCAATCATACTCATAAATCCCGGGAACATGCCTAGAATCAATACCAGTGACATCATCGTTTGTCTGCCTTTAAAACGGAAGCGTGACATCGCATAGGCTGTCAGTACCTGGAATAGCGTTCCTAGAATCATACTGGTGATCGCAATTTTGAGTGTGTTCCAATACCATTTTAAGTAAGGCAAATCTTTATCCGATTGCGAACGGAACAAGTCCATATAATGTTCCAGTGTTAACTTTTGCGGAATCAATGTCTCACTATAGAGTGAATCGCCTTCTTTGAGTGAGGATAGAATAATCCAGAGCGCCGGATAAATACAGCCAATCGCGATCAGTACAAGCAAGATGTAGCTGAACACCAATTTAACACGTTGTTGTTTTCTCATTGGATCATATCCTCCTCTTTAAAGGAACGGCTACGTCGATAGTTATAGAGCGAGAATGCCGCAATAATAATAAAGATAATAATGCCGATCGCTGATGCAAAGTTATATCGTTGATTTTCCAGAGTTAGCTTGTACAACCATGTCACTAACAGATCGGTACTACCTGCGAACGCATAATCTCCATTGGCTGGTAATCCATTCGTTAGCAAGAAAATCACGTTAAAGTTATTGATATTCCCTGCAAATTGCATAATTAAGATTGGAGCGGTCTGGAACAATACGAATGGCATCGTAATATTACGGAACTTCTGAAAACCTGTCGCTCCATCCACTTCTGCCGCTTCATAGAGATCACGCGGAATTGCTGTCAGTACACCCAGTACAAGGATCATCGACACTGGAATACCGATCCACATATTCACAAGAATAACAGTGACTTTCGCCCAAAACGGATCATTAAGCCACGGCACTGAACCCAGACCCATCATACGCAAATATTGGTTGATCGGGCCAAATTGGAAGTTCAATAGATTACGCATAATCAGCAAAGAAATAAATTGCGGAATCGCATACGGCAAAATAAAGAGCGTACGCCACATGCCTTTGAATTTAATCCCTTTTTGTTCGATCAGTAAAGCAACTAGAATACCGCCAAAATATGTAGTGACTGTTGCCACAACTGCCCAGATAATCGTCCATGTCAGTACACCGATAAAGGTATGACTCCACGATTTGAGTGTTAACAGATTAGTAAAGGTACGGAAGCCTACCCAATCGACTAGATTTTTCGCCGGGATATGATCCGGTGCAGAGTAATTGGTAAATGCCATCAATACCATAAAAATAATCGGCACGATCGTAAACACCAGTACACCAATCGCTGGCAATGTTAAAAGCAAATATGGAAATCCCTGATTACCGATCATTTTCCATGTCTGACGGAACGTATTTCCAACTTCGCCACGTTCTCGCTTTTTACCGATACGATAAGCGTCTTTGATATTCGCAATATAAAAACATAACAATAATGCGATATACAATAGTGCTACCAGTCCATAGATCATCATAAAAATCGAATGATCTCCCGGTACATTTTGATACAGTCGTCCGACTTTTTCCATACGGGAAGGCTGATCACCAAGCGTGATCAACCCCCAGATATTATTCGCCAGACTGGTAACAATCAGATATACACTAACCAGTTCAGCGATTAGAAAAATAATGCCTTTCGCCCACTGGCGATTATACATTTGCCCGAGTCCCATAATCAGCGCCGATAAGATCGCTGCTATAAGCCCACTACCTACGCCCGTTGTTCGCTCAGGATGGATTAATACTTTTCCCATTGTTATTGCCCTGTCTCAATATTACTCTTCATTTGACTGACTAGATTATCCAGTGCTGCTTTTGGATCTTTATTGTCATTCCAGATAGAAGACATCGCTGCTTCCATCGGAGACCAGAATTGCGCCATTGCTGGGATCGAAGGCATTGGAACTGAATTTTCAAATTGCTTCAAGAAGACAGTTGCAATCGGATCACTTTGTACTTGCTCACTTGCAGCCGCTTTGGTATTGGATGGAAGTGCTCCATTCATCTCAAAGTTCTTGGTCTGCCATTCTTCAGAAGTAATAAAGTCTGCAAACAATTTAGAAGCATTCGGATATTTCGTATAAGCGTTTACAAAATAAGCTTTTACGCCTGAGAAAGGTGTCATCGGTTTACCATTTGGCAGATTCGGATACATACCTACACCGATATTTTTAACGGATTCTTTTAGTGAACCTGTATCCCACGGCCCGCTAATATTCATCGCTAATTTGTTAGAAGTGAATAGTGATTTTTTGATATCTGCATTAATATCTGATGTTTTCAGTGGTAGAATTTTGTTCAATCCTTGAATAAATGTTGCTGCTTCTACTGCTGCTGGATTGTTTAAACCGATATCTTTGGCATCTGTACCATCGCTACCGAATACATAAGAACCATATCCACCGATAAATGGGAATACATAGTAGCCGTTACCGACTTCCCACATGATCGCAAATTTATTAGCTTTGGTATCGTTGAATGTTTTGGCAAAATCAATAACACCGTTCCAGTCTTGCGGTACTTCTTTGATCAAATCTTTGTTATAAAACACTGCTGTAGTCTCCACAGACTTCGGATAACCATATAGCATATTGTCATACGTTAACGCTTTAATCGCAATTTCACTGTTACGGGACTTGGTATCTTCTTCGAACCAGTCATTTGGCAATACGACCCCTGCGGATACCCCTTGACCGATCTGATCATGAACACCAGCGAATACATCGCCACCTACACCAGCAGGGCCATCTGTAACCATTTGCCCCATAGATTTGTCCGGTCCTACTTCTGCAAAGCTAACATCTACATTATATTTTTCTTTAAATGCTTTCGCTGCTGCTTCGATAAATGTTTTCTGATCGCCACTATCCCATACTGTTAGCTTAGCGCCTTCTTCAGGAACCATTTCTTGCTGATCTGCTGGTACTTGAGAATCGGTTGCTGCTCCCGGTGTTGTCGTGCCTGCTCCCCCACTATTACAAGCCGATACCAGTAACATCATGATTAACAAGCAACTCATGATTCCCCACTTTTTGCGATTCATCATTCTTTTTTTCCTCCGCTCTATAGTATGATGGCGAGCGCTATTATTATGTACTGTTATCCAGGGTTATGTTGCCTATGTACTTTGACTATATCATTTGCGCAAACGTTTGTTCATATTAGCATATGATACCCCTTACTCCAGTCATAAAAGTCTAATAATCACCACTAAAGGTAAATGATGTTATAAGTAAGCGCTTTATCCAGCAAATCCATCATAACTGAAATATGGGAATTGTAAAAACGTTTGCACAAACAATTTAACGCCATATTCAGGCTTTTTCTAAATATAAATGCTTATATGCTATCTATTTCTCTGAAAATCATAAAATATCGCCTATTTTCTTTTATGTGATGTATATTTTGCAGTTTACATCTATATAGCATATGTTTTAACATAGATAACACAGATAGTGATGGTTATTTATATTCCAAAAACCATGACCAGGGAGGTACACATGTCGGTTACGATCAAAGATGTCGCTAAAAGAGCAGGCGTATCTCCTTCTACCGTTTCGCGTGTATTGTCTAATCATCCGCGAATCAGCCATGCTACCTCAGAAAAAGTGAGAGAGATTATGGAGGAGATGGGCTACCATCCGAATATGATGGCAAAAAGTCTGGTATCCAAAACAACCAAAAGTCTGGGCGTGATTTTGCCCAAGCCTGCGGAAGAGTTGTTTTTGAATACTTTTTTTATGGAATTAATACGTGGTATTGTGACGCAAGCCAATCGAAGTGGATACGATGTAGTGTTAACTTCAGGTGCTAGTGAAAAAGAAGAAGTGGATGCGGTATCAAGATTGGTATTTGGCGGACGGATTGATGGTGCTATTTTGCTCTATTCTCGTCAAAATGATCCTGTTGTTGATTTTCTTAGTGAAAAAGAGTTCCCTACTGTATTGATTGGACGTAGTGAACAACATGCTAATGTCCTTTCTGTGGATACTAACAATATCGAAGCCGCAGCAGATGCTACCCGACATCTGATCCAATTAGGGCATCAGCGGATTGGTTTTGTCAGTGGCCCTTCGGAATTGGTTGTATCGATCGATCGTATGAGCGGGTATCAACAAGCTTTGAAAGAAGCCGGACTTCCACTACGGGATGATTGGATCGTTGAAGGTGAATTTTTGCAGGAAAGTGGTTATCGGGCAATGTCCTTTTTTATGAATTTGCCTGAACGTCCAACTGCATTAGTCGTTGTCGATGATATTGTAAGCTTTGGGATTTTGCGCGGATTGCATGAATTGGGGTATAAAGTTCCTGAAGATATCTCTATCGTTAGTTTTAACAATATTGCTTTGTCCGAGTTATCGACTCCACCATTAAGCAGTATTGATATCGGTATTTATCATCTGGGATATACAGCTTCTCAAGCATTGATTCAAGCGATTCGTGGTGATGATCATAGTCTACTTTCACAGCGTCATATTGTTCCTCATCGTCTCATTGTACGTGAATCGTCTATGTTTTCCCCTACTCGTGCTGAATAAGTACTATCCTATGAATATGGATAAAGCGACTATACCGGATGTTCTTCATCGGGCTAGTCGCTTTTTTTGATAAAAAAGGCTGGTGGATACATACATCCAAAATCTTAGATGATGCGAATAATAGAACAAGAAAGTCATACATGAGGATATAAAAGGTAATAAATGGTTTTATTATACAAATTTACTTTTAATTTATAAAATAATTTTAAGAATTTAATGTTATTTTAAGCTACGCATCACATTTTGTTAAACTAGGCACGATATAATAACTATACAGAAACGATATCGATTCTATCCAAACTTCGTTTCTGTTGTGATAGATAAACAGCTTGATCCAATTATTTCATCCGAGGAGGGTTTACGATGAATAACGATAATAACTTATCTCTATGGATGACCCAATTTCTGTGCAGTCCCGATCCAGTGAAAGAAGAACGTATTGAACAAGCAGAGATTGAGAATAATCCAGTTCTGCTGCAAAGCATCCGTTTTCACTTAGAGCTTCGCAATCGGTATGATCTGCTTGAACATCACACGTTATAATAAAGGATGGACTATGAATACATTCAATCTAACGATTGAACGATCTCACCACAGCGATGATTCGTTCATAAGATAAACCCCTTTTCCATATCCATAGGAAAAGGGGTTTATTATGTTTAGACTTGTCTTTTCTCTTCTGTATATAAAATACGGATATAATCCTCATCTCGATTATCCATATCACCTAGATACATGCGCTCATGTTCAGGAATCGCTTCATAAGCTATCCGAAGATCTTCTTTATGCTCTTCTGTCGGATGTTCTAAATATTTATAATAACGCTTACGACAAATATCTAACAATCCCGGATGTTTGTTCAATTTTTGATAAATATCTAGTACTTGCTTGTATTTATCGGTAATATCTATAATATAACTTCCATTCACCATCACTACATCACCTAGACGATCGAGCGTAATAACCGTAGGTTCTTTTAATTCTGTAAAAAAAGTGCCGTTACTAAATAATTCTTCTAACTCTTCTATTTTCAACATTTTTTGAAAGCTGGCATTTTGACATTCTATAGTTCCATCTTTGTATACGCTTAAATACACTAGATAATTGGCACCTTCATATTTCATAAAAATAAAAAAGCCTTCTCCTGTGACGACTTTGTACCCTACTTCTGATTCTACATAAAAGTCTTGTGCATATGGAGATTGAACGATTTTGTATTTCTCGTTTTTCATTTTTTCGGCAAATGAAATCTCGTAGATGTTATCCATACCTGGATTCAGTTGCTGCACGATGTTAGTTATGTAGTCATAGTAGGTATGTGCATTATGGTTCCAAGAACCACTGATTGTTTTATAATCACCCAGACCAAAAATAGAAATTGATTCTCCATCAGGCACCTGCGGTGTTAACCATTCTAGATCGATTTTGTCACGTACTCCTTTAAGATCCGCCAACTCCCAGCAATTCACCATTCCATCTTCATAAATATCTACATTGATATAAAAGTATTGTCCATTACGGATAAATCCCGGAATCGTCGTTCCTTCTATTGTTTTGTCTCTTCTAATTTTATGCATGAGTACTCTTTCTTCCTTCCCATATTCACTATCTTTTTTATTCATTTACAATAACAGATATCTATTTATTAACCTATTAAGTAATTGTTTAACGTATTATTAGTTATAAATTTTAGGTGATCCTATATTTTTTTTCAATAAAATCCTATAAAAGTATCTATTTATTTTTTATATAGTTAAGTAAATTATGTATTACAGTGTAGCAAAAAGCTCTTACTCTGTAAAATAATCCTAAGATCATTTGCAGAATAAGAGCTGATTGATAATATATTTATATTGCTTATCGTCGCATATCGATGTTACCTATAACATATTATATTAATCGTTATCGTAGTCGTCACTATCATTGTCGTTGTCATAATCTTTATCAACAGATAGTACTTTACCTGTAGCGGCATCAATCTCAACTGTAGCTTCGCCACCTGTAATGTTCAAGTCTACTTCATAAGTTACTCTACCATCATCGCTATCACGATCTACTTTAGTTACAGTTCCTTTAACTGCTTTTAAAGCGATTGCTTTAGCTTGTGCAGCCGTTTTAACTTTATTGTTAGCATTATTGGTAGCTTGGCTGTTGTTATCATCGTCGTCATTATCATCATTGACTACTTTTAATACCGTTCCGTTTACAGCATCAATATGAACGTCTACATCTTTATTTGAATTCGCTTTGTCCACGTCTACTTCATAATATAATTTTCCATTATTAGTACGTTCCAAATCAACACCGTCAATAGTACCACCAGGCACTTTCGTTAATGCGATTTGCTTCGCTTTTGTTTCACCAATTAACTTGCTAGTTGTTGCTGTTGTACTGTTGGAGTCACTTGAATTATTCGTTGTAGCTGCTGTAACTGTTCCCATTGTTCCCAAAGCGATTGCTGCTGATAATACACCGATACCTAGTTTCTTGTTCATCATGTGATAGTTCCTCCTAGTAATATTGTTATTGAATTTCATTTGTTCTTGCCTCTGTTATTAATATAAAGCTTACAAATGAGATGTCGATTACAATAAGATTAGAATTTGATGAGAAAGGCGATATGCTTGTTACTATTGTTATTTTTCGTTATCTGAATCGTCTGCATCGTCCCATGTTACCGACATTACTGCTCCAGACACAGCGTTGATCTGTACTGTTGCTTCTCGCTCATCAGGTGTATCAATATCGACTAAATAATACGATTGACCTTTATCTTCATCATCTTCATAGTCGGTATCATCGACTTTACCTGGTACTTGAGTAAGAGCAATTCTTTCTGCATCTTTTTCTTTCAATATTAATACAGGTGCTGGTTTGGGTGCATTATTTTTGTCTTTATCTTTGCCTTTACGATCATCTTTGTGTTCGCGGTTGTCTACAGGCGGTACAGGAGCGCCTGCCGGTGGTACGGTAGCATCAGGAGTTACAACACCCGGTTGCTCATTAACCTGCGGTTGGTTGTTATCTGATCCGCTGTCATTGCGATGATCATCTTCACTTGTTGTAGCAGAGGATGAATCATCTGTAGAAGGCGCCGGATTGCTATTAGTGTCTGTCGATCCTTCTGAAGATGATGAATTAGTACTATTACTGCTATCATTTGTAGATTCTGTTGGATTAGTAGCCGTTGTAGGCTCTGTTACAGCCGAGCTTGATGAATTCGAATCACTGGTTGAACTTGAGTTAGATGAATCGGTATTCGTAGTACTATTTGGTGTTGTCGTTGTCGCTACTGCCGATTGTCCGATCTGTTGAATCGATTGAATCGCTCCACTATTTCCGTTTACTTGAACCTGATACATACCTTGATCTGATTGTAATTGTACTGTATAGATTCCGTTATTTAATGCAGTTTCTGTGACTTTACCCGGATATTGCTTGAGCACTACATTTTTGGCTTGTGTGGATGTTAGCGCTGGACTTGCTTGTGCGATAGACTTCCACCATAATGTCATAACAAACATCAGAATTAATAAAATAACGACTGCTCCAGCTATCCACCATCGTTTATCTTTAATTACAGCAGATAAAGTATTCGTAGATGACGGTGCTACTGTTCTATGCATCTCTCTGCGTCGCATCTAAGGATCACTTCCCCCAATATAATTTCTAATTGCATTGTCATTGTACAGAATCTTTATTAGAATTTGCTGAGAATACTGTAGTTGCCGGCACAAAAATAGTCGGTAACGAAACGATCGCTGTTGTGCCTTTCTTTTCTACACTTTCTAGACGTATTGTCGCTCCAATTGCATCTGCTATCTCTAACGCTAATGTCAGACCTAACCCTGAACCACCTACATCGGTACGACTACGTGCTTCATCGACCCGGTAAAAGCGGTCAAACACTTTGGATAGCTCTGCTTCTGGAATCCCTATGCCTTGATCGATAATTCGAATACATCGGCGCTGTATCGTCACAGTACCGGAATCATCTGAAGCAGGAGAATCTTCCCCAAGTTCAATCACAATATGATCTTCACTATATTTACGCGCATTGTCTAGCAAAATAAATAACAATTGTCTCAGTTTGCCTGCATCATTTTGAATGACCAATAAAGAAGGCTTAGATAGCAATTCAGGTGCAACCTTTACATCGATCTGACGTTGATACGCATTGTGGAATCGTTTGACTAATTCATCGACTTCTTCTGTTAGATTAATAGGTTCTATTGATAAGTTCCATTGTTCTTTATGCTTGGCCAATAATAGTAATTGCTCGGTCATTTCTTTCATCCGTACTGCTTCTGAATGAATAGCATCGACAGATTCATAGAACAGTTCCGGGCGATCCATTCCTCTGCGTTTTAATAGACTGGCATAACTTTCGATAATCGTGAGTGGTGTTTTGAGTTCATGAGAAGCATTAGATACAAATTGCTTTTGTTTATCATAATTCGTCTCCAGTAAATCGATCATCGCGTTAAATGTTTGACCCATTTCTAACAATTCGTCTTTCGACTTAGGATCTAATGCTAATCGCTTGAATCGTCCACTTCGCTTAATCTCACTCATGGTTGAAGTCATTGCTCCGATCGGACGCATAATAATTCGCCCCAATATATGACCGGATAAAATGACCGGAATCATTGCTATTCCTGTAACAGTAATCAATACAATCCGTAATACTTGTAAATAATTTTCAGTCTGATGCAAGCTTTCGGTTACCTGCACATTGACTACAGAACCATCTGTCCAGATAACAGGAATCGATACAAATACATATCCATTGGCTTGATACGTAATCTTTTCGGCTTGTAATTCTTTGCTATATGTGACCGTACGTTTACTTAGTTCTTGTTCTGAAGAAGAAGTCACTACTAATGAGTTATTTCCTTTTTCAGTGACGATCCGAATCATACCATCTACAGGCACATAGGCTCGAAGTAATTCAGCCGTAGTCATTGAGCCTGCAATTTGTCTAATATTATCTGCTGTTTTATTTGTTTGCGATTCGACTCTTACCAATTGTTCATTAATCGATAGACGACTAAATACGATATAGACGAGCAGATTGGTCAAAATAAATAACAACGCAAATAAGACCGAAGAATACAAATGTATTTTACTTCTTAGCTTCATCCGTTATCCTTTCTTCTAACTGTTATCCTTAATCACATACCCGACTCCACGTACTGTATGAATAAGTTCCCGCTCAGGATCTTGATCTACTTTTTTGCGGACATAACGAATATAGACATCGACTACATTGGTATCTCCATAATAATCATACCCCCACACAGCAGTCACAATCTGATCGCGGTTAAGCACTTGACGTTTATTTTTGAGCAGATAAGCTAGTAAATCAAATTCACGCGGAGTGAGTTCTATCTGTTGTTCGCCCCGGATCACTTCTCTTGTTCCTTCATTCAGCTTAAGGTCAGCTACTGTTAACCATGTACCATCTTCATTGTGATCTGTTGTAGCCGAAGGCTGTGGACGCTGACGTAGAGCCGCTCGCACACGAGCTAATAATTCTTCAATCTGAAAAGGCTTGGTAATATAATCGTTAGCTCCCAAGTCTAAGCCGGATACTTTATCTTCAACAGAACTTTTGGCAGTTAATAAAATAACCGGTGTCAATCCACCCATATCACGAATACGTCTAAGGATTTCGATTCCATTCATTTCAGGAAGCATCACATCTAATAAGATCAGATCATACGTACTTTCTTGATACAAATCCCATGCTTGCGCGCCATTATAAGCTTGTGAAATATCGTACCCTTCTGCTTCAAGCTCAATCTGTAGCAGTCGAGAAATTTTATGTTCATCTTCTACGATTAAAATATGTTCTTTCAATCTCTGTTCCTCCTTGTTGCTGTATCTACTCTGTTTTCACTTATCCTTTATCATAACAGACCATGCTATGTTCACGAAATTCAGTTGTTGCGCTAACTAATAACCCAATAAAAAAGATACTTAATACAGCAAGAGAAATCATTCTCTATAGCTATATCAAGTATCTTGTAATGTTATTGTGAAAATAACAATCATAAAATGAAGAGTTTAAGATTTTTTGTTATCTATGAGCATATCTTTGATTAATCCAATCTGCCCGATAATAGATTCAGGATCATAATAAGAGAATACATCATACGGCAATGTATAGACATGACCTTTTTTCACTGCGGGTAAGTTTTTCCAGAGTGAGTTATCCAGTACTGAACTGATATCAGCTTGTTCGGTCTCATTGTTAAAACAGATAAAAATATAATCAGAGTTCGCATATTCAGGTAATGCTTCTAATGAAATATCTTTAATTTGAGCATCACTATCAATCACTTCTTTTTTTACGATATCTAAAGGTTTTAATTGCAACGCGTCATAAATAGCATATCCACCGCGTCCATAATTTTCGCCCAACACAGCCAATTTCTTGCCACGTACATTTAATAATGTCGCTGTTTGTCCGGGTTTCACAATATCTTTGATTTGTTCGCGGGCTTCCATCGCTGTCTGATGATAACGATCTAACCATGCTTGTGCTTGTTGTTGTCTATCTAATAATTTGCCTAATAATTGAATCTCTTCTTGAGGATTGTGATATGCCGTATAAGGAATATAGATCGTTGGCGCAATTTTGGAATATTCATCATACTTCTCCACATCAAAATCATTAATAATGATTAAATCCGGATTTAGCTCAACTACTTTTTCTAAAGATGTAGGTGTACCGATATCTGCTATGCCTTTTTCTTGCTCTTTCAAAAATGGACTGCCCATCCACCATTCTTTGTTAGCACCTACTGGAGTAATACCAAGTGCAATTAATGTACCATGATAATATGTGGATACGACTCGTTGTGGATGGGTTGGAATCGTAACAGGCCCTTTTGCAGTCTCTACCGTTCTTGTAGAAGCTGATGTTGCTGTGTTGGTAGCATCTACAGATGACACCTTATTATTGTTACTACAAGCTGCAAGCAATACTACGGTTAGCAGTAATATCGTATACGACATCATACTTTTTCTTATCTTTATCCAATAATTCATAATTTCCCCCTGATATTTAATTGATAATCATTATCAGTTGGAATCATATCAAGTTTAATTTATCGCGTCTATGCACAAACATGATCATTTGTTATGACGATCATGATGGGAACTGTTGTAACCATAACTGTAATTGAGCTTCCAGTGAACAAGGATCAAATCCATAAAAAATATTACGATCCATCATATACACTTGCTTGTTCTGTACAGCTGGTAATTGAGACCATGCTGCTGATTGTATGACAGGTTCGATCAGCGCAGCCGTTTCCCCTTCTATCGGATAATGAATCACAATCATATGATCGGCTGCATACTCATTCAGTTCCGAACTTTCAATATGCTGACAAATGATATGCTGATCGATAATACGTTCTTGTACGATTGAAGGTGGCTGATGACCTAACTCTCGATAAATAAGGGGCCCGCCCATACTTCGCTGATCCCCATATACATATATTTTTTCAGAGACAATTTTGTAAATACCTACAGTCTGATCAGATGGAATATGGCTTGCTAAATATGTTTTCGCTTGCTCTACTTGATCATTCCAATCATACAACCACTGCTCTGCTTGCTCTACTTTTCCTACTTGTTCAGCTAACCATAGCCATTGTTGCTTCCAATCATAATCGTCAATTCGAATCGTTTGTAAAGGTACATATTCCTCAAGCATTTCTTTACCTGCATTGTCTTGATAAGCAAATACAAGATCAGGCTGTAACATATTCATAAGCTGGATCGATTGATCTAGATCAGTATGCAGAATATTCATAGTACTGAGATCAAGTTTACGATGATAAATGTCCCATTTCCATGATTCAAGGTAACCTGCTTGAGGAACGATATTCAGATGCAATAACATGGCTGTAAAAGGATAATTCCATGCAGCATACTGCTTTTTAGCAGATTGATACTGCTTGGGTGATAAAGCAAATAATCGTTTGAACCGCCGACTAAAATAATGCTCATCCGGGTATCCATTACGCTTGGCAATTTCACTGATACTTGCACTAGAATACTGCAAATCTTTTTTAGCTATATTCATACGTAAGCGGTATACATACTCGGTAAAAGAACAACCTTTATACTTACGAAATATTCTTGAAAAATGTTCAGGTGTAATTCCTAATTGAGCAGCGATAACATCACGACGAATCTCTTCACGATAATGCGTTTTTACATAATGAACAGCTTGTTCGATCAGTGTCAGATGACTGGCTTCAGTAGCGACTGACTGATCGTTCCATATCAGATGTAGCAATTGGTAAAATAATAACTGACTATAGATCTGTTTTTCTACAGTCATTTCTTTTGAATACTCGGTCAGCTCTAACCATTCTTTGCATAATCGCTGAATTTCCAAAGGCGAATGTGTCGCAATAATAGAAGGTAGATGCATAGTAGACCAGCTAGAAGAACTGGGATCATGAGATGTAAATATTAATTTGAACACTTGCAGCGGTTGAGAAGACACATTATACAGAAAGACACCACTTCCAGCAGGGCAAAATAAAACTTGATTGGCATGGATCGGTAAGCGACTACCTTGAATCTGTGCTTCTGCTTGTCCTTCTTTTACAATAATAAGAGTATCGTGTTCAGCTACCATCCATTCTTTAAGATGTGCTGGTAAATAAGTCATAATCGTCAATGATAAAGGAACCCATACTTGGCTCGATAACATATGAGTCTGTTGCTTGTTCTCCTGATGGGATAGTCTATTTCCTTCTACAAATGGATATGCATTTTCTTTTAATTGACGGGTGATCGTAACCACTTCTTCATCTGACAATCTGCCTATGTATTTAACAGTACGATGTTTATTTTTGCCTTGTTCGTCTCGATAAGATTCTACAATACGATAATAAGTATACTGTTGCCCCTGTTTGTGTACGTTTTGCTTTTTCAAAAACATCATCTACATTCCTTTCATTTTAGGACTATAAGTTAAGGACTACAGGGTATAATAAAAGTACCTCAATCTAGCAGGTACTTTCATTATCACTATACTATTCAAATGTAATTAATGCTTTTATTGTTCTTTCCCACTATAATCAACCGATAATTTTCTGGTAACTTGCAATATCGAGACGACGACCGAATTTATAACCGACTTCACGAAAATGTGCACATTTCTCATAACCATAACGTTCAAATAAAGCGATGCTGTTTACATTTTCGGTACAAACTGTCGCAATCAGTACATGAAATCCACTGTCGATACCGGCTTGTTCGAGAAAAGAAAGAGATTTGCCACCTAATCCTCGTCCTGTCTGTCCGGGCTTGAGATATACAGTAACTTCTGCGGTCACATCATATGCTTGCTTATTTTTGTGTTGAGTCATCAGTATGTATCCAGCAATACCGGAGCTAGATAAAGAAGACGCCGATTCGGTATCTGAAGACGATTCATCTATAATCACATATGATTTGTAATGAGCAGGTACATTCATAATCTGTGCGCGCATCTGTTCTAGTGATAACGTCTCTGTGTGAAAAGAGACTGTTGTATGTTCTACATAATGATTATAAATCGACAGCACTTCAGGCAAATGCTGTTCTTCGATCGGTTCAAATCGAACGACACTCATATTAACGTACGCCTCCATTTACAAAAAATAATGCATTATTCGTTGAGAGCCTGCTAATCCTATAGGACGATGACCCAAATCTTTAAAACCTGCAACCGTATAAGTATGTTGCGCAGCGAGATTACGTTCATTGACTGCTAGTAATAACTCATGGATAAATGGAAAATGGTATCTAACCCATGCTGGTAATAACTCCATCGCTTGTCTGGCATACCCTTTACCTTGATATCGAGAATCGATCAATAGTGCTCGAATCAGCATCACTTCTGCAAGTGGAGTATCTGTATAATCATCGTAATCCAAAATGCCCTGTCCTGTATGCAACACAAAAAAACCAACCACTTTACGTTCAGCCATAATCACTATCGGATAACGCTGAGGATCAGTCAGCGCTTCTTCTAATGAATCGACAGGTAAAGCTGTAAATTGAAGTTGTTCTTCTGGCAAATGAAATTGAGTCAGGTCTGCAAGATATTCAGGACGATATAATGTTAATTCTACTGTAGTAGAAATAGTCATAGAACAAACTCCTTTGATCAGGTAAGCGTATTAATCAGCAACAATAGCATAGATTTTGGCATCGTGAAATCTACCTTTGACATATAAGTTTTTGCGCATTAAGCCTTCATACTTCATACCAACCTTCTCCATCACACGAGCAGAATTGATATTATCAGGCATACAACGTGCTTCAATGCGTACCAACTTCATCTGATTCCAGCCAAAGTCAAGAATGGCTTCCATCGCTTCCGAAGTGTACCCGCGATTCCAAAATTCTCTGGAAAGCGCATACCCTACTTCTGCTTTGAAATGCTTGGTGTTCCAATTAATAAATCCCATTGTCCCGATTAAGCGACCGGATTCTTTATGTTCAATACCCCATTGAGAAACAGCACCTTCTGCATATTTCCCTAGCAAAAATGAAATAAATTGTTTCGTTTCTTCTATCGATTGATGAGCGTGCCATGTGACATAGCGAGTGACTTCTGGATCGGAAGCATAAGCATACATGTCTTCTACATCATCCATCGTAATCGGACGCAAAATCATTCTTTCCGTTTCCAATACAGGCAGTTCTCCAAAAATATCTTCAATTTTCATATGTATCTGCTCCTTTGATTGAAATAGGTTATATGTATTTTACCATATATGTGCTTCAAGCGTGATTACCAAATCTTGAATAATAATATACAAAAAAACCGCCCTTTAGGACAGCTTTCATTAACATTATAATAAGAATGAAATAATAAGAACTGCTCTTTGTTAACTTCGATATCCGTGGCGTAGATCAGTCGCTGTAATAATACCTAATACACGTTCTTGCTCCGTAACAATAATACTATCATTGCGGAAATATTCAGCACGTTGTTCTGCTTGCTGTTGCACATCACTTACAGTAGCTCTCACATCCACGATAAGAGGTTTTTGAGTCATTAATTTGACTACACGCTGCATATAGAATCCGTCCATTCCTGCACGTCCATTAACTCGAAAGAAAAAACGACCGCACATCACCAACCCTACCGGACGATGTAGCTTATCGCATACAACAATACTTTCAGCTTCTGGATAACTGAACATAACTTTCAATGTCTGTTCACATGTCTGCTTGGTTGTAACATGAGGAGCACTACGAAGAAGATCGGTCAGGGTCAATGTCTCTTCAGGTTCATGAGGCGGTTCAGGCATAGTAACTGTCTGCATAGGAGTGACTTCATATTTCTTAACTTGTCTCAGTAAGGGCTTCAGCATCTGACTAATCATGATTGATCGCCTTCTTTCTGTAATAAGAGCTTATGTTTATCCTACTCTTCTAAGATTAAAGGCGATAACGAATCATGTGAAATAGATGTAAATCATAGCTAACTATACACCGTTATTTATCGTTTAATGTCCACTGATCACGCCAGTTGAGTACGATAGATCCATCATCAGCAATCTCTATCGGTAACCAGATATAACGTGAGTCTTTGAGATTATCTTTTTTCCAGCGATCTCCCATATAAATAAATGTACTGGGTGCTCCTTCTACCGGAAGAATGTGTGTACTTTGAGAATCAAATGTAGTCTGACTCGCAGGTGCAAAATTTTTCAAAGGTGCCCATGGGCCAAAAATATGATCTGCTACTGTATACTTAGCCACATTCGGGTCCCATCCTGTTGCTCCTGATGTCACCATATAATATTTGCCATTATGCTTGAACATAGCAGGTGCTTCACGTTGTGCTCCCGGAAATACACGTACATAGTCTTCACCATATACAGCTTGATACTCTTGATCACGCTCTACGTTGCCTTCTTTATGCCAGCCGGTGATATCAGTATAGGAATCATTTAATTTGGAAATATATATCGTCAAATTCTCTTCACTGGAATAGACGAGATATGCTGTTCCATCATCATCTTTAAAAAGAGTCATATCTCTTGCCATACCGGGTTGATCCGGTTGTCCGTTATATTCTGCATCTTTGGGAGCTCGATCCATACGATGCCCTTCTCCATAGACAAAAGGCCCTGTAGGTGAATCAGATAATGCATACCCCGCTTGAGCTTTGGCATAGTTCGCTGTCGATGTAGCACTTGGCCCGTCAGTATGCATCCACATTACATATTTACCAGTTTTCTCATTATAAATTACTTTAGGGCGTTCTATAATTCGGTTTGTTCCAATATCGTTAAGTATGTTAGCAGTATCTTTACGTCCAGCATATAGCTTAGAAATCAATGGATCATTTGTAAAATCATCTTCCGATTCAATGGCTGTCAAAGCTAGCCCTTTATCCTCCCAATTGTAAAGGTCTTTGGAAGCATACACATGAACACCGCGAGCAGGTAAATATCCATTTGTTTTATCTTCTCCATACCAGTAGTAAGTCTGATCTTGCTGGTTATACAGTACGCCTCCACCATGTGCCTGAATAGGTACACCGCTGGTATCATTCCAGACTGCACCGGGCGTAAATGACGTATTGGCAGCTATATTCATTTCTGATGGAGTACTAGAAGTTGCCGCCGAGGACATCTGTACAGGCATGATGAGTGAAGACAATAATACTGACCCGCAGACAAGGGGTACCCATTTTTTCCTTGTAGACCATAGATTCATAACGTTACCTCCTTTTATTTTGTATACGCTTACAAAAATGAATAAAAATATACTCCCCACACAGGAAGTATATTTTCTTATTGTAGTAAAAACCATTTTTTAAGTCAAATATACAATAAAAGGAATATTAAAATTTTCAATAGTATGGTGATACTCACTATCATACATAGATCTATTTAAAATAAATTAACAATCAGTTCCCGATTGATAAATCTTACTTATCCGCTGTCCATATCTGATATCGTTTATCATCATTCCACATATTATTGAAAATGGTAACCCATTGCTCTGCTAGATTAGTATCATGGATAGCTACTAATACTTCATCATTTTCTTCGCTCGATTCATCTGTATAATTAAATGATCCTACTGTTGCTATTTTACGATCAGCAATTAGCATTTTTTCATGCATTTTGCCTTCAAATGTATTGATTTTGATCACTGCTCCTGCATCCACTAAGGCTTGTAACGCTTTGATCTGAGATTTTTTTTCTACTTTTGTTTTGTCTGTCAAAATATGCACTTGTACACCACGCTTTTGCGCTTCCACTAATGCTTGAATAATCGATTCACGTGACAAATTATAAATCGCTACATCCAACGTAGCTTGTGATTGATTGATCAGATTTATAATCAACTGATCGGGCTTCTGCCCTTCCGAAGTAAATACATAATCAATCGTTGTGCCTGCTTTTGCTTTGGCATCTGTAGAAGCCGATGGAGAAGATTCCATATTTGTAGAAGAGACATAACCGGAGTTCTCATGTATTGGAACAGAATAGACTTCAGGAGAGATCGTTTTTGACGTATTGGAACATGCGCTTACTATCCACATTGTACTCGTCAAAAGAATACCTATCAGACAGAATTTGCGACGTAATATAGTCATAATTTGCAAAATCCTTTCTTTGTAAAACAAATTCGTTCTATGCTCATCCCTATCATTGTATTTGTGAGCGTATTGTTATGATTGGCACCAAGGAGACTGCTTTTACTGCAATTTGCCAACAAATCAATACATTTTATTATAAACGAATGATCTTTGTAATCAAAATTGCACCAGAATATATCCTATAATCTGGATATCATACAGGAGTTCACTCTCTACAACACGAATAGTATAACCATCCTGTACAATTTGGAGATGATCATACAATGATTAAAGGAATAAGTCAGGCTGGATTAGGTTCTATTTCAACAGAGGAATTAGTACGTTCTGCTCGTAAGTATGGATTCGGCGCTGTAGATATCAATACAGATATACTGATTGCTGATCATGGTCTGGAAGGAACACGTCGATTGCTGGAAGATCACCATGTTATCGTAGGCTCTATCGGTCTACCTGTAGAGTGGCGTCAGACTGATGCTATTTTTCGTGAACAATTAACATCACTTGCTGTCACCGCTTATCATGCTTCTTTCCTTGGATGTAAATCTTGTTGTACATATATTTTACCTGCAACAGATGAATTGCCTGCTACCTACATGGCACAAAGTATTGTACGTCTGCGCCAGATTGCCTCGATCTTAGATGCTTACGGTATAAGACTGGGACTGGAATTTGTAGGCCCGCATCATTTGCGTACTGCGTGGAAGCATCCCTTTATTCATACGGTTGCAGATACACTGACAATGATTGATGGGATCGATCGTAGTAATGTTGGCTTGCTGGTCGATGCTTATCATTGCTATACCACTGAATTTACAGCAGATGATATTCGTCAATTACGCGCAGAGCAGATTGTCCATGTGCATATTAATGATGCCAAAGACGTACCACTTGATCAAGTTCTCGATAATGATCGATTATATCCTGCTGAAGGTGTGATTGATCTGCCTGCTTTTCTACAAGCTTTGCAAGATATCGGCTATACAGGCGTGGTCACGCAAGAAATTCTAACCCCAGAATCTCCATCAGATTCGACAAGTTTATTATGGGAGCGTTCCCAACGTGGATTTGATCATGTATTTCGCAATATCTCTACTCTTTGATTAGATATTGATTGTTAATGCTTCATACCAATAGCAGACGATGATATATACAAATAAGGTAGACCACAAATAAGCCATACGTCAGACTTCTTATGCTTATCCTAAGAAGTCTGATGTATGGCTATAATGAACGTGCAACAATCAAATTATAATACGTGCACTAATCTGTTATATTAACTCTGTTGCTCTATCACAAAAAGGCTATACTCCGCATATCCTATCGTACCTTGATCTTGATCTGTTGATTGGACTATTTCACTGACTTTGTTAAGATCAACTGCAAATATCCCTACTTTGGCACCAACCCAATGCCCTGGATGAACTGATGCTACATATGGAATATCTACAAAATTCGTACCGTCCAGACTATAGCTAAACTGAGATTGAGCAGCATGCAGAATCGAGACTGGAATCTGATCTTCCCTCGCATCACTGATCGGTGACAAATGATGGGCTGATTCATTTTCTAACCATACCGATACACGCATATAGATAGGATTAGGCATATAGGGTTGTGAAGAAATGGCTTCCAGATCATCAAGTATAGTATGCCACACTTCTTGTTCTACAGGATGCTCTAGCTCTTGTCCATCTTCATCTTGATGGGTATAACCTCGGATCAACGATAATCGATATTGTTGCTCTGCATTCTTCTCTATCGCTAAATACGTATATGTTCGTCCAAATAACATCATTCCGAATCGTTCGGTAACAGATTGAGGATAGACATGTAGACAAGTCGTTGCTGTAAAATCTGTCGAAGGTAGTTTTTGCAATAACAATTGAGGTGCTTCATACAATAACACTTGATCAGTCATATTTGCTAACTGAGAAGGAAATGAACAAGCATATAATCGTATTTCTTGATGTTCATAATCGGTAGCATACCAGTCTGCTTGAATATTAGCTTGCCATTGCCACTGTAATCCAAATGCCATAGTCGCTCTACTGATAAGTTGAATCTGTTCATCATACAATGAATAACGGGAACTCAAGGAATCTTCAGATGCTGTCGACGGAGGAACAACAGGCATACGCCATGTCTCCACCGGCTCGCCTGCTGTATCACCTTGTTGATATTGCCCGATAATCGGCCACCCATCGCTCCACTCCATCGGTTGAAGATGTGTAATCCGTCCATAAGCGTATTTATCTTGAAAATGTAAAAACCACGATTCTCCCGCTGTCGTTTCTACCCAGCTTCCTTGATGAGGGCCATTGATATGACTATTGCCTTGCTGAAGTACGATTCGATCTTCATAAGGCCCAAAAATATGCTCCGAACGCAACACGACTTGCCAACCATGACTGACACCGCCCGCAGGAGCAAATATGTAATATATGCCTTCCCGTTTGTACCATTTAGGCCCTTCCATAACTGGATGCACTAATCCGCCATCATAAATGATCTGCCCTTCCCCTTGAAGTTCACGACCATCTGCACTCATACGGAATGCTTGTAACTTACTCCGAATCCCTGTACGACTATGAGCAAAAGCATGAACAAGATACGCTTGACCATCTTCATCCCAAAATGGACATGGATCGATCCACCCTTTTACTTTTTTCAATAAATGCGGTGCTGTCCATGGACCAGTTGGCTCTTTGGCAGAACACATAAATATCCCTTCATCTGGCGTGCTAAAAAATACCCAAAAGCGCCCATTGTGATAACGAAGACTTGGTGCCCATACGCCTTCTCCATGTCTGGGTAGATCATAATCAGAAGATCCTTCAAGAAATTGGAGCTCTGGCAAAATATAATGAAGCAATTTCCAATGCACCAGATCGGTAGAATGAAGTAACGGTAATCCCGGAACATGCGCAAAACTAGAAGCAACCATGTAAAAATCATCACCTACTGCTATAGCATCAGGATCAGAATAATCTTCATGAATAATAGGATTGTTGTAAAATGATTCATTGGGACGTAAGCTCATCTTTAACTTCCTCCTATAATCTATTTTGTTAACGTGTTCATTTCTCCTTCTATCATAACCTGATTCCGTATTGAATTAAAAGTATACGCTTACAATATAAGTTAAAAGATATATTTTTAATTACAAAATAAAGAAGCAGTTCATTGAACTACTTCTTGTCTTTATCCTTTTAAAGCCTTTTGCAAAGAATCTTTCATCACTTCTACAAAATTATTCCGCTTTTCTTCAGACAGCTCTAGCAAAGACAGATAAGGATTTAAGTCCTCTAATTCGACTAGCAAGAGTTCTCCTTGTTCATTTCGGCAGGCATCAATTCGCTGAATACCCCAATGGATATTATTCCATTCAATAAACCGTTTAGCAAAATGCAAGTCTTTATCAGTAGGTGTATATTCTTTTAATTCCCATCGCTTGTCTTTATCAGGTGCATAAAGCGCATATTGAAATTGTTTGTCAATAAAATAAAAAGAAACTTCATATTCAAAATGGATCAATGGCTGTATTAATGTATCTTTTGAATGAGCCTTCACTTCTTCAACCAGTTTATCTTTTTCAACAAACTTCAATCCAACCGAATCTGCTCCATCTTTAGGTTTTATAATGTACATATGCCCGTGAGGAAGTTCGTCCAAATGATCAATAGTATCAATAGTCGGTATAACAGGCAATTGAGCATCTGTTAATTGAATCAAATATTCTTTCCCGTTCATGTCCGCTTTTCCATCCAACGAATTATACGTATTTAAATGTTTAGCAATAACTCTTTTACGAAATGCTTCGTATTTGACTTTAAAATTAGCAACAGGACCTGCATTTCGAAAAACGATTAAATCTGTATGATCTTCAAATGCTTCAATATCTTCGGGATGACAAATAACCAGATGAAAAGTTTCTCTTAATTTTGAAGTTAAAAACAAATCTTCTTCATAATAGTTTCTTCCTTTGGCGGGATAATATAAATCAGTCACAAACAATATTGTATGTATGATCATCACACCTTCCTTGATATATTTTTGGGTATAGTGAACTTCTCACATATTTAGAATACAGCCATTTTAGTAGTTAATACCGGTTTCGTCAATTAAGGAACTTTGCGCTCGAAATAATGGTTTATAAATAAAAATATCTTTATTTTTCATCTTGATTGACTTCATTTACATGGTTATCATTCACCATACCGCAACTCATAGTACAGCTCAACAGACCGCTCAAGAAATAGAACAAACAGGTGGTACAGTTCTTGAAATCAAGGCTGATATTGTCAATGAATAACATCCGAGCAAGTGGCTAATCTTGTATTTTGCTTACTTTCTGATCAAGCATCTCATATTGTGCTACAGAAATGTATATAGAGGGTGCAGAATCATTACTTTCTTAATATAAAAAGATATCAAGCATATCCTTATGTACTATTTTAAGTACAAAAAAGCGCCCTGCAATAAGCATGTGGCGCTTTTTTTATTTGCTGTAGATGCAAAATATGATGTTCTTTTACCTAAGCATCTGTTTAGACGTACGCGTTACGTGTATAAGACAACAAAGATTCTACATTAACGATCGGAATAATTTTGCCATTCACTTCAAAAGCATTTGGTAAAATATCGCGACTATTTGCTTCTGGATTTTCTTTTAATTCGGATTCTTCTACAGTTGCTGTGTTGTCTAACTCATCTACCAATAAAGCAACACGAGTACGACGAAGCAAAATCATTTTGTCTGTTTCTTTAGGTTCTTCATAAGAAACAGCTAGTACTTTACGCAGATTAACCAACGGATATAATGCTCCACGAATTGTAATTAATCCTTCATGCCAATCTTCTGAAAATGGCAATGGTGTTCCTTTTTTAGCAGTTTGAATTTCATCAATTTCATTAAAGTTAATAGCGTAAGCTTGACCTGCTACATAAAATACGATCAATTCGATTTTCATTATGATTAGCTCCTCGAACAATATAATCTGACATTTGCCTATATATATACTTTATCGACCAAATGGTTCATATTCTTTACTACTTTCTTGATCTATCTACATGTACGTACATTTAGCACTGAAAAATAACGATTGCAGACAAGTATATGATCTAATTTGATCAATATTCTTGAAATATATTTAAATAAGTGCTACTATTTAGAAAATTAGTGTATGTATCAGTTTATTATTAATGTTTATATAAACTATAAATGTACGTACATATTTTTAATATTAAATTTGTAAGCGTTACCTGAAAAGAAATCAGGATAATGCTATACCTCACTTCAAGGAGACGATATCATGACCAACTTACCTGAATTCAAAAATCCGATTGTGGAGCAACGTGCTGATCCATGGATCTACAAACATACAGATGGATATTACTATTTCACTGCTTCTGTACCTGAATATGATCGACTAGACGTTAGACGTGCTCAGACGATTCAAGGATTGGCAGATGCTCCTGCGGTAACCGTATGGCGCAAACCAGATCAGGGACCTCTTAGCAACTTAATCTGGGCTCCAGAACTTCATTATATTAATGAGAAATGGTATATCTACTTTGCTGCTGCTGATGTACCTGAACCGGTGAATGGTACGTTTAATCACCGTATGTATGTGATTGAGACAGATGCGGCTAATCCTTTGGAAGGTCAATGGGTTGAAAAAGGACAAGTTGTTACAGCGTGGGAATCTTTTGCACTGGATGCAACCACTTTCCAACATCAAGGCAAATTGTATTATGTATGGGCACAACGCGATTATGATATTCCGGGCAATTCCAATCTATACATTTCGGAAATGGAAAATCCTTGGACACTTAAAGGAACATATACGATGTTGACCAAGCCAGAACTGGATTGGGAAGTGATTGGTTTCCTTGTAAATGAAGGGCCAGCTGTACTCAAACGTAACGGTAAAATCTTTATTACGTATTCTGCAAGCGCTACCGATGAGAACTATTGCATGGGTCTACTGACTGCTGACGAGAATAGCGATTTGTTAGATGCGAGCTCATGGCACAAATCACCACAACCTGTATTTACAAGTGCTGCTGAAAATGGACAATATGGCCCTGGTCATAATAGCTTTACCCGTACAGAAGATGATCAACATGATGTACTTGTCTATCATGGACGTAATTACACTGAAATTACAGGCGATCCGCTATATGATCCTAACCGTCATACACGCGCACAAGTGATTACATGGAATGAAGATGGTACACCGAATTTTGGTAAACCTGTTCCTGATGCAGGATTTGTTCGTTCATAAATAAAGGCTTTGTTTGATTTTAAATACAGATGTTCTTAAATACAGATTTTGTTCTTTTATAAAGAGAGACAACGATATGGATACGGAGATGAATGAATCATGAAGTTAAACAATATCAAATTACCAAAATGGAATTTTTGGAATTTCGGCGGATTGTTCTTTTTCTACTTTTTAATCTGGGCGGTTGTACTTGCGTTCTTACCGATCTGGTTAAAAGAAGAAGCAGGACTTGATGCTAGCCATACTGGACTTGTCTTTTCAGCGATTTCGTTAATTGCTTTATGTTATCAACCGTTTTTCGGAGTGATCTCGGATAAACTAGGATTCCGCAAAAATCTATTCTGGTTTGTTGTTATTGTTGCTTTATTTATGGGACCTTTCTTCACCTTTTTATTTATTCCACTTCTTCAATATAATATTTGGGTAGGCGCGATTATTGGCGGTATTTACCTGAGTGCTGTGTTCCAGGGTGGCGTTGGGGTTGTCGAAGCGTATATTGAGCGTGCAAGTCGTGCAAGCTCTATCGAATATGGTCGTGTACGTCTGTTCGGTTCGATAGCTGGTGCTACGGCAACATTAATCGGTGGAATGATGTATCTGTATAATCCAATTAGTATTTTCTGGTTCGCTTCTTGTTCTGCGGCTGTACTAGGGATTCTATTGCATACAGCCAAAGTTGATCCTTCTGCAAGTGCAGCAGGTGTACCTGCGGATTCCAACGAAGCTTCCAGTGAAATTACAAAAGAACGTGTATTTTCGATTTTCAAACTCAAAAACTTCTGGTTCTTGTCTCTACTGATTGTCGGTACAGCCAGTGTATACGATGTGTTCGATCAGCAGTTCCCGAACTATTACAATCAATTTTTTGCATCGCCTTCACTAGGTACACAGCGTTTTAGTGAACTGGTATCGTTACAGACAGCAATAGAAGCGATATTGATGATCTTTATGCCATTTATTATTAACAAAATTGGTGCTAAAAATGGACTTCTGTTATTCGGATTACTTACCTTTGTACGTATTTTTGGAACCGCTATCGCGACAGATACTGTCAGCTTATCATTGCTACGTCTGATCGCTGCTGTTGAAATGCCTTTGTTGTTAGTATCTATCTTCAAATACATTACAAGTGTGTTCGATATTCGTTTGTCTGCTACGATCTATTTGTTAGCGTTTAACTTTGCCAAACAAGCGGCAATCGTTGTCTTTTCCAGTATTGCAGGTAATATGTACACCAGTATTGGTTTTCAAAATACGTATTACTTCTTAAGTGCTATTGTATTATTAATTACGGTTATTTCGATCTTTGGACTATCGAATGATAAAAATAAACGTGAGCCTGTAGGAAGCGTTACACCGAAGCAAAACAAAGAACGAATGGTAGCTGTACCTAAAGTATAATGTAGCTTGATAGGCAGTATATGTAAGCGTTATTAGTAAGCGTCATCAGAACGATATAAGTTGTTGATTGTAGATATCATAATACAAAAAAGCCTTTCAGTCTTTTACGCTGAAAGGCTTTTGCTTTGTACATATATTTATTTGCCTATTCCTACAAAAAGGGTTGAATTTAAAATAGATTTTGGTACAATATGGATTGGTTATGTGAACAATGCTAAATGATTTCGATAACGATTTAAAGGAGTCTACTCGTGAACAATGTAGTGAAAGAACGTTGGTATGCTGTACTAGGTATTGCTATTGTATTTGGTGGTATTTTTGTAATTAAAGCATTCAGCGGAGATCTATAATTTGAACTTAACAATAACGGCATAATGCCAACAAGATGGTAAAGCAACAAAAAGAGCTTAAACGATGCCGGTGAGCAATCACCCACGACATTGTTCAAGCTCTTTTTGCTTCTATGCTAACTTCTATATAGTGTATTCGGTTTACTTGCTAATGATGGCTCCAAATTCACTATAAGTGCAGAATTGTTCTAACACTCTTCACTACTTATATCTGTTATCTATTACCTGATATAAGATTAGCTTAATTTATACAATAATTCACCAGAACGTGTATTGGACTGTGCAGACGATTGAAGATCGTTGTAATCATTAATATTGGTTACGATAACAGGTGTAATCGTCTCATAGCCTTCTTCTCGCACTGCTTTGAGATCGAACTCCATCAATAGATCGCCGATCTTCACAGCCTCTCCTGCTTTGGCATGTGGTGTAAAATGTTTGCCTTTTAATTTGACGGTATCAATTCCGATATGAATCAACATTTCGGTGCCTGTATCACTAACAAGCCCGATAGCATGCCCGCTTTTGGATACAGAGAACACTGTTCCATTTACAGGCGATACGATTCGTCCTTCTGTTGGTTCGATCGCTACGCCTTTACCCATAATCTCTTGCGAGAAAGCAGGATCATTTACAGCGCTTAGTGGCTTCACTTCGCCGGCAACCGGACTGAAAATATCAGCCGCGATAACTTGTTGTACAGCAGGTTGATGAATATCGATCACATTGGATGCTGCTACAGTATTTGATGTTACAGGAGTACTATTTACTTCATTTGCTGTACCTTGAGCAGGTTCAGCTTCTTCGGTGCTTTCTTTTACACCGATAAAGTAAGTGATTGCTGTCGCAGATACTAATGCTATCAGACCACCTAATAATGCATAGATCAATGTACTGATGGATGGACTAATAAATGCCGCTACACTTGGTAGACCTACTAAGCCTGTAATAACATATGATTTTACATGGAAGATACCCATAAATGCTCCACCGATAGCTCCACCGATAAGAGCAGCTATAAATGGCTTTTTGAATTTCATATTGATACCATACATCGCAGGTTCAGTAATACCCATAATCGCAGTTAAACCTGTAGAGAAACCGAGCGATTTGGTTTGAGCATTTTTGGAACGAAGTCCTACACCTAGTGCTCCACCTGCTTGTGCCCAGTTCGCTGCGAACATCAATGGAATAATAAAGTCATATCCTAATGCTGTAATTGAACCGATAACGATTGGAGTTAATGCGTAATGCATGCCTGTAATAATAAGCAATGACATCGTGCCGCCGATCAGAATACTTGCGACAATCGACATATTTTCAAATAACCATGCAATACCTCCAGACAACCCACTACCAATAATAGAACCTAACGGCCCAATAGCAATCAATGTGAGTGGAACCATAACCAGCAATGTAACTGTAGGTACGACTAGCAATTTGAGAGAAACATGCGTATAACGATCTACTGCTTTCTCAACATAAGAAGCGATCCAGATCGCAATAACGATCGGAATAACGGTAGAAGAATACGTTGCCGCAACTACAGGGATGCTGGCAAACGTTACACTTTGACCTGAAGACAATAACGCTGTGATCGTCGGGTGCATAATAGCTGCTCCTAAGGCTGCACCGATATACATATTACTGCCTAGCTTACGAGAAGCACTAATCGCTAAAATAATCGGTAAGAAGTAAAATGCTCCGTCTCCAATCGCCGATAAAATAATATATGTCGAACTGGTATTTGACATCCAACCTAATGCAACAAGGATCGCGACAATCCCTTTAATCATTCCTGCGCCTGTAATTGCTGGTAAGATCGGGGTAAACATTCCTGAAATAAAATCAAAAAGTGTACTGATCGGATTTTGTTTCTTTTTCGGCTTGGTTGAAGCTGTCTCTTCTAGCTGACCTGCTCCTGGAATCTTTTTCACTAATTCTTTGTATACGTTTGCTACTTCATTTCCGATAATAACTTGAAATTGTCCTCCATTTTTCATAACACCCATAACGCCTGGCGTTTTTTCCAATTGAGCTTTGTTAGCCAGATTATCGTCATTTAAGTTAAAACGAAGTCTTGTCATACAATGTGTCACTTGATCAATATTGCTTGTACCGCCTACCAAATCCAGTATGTCTTGCGATAGTTTCTCTTTATCCATGTTGTCTTTCTCCTTTTTATATAGGGCGACTAGAACGATTAAGATACAAAAAAACCTAAATGTCTATAAATGAGTCAGTCTATACTGACAGTACATACAATACGTGTACCGCATATTGCATGGTCATCTATCCACATTCAGGTTTTGCCTAATTAAAGTCACAATCCCATTCGTTGGTGTATTTATTTGTATCGGTCGGTTCAATGATCTACCCTTCTGATCTTTCTGCATGTTCTGCTTTGGTAATACGTTCGATATGAATTGTCAGATATAATAATTCATCTTTAGAAAGAGTACGCTGATGAATTTTGCTTGTATACGATTGAATCTTTTGTGCACAAGCGTAAGCATTAGGATATTGGACTTTGACCATATCATGTAGAGGATTGTCGCCAGAATCGCTGACCGTATCATGAAGTACACGCTGTGCAAAAAACTTCAGATGCGTCAAAAAGCGGAAATAACTTAGTGATTCTTCATCCATTTCAAATACATAATGTCTGGTCACTATGCGTAGCACGTCTTTGACAATATTAGTCATACTAATCGTCTCGCTCATCTCGCCGTTTAATTGCGAATTAACGAAATGCAGTGCAATAAATCCACCTTCATCTTCAGTCAGTTCCACACCTAATTTATCTTCAATCATTTGCAGAGCTTTCATTCCGATTATATATTCTTTGCGATATAACTTTTTGATCTCCCAAAGAATTGCGTTTCGAATCTCTATCCCTTGCCGATAACGTTCAATCGCAAAATGAATATGATCGGTTAATGAAATATAAATACTATCATGCAATTTGCTACCTAGTATCGTCTGCGCATATCGAATAATTTCATCTGAACAATCTACGTATTCGATGGGAATGTCTGATAATAATGTCATCAACTTTTGTGAGACTTCCCTATTTTCGAGCTTGAATACTTTTTCTACTTTTGTCTCATCCACCAGATCGCCGGGGTGCTTTTTAAAACCGATACCTCGCCCCATAACAACCATTTCCTGTTCAGCAGGATTGATGACAGTCACAACATTATTATTCAGAACTTGTGCTATTTTCATTCCCATCACCTTTTACTATCAAAATAGTCAAAAAGGCAAAACCAAAAATGACTTGGAACGTCAATTTCGGTTTTGCCTGAGTAAACAGTAACAATCCGTGTGTTTTTGGTTTTCTGTGAATCCATAGTAACATAGCCTTAAAACGTTAGCAATAGTTTTTTGTAAGCACTTACTTTGTGGTGATGTAAAAAGGAATTTTCAAGCTTACTTTTCGATCAATTCAAACTCTGCCATTTGTACTGCTTTGGCACTTGATCCGATATACACTTTAAATTCACCAGCATCCGCTACCCATTGCAAGCGTGAATTACAATATTTAAGCATTTCTTCGGTGATTTCAAACTGTACTTGAGCAGTCTCTCCTCCAGCTAAAGTCACTTTTTGGAACCCTTTTAGTTCTTTAACAGGTCGAACAGTACTTCCGTATAGATCCTGAATATACATCTGTACAATTTCTGTTCCTGATACTGAACTTGTATTAGTCACTTGAATAGTCGCTGTGATCGATTCAGAACGTTGCATCGCTTGACGATCTAATTCTATTGCTGAATATTCAAATTGGCTATAACTAAGCCCGTATCCGAAAGGATATAATGGATCATTTGGACCATCCAAATATTTAGAAATGTATTTCTCATGTTCATTTTCAGCTGTTACAGGTCTACCGGTATTAAAGTGGTTATAATAGATCGGTACTTGACCCAATTGCTTCGGAAAGCTCATCGTTAACTTCGCAGACGGATTATAATCACCGACTAATACATCAGCGATTGCATGTCCAGCTTGTGAACCCAAGAACCATGTTTCTACAATACTATCCATATGCTCTTCATACCAATCCAGTACTAGCGGTCGTCCGTTGGTGAGAACAAGCACAACAGCTTTACCGGATTGCTTCGCTAATTCCACGATAGCTTCAGCTAGTTTTTGCTGTGGTTCAGGAATCGTAATATTCATACGAGACGCGGCTTCACCAGACATATCGCTATTTTCACCCAATGCTAATAAAATAACGTCTGCATGTCCGGCTACTTCAAGTGCTTGCTCTACTCCACCTGCAATCGGTTCGTTCACTTTGGAACCTTCACTGTATAATAGACGATCTTCTTGGATGCCTTTGGCTTGTAATCCTTCTAATAAAGTAACGGTATCTGCTCCATATTTAGAAAACTGCCATGGCCCTAACAAATCTTTGCTATCACCAAAAGGTCCAATTACAGCAATACGTGCGCTAGATTCAGCAACATGTAACGGTAACGTTTGAGCTTCATTTTTGAGTAGTACAATCGATTTCTGTGCCAACTCACGACTCGCTTGAAGATGATTCTCGTTGAAGTGATATTCTACTTCTTTATCAGGACGCACATAGCGGAAAGGATCGTCCATAATACCGATCTGATATTTATATGTCAAAATTCGTCGTACCGCATCATCCAATTGTTGTTCTTGAATTTTACCGTCTGCTACAAGTTGGGGTAAAAATTGTTCATACGTCTGAGATACCATTTCGATATCCATCGTTGCATTTAAGGATAGACGTGCAGCTTCACTGCGATCTTTGGCAACACCATGTGTATAAATTTCTTCGACTGCACCATAATCAGAGATTAGAATACCATCGAACCCTAATTCATCACGTAGCAAATCTTTCAAAATAAATTCACTAGCTGCTATAGGAATCCCTTGATAGAAGTTAAAAGCATTCATCACAGATGCTGCTCCAGCTTCAAGTCCAGCCTGAAACGGAGGCAAATACAGATTACGCAACATCCATTCTGAAATATCAACGGTATTGTAATCACGACCGGATTCGGAAGCACCATAAGCAATAAAGTGTTTGAGACAAGCAATCAATGTTTCTTTATCAAATAAGCTTGCGCCTTGAAACCCTTCTACTTGTGCTCTAGCAATTAATGAACCTAGATAAGGATCTTCGCCTGAGCCTTCGACTACACGTCCCCAACGCGCATCACGTGCAATATCAACCATTGGTGCATGATTGTACGTAATTCCTGTAGCTGTAGCTTCTTTGGCTGCAATTGCACATGCTTCACGAATCGCTTCAATATCCCAACTGCAAGACCATGCAAGCGGTACAGGGAAAATTGTCTGAAAACCATGAATCACATCGGCGTTAAACATCAACGGAATACCCAAACGCGATTTCTCTACTGCTGTTTTTTGCAATTCAAACACACGGCTACTATTAAAAGCACCTAGAATGGAGCCTGTACGGCCTTGCTCTACAAGCACATCTGCCGATTCGGCTTCAATATCGCCACCAAAAGCAAAATCAGAAGCCATACACTGACTCATTTGCCCGATTTTCTCAGCAACGGTCATCTGTCCAAGCAATTGTTCTACTTGAGCTTGAATATCTTCTGCTGTGCGTTCGACAACATTATTTTTATGGTAAGGAGCAACGACGTTGATCAATTCTTCACTCAACGACTGTCCTCTACCTCTTGTACCATCTAACTTCATCACACCTGTAAAAGGCAAAGAGATAAAGCCTGTAAAGCAATCTTCTTCAAAAACCATTTCAATCGTAGCTTCGCCTTCACCATGTGGTAAAACGACTACACTTCCTGTTGCTTTTAGCGTATTGCCTTCTACATGTATATGCTTGATATCCAAAGCAAGTGGTAATGGCTCCATCTGTACCGTTAAAGAATAATCCTGTGGTGTTGGCTTAGGAGACTCTTGCTGAACCTCAAATAAAAATTTCCATTTGGATGATTGTAATTGTGATGTACTGTTCCATATTCCTATCATTCGTATGCCCTCGTTTCCCAATGCTATTCTCTATTTGTGTTGTATCGCGATCTTATCTTTACTTTATAGGGATCGCTTTTGTCTACTGCTTTAATGTAAGCGTTATGACATTATATTTATGGTATTATTCCTATTTTTTTAGTAAAATAATAAATACGTTATCATCAGCATCTTATAGATAGCGTATTTTGAAATGATAGGAGTTGTACAATCATATGAATACAACCTGGCTGAATACGCTTAAATTTATAATGAAATGCTTACATATTGAATATCAGGTTCCACTCTATATTGTGGATCAACAAGGTGCGCTAATTGAAGAATATCCTGCACAGAACTTTAATCCTTTATATGCTAGTAAAAGCGAAGGGCTTGAGCTATTGACTCAACATATTCAAGGACATTACCCACTGATTCATGCAACGAATTTTGTAGAGCAGTATCTGATCGTGCCTTTACCTGCTCAGCCTACGGTTCAAGCTAATAGTAATGAACCTATAGATCCTGCTTCATCTCATCCGTTGCCTACGCCAGAGAGTACTTCTGTCGATATCGAAGGTGCTCTAATAGCGGGGCCTTTTTTCAATGCGATTGTACCGGAAGAGTTAATTAAAGGAATTATTGTAGATCACCAATTGTCTTTTCGTCAGCAAGATGAAGTATGGGCATTTTACAAAAATGTGCCGCTGATCTCTAAAGAACGCATATATAATGCAGCCGTTATGATTTATTTTATGTTATATCAAAAAGAATTGGATATCGCCGAATTGATTCAACATAATTTGCATATTCCTGCTGCTTCTATCCATCGTGTTCATCTGGATTCGATTCCACATCTGTCTTCGTCTACCTTACTGTCTTATCACGAGGAAGCCGAATATACACCACCTGATCGTTATCACCATAATCCTGAGATGGAACGTATTTTTCTGCAATATATAAGAGAAGGTCGCAAAGAAGATTTAATTCAATGGGAATTGGGATTTCCGACAGAGAAATTGGGAGTACTTTCGAAAAAAAGCTTATTACGCAACGAAAAGAATCTAGGCATTTGCTCGGTGACGCTGGTCACACGTGCGGCGATGGATGGCGGAGTAAACGCCGAAATCGCTTATACATTAAGTGATTTTTATATTCAAGCGGTCGAAGAATGTGAAAATCCGGCGCAAGTGCATATGACTACCCAGCGATGCAATGCTGACTTTGTCGATCGAGTACTGGAAGGTCAGAAGCAACGATATTCCCATGAAGTCAATCTGACACGTCATTACATTTTCAGCCATCTGTACGAACCGATTCATCTACAAGATTTAGCGAAAGAAACCAAGCTGAATGCTGATTACCTATCACAGTTATTTAAAAAAGAAATAGGGTGTTCGCCTGTTGTCTATATTCAACAACAACGTATTGATGAAGCGAAAAAATTAATCAGTCTCTCGCATTATTCGTTAGCCGAAATTTCGACGTTGTTGCAGTTTCATGATCAGAGTTATTTTACGAAGATTTTCAAAAGGTACACTGGGGTTACACCGAAGCAGTATCAGAAAAATCGTACGGGTGGGGAGCGGATAGGTGTAGGGGTGTTTTAAAATGTATTAGTGTGGGATGGTGTGAGTTACAGCGCTCCGGGTACGATATTGTTCTTGTCGTCGCTTGTTGTAAATAGATACCTTGATTAACCGCTTTGCGGTAGGTATCCATTTACAAAGGCGAGCGCTTCGCTCTTTCAGAACAATATCGCTCCCTGCGCTCAGTGGAAGTTGTGTGACTTTGGTATATTTATCGAAGTTTAATTTATACAGATTCTACCACACTAGAAAATTAATCTAACCAATCTAATATTTCTTTGATTAGAGGAAAATTTTTGATTTCATTTTCTGTTATTTGTTCTGCTACTTTTATGCCTATTTTCACTTTGCTTGTATCTGGGATACAATCTACTTTATCGAAATCACCATAGTTTAACTCTTCTAACGGAACATCTAATATTTGAGCCAAAACAGATTGAGGATACATATTCTCTATAGTTCGATAATTTCGTGGCATTACAATCTTAATATCTGAACTTATACACTCATTCTCATATTCTAATTTCTTACTTATAATATTTCCGCCTTCACTCAATGGCTTAACTAAATCGCTATCTAGTATAACCATCACGTTAGAATTAATCTTTACTAGTTCTTGTGGCTTAATTGAATATAGATTATCTCCACCAAGTGGCATAATTACGATTCCTTTTTGATCAATATCTATATCTAATCTTTCTAACATGATAGGAAGTATAGTACTTTCTGTTGCTCCTTCAACAAATATAATACCATTAGCTGTTAAAGTATCAGGTAAATATGCTCCAATAGCTTGAAAAACAATAGATTTATCTGCTGGATTAATATTTTTCACAGTACTTTCTATTCCATTATGTTCTAGTAAAAATAAACGATCTTCTTCTTTAAGATTTTTCATAATAAATGGTGAATGTGTTGATAGCATCCATTGTACATTAAAATCTTCTGATAGTTGTCTAAGCAACTTTAAAAACCTTACTTGTAATTTAGGATGTAAACCGGTCTCTGGTTCATCTATAAAAGCTATTGTAGTCAAATCAGATTTGATATCATTTAAAAGTCTACCCGCCAAATAAATCACACTAAAAACTCCATTACCACTTCTTGAAAGGGGTTGAGATTTTTCAATCCCATTTATATTCCATTCGACAAATATATCTTCTGCTACACTTCCATCAGGTGTATTCACATCTAAGCGAACCACCTCTGGAAAAATAATTTTAATATAATTTAATAATTTAGTATAAACACCTTTATTACGATTTTTTTCATTTTTAATTTTTTTTATAAAATTTACCATATCAGAAAGTTCATTATCTAACTTTGTTATGTTATAAATTTGCCTATCAATTTTACTCTCATTAATTATTAGGGAATCATTTTCATTTATAGGTTCTTTAATATTATAAATTCTATTAGTAGAAATAAAAAAACAATCAACTTTTATTAAAGTCCTCTCCTTTTCTATATTAATCTTCAAATTATTTAAGAATGGAGTATTATCAAATTCGCAAAAAACTTCCCATTTTTCTTCATACTCTGGTGTCATTTCTTGGGTTGAATACTTTATTTTAACTTTTTTCATAATCTCATCTTTAAACTTTATGATATTCATATTTTCATTATATAATTTTCTTCCCAAAGCTAATTCTATTTGGATTTTTTCTGTAACTATATTTTCAATTAATTCTTTAAATGTTAATTCAGAAAAAGTAGATATTATTTCAAGATAAGGTTTATTTGAATCATTTCCATCAAAATGTAAACTTCCTTTTGCATGAAGATGTTTATCTAAATAAGAATTGGGATATTCACTGTTGGCATTATAAAGCACTGAATAAAAGGCTAATAATACTGATGTTTTACCTGCATCATTTACTCCAGACAATACGTTTATTCTACCTAGATCTAGACTTATTCCTTCCTTACCTATAGATCTCCAATTTTTCAAGTAAAATTTTTCTATAGTCATCTTTATGTCTTCCCTTCAATATACTCTAACAAATCCCCTGGCTGACAATCTAAAGCTTCACAGACTTTATCAATCACTTCTAAAGATACATATTCATTCGTATTTAACTTTGCCATCGTAGCAGATGAGATGCCTGTCATTTTAACCAGTTCTTGTTTTTTGATCTCTCGATCTATTAATAATTTTTGTAATTTTTTATAACTAATCATAATATTCCTTTCAATAAAGCAAAGTTTTATTTAATTATAAGCAGATATATTTTGTTTATCAAAATAAAGTTTGATTTCTCACATCTAAATAATTTATTATATTAAAATAAAGTTCAACTTGTTAAATATTTATATGTAAAATTAAATGTTGGAGGCATAAGTATGAATAACTTAATTTCTGATTTTGATCAATTTATATCTTTACGTATGGAAAATATAGCTTGTCAAGAATTAAACAATGTCTGCGTCTTTTTGAACAATTAAGTTCTATTATTGAAGAAAATGGTTTTTCTATATTAAAGGAATATGAACAAGCTTCTACATTAGTTCAGGGTATGTCTGAACGTATCATGTACTATCAAGGTTTAAAAGACGGGTTCAAATTACATCAAGAATTATGGAACTCTGAATAACTATTTTTTTTATATCCATTTCTACATACATTCAAGACACCGATTTAGCGAAGGAAAAGGAATGATCCGTAAGAAGCGTAGCGTTCGCCTTAAAAGTTTCCGCAAGAAAACTACTTCGTAAGCATACACTAAGAATGAATATTTACTGCGCAAGCAGTTGTTCAAAATATCCATTCTTAACAGCGATCGAGAGGATCATCCTTTGACGTAGCGATGTCCATCCATCCTCATAAAAACTAAAATAATAAAATGCACTAACTAAAATTTGCGTCCACATAAAAAAGAAATCCTCCCCACTATCATAATCATCCGCAGACAATCACAATACCAAGAAGGATTTCCTTCATTTATGCTTTATGTTCAATTGAGTCAAGCTTACCCACGATCCACAGGTTTGATTTTCCAAATCTCTGACGCGTATTGCCCTATTGTCAGATCACTAGAGAATTTACCAGAATGTCCGATGTTATGAATCGATTTTTTGAGCCACTCTTTACGATTACGGTAAGCGAGATCAATCTGAACATGCGCTTCCGTATAGGCTGAGAAATCTTTGAGTACAAAATACTCATCATTCATATCGAGAATCGAACGGTACAAAATATCAAATTCATTATTATGATTAGTAAATGGGCCACGCTCAATCAGTTGATTCATGACTTCTTGAATCCGTGAATCACTGTTGTAAATATCGCGTGCATTGTAGCCACCATGTTGATAATAGTCCATCACTTGATCTGCATTCAGTCCGAAAATAAACATGTTATTATCGCCTAACATTTCATGCATTTCTACGTTAGCACCATCCATTGTACCTACAGTTAGAGCACCATTCATCATAAATTTCATATTTCCTGTACCGGAGGCTTCTTTACTAGCGGTAGAGATTTGCTCGCTCACGTCCGCAGCAGGAATAATCTTTTCAGCTAAAGAAACGGAATAATTTTCTAAGAAAAAGACATTCAGCTTGTCTTTCACATCAGGATCATTATTCACTACATTGGCTACACTGTTAATCAGTTTGATCGTACTTTTCGCTAAATAATAACTCGGTGCCGCTTTGGCTCCAAAAATAAAAGTACGTGGCACTATATCCAGTGATGGCATTTCTTTAATCTGATGGTACAAATGGATAATATGAAGAATATTCAAAAATTGTCGTTTATACGCATGCAGACGTTTGACTTGTACATCAAAGATCGAATCCGTATTCACTTTGACATCATATTTTTGTTCAATATATGTCGCCAATTTTTGCTTATTATTGAGCTTGATCTTAGCAGCGCGCTCTTGAAAGCTTGCATCTTCACTGTATTTCAAAATGCCGACCATTTCTTGCGGATGAGTAATCCAACGCGTACCTATCGATTCACTCACTAACTGTGATAACTCAGGATTCGCATGCATTAACCAGCGACGATGAGTAATACCATTTGTTTTGTTGTTGAACCGATCTGGATACAGCTCGTAGAAATTTTTCATCTCACGATGCTTCAAAATATCGGTATGCAATGCGGCTACACCGTTAATACTATGAGTACCGGCTATCGCTAGATGTGCCATTTTAACCTGATCGTCGAAAATAATAGCCATATGCGCTACACGATCTGGATCGTCTGGATATTTATCCATAAGCAGACGGCAAAAACGAGCATTGATCTCTTCGATAATCATATACACACGCGGTAACAGTTCACGCACCATATGAGTTGGCCATTTTTCTAAGGCTTCGCTCAAAATCGTATGGTTGGTGTACGATACAGTCTTAGTTACAATCTCCCAAGCTATATCCCATCCATATCCTTTTTCATCCAGCAAAATACGCATCAATTCAGGAATGACCAATGTAGGATGTGTATCATTGATATGAATCGCTATCTTTTTCGGTAGCTCTTCATAGCTAAGCCCTAATTTGTCATACGTACGTAAAATGCTTTGCAGACCAGCAGAACAAAGGAAATACTGTTGCTTCAATCGCAATAGTCGTCCAGCATATTGAGAATCATCCGGATACAAAAATTCGGAGATCGATTCAACCGAACGATTGTAATCCAGATAGCTGTAATAGTTACCGCCTGAAGAAGAACCACGACTTGCCATTTCACGCATTGGTTCTGCGCTCCATAGACGAAGTGTATTCATATGCGAATTCTCTCTGTTCCCTTTGTACCCAATAACAGGAACATCGTAAGGAATAGCCCATACCCCTTCATAATCATGAAGTGAAAAAGTAAGCTCTCCTGCTTCTTCATGAACTTCTACATTACCGCCAAAGCGAACTTCCACTTTGCGGTCATCACGACGAACTTCCCATTCGTTTCCTTTTTGCAGCCAGTTATCCGGTAATTCTACCTGATTACCATCAACTATTTTTTGTTCAAATAGACCGTATTTATAACGAATCCCGCAACCATGTCCTGCATATCCAAGAGAAGCTAATGAATCCATAAAACAAGCAGCCAGACGACCAAGACCACCATTACCTAGTCCTGCGTCTGCTTCTTGTTCTTCTATTTCAGAAAGAGATACCCCTAAGTCTTCCAGACCTTCTTGCACAATTTCAAGAACACCCATATTGAGTAGATTGTTACCTAGTAGACGACCTATTAGAAATTCAAGAGATAGATAATAGACTTGTTTTTCCTCATTATCTCGAAATTCGCGGTTGGTTGCTGCCCATTCCTTACCGGCAAATTCTCGGATCATCCGACTCAAAATCGTATATACATCTTCACTTGATACTTCTTCCAACGGTTTTCCCAACTTGGAAACTACATTATTCTGAAATATGCTTTTGAATGACTCTTTGCTCGTAAACAACAGGGCGTTCCTCCTCTATTCTAATTCTGATCTACATTTAGACGGAAGTGCTCTTCGCTGTAACATATGGTTTTTTCACATCACCGATCAATGTACGATCTCCTGAAATATGAACATCTTTATCCAAGATCACATTTTCCAATACAGCGCCTGCTTCAATCGTACATTTCTGTAAAATAACTGAATTGACAACACGTGCGCCTTTTTCGACTTTAACACCGCGGAATAAAATACTGTTTTCCACTTCTCCGCCAATAATACATCCGTTTGCTAATAAAGAATTAGTCACTTTAGCACTTTCCAGATACTTGGTCGGTGCTTCGTATTTAATCTTCGTTTGCACAGGTTTCTCATGAAATAACTTCATGTAGTTATCAGGGTTAAGTAAAGCTAGACTATTTTTGTAGTAGCTTTCCACTGAATTAATCACTGCATTGTAGCCTGTATATTCATAAGCGGCGATTTTAAGACCATTCGGGTTATGTTGAATCACATCACGGAAGAAATAGCTCTTACCATGAGCAATCGAGTAACGAACTTGATCCAAATACAGAGCTTTATCCATAATAAAGATTTCTAGATAAATATTGTTATGATCACGCTCATGATGAATACCTGATACATAGCCATTCTCATCTACTTCTACACGACGACAAGGGCCATGTTCTGGCTCCAACTCTGCTACTTTTTTGTAGACAACCGTAACATCTGCACCTTTTTCTTTGTGATATTTGTAGACTTCATTAAAATCTACTTTGTTCACATGTTGGGTGCCGCTATTCACAACAATATCACCAGAACTGCGATGGAAATAATCCATATTATTATGAATATGTTGCAGATCTCCAAGTGAAGTATCGGTTGGATCATGCCAATCTGGTGGCAAGATGAAGAGTCCGCCCCGTTTACGATCCAAGTCCCACGGTCTGCCTTCACCCAAATGATCCATTAAAGAACGATATTTACGACGAACAAATAGAGCAATATCTTCCATACCTGCATACATCATATTTGACAAAGCAAAATCGATTAGACGATAGCGTCCACCAAATGGAACGGCTGCACCGCAACGGAAATATGTTAATTCATTTAGTTGGTCTAATTCATGATCCAGGTTGATAACTCCTACGAAGCCCTTCATTCCCATCACCGTCCTCTTTATTATAATGACTCATTCGTTATTAGTAAGATTTCGCTCTCATCTTCACGATCTACACCAATTTGCTTACCATCTGGCAATATCATACCATCGTCAATAATCGCGCGGTGGATACGAACATTTTTGCCGATTTTCACATTAGGCATAATAACGGAATCAGTAATCACACTACCTTCGCCTACTTCTACACCGAAGAATAGAACCGAATGATTAATTTCACCATGTACAATACAACCTTCGTTAATGATGCTATCACTCACTTTAGCTTCAGGCGCAATATACTGAGCAGGCTGATTCGGGCTACGTGTGAAGATACGCCAGTTCGGATCATTCAAATCCAATTCTGGATGTTCAGATAACATATCCATATTGGATTCCCATAGACTTTGGATTGTACCAACGTCTCTCCAGTATCCTTCAAATGGATAAGCGTATAATGTTTTGGCATCATCTAACAATAACGGAATAATATCTTTACCAAAGTCATAAGAAGAGGTAGGGTTCGTCTCATCTTGAATCAGATAAGATTTTAGAACATCCCATTTGAACAAATAAATACCCATAGAAGCAAGTGTACTTTTTGGATGTTCTGGCTTTTCATCGAACTCGTAAATTTTAAGATCATCATCTGTATTCAGCATACCGAAACGGCTAGCTTCTTCCAGCGTGACATTGACAACAGAAATGGTGCAATCTGCGTCTTTTTCTTTATGGTAATCCAGCATTTTGCCATAATCCATTTTGTAAATATGGTCACCGGATAAAATAAGAACATGTTCAGGATCGAATCTTTCCACGAAGTTTAGATTGCGATAAATCGCATCCGCTGTTCCTTGATACCAGCTACTGCCTTCTTCGCGTTCATGTGGTGGCAATACAAATACTCCACCATTTTTGCGATCCATATCCCAATCGTTACCAACACCTATGTATGCATGAAGGACCATGGGTTCATATTGCGTTAATACACCTACTGTATCAATACGTGAATTGGCGCAATTACTAAGAGGAAAATCGATAATGCGATAAGTACCGCCAAAATAAACGGCTGGCTTTGCCAGAAATCTTGTTAAACCTTTGAGTCTTTTGCCTTGACCTCCGGCAAGCAACATAGCTACTACTTCTTTCTTACTCATGGAAAAGCCCCCTTCATGTGATTGTCATATAATTTGTAGAGACATGTAGCGCCGAGAGACGATGCCATACAATGAATACTTTATCAATAATTGCTATCGATAAAAGGAAGGAGACCGTCCATCAGGATATGTTGCTCAAAATACCACTTAGAGATTTTCCTTAAAAACAATACCTGCTATGTTTTGTACCCGACAAGCTTCTACAAATTCAGAAGATGCTACAATCAGACTGATATCTTCATTCGAACGCACCAGTCCATGACCTTTGAGTCCATCCGGTTGAAAAGCAACCGAGATATAATGAACAGGGCTTCCATGAATTCCTGGAAGTAAAGGAACATGAACCGATTCTTCTACATCCAAGCAATTGATAACAGTCAAGATATTAAGTACTTGAAACCCGTTAAGCGGTTCACCGTTAACAGTGACTTCTGCATCGACCAATTGTACATCTTTGTCAGCATATTGTCGGATAACGCTAGCAAGTCTAGGTCCCACTAGATCGGGTCCATCGCTCATAAACCAATCAAAATGCATTAAATGATTAAGATCGATATCTCCTTGCAAATGGAACTTTGGCGTCTTCGCCCAATCTCGTTGAGGTGTGCCTTTTTTGAAGCTCAAATGATCCGGTGAATCATTGAAATTGTACTTAAACCAGTAACGATCCGGATACACATTTGCTGGTGACAGGATATAGCACATACATATCTCTTCCTTTCGGGATTGGCAGATCATTCCATACTATAGTAATGAATGATGAATATAACTCATTCCTTGAATATAGTATCTATTTCTACATACGTAGCTATTGTCCCTGCTTACCGCTTATATTAACTTACCCTTTTATGCTCTGTATGTGAAAATCTTTCATCTGCCAATCTCCCGGCAAAATATATATACCCGAAAATGTTCATTTCGCCCCTTTTGAGTCATTACGATTTTGTTACAGACTGGTATAATGTTTATTTTATACCAATTCTGATCCACTTGGATACTGGCAAATAAACCTTTGCTTTATTTCAAATAAGTTGCTGCTATTTCACTGATCGCTCGATTAGACTGCGTGATCTCTTCTCGCCTTGGGATCGGTTCCCAGCGCTTCACATCATCTAACCATGTTTGCGGCAAAGAGACAGGACTTTCTGCTTGCCAATGATCTAACCAGTCTTGAGGTAACGGTAACAACGGATCAGTATGAAGCTGTTGCAGTAGTGGATGATTGCTCATTTCAAGCCACAATAATGACCATGCTCTAGGTACTACTCTCCATATATCGTATCCGCCGCCTCCCAGTGCTACCCACCGTCCTTCACACCACTGATGAGCAGCTTGATGAATCATACGAGGCATCTCCTGATAGATACGCATAGAACAATGCACATGAGACAATGGATCAAGCGCATGAGCATCACATCCATGTTGACTAATAATAAGATCGGGCTTAGCGCGTTCTAACACTTGATTCAACGTCGTCTCAAAACACTCTAGCCATGAATCGTCTTCAGTATACGGTTCTAAAGGTAGATTTACAGTGTAACCAAATCCTTCACCTGCACCGCGCTCTTCTACCCGTCCTGTACCTGGAAATAAATATTTACCTGTCTCATGAATCGAATACGTAAAAACATTTGGATCAGTGTAAAAGCACATTTCTACACCATCTCCATGATGCACATCTGTGTCAATATAGAGCACTTTAGCTCCATATGTTTCCCGTACATGAGCGATTGCAAGTGCGGCATCATTATAGATACAGAATCCAGCGCCTTTCTGTGGCATAGCGTGATGCAGTCCACCCCCTAGATGAAGAGCATGGGTCGTCTGACCTTCCATTACCATCTGGGCAGCAGTCACCGAGCCAGCAGCAATCGATAATGCACTCTGGTGCATCCCTGCAAAATACGGCGTATCCCCTTGATGAAGACCGTATTGGAATGCACGATCAATAGCCTGCTGTGAAGGATGCTCCAGACTTAATTGTTTGACAGCTTCTACATATTCAGGAATATGCACTTGTTGTAACAAATGAGAATCTGGCAATTCGCCAGGCACAAAGATTTGATCTACAGATAAAGCATTTACTTGTTGTAGTAGATCACGAGTAAGCGTTAATCTACGCTGGTCAAATGGATGATTCTGATGAAATACATACTTCAAGCTATCAGGATGATATACATATATTGCTTTATCCATACATCAATTCTCCTTTCTATGATTGAAATTCAATACATAAATCGTTGCCGAAATCGTAGGCGATCAAATGCTTCTACTGAAGATTGCGGTACATATTTTCCTACACGTACCATCAAGCAATTCGCAGGATGAGAACAGATTTCAGGATCATCGGTTGCGAACCAGACCATATCAACATTTTTCATTAACTGCTCCATCATTTTGCGATAATCCCAGACGTTTAGCCCTGTATTCTCAAGATCCCAATGCCAGTAATACTCTGTCGTAAATACAATCATTCGATCAAGTTGTTCTTCGCGAAAAGAAAGTTGTATCAACTTTTTGGCTAGACCGAGTCCCCGGTAATCATTCGCTACTTCAACTGCTCCAAGTTCGATCAGATCCTCCATATTGCCTTCCGACCAGCGCTCATATTCATCTGCATAATGAAATGTTACATATCCGACAATGACCTCGCCATCGCAAGCCATAATAATGCGCCCTTCATCCAATTCAGCAATTTCGATCAATGCTTCCCATTGTTCGGCTGGACGACGAAAGGCGTCTAATTGAGGATGCATTTTTTTAGTGCGAATATGTGCTGGTGATACAGGCCCTTCTAGTTGTAACGTGCACCGAGGAGACACAAGTGTTTCCGATTGTGGATTTTTCAAATGCTCCATACTGGAATTCCTTTCTTTATGGAAGTATTCAATATTGTAAACGAGATCGGCTACTTTTATGATAACGCTTTCCTTATGTTCTTATTATACTGATTTTTGAGGTAAATGTATGTGTAGCTATGTAGATCAGCAAAAATCAGAAAAAAACCTTCTCATTATGCGAGAAGGTTTTGATTTCTACAGATCAAGAGATCAAGCTATAATTTAATTTTCAGTAGCCAAGCTACGACTGGAAGCTGGAGCAGAAGATTTGGGTACATTGACTCGACCTACAATATATTTACCAATCTTAATCCGGTTTAATAGATTAATAGTCACATAAGAGCAGAGCAATCCTCCTACAAACAACAATGGAATCTCAAAATAGCCAAGCGATACAGCAAACGTCTCGATCGCTATATCCATCATTTGTAGATAGAACCAATGCAATAAATAGATCCCAAATGAATACTGACTGACGATTGATAATACAGCCGGCATTTTGGTTACATTACGAAAAGCTAAAAACAATACGAAAATTAACAAAACTGTAAACAAAATCATATCCATACGCTTCGATCCAAATCCGAAGCTAGCATACATATTGTTATAAATAATGATGGCTAACGATACAGGCAATGCTGCGTAAATCCATACTTTGTATTTTTCGATATATTGCATAAATGTTTGATAATGTTTACCACAATAATAAGCGAGAGCAAAATAAAATACCCAACCTGTAAATGGCATCCAGTATCCTCGGTCCCAAATATAAGCAATATACTGATTGCTACTAGGCGGTGCTACCAGATTAAAGAAAGCAAGATACGCTACATTAATAATAAGAGCTATAGCTAGAACCCACCCCGGATCAAAACGGGCAATATACTTATTAAACAATTGATGAAGAATGTAAAATTGGAAAATAACCAGTACAAACCAGCCATGATAAGCTCCGAGCATATTGTAGACCACTAGCTTAGGAATCGACCATCCATTCAATACACCAGACATCACAGCATAAAATACAGCCATACAAGCAAAAGGAATCAAAAGAAACTTGATACGTTTGCTATAAAATTGCTTCGGTAACTGGTTAGGATAAGAATAAGCAAGAACCAATGCTGAAATAAACACAAAAGTCGATGTTCCAAAAGAAAGAAGTCCAGCTAGCGTCCATAGTCCAAACTGAATAGCACCCTCTGTACTTTCCCCTGTTGTAAATTTAATCGAATGCAGTAATACAACGCTCATACAAGCGATCGCGCGAATCAAGCCTACTTCGCTGATCGTTTTTTTAGTAGAGATCGCGTTTGAATTCATTCCGTTAATAACCTCCTTTTCAATTAACAATTCCTAAAATGCTCAATGATAGCGTGTGACATCTCTCCTTACTTTTGCTTCAACTGTAATATTAGACATAGAAATAGAAATCAAAAAGAAGATGATTATAGTGTGTGATTATTCGTTTTGAATTACTATGTTTTTATAAAACAGTTTAATTATTCACTTTGAATCATTTTCATTCGTTATATATTACTACAAAGTTGTCATAATTTATAGTTAAAATGTAAATTCATGATTTTTTTCATGATTATGATGCAAAATCAATTGTAAAAAAAATAATATTTCGCTATGCTATACTACAGGAAAATATAAAATTGAACAATTTGTGAAATCGTAGTATTGTTTTTTGTAAGCGCTATATATGGTAATCGAAACACAAGATCGTATCTCAATAATCATGGAGGTCATTATGGGAAAAGATAACGTGGAAATCATTGCTGTAGAAGCTACACAAGCCAATATGATGGATTATGAGGAAGCTAGTCGTTCTTTTGACTGGGCAGATGTAGAAAAAAGATTCTCCTGGCATGAAACGGGCAATATCAATCTTGCTTACGAGGCAATCGATCGTCATGCTGCTTCAGAACGTCGTGATCATATTGCTTTGCATTATAGTGATCCTGTACGAAGCGAATCGTATACCTTTGAACAATTGCGTCAACAATCGAATCGAGCTGCTAATATGTTACGCAAACTAGGCATTGGTAAAGGAGATCGCGTGTTTATCTTTATGCCTCGTACTCCTGAACTGTATTTCACATTGCTTGGTATTATTAAAATTGGTGCTATTGCTGGGCCATTATTTGAAGCCTTTATGGAAACGGCTGTGAAAGATCGTCTGGCAGATAGTGGTGCTGTAGCTATAATCACTACACCCAAATTGGTTGAACGGGTGCCTAGTCACGAATTACCTGAACTTCAACATGTCATTCTTGTTGGAGATGAGCAAGACATTACAGCTCCTTATATTGATTTTGCCAAAGAAATGCAACAAGCTTCAACAGAAGCAGAGATAGAATGGGTAGATCTGGATGATGGTCTAATCCTTCACTATACTTCTGGGTCTACAGGCAAGCCTAAAGGTGTATATCATGTTCATAGAGCTATGATTCAGCAAGAATATACCGGCAGAATTGTACTTGATCTTCAAGAGAATGATATTTATTGGTGTACTGCTGACCCTGGTTGGGTGACAGGGACGTCTTATGGTATTTTTGCTCCCTGGTTAAATGGAGTGACCAATGTTGTGCGTGGAGGGCGATTCAGCCCGCAAGATTGGTATAAGACGATTGGACGCTATCAAGTAACGGTATGGTATAGTGCTCCAACAGCTTTTCGGATGTTAATGGGAGCTGGCGATGAAGTGGTTCAGCAATATGACCTTTCTTCGCTTCGTCATGTGCTCAGTGTAGGCGAACCGCTAAATCCTGAAGTTATTCGCTGGGGATATCGTGTCTACGGACAACGGATTCATGATACATGGTGGATGACCGAGACAGGCGCACAGCTTATCTGTAACTATCCGCGCATGGATATTCGCCCTGGCTCTATGGGACGTCCGATTCCGGGTGTAGAAGCTGCTATTATCGATGATGCGGGTAATGTGCTCCCTCCACTACGGATGGGTAATCTAGCGATCAAAACACCATGGCCATCAATGATGTACAAAATTTGGAACAATCCTGCCAAATTTGAAGAATATACACGTATTCCGGGATGGTATATTTCAGGAGATTCTGCTTATATGGATGAAGATGGATACTTCTGGTTCCAGGGTCGAATTGATGATGTCATCAATACGTCTGGTGAGCGTGTCGGTCCCTTTGAAGTAGAAAGTAAATTGGTAGAACATCCTGCGGTAGCTGAAGCAGGTGTTATCGGTAAGCCTGATCCTGTACGTGGTGAAGTGATCAAAGCATTTATCTCCCTTCGGGAAGGATATACAGCTACAGAAGAATTGAAGCAAGAGATCACTCGCTTTGTCAAAGAAGGATTGTCTGCTCATGCTGCTCCGCGCGAGATTGAATTTAAAGACAAGCTTCCCAAAACACGTAGTGGTAAAATTATGCGTCGTGTGCTGAAAGCATGGGAATTGGAGCTTCCTACAGGTGATCTCTCTACGATCGAAGATTAACGTTCTATATCTATTTCATTTGTGATAGACCAAAAGCCGCCCTTGTATATCAAAGGCGGCTTTTTATCATGCTATATTTTGCTATATCTATAGACGGTATTCTTTTATTTCTGTTGTTCTTGCTTCACAGAATCAATAATTTCTGCAAGCTTTTGGATAGGCAATGGCTTAGATAATGCACCATTCATACCGGAAGCCATAATTTGCTTTTGGTCGTCTTTGAACGCATGAGCTGTCAAAGCAATAATCGGAATGTCATTGCGATTGACTTTGCCGGAGTTGCGTATTTCATCTGTGGCTTGAAGTCCATCCATAACAGGCATTTGAATATCCATTAGTACAAGATCATAACCAGAATCTTTTTCTAACGTGCGCACAGCTTCCAGACCATTTTCGACAGATTCTGCTCGGTGACCTAACTTTTCTAACATACGCATCGTAATTAGACGACTGATTCGGTCATCATCTGCCAAGAGTACTTTCAGTCCACTAGCATTAGATTCCTCTTCTGTCTCTACAGGTGGCTCTATAGACTTATGAGAAGGAGCATATTCTGTATCTACACCTTCACTTGTTGATGTATGAGCATAAGCCAGAGGAATTGTGAATTGGAAAATAGTCCCGATTCCTTCATCGCTATCTACTGTAATATGTCCACCCATTAACTCAACGATCTGCTGACTGATGACTAGCCCTAGACCAGTGCCGCCAAATTCGCGTGTCTGTGAATCATCGACCTGACTAAAACTTTTAAATAGCTTGGGCATATCTTTTTCTGCAATACCGATCCCTGTATCTTTTACTTTAAAATGAAGCATTAATTTGTCTTCGATTAATTCCTGCCCTTCGACAGAAATCTTCACTGAACCCTGACTCGTAAATTTAATCGCATTACCAATCAAGTTATTCAGCACTTGTTTTAATCGATGTGGATCACCGACTACGATTTTAGGTACACGTTTGCCAATGTGCAATAATAGATCAATCTTTTTCTCCAATGCTAACGGACGATGCGCTTTGATCGTAATATCCATCAATTCATGAATATTGTATTCTATATTTTCAAGATTCATCTTTTCCGCTTCGATTTTGGAGAAATCAAGTACATCATTAATTAACGTCAACAACGTTTCCGCACTATTTTGGACAATCTTCATATTATCACGTTGTTCTTGATCGATCTCACTTAATAAGATCAATTCAGTCATTCCAATAATTCCGTTCAATGGTGTCCGAAACTCATGACTCATATTTGCAATAAAACGGCTTTTCGCGCGATTAGCTGCTTCTGCTAATTCTGCTGCACGCTTGGCTTGTTGTTCCGCTGTTTTGCGATCTGTGATGTCAAATTGAATCCCTACAAAATAATGACATTCACCATTCCGGTCAAAAATAGGATCTAAATTAATTTCATTCCAAAAAGGAGTTCCCTCTTTGGTATAATTCAAAATCTCGATCACAGCAGATTCTTGCTTAGCTAGAGCTTCACGAATCTTTTTAACTGCTGCTGGATCAGTATCTACACCCTGTAGAAAACGACAATTGTATCCGATCGCTTCATTTTTGGTATAACCTGTTAACTCGGTAAAATGACTATTTACAAAAACAAGCGGGAAATCACTTCTTCTTGCATCAGCAATCGTTACCGAAGATTTTAAATTTTGTACCACATATTCCCAATCGACTGCTGCTATTTTAGGATCTATATTCATGGTGCCTCCCAAATGTTGTTATCAAGTTCAACCATCAGTTGTATCTATCATATAATTATAGCTAAATTTAAACAAGTATATGATTATTCAAACGAATTTCTATTATAAATATAGAATAAAAAGTACTGAATACGTGAAAATCACTCACTTATCCAGTACTTTTACAAAAAAATGTATTTTTTTAATATTGAGCATCCATAAAGAATCTACCTTTTAATACGTTATCCCATACCACAGACTTCGCAGTATTCGATAACGATGATTGAATAGTCGCCATCATTTTAACTGAAGTCGGTGCTGGCTGAATAGTCTTTAATATTGCTTTGGTATTGGTAGCATCAAATTGCAATAATGTACGTGATTTTTGCCAAGATGTCCAAGCCGGTGTATCGCTTACTTGCATCGATTGATCATGTAAAAACTGACGAATATATTGGCGATAACGATGCATCAATTGTATTCTTCCAGCTTCATTATCGTCTTTATAAAATTGATTTTTGAATAGTAACCCGTAATTACTATCAGCAAAATGACCACTCAAAAAGTCCATATCTACTCCATGTGTAGCGGCTAAATATTTAGCTGGTGCTTGCAGACCTTTCACTTCTGTACCCCATGCAAAACGATACACATAGATCGGTAACGCTTGAGTATCTTTTGTAAATCTATCTGCTACTTGATCTGCATTAAAAGCAGAATATAATTGACTTCCATACTGGGTAGCTTGCCAGAACTGCTTTTCTTTTGCTGTTGTCCATGAATTTGAAGTGAATTGCTTACTAAATTCTGGATCATAGGCAGCAAATACATTGAATTCATTTTTCATACTACCAATTAACATCGGAACACGATTATATTGTCCGGTCTGTACGACATCAAATCCATTTTTCGGTAATACATGACCATCTGCAAATAAATGCGGAAATTCAGACATTCGAATCATCACGCTACCGACTGCTTGCACCAACTGTTTGCTATCTAATGAACGTAATGTTTGCTGTAATGTTTGCGCATCCGTTTTTTGAAGGTAGGTCATAGCTTCTGCTGTTGTACTGGCTTTGCCTGCTTGAACCAGTACTGCGGCTAATTTGCTATCCGAATACGCTTGTCCTTCCGCCGGCGTAGCTGTAGTCATACCCCCACTTAAAGGCATCACTTTAGCGAATAGCCCTTTGGCAAGCGGTGAAATGACCAATGCCAACACATCACGCGCGCCCGCAGATTGACCGCCCAGTGTAACATTGTCTGGATCACCACCAAAACTACCTATCTGTTGCTGTACCCATTTGAGTGCTGCAATCTGATCTAACAGCGCAAAATTGCCTGAATCCTCTAGCGGATTACCACTTTTGATTGCAGTATTGTTAAGCCATCCTAATAATCCTAAGCGATAATTAACAGTAACAACAACCGATTGTGTACTGGTAGCCAATGATTCTGCTTCCAAAGCCGCAGAGCTACCTGTCACATTGCCTCCTCCATGCAAAAATACAAGTACAGGCAGATCAGTAGCTGTCGTATGTGGACGATAGACATTAAGATATAGACAGTCTTCCTCGCCTACGACTTTGCCGTCTGCTAATTGAGTACAGATATTGCCTGCTTGACGTGCGTTATGCTGTTCACTCGCAGATGATGGTAGGGGTTGAGGTGCTTTCCAACGCAAATCTCCTACAGGAGCTTGTGCATAAGGTATACCTGACCATACTAATGTATTGTTGTTACCTGTCTGTAATCCTGTGAATATACCGGCGCTTGTTGGTTGTGTTACATCATTTTGATATTTATAGTTCATCGTATCACTCTTTGTTTGGTTAGATTGAACGGCTGCTTCAGCAGTACCGTTGCTAGATAATATACACATTAATACGAGCAACCACAACCATGTTCCTTTTTTGTTCATCTTCATTTGAATACCTCCTTCATTATGTACCGCAAACCATTGCATCAAGTGAATATATAAAGAAAAGTGTATGAATAAGCGCTGTCTATTAAAAATAGACATAAAAAAACCTAATTCGGCGCTAGAAATACACAGTAATGTGTCCTTCTATAGCTAAATTAGGTTTTGCCTGCTACACGCAGTAACAATCCTTTATATGATGTGTAGTATACACACTTCTGATAACGCTTACAATAGTTTTATAAAAAAAAGCAAACCGTTCCTTTCTCTACACTTTGTAAAGAAAATAACGGCTTGCTTTTATAGTTACCAGAGCTTTAACATCACTGTTATTTATTGTAAAACACGACGAGCTGTTACATAATGCTTCACCCAATAATCTAGATCAAGATTAGAAATAGCAATTCCGTCCAAACTCACACTATTATGAACTAGCTTATTATCGCCAGCGTATATGCCTACATGAGAAATCACATTCGGGTCGCCACCTGAGAAAAAGAGCAAGTCCCCTTTTTGCCATTGTCCACGTTCAACTTCAATACCTACATTTTTCTGGTATTGTGTGCCCCAGGCAAGATCAATTCCTGCTTGTCCAAATACATATCGTGTAAATGAAGAACAATCGAATAACGTAGGTGCTTCATTTTTACCATATCCATAATGTGTAATACCTTGTAATGCTAATGCACTACCTAAAATAAGATCCGCTGTAGCTTCATCTAATGGTGAACCTGTTGCAAGTGTAGGTGGCGGTGTAACCGTCACAGGTGGTTGAAACGGAGTATCATCCACTTCTGGAATAGCATCTACAGGTAGACTTGTCAAAACAGGTGTAGCCGATGCAGGTAATGTATAGGAAACATAATCTGTAGATACATATCCTACTGTTCCAGTACTGTCTTTAATTTTAATCCAAGATACACTAGGTTGCTCTAACGCTTTGAATGTCTCACCAACAGGTAATACTCGTAACACATCACTTCCTGTTGTAGGCTCCGCTCGAAAGTTCACTCCACGTTCTACAATACCTGTACCAGGATCATTTTTACGTGGTATAGGTGTTACCGGTGTACTTGTAGGTGCAGGAGCAGGCGCACTTGCTTGAGTAATCGTTGGCGTTGACGGTGTATCTTTAGCAGTCTGCAATTTGGAAGACTGTTCTTGACTGGATACTGTATTCGATGCTGGTGATGTACTCACCGGATTAGATTCTTTTGGCTTCGGCGTGTAATTGATATAGCTTGCCGATACATAGCCTGTTTTGACTCCTACTTTTACCCGTAGCCAATAACTGTTAACTTCGCGCAGAATCTTAATATTAGTGCCCGGTTGAAGTGTGCCATATACTGTACTATCCGGTGTAGGACCTGAACGGAAGTTGACAGGTAGATTTACTTTACCCACAGGTACAGGCGTTGTTGCTGCTTCCATCATTTGAGGCGTAGAAGTCAGTAACACAGCTGCTGTTACCAGAGTGATGAGATTTCGTTTCATAGATGCCCTCCTTGAAAATGCTGTTGCCTTCTGTCTGATATGTAGAGTTATGTATGAACCACTAAAAATGACAAGTTCGTCATTAGTTTACCGTGGTTCATTACCACACACTCTTTAAAATGAAACATTAAAGTTTCAATGAAATCGTATAACCTGCTTACGAGACACCTAAATATTCTTTAATTCCAGCCACCACTGCTTCTGCCAATTGTTCTTGAAAAGCATCGGTATACATCAAAGCTTCATCTGTCGGATTGCTTAAATATCCAGCCTCGATCAATATAGCAGGCATTGTTGTTTCTCTTGTCACATGAAGGCTCTTCTGATGAATACCACGATCTGATAATCCAAGCGCAGCTACTACATGCTTATGCACAATCTGTGCAAGGGTTAAGCTACTTGAACGGCTATAATACATTTCTGTACCGCTTGGAGAAACAGCAGAAGTTGTACTATTTCCATGAATAGATACAAATACATCTGCATTCAGATCATTAGCCACTTTTACTCGATCTGGCAATGTAGGATAGCTATCATCACTACGTGTTAATACAAAATCAATATCAGGCTCTTGTTCCAATAACGCTTGAATTTTGAGCACTACAGGTAAAGTAAAGTTTTTTTCATATTTGCCTGTAATGCTAATTGCTCCTGAATCTTTGCCACCATGACCGGCATCAATAACAACTAATTTTTTGCCATCTTTACCAGGGCCAGAACTTGGTGTCACCGGTACAGCTTTGGAAGGTGTATCGGTTGGTGTAGCCGTAGGATCACTATTTGGATCAGTAGATGTTGAACCATCTGGATTGGTTACTACTACTGGGTCTGTTGATGTATTTGGATTACTGGAGACTTGTGTATTTCCATTATTGGCTGTACCATTTCCATTCGTAATCGTAGACGATGGCTTAACTGCTCCATCTAACTCTACAATAACTACACCTTTGTTATTGTTAATGACTTTATATTTCTGTGCATTGTTAAGATCCATTACTACACGCACTGTAGAAGGTTCGTTGCTAAATAGAGAATACCGAATACCTGCTACATCTGGATCACCTGTGACATCTACTTTGCCTACATTGCCCAGGTTCATCACTTTACCATTTAAAAATGATTCAGAAAAAGCTGTTTTCGGCAAATCAAGAACGATCCGATTAGGATTAGTCAAAGCACTATATTTAGGCGATGCTGTTCCATTTAATGTAACTGTTAAGCGACTATCACTAAAGCTAATAGCTTGCAAAGCAGATTGATCAGCCGTATCTGCTGTCGTAGTTGTGTCTGTAGGGTTACCTTTTGCAGGAGTGACTACTTTTTTAGGAGTAGTCAAGTACACCGTTTTGGCTGTATTGTCCCATTTCACAGTTGTGCCTGTATTTTCACTAATAAATCGAAGCGGTACAAGGGTGGTTCCATTTTGCAATAAAGGCGCTTCTGGCAAATCAATCGCCTTGTCATCAACGGTAGCGGTATGACTTCCTGCTGCTAATTGTAATGTTGTTTTGCCTTGCTTGATTGTTGCTGTTTGTGTACGGTTCGACCAGCCTACTTTGTAGCCCAATTGTTCAACGATCACACGTAACGGTACCATCACTGTGCCATTAACAGTCTCTACTTGTCCGCTTGCTGGTAAAGCTAGCTCTTGTCCATCCAAATTAATATGCGTGCTTTCTGTAATTGCAGCATGTCCTGTAGCAGGCAATACTATCATGAAGATCATTATTAACGTTAGCATCCACAAACCTGTTTTTTTCATATTATCCCTACCATTCCCTGGTTCACATTATGTATGATGCGATGTCCCAGTCATTATTGTGATACAACTGCATGTCAAGAAGCCCGATTGTGTGGTCAAAAGGAAATACTGAATACCTTATTTATCGGTAAGTTCAGACATAACCTTTAAGCGATTGAAACATTTTTATAACATTCTTGTTATTTATTTCGCCAATTACGTATGCAACTCCTTTTAAAAAGAAAAATCGTTTATATAAACAGCAACTTTGTAAGCAAAATTAAGTTTGTTATACGTAATCTTTACTATGTAATAACAGTTATATCATAAAGGGTATTTTCTACATTGTAAATCACCAGTCTGTAGTTTTTAACATATTGTGTAAGAGCTATCTTGATATAGCAACAATGATTATTTTGTATACCTAAGTACGAAAAATAGAATTTACGAATCTTTATTGTCAAAAGTGCTAAAATATTGAGTTTTTATAGGTTACGTTAGCAGGATAGTCAAGCTACAATAAGTGATGTTCCTTGCTAAAAGGAATTGTTTTTTTAAGATTTAATGTAAACGCATACAATAAAATTCTAGGAGGTTATTTATGTTCAAGTGGTCTGGTAAAATCATGAAACGTATATCCGGGGTTGTACTTAGTCTCTCTATTCTTACAGGGTTAAGTTATAGTGTCGCTCCGCTTACACCTACAGTACATGCAGCGACTTTTGCCAAAGGTGCAGATGTAGGCTGGTTATCAGAGATGGAATCGTACAATTGGGCTTTTTATAATGACGCAGGTGTCAAACAAGATGCGCTACAAATTTTAAAAGATCATGGGATGAATTCGATTCGTCTACGTGTATGGGTAAATCCTGCTAAAAACTTTTCTAATAAAGCAGATGTAATCAAACAAGCTGTTCGTGCTAAAAAAATGGGATTCCGTATTATGATCGATTTCCATTATAGCGATGTATGGGCAGATCCTGCGAATCAGACCAAACCGAAAGACTGGGCAACTAAAGATTTTAATGGATTGATGAAAGCTGTCTATGACCATACGTATGATGTCTTGACCGCTCTCAAAGCTCAAGGTGTTACTCCTGAATGGGTGCAAGTAGGTAATGAAACGAACAATGGTATGTTATGGGAAGAAGGACGCGCTTCAGCAAATATGAAAAACTTCGCATGGTTGATTAATTCGGGTTATGATGCAACCAAAGCGGTAAATAGTAGCACTAAAGTTATCGTTCATTTATCTAATGGATATGACAACTCGTTATACCGTTGGATGTTTGACGGACTCAAAGCAAATGGTGCTAAATATGATGTAATCGGTATGTCACTATATCCTGATAAAAACAACTGGCAGACGTTAACACAACAAACGCTAACCAATATGAATGATATGGTTGCTCGTTATGGCAAAGAAGTGATGGTCTGTGAAGTTGGCATGGATGCCAGCGATCCTACAACCTCCAAAGCATTTTTGACTGATATTTTGAACAAAACACGTTCGGTATCCGGTGGTAAAGGATTAGGCGTATTCTATTGGGAACCACAGTCTTATGGTACATGGTACGCTTATACCAAAGGTGCTTTTGATTCTAAAGGGAAAGTGACTATTGCTTTGGATGCGTTTTTGAACTAAAAGCTTGAGTAATAGTTGAGTTTGGTGCTGAAAAGGGAAATCGCTTCAGGGGCAGTATTGTCCTTGTCGTCGCTGTTGAAGAAGAATGCCTGGAATGACTGCTAGGCAGTCGGCATTTTTCTTCAAAGGCGAGCGCTTCGCTCTTTCAGGACTATACTTTCCCTTTCGCTTGTGCGATGAGGTACATTTGGATTAGAGCACACCAAAAAGAAAAGATGAATTTGGTGGGAGTGGCTTTTAGTTGTGATTTTTGGGTTGCGTAGTAGTTAGTTTGTTTATAGGGTTATGGATTTCATTTTTATGGATAAGTTTTCAAGCGTTAAGATTGTTATTTTGGAAATGGCATGAAATATAGTTTTCATTATTTGTTTTATTATTTTATTAGGATGTTTGTAAATGGTTTTTAAGATGAGATTGAGTCTAATATGAATAGAACGATTTAAAGAGTAAAATCATTTAATGGGTAGACAAAATGTGTGTGAAATTTGTGTAAATATAAGGTAAAAGAGCTATTCTACTGTTGTTACACAGTTAGGAATAGCTCTTTTTTTACATTATTTATCTATACCCGTTCAGGGCGGGCTAGATTCCAGATGTGTAGAGATTCTACTTGAGTGATGCCATTGGAATATAAAGCAATGCCTTGTGATTCTTGTTGTGGATAAATGCGTCCGGTCATGACTTTTTCACCATCTTGTAAAAAGATTTCTATAGAAGATGTATCTACAAAAATGCGTACATGTAGTTTGCCTTCTGGTGTGGGTAGTGAAGTGATGCGTTCCCCGCCCGGGCCAATACCGGATTGATCGCGGTTGAAGCGGAACAATTGCTCTAGTGGTGAATAGCTAAGCACTGTTGTTTCTGCTTCGCCTGTACGCAAATGGATCGCAAATTGTTCGGTTTTGGTAACATCGACGGTCAGTTCAAGCTCGTAACTTTCGCCTCTGTAATCTAGTACTTGTTGTCCTTGCACTTCAAATGATTCTGCATGTAATCCATCTAAGCGATATTGCTCTAATTCTGCTACAGGACGGAATAACAATCGTTCGCCATCACGAATCACTTCACGTGGTAATGTCATAGCCCCTGCCCAATGATGCCCGTTCTGTGTAGGCATAACAGCTTCCCAGCTATCCATCCAACCGATCATAATACGTCTACCCTGTTCGTCTAATGTAGTCTGACAAGCATAAAAGTCAAAACCATAATCGATCGGAACATACTGATTATAATCAAAAACACCTGTATCTGTATTTAGCCTACCTATCATATAGACTGTGGAATGTAAATTATGATAATCATTGCCGTGAGGAGCCATCCGTTGCGGAGACATCATCAATACATCTACCCCATCCAAGTCGAATACGTCAGGGCATTCCCAGTTATCGCCCAATGTACCATCACTCTGTGCCATGACATTTACATATTCCCATGTGTGCAGATCAGCAGAACGATATAGCAAAATCAATCCTTTGCCTTGATCGTCATTAGAGCCAAGTACCATATAAAATTGTCCATCCCGCACAAATACTTTAGGATCGCGGAAATCTTTTTGACTGGTATGTGAGGGAATCTGATCGGTATTGATCGCCGGATTATGAGCATCTTTTTCAAAAAGAACACCATCTTTGGAGACAGCTATATTCTGAACTTGATAATAGTCTTTGGTGATATCAGGCCCTGTCATGATATGCCCTGTATATAATAGATACAGATCTTCCTTATGTTCTATCGCACTTCCTGAAAAACATCCGTCACGGTCGTATTCTTGATCCGGTGCCAAAGCAACCGGTAGATGTCTCCACTCTACTAAATCTTTACTTACAGCATGTCCCCAATGCATCGGTCCCCATACTGGTTGATACGGATGATATTGATAAAATAAATGATATTCACCTTTGTATTGAATAAAGCCGTTGGGATCATTAATCCAACCAAACTCGCCCATAAAATGATAATGTAAACGATATTGATCTACTAATAAATGCTTGGATTCAGCAATAAATACATTAGCCCGCTCAATACTGTAGCTCATCTGTAATCTTCCCCTTCTTCGCTCGAATAAGAAAGTTTTTTATGATAGATCATACTTTCAAAATGTACCACATATTGAAACGCTAAATCATTATATTTGTTGAAGTCAATCATACACATTACTGCCTGTGTATTCTATATAAAATACTGGCAAAGTGACAAGGTGTCATATGCAGGTAGCAATTACCCAATAAAGCCTATCAATCGGTTAACATACCTTTTATAAAAAACCTCCACACTACATCGTGGAAGCTCTTTCAATCAAAGTAACATCTAGCTGATTTTTGATGATATAGTCTTCATTATTAATTTGTTGGCTCAATAATGCGATCGACAACTTTCCTATCTCTTCAATCGGCTGACGAATTGTTGTAAGTGAAGGCGTAATCCAGGGAGCAACACTGACATCATCATAACCAACGACTTTAATTTGGTCAGGTACATGGATGCCCATTTCCATACATTCTTTGATCACATACGCTGCGATAATATCACTTGTTGCAAACACGCCATCCAGATCTGGATGATCCAATAACAGTTCGCGGATTAATTGCTGATATTCTCGTGTATGGAAAACATTCATATCTGTTTCAATGACAACATGATCAACATTATGTACATTGACTACATCCAAAAAAGCTTTACTTCGCTCATTCGCAAGTAGATTCAACTGTAAATTCCCACAAATATGAGCAATCTTACGGCAGCCTTTACTAATCAGCAATTCGGTTGCCAGCTTGCCTCCCATATAATTGTCCGAAGAAATAAAGGGAATATCGCCTATTTGACGATCAAATGTAACAATAGGGCTTTGCACATTTTGATACTGTTCTATTTCCAGTGTATGGCTACTCATAATAATGCCATCGACTCGATTACCACGCATCATATCGATATATTCTTTTTCTTTAATCGGATCAAGATGCGAGTTACATAACAATACCTTCATTCCTTTTTCATACGCAAAATACTCAATATGACTAGCAAATGAAGCAAAAAAAGGATGTGATACATCCGGCACAATCAACCCAATAATATTCGATTGCTTATTTTTGAGTGAACGTGCAATTTCGTTCGGTTGGTAGTTCAACTCTTCCATCGAAGAGTACACTTTTTTACGAGTCTTATCACTGATATAGCCCCTGTTATTTAATACCCGGGATACTGTTGTTGGAGTGACGCCAGCATGTTTGGCGACATCATGTATGGTCGGCATGTCTCTCCCCCTCTTGATAATTTGAATAATAAGTAATAAATGTAAACGGTTTAACTTTCTCTCTATCGCTATATACGTTTCTTTCAGATTTCAATATATATGAAAGTACAACAATATTCAATGTTATTTTAATTGTTTCGACATATAATTTATCTGAAGGTGATTTTTACAGCAAATATATATCAAAATAAAGATTAAAATTGAAGTGTATATAAAAATAAGGAAGGAACGAGTACTCCATTCCTTCCTTGCTTTTGGGATTTAAATGCTTCTTTTGAGAACACGAATTCCATAAGCTGGAACCTCTAATTTACTGGATATTCCAGTATTGTCTGCCTCTGCTAACATGTCATAATAGGTTTGTTGATCCAAAGAAATCTGTTGCGAAGTTGATGTGTAATTCTGAATAAACAGAAATTCATCTTTGTCGTTTGTACGTGAGTGAGCAGTCACTCCTTCAGGTAAATCGGCTGCTAATGTACGCTTGATTTCTTGACGTTCGGTTAATTTTCCGATCAACTCATTTAAGAAAGAATACTCTGTGCGAGCTGCAATATAATAAGCTTCGCCTTCACCAAATTCATTCACTGTCAGTGCCGGACGATCTGCATAAAAGTCGTCTCCGTACACAGCTAATGCTTTTGCATTTTCCAAATGGATCAAATCGCAAAGTTCTTTCACTTCATACGTCCCTTGCCATTGTAATGTATTATTGTCTGACATCTTCAATTGATTGCGCTCATGGTCATGTAATCCGTCAATTTCTTCTGACCAGATGCCCAGTACTTTGCGTAAAGGCCCCGGGAATCCACCTAAGAAGCATAAATCTGTCTCATTTACGATACCAGACCAATACGTACTTACGAGTGTTCCGCCTGCTTCTACAAATTTCTCCATGCGCTCGCCTACGCCATCACGTACAAGATACAACATAGGAGCCACTACGATTTTGTATTTAGATAAATCTTGATCCATATCAATCACATCGACAGGAATCCCTCGCTCCCAGAAAGGACGGTAACAGTCAAGTACAGTCTGATCGTATTTCATGCCGATATTACGAGGCCCTTGACTGTCTTTGATCGCCCAGCGATTTTCCCAATCATAGATAACAGCAACTTCTGCATTCACATGACTGCCTACGATATCTTGCATACTGGATAACGCTTGCCCTACATCCTGTACATCTTGAAATACGCGTGTATGCTCATGCCCTACATGGTCAACAACAGCCCCGTGGAACTTTTCGCTTGAACCGCGACTTTTGCGCCATTGGAAATACTGTACAGAATCTGATCCATGTGCAACTGCTTGTAATGAAGATAGCATATGCATATTCGGACGTTTATTTTTACTGACATCTTGCCAGTTCGTTAAGCTTGGAGTACTTTCCATCAATAGGAAAGGCTTTTGCTTAATAGAGCGAACAATATCATGCATAAAGGCAATACTTGCTCCTTGTACAGCGTCTCCTGCTTGATCATGCCATGTTGGATAGCTATCCCATGACAATACATCTAATAGATCAGCAAATTTCCAGTAGTTCAATCCATCGAAATTACCGGTAAACATAAAGTTAGTCGTTACAGGCAACAAACGATTGATTTTACGCAAAGGCTCTATTTCATGACGGCAAAAGTCTACCGTCTGATCAGTCACAAAACGACGCCAATCCAGATTCATACCATGTACTTGTGTCTCCCCGTGCGGTGCAGGTGATTCCACTTGAGACCAATCGGTGTAGGTATGACTCCAGAAGTTCGTCCACCATGCTTCATTGAGATTATCCAGTGTATTGTATTTGTTCTGTACCCAAGTGCGGAACGCATCCTGACAGTAATTACAATGACATTCCCCGCCGTATTCATTGGAAATATGCCAGCCGATTACTGCTGGATGCTCCCCATAACGTTCTGCTAATTTGCTGTTCATCGTTTCTACCTTTTCGCGATAGACCGGAGAAGTAAAACAATGATTATGACGGAAACCATGCAGATTACGCACACGATTTGCTTCTACACGTAACACTTCAGGGTATTTCGCAGACATCCACGCCGGGCGTGCTCCACTTGGGGTAGCTAATAATGCTGAGATACCGTTCGCTGCAAAGTTATCTAATATACGATCTAGCCATTCAAAGTTATAGACACCTTCTTCAGGCTCTAATGCCACCCAAGAGAAAATACCTACAGACATCACGTTACATTTGGCTAATTTCATTAAGCGAATATCTTCTTCTAAAATATCAGGACGGTGTTGCCATTGCTCAGGATTATAATCGGCTCCATGAAGCATATGGTTCCAGGTTGGTTCAATAGTGGTCATGATTGGCTCCTTTAATGGTTACATATTTGCTTGTTGTTAGACCGCTCCGGGAACAAAATCATTCTGTCGGTCGCTGGTAAGATTGGATATCTTGATTAGACTGCTAAGCAATCGATATCCAACCTTAAAGGCTTCCTTTAGAATTGATTTTGTTCCCTACGCTCTGCTAGGGGTGCAACTTTTTACAAGATAAAGTGCGCCTTTTGAATGAGGGGGCAGGGGTGAAGATTTTTAAAAGATTTGAGTTGGTTTTACTATTCTTTGACGGAACCTAGAGTCATACCTTTAACAAAGAATTTTTGTAGGAAAGGATAGACGATTAGGATTGGTGCTGCGCCGATAAAGATTTGGGCGGCTTTGACAGTTGTTTGAGAGATCAATTCCATTTCTTTCGGGCTGGAGCTCATTGAACTCATATCTTGTTGAATAATAACGGTTTGTAAGAATGTTGCTAATGGGAATTGGCTAGCATTGTTTAAGTAAAGCAATCCATCAAACCATGAGTTCCAGTGGAATACCATGCTGAATAAAGTGATCGTTGCGATTGATGGTAATGAGATTGGCAAGTAGATCGTAAACAAAGTACGGAATGGCCCTGCTCCATCGATAAATGCGGCTTCTTCCAGTTCTTTAGGAATTCCGCGGAAAAAGTTAAGCATTAGAATAACCAGGAATGTATTTACAGCACCAGGCAATACTAGTACCCAGAATGAATCGATTAAGCCTAATTTCTGAATAACGATATAAAATGGTACTAATCCACCTGTAAATACCATGCTGAATACGAAAATCCAAGAGTAAATATTGCGTCCTTTAAAGACCGAATTGTCTTTGGACAATGGATATGCCGCTAGAAAAGTTAGGCATAATGTGATCGCTGTACCAATCACAGTACGCAATACTGATATCCAGATCGAATGTAAAAATACCGGGTTAAACATGGTTTTTTTGTATGCTTCTAATGAAAATTGAATCGGCCACAGTGCAACTAGATTAGCATCGGCTGCTGCTTTGGAACTGAGTGAAATCGCCAATACATGCACTAAAGGTATGATACACATAATTGATAATAGGATAAGCAAAATAGTATTAAATACATTAAACACGCGATATCCTTTAGTTTTGAAATACATATTCTCCCTCTTTCCTTTACGTTTCGCTTTTTAAATGATCCGTTGATGTTGTACGAAGGTTACCAAATCACCTTTAGAATATACGGTAGTTCGCCCATTTGTACGCTAAACGGTAAGACAGGAGAATAAGAATCATACTAATGACTGATTTGAATAATCCGATCGCTGTACCAAAGCCCATTTCACCATTCAAAATCGCTGTACGATAGACGAAGGTGTCGATAATATCGCCTTTCGCATATACAAGCGGGTTGTATAAGTTAAATATCTGATCGAATCCAGCGTTCAATACATTACCAAGTGCTAGCGTACCTACTACGGCTACCATTGGAATCATTGAAGGGATCGTTACGTACAATGTTTGTTTCCAACGAGTCGCTCCATCCATCTCTGCCGCTTCATAAAGAGAAGGATTGATACCTGCTAAAGTTGCTAAGAAGATGATCGTATTGTATCCAAATTCCTTCCATACATCAGATGCAATGACTGTGAACCGGAACCAGTCATTATCCCCGAGAAAGAAGATCGGTTGTACGCCGAATGTGCTTAAAATACGGTTAGCAAATCCATCGGTTGCCAGCAAATCGATTAGAATACCACCCAAAATAACCCATGAAAGAAAATGCGGTAAGTATACTAATGTCTGGATCGTACGTTGCAATTTCACACGACGAATTTCATTTAGCAAAATAGCAAAAATAAAGGGTACAAATAAATTGAAAATTAATTTCAACACTGCAATAACTAATGTATTCCAGATTACCTGTATACTATCTTGTCGTTCAAATAAATAACGGAAATTAGCAAGCCCTACCCATTCTGAACCTGTAAATCCTAACCATGGTTTGTAATCTTGAAAAGCCATCACGATTCCAGCCATCGGTACATAACTGAAAATAAGTAAGAAAATCATAGATGGTAGTAGCATGACATGAAACGGCCAATTTTTGCGTAGTGTTTTCATTTCTCTCCTCCTAATGCCTTGTATATCGTATTTCCTCTATATTTCTATATCTCTATATATTGCTGTTCAGTAGATAGGAAGAAAATAACGACTCTGGATAGAGTCGTTATTTTCTCATATCCTTTTGTTACTGTTCGATCAATAGGACTTGATATCTGTTACTTATTTATGAACGCTCTTATACCAATCGTTCACTTCTTTGGTAACTTCATCGCCACCTGATGTTTTCCATGTTTGTACAAAAGTATCGAATGAATCGATAGGAGATTTACCATAAATGATTTCGTTAAAGGTTTGACTTTCGATTTTGTTCAAGTAATCCATTTTCGTTTTCATACTTTGTGTCGTTGGACCCGTAAACATGTTTGGATATGAACTGTCTTTCTGAGACATCAATACTTTAGCCGCTTCCGGTGTCAAAGGACCGTAGTTATTTTGAATATCACGTTCTAGACGAGTCTCTGCTTTGCCGCCATCTGCTAATTTAATCAAAGCATCCATTTGAGCATTAGGAATACGTGCACCATCACGAACCAATAGATAACGTACACTGTTTACATAGCCGCCTGGAATATTTTCTCCTGTTAGCAATTTACCAGAAGAATCTACATCATAGTCATATCCTTTAAATAGACCTTTATCAAATTCGCTATTGGCAGACGGATTCGCTAATTGATCGAACATGTAGTTTTGGTACGTAAAGAATGCTTCAGGGTGTTTCATGTTTTTATTGATCAATGTTACGCCGTTCGTTGTTGTTGTACCATGACGCATCGCTTTGCCATTTGGTCCAACTGGAATGGTGATCGGTTTCCAGACTGCACTTGGTACGTTTTTCACTGTATCTTGTAAAGGCCATCCGCTCATCCAGTAAGGTCCTGGTAAAATACCTGCTGTACCTGCCACTGCTGGTTCAGATGTTTTGTTTTCATCCCATAGTGCTGCTTCTTTCGGAATATATCCTTTGTCGAACCATTCTTTGATCTTCACCAAACCTTCTTTCATTCCTGGTTGAATCGAACCGTATTGCAATGTACCATCAGAAGCTAAGTTCCATTGTTGAGGAATCGTTCCATAAGCTCCAAAGATCCAAGAAGGATCGCCCATCCATGTATTCATAGAAGATTTGAATCCGATACTTAGTGGAATGACTTTATCTGGTGCCAATCCATCTGGATTGTTGTTTTTGAAAGCTTCCATCACTTTTTCTAATTCATCCATAGTGGTAGGCGCTTTCATATTCAGCTTGGTTAACCAATCTTGACGAATCCATAATACATAATCATGGTTATATGCATAATCTAGAACAGGAATACCCATTTTTTTACCATCGCGGATATAAGGATTCCAGACATTAGCATCTTCAGACATTGCTTTTTTCCATGTATCTGAAGCGTACTTGTCGAACAATGGGCCAACTTCGCTATACATACCTGAATCGATCAAGTCTTGCGCTAGTTGGGAATCGGTATCTCCGATTGTCACAACATCTGGCATTTCTTGCCCGGAAGACATTGCCAATCTCACTTTGGTAGCAAATGCACCATTCGTATCTGTTACAGACCAGAGAGATTTGATATCTATCCCAAATTTATCTTTTGCCCATTTAGTGGCTACGTTATTTTCAGCAGATTCTCCATTTTTAAATTGTAATGTTGGATCTACTCCCCATACTGTGCTGATCGTTACCGGTGGATCGTATTTCTCTTTGTATACGTTTTCAGTATTGACCGCCGCAGGTGCGCTTTCTTTACCGCCTCCACATCCTGCTAGGCTTGCCGCTACAAGTAGTGTACTCATGACGATCGTCGCTGTTTTCTTGATTCCCATGTTGCTCCCCCTTATTTTACATTCAAGCTTATTTCTACTCACGTTCGTTAACCTTGTATGTTGCTTCTTGCTTACTTCTTAAGTATAGGTGCAAGAACATCAATCGCCTATGTCACGAATATAACATTCCTGCACCTTTTGCAATCATTTATGTTTCTCTGAACTCATTTGGTGTCATTCCGTAATGTTTTTTAAATAATTTACTAAAATATTGGGGGTTTTGATAACCTAACGCTGCGGTAATCTCATAAATTTTGCTATTGGTATGTTTGAGCATATACAATGCTTTTTCCATACGAATCCGAATAATATAATCGCCCAGTCCTTCACCTGTTTCGGTTTTGTAGATTTTAGATAGATATACAGGATGCAAAAATACACGATCAGCAATCGTTTTGACCGATACATCTTGACCTAGACTTTCAGCGACCATTTCTTGTACTTGCTTCACAATACGGCTACGACTTGGCTCTAAAGCAGAAGGTGTACCTTGCAGTTCGATACGAGTCAGCACACTATTACACCACAGACGAAGTTTGCTTAGTGAACCGGTGATCTGTTGCGCAGAAAAAGGGTCAAGACCGCCGGAATCCGATGCTGCTAACTTGTATCCATGATGATGAGCCATATACACCAGTGCATTACTGACAGCTAGATAGACTTCATATAAATGTTCATGTGTAAGAGGTAACGATTCCATCGTATCTAATACTTGATCTACTTTTTGCTTGGCTGCATTCCATTGAGCTGACTCTAGTAAATGAATCAATGCCGGTGGTTTGTAGAGCGACTCCATAAATTTCATTGCCGATGGGCGTTCTAATGGTTGGTGCTGTTCTTGAATAAAATGAATTCCTTGTTCAGCTGCGGCATACGCCAAATGAGCAAAACGCATCATCTGACGATACGTCGAGGAAATCTCAGTCGGAAATACAAAAGGATCGCTCACCCAGAATGACAAGTTCGTTTTTAAATAACGATGTACACTATCCCGTAATTCACGAATGTGTAGCTTATAACCTGCATACATCTGAGCATCATACTGCCATAAAATCACCAGTCCGCCTTGAGGAGCACGTCCTAACCAGACAGCACCATGCTCTCCCAAAATCTCATTCGTTATATTACCAATAGCATATTCTAGCAAACGAATCGCTTCTTCGGTCTGATCCTGCGTATACGAACCTGGAGGAACAAATAACATTTGAGCAGTATGATCAGGCTTAATATGAATACCGTACGTGTCCAGACGCGACAACATACTACGATCAGATGCTTCGCGACCTAATAATAGATCATTTAATAAACCATCACGCAACAACTCAAGTTCAGATTGACGCTGATAAGCAAGCTGATTGTATTTATCTGTCTGTCCCCATTCAGCTTCAATCTCTGTGACTACACGACGAATACTTTCCATAAAAGGATCATCATCGACAGGTTTTAAAATATAATCGCCTGCTTTGAGACGAATCGCTTTCTGTGCATATTCAAAATCCGAATAACCGGTCAATACAAGTGTGCGAATATGCGGCCATGTATTCCCTATCTCTGCCAGCAGCTCTAATCCATCACGGTCAGGCATACGAATATCAGTGACTACAATATCAATATCATATGTGTTCAAAGCCAGTAGCGCCTGATCTACAGAATCCGCGCGGTAGACTTCTTCAATGCCTAATTCTGTCCATGGAATCGTGAGTTCCAAACTCTCTGTAACATAAGATTCATCATCGACAAGTAAAATATTCATAGTAACGGTTCACTCCTGAATGTTAGTTCCTTGATTTGGCGTCCAACTTAATGTGACTTTGAGTCCACCTAACTCAGATGCAGTCAGATGTACACCGGATTGTTCGCCAAAGCGTAATGTCAAACGTTGATGCACATTCCATAATCCACAACCCATTTCTTCCCCCAGCGGTTCAGAAAGACTTTGTTGCAGACGTGCTAATGCTTCTGGTTCCATGCCTTTACCATCATCTTCTACACTCAAAAACCACTGATCGTTCTCATACCAGCCTGTAATCGTGATCAAGCCTGCGGAAGAATAACGCTCAATCCCATGAATAACTGCATTTTCAACCAATGGCTGCACAATAAGGGGCGGAATCAGTATCGATTTGATAGTTTCTGGTAAATGAATATTATAATTCAATCTAGACATCCGCATCTGCTGAATCTCCAAATAGTTCTGCACAAAATCAATCTCTTCGATCATCGGCACAAGATCACGTTCTTGACGGGTAGTATAACGATAATATTGAGACAAATTTTTGGACATCGCGATAACTGCCTGCTGGTTATTTAGCTTCGCCATACTGGTAATAAAGGAAAAACAATTGTAAAAAAAGTGCGGATTAATCTGCGACTGTAACTGCTTCAGTCTTGCTTCACGCACATGAATTTTCTCCATATACACATTTTCAAATAGCGATTGAATCTGCGCCACCATAGAATTAAAGCGAATCGATAGATAAGCAAATTCACTTCTACCTTTTGGACGTATCCGTACTGAATAATCCTCTTGTTTTAACCGATCGAATCCAGCAATCAACTGACGAATCGGAACCTGTACCTGCGCGTACAGCAGATACGAAGCAAGACAACTCATCAATAACAAAGCAATCATGGATAAATAAAATAATCGATTCGAGTTATGGATCGGCTGTAACACATCATCCAGAGGAATATAATCGACCATATACCATCCTGTTACTTCTGAACGAACCGCATTGACCATATATTGCTGATCCGATATTTCAATCGTACGACTTTCTAATTCTTGTAATGGCTTTTCTCGAAGATGACTGATCAATTCGTCTGTTAACATATGGTCAGCAGAACGATTATAGACGACACCTAATTCTGGATTGTAATAAAAAGGATCACGTCGTCCATCGCTTTTGAATTTATCCAGCATATCTTGAATATTACTACTATCAAATTCGACCCGAATCACTGTACTTGCATCACGCAAATCGGGCGTACTGGCAGTATAAGGAGAAATAGTTGTCCATGAGAAATTAAATGTTGTTCGATTGTTATCGTGTAAAGAAGTCACTTGCCAGCCCGGCTTCGCCCAGCGTTGCGCCTGACTGATACGATATTCACTCATATCATTGTCTGTTACTAAGCGCATAAGGCTTGGCGAGTAGATCGACAAATGACTGCGCCAGTTGGATGAACTTTCTTGAATCGCGAGTTTACTTTGGATACGTTTGACCAGTGTGATCGCATCTAGATTCAGATATCCATTTTGCAAATAAATATCATTAAAGCTCACAATATCAGGATCATGAATCAATAAATTAGGCCATGAAGATAACAATTCTATATTGGTATTCACCTGTGTCTGAAAAAAGTTCAATTGATTGATATTCGATTGATTCAGCTCACGACGTAGCACTTCTGTTGTGGTGCGATTAGAGTAGATATACAGCATCATAATAGGAATTAACATAATCACAATTAACAGTACGATTTTGGTAAATAAATTATATCGATACATAGTCGTTGATCATCCTCGTCTTGTCATAAACATTCCGCCACGCATCATAAAATAACCTACAAGACTGATAAACCAGATCATTCCTGTAAAAACGAACATAAAATGCAATTGTACAGGATCGGTAACGATATCAATAACATCTTTCCAGATCAATTGGGGATGAGTAATCGCATTCCAACTGTTCCAACGAATAAAGCGTCCAATATAAATACCGATACTGCTAAGAATGAGCACGATATGAGCAAATATCCATGAACGCACTACACCATAATGTTCACGAACCAATTGTTGGATAGAAGATAGCGAATACGTACCCAATCCCAGACCTAAGATCGCCGCTACAAAAAACAAAAAGAGATGATACCAAAACTCTAACTGAAATAAAAATCGTTGCCCGGCAGGTGCTTCATAATGCACAAATGGATGCAATGTATCTGTTACCAGATAGACAGAGTTAGGATAAAATAATAACCAGACAATACCGGCTCCGAGTACTAATACATTTCTTATCCATGATCGGCGTAACTTCATCACTCCATCAATCAACAAAGCCAGTCCGATAGGAACCCATCCTAGAAAAATGTCCCAGTTGAGATAACGGTAAATATCTCGCCCTGTAGCATTTCGCAAATGAATGCCCAGTGCTACACAAAAGCCTGTAGCGAGTAACAATATGATTAATACTATGATTTTACCTGTCCAGACTTTAGTTCCCCAGATATCGTATTTATTATTCATTATTATTCCCCTTGCTGATCAAATTGCTCGCAATATTCTACCATTTCTTCCAGTCGGGCTAATGGATGAAGCCATTCTTTAGGTATTTGCTCATATCCGTAATAAATACCCGCAAGTCCTCCTGCTACAGCCGCAGTCGTATCGGTATCTTCTCCTAGATTCACCGCTTGTAAAATCGCTTCCCGATAATTAGAAGTATGAAGCAATACCCAGATACTTGCTTCTAAAGTATGCACTACATAACCGCTTGAAGAGATTTCTTCGATTGGAAATTGATCTATCTCGCCACTTAATAACCGTTGATACCGTTCTATTTCAGGATAATCTGCATATTGAACATTGATATGCTGACAAGCTTGTTGATAGCATTGTTTCAACGTCGTCGATGAAGGCGATTGTAATAACTGTATCCCGATTTCAACATAAATAAGACCGCCAAGTATAGATACAGGATGACGATGTGTTAAAGAAGAGACACGTGTAATCCAGTCCAGACGTGTAGCCGCATCTTTATTCACCAGTTTATAAATTAAAGGCAGGATTCGCATTAAAGATCCATTTCCATTACTATACTCATCATTGCCCCCTGCTTGTTCTGGACGAGTCGGGTCTTGTTCGATATGAGCAATCGCTTTACGAGTAGCAATTCCAATATCAAATACCTCACCACGAGCTGCCCAAATGCCCTGACGATACCATTGAATAAACCGTCTACCCAGATCAATGGTGTCCAATTCAGGGTGATGAATAAGACTTACTAATAGAGCTACAGTCAATGCTCCATCGTCAGACCATGTGCCTGCTGGCTGTTGATGAGTGCCATAACCAATCATATCTACAGCAGGATGACGAGCAATCGTTTCCCGATCCAAAAATTCATAAGGTACACCTACAGCATCTCCAACTAACAATCCGATGATTCCATCTTTACTAGAATGGTTTATAAATGTCATATTATGTAGTCTCCTTCTTCAATTCATTTTACATTTCAAAGTGCAAATCATTTAATGCTATAATAATTTCCAAACTTACGAGGAGTGAGCCTATATGATTATTGATGTACAACACGCTAGCTGGCGCAGAGATCAGACTATGATTATCAATGATATTTCCTGGCAAGTGCAATCAGGAGAACATTGGTGCTTACTCGGTCTCAACGGCTCAGGCAAAACCACATTATTAAATATGATCAACGGCTATATTTGGCCTACAACAGGTAGTATCAATGTTCTGGGCGAACAATTTGGTTCAGTGGATCTACGAGAACATCGCAAAAAGATCGGTTGGGTCAGTACATCGATGCAACAACGATTACATGGTCATGAAAAAGCAGAAAAAATTGTTCTCAGTGGTAAATTTGCTTCGATTGGTATTTACGATCAGATTGAAGAACAAGACCACGCACAAGCTTTATCTATTATGAAGCAATTGGATGCTGAAAGGCTAGTAGGACGCACCTATGATACCTTATCTCAAGGCGAGCGGCAACGTATTCTGATTGCTAGAGCTTTGATGGCTTCGCCGGAATTGCTTATTTTAGATGAACCTTGTACAGGGCTTGATATTTTTTCACGTGATCAATTACTGCATCGTGTACAGTCGATAGCAACACAAGAACATGCGCCTACACTGCTCTATGTGACTCATCATATCGAAGAGATTATGCCTTGCTTTAACAAAACGTTATTGATTCGTGATGGTGCAGTATTCGGTGCAGGAGATACAGAGGCTATGGTAGAATCCAAGCAACTCAGCTCTTTTTTCGATACTGCTGTAGAAGTACGATCCGAACCCGGACAGCGTTACTCTATTCGCTTAGTATAATCATCTATTCAATCGGTACCAAGTTCTATATGTCATTGTAAATAACTCACAAAAGAGATACAACACAGAATAAATATCATAAAAGGGGTATAACTATGAACTATCGTTATCTTGGAAAAAGTGGATTAAAAGTATCTGAATTAGGTCTGGGAACCAACTCTTTTGGCAAACGTGCAGATCGGGCAACGTCTATTCGTATTTTACATACGGCTATCGATCGTGGAATTAATTTTATCGATACCGCTAATATCTATGCAGGAACAGCTTCAGAACAAATTATCGGGGAAGGCTTGCAAGGGGGTAAACGTCAGCAAGTGGTATTAACAACCAAAGCAGGGCTTCCGACAGGAGAAGGCCCTAATGATCGCGGTTCTTCTCGTTATCATCTAGAACGTGAACTGGATCAAAGTCTCAAACGGTTGCAGACTGATTATGTAGACTTGTATCAAATTCATACATTCGATCCTTATACTCCACTGGAAGAAACATTACGCACATTAGACGATATGGTGCGCTCAGGCAAAGTACGCTATATCGGAGCTTCTAACTATGCTGCATGGGAATTAATGAAAGCTTTAAGTATCAGTGATCAGTTGAATCTCAATCGGTATGTATCGCTTCAAACATCGTATTCTTTAGCTGATCGTACGCCAGAGCAGGAGATGGTTCCTCTTTGTCTAGATCAAGGACTTGGTATTATTCCATACTTTCCGCTGGCAGGTGGAATTCTGACAGGTAAATACTCGGACAACCACTCTTCTCCTGCTGGTTCGCGTGCGGAGACAGACCCTTCATTCCAACGCTTTTTTAATACGCAACGGATCAATCTAGGGGAAGTTTTAAAACTATATGCTCAAAATCGTTCTACTGAACCTGCTACCCTTGCGCTAGCATGGTTATTAAAACGTCCTGCGGTTGCTACAGTCATTGTAGGTGCTACCCGTACTGAACAATTGGAAAATAATCTGGACAGCCTGGACTATATCATTAATGAAGAAGTAGAAGCACGATTAGATGAAATGAGTCGCTCGAATAAGAATGGTGAACCTTTTGCTAGTTATCGCATATAATCAAAGTAGCTATCTATAAGTATTTCAAATTAATATTGTATCCGATTCGTAGGAGGCTTATGTATTATGGCAAATCATTCATCTAATTATCATTCACACATTATATACCCTGCTCCTTTGCAAGCAGGTGACCTTATCGGTATTATCGCTCCATCGAGCGGACTAGAAGCAGAGATTCATCATTTGATTCATCGTTCTACTGCTTATCTACATCAATTAGGATATCAGACACGTGTAGGTAGTAGTGTATGGACGAATGATAAATGTGTGAGTCTACCTAAAGAACAACGTGCAGCAGAACTGGAGCAATTCTTGCTTGATGACAAAGTCAAAGCGATTATTCCTCCATGGGGTGGAGAATTTCTAATGGATATTTTACCATTATTGAATTGGGAGAAAATTCGTCAAGCTACACCTACATGGATTTTAGGATTTTCAGATATTAGCACATTAACATTCACCTATACTTTGATGACAGGTTACGCTTCTGCTCATGGGCCGGGAGTTGTTGATATTTCTGGAGCGGATGATGATCTCACTATTCGCTGGCAAGATCTATTGTCTGCTGTCTCTGGAGATCAAATAGAACAACATTCTTCAGCTTATCATCAGACTCATAGCGATTATTCTAAGCCTAACTTTAATTTGGATACACCTACAGAATGGAAGATTCTCGGGCATGAAGATCAACCAGAAGCTTCACTTGAATTCACAGGTCGCTTGATTGGTGGATGTATGGATGTGATTGCTGCACTAATCGGGACACCGTGGTCTCCTGTGCCTGATTTTATTGAGCATTATCATCAAGACGAAGGATTTATATGGTATCTGGAAAGCTGTGAAATGAATGCTGGTGATATCTACCGTCACCTCTGGCAAATGAATCAAGCAGGTTGGTTCCAGCACACACGCGGAGTTCTTATCGGTAGACCTGCTGGATATACACCTGTCAAAAATTTTGAAATTCAAGATGCGTTACAATCTGTATTTGGAGAACAACAGATTCCTGTTATTTATAATGTAGATATTGGACATATTCCTCCACAACTGACACTAATCAATGGAGCTATGGCTCGTGTTCAGACGGCTAACGGATCAGGTACTGTTCAACAAGTATTACGTTAAATTCAAACAAAAGACTGAATCTTGGGAGAACCCGGGATTCAGTCTTTTTGAATATACATAGTGCAAAGAGCATGATCTATATTTATTCAGGTTTGAGTTGTTGTACATATTGAATCATCCGTTGATCTTGTTCATGATCATACACATAATCTGTCGCTTCTGCTACATGGATAGATAAATGTCGGAACAAATGGATCATATGAAGTAAGCTGTTCCAATTCTCTTCTATATTATCGCCAGCATACGTCTGTGTTAATGATCGAGCTAATTCCGGTTCTAACTGTTGTCGGTATCCTGCACGATCATGATGGTACAGAATATCCCATTGATGTTGACTACCTGCATACCAATCAAGCATCTTTTCTAAATAACGAATACGAAGAATATGATCTAGTTGATATTTAGCAAGCAACACTTGTTGTTGTAACAGGCTTTTTGCTGTTTGCATACAATACCACCAAAATTCGTGCTGAACCTGCTCATATTCGTGCCGAACTGGTTTATTTAAGCGTACTGATTGCTGATCCAGTACAACAATCGATTCTTGAATCCGATGATCTTTATCCAATAATATCTGATATACAGGTGTAGTAGAAGCAGACAATTCGTTATCGATCTGATTTTCCCATTCACTGATCGGATATATTTGAAATTCAACCTCTACCCCATCGGTATATAACACATTTTGGGTGCAAGCAACAGCGCCTGTCACAGAATGATGACGAATATGTTGTAATGTAGTTAATGGCTCTCCACATATGTGTAACCAATCTTCTTGCCAGATCATCGTATTCAATTCGTTGACAATAAGTTGAAAATGATACGTTTCTAAAGGATCAGTATTGCTTGGATTATTTGCATGAACTCCTGCTAATACGACAGCACGAATATTGGCTGTCTGTGCTGCCCATGTCATAATCATATGGATAATCTGCTCTTGTGATTTGATTGTATTCACTGCTTTACCCCACCTGTCTGTAAATTGATTCGTTGATGAAATCTTTTGTTTATTTTAACAAAGTTTACCATATTAAAAGTCGGCTAGCTTTGAATTTTTGTTGTATTTTTATTAATTATGTAAATTTTTGCTCCAACAGTGAAAAATAACAAGGTTCTTTCCGATAATAATAAAGTACTCTACAAAGCAATATCTATAGGCTGACCTCTTATAAGATAGTCATGTAGCACTTACATATGTAGATTTGGATAAATACTCAATATCATAAAGGAGTGAATTGTTTTATGTCTCGCTCTACAGCGATTCCAGATGCTTCTGCAACTCCTCAACGTGTACCTCATTATATTGTGATGGTACTGATTATTGGTGTTGTTTTAGCAATCGTCGAATGTTATTTTTCAGTAACTATTAATAACGAAAATTTTTATTCACGCTATTCATCTATTTTTCGCACATTAGGTTGTATTCTAGTTGGTGCTTGTCTGGCGGTATCGGGTACAGTGATGCAGTATATTTCACGCAATACGATGACTTCTCCTTCTACGATGGGACTAACTCAAGGAACTGCACTAGCGTTATGTATTATTATTATTTTTTCACCTTCATTGAATCAGTGGATGATTATGGTATGGGCTATTGCAGGAGCAGCTCTAGGGGGATTATTCGCTTACAGTATTGCGAAGTTATTACCCTGGAAAGTAAAATCGTTACGGCAAATTAGCGGCGGTATTGTGGCGGTATGCATTATTACCTGTATTTCGATTATGATGTATTCTTCTTATTCTACGATTGATTATATCGATCATCTAGTCAATCCGATTATGCTAGGAAATCCACGTTTTACGATCTGGGTATTGTTGCCTGTTACTGTAGTAGCTATCTTAATCTGCTGGTCACTCTCATTACGAGTACAACATCGCTCCGATGCTGTTCGTTCTGTTTCTTTAAGCTGGGCAACTCTTATTTGTATGTTCATGGTGATCTTGATGACGAGTATCTCTACTATGTTAGCAGGGCCACTTGGATTAGTAGGTATTATTATTCCAAGTATATTACGATTTTTTCTCAAAAATCCGCCGATTCGCTGGCTTATTCTAGGTTCAGCTATTTATGGTAGTGTTCTGATTCTAGGGTTGGATATTATATCACGTACGATTGATCCGATTTTTGATATCTCGGTCATGCCGATCACTGTTATTATTGGAGCTCCTTTTCTTATTTATCAAATCGGTAAAGAAATAGAGAAAACGATACTTCGTTATTCTTAATGCACAGACTCTTTTGCTGTATGCATCTGCTTCTCCTTCACGCTGGCTTTATAAATAAACCACAAACTGTTATACTACGAAGGTTGATTGCGGATACATACACCAAGGGAGGCATATCACATGCGTGTACTACTATCGATCTGGAATGAAATACGCAGTTGGCCGCACAATGTGCGGTTATTTTTCTGGGCGAATTTATTTTACCAAATAGGTACAGGAATGTTCAGTGTGCTTTACAATTTGTATATTCAAGGGCTTGGTTACCCCGATGTAATGAATGGACGTATTATTAGTATTCAATCGTTAGCTACAGCTATTTTATTTATCCCTGTCGGATTGATGGGCGACCGATTTAGCCGTAAAAAGTTACTGGTACTCGGTGCTTTAGCTAGTGGTTTGTTTTTTGTGGGTAGGTCATTTGCGATAGGTGAACAAAGTCTACTATTATTAGCGATCTGTTCCGGTATATTTGCTTCTATTTTTCAAGTGATGGCTATTCCTTTTCTAGCTGAAAATGTAGAAAAATCAAAACGCCTACGAATGTTTAGTTACCTTGCCTGTCTGACACTGGCTGCGCAAGTACTCGGTAACACTGGCGGTGGTGTACTTGCAGATATTCTGCAATTTACAGGACTTACATATGTATTAAGCTTACAGTTAGTATTATTACTTGGTAGTATAGCCACTCTGGCTTCATTTATCCCGATGGCGATGATTCGTGAACATCCTGTTTCAGCGGTTTCTTCAGCACCTGCCGTCAACATAATAGAAAATAAGCAGGTAGAACAATCAACACCTGCTACCGTAATAACATCTGCTCCATCTGCTCCTTCTACTACTCATTCAGATACTGTATTTATTAGCCGCTTTCTATTGGCGCAGTTATTAACTGGGCTAGGTTCTGGATTGGTTGTTCCTTACTTAAATCTTTACTTTACTAATCGCTTTGCAGTTTCGTTAACATCAATGAGTATATTGATCTCGTTGGGACAATTAATGACGATTGTCTCGATGTTACTAGGGCCTTCTTTGGCAGCACGAATCGGCGCTGTACGGGCAGTAGTGGTATTTCAGTTATTGTCATTACCATTCTTATTACTTACAGGATTCACCAATGTATTGATTATCGCTTCGGTGAGCTTTTTGTTCCGACAAGCGTTGATGAATGCTGCCAATCCTCTTCAATCTTCAATTATGGTTGATCGTGTATCTGACAAAAGGCGCAGTATCGCTAACTCATTGATGCAGACGGTATTTATGTTAGGCTGGGCAAGTATGGGGCCGGTACAATCGTATCTGGTTACTAGCTATGGCACTTATTGGGGATATGCGATTGCATTTAGTATTACGGGTATACTCTATACGATCTCTTCGTTGTTATATTACTTTATGTTCCGTAAGCCTACAAATAACCATGTTCAAGCTATTCCTTCGTCATAATTATCATTGATCCACATACCAATATATAAAAAAGCATCCTGTGATATTGCAGGATGCTTTTCTTATAATGATCTTTTATTAATATTAAAAATATAACGCCATAGACACCAACCTATCGTTACACCAATAGAATTAAGGATCACATCGTCAATATCAAATGTCCCCCGTTTGCTGAGCATTTGCACTATTTCGACGATAAGAATACATAATCCAAAGCGCAGTAACAAAGAATACAATGTATATGGTTTTATAAACGGAATCCCTAATCCAAATGGGATAAATACAGCGACATTGCCAAATAAATTAATCCACTGATCGATCCGTCCCCCGACTCGCATCAAAGCAAAATCGGTGATCGTATGAAAAGGAACAAGATTATACCGATATGCCGCTTGAGCATCATATTCTCTACCGAATCCGAAAAACATCCAGTACAATAACAGCGGAGTATAGATACTTAATAAGAGTACAGACACTTTTTTCATAACGTACATCCTGCACTTTCGTGATAATCACTTTGAGTTCTATTATGTAGCCGAAGCAATCTGATGATACAAAGAAGAACTGCTTTCTTTGATTTTCGTTTGAAGTAATAATTCTAACAATCCTTCAGGTACTACCAACGCATCAGGATCTTCTTTTAGTTCATGTAATGTTTTCCATTCTGCTTCATAAGACACTTCATTACTTTCGATTCCATATACGATATCTTGCTTGTAAAATAAAGGATCATCAACATGCGCACTATAAACAAATGTAATCTCGTGCCCTAATCCTTGCACTGAGACTCCTGTAGATTGATCTTGCTCTGTATATTCAAAATGATTTTCTATCACATACTGCAATACAGGATGGATAATATCTACATGAATTTCTTCTTTCACTTCTCGCTTGACGGTGACCAGACTACTTTCTCCATACTCCATCGTTCCACCTATAGGACGATACATTGTTTTACTTTCATGTACATTTTCAATCCGTTGAAAAAGAAAGCGTTGATCTTGCTGAAGCAAACAAAGACATACTGTACGAATAGCCATATATTCACACCTTTCTAGATCAATTCCTGTTATATACCTGAGTAGACATCACGAACGCAGACTGATATCATATCCGATCTGATAAAAGTCAGCAAGATCTTGTCGACCTGTTTGCGTTAAGCGCTTGATAGCTTCCTCAATACTTACTACATCCACTAGCACTACTTGCTCTCCATCGGGAGGGTTAAGCGGTTGATGATCCAATTGCACCTGTCCATACACCGTCAGTCGAATAAATGAAGGATGTGGAATATAAGGTCGATACGGAGTCTCTGCTTCTGAAGTACATTGAAAATAACCAAAGACATGGTAGTCGATCAATGTGGCTCCCATTTCTTCCATCACTTCGCGTTCTAATGCGGCGATATAATGTTCTCCTTCTTCCAGCGTGCCTCCTGGCAATTCCCAGCGTCCATCTTCCAATTGCATGATCACTACTTGATCCCCTACCATCGGTACAATAGATACATTACTGATCAATGACGTATCTATTTCGTGTAATGAAGTTATCGGTTGAAATTTAGCTGTAACCGGTCCCCATTGAATATCTTGAGAAAGTGCTGGCAATGTACGTAGTAACTGCTTGGTCTGCTCCATATCAAATATAGCTTTGGTCGCTTCAAGCCATGGATGGATCACCATCTGATCACGCTGTTGCCACACATAATTCAAATAGACAATGATAGCCTCATCTAATGAATACTCGGATGCACTTTTCATCTGATGAATAAAGGGAGCGGAATGTTCTGATGCCCATGAACATTTATCAGCGACAAAAAGAATTTTATCCATCAATCCCAGCTCTGGATAAAGAGTAGTATGGCATTTAATCGCACTTAGCAGATCTGGATGATCCAAGCCAAACCATGCTGATGCTAACCAGCTAGATAACTTCTGATGCAACACATAAGGAACTTGTTGTTCTTCCTTAAGTATTTGTATGCCTAATTGTTGAGCTAGTTCATACTTCTGCTGATCTGTAAATAATGTACTTAGATCATGTAGATAACCTGCATATTGAGCAATATGCGGATCAGCTCCATACCGTTCTGACAGTATAACAGCTTGTTCTGCTACTTTTAAGCTATGTTGCCATGTATCTTGATGGTGATGTTTACGAAATGTATTTTCTATATAAGCGGGAATAGATTGTGCTGGATCATAGGGTTCTAAATACTGTTGCAACAGGTGCTTGGCTATATCATTCATTGTGGTGTTCACTCTCCATTCAAAGCTTCATCGCTTCCTTTAAAATATCGTGTTACCACTTCATATGCAAGTTTGGGGCGACGATAAGCATCTACAATTCCTTTATTATTTTGTGTTCGTGCCCGTATCATCGGCCAGATACCTTCTTCTGTCACACGGCAATCACAGAATTGCCAAATAAACATCCCAGATATATATTCTCGCTGAGTATACGCTGTCAAATTACTTTCAATAATATCTGCTTGCCGTTCTTCTGTACCTTTGACACGTGTAGACGACCGATATCCATAAAATCCATCTGCTCCAAATTCACTCATTATCATCGGTTTACCTTTTCCGCCTGCTTGATCTGCCCATCCACGTGCTAGATCGCATAATTCCGCCGGATCTTCATCACCATACCAACCTGGATAGAGATTAAATGATACAATATCTGCTAGATCAAAACAGATTTCATTTTCTCGATGATGGGAAGCAAAGCTAAGAGGTCGACTATTATCCAAATTGCGAATCTGCTCCAATTGGCGTTGATAATGAATTCGACCTTCTTCTAGATCGCTTGCACATTCATTTAGAATAGCCCATATAATAATCGATGGATGATTATAATGTTGATAAACCATTTCCCGATTAACCTGTTCACACTGCTCTATAAATTGCGGATGACGCATATTTTCTATACTTAATCCACGAGCATGATTTTCTTCCCATACTAATATCCCATATTCATCACATAAATCTAGAAAACGTTCATCATTTGGATAATGACTGGTACGTACAGCATTTGCACCTGTATGGATCATCAAGTCTAGATCTTGCACCATCAGTGCTATAGGAAAAGAAGCACCAACCATAGGATGATCCTCATGTCGATTGAATCCTTTCAACACGATTGGTTCATTATTTAATAACAACTTTTCTTCGTGAGTCTGAATAGTACGAAACCCTACACGTTCAATCCAATCGTCTACAAGTTCTACAGAAGATGATTCATGCTGATACCAGAAAGTCTGCCATTCATACAGATAAGGATGATCAGGACACCATGATTGTATATCCGAAAATGTAAACGTGTGCAAAAATTCAAAATATTGTCCAGCTTCTATCGTAATCTCTGACACTTCTTGCTCCCAGCTCGTCGCTTGCTGAAGAGGTGATAATCCAAATTGGATATGCCCTTTGATCGTATGATCTGCATGAGATTGTAAAGCTATCCGTACTTTCGCTTGCCAATGTCCTTGCTCATTTTTCGTCCAGTCTTCTTTAACCGGAGTAAATTGAACCGATTGAATCGAACAACTCTGTAGCGGAATTATTTCCATTATCAATGGCCGAATAATACCACCATACGTATAATAATCATTAGGAATATGCAAAGCAGAATGTTGACCAAACGAATTATCCACTGCTACACACAATTCATGATACCCTTGCTGAACATTTGTAATCATAGTATCAAATGCAGTATAGGCATTATAATGCTCGGCTACCTGTTGACCATCCCAAAAGACTTTGGCGGTATGACTTACTCCTTTAAATAGCAATCTAACATGTGATGGATGGTGAATATAGATAGAACGGCGATAAATGCCTTGTCCACGATAAGTCAGTAATTGAGGATGCATCTCCCAACAACCAGGTACAGCAACTTTATAGGAATAATCTATATTTTCAGATATCTCATCGAATGATAACGCTCTCAATTTATCAAAATCCCATACACCTTCTAATGATTCTCTAGTCCGAATACGATGATTTTGAAACAGTCGATCCATCATATCTTCTCCTTTTATGTATTAGAATGTAGATTAGCTTAGCATAACAAAAATACAGAAACAACTACAAAAAAAGAAGCAAACCTGTACCCTTTCACATGTGGTCAAAGGTAGGTTTGCTTACTATTTTATCCGATCACTGGATTATATTGTGTGATCCAACTCTGTTCTACATAATCTATCACTTCAATCAATGCATCTTCGTTATTCGTTTTGGCAGTGATCCAATTGGCTACGTGTTTAAGCTCTGGATGAGCATTTTGCATCGCTACACCATGACGTGTTAACTGAATCATTTCAATATCATTAAGATGATCGCCTACCGTTAAAAACTCATCATGGTGACCGCCTGTCATGGTGATCAATTGTTGCAATGCTGTTCCTTTACTTGTCCCAAAAGGCAATATTTCTAAAATATCATGTTCGGATTTCACTGTATTTAATAATTCGATCTGTTGCTGAAAAAGGGTTAACGATTCCGGTTCGCCAAGCAACATCATTTTGGTGATCTGGGATGCTACTTGTTCCAAAGAAGCTAACGTAACGACTTGTACTTCAACTTGTTCTTTATCGATCCACCGTTGTATTTTGGGAGTAATACGTGTGCAATAAATCTGTTCTTGATAAAAAAGAAGCAAATCGAGATCAAACGGTTGACGTATATTGTAATAATGATTAAATATCCATTGTACATGAGCTAACGAGACAAATTTTTCTTCTAGAAAGCAAGCTTGCAAAGGATCATATATTTTGGCTCCATTGTACAGAATAATAGGATCAGTTAGATGTAATAACTCTATAAAAGGTTGAACACTGATTAACGATCTGCCTGTAGCTAGTGTAAAGTGTCCACCATTCGTTATAAAAGTGTGAATACGCTGTTGCATATAAGGAGAAATATGTTGGTGTGTATCCAGTAAAGTGCCGTCCAGATCAGAAACGATCCAACGAATAGGCATACGCACAGACTCATCCATAGACATCGTTAGCCTCCTTCATTTGTAAAGTACGTTATTAATATTACAAGCAAAGTGTTAGCCATGATATCGTTTTGTACCTTCAGTTTGTTAAATGACCAAAAAGGCTGACCATGATCTAAGATCACAGTCAGCCTTTTCCACACTCACGTATATATGAATCTTATTGCTTGGTTAAAATATTTTTTACAGTTTCTTATCGTCTACACTGTTCAACCAATCTTCAATATTACCGATCACAGAAGCAACACAGCCGTCTTCAAATGGAGAGTTTAATCCGCCCACTTTGACAAGCTCTGTAAATGGCTTGCTTCCGCCAGCACGACATAATTGCAGATAGTCTGCCCATGCAGGCTTCTGATCTTCATTCATCCGCTTCCAAAATTGGAAAGCACAGATTTGTGCAAGCGTATAATCGATATAGTAGAACGGAGACTCATAGATATGAGCTTGTTTTTGCCAGTATGCTCCACTTTGTAGATATAGATTATCGCTTTGATCCCAGAATGGTAAATACTTCTCTTCTACCGATTTCCAAGCTGCTTTGCGTTCTGCAGGAGTGAATTCTGGATTTTCATAGATGATGTGTTGGAATTCATCGACAGCCACTCCATAAGGAATAAAGATAAGTCCACTTGATAAATGATCGAATTTATATTTCTCTGTATCTTCTTTGAAGAACAATTCCATCCACGGCCATGTAAAGAACTCCATGCTCATGGAATGAATTTCGGCTGCTTCTGATGTAGGCCATGTGTATTCAGGTACTTCAAAATGACGACTTTCATACACTTGGAAAGCATGCCCTACTTCATGAGTTAGTACATCAATATCACCGGATGTTCCATTAAAGTTGGCAAAAATAAATGGACTTTGGTGATCATTGATAAATGTACAATAACCGCCACCCATTTTACCTTTTTTACTTAATAGATCCATCAATTCATGTTCCATCATAAATTCATAGAACTCATTGATCTCTGGTGACAATTCTTTATACATTTGTGCACCATTTTGGATAATAAAGTCAGGGTCGCCTTTAGGTGTAGGATTACCGGTTGGGAATGAATAATCTTGATCGAAATACGTCAAACGATCCAACCCAAGACGTTGACGTTGGCGTTCTTTGAGACGCGCTGCTGCTGGAACAATATATTCCTGAACCTGTTTGCGGAAATTAGCAACTTGTTCAGGGCCATAATCTGTACGTCCCATACGAGCATATCCTAATGCAGTAAATGTTTTGTAGCCCAATTTATGAGCAATAGTCGTACGAATCTTCACCAGTTCATCATAGATGCGATCCAATTCTTCGCCTTGTTCAGCAAGGAATCCATAACGAGCTTCTCCAGCACGTTGTCTCATATCGCGATCTTTAGAAAGGCTAAAAGGTGCTAACTGAGAAAGAGTACGTTCTTCGCCTTCAAATGGAATTTTTGCAGAAGCAATCAATTGAGCATAAGCAGTTGTTAATTTATTTTCCTGTTGCAGATCAGCAATAATGTCAGGATGGAATGTTTTGAGTTTCATTTCAGCTAATGCAAATAAATGACTACCCCATTTTTGCTCTAATTCAGTGCGGAATGCAGAAGTAACCAGCGCTTTATAATACGTATCTATGTATTCTTGGAACAGAGGATCGATCTCATCCATATAATCTTGCTCTGTTTTGTAGAATTCATCATTTGTATTAATGGAGTGGCGAATATAGACAAGTTGAGCTTGAGTAGAATACGTATTGAACAACTTGTTAATTTCAGACATTGCTACATCTTGTTCTGCAAACGTTGCCGCATTCACAAATTGACTCAACAACTCATCAAAAGTAACTTTGACAGCGTCCAAATTCGGGCGTTCATAAGGAAATTCACTAAATTTCATCGGTAGACATCCTCTCTATATGTAAGTTCCCGGAACACACCGGTTGTTTACATGTTACTAAATTTCACACACAATTTACAGTTTTTTTATCCAATGGTCGAATAAATAGTAAAAATTGCATCTATAGTCTCATATCCGCTTGATAAGATTGACAAATAAATAGATAGCGTACAAATTTTCCTTTACGAATATGACAGACTTCTAGTATTTGCAGACCTACTTCTGCGATTGATTCTTGAATAGGTTCTGTCGCTAGAATAAGAATACGTTCGCCCAGTCGTTTGGCGCTAGCAAGCATCTCTAATCTTGTCTGCTGACTTAGAACAGAGCACAGATTATAAGGCAAATCCAAAACCAATGCATCGTATCGTCCTTCCAATGCTCGCATATCAGCAATCTTCACAATATCTGGCATCTCATAATGTATTAGATTTTCTCTTGCTCCTTGTACGGCCAAAGGATTAAGATCATATCCTACAATCTGGATTCCCATCGATAATGCTTCGATCAGAACAGTTCCGATACCACAACAAGGATCAATCATTGTCATCCCTTGTGGTTGTGGCACAGCAATATTGGCTACTGCTCTAGCTACTCTTGTACTAAGTGCAGTTGAATAATGTCTGGGCTTATCATTATGGTGAAGCCAGATCGGTTCAGAAGCTATACATTCTCCAACAATCCATCGTTGATCAGCAAATGTTAATCCCAATAAAATTTGCGGCTGTTTCATATGAGCTGTTCCTTTAATATTCATACCGATACGACGTTCTAACAGACGCTTTTCTTCATAAGTGAATAGCTGTTCAGCAGCAATACATATTAATTTAAAAGTCTGATCTTCTAATTCAATCGATTGAACGATACGTTCCAATTGTTCTAGTGTAGACGCTTCATACTGCGTTGCAATACGATAATGAATAAAAGGACTTCGATTCGGTGCTATCGCTATATCGCTTTTGATATAACGGGTCTGTGGTGAATGACCTAATAATGAGTGCAATTCTAGATCACATAATTCGACTTCATCTTCATGACAAGCATACGTATAAATATAATGAAGAGGTGACTCTATCGTAGAATCGTCCTCACTTAGATACAAAGATATAGATTGTTTACACAACGTCTTGACCCCTTTTCTATCAAACCTTACTTCAATATATAGCATTTCTATATCAATGATTATCTAATCATGATTTGATCTGCATAACAGGTTGAATACGAATATGCTCGGCTTCTAATCTTGATTTCAACTCTTTCACAAAATCTACAGCATGTTGACCATCTCCATGGATACAGACACTATCTGCTATAAGTGGAATAGAATTTCCATTGGTCGATATAACGCTATGCTGTTGGATCATATGGATGACTTGACGTACCGCTTGCTCTGTATCTGTAATCAAGGCAAGTGGATCACTTCTGGATGTAAGCTGACCATCATCGCCATACGTACGATCCGCAAATACTTCATTCACTACTGTTAATCCTATGTGCTTGCCTGCATCAATCAATGCGCTCCCTGCTAGTCCATATAAAATCAACTTGGGATCGAAACGATATATAGCCTGTGCTATCGCTTCTGCTAGACTTTGTGATTGTGCAGCCATATTATACAAAGCACCATGCGGTTTGACATGATGTAATACTCCACCTTCTTGCTGTACAAAAGCCGCTAATGCTCCAATCTGATAAGTAATCAGATCATATGCTTCTGTTGCTGAAATATCCATCTTCCGCCGTCCGAATCCTTGTATATCAGGTAATCCAGGATGTGCTCCAATTTTCACTCCATATTTCAAAGCAGATTGCACAGATTGACGCATTACGCCCGGATCACCTGCATGTAATCCGCAAGCGATATTTGCAGATGTAATGTATGGAAATAGTTGTTCATCTGCTCCTATCATATACGCACCATAGCTTTCTCCCATATCACAATTGATATCTATCGTATGCATACGGTTCTCCTTTTCATCACGAATGACTTTGTACTTGTTTATACTTTTCCTGATTGAAGCATATGCTATCACTTACTACTTATCCAATCGTCAACGGACGTAGCGCTTCATCTATCGTTCGATACAGTAATTGTAGTTGATGACGCTTATGTATAGATAACGATTGGGCTTCTGCCAACGTAATCCGATCAAAGCGGATCGATGAACCCGGTGCCAATTGAGCCAGCACAGGTAGATCTACTGTAATAACATGTGCGATTTTGGGATAACCCCCTAATGTCTGGCGATCTGCCATCAACACAATAGGTTGTCCATCGACAGGTACTTGAATTGTCCCATCCACCACTGCTTCAGATATATATTCATGCGGTTGATGTAATTGTAATGTAGCGCCTTGCAAACGATAACCCATTCGATCAGATTGTGGTGTGATCTGATATTCACTTTCACAAAGCAATCGTTGACTTTGTTTGGTAAAATCATCCCATTGTCTACCTGAAATGATCCGTATGACAGGAGATTGAGAGTAATGAGGCAGTACCGAATAGGCTACAGACCAGTGAAAAGAATAAAAAGGATCTGTAGATAGATCAGCAGAAGATGGGGGTCGAAGATTACTTTTTTGGATATGAATACTATCGTTCTTTTTTAGCCCTTTTCCTTCTAACCCTCCTATACCTGCACGCAAATACGTACTCCTGCTTTCCATCACTTTATCTATAGCCAGACCACCACTTACTGCCAGATAAGCACGACACCCGTTAACAACACGTTTGAATACAAGTATACTTCCCTGACGCACCCATACCGGACGCCACATAGGAACTTCTTTTCCATCGATCTGTGCACCAAGATCACCGCCTGTAATCGCTATCCATTGATCACTTTGAAATTCGCCCACCCATCCTGATAACGTAATCTCTAATGTTGCCTGATCTTCGTTATTGCCTACTAAGCGATTCGCAACTTGATGTGCAAATGTATCTATTGCTCCACTGATACTTATTCCATATTTCCCATACTTTTTTCGACCACGATCTTGAATCGTACAGAGCAGTCCTGGTTTGTGAATCAAAATAGTCATCATATCCCCTCTTCTGCTAAAGGATGGAGTTGCTGTAAATAGTGATATTCTTCCTCATCAATCGCGTGAAAACGAATAGACATCCCACTTGCTAACAAAACAGGTGGATGCTGATTCGGTCGAAAAAGAGTCAATGGTGTTCTACCAATCAATTGCCATCCACCCGGTGTTGCTAATGGATAAATGCCTGTCTGCGTACCCGCAATACCGACCGAACCTGCCGGAATCACTAATCGAGGTGTTGCTTTACGAGGAGTAGCAATCTTTGTCGACATTCCACCCATATAAGGAAATCCAGGCGCAAATCCTATCGCATAAATCAAATATTCATAACTACAATGAATAGCGATCACTTCTTCGACCGAAAGATGATGATAAGTAGCTACATATTCCAGATCAGGTCCATATTCATTGCCATAACATACAGGAATATCTGTTACTTTATGCACAGGTTGAATAACGTGATTGCGATATTGTGATTCAGCGCTAGAAGTTGATTGTATATTATCCTCTGACGGTAATATGATCGATACCAACGATTGCCGAATTAGAAAACATACATAATCAAAAACAGACACTTCCTTATCAGCATTCTGCTGTTCTGTCCATGAGTATAGATCATGCAAATTAATCTGATCCAGATCGTAAAACACCGTTACTGTAGTAAAAGAAGGAATACACTCTATATAACCGTCAAATGGATGTTGCTCTATGACAGCAACAGCTACTGTTACTTTTTCTAAAATAGACTTATCAATAGTGGTTCCAAATTCGATCACTACTGCTGAATCTCCTAGCGGTTCCATTACCCATGTCATAAGGTTGTATACTCCTTTCTATGTATAGATTGATCTGTATAAATCTAACTATAATTATACTTTACATGGATTAATTCTATTGAACCATGTTCCTTGTAGATAGAGCAAATAAGGAATGACATAATCATAGACGCTCAAGGAAAAAGCAGACATTTATATAACTAGTGAGTTTTAATATTACATGTATACATCATAGATATAATCGGTGAGTTCCAACAATACACGTATACATCATGGATATAACCGATGAGTTCTAACAATACATGTATACATCATAGATATAACAGACATAGAGGCGATGTACTATCAAAATCGATATCATGCAAAAAGATCAAATCCACTTCATATCAAAGGGATCTGATCTTTACTTATTTCTACATATTTTATTTTGTTGTTTTTATCATTACGATTTGCTTTGGATGTTATACAACAGTAGCTGGCACTTTCGTAGTTGTTCCTGCTTTGGTAACCATATTACGAGCAATCCATACTCCTGCTGCACCTGCTTGTGCTAGACCACGTGTCACGCCTGCTCCGTCTCCACCGCAATATAATCCATCAATTTCAGTTTCTAAATTTTCATCTAACTTGGGACGTGCAGAATAGAACTTCGCTTCTACACCGTAAAACAATGTATGTTCAGAAGCGATCCCTGGTGTTACACCTTCCAGCGCTTCGACCATTTCGATCAAGCTTTTCATTGTGTTGTAAGGCAATACCAATCCCAGATCACCCGGAACAGCTTCTTTAAGTGTAGGTTCTAAGAATCCTTCATTAATTCGTTCTCTTGTCGAACGACGACCACGAAGAATATCACCGTATTTTTGTACAATCACTCCACCACTAGAAAGATCATTAGCACGACGACAGATTTCACGAGCATATTCATTAGGCTTATCAAACGGCTCTGTAAATTTATGTGATACTAGCAAAGCAAAATTCGTATTGCTAGATCCCAACACTGGATCTTTGAAAGAGTGACCATTGGCTGCCATAACACCACTATGGTTCTCGACTACAACATGACCGGATGGATTACTACAGAATGTTCTTACTCTTGTCCCTACCGATGTATTAAAAATAAATTTACCTTCATATAAATGTTCATTGATCTGGCGCATCACCACATCAGATGTCTCTACACGTACACCTACATCCACCTGATTGTTGTACATTTTCAGACGACGCTTTTTCAAAATTTCAGTTAACCACGCTGAACCATCACGTCCGGGCGCAATCATCACCATAGGAGCTTCATATGTTTCACCTTTTTTGGTCATGATTCCTGTAATCTGGTGCTTGCCTTCTATCTTGGTCGTGATAATATCTTCCACTTCTGCTTTGAACACCATATCGATTCGTGAAGTCAGATAGCTATAAATGGATTTCAAAATCTCTAAGTTCTGTTCTGTGCCCAAATGGCGAACTTCAGCACGTAGCAATTTCAAACCGGATGCATATCCACGTTGCTCGATATCACGAATCGTATCTGTTGTAGGATCAGTAATATTAGGAGTGGCTCCATGTTCTAGATTGATATCATCCACATAACGAATCAATTCCATCACTTTCGAAGGAGAAAGGTAATCGGTTAACCAACCTCCAAATTCAGTAGTGATATTGAATTTGCCATCGCTATAAGCACCTGCACCACCAAAACCTGCGGTTACTGAGCAAGCGGGTAGACAACCAGCATAATCTTTTTTACCAGCCGATGGCGGGCACAATTGAATCTTCTCTTCCATGATTGGACAACTACGGCGATGAATATCATGCCCTTTGTCGATCAACAATACTTTCCAATCTGGTGCTTGACGAGTCAATTCATAACATGCAAAAATTCCTGCTGGTCCTGCGCCTACAACAATACAATCATAATGGTTCATAATGTCCTCCTAAGATGAATAATATGGGGTCAAAGCACAAAAATTCCTGACTGTTGAATAGATATGCCAAAGCACACTATTCGTAGTCAGGAATTTATGGTCCCTTGTAGAAACCCCCAAACCTTATTTTCGGGGATATACGAATATATAAGATATAACTAATAATTAAAATCATAATGAACAAGTTATCGAACAAAGTAAGACATTTTACTTTGCCATAATATTCATAATGTAAAATGATTACTAAACATAGCAAGCAATTTATAACATTTATACATTAAAATACCACTGTAGCGCATATCACTCTCAATAGGCTACAGTGGTATCTTACAGAAAAATAAGCGAACGGTCAAGCACTTATTTTAATAATAGTTCGTATAAATAAGATTTTTCATTCCTTAATTCTTCTTTTTGATCTTAATAACCATAAATTAGCGAACATTGTCGTTTGTTATTTCTATAATCTTTCGTTCTATTTCTTAGTTATTCCTAATCATACTTTATAAATGATTAATACCTGCTAATGTGTGACTGAAGATTGGAAGTCATCTCGACTGCCTTTATTAGCATGATAGAAAATTACATCTCCATCTTGTAATTGGAATTGAAATCCCCACGGATCATTGAACTGTTGTTGGAATCCTTCAAGTTGCCATTGATTCATTAAAGGTGCATGAATGTATTGAAGATGAGGATGATCGGTATCTCCTTTTTGGATCGTTTCGATATCAAAATTCACAATAATATAACCATCTTTTAAAAAGACTGATGAATGTTCATCTAATCCTTTAGCACTGCTGCTAGCTGGATGATTCTGCTTACTAGAATCCTCATTTTTTTCAGCCGATGGTTGACGATTGGTATTCGTGGAACCTACCATTTCTTGCAAAGCAGTTCCTTGTTTAACTACATATACATCTGAAGGCAAACTATATTCTCCATACCATTTCTGTACAGCTGCTAAAGAACGCATAGTATTGTTCCCTTCAGGTAAATGTTGTTGTGGCCCGATCAATGTTCGTAATGGCTGAGTCAATAATAAATGTGTGAAATTGCCGATATTCACTTTGCGCTTACGACTATTTTCTGCAAACATCGTTATCGCTTCTTCTGCACTTGTCGGAATAGTGATCGTAGTAGAAGACGATAGATCACGCTTCGATGCTACAATTTCCCAAGATAATCCGGTCAGGTTTTGCCAGATTGAAGAAGCGGCACGTTCCCAGACGATAGTCCAAAATGAAGGAGAAACTGTACTTGATTGAGCTTTGTTACCTTTGCTCGATGAAGGCGATATGGCTTGCTCTTGTAAGAGAAGATCATACATATATAATGCTGTATTTTTTAATTCTTCTTCAGCCACATGGCGAGTTGTATCATTCAAAATAGTATAGCGTTGTACCGTATCTTGTGGTGATCCCATTCGAATCAAATTGTCTGTATCTGTTGAATAATATAGATCTACAGGAAAAGAAGTCCCTCCTTGACGCGGAACATAGCGAAATGTTGGTGTAATTCGAATACCATCTGCTTCGCCGAACATATTACCTTTCGTTTTGAGATCAAATTTGAAATGATATCCTGTTTTAACAGCTAAATTTCGATAAAAAGGATGACTTCCCTGACGTACAGGCAATACATAAGGCGCTGTATTTCCGCGCGGTTCTCCATCGATCCCTTTATCTCCTACCCAATACGAAGTTTCTTGCGGTACAGCTAGATTTTGCCATGGACGAAATACGATCTGCCAGTCATAATCTGCAATATCTGTAATATGAAAATCATACACCCGCCCTATCACTTCTACAGCTATACTTTCAACAGCTACATGGTTATCTAGAGTGATGTTAGCATGATGTTGGACAGTAAAAGATGAAGGGGCATTTTCTGCAATCGTTCGGAATAAAACATCATATTTCCCCTCATCCACCCAGACAGGTAAAAAGAATGTCGTGTCTAATTGATTAACAGGTACATCGATCCATGTATGTTTGGGAATAAATGTAGTCTGCTCTTTGTTGTAGACATCAAAAGGAAATTGAACCTGCTTAGTACGTACATATTTTGCATAATCTCGATAACCGTAACCTGGATAATTTGTATGTTGTCCAGTGGTTGGAATACGCACAGAAAAAGGGCGATCCAAAATAAGGGCTGAACGATAAATATCAGGTACTGTTTTCTGATTATGCTTCTGATCATCAGATACCAATGAATAATTGACGACAGGTGTATGCACTGTAACCGGATTGATACCATTGATCGGGAACGTCTGATTAGCTCCTCCTTTAATATGACCGGGTAGCACATCATATTCGATTGTTCCGGTACTTGGTGCGTTTTTTAGATTTGTTTTGGTTTTGGGTATCATATGGTTGGAGCTATATAATATATCTTTCCCAATCATAGTAGGTGCAGGCATTGCTTTAGGTGTTGGCCCTTTTTCGATCGTTCGTGTACTATCCATAATCACTTCATTATTAAATTTCAAAAAGTCATTTTCGACCTCTACATCATCTACAGCATTTTCTGCCTTTTTCTTCATATCACTGCTTTCATCTGGAATTGTAGGACGACCACTGCCGCTTTTCGTTATATTTTTGGTACCGCCATTCTGGTTACCAGGGTTCTCAGGAGCATAGTAATTGCCAGTCGTTAACGCTGAATAATAAGGCGTTACATAGTTGTTAGGAGAAATAATAATCTTATTATCTGCAAAACCATAGTTGTTCAGCGTAGTTTGCTTAATTCCGTATACTCCCAATTGATCTATTTTCCAAAATGAATAAGGTCGCTGAATATTAAATGAGTAATTGACGTTTTTGGTATCTTTCTTCTCTCCATGATCCCATTTTAATTTGTACGTTCGCTTAACCGATATTCGATATGTACATTCGCCTGTATATTCTGTAAAGGTATGTTGAGAAAGATAATTCAGTGCAAATACATTACCATATAAACTTTCTGAAGTAGGAATCCCCTGAGCAACATCGAACATTTCGCTTCCTCGTCGATCAGCTTTGATCATCGCGGATACCATCGGATCCATGTATTTGCCAGTTAATTGCTGACCTGCTTGAGGAACCGTACATATTGCTGAAGGACCTGTTGTCGGTGGCTCTTCGGCTGCACCCACAGTGATAGTAGCACTATCTTTAAGAGTCCAAGGATCTTTTGTCCAATATGCTGTAATCTGCGCTGTTCCTGTAGCATGGGCGGTGACTTCTCCGGTAGCAGGATCTACACTTGCAATCGCAGGATCAGACGACTCCCATTTCGTCTGATCTCGATGTGTTACATCAATCCAGTTATCTGTAAATTCTTGTTCATTGTAAGCTTTGGTACGCACTTCAGCAGTCAATTGTTCCGTATCATCAATCTGTAAAGTCGCATCTGATTTGACTTGAATTTCTTTCTTTTCGATGACATGTCCGGTGTAATTGATATTTAAAGGAGTATAGTATGCTACCCACAGTTTTTCTGTATCATCTGTGCGTTTTGCAAATACTCCAATTTCATTATTAACATAATCATAACCAGTTTCAGTAGAAATAACTGCAAAAATATCACCTTTTTTGTACTTTAGACTTTTTAACTCATAACTATTAATTGGAACTTCATCTATAGTTTCGAAACCTAAATCAGAAATATACTTCTGATTATAAACTTGTCCAAGTGTATCATGCATATCCTCTGGTGGATATTTTTCAACAGTAATCTTATCTGTTACTTCTGTAGGAACAGGACGAGCATTTCTTCCGGTTCCTTTTCCTTCTACTTTATAGTTGTCCATACCTTCATTTCTCGAAGCAGTCCATTTATAATCGTCTGTTTGTGTCCAGACAACTTTAGGTAGCGGTGTAGATGCTCCTTTTAAGGGTATCTTTAATGTTTGAAGCTTCGCTGGTTGTTCTGGTACTAATTCAATATTATTTGGATAATTTGTTTCTTCTGCCGAATATATTATATTTTGAGCAGAAAAAAATACAATTACAACAAAAAATAATATAAATACTGGTTTCATATTAACCGCCTTTAATTATTTGTTATCTAACACAATAAACCTTGATCCATCTGTTGTTATATAAGAAGCATCCGGACTCGATATTAAAATATTATTAGCTACCCATAAATTTGCGCCATTATTATCATTAATATATTTCTTGAATACCTCTTTTGTCTCAAATACTGGTAAAGTTGCATATCCATATTTATTAGGTAAAGTATTTTGTATAGCTGAGCCTACTGCAATTTTACTTAGACTACTATTCATATAATGAGATAGTCCGAAATCATTAGCTGTAGGGTAAATAGTTTGATTCTCAAATAATGTATAGACATTATTATAGTTATACTTTTTATCTTCTTTCCCTAAAAATACAGGTGCATAGATACCTTTTTTGTTGTTCCAATCCCGGCTATCTACAAATATCAAATAATTCAAACTTGAGTAACCTGCTCCATTACGGAATTTCATTTTTTTCCCTTGAACATTTTTAAAAGAAGTCACTCCACTACTAAATGGTGTGATCACTTCCATATTCGTTCCTGTCGTCCCTACCGCTCTTAACTCTTTCAAGCCTACAAATGAATCTGCCGATTGCTTTTGTACATTTGCTAAGCGTACTAAAATTACTGCTGCTTCTGCACGTGTGGTGGTTTTGCCAGCTCCGAAAGTTCCATCTGCATATCCAGACATTAGACCTGTGCCGATCATTAGGGAGACATACGGATATTCGCTTGGATTCATAGTTTTTTTGAAATATTCTGCTACAGGTACAACAGTATTTGCTGTATCATTTAGGGCTTGCTTGTAATCTGCGCTAGATGTTGCGAGACCAGATGACATCCATTTTGCCATTTCTTTACGTGTAAGTGGTGTGGCTGGCTTGAAGCCGTTTGGATAATCCGAAGGAGTCAAAAATCCTTTCGCTATCGCTTCATTCACTTCTTTCTCACTCCAGTTGCCTGTAAGATCTGTAAAAGTACCTTTGCCTTCAGCTTTCTCATTCGAAGAGACACGATCTAACAAAACAGCAAATTCAGCGCGTGTTACTTGAGCACCGGGCTTGAATGTTCCATCTGCATATCCTTTAAAGTATCCTTTTGATACAGCTTCATCAATAGCTGCTTTTGCCCAGTGAGATGATGATACATCTTTGAATGTAGTAGCATTGGTAGTCTGCATCAACGGGCTTAACATGACTGAAAGGGTAGCTACTGCAAATAACGAACTGATTATTTTTTTCATTTTAAAATACTCCTCTATTATGTAAGATAATGGTTTATACGTACTCAAAGGCAGTTACACATCTAAGATTTTTCATAATATTACACATCTAGGTATTTACGCCTACTTCATGTACCACTTGCATCATTATATGGGATAAATAGGATTCTTCCAAGTACTTATTTAGTTAGCATCTATTTTGAAAATAAGATAAGAATACAAAAAAAAGCGGACTACTCCCGATAAAAGGAATAATCCGCGTGCTTCGCGAGAATATAGGTATTAAGACATAGTTTTCATTTCCGCAAGAATACCATAGAATAAGTAAGCTGTAAACCTATTTGTCCTCTTCTGATCGAAAAAAGAGTAAACTCTGATCGTTTTCTTCTTCTTCTATTTCGCATAGTCTGCTCAATATTTTCTATAACACAATCCCATTCATTTTCAAATGAGCGATAAACATATCTTTGGTCGAAGGATGTTGTTCCTGATCGACCCATGCTTCTGGTTGCCACGCATTACCTGTTTTGAGTGCACGCGGACAATGGATAAAACACTCTTCTACCTCTACGATAATACCAAGTCCCATCGTTTTGCCTGTCCAATTCATCTGTTCCAGTAATCCACTGTCTTTGGTAATACGAGCATGACCGTTCACCCGTAATACTTCATTCATACCCGGAATTAGAAAGATCATACCGACTTTGGGATTCTCTAATATATTTAACAATGAATCTGCACGTCGATTACCATGACGCTCTGGAAAAATAAGCCGTTGATCGTCTAACACTTTGACAAATCCTTGTTCATCCCCGCGTGGAGACACATCACATCTGCCCTGGTGATCTGAAGTAGATAAGAAAAATAACGAAGATAATGATAAGTAGTATGCAATATGCGGATCAATAGACGCAACGGTCTTTTTGACAATATGTTCATGAGGAACACCAGTAAATGCTCTCAATTCTTCAATAGATGTAATGTATTGTTCAGATTGTTCTATGTTCATTGCTGTTGTATCTGTAGTCTGTTTCATATTCGCCCTCCTATACTTCTCAGTTGGGTTTATCATAACAAGCTACAGTATACGTGTCTATCTTCTCTGCCGATCTCTTATTTTCTACATCGATCTATATTCAATCTCTACGCATCCCTCGAAAAGAGTTAAAGTATAAATTAAAAGAGACAAAAGACGTGTTTAAGCTGTTTATATGTTCTAAATTTTTGTAGATTCGATCTGCGATTTGATAACATTCTTCAGAAGAACGTTTGAAATAACTTCCGAAATATTTTTGCATAATACAATACACTTGATTCCCTAATTCATCGGCAGACTTCATATAAGGAAGGATTTTGACAATATGATCAACTTCAATCGAGTATTCATCGGGTAAGCACCATTCAATCAAATTCATAGGATTCCAATACATGATATGTTTCTCAACCATTGTGTATATATCTTCATCAAATACCTGATTAGACTTATTGTTCATGATTAACCTCCTACCCGGATAGCTATCTATCCAGAGCGTAATCTCTTTCTCTAATTTACTCTGTTATCAGGTTGTTGAATCATAATGTGAATACTATATTTATACGTTGTACATTAATGTATTCTTTTACAAAAAGACTGACTAAAAAAAGTATCTCTTATTCTGCTTCATGTGTAAATATGGTAAAAGACCCACTTGATTGCCTATTCGTGCATTTGCAGAAATAAATATCACCAGATTCCATCCCCTTGAGAAAGGGTAAGTAAAGCATTACAACACTTCATTTGCTTCATAATACTATTTCTAATACAAAAGGATGATGAATAATGGAACACGAAAAAGATGTACAAACACTATCTGATTGGTTGAACAATCATCTTACACGCACTATCATTATTGAAAAGCATGAACTTGACGATACAGATGAAGTTCATTTCACAGTGACTGAAGTCGATATTCGTAGCGAGGACAATGCTATTGATGATTATGTAGAAAGCTCTCTGATCTTACATGGAGAAGGCTCTACATCTAATGCAGATGGCGACAATGTGCCTTTGCCACAAAATACGTATGAAATTGCACTACACGATCTACGAATCGATCATATAGACGATACTCATGTTAAATTAAATACAGAACGTGCACAATATGCATTAACTGCTAAATAAGTGTCTATATCTTCGTTAAGATAGAATGCTATATATAAAGATATTTTGAAGAATATCACTACAATATATGTGCTTAGTAAAAAACCTCTTTTGTATCAATCGATATAAGAACTTTCTTATTCTTTTGATCATGAAGAGGTTTTTTGTCGTCTTTTTTATTTTCAATTGTATAGGCAATTCTATTCATCCTCTGTGCGTTTCTACGATTTGTGATATAACCGACCTAAAACATTTGTAAAAAAAGGTTTATTTTGCTAATATCAATCCGAATATTAGTAAACGCTTACAAAAAAATACGAAGAGGGTGTATATGTTCATGTCTATGTTCAAAAAAAGCCTTAATCTTGTTTTGTTAAGCTCGTTGATGATTACACCATTGATCTCGTTACCTGCGCAGACGTATGCAGCTAATGAATCGGTAGAAGTCTGGTTAACGACTGCTGATCCTAATTCGGAACCTGCTGTAGGACTCAGTCCAAACGCTCGTCTTACCAAAAAAGCTAATATCAACTTCAGTAGCACTACAGGAAATGCCGATTATACGATCAATGTAAATGAAGGCAAAACGTATCAGAAGATGGATGGCTTTGGTGTTTCTTTGACAGATTCATCGACATGGTTAATGAATTATAAGTTAAGTAGTGGCAAACGTGCTGAGGTAATGGAACGACTGTTTGGAAATACAGGTATAGGAATGAGCATGTTACGTCAGACGATGGGTGCTAGCGACTTTGCATGGAGTACGTATACTTACGATGATACGGCTGGAGATACTTCGCTCAGCCAATTCTCGATTGCACGTGATCTTCCTTATATCATACCTATGACCAAACAAGCACTTGCCAAAAATCCTAATCTTAAAATCATCGCTTCTCCATGGAGTGCTCCAGCATGGATGAAATATACAACCAATGATAAAAACGGTACAGGTAAATTACAAGCGCAATACTATCCAACCTATGCTAATTATTTTGTGAAATTTATTCAAAGTTATCAGGCGCAAGGTATTCCTATCTATGCGGTAACTCCGCAAAATGAACCGTTATTTGAGCCAGGACGTTATCCAGGTATGAATATGAATGAGCAAGATCAGATTGGCATGATCGGTGATTACCTCAGCCCTGCAATTAAAAATGCGGGTCTAAATACAAAAGTGATCACTTATGACCACAACTATGATAACTGGTCTTATCCGAATACAGTCATTACAGGGCTTAAAAATAGTGGCAAATCTAGCGCTGTAGCCGGTAGTGCTTTCCATCATTATGGTGGCGATTATACGGCTATGACTTCAATGCATAATGCACATCCAGATAAAGACATCTGGTTCACTGAAGGTGGATTTGGCGATTGGAATGATAAAGTCGATGGAACAACTCAAGGATTCGATAATATGATCAATGAATTTATCGGAATTACTCGTAATTGGTCCAAATCGATTATTTTGTGGAATGCTGCGCTAGATCAAAAAGATGGTCCTAGTGTGATCGGAGATAACAATACCAACAAAGGTATGGTTACGATCCAGAACTCGGATAACAGCAACAGTAATCCAGAAGATAAAGTGACGTATAACAAACAATATTACCTGTTAGGACATTTCAGTAAATTTGTAGTGACCGGTGCTACACGTATTGATACCAATTCATCCAATGATATTCAAAATGTAGCTTTTAAAAATCCAGATGGTACTAAAGTAGTTGTATTGTATAATTCTCAAACAGCTACTAAAACAGTAAAAGTTCAATGGAATGGTCAATCTACTAACTACACTGTTCCGGGTAAATCGGTTGTTACATTGAAATGGTAATAAATATGCTCTCTATATCTAGAATATAAAAAAATAAAAGCTCTGTCCCTTTCTTCATTCCTATGTTGGTATAGGTATGGTAGAAATGGCAGAGCTTTTTCTCTTATGCTATAGAATTTGCATAGCTTATCGATTTCGTTATGGTATTAAAAAATAGCTTATTCCACTATAAATAGGCTTACTTTTTATCTTTTAATAATTTTTCACGCTCTGCATACATGTCCGGCAAGTGATCTTGTAACTTCGGATTCGGATCAGGATACGATAAATCCAAATCTTCCAATGTACGCACTACTATTTGTAATACTGCTAGATCACGATACCAGCGATTATCAGCAGACACGATATGCCACGGATGATCTTTGGTTGCTGCATGTGCAAATACGTCTTCATAATACGCTTGATACGTATCCCATGACTTGCGTTCTAACAGATCACTTTCATCGAATTTCCAGTTCTTTTTCGGATTTTCGATACGTGCAATTAATTTTTCCAATTGAAACTCTTTGGAAATATGCAAAAAGATTTTGACCACTTTAACGCCATTATCTTCTAACATTTCTTCAAAGTGTCGTATTTGTTTAAAGCGCTGTTGTGCTTTTTTATCTGAAATCATCTTATGCACACGCGTAATCAACACATCTTCATAATAAGAACGGTTAAACGCTGTAATATAGCCAACGCCTGATACTAATTTGTGAGCACGCCAGAGGAAATCATGATCCATTTCTTCGCGAGTCGGTGTTTTGAAGCTATGCGTCTGCACACCTTGTGGATGAGAAATAGAAAATACTTTATTAATTACGCCGTCTTTCCCACTGCAATCCATGCCTTGAAAAATAAACAGAAGCGATTTCTTTTTACTTGAGAATAGCTTGTCTTGTAGCTTCTCAAATCGTTTCATCAGTTCTTTGGTTTCTTTTTCGGTATCTTCTTTGGATTTGTACTCGCCTGTGTTTTTAGGATCAATCTTTTTCAGATCAATCTTATCTCCTGTAGCAAGTACCCAGTTCGATGATCGCTTGGACATATCTATCGCTCCTTTAATAAAAAAACGTTTCTTCTATATATACCCGAATCTATTCAGCCAAAAGCAATGCTATTCAAAATGACGTTTTAACTAATATTATACAAAGTACAGGTATCTTAAAGATTCAACACAGGTATATCTTCACTCATTTATACAAATACATCTATTATGATGATTGTTGTTCATGTACAGCTTCATTCAGTTCCTGCTGTAATTGCTCTATAAATGCATTCCAGACTTCTTCGTTAACTTTAAGCTTTTTGGGATTATAATCTTCTAATGTCTCTACCCATACTCGCTTATCGTTGATGTGACCTAATTGAGTTTGAATATTTTTGTATACTTCTTCCGAATCACGGAACTTGGAACTGAGCGCAAATTCAGCAGCCGAAGCGGTATACCGAATCTCTTTGGCAGCGATCCGTAATTGGTGCAATTCATGTAAAGCTTCGACTGAATCAATGCCTTCTGTTTTGGCGGTCTGGCGGTAAGTACGCTTCTGTTGTTCATAAGCGATCTCAAGTTCGCGCATAATGCGATTCACATCAGCTTGAGCTGCCAGCGATTCCAGATGTTCTTCTATAAGTGTTTTCCATTTCTTTTTAAGTATTTTGCCTTGTAGTTTGGGTAACTTTTTGGCAAGCTTGGTGCGATATGCTTTACGTTCTTGTTTGTGAGCTTTGATCACAGCTTTGAGCAGATCAGCTTCTTCTTTATGATTATCTGCTTTGGCATCTTCTTTTCTTTCTTTAAAAGCATCAATCATCACATCAGCGTCTCTTACTTTGCCAAGTGCTTTTTGCGATTTTTTCAATAACGGAATCAGTCCTGCTTGATCCGAAGCATCCAAAATACGCAACAAGGTCATCAGCTTACGACAATTGACCCGGGCTTGATGCACATCTTCATCATTAAAATCTTTAACTGCTTTCTGACCATAACTCAAAAATTTATCATAATGATCTTCTAATACAGTCTGCCACTGCGTTGTTTTGCTTTTCGCCAAGCCTATCGTTTGAATATTGGTCATTGATATTCCTCCAGTGGGATGAAGCGTTATAATTACAGGTTGTATACTATTTAACACATTCTAACCGTACTGAGTCATATAAAGACGATACTCTTTCATTATAGAGGATTGGAGTTCACTAAGCTATTTAGCCTGTGCATGGATCACAAAGCGATGTTGTTTCACTTCAAAGTAACCTTGCTTTTGAATTAATAAATGAATAGCATATAGATCGTCCATATGTTCTTCGAGTTGAAAGTTTGGAATTTGCCATGGAATAGCTTTGAGATAGTATAACAATGCTCCAATATCGTAAAATCGTTCACTTGGAAACTCTTCTTTTTGATAGACTATTTCAAAATGATTCTGTTCGAGTTGTGAGACTGCTGTTGCTAGATTCCAATCTATAAATTCTTGATTCAAGGGCTTATGTAAATGTTGATTAATCTGCTGATCATTCAATCCACCTACTTGCTGAGTCATCAACCATCCATCTTTTTGTAACAAACGTCTTACTTCACTTGGACTATACGCTTCATGCTGATTCGTAATAAGATCGAACTGTTGATCAGCAAATGGTAGATCATTATCGTTATCAATCTGTACAACTTGTACACCTAACGGTTCTAAGCGATTTCTAGCAATCGGCACATTAGGAGCATAAGCTTCTGTGGCATAGATTGACGGTGGAAACGGTTGCAAACTTGATAAAAATTCTCCACCACCAGTACCCATATCTAACATCGATTGAGACTTCTTAATGTGCGGTACGATCATCTGTTCAAAATTCCAAGATAGTGGCTGTACTTTCATTCTTCCATTTTCAGTAACCCATGAGAAATCCCATCCACTGAATTCTTGCTCAGCATCTTTGACATAGTTCCAAAATATTGCATCTTGTATCATTTTGTATTACTCCTTTTTATTGGTAATATATACAGTATAGTTGATAAATAGCTAAGAAAGGAAGATTGGAGGAGCCGATTCTATGTATGCTATGTTAATTTGTGAGGTTAATGTTAGGATGCATGAAATAAAATACAATATACAACCATAGCAAATTCAAACTAAGGAGATTTATATGAAATTATGTATGATCATTTTAGTAATAGCTATATTAATAAGCGGTTGCTCTAATTACCAAGAGGTCTCTGGAAACACGAAAAACTGGAGTGTTAAAGTTACTGAAATACCGCCTCAAGAAAATACAGAAATGGTTCAAACTACGATTCAATACATAGGTAAAGAAGATTCAATCAATGATTTCAAATTTAAATTGGTCAGTGATGCTATAAGTGTAAGTGGGACAGATTCGGCTCCTTCCTTGCCTTTTAATACTACTATTTCGACTAATCCTAAAACTTCTGATCCATTTTCCAAGCCTATAAAGCTAACTATTGAATGGAATAACCAAATAGAAGAAATGACATTACAACAGTAAAATAAGAAACGTATGATAGAAAGGAAGATTGAATGAGTCGGTTCTATTATATTGCATCAAGTTATGAGCTTCCCTTAGGAGAGCGAGGAGGTATATTTCACACCTTTCCGTATAGCGATTGGATCACTTCACCAGAGTATCTTGCCAATCAAGAAAAGCAACGAGCGGATGGTATGGTTCCGCTAACAGATATTGTGGACTTTTCTACATTTGCTGATCGAGATGTCATGATTTATAAGACGCAAGAAGATGCCGCGGGTATTTTCATTCAAGAAATTCCACGCTGGGCTGGCGTACTGCAAAAACATTTTCACCATCCATGTATATACATGATCTCTCCCGAATCAGGCGACTTTAATATTGAAGCTGATCCAGATCAGTATGAGGATTTAGATGCTTATCGTGCTTCGCTGAAATGTTGTCGTGAATTATTTAAACTAATGGAAGAATATCGAGGCGATGCAGAAGATTTTGAACTGTATACATGTTGGTCAGGCGAAGAAGACGAGCCACGCAATATCAAGTTGGATCGGATCATAGATTTAAATACATATGATGTGGCACAACAAGGGTTTGAAATGTTAGAAAAGCAGTATGTCTTGGTAAAGTTGCCTATGCTTCATCGTGCAATTGAATAATACATGCTACCATAGAAATAAGAGCCAACTATGATTGGCTCTTATTTTGCATTTCCTTGGATGAATTTTCTAACTACAGTTTCCAAACGTTCGATCATTTCAGTCAGTTGTTCATCGCTTACATTCTCTATCGATGAATGATCGTTCATATCCAGATGCCAGATCACACTTTTAAGTATATAACTGTATGTAAAAAACACCTGATCCATAAGAGCACGTTCGATCATTTGGTCATCTTGCGTCTGCTGAGTCAATTGAGTGATCGCATCAACATAAGCTTTAAATGCAGACATATTAAAAATATTCCGTTCATGAAGATCATGAATAAAACTTCCTTCGCTTCCTTTCACATTTTGCTCAATAATTATTCTTGCCTCATCCATTATTCTATTCCTCCAACGTCTGTACTTCTTTTACATTTTGGCAGTATTAAATCATTTTTATGTTTCTATTTCTGCCAATTCTCGTTGTGCAGATGTTCCATAATTTTTATCATTCACTAAACTTTTGAGCGCTTCTATCACTTTAGGATGATTTTTGTGTTGAGCTAATAAAGCAAACGCTGCACTTTGGAATAAACTATAATTATCACTTTGGATCATAGTTAAAGCCCACTCGATCTCTTGGGCATCTACTGTTAGTAGTGACAAGGTATTGATACAACTCACGATTAGACTATCATCTTCTGTATCATCAGCATTTATAATAGTCATAAGCTTTTCTTTGATATCTGTATCATCGTAATCGCCTTTGTACAACCCTAAAATGGAAACTGCTTCTATTCGGATATCATCATCAGTATTGGTATCTGTCGCTATTAAAAGAAAGAAATGAGCTAATACTTGATCTAATGTCTGGTCAAAACCTTTTAAAAAATCGAGCTGTTCTTGTTCATTCAAAGAATGATACTTTTTAATAAACTGATCTTCAGTATGCATACGCCCTCCTGTAACAAAAGATAAACAGAATTTACTCTATTGCGGATTAATATGTTATGTATAATCCAGCTTCTCTAACTGTAACAGATCACTTACATCATCACTTTTCTCAAAGATTCTAACTTGCTTCTCTTCTTGATAATCCCATCCCTGATCAATAGCATACTGAATCAGACGCGCACAGACCACAGGACGATTTGGATTAACATCATACATTCTTTTCCAACTAAAAAGAAATTCAACATGAGACGTTTTGGAAGAATAGATTTTGACACTAACTATAGGTATAGAAGGTGTCTGGTCGATCACGCAGTGGAATGTATAGTCATTCACAGTTACTTTCTTTTGTAGTTTCTCAAATAATTTCATCATATCCTCCTTCTAGTGGTTGATCACAATACCTCAGCCAATCTATATTATACCTGAAAAGCACCTGTCATTCCTGTCTGTAAATGAACTGCAAAACGTTGCAGTACATCCTGTGCTTGATGTTCTTGATCATATTCACCCACTGTAAACGCAGATTCAACAGACCCGTTACCAGCATAAGCAGAGATTACAAATTTATGATCAGCAGTTTCTAGTTCTAACGTTAGGACAGTTGCATCAATAAATGTTGTACGGTCTTGGCTTCTGATCCACATGTTTGAGTGCTCCTTTGGTGGTTTTGTTGTATAAAGAAATTTATTTCACATAACATTACTAAATAATTAGAGATTCGTATAAAATAAAAAGGCAACGAAAATCGTTACCTTTGCTACACTTTAAATTAACATTAACATGTTTTACATATCAAAAAAATAGATTTGCTAAATCGTCAAAGTAAAGTTTTAGCAGTTGTAAATATGTAGAAAGAAATTGCTAAATTAGCAAACTAAAACTATAAGTTTTACAACACACATAGTTAATTTATTATATAGAGTAAACGAACTATTTCAAATTAGTTATATAATATTTTTTAATTTAGGAGGATTAATATGATCTATAAGGTAATACATGGATTTAAAGGATTGAAAATAATACCAGAAGTTCAAGATATTAATTTTTGGAATGATTACACTATTAAAGCTGGCTCAGTATTAACAGAAGATAAAATGGGATATCTTTTAAGTGGAGAAAACGAGCTTCAAGATTCTATTGACTATACTTTTTCTGTTATGATTGGTCAGATAAATTTTAAAAACTTAATAAATAATGTATGTCTTATAAAAGATTTAGAGACAGAAAATTCGTATGATTTAGATAGTGAGTTAGAATACGATTGTCGTTTAATTCAACTATTTCTTTTTTGTACTTGGATAATAAAAGATAATGCTATTAATTTAAGCCATTCATATTTATACAGCAATGAGAAAGAATTACTACTACCAAATGTTAAAGCAATTAATTTCACAACTTCTCGAAGTTCAAGTAATACAACTGATTTTTCTCAAATAGAACTTAAACAAGCTATTGAATTTTTTTATAAATATATTTTAAATGAATCGCCTCGTAATGCGCGTTTAAGAAGTGAGATAGAAAATGGAATGGATCCTTTGGGTATATTAAAAGAACTTCTTCAACCTAACCCTACTACGCCTCCTATCGCTGGACAAATTATTAATACTGAACAAAACTCAAAAGTCTTTCATTACTATACATTTGATCCTTACAATAATTATGATCGAATCACAAGAAGTATTCAATTTATTGCCTTTGTTCGATCACAATCTGAACCAACTCTTAAAATCGTATTTTACATTTTATTTCTTGAAATACTCCTCTCAAGAAGTAATAGTAAAATTTCTGAAAATCTAAGAACTAGAACAGCTTTATTAATAAGTAAAAGTCAAAGAGAAAACTCTTGGGTTATAGAAAGAGTTAAAAGTGCCTATGGAATTAGGTCAAAGTATGTTCATGGTTCAAAAATGTCTTTTAGAGATAATCAAGTTGATTTTATAATTCAACTTTCAGCAGATATAGATTGTATTTGTCGAAGTTTATTTGTTTGTATAAAGGAGAAACATTCTGAAATTTTAAATTTAGAAAGCGAAAATGAGATTACGGTCTATATAAATGATTTAAAAAATTAAAGCAAATAATTTCATAAGTTTAATTAGAGTTATTGATTAAAAGATATACAATTTATTAAATCTCAAATATATGCAAGCAACATGTTAAACATAATCTCATTTAATGTACTAGAAAATAAATCCTGTTCTAATATGCTTTTGAAAATAATTTCTATATACGTAACTTTTTTAATAATCTTTATTAGAAACCTTAGAATCCAACACTCTATATTTAAAAATGCACCACACGATATAAACCACAGCAAAAAATAAACTCCATTTTAAACAGGTAGATAATAAGAGATAGGAATAGTCTGACCAAGGTAAAGTTATGTTTATATACATGGCTTGAGTTGTTGATTCCGAGACTATACGTTGATCGGTAAATACGGAATACTATATCCCAAATACAAATCCATATAGCAAACATTTAATGATTCGTTTCTCATAATTTTTGATCACATTGATTGCCGACTGGATAGTCATAGTTCATGCTCCTTTCTACTTGATTATACAAATATTCTTTGTACCCACTATATGTAAAAATGCAAGCTATAACTAATACTACAATTGATACTAATGTTCACAATATATTAATATGTAAAATGATATACTCAAAATCAGTATTCACTGTGCGATCAGATGAGCCTATTGCCGAAATAATAAAACCTGTACAACTATTCTCTCTTTTACTTATGTATTTATTTCAATAAATTTTATCATGTAACTTCTCTCTCTGGTTCAATTCCTTCCACCTAATACCTTAGCAAAACCAATAAAAGAAATCCTTACTACAAAAAACATCATCCTCTACATTTTATTAGTAGAAAATGATGCCTTTTTACTTTTAATTTCTATAAACATAAATGTTAATAGTAACGTTCTTTAATCATCAAAAAATCATATTCAGTTTCATTCAATCTACTAAATAAAATTCTATTCTACTTTTACCAGCTTGCTTTTTGTACCCCGGGAATCTGACCTTTGTGTGCTAACTCGCGAAATACGATACGGGATACTTTGTACTTTTGTAAATATCCTCTTGGTCTTCCTGTGATCTGGCAACGACTTTTGAGTCGGGTTGGTGAAGAATTGCGTGGTAATTTTTGCAATGCTTCATAGTCTCCTTTTGCTTTTAGTTCACGACGCAAATCTGCATATTTAGCAACCATTTGTTCACGTTGTTGTTGACGAACGACTTTTGATTTTTTAGCCATAGTGTAATAACTCCTTTGTTATTCGTAATATTTATTGTTTATTTACAAAACAATTTATTCATTTTGTAGCACATGATTATTCTCTTGTTGATATGGTGCTATATATTTAGTGTCGATTCTAAAATTAATCTATGACACTAAAAAAATAACGATATTACTACCTTATCGACCTGCTTATTGACCTAATTGTGGAAAAGGATCTTTGAACTTTTTCCAATTGGAGTTCATTTCTTCTTCAGTCAGTAAAGTCTGATCCAAAGACTGTTCAATCTGCGCACGATCCAGATGTATTCCTATCAGTACAAGCTTGGTTACCCGATCGCCCCACACCTCATCCCAATCTGTAGGTAATGGATAATTTTCTCCCAGATGATATTGTCGTTCTTCCTCCGTCAGAGCAGCCATCCATAAGCCAGCCGGCGATAATTGCTTGGAACTGCCTGCTTGACTGAACGAGATCGCTGTCCGATTACGTGTAGCTAACCAGAGAATCCCTTTCGCACGTACTACTTCTTGTGGCCATTGTGTAATCCATTGCAACAAGCGCTCTGGATGAAAAGGAACTTTGCGTTTATATACAAAAGAACTGATTCCATACTCTTCTGTCTCTGGTGTATGCTCTTCTTTCATCATTTCCTGTATCCAGCCTGCCGATTGACTCGCTTGTTCGAAATCAAATCGCCCTGTATTCAATATCTCCTGTGGATCTACTTTGCCATAAGTGGAACGGATGATTTTGGCATTCGGTTGCAGTCCTCGTAGTGCTGTTTCTAATCGTTCTAATTCATCAGGTTCAATCAGATCGCATTTATTCAAAATCAATACATCGCAAAATTCAACTTGTTCGATCAATAAATGCACAATACGGCGTGTATCGTCTTCGCCTGCGGCTTGTCCACGATCTGCAAGAGATTCACGCGAATAATAATCGTGCCAGAAGCCTTGAGCATCCACCACAGTGACCATCGTATCCAGACGGGTAAACTGCGTCAGATCGATTCCCTGTTCTTCATCAATATAGCTAAATGTCTGAGCGACAGGAACCGGTTCGCCAATCCCTGTCGATTCGATTAATAAATAATCATAACGTCCATCACGAGCAAGCCGTTCTACTTCGACCAGCAAGTCTTCGCGTAATGTACAACAGATACAACCATTAGACATTTCGACTAATTTCTCATCAGTTCGCGATAATCCTCCGCCATCACGAATAAGGTCTGCATCAATATTTACATCACTCAAGTCGTTTACAATAACCGCTACTTTCAAGCCTTCGCGATTGTTTAACACATGATTAAGCAATGTCGTTTTCCCTGCGCCTAGATAACCACTTAATACGGTTACGGGAATCTTAGAAGATTGTTCGATCATCGTCATGATTGATTCCTCCACTTCTTTAATCGTAATTATTACTATTAATTCTATGAATACACTGTACTCCTCTTATTTCTGATTTGTCAAATGATTTTCAAAATATCAATGATATGAAAATACGGTCATACGTTGATGATGTATATCAATTTTTAGTTTACAATCGTAATCGTAACGATTATTATTTAAGAGGTTGACCTGTTGATAATGTATTTCATTTACGTTGTAAGAAATCAACAGGAGTAAGCATAGTATGTACAGACTGACTATATATAAGGGGGATTTTTCTTGTTATTATCTTTTGCTCGCACATTACGTTATCCGATCTCATTATTGATAATTGTTCTAGTATTAAGCGGTTGTACTTCGCCATCGTCATCTTCTACAACTAGTGAAGCAACTCCCAAAAGGCTAACACTTCTATTTAATGTTCAAAGCAATACGATTGATCCACATACTGATGTGAACTATACCGCTTCGCGCGCAGGAATTAGTGAAACACTGGTTAAAGTCGATGATCAGCAACAATTACAACCATGGCTAGCCACTTCTTGGGAAAGTAAAGATGGACAACACTGGACATTCCAGATTCGTCCTGATGTCACTTTCCATAGTGGTACGTCTGTTGATGCACAAGCAGTTAAAGATTCTCTCGAACGTGTGATTCAAACCAATCCTGCGATTCGTAATGCTCTACATATCGAGAAGATAACTGCTAAAGGGCAAACGTTACAGATTGTGACGGATACCCCTCTTCCTCAATTCCCTTCAGAACTGGTACATCCGAATACCGGTATTATAGATACGGCTGTAGATGCAGGTACACCCAGTGGTACAGGTCCTTTTGTACTGGCTCAATTTAAGCCGGGCATAGAAGTCGATGTGAAGCGTAATCCTACCTACTGGGATGGACAGGTGAAGTTAGATGAAGCAACATTCTCATTTAATGAAGATGCTAATGCTCGTCTGCTGGCTCTACAATCAGGGAACGCCGATGTGGTCTATCGTTTTCCTGTAGAAAGTCTATCTCAATTACAAACCGATCCTAATCTAGTGATCGAATCGGTTCCCGGCTTACGTGCTCATCAATTAATTTACAATATGAATCATACACATCTGGCAAAATTACCTGTACGTCAAGCCATCGATTCCCTTTTGAATCGTCAAGAGATTGTAGATGCTGTCATGTCAGGTCAAGCTTCTGTAGCCAAAGGGCCTTTTTTGACAGATTCACCATTCTCTCCCCCATACACAGACAAGCCATTTGATATACAGCGTGCACGTACCTTATTCGCTCAAGCTGGATATACAGTAAGCAATGGTATAGTGACGGATAATGGAACACCGCTAACGTTCAAACTGATCACTTATCAATCACGTGCTGAGTTGCCTTTGATTGCACAGTTATTGCAAGCTAATGCTGCTCAATTAGGAATTAAGCTAGAGATTCAACAAGTGGATAATGCGGATGAGTATTTAGCAGAAAATAAAGATTGGGATATGGCGATCTATAGCTTTATTACAGCACCACGCGGTGATGCAAGTTACCTGCTCAATTCGGTCTATACCCCAACAGGCGGACTAAATTACGGACAAGTGAAAGATGCTCAATTAAATACATTAATCCAACAATTGAATCAAACGGTAGATAGTGATCAACGTAACCATATTGCTCAACAAGCTGTCGAAATGATTGACCGCAACTTGCTAAATTCGTACATTATTCATCCGAATAATTTTGTTGCTCATCAAAAAAATGTGAGTGGCTGGGTTACAAGCAAAAGCGAATATTACATGTTAACGAAAGATCTGGATGTGAATTAATTATGCGTATGTTGATACAAAAAATAACAGGATTATTGCTGTTTCTGTTCATTTTATCGTTTATCAGCTTTTGCCTGCTCAAGCTTGTACCCGGCGATCCGGTACGTAGTATGTTGCGGGTAGATGATGTAGCTGTAACCAATGAGCAGATTCAGCAGATGCGAGCACAATTGGGATTAGATCAGTCTGTGTTTGTTCAATATGGGTACTGGCTTCAAAATCTATTTTCATTAGATCTAGGTCATTCGTATATGACTGCACGACCTGTATTTAGTGAATTTATCGAAAAAATTCCGTATACACTTATGCTGACAGGTACTTCGCTATTAGTTATGATGATCATTTCGCTACCACTCGGGATTCTATCTGCTTTATACCGGGGTCGATGGACTGATCATATTAGTCGCATTTTTGCTCTAATCGGTTCTTCGATTCCAAGCTTTTGGTTAGGTCTATTATTAATCGATCTATTTGCAGTAAAGCTTAGAATACTGCCTTCTATGGGAGAAGGTTCATGGCAACATCTTATTCTGCCATCTATTACACTTGGTATCGCTATGTCTGCGGTATATGTACGATTGGTGCGAGCTAGCATTTTGGAAAGTAGTCATCAAGAATTTATTCGTTCTGCTCGGGCTAGAGGAATTGGCAAAAAGCGTATTTTCACTTTTCATCTCATGCGTCATAGTCTAATACCGCTATTAACTGTTTTTAGTGAAAGTATCGGTAGTCTACTTGGAGGAACAGTCATGATCGAAGTTCTGTTTGCTTATCCTGGTCTGGGTAAATGGATTGTCGATGCGATTACAGCGCGGGATTATCCGATTATTCAAGGCTATATGCTATTTATGAGTATTTTTATCGTATTACTGAATATGGCTGTCGAATGGTCGTATCGTTATATCAATCCAGCGATTGCTATCGGTCAGCGGAAAAAAGGAGCGACTTCATGATGAATTTAAGAATAGGACTACGTTATCTCTTCTTGAGTCTATTCCTTTTATTCCTGATTCTTGCTCTAGTCTGGACACCTTATAACCCCTATCATATTCAAATGAGTGATCGGCTTCAGACTCCTAGTGCACTGCACTGGTTAGGAACCGATCATCTTGGAAGAGATCTGTTATCTCGTATTATGGAAGGTGCTCGGACAACGGTAGGGATCAGTCTAACGATTATGTTCGTATCGCTTCTTATCGGTGTTCCGTTTGGATTGTTATCCGGTTATATCGGCGGCTGGTTCGATAAAGGATTCAAAAAAATAATAGATGCATTTATGACATTACCTGATTATATTTTTGCTCTGATTTTAAGTGGATTACTCGGGCCTGGATTAGTGAACTTGATCTTTGCGATTACAGCAGTCAAATGGGTCAGTTATGCAAGGTTAGTACGAAGTATTGTACTGGAACAACGACAAAAAGATTATGTCCATCTTGCGGAAATCAGCGGGATGAAGCCGTGGACATTAGTCATAAAGCATATTTTGCCTCATACGATTGGTAATCTTCTCGTATTGGCTACGCTTGATATCGGTAAAATTATTTTGATGATCGCTTCGCTATCGTATATCGGTCTTGGGCCACAGCCACCTAGCCCTGAATGGGGAGCGATGTTAAGCGAAGGAAGAACGTATTTTCAGACTGCTCCGCATCTTATGATTTTCCCGGGATTATGTATTGTGATCACTGTTCTACTGACTAATAGCTGGGGTGATATTTTACGTGATCGGTATGATGTTCATGTTCAACCCGTATTATCCAAACGTTCTGTTTCTTCGATTCTATCGCGCAAAGGAGTGTAACCTATGTTAGCTATACAAGGATTGACTGTTCATCATCAATCACATACCCTTGTCCATCCGCTTGATCTTCAGCTAGAACGTGGAGAATGGTTAGCTCTTGCCGGTGAAAGTGGAAGCGGAAAAACATTAACCAGTCTAGCGATAGGCGGATTGCTATCAGCGGATCTTCATGCTCATGGCAGTATTGAGTTAGCAGGTAAGCAATTATTGCATTTGCCAGAATCTGAACTTCGGTTGATTCGAGGACGTGATATTGCTTATGTATTTCAAGATTATCAGGGGGCATTCACTCCATTTATTACAGTTGGCAAGCAAATGGATGAAATGATACGTGCTCATACTTCCTTGTCCCGTCAACAGCGTCACTCTATTTGTATAGAACGATTAGAACAAGTAGAATTACCTGCCAAGCAAGTCTATCATAGCTACCCGTTTGAATTAAGTGGCGGACAGTTACAACGTGCTGCGATTGCTACAGCATTACTTTTATCACCTAAAGTATTGATTGCTGATGAACCCACTACAGCGCTAGATAGTTTAACTTCTCGCTCTATCATTACGTTGATTCAGCGTATACAGCAAGAAACAGGTATTGCTATTTTGTGGATTACGCATGATCTACGTCAAGTACAGCGTACAGCAGATACATTGCTGATTATGAAGTCAGGTCGAGTTGTAGAATCTGGGAAAAGTCATAGTATCTTTTTCCATCCTACACATCCGTATACGATTCAACTGTTATCGTCGATTCCCAAGTTACCTTCTCGCTATCGTCTAGAGTTACAAAATAAGCAGGTGAACATATAATGACTACTCTATTGCCCACTATTTTAACAGCAGAGCATCTAACCAAAACGTACAACGATCACAATCATCCTGCACTGTCTGATGTATCATTGACGATCCGTAAAGGAGAATGTGTAGGGATTGTTGGTGAAAGCGGCAGTGGTAAAAGTACACTGGCCCGCTGTCTATTGCGCTTGGAATCGCTAGATCAAGGGACGATTGCATTTCGAGAACAACCGTATCATTCGCTAAAAGGATCTGCTTTGCGTCAAGCCCGTCAACGTATTGGAGCTGTATTTCAACATCCGACAGCCGCACTCAATCCGAAGCTTGCTATTATCGACTCCTTAATGGAGCCGCTTGATCTACAGCCAGCATTACGTCCTTCGTTTATCTCGTCTGATCACTACAATCGACAACAGATCGCGACTCAATTGTTAGAACAGGTTCATTTGCCGGCAACATTGTTATCTGCTTATCCACATGAATTAAGCGGTGGACAAAAACAGCGTGTAACGATAGCACGAGCGATCAGTACTGAACCTGATCTGATTTTATTGGATGAGCCTACAGCAAGTCTGGATGTTACTAGCCAGGCGGCTGTATTGAAGTTGCTACAAGAACTGCAACAATCTCTACATCTATCCTACTTATTTATTTCGCATGATCTAGCGGCAGTATACCAGATGAGCGACCGTATTGTGGTCATGCGTCATGGACAGATTGTCGATCAATTTGCTGCAAATGATCTGTACCATGACGAGCGACATGAATATACAGCTTCTTTACTGGATGTATTTTTAGCGTAAAATTACCTATTGCTGTGCTTAGGTTTAGCAAGTACTTTTTACTATTTTTTGAGCAGATTACGTTGAACATATACTTTGAATAGATACTTTTTTACAAGTTTGAAATTTACTATTCTTGTGACTTTGTAGCTCTATCTTATGAAAGCCTTTTTGACAGTAGATATCTTTCTCTACTTTTGAAAAGGTTCTTTATTTTTCATATCGTAATCATTATGTATATAAAGTTATCTTTTCGATAGTTTTTTAGTTATATGTTATCTATTTATACGGTTAAAACTCTCAAAAGTTGACAAATTGTTCATACATCCATATGATTTATAAAGATATTAGAACTATAACAATAAGTGAGGTTGGTCATTTGCTAAAAAAGATACTACAGAAATGGAAATGGATTGTAAGCATTTGTCTTATTGTAGGTGTAAGTACAGTTGGATATTATACATATTCGATTTACCAGTTTGCTCATACGATTTCGATTGCAGATGATACTTATCATTCGCCTGCTACTGATCAAGAGCAAGCTACTCCTGTATCCATTCCCAAATGGGATGGTAAAGAACCTGTATATATTTTATTGATGGGTACAGATACCCGGGATGCAGATAGTAATGGACGCTCGGATTCGATGATGGTTGCCACGATTGATCCTGTGACCAAAAAAGCTTATATCATGTCTATTTTACGAGATACGTATGTAGATATTCCGGGTCATGGAAGCAGTCGATTGAATGCGGCATATTCGTATGGTGGTGTAGAACTTGCCAAAGAAACGGTAAGTAATCTACTGGGGATTCCGATCGATTATTATGTAACGATCGACTTTGAAGGATTTAAAACGTTGGTCGATAAAATTGGTGGTGTTGAGATCGATGTAGAGAAAGATATGAATTATACCGATGGCGGTGATCAGCACCGATATGATATTCATTTGACCAAAGGATTACAGCATTTGGATGGAACGCATGCGCTTCAATATGTACGCTTTCGTCATGATGCTACATCAGACTTTACCCGTACAGAGCGTCAACGTAAGTTTTTAACTGCTCTAGCAGCAGAATTGCAAAGCTCGACTTCGATTGTCAAATTACCTAGTATTTTGAGTTCGATTGCACCTTATCTGCATACTAATCTTTCGCTGACTGATATGATTAAACTATCTTCACTCGGCTTAGATATCAATCTCGATAAAACCGAAAAATTGCAGATTCCTCCGAATCATTTACTGCAAGAAATCAAAGTTAAAGGTGCTTCAGTAATCGGCGTAGATAATCGCAAGTTGCACGAATATGTGCAGGAACAATTATCTGAGAGCAACGATAATTGAAGTTCAGATACAACAGATACAATTAACATCTATGCCAGTGAATCAATATGGACACTTTGGATAGTTGTTCTGCTTATATACGCATAAGTCATAATATTTGTAGTTCATATATCTCATGTGTATAGAAATTAATCATTTAATAAAGACAAAATGCCTGTGATCGAATGTTGGATAAAAGAACGTTCTGGTCGTGATTTTAACATTACCGTAAGCCCTATTAACGATACGATTAGCGTCTGTGCCAGTGACTTGGTATGGATGCTTTTTGGTAGTTGTCCTGCTTGTACTCCCTCTTCTAAGCGTTCCTGAAAAATAACCGTCAAATACATCTGATGTTCGCGCGTTAAAATTTCGATCTTCTCATCATGGGTGGCTAGCTCTACCATTGTATTAATACAAAAACATCCTCTACTTGGATTCTCTCCATAAGCTTCCTCAGCAATCTGCTCAAAAAAAGCACGAAATGCCTCTTGTACCGATACATGACCCTGCAACTGCTGACGAACAGATACCGCATGCCATTGATTGTATTTGCGCAAAGAAGATTCAAATAGTTCTCGCTTATCGCCAAAAGTAGCATATAGACTAGGACGCTGTATGCCCATTCCTGTTGTTAGATCTGTCAGAGAGGTCGCTTCAAATCCATTTGCCCAAAATAATTGCATTGCCGCATCCAACGCTTGTTCTTCGTTAAATTCGCGCTTACGTACCATTAGAATTTTACACACCTTTCTGTACTCATCAGTACAATATAATTTTACAGATTATTATTCTTAATGTCAAAGACAATGATTTTCTATTGACAAACTCTTTGTACTAAAGGTATATTTCTTGCGAATCATTTTGTACCAATCGGTATTTAATGAAATAATGACTACAAAGGAATGATTGATCCATGAAGCAACAGACTGTACATAGACCATTTACTCGCTCTATCGCTTTTTTATTTGCTATTACTTGTGGGTTAGCTGTTGCCAATATTTATTATGCGCAACCTTTATTGGACTCGTTAGCTGTAGCATTTGGTATTACTCATTCATTGATCGGTATCGTGATCACAGTCACTCAACTCTGTTATGCAGTAGGTCTATTTCTACTTGTGCCTCTAGGAGATCTGATACCACGAAGACCGTTAATTATTGGACATATGGCATTGTCTGTGATTGCCCTTGTCGTTGTAGGCTTGTCTCCAACGGTATACATCTTGTTCGGAGGATTAGCTATGGTAGGATTGTTGGCAGTAGTCACTCAGACACTCGTTGCTTATGCTTCTTCTCTTGCTAAGCCTATAGAACGTGGACAGATCGTAGGTATCGTCACCAGTGGAATTGTGATCGGAATTTTATTTGCCCGTTCGCTGGCAGGATGGTTGACTGATCTAGCAGGTTGGAGGTCTGTCTATCTGGTATCTGCTTTTCTTATGAGTGGTATGACTATCATCTTATTCAACATATTGCCGACCGACCGTCAAGTGAAATCCTCGTTATCTTATCCTCAGTTACTTTTTTCTGTGCTGAAATTGTATAAACAACAGCGCCTTTTACAAATACGGGGTGTACTCGCGATGTTGATCTTTATTGCGTTTAGTATGTTATGGACTTCGATAGTATTGCCGTTAAGTGAGCCTTCATTTTCACTTACACATACAGCGATTGGAGCATTTGGATTAGCAGGGATTGCTGGCACACTCGGAGCAGTACGAGCGGGCAAATTAGCAGATCAGGGAAAAGCACAATGGACAACAGGTATAGCGCTTGTATTGTTACTGCTGTCATGGATTCCTTTGTCTTGGATAGGGCACTCGTTGTATTGGTTGATTTTAGGGATTGTATTATTGGATCTAGCGGTACAAGCTGTTCATGTGACCAATCAGAGTATGCTTTTCACTATTATGCCAGAAGCACGTGGTCGCTTAACCGCCAGTTATATGATTTTTTACTCTATCGGTAGTGCAATCGGTTCGATGGCTTCGACGATGATGTATAGTTATGCAGGTTGGAGCGGAGTATGTTATCTTGGGGCTGGAGTAAGTATTATCGCTCTACTATTCTGGTTGGTAACGCTAAAAAACCCGGCTAACCACAAGTCTTTTACGTAACCTGTGATTAACCGGCATTCTATTGGGGATGTATCTATGGATAGACTATATTTAGATATACAATAGGCAATAAAGTATTACTTATAATATCTGCGGAGAAGCTTTTTGACCATTCATATTTTGAAATATTTCATCCAATTCAGCTCGTGAAGCCAGACGGGATTTCTCTGAGCTACCGTAACCTACTTCCACTTCACCTGCTTCAATTCGCTCCATAATACTATCTGCAAATTCGTCTACAGGCACACCCCAATCATGTAATCCTACTCCACCGAGATCGGTATTTACGCCAGGTGGTATAATCTCGACTACATCGATCGGTGAACCTAATAATTGTTGACGCAACGATAAGGTAAACGAATGTAGCGCTGCTTTGGTTGCGCAGTAGATTGGTGCAGACGCCTTAGGCGAGAATGAAAGCCCTGAAGTGACATTGATAATAGCCGCATTTGTCTGCTGGCGAAGATGAGGTAAAAATAATGTCGTCAAATGAATCGGTGCATCCAAATTGATCGCTAATTCTTGACGATGAGCTGACCAACTAATTTGCGTATCTTGCATTGAAAAATTACGCTGTATGCCTGCATTGTTCATAATCATATTTAATTTTGGGAACTCGGTTAGCACACGATCTGCCAGTCCAACACGATGAGCTTCTTCAGCGATATCGGTTACGATCGTATGTAATGCCGGGTATTGTTTTTGCACATCTTCCAACCACTCTTTACGTCTTCCGCAAATAATAACAGTATTGCCCAGTGCCATAAATCGTTTGGCAAAAGCCAAGCCAATTCCTGAAGCTCCACCTGTAATTAATATTGTATTTCCTGACATTTTCATCGTATACCCCTCCATCTATTTATAAAAATAGGACTTCTATTCATATACCCATTTTTACACAAACGATAGCTTAAATAGGATAAAACCGTTCAAAAATAAGCTATTATTGGGATGGAGTGATACCGTCAAGCCCTTATACTTAGTGATTTAATATCTTCGCATTTTACGCCAAATGATCTATTTAAAATGACTAAAGGAGATGCCAATAATGAAACAGCACAATCGATCTCACCGTCAAAAATGGAAGATGTTTTGGATAGTTCTATTATGTATTTTGGTGTTATTTGTACTGATGGGAGTTTATCAGTTTATCTTTGCTATATAAAAAATACTGACTACAAATAACTGTAATCAGTACTTTTTATATACATATCTAGTTATCAGCGATTCGTTAGTCGATAGATTCAATCAACAACGTATACACAATACCCGGGCCATGTACACCGATCGTTAGTTCATTTTCAATATCCGAAGAACGGCTTGGGCCTGAGATAAAATGAATACCCGCGGGTAGATGTTCTCTGCCTTTCGTATCCCATGGTAGTAATAGTTCACCTAACCGTGTATGCAGTCGATCTATAGGGAGTAGGATTATACAGACTGTCGGTAATAAACTCACTGATCGACCTTGTAATTCAGAAGATGTGACCATAACTGTGCCTGTATAAGCGGCGGCTCCATCTGCGAATACAACCCCAATATCAGCTTCGGCGGCTCGTGCTTTCCATGCTTCTTCTGGATGGCTATTCCATGCTGAAATCTGCACATTCGGTAAGCGTTGTTCCAGTGTTAATGCTTGCATTTCCGGTAATTGCTGGCGAACAATATAACGGGCTTTGAGCAGATGACTCTGGTCTGCAATAAAAGTGCCTGCTTCTTCCAACGACTTCATCTGTAAGACATTGCCACCTACTTCGGTAAAATGCTTGGTGAATTTTTCGATCTTTTCAGCTTCATCCCAGTTGAAATCATGCCAGAAATCCGGTGCACCGCGAAAAGGATGTGAGGGTGCTTCTTGAATGCGTGGACGCTGTAAACGATCAGCAATATGATTCATAAACGTCTGCTGTTTGGATTTGGACTTTTGTTCTAATTCGTTAAGCCAATCTGCTTGTGGTGATATAGGTTGTGCAGGATCAGATGTAAGATGAGAACTCACAGGATTGGGTATAACTACTGGTGGCTTACTAGAAGAAGGAGTATGTGATGTATCTTTATTGGTCATGCGATACCCCTCCTGTTCGACTTGTATGCTTGCCATTTTGACGATCTGCAAGTACCTGTTCCATCCGCTTCTGTACAGCAGGTTCTATTATTTTCGGTTGACGTGCAGTGTCTGTCGATAGTTCTTTCCATTGATCGCGGAAAGAATGATCGGCTAATGTGGGTGCTACTCTGTACGTATTCCATCCTTTTAAAGGGCCTAATTTGAGTGTAATGCCTTTGTTATGCACTAACGGTTTTTGAGCGATTTTACCGAGTCTCATTGCCATAGCGAACCGTTTGGAATTCGCCATAAGAGTTGCGAACCCTTTCATGCCAAGTGCTTCAAGCTTATCGCCATGACCCCGTTCCACTTTGCGTCGTCGTAATGAGACAAGCATATCATGGAGCGGAATTTTGACAGGGCAAGCTTCATAACAAGCACCACATAGACTGGATGCACTGGCGATATCGTCCCACTCTGCAACATTTTTGTTAAGTGCAGGTGTTAAGACTGCTCCGATCGGCCCACTATATGTTCCACCATAAGAGTGACCACCGATCTGACGATATACAGGACAAACATTCAGACAAGCCCCACAGCGAATGCAATTTAGCAATTCTTGAAATTCAGGATCACCCAATTGCTGAGAGCGACCATTATCTACAATAATAATATGCATTTCTTCCGGTCCATCGGCATCTGCTGTCCGCTTCGGGCCACTGATTCCAGACATATACATCGTTAAGCGCTGTCCTGTAGCTGAACGGGGCAGAAGTGTAGCCATCACTTCAAGATCCGCCCATGAAGGTACGATCCGCTCCATACCCATCAAAGTAATTTGTGTCTTGGGAACCGTCGTCACCATCCGAGCATTGCCTTCATTTTCAAATAACACCATAGAACCGGTCTCTGCAATCGCAAAGTTACATCCGGTCATTCCAATATCGGCTTCTAAAAATTTCTGCCGTAGTTTGCGCCGTACATACCCTGCTAGAATCGTAGTATCCGGTTCTAATGTTTCCCCGGCATCTTCAGATAATAATTCTGCAATCTGATAACGATTTTTGTGAATAGCTGGAATAACGATATGCGAAGGCCCTTCACCGGCTAATTGAATAATGTACTCTCCTAGATCACTTTCAATCGCTTCGATCCCGGACAATTCAAGCGCGCGGTTAATATGCACTTCTTCGGATACCATCGATTTGGATTTGATCACAGACTGCGCTTCTTTATGCTTGGCAATGGTCATAACAATGTCGGTAGCTTCTACTGCATTATCTGCGAAATGGACATGGACTCCATGACTACGAGCATTTTCTACAAATAGATTCAGATAATAATCCAGATGAGCAATCGTATGCAGACGAATCTGTCTACCTCGCTCACGCCACTCTTCCCAGTTACCATGTTCGGTAGATGCTACTTTTTTACCACTACGTAGACGATCGGTTGTAAAACGAACGGCATTGCGTAGAAAATCATCATTCAGCGCGATATCTGCCCGTTCTTTCACTGTTCCACGTGTCGAAGATGCTGGATTCATCGTATATTCACTCCTTCATATAGAAGTTCTGCGAGGTGCATCACTCGCACATGTTCACCACGATGCCTAAGATTGCCTGCTATATTCATCAGACATGCCATATCAAGACCGACCAATACTTCAGCTTCTGTTTCTTTGATATGATCGACTTTCTCTGTCACCATAGCACCTGAGATATCTGCCATCTTCACAGCAAATGTCCCTCCAAATCCACAGCAATCTTCCGCAAAAGGTAACGGCACTAACTCTAATCCTTGTACCTGATGTAACAATGCAATCGGTTCGTCTTTGATCCCGAGTAGGCGGCTACCATGACAGGACGGATGATACGTAACTTTGTGAGGAAAAGCTGCTCCGATATCGGTAATTCCTAATACTTTGACTAGAAATTGTGTAAATTCATATGTTTTGCTTTCTAGCTCATGGGCTAATGCTAGATATTCAGGTTCGTCTTTGAATAATTCAGGATAATGATGGATCATATACGTACAAGAACCGGATGGAGATACGACAAAGTCGCTAGATTCAAACGCTTTCAAAATCGTGCGTGCTGCTGTTCTCGTCTCATCCCAATATCCACTATTGTAAGAAGGCTGACCGCAACAAGTCTGCACTGGAGGGAAATCAAGCTGGATACCATGTGCAGCCAATAGACGTACCATCGCTTCACCGACTTTGGGATAGATTGCATCACTCAGACAAGTAATAAATAACGATACTTTCAATCTGCACACCTCTTTCATTTATAAATAAGATGACAGCCATATCGTCTACGACTGCCATCTGTTATTTACATATCTATGCGCTATTGCTACCTATACTTGTATCTTGTTGTTATTCATATCTTTGTTTGTATCCATGCTATATTTTCGATATCAATAACGTCATTTTATTAGACAACAGACAATCGTGTATTTTTACTGCCTCATCCCAGGCTAATTCCGTTTGTATAATATTAGCTGTATCAAACTACCGTAACATTGATCGATTGTTCTTTGAATTGGTCGATGACAGCAGTAGATAGACGACGGTCTGTGATCAATTCGTGCACTTCACTAAGATCCATCACATGGGTGAATGCTTGTACACCGAATTTACTTGCATCCGCAAGCAAAATCACTTTATCCGCCATACCAACCATTTTCTGCTTCACTCGTCCTTGCATTTCATTAGACTCGCTAATGCCACGTTCAACATGAATCCCTTTGCAGGACAGAAATACTTTATCTACATAATACGTATCCAGTGAACGCTCAGCTAACGGCCCGACAAAAGACAATGAACGTGACAATAACAATCCACCTGTCGAAATGACATCTATCTTTTCTTTATTGCTAAGTTGAGTCGCCACACGAATCGAATTGGTCAGTACCGTTAATGGAATATCTGGTAGGCTTTCTGCCATATACCATGCTGTTGTACTGGCATCCAGTATAATGCGATCTTGCGGTTGAATAAGCTTAATCGCTTCTCTAGCGATACGCCGCTTTTCTTCTGCATATGTGATCTCACGTTCTGAAAATGGGGTCTCCGGTTGTTCATCTTTGACACTGACTGCGCCACCATGGGAGCGACGTAGTAATCCTTGACGTTCCAGTCGATCCAGATCACGCCGAATCGTTTCTTCGGTCACCTGACACTGCTCACTGAGTTCTGTTACACGCATACTTCCTTTTTCATTGACCAGTCTTACAATCATATCGTATCGTTCTGCCACCAACATATCAGCCACACTCCGTATCGTTATTGGGTAGACACTGTAATCAATCGCAGAAATTGCCCGTACGCTTCTTCCCAAGCTTGTACCTGCTCCGGTTCATAGATTTCGATAGGAAAAGAATGACGGATCACTGTTCTTGCTTCCTGCATGTTTTTGAATGTCCCCTGTGCTATCCATTGTACCGCTAAATTGCCAATTGCGCTTCCCTCCGCAGGCCCCGCCCATACCGGACGACCGATTGCATTCGCTGACCACTGGCATAACAGTTTATTTTGGATACCGCCACCTACCATATGCAATCCTTCAAAAGTGTTACCTGATAATTGCTCGGTAAGTTCCAGCACATAGCGATATTTCAAAGCTAGACTTTCAAAAATACAGCGTGTAATCGCTCCATACGTATCTGGTGGTTGCTGACCCGTCTGGCGACAATACTGCCGAATCCGTGAACGCATATCACCTGCATGAAGAAACAATACATCATCTGGATCGATAAGAGCGGCAAAAGCTGGAGCTTGCTCTGCATCATGAATCCATTGTTCAAATGAATAGTGATGTCCTTCTCGCTCGGCTTCTCGCTTCACTTCTTGGAAAATCCATAATCCCATAATATTTTTGAGCAAACGATAGGTGCCGTAAGCGCCGCCTTCATTAGTAAAATTCCATTGCATCGCTTGTTCTGTAATCACAGGTTCACTGACTTCTGTACCCATCAGCGACCATGTGCCACAACTCAAGTAAGCAAAATCTTTCGATACAGCAGGTACAGCTACTACAGCAGAAGCGGTATCATGCTCGGCTACAGCCGTCACAGGGATCGACGGGATGCCTAGATCAACCATCAATGATGAGCGTAAGCGTCCTGCCGATGCTCCAGGTTGAACTGGTGTGCTGAACCATGAAGCTGGAATACCGATACTGGATAACAATTTGCGATCCCAATCCCCCTGTCTAGCATTAAAAAGTTGGGTTGTTGTCGCATTCGTAAATTCATTGATCATTTCACCAGTTAGAAAATAACGTAATAAATCAGGAATCATCAAAAAGCGCTCGGCTTCACTCAGTAAAGGTGAATCACTCTGACGTAATGATGCTAACTGATAGATCGTATTAAAAGAAAGAAATTGAATCCCTGTCGTCTGGAAAATAGCACTCTGAGATAGATGTTCCTGTACTTTCTCCATCACTCCATGCGTATGCCAATCTCGGTAATGATAGGGATTGCCTAATAATTCTCCATGTCGCCCGATCAATCCATAATCGACAGCCCATGAATCGATGCCAATACTATCTGGCAACATATGCTCTTGCTTGGCAATCATCAATCCTTGCTGAATTTCATGATATAGACGCAAAATATCCCAGTGTAGACGATCGCCTACTTTGACCGGTTCATTAGCAAAACGATGAATTTCTTGTGTCACGATCCGGTTATCGGTCAGTCTGCCAATAATCGCTCGTCCACTGCCTGCTCCTAGATCATAAGCAAGGATACTCACCAGCTTGCACCACCTTTGCCTCTCGCTAGAATCGATTGACCGTAATGATCAGCCATATATGCTTTCATCGGATCAACAGGAACACCTATCTCTTCGCGAATCGAATGTAACAATGGAGTGACGTCAAATTCAAATGCTTTACGTACCGCATCTTCTGCTCCAAGCACATCGCCTTTACGTTGTGCTTCGGCAACTTCTTGATGATCGATCAACAGCGCTTTGGCATATTGAGTCTGTACATTCATCACCGAGCGAATCATGGCAGGAATTTTGGATTCAATATTATGCGATTGGTCAATCATATAGAGCATGTTATTAACGGTATCGACTAATTTCTGTTCCTGACTATCCAGTGCATCCAGAATCTGATAAAAGATTAAAAACAGCTCATACGGATTCATGGTACCGACAACCAGATCATCATCTGCATATTTATAACTGTTAAAATGAAATCCTCCCAAGCGACCTTCATCAATCAGATACGATACAATATGTTCGACATTGGCTCCGGGTAAATGATGACCGGTATCCACTAATACTTGTGCTTGCTCTCCTAATTTGAGCGATAAATTGTACGCCATGCCCCAATCGGCTATATCCGTATGATAAAAAGCCGGTTCAAAACATTTGTATTCAATCAGCATCCGCATATGAGGATCTAGCACTTTGTACATTTCTTGTAATCCTTCTAGCATCCAGTGTTTCCGTTGACGAATACTGCCCTGACCGGGATAATTCGTTCCATCTGCGAACCAAAGGCTGAAATCTCTCGATTTGGTTTCTTTGGCGATATCGACACACTCTTTTAGATGAGCAATAGCTTTGTTACGGACAGCAGGATCTGCATGAGTCACGCTACCTAGCATATAATCTTCATCTTGAAACAGATTCGGATTGATTGCTCCGATCGTAATTCCCAGACTTTCTGCATGACTTCGTAACTTGCTGTAATCATCTACCTTATCCCATGGAATATGAATGGCAACGGATGAACAAGCACCTGTTACTTTGTGCACTTGAGCCGCATCTTCTAATTTTTCAAACGGCGTCCGAGGCACACCGACTTTTTGAAATACTTTGAAACGAGTTCCTGAATCTCCATATCCCCATGAAGGGGTTTCGATTTGTAGCGCTTTCAATCTTGAACGGACAGTGGTCAGGTCGATTCCGCGGGACTGTTGCTGTGCTTCAAATAAGGTGTAGGCATTCATCATTTGTGCTCCTTTGGCAATTTTATGGGTAGGTATCTATGGTGGGGGGGGGGACCGCTATGGGAATACAATTGTTCTTGTCGTCGCTGTTGAAGTCATATCCCTTTGATTTCCGCTTTGCGGTAGGGATATGGCTTCAAAGGCGAGCGCGGTTTATGCTTTCGAAGTAGCTTTCTGCGAAAGCTTTTAGCTCTTTCAGAACTATTGTATTCCCTCCGCTCCGAGAGGTGAGATACCTATCAAGTGAAGATTTTAAAGGTTAGGTTTTCGGGTAGCTAATGTTACTTTATTGGGAGATCATCTAGAGTGTTTGGAGTACTTTTTTAGCATAGGATGTTCATTTAATCATTGGAATGATTATCTGATTAATTTTATATTTTTGTTTTTTGTTTTTTTGATCTTGATCTTGATTTTGAGTTTGAGTTTGATTTTGATTTTGATTTTGGCTATTTTTTAATCATTATGATCGGGATGCAATGATGATAATAAGTGTGAGTAAAGAATTCTTATGATATAGATGATTTATGATTTCCATATTATACCTATTGTTGAATAATAGAAATGAGTTTATTGATAGTTGTGATTTGTTTTGTATTTTGTATTGTAATTTTTATTGCTTTTGTTTAGTATCTTCTATTTCTTTCTAACAAAGATTATCGGGTAAATGCGGCTGGGACGCCGCCGTCGATGGTTAGCATACAGCCGGTTGTTTTTTCGGCTTTGGATGAAGCAAAGAATGCGATGCCTTCGGCGATATCTTTTGGATAAATATTGACGAGCAATGTGGTGCGTTTGCGGTAATGTTCTTCTAATTGATCGGGTTCGATGCCGTATGCGGCAGCACGTTCATTGCGCCAGTTGGAATTCCAGATGGCTGATCCTTGTAAAATAGCATCTGGCAATATCGTATTGACACGAATACCGTATTCTCCACCTTCTGCGGCGATACAGCGGGCAAGATGAGCTTCCAATGCTTTGGCAGAGCTATAAGCAGTTACACTTTTTCCTGCATAGATCGAATTTTTGGAACCAATAAATACCATGCTTCCGCCTAGTGCTTGTTCTTTCATTATTTTGAATGCTTCGCGGGCAACTAAGAAATAACCTGTGCCCAATACATTCATATTCAGATTCCATTCTTTAAGCGTTGTCTCTTCAAATTTACTAGAAGTGGCAAGCCCTGCGTTGTTCACAATAATATCGATTCCACCGTAATGGATTGCTGTCTGAGCATAGGCTTGTGACACTTGCTCTTCGCTTGTTACGTCCATTTGTACTGCTAAAGCACGATGTGGTCCGTATTGTTGATTGATTTCATCGGCTACTTTTTGCGCACCTTCTAAGTTCAAGTCTGCCAATACTACATGCGCGCCTTCGCTTACAAGGCGACGAGCCGTTTCACTGCCGATTCCTCCTGCTCCACCTGTAATCAAAGCAATCTGACGTGAGAACTCTGTTTCCGCAGGAGCAAGTGATAATTTGTACAATTCCAAAGGCCAGTACTCTACATTATATGATTCTGATTCACTTAGGGACACAAATTGTCCAAGTGAAGTGGCTCCACGCATTACTGCAATCGCACGATGATAGAGTGCTCCACTTACCAAAGACATTGCATGACTTTTGCCAGTATTGATCATGCCGATTCCTGGAATTAAGATAACACGCGGAGCGGCTTCAAACATCACATCGCCTTCATGTGCATTCTGTTCAAAATAAGCTTGGTATTTCTTTTTGTAATCGTCAATTCCTTGGATAACAGCTTGTTTGAGTCCTTCACTGTCCTCAGCGCTTGGTGTCCAATCAATAAATAGTGGTGTCATTTTGGTATGTACAAGATGATCGGGACAAGCTGCTCCTACTTGAGATAAAGAGTGAGAATCGTTGGCGTTTACAAAAGAAAGTACATCTTCTGCATCATCAAAAGTTAAAATCATGCGTTTACTGTCACTGACTGCTCCGCGAACTGCTGGCATAATGTGAGCTACCAGTTCATGACGTGTATTGCTCTCAAGCGACTGCACTTTTTCGCCGCCAAATAAAGGTTGTTCTGATGCTTTTTGCTCGATATATAGAGCTGCTTTGTTAATCATTTCGATTGTTTTGGCATAACATTCTTCCTGTGTTTCTCCCCATGTGACCAGACCATGCTTTTCCATCAATACCAGTTCAGCATTTGGATGATCCAGTACGCCTTGAGCGATCATTTTAGATAATGTGAAGCCCGGACGAATATAAGGAACCCATACAAACGTATCTCCAAAAATTTCTTTAGCAATTTCTCGACCATTATCTGCACAACACAGACTAATAATCGAATCAGGATGGGTATGATCCACATGTTTAAATGGTAAAAAGGCATGCAGTAATGTCTCAATCGATGGACGAGGTGCTTTGGCATCAATCATACAATTCGCAAGATAAGCAACCATTTCATCATCAGGCATCTCTTCTTTTTCAAATAATGGACGAATATCATCAAGTCGTAATCCTGTAAAATGCTTGGCTTCCATCGATGCCAGATCAGAACCGCTACCTTTTACATACATCACTTCAATCTCACGACCTCGAAAATCGGTAGTGATTTCTTTACTAGAGGTATTTCCGCCACCCCAGTTACATACACGACGATCTGAGCCAATCAGGTTAGAGCGATACACCAGTTGATCTACACCTTCTTTTATGTCTGCAACCTGCTGTGTGTTCCACTGATTCGGTATCATGATATTCCTCCATTGATTTATAAAGTTTGGATAATGATTTGAATATGTTTGTTTTGCTTTGATAGGAGTATATCATCTTTGAATACGTTTGAAAAGTTATAAAACAAAAATAAACGGATTTTAAATTCATTTTGTTAACGCTTACTCAAAATATTACAGAAAATAAACCAATATAATAAAGATTCCTTTATAATCGATTTGCAGATAAAAAGCCATTGTATGTGCGTCAGTTATTGCTCTTAACATAAATAGAGTAATATGCTGATCAAGCACCTTCTACAATGGCTTCATAATATTATTATAAATTTGGTACATCTATTTTATTGATTAATAATGCTTCCTTGCATATTACTACAGCGTTTACTGACTATCTGCCATACCTGAATACAATTGACCTGTAGTATTGGTGTCTGCATTTGCTTTTGTTTTGCCATCTGCTACCCATAGTAATCCACGACGCATCATTTCTTTGACAGGCGGCATACCTACAATATCCGCATGATGACCGAGCGAATTGTAATATACTCTTCCTACACCCCATCGTTTGGTCCAAGCCACAGGCATCTGTACCTGACCGTTAAGTCGATGTGGCCCGTCTACGATTGGAAATGTAGTTGTCGCTAACACTTCTACTGCAGGATCAATATGCAGATAATATTGCTCTGATGTCACTTGAAAATCGGCAATCCCTTCGACAAGCGGACTGGAACTTGATTTGATATTAACGGTATATTCTACTCCATCATTTCCCGGATGAGCAACCCATTGACCACCTGTCATGAACTGCCAATCGACATTTTTACGAAAAGCATCGCACATTCCTCCATGACAACCAGCAAGCCCTGTACCTTGTTGTACCGCAGCAGAGACATGATCCACTAATTCTTGTTCAATATCATCCATTGTCCATACCGGTACAATGAGATCAAGTCCAAGTAATTTATCTGCGTCTCTAAATGCTTCTAGATCATTAGCAAGCTCTACCTCAAATGAGGCTTCCTGTAGCACATCTGCGAATATTCGGGAGACTTGTTCTGGCTCATGTCCATCCCAGCCACCCCATACAATCAATGCTTTTCTCATCTTTAACACTCCTTAGTCGTCTAATGGATCGTGCCAAAATTAAGACAGTGTTGCAAATTCAGGTTGCTTCCATTCATACTGAACGCCTGTTAACGATTCAGATATTGTCCATAATCGCTGAGAAATATCCGCTTGATACAGCTTATCAATATGATCATCTAATTTGGGGTATCCTTTACGTCCACCTTTGCCATCCGGTCCTACATATTCTCCGCCATGAATAGTTGGAGAGGTTGCCGCATACAATGTAGGCAATGCGCCCATCAAAGCTTTTTGTCCAAATGAACGAGATAACAGTCCAAATATGCCACTGACTGGCTTGCCTGAACCGCGTGAAGCCAGATTAGTATGCGTGAATCCGGGATGGCAAGCAACACTAATCGTATCGACTTGATTCTGGGCTAGACGCAACTGTAATTCGCGAGCAAATAACATATTTGCAAGCTTGCTTTGACTATAAAATTTGAAAGAACGATAACCTTTGCTACCATCCAAATTATCAAAATCAATCTTGCCTGCATACGCCGCTATACTACTTAACGTCACAATACGAGCATGAGGTGTAGCTAACAATTGAGGTAATAATAAGCCAGTCAATGCAAAATGCCCTAAATGATTGCTACCAAATTGCAATTCAAATCCATCCTGTGTACGGCTATAAGGAGGCATCATCACACCTGCATTATTGATCAAAATCGATAATTGATGATGATTTTGTCTGAACTCTTCTGCAAAATGACGAATACTCGCTAACTCGCTCAGATCTAGACGCATCAATTGTAATTTGGCGCTTGGATGAACATTCTGAATCGCTTGAAGTGCTTTTTGACCTTTTTCATAATTGCGTACAGCCATCACAATCTCTGCGCCCCGACCAGCCAGTATAGTAGCGGCTTCATAACCGATACCACTATTTGCGCCTGTAATCACGATTGTTTTGCCTTGCATGTCTGGCACTTGTGATTCATCCCAGTGTGTAGTCATTGAATGTCCCTCCTTTATATCGCTATCTTTTGTTACTTGACTGACATTGCGTTACATATCGGCGATATCGATCCAGCGACGTTCTTCTATCGAACGCTCAACCGCTTCTAATACCGCCTGACATTTCACCCCATCTTCAAAATTCGGTGAAGCTTGTCGTTCTTCTGTAATAGCATTCATCAGTTCTAACATTTCATGAATAAACGTATGTTCAAATCCAATCGTATGTCCGGGTGGCCACCATGCATCCATATAATCATGTACAGCATCTGTCGCTACTACCCGGCGGAATCCCTGTGTATCTGCTTCATCAGAGGTGAAATAAACTTCCAATTCATTCATCCGTTCAAAATCAAATTTTACACTTCCCAGACTTCCATTGATTTCAAATGAATTGGTCGAACGATGCCCTGCTGCAAATCGAGTCGCTTCAAAACTTCCTAAAGCTCCATTTACAAATCGACTCATAAATAACGTAGCATCATCAACAGTCACTTCACCTTGCGGGCCATCTTGATTTCCTTTTGCACTTAACCCTGTCATTTCAGTAGCTAGCGGTCGCTGCTTGATAAAAGTCTCACTCATACCGATTACTTCTTTCATATCGCCTACTAAATAATGAGCAAGATCTATTAAATGAGCACCCAGATCACCATGCGACCCGGAGCCAGCAATTTCTTTTTGTAGACGCCAGACTAAAGGGAAATGGGGATCAAGCAACCAATCTTGTAAGAACCAGGCGCGAAAATGATGAATCTTGCCCAGCCGTCCACTATCGACTAGCTTTTTCGCTAAACGTACTGCCGGGGAGAAGCGATAATTAAACCCGATCATATGCACAATGCCTGCTTGCTTCGCCGCTGCTAACATTTCGCGCGAATCGGCAAGAGATAATGCTAACGGCTTCTCACAAAAGATATGTTTACCCGCTTGTACTGCTGCTAACGCAATTTCTTTGTGCATATTACTAGGTGCATTAATATCAATCAGATCGATATTAGGACGAGCGATTAAGTCTTGCCAGTCTGTGACATGCTCTGCCCAACCAAGTTGCTCTGCTGCTTGCTCTACTTGCTTGGAATCCCGACCACAGATTACAGACATATGAGGCTTGGTCGCTTGTGGAAAAAACATCGGCAGACTGCGATAAGCATTACTATGCGCTTTCCCCATAAATTTATACCCAATCATACCAATATGTATATCTTTCATCTGATCTCCTCCTTAGAAATATAACGCTTTCATAAATAAGAATATCAATAATTCATCTAATTTTATTATGGCAGAATCCATAGTCGATCACAATCCAATCCAAAACAATGTTTGTCCGAAGCGATAACGGGTATATATAAAAAGGAACACTATACTGATTTCATTTCGAGGAGGAGTTAACCATGACAGAAGAAAACAAACAACCCGAAACTCATTCAGAAGATACACTGATGGAGAAAAAGAGAAAAGAGGATGGCTCCAATATCGAACCGCAAGCCGATGAATGGACAGCCAAACCTTCTCCAAAAGCAGCTGGAGATGACGATAAAACTGAGAAAGAGTAATCTTTGTCAGAACTCTTTTTAATCTAAATCGAATATGGTAGAGTCAATCCTATTTTGATTTTATAGAGTATCATTAGTAAATATAGATCTACTCTACTATTACAACATACAGCCTGTGATCAAGCATTTATCTGCTTCGATCACAGGCTGTTTTTTATCTGTTATTTTACATTTGAAATGTAATTTCTAACGTTTAGGACGAAGTTACTTGTTGCTTCATCGTTACTCTAGTACGTATCCATTTAGCTACTTCCATTAACAATACCGCTCCTAGTGCAAGCCCTGTAGCTACAGCCCATTGCTGTACACCAAACTCTACAGGAATAGAGAATATATCGCGTACGCCTGGAAGTAATGTGACTCCATATAGACACAGACATAGAGCTACTGCTCCCAATACATATTTGTTGCTAAATATTCCTACTCCAAATGCTGTCTGTACATTAGAACGTGCAGCAAAAGTCTGGAATGTTCTCGCTAAAATCAATGTTGTAAATGCCATAGCAACACTCATTTCCGGCGAATGTTGTAAGCCGATATACTGCGACAAAATCACTGCAATACCGATCAGCGCACCGCGTGTAATAACAGCCTGCATCGTTCCACCTGCAAAAATACCTTCATTGATATCTCGTGGCTTCCGACTCATCACGTCAGGTTCTGCCTTTTCCATTCCTAATGCAATAGCTGGTAAAGAATCATTCGCTAGGTTAATAAAAAGCAATTGAATCGCTGTAAACGGATTGATCCAATCCATCAGTAATGCAAATAAAATAGCAATAATAGCGCCTAAATTGCCTGCAAATAGATAGGCTATCGCTTTTTTGATATTATCAAATACGGTTCTACCTACACCGACCGCATTAACTATAGATACAAAGTTATCATCTGTCAGTATCATTGCTGCCGAGTCTTTGGCTACGTCTGTTCCACTACCCATCGCAACTCCGATATCTGCTTGCTTGAGTGCTGGTGCATCATTTACACCATCACCAGTCATGGCTGTAATTTTACCTTTTTTCTGCCATGCACGAACGATTCTAATTTTATTTTCAGGAGAGACACGCGCATAGACAGCGATTTTTTCTAATTGATTGTCTAGCTCCTGTTCAGACATTTGATCCAGTTCTTGACCGGTAACAGCAATATCCTGATCGTCCATAAGACCAATATCTCTGCCAATCGCTTGCGCTGTTGTTTTGTGATCACCGGTAATCATAACGGTACGAATACCTGCCTTTTTGGATTCGGCAATCGAACCGGCAACTTCTTCACGAGGTGGATCGATCATAGCGCTCAATCCTACCAGAATCAGTTCCTGTTCATCATCTATACCAACTTCAGTCTGCTCATTCGGTATAATCTTATATCCATAAGCCAGTACACGTAATGCACGATTGGAAAAGTCTTCATTCGCAGTCTGCATCCGCTTGCGAATTTCATCGGTCAGCGGAACAACTTCATCCCCTACAAATACTTGTGTACATCGACCGATCAATACGTCTGGCCCACCTTTGGTTAACATCGCTTTTTGATCATCAAAAGTATGAATTGTAGACATCAATTTGCGATCAGAATCAAAAGGAATTTCTCCTTCACGTGGAAATTGTTCACGAATCTCATTGTAGTTTTTATTCTTTTTATTACTAAAAGCGATCAATGCTACTTCGGTAGGGTCACCTAATTCTTTGCCTTCATCATTGATATTAGAGTCATTACATAATACTGCAATATGCAGTAATCGGCGTTCTCCTTCTGACCATTGTTCTGGATCATCAGGGAAATCGTCAGTACTTCCATCTGGCAAAAAGTAATCGACAACTGTCATTTTATTTTGTGTTAACGTCCCTGTTTTGTCTGTACAGATTACACTGGTCGAACCTAACGATTCTACAGCAGGTAATTTGCGAATAATAGCATGCTGTTTTGCCATTTTATTTGTTCCTACGGATAATACAATCGTGACAATCGAAGATAATGCTTCTGGAATAGCGGCTACCGCTACAGCCACCGCGAACATTAATGCATTTAAGATTGCTGCTGTCATATCTACCACTTCATTAGCAAACCAGATCCGTCCTGCTTCTACGCCAAAGATCACAATACATAATAATAAAATAAAAATGCCTAACTTTTTGCTAAAACTTTCAAGCTTCCGTTGTAAAGGAGTCTGCTTGGCTTCTGCACTTTCGATCAGTCCAGCGATTTTACCTATTTCGGTATTCAATGCTGTTCCTGTAATCACTACTGTACCTCGCCCATAGACGACAAGTGAACCGCTAAAAACCATATTACGGCGATCACCAATAGGTGCATCGGCACCGATCACATCAATATGTTTGTCTACAGCTTCTGATTCTCCAGTCAGCATACCTTCATCGACTTTGAGACTGCCTGATTCTAGTAATCGTCCATCTGCCGGTACATAATCTCCAGCTTCCAGTAACACAATATCTCCACAAACTAATTCTCTGGCTGCTACACTTTGCTTTTTACCATCTCGAATTACTTTGGCTTCAGGCGCAGACATTTGCCTCAGTGCATCTATAGAACTTTCTGCTTTGCGCGTCTGTACTACACTGATAATAGCGTTCAGTATTAACACAAAGAAAATAATAATCGATTCTACCCACTGCCCTAATACCAGTTGTACAGTAACAGCGACTAATAATACGATAACCATCGGATCTTTAAAATTTTCTAAAAATAATTTCCATGTCGGTGTTTTCTTTTTACCTTTCAGTTCATTATATCCTTCTGCTTCTATACGCTTCTCAGCCTCTTGCCCAGATAACCCTTGCGTAGAACTATCGACATCCTGTAGCACTTGATCGGCTTCTTGACGATAATATTCCATTCCACCACTCCTATTCATTGTAGTATTTTTGTTATGGCAATGTTGATATGTAGATGTTTTAATAACGTATAACAACGGTTTTATGTACTTTTTTTACCCAAAAAGTGCTACGGATTACCTGTATTTCATATGACGTTTTAGTGACAGATCAAAAAAGCACATCTACCACTTCTGCCGATGACAAAAGGAAGATCTGCTTTTTCAATAATGATGTGTATATAAAAGTATATTGAGAATATAAGCAAAATGATGTATTAATTCGCTTGTGTAGGATTCCACTGGTCATTTCCAGCAAGTACACTTTGAATAGTAATGACTTTGGCTTGATCATCGTTTAAAAATTTTGCCCATTTCACGCGTGCATTGTTGTTAGCTCCTGCACCTTTGCTTGCATATTCATAATAACGAGCGGTCGATTCATTCGCTGGATCACGCCAGTTATCCCAGCCTGTAGGTTGAATATGTGCTCCCATATCTGTATTGATATACGTCACTGCTGAATAAGGACGCCATGGTCTACCCAGATACACCGATTGATTAGCCGTTCCACTACTGGTCAGACGACTATTTAGAAATACATAGCCATATTTCGTGTCTGCTCCTGTAGAAGCGGCAGTTATATAACCTGCACCCAGACTATGAATCTGACATTGATCAAACACAGCTGTCGCTGATCCGAAAATAAAATCAACGGTTCCTTCAATATAACAATTTTTGAAATACTGTCTGCCTGTACCCGGTGTATATAAAGTATCTTGATACCCTAGAAAGCGTACATCGGTATAGATCGCTTTATCTGCATTATTATAGAAAGCGACAGCTTGCCCTGCATTCATACCTGCATTGTTGCGGAACGTAATCGTTTTGGCTTGAAAATAATCGCCTTTGACAGTCGTACTTGCGCTATTCGTTGTACTTCCACTACTAGCATTGGTTGCATTGTAGCTAAGTATCGTGCCTGTTGCACTTTCACCTTGTAATGTAATATGGGGCTGAGTGATTGTTAATTTCTCTGTATACGTTCCATTTTTGATATAAATAATTTTCTGTTGAGTATTGTTAGCTGGAATCGAATTGATCGCCGCTTGTACACTTTTGTATTGACCTGAGCCTTTCAGATCGACCACTATGGCGCCTGACGGTATAGACGCTGTAGCTGTAGCCAATTCTGTAGCACTTGATGATGTGAGAGAATTAGTAGGTGCAGAAGAAATATGATTTGTATCCGCAGAAGTAGTTCCTACCATAGATAAAGATAACGCAGTAACAATCGCTGTTGTTCCTAGCACTGTCCATGTTTTCATCCAATCACTCCTTGTATAAAATAATTTCCTCAGAAAAAGATAACGCTTACATAAATCACTAAAATGAATATATTTTTAAATATTATTGGTACGGGTTTATATTACCTTTTGTATCCTATTTTGGAAATATAAACATACAGAGATACTACCCAATAAAAAAGACCACTCTTAGTGAAAAGAGTGATCTTTTTGTTGAAATGTTTATTGGTATAACGCTTCCCTTTGTCCTGTATTTACGATGATTATATTCGTACTTATGCGATCAATTGCAATTCTTTCGCCTGTTCTTCAGTCAAAATAAACTGTTCATTTGCATACGTATCATCGTCTTGATCGACTCCAAACATCTGCATTACTTTGTCCCAGATTCCTTTTTGGACTGCTTCTTCACGTGTAATAATAATTTTCATTGTTTTCTCCGCCTTTGCTATATGTATATCGTCTTTCTTATCATTAAACCGTTTTCATCATAGATTAAACGATTAGCTGACAATCTGTGCATCTATCAGGCTCTATTTATGGCAAAATAAAACTCTCTATCGCATCGCTATGATCAGCGAACACAATAGAGAGCTTCTATAAGACTTTGTATTAATCATTTAATTACAGAGCAAAGGTGATAATGACGACCCTATTAATACGGCTTCGCGTCATTTCCTTTTTCTTCTGCTAAATTAGCGGATTTATGAGCACGATGTCTTGGTTTTTTAGAAGGATCAGCTTTGAGTTTAGCTAATTCATCTGTTACACGCTGTGCATACTCTGTGTCTGCTTGTTGTAAATTAGCGATAAATTTATCACTGATCACATCAGAGCATTCAAACAGATTAGCGGCGATATTTGCTACTAATTCATCGCGTTCCCAATCTTCAAAGTCACGATAAGTCTGACCAGCTTGTGCAAAATCGTTAGGACGATCTAGCTTCTGACGCATTAGATTTACATCATAATAATGCGGTTCATGATCAGCACCTGCTTTGGGAGATTCTTTAAGACCACCTAGAGAAGAAGGCTCATAATTGACATGAGGATTCTGCTTCGGTGCCGCATCCGGTGCATAACGCATTTGTCCACCCGATTGGTTAGTGGCTACATTAGACTTCGGCGCATTAATTGGCAATTGTTGATAGTTCGCTCCTACCCGATGACGCTGAGTATCTGAATACGAGAATGTGCGACCTTGCAACAACTTATCATCCGAGAAGTCCAATCCATCAACCAGTACACCTGTACCGAAAGCCACTTGTTCTACTTCTGTAAAGTAGTCTACTGGATTACGGTTGAGCGTCATTTTACCTACTGGAAGAAATGGGAATTGATCTTCCGGCCATAATTTGGTCGGATCCAATGGATCAAAATCCAATTCAGGATGATAATCATCACTCATAATCTGTACACATAATTCCCACTCTGGATATTCGCCACGATCAATTGCATCATACAAATCAACGGTCGCATGATTAAAGTCTAACCCTTGCACTTGATTCGCTTGTTCTTGCTTCAAATTCTGAATACCTTGCTCCAACGGTTCCCAGTGATACTTAATCAACACTGCTTCTCCATCTTTGTTTACCCATTTATACGTATTCACACCGGAACCTTGCATTTGCCGGTAGTTGGCAGGAATCCCCCATGGTGAAAAGAGGAATGTTGCCATATGTGTAGACTCCGGACTATTTGCCAGAAAATCGAAAAAGCGTTCCATATCTTGCACATTTGTGATTGGATCAGGCTTAAATGCATGAACCATATCAGGGAATTTCAAAGGATCACGAATAAAAAATATTTTTAAGTTGTTACCAACCAAATCCCAGTTCCCATCTTCGGTATAGAATTTAGTCGCAAATCCACGCGGATCACGTAAAGTTTCCGGTGAATGATTACCATGCACAACTGTAGAAAAACGTACAAAAACAGGCGTTTGCTTTCCTTTTTCTTGAAAAAGCTTAGCACGTGTATACTTGGAAATAGGCTCATCGCCAGCCGTTCCATATGCTTCGAACACACCATGTGCTCCAGCACCACGAGCATGCACGACACGCTCTGGAATACGCTCCCGATCAAAGTGAGAGATTTTTTCTAAAAAGTTGTAATTCTCCAGAGTAATCGGACCTCGATTACCTACTGTTCTTACATTCTGATTGTCAGTGACCGGATGTCCCTGACGATTCGTTAACGTCAATTCTTCATCGTGTTCACTTGCTTGCGGGTGCTTCTGATTATCGTCTGCCATGGATAGTCCGCCTTTCGAGAAAGTATGAACTTGCTGTATTCCAAATGAACAATAATACACAGGTGCAAATTGTACAATTGCTTCTACTCTAATCTCCTTCAATAGAATGTACATCAATACAACATACAATCATGAATAAAGAGAATCAAAGTATTACCTTTTTTTACCTGCCTGAGCACATTATAAAACATTTTTTGTACAAATAGTGTACTATTTTTAAATTTATGTCTGAAATGTGAATGAAGATATGATGAAGTTGGTAACGTTTGCTTTTCATTTTGGACTTCCTCATAATAGAAAATATATAGAAACAATCAGGCTATGGTGCCCCTTCCTTCTACTTTCGCAAATGGATGTTTTATTAGGGACACCTGTTTCCTGATTTTTTTATGTTGTAAAGTAAGATGATTTTGCAAATATTATTTTTGAATAAGAACGGTTAGCGCTTATCGTATTAAGCGTTTAAGGAGTGCGCCTGATCTACGGATCAATTTTCGATTTATTTACATCGTGAATTAAAAGTAATTATACATACTCAGCAACAGGAAACCCCATTGTCTCCACTAGATCAAGATCAGATTTTAGCGGACTTTCTGTAATAATGGCTATATCAGATCGCTATTTTTCGTTTCAAAACTAACTCTTTGTACGTCTTAGAAGTGTAGTACCTGATGATGGCTTATAGATGCTCATGAGTTGCTGCACTTTTATTTATGTCAACGATTCGTAGGTATCACAAAGATAGGTATCTCAAAAAGGAGTTCTTTGTCATGTCTCTTCGAAAGATTACGTTATTGAAAGACAAAATTGAAGATTTCGATAGCTATCCATTTTCGCTTCCTTTTATTCGGCATATGGATCAGCTTTATCTGGAACATCCAGTTACATTCTTTGTTGGTGAAAATGGATCGGGTAAATCGACGTTGTTAGAAGGAATTGCTTATCAATGTGGATTTCATACAGCAAGTGGTTCGCGTAATAACAGTTATGAAGTCGATCAATCTCAGTCTGCTTTGGGTGACTATTTACGTCTGTCATGGCTTCCCAAATTAACAAATGGTTTTTTTATGCGTGCAGAATCTTTTTATAACTTTGCTAATCATATTGATGAAACAGAGAAAATATGTCCAACTGGATATAACAATTACGGTGGCAAGTCACTTCATCATCAATCTCATGGAGAATCGTTTTTATCATTATTTACGCAAAAGTTCACCAAATCACGTGAACAATCGATATACCTGCTAGATGAGCCCGAAGCCGCTCTATCTCCTGCCAGACAACTCTCTTTAATGCGGATCATCAAAGACCTCTCGCCACGATCACAATTCATTATCGCTACCCATTCTCCGATCTTACTCGGCTACCCTAATGCTGAGATTATTAGCTTTGATCAAGATCGGTTACAATCGGTAGACTATCAGGATACCGATCATTACCAGATCACCAGACGATTTCTGGAAAATCCAAAAAGAATTCTAGATGAGCTGTTTAACGATAACGACTAGAATTATAGTTATTGGTAGTTTATTTTATAGAATGCAAACGACGATATTCTATCTAACGAACATATTAACAATGATTTATGCAAATAGTCAGTTTACTTCTATCAGATCAACTACTCATTTCATAAAAACTGCAAACCAAAAAGCCTTTATAGCTACCACTCAACTATAAAGGCTTTTTATTTTCGTGATGATAAGAGCAATACCATTATGGTGAGCTTACTTATCTAGCACTAAATCACATCAAATTTCAACCGTTCCAATCGTGTATGTTGAATATACCATTGACCATCTATCGCTACAAACGTCTCATAGTAATAACCATACCCGTGAAATGATAGATGTTCACTTCCTTCTGGAAAAGTGACGTAATCCTCCATCGGCGAGATCACTTTTGCTTCGGTTGCAGAAATCAATTCAATTTCGGCACTATGTACCTGATGTACCGTTTCCGCAGGATGAACGAGGTCTTTGAATACTTTTACAATGATATCCCTGCCCTCTAACAAAGGAATCGGATTGCCTTCTGTGCTGAAATCAGCTACTGCATTAGGAGCAAATACACTGCCTAATTCATCCCACTGCTTCATATCAATAAGACGACAGTACCGGGACTTGGTATTACGAATACTTTCATAAGCGAGTAACACTTCGATATCAGTCATAAATGAATATTTCATGGCTTGGCCTCCACTTTATCAGTCCAGTTCTAACCCCTTAGTCTCTTTCCCTAGAAAAGCAACTGCGGCTACTCCGATAAGAATCGTAACAAAAAAGATAGTGAAAATCGTACTAATCGCTACCCCTTTACCTACCAGCATCCCTACCAGAAATGGAGCGATAACTCCACCTATACGTCCAAATGCCGCCGCCATACCTACACCTGTTGAGCGTACTTTGGTTGGATACAATTCAGGAGTATACGCATATAATCCGCCCCATGCCCCTAGATTAAAGAAGGACAAACAAATTCCTGCCATTAATAACGATGCTGTCGTGGTAGCAAATCCAAACCAAATTGCACTAACCGCTGTCAAAATAAGATATACGATCAATACAAATTTCCGACCGAATTTCTCAATAAAATAAGCAGCTGTAAAGTATCCTGGCAACTGCGCTAACGTCATAATTAACACATACTCAAAACTTTTGATCAAAGTAAAACCTTTCAATCCCATCACAGAAGGTAACCATAAGAACATACCATAATAAGAAAAAACAACCGTAAACCACAATATCCACGCCATAATCGTTGTACGGCGATGTTCACTGCTCCAAATATCTGCTAATCCTTTCACAAACGAAGCACGTCTGCCTGCTCCATTTTTCACAAACTTCGGCGAATCTTCGATGGCCCGGCGTAAATATAATGCATATAGCGCAGGAACAGCTCCTATAATAAAGCCCCATTGCCATCCATATTGGGCAATAACAAAGTACGCAACAACCGCTGAAATAATCCACCCGAATGCCCAGAAACTTTCCAGTAATACAACTGCACGTCCACGATCTTGTACAGATACGGATTCAGAGACCAGTGTAGAAGCAACAGGAAGTTCCCCACCCAGACCAAAACCTGCGATAAACCGTAACACTAACAACATTCCAAATCCTGTTGCTAACGCAGACAATCCACTAGCAATAGAGAATATGAGTAATGTCCATAGCAAAATCGATTTACGTCCATAACGATCTGCCAGATATCCAGCAGTTGCCGCACCTACTGCCATCCCTACCGAGTTGATACTAGTTAGATAACCAATTTGTTGTGGTGCAAGATTCCAATCTTTTGCAAGTGCTGCTGCGATAAATGAGATCATTCCCACTTCCATCGCATCAAACATCCAGCTAAATCCAGCACTGACCAGCAACTTACGTTGCTTTGGATTTTGCAACATTTCTAACTTATTCATGCACTTTGCCCCTTCTTTCTCTGCGCTTGTACTTTTTGTTACATACTTTACCAAACTCAATATCCGCTCATCGAAAATGAACGATATGGACGTGTATAGCAACAGTTCTATTGCTAATAGTACCGTTATAGTAGAGATCGCTAACAACAGATGACCTCTTTGCTATCGTCCAAAGTGAATATGGCATGTTCACGAATTCTATTATAACCACATTTCTAAAAATATACCTCTCATCTTTTCATTTCAGCTATAAAAATTTTAAATTTTTATTAATAATAAGCATATCTATATAATCAGATGATCGATTATGTATTAATTTTCCAATAAAAAGACTAGATTTGTAAAACCATTTTATACATAAATAAGTATCGCTTCTAATATTTCAAAATTAAAATCTTTCTGAGGATAATACTTATTATCCAGACCACATTACAGGAGGAATATAATGAACATCAAGCGCACGCTTTTAGGGGTATCTTTTACAATGATTCTTGGATTAACTGCTTTGCCACAACAAGCATGGATGGCTCCCATTAATCCTGTGGTAGCACCTTCGCCGGGTGCATGGGCAACAGGACAGACTCCTGCCAATGTTTCTCCCAACAAACCTGCTATTTTATTTGTACATGGTCTGACCAGTAAAGCGAATGTCTGGTATGAAGATAACGATATGTATGAGTACGCATACAAAAATGGATATGAGACTGCTTTTATCAATATGTATGATATTACAGGCACACCGGAAGACATGTGGAAAGACGGAGAATTACTTGCGAGCAAAATTCAAGAAATCAGCAAATATTTTGGCAAAAAATTAGTTATCGTGGCTCACAGTAAAGGTGGAGTAGATACCCAATCTGCGTTAGTGCGTTATAATGCTTACCCTTATGTTTCTCGCGTCATTACACTCAGTACACCCCATCATGGCTCACAATTAGCCGATCTAGCGTATAGCAGCTGGGCAGGATGGTTAGCAGATCTTGTAGGATCGCAAAGTCCGGGAACTAGCTCCCTTCAGACATCCTATATGGATTATTTCCGCTCTGAAATGGCAAAAGATCCTGATGTTAATAAAGTGCCTTTTTACACAATGAGCGGTAACAAATGGTCTGGCTCTGGTAAAGCTTCTTATACATTCGGTGGGTCTTACTTATCATTGTTCGGTAGTAATGATGGTGTTGTGACTACAGAGAGCGCTCTATTGCCAGGTGCTACATTGATTCAGTCTGGCGCATGGAATCATAAGACCGTTCGTACAGGCTCTTTTACTTTTGATCTATTTAAATCTTATCTAGGTACGGTGCCTGCTGCTGTTGCTAGTCTACATGCTCCTTCTGCGGTAACCAAAGACACGTATAACGTAGACTCAGATATACAAGACACCCCTGCATCTGTTAATTATATGGCTCAATCTTCTCCTTCGACCAATACTAATAGTGCTACTTCGGAAGAAGGTCATGGACAATATTATATTCGTGGAGGTCAACATTCCGGCACAGCCAATGAAATCTTAACTGTCGAAAATAAGGTAAATCAAATCTCGCTTGATTGGATCAGCGATCAACCATTAACACATTTAGAACTGCTCTCCCCAAGTGGTAAACTGCAAAAAGTCAAATTACAATCTACTCCAGACGATGAATTTTTCCATGGGGCTTATCACCAGCTAGTTACTTTACCACAACCTGAAGCAGGAGAATGGAAAGTACAAGCAACCAGTGCAACGAAAGGCGCTTATCTAATGACAGCCGTCTATACACCGGGTGCAGAGCAAGCCGAATTGAAAACAAATCTTTCTAACAACCAACTACGTATGAATGTAAATACAGAAGGTCTGGATCAACAACGTACTCACCTGAACTATACAGTGAATTATTACCATCCAGACGGTAGCAAGCTTGCTCCTCCTACAGAACGTAGTAATCGCTCGATGGCTACTTCAGAATCGGTAACCACGCCTGTTACCAATGCACCGTCTATTTATGTGGTGACAACCGATATTGATGGCTATACAGAAGCAGGTTATCCTTATCGTCGTACATTAGTGAAGTCTGTCTATGTAGATGAGCAAGGCAATACGTATAGCAATTAACATTATATCTGACACCAAATTGCGTACTTGATCAGTCATTTGACTATATCTAGAGATCAGATAAGTTACAGAGAATACGTATAAGCTCAAGATAGAGAAAAGTTAGTCTCTATCTTGAGCTTTTTTTCTATCTTGAACTTTTTTCTTATTTTATATATCTACTGACATGTATTGAACTATCAGTGAATGGCTTGATAGACACCTGTTAAGACGATCTTATCCACCCTGTTGCTTTGAATCTATTTCTTATCAAAATAGTATTTATCTAGTGCAACAGCTTGTGGTTGTCTTTGGTTATACGTATATATAGCCTTGAATCCACATTCTTTTGCCAGTTGTATAGCATCACTAATCTCTGCTCCTGTATGTTCTACAAAATGTGAATCAGAACCGATCGTTAGCAATTCTCCACCCATTTGACAATATAACTGCAATACTTCTCTGGAAGGAAAAGGCTCTCCTGCTCCACCACGCCAGCCAGACGTATTGATTTCGATACCGATATGACGTGTGATCGCAGTCTGCAATATCGCTTCGATAACGTCTTCATAATCACTCAGCTTATAATTTCCGATATTACCTACTGCGTACCTTTTCAATAAATCTAGATGAGCAATTATATCAATATCAGCATGCTGTACCATGTGTAATACTTCTCTAAAATACAATTCATAATGATCGATACCTTCTTGAGCAAGGAAAAGTCTTAGCTTGCGTTCGTTCATATTATGTACAGATCCGAGAATAAAATCGAGCGGTTGATGCGCCAATGCTTCTTCGTATTGCGTCTGCATATAATGAGGTTCACACAATTCAATGCCTGCTTTGATGATTAATTTCCCTTCATATTGCTGTTTACACCTTTCAATCTCTGCCAAATACTGTGTAAAGTCTAAATGCCCGTACGTAGGCAATACAGGATTGACCGCATAATGTTCTGTAAAACAAATCTCTTGCAGTCCACGCTCCACTGCTTCTGCACATACGTCACTCATCACAGCGCGTGAATCAAACGAATGATTCGTATGAACATGATAATCATAGATCATTGCTATTTTCCTTCTTTCTTTACAATTCTATATGACTTCTATTCAAGCCAATAACAGCTATCTATTCAGAATATATATTCGTTTTACATTATAAAAAGACTGCCCTTCTTCTACCGTAGCAGAAAAAGAACAGTCTGTATATTGCATGCTTATTTCGTTAATGTGCTTGATTCTTCTGCATCTTTCACCGGGAACCAACCAGTCATAGACATGATAGAGTTCCACAATGGATCTGGAACGACCAGACGATCTTGATCATGCTTGGTTAATGAATAATCGATTTCTGACTCACGACCGGATTCTACTTTTTCTACCCAGTCTGGATCTACGATCAATTCGCGTCCAAGTGCTACCAATGGTACACCAGTATTCAATACGTTCAATGCATCGTCAGGTGTATTAACAGCACCTACACCGATCACAGGAACTTTAGCGCCTACACGTTCTTGAATAATTTCAAGACGGGAGCGTTTGTCATCGACACCACGACGTGGAGTAGAAGCATATTCCATAAGAGATACATGCAAGTAGCTCAAGTTTTTCTCAGCTAGCGCATCGATCAATGTCAATGTATCCGCCATTGTGATACCAGGTGTTTCTGGTTCTTCTGGAGAGAAACGGTAACCTACGATAAAAGGTCCTTTAGCATGTTCTTTGACTGCGCGTTGTACTTCGTCTACCACAGCTAATGGGAAAGTCAGACGTTTTTCTAAGCTTCCGCCCCATTTGTCTTCACGACGGTTCGCATGTGGGGAAAAGAATTGTTGCACCAAGTATCCGTTAGCACCATGAATCTCTACACCGTCAAATCCAGCTTCAATTGCATTTGCAGTTGCTTTACCAAAATCAACGATAATATCATCGATTTCTTGAGCTGACAATTCACGAGGAGCTGGAGCTTCTGTACCATCATTCGTACGATCTGTTGGAATAGCACTTGGAGCCGCTACATCGCCATTCACTAGATCAGGAGGACTTAGACGACCAGCATGGAAGATTTGCAAAACAGCTTTGGCACCGTTAGATTTCAACGTTGTCGCTAGTTTGCGTAGACCTTCTGTAAATTCAGCACCTGTTGCGCCGAATTGATTTTGGAAACCGATACCGCCTTTGGTTACATAAGCAACCGCTGTTACAGCCAAGCCTACACCTGCTGTACGGCGTGCATAATATTCAAGTTCTGCATCAGATACAGTAGCATCTGTATTAGAAGAAAAATGTGTCATAGGAGCAAGGACAATACGATTTTTTAATTCGATACCGTCATTCAGTTGGAAAGGTTCAAATAAAGATTTGTATTTTGTATTCAAAGGATATCTCTCCTGTTCTCTTTATCGTTCATATTATTTAATGTGACTATATATATTATAGTAACCAATTCAATTTTATGCAAGTAATATACTAAAAATAATTAAGTATATTAAAATACCTATTGTCACCCTACAATGAATGTGAACAATAGGTATTTTGTCTATCTGTATTACAAGCTATTTTATGATTGAGAAACAGCTTTTCGTTTGTTGCTCATTTGAGACGATGATGCTTTTTCTTCTTGTGAAGCTGTACGTTTATGTGGTGGTTCTTTTAAGAAGAAAATTAAAATTAATGCTAACACCGATAAGCCCGAAGCCACTAAGAATGCCATATTGGTACCATGAATCAAAGCATTTTCAGTAGAATTTCCTAATAGAGCAGATGAAGAACTAGCATTTGTCAAAATTGTAATCAATACGGCTGTTCCGATTGAGCCACCAACTTGACGTAATGTATTATTCATCGCTGATGCGTGAGATAACAGATGTGTAGGCAATTGGTTCAGACCTGCTGTTGTCACAGGCATCAATACCATCGACATCCCGAACATGCGCAATGTAAACATAATCGTAATATAAGTAATCGAAGTGGTAGACGTTAAGAACGCAAATGGAATCGTTCCACCCGCCATTAACACCAGACCGATCGTACTGATTACTTTTGCACCGTATTTATCAAAAATACGTCCTGTTATCGGCGACATAATTCCCATTAAGATCGCACCAGGTAACACAATTAATCCTGAATGTAATGCCGACATATGACGCGCATTTTGAATATATAAAGGCATCAATGTTGATGCACCGATCATCGCGGTAAATACGATTACTGTAATAATCATCGAGACAGTAAATACACGATCTTTAAATACGCGGAATTCTAACAATGGTTCTTTTAATTTGAATTGACGAGTTACAAATAAATACAAACTGATTGCACCTATTAAAATACTAATAATAACAATTGGATCACTCCAGCCTTTGGAAGCACTACTGAATCCGTACAATAGACCACCGAATCCAAGTGTCGATAACGTTACTGAAGTCATATCTAGCTTAGGATTACGAAGTTCACTTACATTTTTGAGAGCAAATACAGCAATCACAAGGTCGATCACTGCGATAGGTAAAATAATGTAGAACAGTGTACGCCATGAGTAAGAATCTACGATCCAACCCGACAATGTAGGTCCGATAGCCGGGGCAAATGAAATGACTAACCCGATCATACCCATTGCGGCACCACGTTTTTCTTTTGGAAAAATAACTAAAAATACAGTTTGCATCAGCGGCATAATAATACCTGCTCCTGCTGCCTGTACGACACGACCTACTAACAATGTTCCAAAGTTAGGTGAAATCGCTGCGATCAATGTTCCTAATGCAAATAATCCTACAGACGTAATAAAAAGCGCCCGTGTTGAAAATTTATCAATCAAATACGCTGTAATTGGAATCATAATTCCGTTGACTAACATAAAAATCGTTGTTAACCATTGGGCTGCTGTTGCATCAATATTCAGATCAGCCATAATATGCGGTAATGCAGTGACCAGTAGCGTCTGATTCAGTATGGCTACAAAAGCACCTGCTAGCATAATAGCGACAATAAGCGTAACGTTTAATTTCGGCTTATTCTGTGTTGAGATATTCTCCATCTTTCTTTTCCTCCCATGTTGCACGATATACATGTTGTAGTTGAGCTACTTCCTGTTGAAGCTCTTCTCTCTTCTGTAAATATGCGATTAATGCTTCCATCATAAATGTTTGTGGTATAACCTTTTTGCGTTCTGTGTTTAATCGTTCGGTGGCGGCAATCAGATCAGGACGATTAGATTCAGGCGAACGCTGATGAATCGCCAGATTCAGTTCTCTCATCACTTTACGCCATTCACTTTCGCCAAAATATTTCTGTCTAACATCTGGAACAGACAAATCGAATTGTTGCGCCATTTGCTCGGTAACTAAAGGCACACTGTGACTATGTTTTTGGATCATAGCTTCCAGACTTTCAACAACAAAATCAGATAAAGCAGACAGCTCAAAAACAGTGTTGTTGTTCCAACGTAATAAAAACATAAATTCTTTCACAATTCCTTGCATACACAAGGCTAAATCCCACACAATCGGCTCTACTTTGTTTCCAAAAGCCTGAAGGATCGCTTCTTTTTGCCAGTTCAACATAGTGCGCTTGAACTGCAACATCGCTGTGCGAATTTGTGTGCTTAACTCTAGGGGCATAGTCTGATTCAACACTAAGAAAAACTCATGCTTTAACACAAATTCTTGAAATTGTACTACGAGTTTCTGTGTAAATTGTTCTTTGGGTGATACATGATCTTCAAAATGTAATCGATTCGCTGCTAATAAAATCTCTTCATGCATCTGCTTCACAATCTGCAACAAAATGTCTTCTTTCGATTCAAATAACTTATAGATCGAGGCTTTGGACATATTGCACTGTTCTGCTATATCCTGCACAGTTGTTGAGAAATAACCTTTTTCTGCAAACAACTGCCCTCCTGCTACAAGAATCAAACGTTTACGTTCTTCTACCATAATTCATAACCTCTTCTGCACTATACTTTCACACATTTTCTCTCTATTGAAACGCCTAAAAACTTTATAGTACTCACGAAACTCTGTAGTTCTTATACTTACTATTTTATACCCCGTTACGAATGAAGTCAATCTTTGCAACCAATAAAATATGTAAAATTGTTCATAAAATTTTCTTTCACCATCTGATCGATATTTTTGATAACGCCTTACACATCTCTATGTATAACAAAAAAGACAGCCTCTATATACGATAGAGAAACTGTCTTTAAGATTAGATATATAATGATAAACGCAACGCAAACATTAACGTATACATACGTTATTATTCATTTAAAGCTTTTTCAAGCGCTGCTAAGTTAGTACGCATGACTGAGATGTAATTTTCACCAGCAGACGTTTCTTCACTTGTTAAGCCTTCTAATGGATTCAGTACAGCCGTTTTGGCACCGACTTCATCTGCAATTGTTTTGGCTACATTAGAAGAAACCAATGTTTCAAAGAAAATCGTTTTTACATTATTTTGTTTAGCAAAATCTACGATTTTGGCCATTGCTTCAGCGGATGGTTCTTGTTCAGGGGATAGACCTGCAATCGGTACTTGAGTCAGACCGTAATCATGAGCCAAATAAGCAAAAGCAGCATGTTGCGTAATAAAGTCTTTGCGTTTTACGTTAGATAGACCTGCTTTGTATTCAGCATCTAACTTTTGCAGTTCTGCAATATACGCATCTGCATTCTTTTTATAATCGGCTGCATGGTTAGGATCCAGTGCAGTCAAAGCGGTTTCGATATTACGTACTTCAGTCTGTGCCTGGATAGGAGACAACCACACATGCGGATCAAATTCTCCATGATCATGACCTTCTTCAGTAGCGTGTTCTTCTTCATGACCTGCTTCTTCGCCTTCATGTTCTTCTTCTGTACTTGCCATCAGTTGAATCCCGTTACTTGCATCGACTAATTTGGGACCACTGTCTCCTAATGTATCTTTCACTTGATCGATCCATGACTCTACGCCACCACCGTTATATACGAGCATATCAGCATCGGTCATTTTAGCGATATCTTGAGCAGTAGGTTCCCAATCATGAGGTTCTGTACCTGCAGGAACTAACACCTGTACATCGGCTAGATCACCGGCAACTTTGGAAGTGAATTCTTGCATTGGATAAAAGCTAGTCACGATATGTAACTTATCTCCACTTGCGGTAGAACTACTCGTACCTGCTGTTGATGATGCTGAATCGGAATTATTACCACAAGCTGCCAGCAACGTACTCATACTTAACAAAGCGATTAAAGGAAGTTTGATCCAACTCTTTTTTTTCATATTCATGTGTAATCACTCACCTTTCCTGATTCCTCTTTATTTATATATGATATGTGTTGATAGGATTTATCGTTTATTCAACACTTGTGTTTTCACTTTGCTATTTTGCTCACTACGATTTTGCCGTTGCCAGAATCGGCGACTATCAATATCAGGTGTATATCCATCACTGTTGTTACGATTCAAGCGATAATAGATACGTTGAATCCCCATACCTACTAATAAGAACGTAAGCAGTAATAGCGCTACTGTAGCACCTGGAGGGGTATTCACATAATACGAAGTCGTTAATCCTCCGAACATGCCGATCAGACCAATCGCTACAGCAATAATAAGTGCAGATGTAAATCCTTTGGCAAATCGAAGCGCTAGAGCAGCCGGTAAAGCCATCAAAGCAGATACTAACAACACGCCTACAATCGGCATCGCTGCTGCTACGGTCATTCCTGTTAATACAGCAAATGTCTGTGATAACCAGCGTACATGAGTACCACCGATCTGTGCAGTTTCTTCATCAAATGTTAGGTTATATAATGGACGTCTCATACTCACCCAGTAAATAATAACAAGTGCAAAGACAGTGCCTATAATCCATAGTTGCGTGGTGCTGACGGCTACAATCGAACCAAAGAGATAAGAACTAAAGCTACGGGTTAACGATGAGCTCATACTCATTAATACCAATGCCAGTGCTAGACCACCTGTCATAATCACAGCAACAGATACTTCTCCATATCCACGAAAATTACGTCTTAATCGTTCGATAATCAATGAGCCTAATAAAGCGATAATAAATCCACCAATTGATGGGTTGAAACCAAGTACAGCACCTATCGCTACGCCTGCCAAAGATACGTGAGAAAGCGTATCAGCCATTAATACCTGTCTGCGTAAAACAAGGTAAACGCCGAGCAGTGGAGCGATAACAGCAATCATTCCTCCGGCCCAAAACGCGCGCTGCATGAACTCGTAGTCAAACATGCCCATCCTCCACCCTCCTCTCTCTCCAAACGAATAATACGATCCAAATACGGCTCTGCTTCTTCTAATCCGTGTGTTACCATCACTACAGTACGTCCATGTTTTTGCACATGATGACGCATCAATTCATAAAATCCTTTACGGCTTTCGAGATCCATCCCTGTTGTCGGTTCATCCAGAATCAAAACATCGGGTTCTTGAGCGAGTGCACGAGCGATACAGACACGTTGCTTTTGTCCGCCAGATAATTCTCCTATTTTACGATCACGCAATTCCCACATGCCTACCGCTTCTAGTGATGATTGAACCAATTGAGCTTGCTGAGGGCCAAAGCGTCGAAATAATCCTAGATTCATATGACAACCGGAACGAACCAGTTCATAGACTGTACTAGGAAATCCACTATTAAATGAAGATACCTGCTGAGGTACATAACCGATTACAGGTTTGGATCCTTTTTCATTGCGCTTAATCTGTACTTGTCCACTCCAGGGTTTTAATATGCCTAACAATAATTTGAGTGAAGTGGTTTTGGCAGCACCATTGGGGCCGCTTAACGCCAAAAATTCATTACTATATATTTCCATCGATAATCGATTAACTACCGGTTCACGATCATATCCAAAGATAACGTCTTGCATCGAAGCTAATAACAAGATATAGCGCTCCTTTCATTGTTTCCGTTCTTATCGTAATTTTTACGAATACCACCTGAATAACTTTACTCCTATGCTATTCCTCTTGTCAACCTATTTAAACAAAATAATTACGATTTAGAATTTTTCGTTTCATTTACTTCATTTAGATATCTAAATTACTTCAACATGATCTATCAAAAGCAAAAAAACAAGCCCTGTCCCTACCTTCGACTATTACGTCTGCAAGGTAAGAAGAGAGCTTGTTCATTCATGTATTCATGTTCAATGATTATTGTTTTAATAAAGAAAAGATAATTTTAGCGTTATCTGTATTATCGATTAAGCCAGCAAATCTTTCTTTTTGTGGTCCAAAAGCATATACAGGAACATCTTCACCTGTATGTCCGCCTGTTGTCCAGCCTGTAAAGGAACGCGTATCAAAAATCTTCTCGATCGCATTATCGATAGTAGTTACATCTTTTTTCACAGCTGCTTTTTGTACAGATTGAATCTCTGCTGCTGTTAACGGGATAGAGATATATTTTCTTAGTGTGCTTTTTACATTGGCACCTTTCGCGATTTCATTCGCCATAAAGTCAGGTGTACGTTTAGCTGCTTTTAACGATTCTACTTTAAAATTATATTCGCCACCAGCACCTAATGTCATTCCGCCTGTAGAGTGATCTGCTGTTGCTACGACTAATGTTTCACCATCTTTTTTAGCAAAGTCGATTGCTGCTTTGTACGCTTTTTCGAAATCGCCCATTTCGCTCATTGCGCCAACCACATCATTATCATGACCTGCCCAGTCGATCTGACTGCCTTCTACCATTAAGAAGAACCCTTTATCATTTTGATCCAGACGTTTGATCGCTGCATTGGTCATTTCTTCTAATGAAGGTGTTTTGTTCGTGCGATCAATCGCTTTGTCCAATCCACCTGGAGCGAACAATCCTAGCAATTGAGTGGTATTATTGTTCAACAAGCCATTGCGATCTGTTACATAAGAATAGCCCGCTTTTTTGAACTCTTCCGTTAGATTACGGTCTTTACGTACAAAATAGTCTTTTCCTCCACCTAGCAGTACATCAACTTTATGCTTACCATTGATCATTTCATCAAAATAATCATCAGCGATTCCAGCCATATTTTTACGACTCGGATCATGAGCACCAAAAGCCGCTGGAGTCGCATGCGTGATCTCCGAAGTTGCTACAAGCCCGGTAGACTTACCGTTTTCTTTCGCTTGTTCCAACACCGTTTTGACGTTGGATTTGTCGTTATCTACTGCGATTGCAGCATTGTATGTTTTGACTCCGCCTGACATTGCTGTTGCAGCTGAAGCCGAATCGGTAATATTTTCTGCATCATCTTCAGGATATGTAGTCTGTGCCCCTACAAGATAAGCATCAAAAGCTGTTTTTTCAACTGTTTTTGTTGCAGGGTTATCTTTAAAGTAACGGTAAGCAGTCATATAAGAAGGCCCCATACCATCACCAATTAAGAAAATAACATTTTTTACTTTAGCCGGTTGATTCAAAGCGGTCATGCCATCATCCTGAGCAAGTGCAGTCTGCGATACTCCACCTGTCAATGTGATTCCAGCAAGCGCCGCAATCGTAATCATTTTTTTCATCGTTTGTTTCATTTTGTACAAATCCCCTTTTTTATCAATTAGAAAATATATGTATCAACAACCATATTCAATATACCGATCATTTGTGAATTCTAAACCTCACTAATATCAACGCAATGTAAATTTATAAAACGCTGTAAAAAAGCATAAAAAAACGCTATCAATCTATCGATAGCGTTTTTGATATTATGTTCAAGTTCACTTAACACAACACTTCTATATCTGTTACTTCTGAATAGTATACAAACGAGAACTTTCTTCCCAGATTTCACCTTGTTGTAGACGGTATAATCCTTTTTCATCATCAGGTAGATCTACATTAGGTGCATTCACCAGATTAGTCTGTGGCTCAGGGCAGATAAATTCACCACACGCAATATTGTTCCAGATCATCCAGTGCTTATATGCTGTTCCTACATCATAGACTAATGTTACACCCAGACGTGTATCTGTAATTTCGGTAAAGTTACGTCCACGCTGAGGTACAGCTGTATAGTGATTGTCTGCTTCTTCCCCAGAAGGATTCGCGCCATCTGTCTGGAACTGTTCTTCCCATGCTGACAATGGTTGGAATTCGCCAGTTGGTAACATACGCTCTGTCATCTGATAACGCTTACCAATAGTCGCTTTAAATGACATATCTTCTGACGAACTATCTGTCGCAAAAGGAGCATTTAACGCGGTATGGAAAGCAAGCATCACTGGCATATCTTCTGCGCCGTCATTACGGATTTGTATTTGTTGCAACAATCCATCGACAGACAATGTATATTTCAACTTCACTGTAAATTGATGTGGGAAATATTTGTATACTTCATGGTGTTCATCTACACTTACACTCAGCAATACAGAACTGGATTGTTCATTAGCTTCGTACACATCCACATTCCAAGGAATGGTATGCAAAAATCCATGCAAATGATTATGTGTTTCTACTTCATTGATCGGGAAAGTATATGTTTTGCCATTCCATGTAAATGTTCCATCTTCATAGCGATTCGGCGGGAAAAGAACGGGAATCCCATTTACCCCTGGATTCGCACGAAAAGCATCCATCTCATTTTCTTTGGGTTCACGCAAAAAGCGATATCCTTTTTCATGATCACGATAAGCAATAAGATTGGCTCCAATCTCTGGTAATACAATCGCTTCTTGCTTAGCATACGTCAATACAATAGCAGGTTCTCCTTGATACGATTGTTCAGAAGCGCTGGTAAGATTAGACATGAACAAATTCCCCTTTTCTTATTGTAAGATGTAAGATAGTTTGCTTGGCGAAAATCACTTTTTCATTAGAAGAATTCGCGTTTATACTTCCAAACGCTAAACCAAACGGATTTTTTCTCCGCGTTTAGCAGATTCTAGGCATGCCGCGATTACTTTTGTATTGCGAATAGCATCTTCAGGGCTGTAAGGCAATGGTGTGCCATCGATGACAGCCGCCGCGAACGCATCGACTTGAAGAGCGAAATGATTCGCTACCTGTACATTTTCTTCGCGTTTACCTTCATCGGTATAGATCATCACTTGAGGCTCGCCTTCGCTATCATTGCGTCCAAAAGCATAAGGTAATTTGATCCGTCCTTTGGTACCTACAATTTCTAGAGCACAGCTAGGGTACGCCCACATTCCACATTCAAATGTTAACGCCGCTGATCCGGGAAATTCAATCAGACCGGAAGCCATCATATCGACATGATCATGCTTGGCAGAAAAGAAACCTTGAACCGTTACTGCGACAGGTTCTGATCCAAAGTACATACGCGCAGCAGATACGGGATAGACACCCAGATCGTATAACGAACCGCCACCCATTTCACGACGATAGCGCACATTATCAATATCTTCAGCATTGTTAGATGTGAATCGTCCATGCATCGAACGAATTGTTCCTATTTCGCCTGATTCAATAATATCCCGCACACGTGCATGCTTGGGATGATAACGATACATAAATCCTTCAGCAAATAGCACGCCTGACTTGCGACAGACATCTACCATTTCAGCCGCTTCCTGTGCATCTAGTGCCGCAGGCTTTTCGCATAATACATGCTTGCCGGCTTCGGCAGACTTGATCGTCCATTCTTTGTGCAAATGGTTCGGCAATGGGATATAGACTGCATCAATATCAGGATCTGCTAATAATTCTTCATAACTACCATATGCTCTTGGAATATTACATTGCTCTGCAACCACTTGCGCCAGTTCTAGAGAGCGACTTGCGATAGCGAGTGTCTCATTACGTAGTGATTCATGAATAGAAGGGATGACGGCGCTTACAGCAATCCCGGCGGTGCTCATAATGCCCCACTTTAATTTACGTTCAGTCATGATTGTATTCCTTCCCTTCGTTTTAAATTAAATGATTTTAACTTTCCGGCAAGGAGGTTGCTTCGTTTCTTGCAGATCAATCCTTTTAGGACTTTATTTATAATTGTCTGTGGCGGCTTTGGTGAGCATACCAATACAACGATCGAGATCCACTTTAACTTGTTTTTTGTAGAGATTCGCTTTCTCATGTCCATCATCGGTAAAGTGATAGATAACAATCTCTTGAAAATCTACTTTGGGATCATTCCCTTTCAATTGCTTGGTTCGGTAAAGCACACCATCATGCACCAATTCGTGCAAGGCCCGATAAATTTCGCTCTGTGGAGGAGAATAACCAAACGACTCAAATCGTGCTTTCATCTCTTCTAGCATCTCATATCCATACCCATGATGTTCTTCAACCATAGAAATTAGATATAATTTGATAAAGGCTCGTTGTGCGATCATAAATGCCATTTCCTCGTCCCCCTTCTGCATACTGGTATGTGACCCGTTATCCAAAGGGTTAACCCATCAGAACATCTGTCCATGTTCTATTATATGAAATTTTCACTGGTTTGAAAAGTTAAGCAGTCTGTAATGACATAAGTAAAGTCAATAACAACTGTAATACAAGCAGAATGGATAGTCATATATTTGTGATTTGTGTCTTTGATGATTTTGTGATTTTAGCTGTCGCGGTTGATACGAGATTTTTGATTTTCCTATTATGAATTTTTCATATGTTGAAATAATTATAAAAATGGTTATTGGAGTACTATTTCACGTTTTGCTATTCTATTCTTCTTCCTGTTTATTTCCGCCTATTTTCAATCGTTCTTATCCTGTTTCTTCCTATTTTTCGTTATGTAATGATAGAACTATTATCAATGTCTTCTATTTGCTCAGATATGTTATCAGTTAATTATTATGAATTTTTCATATATTTAAATAATCTTATAGTCTGAAATTATATTTGTAAAATCTATATGTTTAATCATGATATATCGTTGATTGAACACCCCACATAAAAAATGAAAAAACACCTTCAATTATTCACTTCAACTTGTCTAAGAATAAGCTGATATGAATATTGAAGGTGTGATTTACAAAGGATGATAATACTCTTTTTTAGATTCCTGTCCATACATCTTTGGCATATTGACCTTTACTTAGTAATTGGTCTAGCCATTGGACAGATTGTTCTTGATTCACTTTATGCACTTCTTGATAAGCTTCACATAATGTCTGTTCTACATCAGGAGCCATTTTGGTTCCATCCCCACAGATATAGAAATGAGCACCTTGATCGATCAGTTCGATTAATAAATGACTATCTTTTTTCATTTGATGTTGAACATATACTTTCACTTCTTCTTTTTCACGAGAAAATGCAGTATGCAATGTGACAATGCCCTCACTTGCATATTGTTCTAACTCTTCTCGATACAAAAAGTCATGTTCGGGATGACGGCAACCAAAGTACAAGTGAGCTTGACCGAGTGTATTACCTTCTTGTTGTAACGCTTCTCTTGCTTGCAAAAAGCCGCGGAAAGGAGCGATACCTGTTCCAGGTCCTACCATAATAATAGGTGTAGCTGGATCGTCCGGTAATTGGAATCCTGATTGTGGTCTACGAATAAACATCACAACAGATGATCCGATCGATTGCTCGGCAAGGTAATTAGAAGCGATACCACGGTATTCTCCCTGACCACTACGTGCTACCCCGCGTACTACACTGACTGTAATACTAATTCGATCAGGATACGCTTTGGGTGAACTAGAGATTGAATAGTAACGTGGTTTGAGTGGTGGTAACAATTCTAAGAAACGATCAAATGGAATTTCGCAAGCTTCATACTTTTCAATCAAATCTAACATCGTAATTCGCTTAGCAAGCACTTCTGTTTTATAGGTTTCTTCATCTAATAAAGCTTCTAATTCTTTGCGATGTGGAGGACATACGGTATAAGCAGCAACTTCTCGAATCTGTGCGCGTGTGGCTGCATCTTGTAATTCTACGCTGTGTCCTAGCAAGTCCGGTAAGCTTACAGGACGTTCTAACGGTAAGTGAGCTGCACTGCGTCCACTGCCTTTTAGCAATAAATGATCTGATAATTTCAAATGAAAACGTTCTGTTACTCGCTTGATCAGACTGGCTGGATTCTGCGGTAATATTCCTAGATGATCGCCTTCATGATACGTTGCTTCAGCAGGTAAAGACAGTTCTATATGGCGTGTACTGCGCCCACTATCATGATACTGTAGTTCACGATTTTCTAGAATTTCCGAATGAAAAGCATCATATGTCTCTGCAAGCGGTGTACCTACCATCCCACTTACAAAACTGACGGATAGATTGCTATGCTCTTTCTTTTCTCCACCGCTATAATTCAAGTCAAAAGCACCCATCAATTGCGGCCATAGCTTCTCTTTCCAATCATCTAATTGCTTTTCAAAATCATCACTGGCATCGCCTTCACCTGCTTCATAGATACGCCCTGCTCCAAGTTCAGCCAATCGTTGATCAATCAAATGCGGGATTTTCTGATACGTACTTGCCCAGTTATGATCTCCACAGCCAAACACTGCATATTTCACACCTTGTAATTCGCCTGCTTCTGCTTCTTGCAACCAATCTACAAAGTACTTCGCATTATCCGGTGGATTACCATTATACGAAGCAGAGACGATCAGCACCGCGCCTTCAGTTGGAAGTTTGGCTGCGTAATTATCCAGTGTAGCCACTTCACTACGGAACCCTAGATAATGACCGGTTTCTGCTAATTCACGTGCTATGCCTTCTGCGGTACCTAGATTAGAACCGTATAAGACCAGTAGTGGTGTATGATGACCTGCTAATTGAGGATCGGCTTCGATTTTTTGAGCTTTTTCTTGTTCTGGTTTGGCTTTTTCCATAACTGCCACAGCTGTCGGACTTTTACGTACTTTGACTTGCATGGTGAAATGTTCTGGCTTGAGTGTTAAAGATTCTTTGATTTTGAGCTGGTAATCAGTATGATCTATTAATTCAAAATGCTTCAATACCATACCCAGTACCATAGTAGCTTCATGCATAGCAAATTGTTGCCCGATACATGCACGTTGTCCATTTCCAAACGGTTTGTAGGCATGATGAGGTACTTGACTATCATCTTCAAAACGTTCAGGACGGAATTCTTCTACATCTTCGCCCCATGCTTCTGTATCACGGTGTAACTTAGGAATCAATACACTGACTGCATCGCCTTTATTCAAATGATATTGACCACCTAATACCGTATCTTCTTTAGCATATAGAGAAAATGCAGGTGCTGTTGGCCATAGACGCAAAGCTTCATTCAAAATCATACGCACATAATCCAATTGTCGCACTTGTTTATACGACGGCACTGGATCAACGAGTATGCGATCTACTTCTTCATATGCTTTTTGCAATTTATCTTTATTTTTGAGCAAATAGTAAATAGCAAACGATAACAGTCCGCTTGTTGTCTCATGCCCGGCAATCAGAAAAGTGATCATTTGATAACGAATATTTTCATCGTCTAATGTTTCACCTGTCTCTGGATCTTTACCATTAAGCATATGAGATAGCAGATCGTCTGTACCTTCTGTTATTCCTGCACGACGCTCTGCAATCATTTGATCTACGGTAGCAAACATGTGTTCAATATCTTCCTTGTGCTGTTGCTTACGATCTATCGTTAAGTTATCTTGACTGTCTACATTTTGCAATTGACCCATCGCTTCTTCAAGAGCACGGCTCATACTTACAATGAAAGGATGAGGTTGATCGCGGTAAAAGCTATTAAAGCGATAATTGAATCCACATAATCCAATCGTATCCAGTGTCAATCGAGTCATATCTTCAGGAACGTTGACACTTTCATTAGGATTCAAACGCGCCCATTTCTGTACCAGTTGAGTCGCAATATCTACCATCATGTTCTGATATCCTTGCATAGCCCGTTGACTAAAGCTAGGAAGTAAGATGTGATGAGCTTTTTTCCAATTAGGTTCATGTGTCCAGCTTGTGAATAATCCATCTCCTGTGAATGGACGCACATTTTGAAGCGGAGTCCATATATTTTTATCAAATCGAGATTCGTCACAAGCTTCTTGTACTAACCGATGGCCGGAAAGATAAATCTGTTCTCTTCCTGGCAATTCCATACGAAAAATCGGTCCGTATTCATAAGATAATTTGATAATAGACTGTAACGGTGTCTCTGCATCAAGTAAGTGTAAATTGCCAAGTGAACCTTCTTTTTTCGGTTGCGGAATATCAGTATAGGTTGTCATTAATGATTCCTCCTTATTTCTTATATTCAATAGCGTTCCAACAACATTCTTCCACTTGCTCTATCAATTCTGCGGATAATACGACGCCTCCTAGACGAACGGCATTATACAATTCTTTGAAAGCTCCAAATACAATTGCTATTAATACAGGTGATGACATAGAACGAATCATTTTTTGTTCGATTCCATAATCACAAAAGGCATATAATCCTTTTTGTAACTGTTCAAATAATTGTTTATTTTCTAGAGTTAAATACCATCCCTGTGCATGAGTAACCAGAAAGTGCAGTCCGTTAATATCTTGCTTGGCAAAGGTAACCATTCCATAAAAAAAATGCCTGAACTGTGTTCGAACATCGTCGCCTTCTTGATACAATTGACCTACGGTAGCTTCTGTTAATGCCAATGTACCTTGCTCGAACAGTGTATTCACCAGCGCTTCTTTATTTTCAAAATAACGATAAATCGTCCCTGCTCCAACTTTGGCAGCTTCTGCAATCATAGGCACTGTGGTGCCATCAAATCCACGATCAGCAAATAAAGAAAGAGCCGCCGATAAAATTAAATCTTGTTTGTTTAATGTAGCTTCCATTGACTTCACCCCTTCCGTATTCGTTATATGCATGTTCTATACTTTTTAAAATTCATCATCATATTTTTACATAATCCCTGTCTTAATTATTACCTTAATAAGAGCGGAATGAATATTCATTCCGTGTTTATACTATAAACTGGATCAACTATCAGTTTCAACTTTGGTGATCTAAACCCTTGAAAAATCTACGTTTTGGCGTATATCCTATATTAGATATACAGAAAAAAGCAAACATCGATTGTAGACCGATGTCTGCTTTTTTTATGATTATATTTTAACTTCACTCTTTTTACGTAACGACATCCCTGTTAACCAGTGTCCATAAGGAATATGCGAGATCATATAGGTTACCAGTACCGATAACACAAGTGTAATAATCCATACCAATAACATTCTAATCGTAATATTCATTCCTGCTAATAATGATTCTTCAATGATATAACTGATTCTCAACATTAAAGCATGAGCTAAATAACCACCATATGAGTAACGACTCAATGTGATCCATAATTGTCGATGATACGTACCACCATTAGATTGAATACTCAAAGCTACAATATAGATCAACGCTAGAAAAGCAATCAAAAACAATCCCATCGCTGGTTGTAATAATGTTAATGCTATAAAACGTCTACCAAATGGAGCTTCTGGAGGAAAATGCCCTAAAACGAGCCCTGTATAATACACCGCAAACAACCCGCATATCACTATCACAGGAAATTTAACCCGTTTTAGGATATCCAGGAACACATTTATATGTAATCCAGCCAAGGCACCTAATAGAAAATAAAATAAATAATAGATCACATTACGATCAGCATAGGTTGTAAAATAGGCACTAATTACTGGAATATGCAACGATGTTGCGGTATCCGTAATCAAAGGTCTTGCGAATAAAATAAGCTCATATCCAGCAATCAATCCGATGATCAGTAACCATGCACGTTTTCGTTGACCATTGACCCATTTCACTATTTTTCTGACAGCTATACGTAAAGGTGGAAACAATAAATACATCGGAATAATCATCACAATATACCATAAATGGTAACTTGATTTGCCAGTAAGCCAAAAGCGAATCATTGTAGTTATCGATTCCCAGAAGGGATGGTTATAAATGCCTACCATAAACGAATAGATAACAGACCATAACAGATAAGGCACAATAATATCTTTAAACCGTTTACGTACAAACGATACATAATTGATTTTGCCTTCATAGTTATAAAAAAGCACCAGCCCTGTGATGAAAATAAAGGCCGGTACTGCAAATTTGGCCGCTAATAGCAAAAGAGTAAGCCGAGCCCCATCCTCCATTTTCAATTCTGGGACTACAGAAAAATGAGCAATCGAATGCTGAAGCACGACAGCGGCAAAAGCCATACCACGCAGAATCTCGATTTCTCTTAATCTAGGTTTTTTTGTCATAATGTACTCCTGAAGGAATATTCAATACTTCTTCATAAGTCTGTCTTATGAAGTCAATCGTGACCCACAACCCCAGCTTGCTGTATTAGACATTGTTGGTGTTGGCATACGCTGTGATTCATTTTTGGGTGATGGTGACGGTGCACCTGGAAGACGAAGTTCGTTGCGTAATTTGTTGATCCATTTACGACGATTTCTCTTTTTGTCCTTTGCAGAACCAGATGTAGGCTGAGTCAGTTTATCCTGTACGTCCATGATTATAACCTCCTCATTCATATAGTAAAGGGAACATAATACATACCCTTTCACTGTCAGTATACCTCTTCTAACGATAATCTAACAGGGCATTTATAACCTAATGCACATTTTTTTGGGAAATTCATTAGCGAATCCAGTAGAATAATGACGAAAAGCTTACCTCCAGTCAATAATTTGACCAAAGATAAGCTTCTCTGCTGTCTATCTATTTAGATAATTTATTATCGATTATACGCCGTAACCGCCATTAGAATACGAAGTTAATTTGTTGTCTGATCCCTGACTATCATCATTTAGGCTATCTTTATCGACACCTTTGTGCACTTTGGATGCATTAGGATCTTCGGTAGTACGTGTCTCAGGTTGCGCTTGAGTAGTTGTACTCGTTTCTTTTGCACGGTAACGTGTTTCATTCAATGTACGGTTATTACGGAATACACCGTATACATTATCATAACGATCGTCATCTTCTACTAACACAAGAATTTTACCGTTATTTACATAATCTTGGTACTCTGTAGCTTCATCTTCTGGAATACCCATACCGATCAAACCACCTAAAAGACCGCCTGCGCCTGCTCCAACAGCGGCACCAGTAATCGTTGCTGCAATTGGACCTGCTGCTAGAATTGGGCCGATACCAGGAATCGCTAATGCTCCAAGACCTGCTAACAATCCTGCTGTTCCTCCAAGCACGCCACCTGTTGTTGCTCCTGTTGCTACGCCTTCAGGTGCTTTGGTATCTGTTTCTTCTGTAATATTGCGTAACTCTTCGCGATCTTTAGTAATAACAGAGATTTCTTCTGAAGAAAAGCCCTGACTTTTTAATTGTTCAATCGAATTGGAAGCTTCTTGTTCTGTATTAAATACACCTACAATTTTCTTATCCATTTGTAATTACCTCCCGAGTATGAACCTTCTTTAACTTACTATTATAAGGTTGTCTGTGAAGTTATTACCCGTCCTTAGATACCTTCAATCGGGATCAGAAAAAATGTATTGACAAATCAATATTTTTGTAGTTAGACACTTAGCATTTAAGATTGGCGAGGTTTCACACGATGTGTAGGTTCCGCTGTTAACGGATTATCTGGCCAATAATGTTTGGGATATCTACCTTTTAAGTCTTTTTTAATCTCAAAATAAGCATGTTGCCAAAAGCTGATCAAATCATTAGTAACCTGTACCGGTCGTCCTGCTGGAGATAATAAATGTATCGTCAAAGGAATATGATGACCAATCATCGGTGTAGTCATACATCCAAATAGCTCCTGTAATCTAACAGCGATAAACGGGCGCTTTGGATCAGTATAGTTCACAGCAATACGTGATCCGCTAGGCACTTCGATATGTGTCGGCGCTAGTCTATCTATGGCTTGTCGTTGTTCCCAGGATAAGCGATGTAGCAATAATTCTGTTAGATTTAATTTTTTTAGTTCATTAAAGCGACGGATTCCTTCTATATAAGGAAGTAACCATTCATCCATTTCTGCTAATAAAGTGCTATCATCCATTGCAGGATAATCAGGATCAAGCTGATGCATAAAAGAAATCCGTTCTCTCCATTGTATGGCAGCTTTGGTCCAGTTCAAGCTATCCAGACCTTTATAACGAATCGCATGTATTATAGCTAATTGAATCTGTTCAGCGGAAGGCTTAGGATCAGATACCGATTGCAATAAGATTGCGCCTAGATAAGTATCGATTCGTGCAGATATTGATTCACGTTCTTCATCATAATCAACTTGGTGTACAGATTGAATATGATTGGCATGTATTCGACGAAGTTGTGATTCACTCACTTCAGCCGCTAGTCGAATCACACTATCTGTTCCTGTATCATCTAATTGTGCTGCTACAATATAAGAAGCTGTTGTCAGATAGTCAGAACGATGTGCAGAAGAAGCAAATGAAGCCCCACGCCCTATACGTAATAGAAATGTACCATTACCACGATTTTTGGCGATACGATCAGGATAAGCTAACGATAACAACATCCCTGTATTGGATGTGGAAAGATCAGGATCAATTGAGCTAGGAGTATTATACCCTTGAATCAGACGTGACTGTTGTTCAAAACGCCGACTCCATTCTTTGATACGCTGAATAGCTCTAGGATCTACTTGATAAGAAGAATGACCCTGAAGAGCCTGTACCCGATGCTCCATATCTGCACCTGCTTCATGAGAAGATAACAGATCACGTTCTTGCAACAATGCCGCAAGATCACAAGCTTGTTGAACCATGCCTAAAGGAATAGCATGTACAATCATATGAGCGAGACGGGGATGTACACGTAGTTTTGACAATTCGCGTCCATGCGCTGTAATGCCTTTCTGCTCGTCTAATGCTTCCAAATCAATAAGCAACTGACAAGCTTGCTCATAAGCAGCTTGCGGTGGCTGATCCAACCAGCTTAATTCTTTTATATCAGTTCCCCAGACAGCAATATGCAAAGCCATAGATGTTAGATCACTTTGGACAATCTCTGGTGAACGAGTAGTTGCTAAATAAGATTGTTCTTCTTCACTCCACAGTCGATAACATATACCTGCTTCTGTGCGCCCTGCTCTACCTCTACGCTGATCTGCACTATCTTGTGATACACGTTCTGTAGCTAGATGCTCCATCCCTGTACGAGCGGAAAAGACAGGAATACGGGTTAGACCACTATCAATTACAATCCGAATCCCTGTAATTGTAATACTTGATTCAGCCAATGAAGTAGCTAATACTACTTTACGCATCTTTTTTGCAGAAGGAATAATCACTTGATCTTGCTCGGATGAAGTCATACCACCATGCAGAATCAGCAATTCGGTAGAATTATTGATCGAGTCGATAGATGATCTACATTCTCGCTGTACAGCTCGAATCTCACGTATACCAGGCAAAAAGACTAAAATATCACCTTCATGTTGTTGTAATGCTTCTTGGATAGTATTAGCTACTTTTTTCGCCCAATCGGAATAAGGACGTTGATACATTTTAAAAATCGATTCACCCTGTACATAATACGTATGCACAGGATAAGTTCGACCTGCACTAGACAGTATAGGAGCATCTCCTAATAAATGAGCTACAGGCTTAGGATCCATTGTAGCTGACATCACTATCACTCTTAAATCTTCACGCAAAATAGACCTGCTCTCTATCGTTAGAGCAAGCCCTAGATCAGCATGCAGATTCCGCTCATGAAATTCATCAAAAATAATCAAACCAATTTGTTCTAATGAAGGATCATGCTGCAACATCGCTGTCAAAATCCCTTCAGTAACGACTTCGATCACTGTATTCTGACTTACTTTGCTATCCAGCGCTACCCGATAACCTACCGTTTCGCCTACTTGCTCTTCTAAGGAAGCTGCCATAAAACGTGCCGCAGAAATAGCGGCTACCCGCCGCGGTTCTAACATGATGATCCGCTTTCCTTGTAACCACGGTTCATGTAATAAAGCGATAGGAATACGAGTCGTTTTCCCTGCTCCGGGTTCTGCTGTGACTACGGCTACTCCTTGTTGCTCTAAGTATATTTTCAAATCAGGAATCAACGCATCTACAGGCAAATTCAATAATTCAGTCAAAACATAATTCCTTTCTATAAGCGCCTGACGATATAAGCACTATTTGTTCTACTTTTATCAAAATGATGGTTAGCACAAAATGATTTAAACTCTTCTATTCAAGTCAGTTCTATCATGAAGATAATAGCATTAAAATAGTAGATATATGATTGATCATTTCTATTTAGATATCTAGGATGATGTTAAGTTAATCGCTTACGAATTTGATTCTCATAGCGGTGATAAGAAGCATTTTCTTGTAATCCACGCTGGCTAGTAATCAGTTGTAAACGTAACGTTTTTTCATCCAATTTGCGATGTAACGCTTGTCGTTCACCTGCATGTTCACAAGCTGCAATCAGATCGGTTAACGTCAACATCTCTTGTCGCAATTGTAACTCCTCTGGAATAATACCTGCATTTTTCATAACTTTATAAGCCGCTCTTAATTCTTCAGGCACATGAGATAAATCTTCCAGTGCTAACGGTTTTCCTTTACCTTCCAGATCATCAAATTCTCCTTGTTGTATAGCTTCATTGATTTTCTGTTCTGCTAACCACGATAACATAGGATAGTCACCTCTTTGTTATAATGTTTGTATATATCATCTTCGTTATACCTATTTAATTCACAGCGATCGATAGAATGACATGATAATATAACAAAAGAAGCTCCTATAACAGAGCTTCTTGATATGATACCATCATTTGATCTTTATAATTAGATAGTCAGCAATAGATTAACACAATAGAGATTCGGCTCCATCAATCGTAATCTGTGCTCCTGTAATATGAGCCGCTTCTGGAGAAGATAAGAATGTGACCAGATCTGCTACATTATCTGCTGAACCGGATTGTCCAGCTAGCGGTTGACGACCATGTGGGAATTCGATAGGAATCGCTATATTTCGTACCAGCTCATTTACTTCTGTACTTTGATCGATATTTGTAGAGATCGCTCCCGGACAGATTACATTGACACGTACTTTAAATTTAGCCAGTTCAAGAGCTGCCATTTTGGCAAAAGCAACTTGCCCTGCTTTGGAAGTACTGTATGCTGACATACCGAAGCTTGCAAATGTCGTGTTACCATTAATCGAACTGGTGATCACAATACTTCCGCCACCATGCTCTTTTAAGAAAGGAAGCGCATACTTGATGGTAAGGAAAGTACCACCCAAATTCGTATTGATTGTACGCTGCCAATCTTCAAATTTAATTTCATCTATTGGGGCAAGAACTCCGTTAATACCTGCATTAGCGAAAACAATATCCAGACCGGTAAAATGCTCGGCTCCTGTTTGAATAGCATGTTTTACCTGTTCTTCATTTGCAATATCCATCTCAAAAGCCAATGCTGCATCAGGACGAATCGCATTTGCTTCTGCTTCTGTTTCACGTATACGTTCAAGCGATAGATCACATAAGATCACATTCGCTCCTTCAGCTACGAATTTAAGAGCCGTCGCTTTACCAATGCCAGAACCTGCTCCGGTAACCAACGCTGTTTTTCCTGCAAAGCGATGTATATTGATTGTAGATTCCATCATTTGCTCCACCCCTTTTGAATAAAATATGTATACACAGGCATTCTACCGTGTGCTTCAACAATTTACCCAATATAGACAGGGATGGAATCACTTTTTTTTATTTATTTAGCAAAATCGACAATATAAAACCGAACAGCACAATTCTGCTCGGTTTTATATTGTCGATTTTTAATTTAAGAAGGATCAGGTTGTTGCACCCAATCAAGTAACATACGTCGTAATTGCTTTTTATCTACAGGAACAGCAATTACCCAATCTTCATCATCTTGATTACTCATTCGAACGATCCAATTTGTATTCTGATCGGCTAACAATACCGCTCCTTGACGTTGCCAATTATCTTCTTCCCATTGAGAAAATTGAATTTCAGCACGCAAACTATAGTTATGCAACACTTTGGCAAAAATACGTGAACCTTCTGAATCACCTGTCATTTGCGTCAATTCTGTTGTAATCTTCTCTAAATGAATATGTTCTCCATGATGAAAATACTGATCAAACCAATGTTTGGAAAAAGTTAAAGCAGGCATTTCTCCAATAGCATTATTACTTAGTTTCATTCGTCGTAACAATAATGTACATGCTTTGTTCAGACTTCCGAGTTCTGTTAAAGTGTAACTTCCCGGCAAAGCAGAAGCTTGCTTAATATCGACTACTGTCTCATGAGTAAAATAGCTATTTCCTTCACGAACTTTATTAGTCGTATCTGTAGCATAAAAGTAACGGATACAACAGCCACGCTTGTAAGTGCCTACGAATTTCCCTTGTAAATAAGCATCTGGCGGGTGAAGCGATATTTCATTTTGATTATCTATCGTTAAACATCCTTTTTGTACAAGAGATGTACTTGCTTGCTTCCATATATCAGCCAATTCTTCGACTGTACTATCTTGTAACGGATTATCCATTCCCATGATCTGATCAAATCCAAGCACATTGCCTAAAAAGAACAGTTCTTTGTCTGTCAACGTTATCATAGTTTCTTTGGAAGAGTTCAAAGTTAACATGTAGGTCCATCTTCTCCCTTCAATACTGACATGTGAGCTTTTGTAACTATATAAAGGGCAATGATGTAGTAAATTATACAATACAGGTTCTTAGTACCTATTCCAATGTAGCACTATAGGCTTAATTTTGTCAATTGTTTCACGAAATATATTCCATTTTTACCCATATATGATTATTATAAGTAATATGGTATGTAGATTTTAATGTAGCTTCATGAACATTATGTGTCTCACTTTAAAATTAATGCTCAGGTTTTAGGTGAAAATCATGTAATTTTAAGTTTTCTTTAAGGAAAGGTGATTACAATAAAGTCAAGTTAGTCGAAAGGCTAACACATATCAACTTTTGAAATCAAATTACTTATAACAATAAACGAGGTGATTAATAGTGAAAACGACAATTCTTTTAGAGAACAAGATGGTTCCGGTTTACTTTAACGCCGAGAATACACAACCAATGTCCAAGCTGTTAAGACTATTACGCAGAACGATTGAACACAAAATTGTAAATGGTAAAAAAATGATTAAAACGTGTCTAGATACTGTTATTAGTATTGAAGTTGTAGGTTCTGAAGCGATTTTGCATACTTATCGTGAAAGTGACACTCTAGCTTTATCTTTATACTAAAATGTAAGTGCTTTTCCTACTTCTTTATAGACATTACGATGGGCCTAACAACGGGAAGACTCCGTACGGCCCTTTCTGTCTGATGCTACTCTCTACTTACATAAATGACGTACTTGTCTATCATCAAATCGGTAATACTTATGAACAGATTATGTTCTATAGGCGTTATCGATTTTTTGCATACAATTTTATAGTTTTCAACAAAAATGCCTGATAATCAATTGTTCCCCAATTAACTTTAAGTAATCTAGTGTAATTTAAAAAGAAATATCTTTAAAGTTATTAAATTACTGAAGTGATAGTCTGTATCAAATGTATATTATGTGATATAATAGGTTTATTAAAAGAGGTGATATAGATGGATACATCAATGCTTTGTCCTCGATTCGAAAAGGGGATGCAGATTTTAAGTAAACGTTGGAATGGCTTAATTATTTATCAACTGATGGGTGGTCCTCAACGCTTTTGCTCTATTCAATCATCACTCCCGGTAAGCGGTCGTCTTTTGTCCGAACGCCTGAAGGATCTAGAGCATGAAGGAATGGTTGTCCGCCATGTATACCCTGAGACGCCGGTACGAATTGAATATGAATTAACTCAAAAAGGATTGGCATTAGAATCTGTGATACGCGGTATTCAGGATTGGTCTCAATCATGGGTAGAACCAGAAGCAATGGTTTTAGAAGCCGAGTATGCTCAAACAGCTAAATAAACAACCATGATAACTATAAAAAACATCCGCTCCCTTTAAGGAGAACGGATGTTTTTTTGTGAACTGTCATTTTATACTATATGCATCATCAAATCTCAATGATTATCTATTTAACATAAAAGAACTCTTTACAATAAAAGATTAGTATTACACATCATATAAAATCATGTTAGCTGATATACTGTTTATTTCTGCCTGCTTCTTGCTTTTCTGCACTCCGAATACGAATAACAAATAAGCGTAGTAAATTGGTACGAGTATGCTCATCGGCTTCACGGTTTAATTTACGGAGTATAAAACGATCTATTGACATGCCTGCTCAACTCCTTCTCAATTCACCAGAAGCATCGTTACCAATGACAGAAGCTATAATAAGATTATGGTAAATCTTCCGGTAAGAATTAATAACCGCATTTCCTATTTTTCAAACTACGATTATCATTTTTTTTGAATAAAATATATCTATTCTTTAACATATCTTTGTACAAAAAAACTGCTTTACGATCCCTAAGGAATCATAAAGCAGCTTGGCTTATATCATACGATTTTTTTAATTTTATATAAAAAAATAATAAATATTATCGCTTTTTATTAAATATTAGGAAATTCGCGGTATTCGTGCTGAATACTGATCCAGCGTGTACGAGTAAATTTCTCAATAGCCCATTCTCCACCAAAGCGTCCTAGACCAGAAGATTTCTCGCCCCCGAACATAACATGTGCTTCATCGTTTACAGGTTGATCATTTACATGAATCATACCACTTTCTACTTCTTGAGCCACACGATAACCACGCTCCAAGTTCGATGTAAATACAGAACCACTTAATCCGTATTCACTGCTATTTACTATGCGAATCGCATCTGCTTCGTCTTTCGCACGAATCAGTAAAGCAACCGGACCGAATAATTCATGTTGTGCTGCTGAATTTTCTGGAGATACTTCACTCAGAACAGTTGGTTCAAGTACACTCCCTTTACTTTTACCACCGTATAACAATGTTGCGCCTTCTTTTTGCGCATTTTCGATAACTTCAAGTAGACGGTCTACTTCTTTTTCATGAATCAATGGGCCTACTAATGTTTTGGCATCAGCAGGATCGCCGAATTTTAGACCTTTTACTGTATTGGTGAATTTCTCTACAAATGTATCGTAGATAGCATTATCAATAACGATACGATTCAGTGCCATACAGATTTGTCCTTGATGGAAAAACTTTCCGTAGACTGCTGCTTCTACAGCTTTATCGATATCAGCATCATCCAATACGATCATCGCATTGTCTCCACCAAGTTCTAAAGCGACATCTTTCAGATGTTCACCTGCTAATTTACCAATACCGCGTCCTACTTCGGTAGAACCTGTAAAGGAAATTAGTTTAGGGATCGGATGCTTAACAAAAGCGTCTCCAATTTCGCTACCGCTACCACTTACAACACTGAGTACTCCTTTAGGCAAGCCTGCTTTTTCAAAAATATCAGCAATGAGTAATCCTGCTGTAATCGGTGTATCAGAAGCTGGCTTAATTACAACACCGTTACCTACTGCTAATGCAGGTGCTACAGAACGCATACATAAATGTAACGGGAAATTCCAGGGCCCGATGACACCAATAACACCTTTTGCTTCACGAACAACACGATTTTCTTTACCTGGAATATCAGAACCAATCAGTTCCCCTTTGATACGATATGGGAATGAAGAAGATTCTTCCAAAATGCGTACTGTTGTCATCCATTCACGTTCTGCTTTGACACGTGTACTGCCTGATTCAGCGATAAGCAAGTCTACAATTTCTTCTTTACGCTCATTCATTTGCATCATCGCTTCACGCATTACTTTAGCACGAGCAGCAAGTGGCATTTTAGACCACTTTTTACCTTCTGTTTGTGCAGTTTTGTACGATTTATCCAGATCATTCTCATCCGATGAACGCCACTCTACTAATATTTCTCCTGTATAAGGATTTTTATTTTGCATCATTTTATCTGAAGAACCTTCTACCCATTCTCCAGCGATAAATTGTTTATTCCAATGTGCGTATTTCGATTGTACTAATGTCATTGTAATATCCTCCTTGGTGTACGTTATATCGTTATTAATCCATTAACATACATTTTTGAATAGTATTTGTTGTTTAATTCAGGTTAGAAAATTTATAAAAGAATTTATTTGTATTTATAAAAACTGCTACACATCCAAATTCTAACTGGATGCTAAAAATAAATACTAAAAGCTAAATCATAACAATTAGTTAGTATATTACTATTGTTACAACAGCTTCTCGTATTCTTTACCCTTGTCTATAGATAAGCAAACATGTATTGATAATTCATATATCATTATTGGTATATAAAAAAGCTAGTATCCCTTGAGATAGCTAGCTTTACAGATATATTATTTTATTTTTAAATTAATCTATTTTGATTTGCGTCCTACAATAATTCCATGTGTGCTCAAGCCTAATATGCTACGTTCTCGACAAGTACGGAGATGATAATCTAACCATGTCTGATACATACTTTCTTCAAGATGATCTATAGAACCGTCTATCGTATGAGTGACTCCGTCTGCGCCAGCATGGTCAACAATCTGAGCATTGGCGGCTAGTATATCCTGCTCCATTTGTTCAGGTGATGTTACATACAAGTCTGTCCAAAAGCTGTCTTCTGCTCCATCGTAAAACACACCTTCTTGCAATACTTTGTCAATCACAGAAGAACGTAAATAACCTTGCTCTTTGACAGCTAACATAGGCACAATCGAATATTTATTAATATAAGCAACAATCAATATGCCTCCTGGACGCAATACACGCATACTTTCAGATAGACAAGATGCTCGATCCTCAGCAGAAGTAAGATGGTAATACGGCCCTAGACAAAGTACCATATCCAGCGATTCAGTAGCTATTGTAGATAATGTAGTAGCATTTCCAATTTCAGCTTGTAAAGAATAATTAAGTTCTAGTGGTAACGATTTGGCTTGAATCTGTTGTATATGCTTAGGGGTAATATCGATCGCTTTTACTTGATGTCCTTGTTTTGCATAATGAATCGCATATGCTCCACTTCCTGCTCCACTATCTAAAATAGACGATACTGGAGGTAACTGGGATAACCATGTATCTACAATATGTATAGTCGTAATATACTCTACCGCTCGAGATGGACGCTCAAATCGTGAATCTTCATCATATAACTGATAAAACTTAGCTACTTGTTCCGACATTTTCAAGACCTCCTTTATCTATTTCATCCCATTATATGACAATAAATAGGAAATGATAAGTATAAGTTAGTAAGCGATCTTGACAGCTTTTTATAACGGTGAGAAAATATTTTTTTGTACGATGTAGAGTAAAGGAGTGATTTGGAACGATGAGAACGTCTTTTTTACAATTGCGTGGTATCCATCCTTTGGCATGGACGATCATTGTAGGCACACTTTTTGGACGAATGGCGACTTCGATGAGTATTCCTTTTTTATCAATTTATCTGACTCAATCGCTAGGAGCTTCACCTACCCAAACAGGAATTACTGTAGCTGTGAGTTCTTTAGTAGGCGTATTTGCTAGCTTTTACGGAGGTTATATTTCAGACCGTATTGGTCGCAAAAAGGTTATGATTTTGTCGATAGCTGGTTGGAGTATTGTATTTTTCGCTTTTGCTGCTTCGAATCAAATCTGGATGTTTTTTGTAGTCAATACTTTAAATGGACTATGCCGCTCTTTATTTGAACCGACTTCGCGTGCGTTATTATCTGAAGTTACACCTCAAGAACAAAAATTGTTAATTTTTAATATGCGTTATACAGCGATTAATGTTGGTGTTGTTTTTGGCCCATTGTTAGGTTTATGGTTTAGTACCAATGGATCAAGCAGTGCTTTTATAATGGCTGGCTGTATCTATGTACTTTATACTGTTGTTCTTATGTTTCAATTTGGTAAACATCCTATACATATTGAATCTACCTCTACGACAGAACAACGAATTACTTTGAAAAAAGCATTACGAGTTATTTCTCAAGATCGAATCTTTTTATACATATTGATTGGAACAACATTCTGTGTACTCGGTTATGGTCATCTCAATTCAACGTTACCGCAATATTTAGCATTGGTTCCTGATCTGCACGATGGTGCTACATGGTTTGCATATATGTTAACACTGAATGCGATCACAGTACTGGTAGTACAATATCCTTTGGTCAAATGGGCTTCACGCTTTGCTCCTGTAGTCTCATTGATTATCGGTAATATCTTTGTAGCTACGAGCTTACTATTGTATGGGCTTGCCAGTACAGGTCTAGCATTTATGATCATTACTGTTATTTTCACAATAGGGGAAGTCTTGTTATTTACAATGATGGATATGTTAATTGATCGAATAGCGAAGCCGGAATGGAAAGGAACGTACTTTGGAACGATTGGCTTTAACAATTTAGGTAATGTGTGCGCCCCTATACTTGGAGGTTTTCTACTTGATGTTAGAGGCGCACAACATAGTATGCAAATATTTGTACCGCTAGCATTGACCTGTGCACTTGGTTTGCCATTTCTTATTGGTGCTTATCGGCGTATGAATCTATCTCATAAGCATTGATCTCATTGGCGCTGAGTACGTATCTCACTAGCTACAATATCTAGAATAGAATGATCACCCCAGCTACTAACAAACGAATACATGGAAAGACTACTTAACCATTCTTCGCTTAATTCACCTTGCTCTACTTGAGCTAACAGATAATCACGTATCGGAGCTTCTGTACGTGACCAGGGAACGGTTCGCATTCCGCCTATTTCTTGTCCGGCGGAGCGACGATCCCATACAGCCGCTACTTGTTCTAACGAAAATATAATCGAAATCCCTTGTTCTGTCTGAAAATATATTTTCACCTGTTCCGGTAAAAGTATCACTTGCTGTATAACTCCATCCACCAAAGGAATATCTCCTATAAAAATATCAGTTACCATCGCCGTACTCCATTCTTCCGTTACTTCTTTTATTAATGCTGTTATTTAGTTGCTGAAGCAATATACTTAATCAATTCAGGCATCCATTTTGACAATACATAGAATGTAAATCCAGCTTGCTTCGCTTTGGATGTATCCATAATCCACGAATCAGGAACACCAAAAGGAGATTGTGCTTTTTCATCTGTCTCGCTCTGTAAGATAGCCTGTTGACCAGTTCCCTGCTCTACCCATTTGATAAATTCACGCAAGCTGACTTCTCCATCAGAACGTGCATTTACAGGGCCTGTTAGATCAGATGAAATTCCTAACCAGAACAAAAATTCTGCGGCTTCTTGCTCATGAATAAAGTTCATCTGCGCTTCGATATTCGAAATGCCTATTACTTCATTATTTAACACACGTTCTACATGAAAATGGAGCCGCTTAGTATAATCATTCGGCCCTAACACAATAGGGAATCGTACCGCCGCTACTGGAAAATCGGCTTGTTGAAAAAATACAGCTTCCGCTTGACGCTTGCCTTCTCCATAACTCAGCTTCGCTTCTGGATCTTCATCAATTATATAATGATGGGTATCGACATCCGGTTCATGCAATACCGCTTGCCCAAAATCATAGACGGATAAGCTCGACGTTAGAATATAACGCTTTGCTTTATGTTGGAAAATCGCTACAGCTTCACGTGCTTGCTGCGGTGTAAAACAAATATTATCGTAGACCACATCATACTGCTGATCTCCGATCGCTTTTTCCAAAGCGACAGCATCTTCGCGATCAACAACTAGTCGTTGAACCCGATCACCAAATTCATCTTCAGTCTGACCACGAGTCAGCAAGGTAACTTGGATATTTTCTTTCAGTAATAATTCCACCAGTTTTTTGCCGAAAAATCGTGTTCCACCTAATACCAATACGTTAGTCATTCTTCATTCCTCCTATTTTATATCTAGTAGTTGGTGCGCTTTCCAGATGAATGTAGCCATTAAAATATAAACAAGTAGACCAAAAACAACATAGATCACTCCTAGCAATCCAGCTAACGTCACCATACTTCCTGTAGTTGTAGATGATACAAATGCACTGATCGCTAATACAGCTAACGCTAAAATTTGATTGCATACATAGATAATCCAGCGCTGATAAGATACTTTTTTGAAATCTGGCAAGTTCTGCGCTTCTGCCATCTGCCCTATTCCTTTACATACCGTATAAATAATAAACAAATCAGCAATAATGACTAACAACGATACGATAGTTAACCACCACGGTAAAGGTAATACATTGGCTTGATCAGGTAAAAAGATTTGAATAACGGCAAGTACAGCCGCAGCTATCGCAAATGGTTTACCTTTGGCGAATTGCGGATTTACTTTTTCTAATTTCATAAATCCAATAAAATACAAAATGCTTACAATGACAGTCGGGAAATAATCTAACCAAATTGCGGCTAATCCTAATCTGTTCAATCCTGTAATCACTATTCCTAATATAGCTTGACCTACAAAAGCCCAAAACAAATACAAAATACTCATGTTGTCCCCCTTTTTATTCCTTGCCTTTAACTATGTATACTGTTTCTTTCCTTTCTATCTTACCATCAAATGACTTTGTTACCAAAAAGGCAAATCTAGCTATAGCGTGGAATCATGATAGGATATAGGCAAAACGTATAACCATATCCTGCCAGAATACGCTATGATGATTGTACTAAACAATCAACTTTCAGGGGGAATAATAATGCCAAAAGTACTCAGTAGCAATATTGGTTATCCGCGTCTTGGTGAACAACGTGAATGGAAAAAAGCGCTAGAAGCATTCTGGAGTAACAAATCTTCGGAAGCTGACTTTTTACAAACGATGAAAGAATTGCGCCTTGCTCATCTAAGCAAACAAAGCAAAGCTGGTATCGATCTAATTCCTGTAGGCGACTTTTCATATTATGATCACGTCTTAGATACGGCTGTTACTTTCGGATTAGTACCTGAACGCTTTGGTTATACAGGTGGCGAAGTATCCTTACAACAATACTTTGCGATTGCTCGGGGTACAGATCAAGCAACCGCAGGTGAAATGACCAAATGGTTCAATACCAATTACCATTATATCGTACCTGAACTGGGTGGAATTACACCGCAATTAACAGAAAACCGTCCATTGCGATTATATTTAGAAGCCAAAACAGAATTAGGTATTGAGACCAAGCCGGTATTGATCGGCCCGTATACGTTCCTCAAACTTTCTAAAGGATATGAAGCTTCTGAATTAAAGCAATGGTTAGATCAGTTAGCTCCTTTATATGTAGAGATATTGCAAGGATTGAACAAAGCAGGTGTACGCTGGGTTCAAATAGATGAGCCTTCACTAGCACTGGAAGTATCTGCTGAAGAATGGCAATGGGTGCAAGAGATTTACACTCAATTCAATCAGGCGGCTCCTGATGTGAATTTGCTGGTACAGACTTATTTTGAAGGTGTAGATGATTTTGGTAAATTAATCGATCTCCCTGTTCAAGGAATTGGCTTGGATTTTGTACATGGATTAGAGCAGAATCTGAATAATCTGGATGATTGGGGCTTCCCTGAAGACAAAATTCTAGGTGTAGGTCTGGTCGATGGACGTAACATCTGGCGCTCCAAATTAGAAGATAAAATTCAATTGATTCAAACGATCTCTCAAACGGTACCTGCGGATCGCTTGCTTATTCAGCCGTCTTGCAGTCTACAACATGTACCTGTGACAACTAATAGTGAAACGTCTCTTGATCCAATTATTAAAGACGCTCTTGCTTTTGCCGATCAGAAATTAGAAGAACTTGCGCTATTAACCAAAGCAGCTAATATCGGTGCTCCTGCTGTACAAGAAGCATTAGATCGCAGTCGTGAAGCCGTTGAACGCATTGCCAATTCGTCATGGCGCGCTCCGCAAGAAGAACATCTACAGCAAAATGAAGGTTCGGCTACACGTAATGTTCCTTTTGCACAGCGTCAAGTTATTCATGCAGACAAATGGAAATTACCATTATTGCCGACGACTACAATTGGTAGCTTCCCGCAAACTGTAGAAGTACGTCGTGCTCGTCAACTATGGCGCAAAGGCGAATTATCTCCAGCAGATTATAACCGTTTTATCGAAGAACAGATTCAAGACTGGATTTCGATTCAAGAAGAATTGAATTTGGATGTATTGGTACATGGTGAATTTGAACGTACTGATATGGTTGAGTTTTTCGGAGAGCAGTTAGATGGATTTACATTTACACGCTTTGGTTGGGTTCAATCGTATGGTTCTCGTTGCGTCAAACCTCCTGTGATCTACGGTAATGTTCATTTTGTGAAACCAATGACGGTGACAGAAACCAAATATGCTCAATCTCTAACCAGCAAACCTGTTAAAGGAATGCTAACAGGCCCGGTTACTATTCTGAACTGGTCTTTTGTACGGGATGATATTCCACGTAGCAAAGTATCTTATCAGATTGCACGCGCTATCTCGGATGAGATTCTGGCGCTTGAAGCGGCAGGTATTGAAATGATTCAGGTCGATGAACCTGCTCTACGTGAAGGATTGCCTCTTAAACGCAACAAATGGCAGGAATACCTTGATTGGGCAGTAGGCTCATTCCGTCTATCTACAGCGGCTGTACAAGAAACGACCCAAATTCATACTCATATGTGCTATTCGGAATTCCATGATATTATTGATGCTATCAAAGATATGGATGCAGATGTTATCTCTATTGAGACTTCACGTAGTCATGGCGAATTGATTTCTTCTTTTGAAGTGCATGGCTATGATAAAGGTATTGGTCTGGGTGTCTATGATATCCATAGTCCTCGTGTGCCTGCCAAAGAAGAAATGGTACAGTTGATCGAACGTGCTCTACGTGTACTTGATCCTAAATTATTCTGGATCAATCCAGACTGCGGATTGAAAACACGTGCTCATCCTGAAACGGTAGCTGCTCTTCAATTAATGGTTGAAGCGGCAGACGATATCCGTCACAAATTAGGACAAGAAGTGAGCGCAAGCAAGCTTTAATTGCACATAAAAGCCTTTCATGACTAGAGCATATTCCGACAGATGCTCTTGATCGTGAAAGGCTTTTGATTTATACATATCCTACTTATTCAAACACAGGACGCATAAAGCTACGTTCGTAACTAATAATACATTTGTTCTGATTGGCAAATTCAAACGCTTGCTGGCATTCTTCATCTACCATCATCTTCTGACGATATTCTTCGTAATCAGCAAGGCTTGGAAAAGAAAACAAAGCATAGGCGATGTTATTCGCACCTTCATGTGGAAGAAAATAACCATGATGCGTCCCACCTAATTTGTGAACTAGCGGTATCCACATCTTAGCATACTGTTCAAATTCGTTTACTTGATAAGGATCTATCACATATTTGAGATAGCATGTAATCATCGTGTTCCTCCTAGTTTACTCACTAATCCAAACTGTTTTTTCAGCAAAAGGAGTACGTTTGCTTTGTTGGTCGTTATTTTCAGGTACACCGATATAAAGGAAGCCTAACATTTTACCTTTTTCGCTTAGATCAAATGCTTTGCCCATCAATTCATGGTAACAAGGTTCGCCACTTCTCCATACTGCGCCCAGTCCCAACTCATGAATTTCCAGCAACATATTTTGAATCGCTGCAAATACTGCACCATACTCTTCAAGCTCGATAATTTTAGGATTATCAGCAGGTTCTACCGCTACAGCGATAATTAGAGGTGCGCGTTCTACCTTTTTACGTGCAGAAGAAAGACTTTCTTCTGTTACTTCACCATTACCTGCTACACTAGCAAGTGCTTCTGCTAACTTGTTACGTCCGTTACCTTCTAAGACGAAAAATTTCCACGGTTCAGTTAAACGATGATTCGGCGCCCAAATTCCTGCTTCCAAAATACGCTCAATACTTTCACGCGGAATAGCATCCTGCTTCACTTTACCGATCGAACGACGATTACGAATACTTTCTGAAATACTCATCTATAACTTCCTCCTCTATGATAATCATTCTCAGTCTCTTGTTTATTGTACACGAAGTGGAAAGAAATCTCTAATTTTAAGATTTTAATATTCCTATTGCATAATAAAAAAAGAAAATACTTCTCAGACTAAGAAGTATCTTCTTCATAACGTATAGAGAATGTGAATAGCTATGTAAAAATGAAGTTCATCTTACAAATCCCCGAACCCGCCCTCGCCTATATCTATGATCAGCATGTGGTAGTAACAATAATATGTGAGTTGTACTCATGTAACAATACAAGGCTAATTTATTATTAAAGGACTCGAACCTTCAGAAATTGCCCCTAATTCCTACCCAGCGTCCAACTTAAACCAGTTGGCGGTTTGTATGCTCGCCTCAATAGATAATAGACTACCAACTTGTAAGTTTATATTTTTTAATGGTTAATCGACTAATTCTGTTTTCCAGTTCAACTCTTGGATACGTGTATCCAGTTGGCGATAGGTTTTAGCAAGATTATCCATCTCTTCTTGCAGTGTTCCAATATTGACTGTCGCCAGAAATCGAACTTCAGACTTTGTATAACGATCTTGCTTGATACTCGCAGTATGCATAAGATCATTCAATATATTTCGGCGTAAGCCTAATGTATCTCGATCGGCTAGAGCATCTGCTAATGTCATTTCATTTTCAAAAATCACTTGTGAATTGGTGCGATTAATACGTTTGATCAGTACATTCAATTCGGTCAATAAATGTCCCATTTCTTTCAACAATTCATTAGGACGTTCAGGAGGTTTTTCACCTTCTTGGACTTTGGCACTTCGGCTCAGACGTACTTTCATCTGTTCGATTCTTTTTTGCACATCAGAACGTAATATTAATGCTTCTGCTAATTTCATTCCTTTCACCTCCATTACCTATTTTTCATTATTCCGTAAATGTCCCTATCATTATAGGTATAACCAAACACTGTATCAATAAACCTTGTGCAATATGCTAAAATAAAGAAAATAGTTATTCAGGAGGGCTTATCATGGGCAAAGAAATCGAAAAAAAATACGTATTACATACCTATCCAGCAGATTTGGATATTATACAGACCCAAGAGATTCATCAGACTTATCTGGCTACCAGTGAATCAGAGACACTACGTGTACGTAAATTAGTGATTGATGGTCAAGAACAATTCACAATGACGCACAAAGCTGGTAAAGGTCTGGTTCGAGAAGAAACAGAATTTGATATCGGTGCTGGTATTTATGAGCAATTGATCAGCAAGTTAGATGTGATTCCATTGATAAAAACACGTAAAAAAGTAAAATGGAATGATGATCAATTTGATCTTGATATTTATCATAACACTGTCCAACCTGATCTAATCACAATTGAGATTGAATTTGCAGAAGAAACGGATGTAGAACATTTTCAAAAGCCTGATTGGTTTGGTGAAGATGTTACCGGACAAAGCCAGTATGTGAACAGTGTACTATGGGAAGATATTCAATCAGCATCCAAGTAATATACAATGTATCATTGATATCGTCTACAATATGTAGCGTCTATTAATAATCAATCATTCAAAATAGCGCATTGTGTCAGTGAACGTGGACTGTAGATGATGCGCTATTTGCTTATGATTCCTCTGCTTGTAATAAAGTATCCAAGCGAGCTATCTCTTGCTCAAATGCTTCTTGTTCGACAAATGGACATTCGCCTGAAAAATACCAATCGGTTAATAAAAAGATCAATTCATAGACTGATTGATAATAGGTTTCAGGATAAGGATTTTTAGCGCGAAATGATTCATGAGAAGACCAATCTTTTACAAAATTCGTAAAAAACCAAAATCCACGTGCGATATGACGCTCCAAAGAAATATTCGATTCCAAAGCAGTTATGTATGTAACCATCGTTCGTAATACTTGCGCTATATGTGCATGATCCCATTCCAAGTCTACACGTAACCGCAAAATAAAACTACCTTTCTCTCCTTCTAACTCATGCAAAAGTTGCTCTGTTACCCTCTTGTGATCCATCCTTTTCTCCTCCTGAACTTCAAAATCATACTATCTGCAAATGATACTTTCCCACTACCTAACGTATACCCAACCAGATCAGTCCACCATTCCTGTTAAAATAAATCTTTGACGATAAGTTATGTATAGAAGTTATACTCTATCTCAATTGTAACGATAAGCGATATACAAAGCAAAAAGCTACTTTTAAACCAATATCTACTTGCATATATGTAAATAAGACTTCTGTATAAAAAGTGATTTTTATACTAAAAAGCGACTTCCCAGGATCATTCTATCCTCACGAAGTCGCTTCTCTGTAACGTTAGATAATAATTATATTATTTAGCAGGAGCTGGTTTAACTTTAGCTTTTTTAGGTTTCTTTTTACCATAATTGCGGAATTTTTCTTCCAATTCTTCTAATGTAAAGCCTTTGGTTTCTGGTAAATACTTTTGTACAAATGTGATCGCCAGTAATCCCAAAGCAGCGAATAAGTAGAACGTCGCCGATAGTCCAATACCTGCCATCAATACAGGGAATGTTAATCCGACTAAGAAGTTAACAATCCATAAGCAGAATACGGTAACACCCATTCCAAATCCACGTAATTGTAAAGGGAATATCTCAGATAACATCAACCACGTTACCGGAGAGATCGCTCCTTGTTGGAAAGCAAGGAATGTAACAGTTAAGGATAAGATCACATAAGGCAAAGCAGGTGAACCTTCCAGTACTGTTGAGAAAATCGCGATCAACAATAATACACATGTTGTACCGATCAAACCTGTTCTAAGCATAGGTCGACGACCAATTTTACCTAGCAACCACATTCCCAAAAATGTTGCTGCTACAGAGATGACACCATTAGCAATATTACTAATCAATGCTGCTTTTGTTTCAAAACCAGCATCTTTTAAAATTTCAGTTCCGTAGTAAATAATTGAATTGACACCGGTAATCTGTTGAACGACTGCGATACCCAATCCAATAAACATCAGACGACGTATCCACGGTACAGCAAGATCTTTAAATCCTGCTTTTTCTGTACTTTCTTCTGCATCAAATGAAGCTTTGATTTCTTCTACTTCAATTTTTGCTTGTTCTTCTGTACGAATTTTGCGAAGTGCTTTTAATGCACGCTCATTTTTACCTTTTGCAACTAACCAGCGTGGACTTTCAGGAACACGTAGCATTCCAAAAAATAAGAAAATCGCTGGAATCGAAGCAATTGCTAACATGTAACGCCATACATGGGTATTATCGCCCATTGTTATACCTAGAATCGCATTAAAGATAAATGCAAGCAATTGTCCGCTGACAATCATTAGCTCATTACGTGTAACGATACCGCCACGTTTGTTAGCAGGAGACATTTCTGCTAGATAAGAGGGTACTGTTACTGAAGCACCACCTACAGCAAGCCCTAGTAAGAAGCGGCAAATCACCATAACAGTTACGTTAGGAGCGAGTGTCGACCCCACTGTAGCAACGAAAAACAAAACAGCTAAATAAATAATATTTTGCTTACGTCCTAAATAATCTGAAAGTCGTCCTCCTGCAATAGCTCCGAATGCTGCACCAAATAAAAGAATACTAGCCACTAATCCTTCTGTAAACGAATTTAATCCTAGTGCAGCTGACATAAATGGTAAAGCTCCATTGATTACCCCTGTATCATAACCAAATAGCAATCCACCTAATGTAGATATTAAAATTATTTTGCGTAAAAAAGCTTTTTGACTTGCTCCCTTTTCCATCATCATCTCTCCCTATTGATTCCTAAAGCGTCATTGCAACTTGTTCTGTCTATGTACTTGCAAATATTGAGTCTATCGTTTGACACACTTTTCGAAAAATCAAGATGTGTACTCGATTGATTCTAGCAATGACTAAACGTACTTTAGTTTCAGAAAAAACGCATTTACTTTCAACCTGTAATCAATATACCCAAAAGCATACATATTGAATAACAAGATTGAATGAAAGCAATGACATATAGAGAGTGAATTTATTTTTATATGTACTCCGTTATAGATTATGTAATCTCAATATATTCGCTAACACTGGATTCTAGTAATCCGATCAATTCTTCATCCATAAATCTATAGTCGTCTGAAATATTCAAACAAATGATCGTTTTACCTATTAGTTCTTCATTGAATTTAGATTGGATTTTACGTTTATGCTTTTTTTCCATTACAAAAATAATATCTGCCCAACCGATATGACCTGCGGTTACTTTGATGCGTGCATTTTCTTCTGTGCCTGCTGAGCGTACTTGATATCCTTCCAGATGTTCAAATATTTTTTCAGCCGTTAAGCTACGCCATTGATTACGACTACAAATAAATAACAATTTGTTCATTTGCTTTTTTTCCTCCTATTTGAACAGTTAGATATCCTGTTCTTTCTCACAGCTCACCTTATTATACTGAACAGATGATAAATAAAACATCAAAAAGGAGCTTCCAACCTTCTGGAAGCTCCTTTGATTTACTTATAAATTAGCCTTCGATCAACAATGTTTCTGGATCTTCAAGCAATTCTTTTACTTTTACAAGGAAGCTTACTGCTTCGCTACCATCAATAATACGGTGATCGTAAGACAATGCAATATACATCATCGGACGATTTTCCATACGTTCTGCATCAATCGCTACCGGACGAAGCTGGATTTTGTGCATACCCAGAATCGCTACTTGCGGTGCGTTCAAGATAGGCGTGGATAGCAAGGAACCAAATACACCACCATTAGTGATTGTAAATGTACCGCCTTGCAGCTCAGACAATCCTAATGTGTTAGAACGTGCTTTGGAAGCTAATGTGGCGATCTCTTTTTCGATTTGTGCAAAACCTAGACGGTCTGCATCACGAACAACAGGAACCACAAGACCTTCTTTAGCGGATACCGCAATACCGATATCATAGAATTTCTTCACAATTACATCATCGCCATCGATCTCAGCGTTGACCATAGGGAATTTTTTAAGAGCCCCTACAACTGCTTTGGTGAAGAAAGACATAAATCCTAAACCTACATCATATTTTTCTTTAAAAGCATCTTTACGACGTTTACGAACGTCTAAGATCGCTGTCATATCCACTTCATTAAATGTTGTTAACATTGCAGCATTGTGTTGAGCTTCTACCAAACGATTAGCAATCGTACGACGACGACGTGACATCGGTTGACGATCTGCTGGCTTAGCAGGGTTATTTTCAACAGGTTTTTTAGCAGGAGTACTTTCAGACTTCGCTGGTGCTGGTTTGTCACCATGTTTGCGTACATCGTCTGGATTCACTCTGCCGATCGGATCATTGCTTTGTACAGATCCTAGATCGATTCCACGCTCACGAGCTAACTTGCGAGCAGCCGGTGTACCGATAGCATCTCCATTATCTGGTTTGCTCGTTACAGCATTAGTGGATTTATCTGTTGTTTTTTCAGCAACCGGTTCAGAACCTTTAGCTGGATAGTTGATTGTGACTACATCATCTGATTTGCTTTCAGGCTTGGATTCTGGAGCTGGCTTGGATTCAGAAGCAGCAGGTTTGCTACTTCCACTTCCAGCACCGATCACACCTACAGATTCACCGACTTGTACCGTTTCACCTTCTTGCTTGGTGATTGACTCTACAACTCCGTCTTCTTCAGCGCTGATCTCCAAGTTGACTTTATCTGTCTCAAGTTCAAGTAGTACATCACCTTGACTGACAGTGTCTCCTTCTTTCACAACCCATTTTGATACCGTTCCTTCGGTTATAGACTCGCCCATTTCGGGTACTTTAATTTCACTCACAGCCGACTACCTCCCAGGGATATGTTGTTCTGTAAAGAATTTTGTTTGAGTGCTAATCCTAGTATACGTTGTTGTTCGATGGCGTGAATATGTTGATAACCACTAGCAGGGCTAGAACGTTCTGGACGACCGATATAACTTACAGCTACACCTTCTTGTGCTAGATCGCGCAAGCGTGCATCGGTATATCTCCAGTATCCCATGTTTTGCGGTTCTTCTTGTAGCCAGATAATTTCTTGTAAGTTAGTGAATTCTGCAAGGACTGCATTGATCTCTTCTTTCGGGAATGGATACAGTTGTTCTACACGAATCACATGTAACCAAGAGTAGTCTTCTTCTTTGTTTTTATCCAAAGCTTCTTCTAGATCGATCGCTACTTTACCCGTACAAAGAATCACGCGTTCTACAGCATTCTTTTTATCGCCCAACCCTTTTTGTTGCAGTATCGGTTGGAATGTTCCTTCGTTGAATTCCTCAGGTGAGGAAGCCACACGTGGATTACGAATCAAGCTTTTCGGTGCCATAACGACTAATGGACGCACAGATTCTTCCTGAGTGCTACGTGCCTGACGGCGAAGTAGGTGGAAGTATTGTGATGCAGAAGTCAGGTTAGCCACTGTAAAGTTATCTTCTGCTGCCAATTGCAAGAAGCGTTCTGGACGAGCACTGGAATGCTCAGGACCCATACCTTCATGACCATGTGGCAACAACATCACAAGACTGGATTTTTGTGTCCATTTACTACGTCCAGCCGAGATAAACTGGTCAATAATAACTTGCGCTGCATTGGTGAAATCGCCATATTGCGCTTCCCAGATCACTAATGTCTCCGGTGCATATACATTGTATCCATATTCAAATCCAAGTACTGAAGCTTCAGACAATGGACTATTATGAATAGCAAATGATGCTTTCGCTTCTGGTAAACGATGTAACGGGCAGAAAGGTTCACCTGTCTGAGCATCATGTAATACCAAATTACGATGAGCAAATGTAGCACGTTCTACATCTTGTCCGGTAATACGAATAGGCTTGCCATCTGCTAAGATCGAAGCAAATGCCAGTGTTTCAGCATGTCCCCAATCCACTTTGCCTTCAGCGTTTAGTGCAGTCGCGCGGCGTTCTAGAATACGCTGTAATTTAGGATACACATTAAAGTTCTCCGGCCATTTCAGCAATCCTTCGTTAATTGTCTGTAGCAGGCTTGCAGAGACTCCTGTAGAAGCTTCAGGTGCTTTGCTATCTGTATCGAGACGATTTACCGGTGCATTTGAATCTTCCGTATGATCTGTTTTCACTTCTTCGTAGATCGATTTGAGATGATCTTGGATTTCTGTTTTGAACTGTTCATAACGTTTGTCATCAACTACGCCTTGTTGTGCCAGTTTGTTACCGTAAAGTGAAGCCACACGAAGGTGATTTTTCACTTTGCTATACATGATAGGTTGAGTTGTCTCAGGATCGTCCGTTTCATTATGACCATAACGACGATATCCAATAAGATCAATCAAGAAATCTTTTTTAAATAGATTACGATATTCAGTCGCCATTGCTACAGCACGTAGACAAGCTTCTGGATCATCTGCGTTCACATGGATAATAGGAATTTCATATCCTTTAGCAAGGTCACTTGCATAATGAGTAGAACGTGAATCTCCGCTGTCTGTAGTGAAGCCTAGACGGTTATTAACAATAATATGAATTGTACCGCCATTTTGGTAACCTGTTAGCTGATTAAAATTAAGCGTCTCTGCAACAATACCTTCACCTGCAAATGCGGCATCACCATGCATGATGATTGCTGCTGCTTTGTCAGGGTCCTGGCGTGGATAACCTTTATCTGTACGATCATCCTGTGCAGCACGTGTAAATCCTTCAACCACCGGATTAACATATTCCAAGTGACTTGGATTATTTGCCAGTGTCAGACGGGTTTCAAAGCTTTGTCCTTCTGGAGTTACAGAACGGTGTGCACCTAAATGGTACTTCACATCACCTGTCCAACCAAAAGTAACACCCATCGAGCCTTCAGAAGGCATTGTATCTTTGTTCGGTGAATGATGGAACTCGGAGAAGATCTTACTGTAAGGCTTACCAAGAACATGAGCCAGTACATTCAGACGACCACGATGCGCCATTCCCATAAGTACGTGTCTTGCTCCACTGCGTGCAGCAATACGTACAATCGAATCTAGCATCGGTACAAGGACATCGTTACCTTCAATAGAAAAGCGTTTTTGTCCAATAAATGTACGATGCAAAAATTCTTCAAATTGTTCTACTTCTACCAGACGCTTGAATAACTCAATACGTTCTTCATCATCTAATGAAAGTGTAGATGAACCTGTTTCTACCTGACGGTTAAGCCAGTTCCGTTCTTTTTCATCATGTACATGTGCAAATTCATAAGCCAGTGAACCTGTATACTTCTTACGCAAAATTTGGATAGCTTCCCATCCGTCTTTTGCTTCTGGAGGTGCATTTTCCCAGATCAAAGATGCTGGTAGTTGTGCGAGGTCACGTTGTCCCAGTCCGTATTGCTCTGGATCGAGTAAGCGAACATCAGTCGCTGTACTTAGTCCAAGCGGATCAATATCCGCTGCCAGATGCCCGTATGTACGGATATTCCATACTAAACGTTCGGCTGCAACCGCTTTCTTCAACAGATTAGTGTCTACTTTAGCTGGTGTTTCTGTACTACTTACCACTGATTGACCAGATGATACGGTAACAGGAGCAACAGGCTCTCCATAACGTTCAAAAAGTTCACGGTATCCTTCATCTACAGAATTCGGATCTTGTTTGTACAGTTCATATTGTTCTTGTACATACCCCAAATTGGGTCCGTAATACGATTCCCACAGCCATGGTTGGTTTGATTCGTCGATAGTCATCGAGGATTCCCTCCGTCTTGAATTTTTTGTGAATATATTTGTGACGGAATTGCAACATATTTAATTATACCTCTATATGATAGATCACAAAATAGCCTAAAATTAGACTATGAACGAGTAAAACGTCTTTTTTTCAAGAAAACGTTTTCTCTCGCTGCACATAAAGAGTTATTCAGGTTTTTTAGCCCTTTTACGGCCATTTTTAATCCAAATACAGGAAAACAGAGATTTTGAGAATAGATATATCGCATTTTGTATATATCATTCTGCATATTCTAGTTGAATACTGAGCAGTGCATGCCCCCTCATTCGTACTAAATTACTCTTTACTCTTCCCATTCTACAATACATAGGTATGAATTTCCAATTTAAATGCTTACTATTTTTACCCAAATCTTCCTAAGATTGATTTCAAGCCAAAAAGGATAGATGAAAAAGTGTCACCACTGCTTCACATATCCTTCTTTTTTTGTTCACTTTTTGAGTGATTGGTAGTTATGTTGTTGTGATACGCATCATATCAATATGAGGAATATCATCTTCCAAATATACGTCTGAGATCGGTTCAAATCCATAACTATTATAGAATTTCTCCAGATAATGTTGTGCTTGAATTTTGATTTTATCTTCTTTTAATTCGTTCTGAATAAATTCGACACTTTTGCGAAATAACTCTTGTGCTAATCCTTTGCCACGATATTCACGCTTAACAATCACTCTGCCGATCGAAGCTTCTGTATAAGCGATACCTGCTGGAAGAAGTCTGGAGTAGGCTACAATCTCTCCATTTTCCTCTTTATATAAATGATAGCTAGCTAGATCTTTGCCATCGACTTCTTGATAAGGACAGTTCTGCTCTACAACGAAGATAGCCGTTCGTTCTTGTAAAATACGATACATTTCTAACGATGTTAATTCGTCAAATCTTTTGATATACCAGGTCATTATTGTTCTCCTTTTGTATCATCCTTTGAATTTTTGCGAAATACTCTTTAGTAATCGATATCAAGATTTTATATTTGATTAAAATTTAAAACAATAATTTCGATAATAATAAAGTAGAATGTTTTATTTGTACAATAAACATTTTTAATTATATCTTTCTAGCAGGAGGCAATAAAATGAGTGTATGGAGTAAAGCTTTACTTTTATCTACTTCTATTACAGTTTGTGCTTCACTATTTGCATGTTCACCCCATTCTCTTTACGCTACTCCAGTCAAAAAGAAACCGACTGTTACTCATTCAGCCTCTATCGTTAAGACTACATTAAAAAATATGCCTGACCGTTACAAATCTTCGATTGAATGGGTCTGGAAAAATCGGATGGTTAAAGAAGGATCCACGCTTCGTAAAAATCTTATTTTTGATCAGATCTTTGCAGGTAAAGGAACTTTAAATTATGTAGTACGCTGGCAATCTGACAAAAGTGTAACTTTAAAACAACGCCAACAAATCGAAAGTATGTTAAGTCGACAGGTTAATCATTGGAACGATTTATTGGTAGGTTATGAAAATTGGCCTTATTCTTCGATTAAAGTCAAAGTGGTCGGCTGGGCTTGCACAAATCCTGCACTCATTTTAAATAAACAAGCTAATGAAATAGTTTATACCGATTATATTATAGACGAATTAAATAAAACAGTACCTACTATTCCAGCTAAATTACCAATTGCTCCTACAAGCTTATCTCGTTTTGAACATTTTGAAGAACCACAATATATGTATCCAGGTGGTTTAGATAAACGATTCGATATGTATCTATGGGCAACAACCAGCTTTGGTGGAGGTGCTGGTGGAGACTGGGGACAACGGATGGCTGATGATTATATTTTAAACATTTTAAAAGCAGATCAAGATGAGATTATGGAACATGAACTTGGTCATGGCTTTGGTTTCCCTGACTTTTATGAACCACAAGATCGTCCACCCGGCGGATTCCCAGATAAAACATTGATGTGGGTAGGCAGTTCGATAACAATTACTAACTGGGATGCATGGTTATTACGATATACATGGAGTCAGCTTCGCAAAGATACCACTCGCTTTCCAATCACTTCATCTCAATGATCTAGTGTGAACAAATAATATAAAATAGCTCTAATCTATCCAATACTGCCACTTGTTCTAAGTTAGCATGATGAATAGATAGAGCTATTTATAGTTTGCTTAGTATTTCATTAGTAGGTTATATCGAATACTGTTACAGCGATCTATTCAGATCAGATGTAATGAATAGATTAACCCATAATCACTTTCACTTCGTGCTCTTTGCCATCACGGAAGTCTGGTAAGATATTGCCTTCAATCACTTTACCATCAACTTTGATTTCTTTAATACCACGAGCCACACCTGCTGCATTATCTACATGTAGATTATACGTAGCTCCGCGGAATGCACGACGATAAGTGAACTCTTTCCAATCTTTCGGAATACTTGGATCTACCAACAATCCTTCATTTTCAGCACGTACACCTAGAATCCAGTTGGTTGCCATGCGTTGTAACCATTGAGAAGAACCTGTATACCAAGTCCAACCACCACGACCATAGTTAGGTGAGATTGGGCCATCAGAGTTACCAGGTGTTACATACGGCTCGCCTACATAACCATTTGGATCGTCAGAACGGTTAGGAGGACAGATTTTGCTGTATGCTTCGTATGCTTTTTCTGGTTGACCGATCAATGTATATGCCCATACTGCCCATGTAGCAGCATGCGTGTAGACACCACCATTTTCACGTAGACCTGGAGCATAGCGTGTAATATAACCAATATCACGACGGACTTTGGTATAAGCAGGATATAGAAGCAACGCACCATGGTCACGTAATAGATGCTTACTTACGCTATCCATTGCTTGTTGTCCACGTTCTTGATCAGCTACTCCAGAAATAACAGCCCACATTTGTGGATTCAAGAAGATTTGACCTTCTTCGTTTTCTTTTGAACCGACTTTTAATCCATCATCGTTGGTTGCTTGTAGATACCATTCGCCATCCCAACCATATTTGTTCAGTGCTGCTTTTAAGCTACCTTGTACTTCAATCATTTTATCTGCAAAAACTTGATCGCCACGTTTGGCAGCTACTGGTGCAAAGTTACCTAGAATAAGGTACAAGAACTCACCTACCCAGAAGCTTTCACCTCTCCACTCGTAACCGATCGCACTTAGACCATCATTCCAGTCATGCTCACCCATCAATGGAACACCGCGCGGGCTAAAGCGCAAGAATGTTTTCTCGATCGCTAATTTACAATGTTCATACACTGTAGCTTCGCCACCATCTAAGAATGGAGTGACTTCATCCAGGATATCGTAATCTTGTGTTTCTTTCAGATAGGCGTCCATGATGAACGGAAGCCATAGCAAGTCATCAGAACAACGAGTACGAGGACCGCCACCACGAATCGTGAACCACCAGTGAAGTACATCGCCTTCTTGGAATTGTTGGGAAGCATGCATAAGAATTTGTTTGCGCATCAATTCTGGTTTGCTTGTTAAGAAGATTTGAGAATCTTGCAATTGGTCACGATATCCATAACCTGCGCTTGTTTGATAGTATGCTGTTTTACCCCATAGACGACAAGAGATCGATTGGTATTTCAACCATACGTTCGTCATAATATTCATTGCTGGATCAGGTGTATGAATTTCTTCCACATCGATCAATTCACTCCAGAATGCATGTACATCTTGAAGAGTACGTTCTGCTGCTTCAACAGTAGTGTATTTCTGGATCAATGCATCTGCATCTTCTTTTTCTTGCTCTGCTGCACCAATAGTGAATACAACTGTATGTGAAGCTCCTGCTTCTAGATTAATAGCGACACGTAGAGAAGCAGTAGCATCTCCAAAGCGTCCACTATTTCCTGCTAGTTCTTTGTCAATCATCGCTTGTGGACGAGATTCTTCACCATACATACCTACAAATGATTCTTTGTCTGCATCAAATGAAGATGGTGTTTCACTTGCCGCATGGAACGCTGTGTAAGGCCAGCTTACATTGTTACTGCGTCCTTTCTCATCCGGGAAGCTCCATAAGTATTTTTCAAGCTGAATCGCGTTCAGATCTTGTTTATATTCAGAATTCATAAAGATTTTGTGGAATTCACGATGTTCATCCGGTGCAAAACCTGGAGCCCATTCAAAATAAGTCGTTGCATCCAGTTCGCGTGCTGTTGTGCTGTTATTGGTTACTTTCAATTGCATAATTTCAAGCGGTGCATCTGGAGCCACAAATACAGTCAATTCACTGCGAATTCCATCCACTTGTTGCGTAAATACACTATAACCGATACCATGACGCACTTCATAAAATTCATATTCAGCCATAACCGGTTTCCAGCCTGCTGACCAGAATTTGCCTGAATTGCGATCACGTAGATAAATAAATTTACCCCATGAATCTTTGATTACATCTTGGAAAAGACGAGTGATCCGGTTCTGACCTGCATTTCCACGCCATGAACAACCGCCACCTGCTTGCGATACCATAAAGGAGTAATCGCCATTACTGATAATATTACTCCATGGACGTGGTGTACGTGGATTTGTAATTACATATTCACGACCATTTTCTGTAAAATAACCATATTCATTTTGGAAAAGTCCTGTTTGCTGTGTTTGATTTTGTATCGTTGACATTCAATATCCCTCCAAAAAGTAAACTTATATTCTATCCAAAATACGTTCTCGTAGAACGACTTGTCTCTAGTGCTACTGCATGACTGTGTTGTGCACTCAGGTATGAAATTACTTCATACCTGAAATAGTGTATCCTTCGATAATATGACGCTGCATAAAGATAAACAGAATAACGATTGGTACTACCATGAATGAAGCACCTGCCATCTGAATTGCAAAGTCACCACCGTATTGCCCTTTCAACAATGATAATCCAACAGACAATGTGTATAGATTTTCATCATTGGCAATAATCAACGGCCATAGGAAACTGTTCCAACCGCCGATAAAAGTCAAAATCCCTTGTACCGCAAAGATTGGCTTCGCAATTGGAATAACCAATTGGAAAAAGGTACGTAACTCACTTGCTCCATCTAATCGTGCTGCTTCGATCAAGTCAGCAGGAATGGTCGTCATAAATTGACGGAATAAGAAAATACCAAACGCATTAACCATACCTGGTAAAACAATACCTGCCATTGTATTGGTCAAATTCATTTGATTCAGCAATAGATACACTGGAATCATTGTTACTTGAGAAGGAATCATCATTGTTCCTAGTACAAGATAGTACAGAACATTACGACCCGGGAATTCAAATTTGGCAAACGCATATCCTGCTGCCGCATTTAAAAATAGACCGATAAAAGAGAAAAATACGATAACTAATGTGTTCCACAAATAGGTCGCAAATCTCATTTCTGTAAATAGACGTACATAGTTCTCAATCGTAGCTTGTTGAGGCCAGAACTTCGGCGTTAATGCAACTACTTCACTTTCTGGTTTGAAGGATGCAAGAATCATCCATACAAAAGGGATACACATCGCTATACTACCAATAAGTAGAAGCGCAATAATGACTGTTTTATACATCGGTTTGACTTGAATATCCATTTTGGAACCTCCCTTCATACTTTGTTCTGTGTTTACATTGATCTACAGAACTTAGTATTCTACATCGCTGTCTTTTTTACGTACTTTAAACTGGATCATAGTTACAAGAATAATGATGGCAAATAGAACAATAGAGCCTGCTGCTGCATAACCAAAGTTATTGCGTTGGAACCCTGTATTGTAGATAAACAATGCCATAGACATCGTACTGTTGATTGGACCACCTTTGGTCATAACAAGCGGCTCTTCAAAAAATTGAATCCAGCCGATTAGTGTTGTAATCGATACGAAAAAAGTAGCAAAGCTTAGTAAAGGAACCGTAATCTTAGTCAACTGTGCCCAGCGACTTGCTCCATCAATCTGAGCAGCTTCGTAATACGTACGCGGAATCCCTTGCAAGGCTGCTAAGAAAATAATCATATTCAAACCGATTGCTTTCCAGACCGCCATAATGATCAATGAGAATTTAGCAATAACCGGATCTTGTAACCAGCTCACCGGATCAATCCCGATAAATCCTAACATCTGGTTAATTAGACCGTATTGTGAGTTGTACAAATATCCCCAGATTACAGCTACTGCTACAATATTGGTAATCGAAGGCATATAGTAAATTACTCGGAAGGATTTGAAAATCCAACTGGTTCCTTGATTAATCAAAATCGCTATAGCCATAGAAATAATAACAACTGAAGGAACACCAATCACTACAAAAATAAGCGTATTGAACATCGACTTCTGGAAAGTTGCATCCGAGAACAGTCGAACAAAGTTATCAAATCCATTAAATTTGATATTTGAGAAGTCCGCCAATCCCGATAAGTTCATGTTCGTAAAACTGATAAAAATAGCAATAAAGATAGGAATAAATGAAAACAAAAACAAAATAATTAGCGTAGGTGCTATAAACAAATATGGATATTTATATTTGTTTAATTTTTGCAAAGCGTTTTGCATATTGGATTCCCTCCTTCACAGAAGTTTTGACGTTCTGATATGCTATCGTTCTCTTCCAGATCCATATCAGTTGGTTATATCTGAGTATGAATCTGGCGAGAAGGATAGTTGATGTACATAAAATAGATGCTGTTATTGCGGAAGCTTATTCAGCTAATAAACTATCTGCTCCTGTATTGACTTCTTCCATCTGCTCTTTGATATCTGCTCCACCAATTGTAATTTGTTGCAAAGCAGCTTTGACCAGATCACCGATTGATTCCCATGATTTCACAAATGGAGAAGGACGTGCTGTATCTAATTGGTCACGGAAAGTTTGAACAATAGGTTTATTGTTAAATACTTCGTTATCCCAAGCTTTCATGTTGGCAGGTAGATCCTGATCGTATTTATATTTAGCAACTTGTGTTTCAGGATCACTCATGAAAGCCATAAATTTAGCGGCATCGTCTTTGTTTGTTGCACTACTAAGTACACTCCAGTTGGATCCACCTAGAATAGAAGCGCTTTTGCCACCTTCTTCTTTGGGAGGAATCACAGCTGTGGCCCACTGATCTGCTTTTAGATCAGGTAGATCTGTTTTGATTTGATAAGCAGACCATGGCCCACTGACAAACATTGGAATTAATCCTTGACCAAATGAAGGTAACAATTTGATATCACTTTGATTAGGTGTTAATCCTTCTTTAAAGAAGCTATTCAAATACTCAATCGTTTCGATATAAGCAGGTTGATTAAATTGGGCTTTGTTATCACTGCTGATGACTTCACTCCCATTTTCCCAAGCGTACGGAAGAGTAAAAGCTGAATCCTGACTGTCTAACAAAATACCGTATCTGCCTTTGCTTTTATCTGTTAATTTGGTTGCAGCATCTTTTAATTCAGCCCAACTTTTCGGAGCTTCGTTATAACCTACTTGTTTCAACAAATCTGTGCGGTAGAACAATACACGAGTCTCCAAGTACCACGGAATACCCACTAATTGATCATTGACCGTCATCGTTTCTTGTGCACCTTTGAAAAAGTTCTCTGGTTTGAGATTAGGAAACTCTTCTGTATAAGGAGTCAGATCAAGCAATGCTCCAGCATCAGCAAATTCTGGAATCCATGTCGTACCCATTTGAATAACATCGGGTCCTTTTTTGGAAGCGACCGCAGTTAGCAATTTATCATGAGCATTACCCCATGGAATAAACTGAGTTTCCACTTTGATATCTGGATTTTTTTTTTCAAAAGCTGGGATGAGTGTGCTAATAGCGTTATCTTCTCCACCCATCCCCCATACTTTCAATACACGTTTACCATCTGATGTTGTAGGTACGCCTGCTTCTTCTTTATTTCCACAAGCCGCTAATACTAATGAACTGATCAGTAACAATACCAACATTGATTTCCACATTTTAAACATCCATTTCACCCCGTTAGTTTAGTAAAGGCATATGAATCTTTGGCAAAGGTACTAAACGAACATGCAAAGCTTGAACGGGCAGAACCTCTGCCCTGTGGATATCATTAGATTAGTTGGCTAACAAGTCATCAGCCTGGCTGTTCACCTGATCCATTTGTTCTTGAACATCAGCACCACCGATTGTGATTTCTTGCATAGCTGCTTTGATTAGATCTGCAATACTTTCCCACGGTTTTACAAATGGTGCTGGACGTGCTGTATCCATTTGTGTACGGAACGTTTGGATATCTTTGTTAGATGCAAGTGATTTGTCTTCCCATGCTTTAGTTGTAGAAGGCAAATCTTTTGTCAATTCGTACCATTTCACTTGTACTTCTGGTTCGTTCATATACGAAATAAATTTAGCACCATCATCTTTGTTCGTAGCACTGCTAAATACCGATAGACTTGATCCACCTAAGATCGAAGCACTTTTACCGCTTTCATCTTTAGCCGGGATCGTAACTGTTCCCCATTGATCGTCTTTTAGATCAGGCAATTCATCTTTGATCTGTTGTACAGACCAAGGGCCGCTAATAAACATAGGGATAATACCTTCACCAAATGATGGTAGAAGTTTCAAGTCTACTTGCGAAGGTGCTAATTTTTCTGTAAAGAAACTGCTCAAATATTTGACAGCATCCACATATGGTGGTTGGTTAAATTGAGCTTTGTTATCACTACTAATAACTTCGCTACCATTTTCCCAAGCGAATGGAAGTGTAAATACTTGATCCTGGCTATCTAGCAAAATACCATAATTGCCATTTCCTCTAGCTGCCAGTTTGGTTGCTGCATCTTTCAATTCAGCCCAAGTCTTAGGTGGTTCGTTATAGCCTACTTCTTTAAGTAGATCTGCACGATAGAACAATACGCGAGTATCGATATACCATGGAATGCCTACAAGTTGATCGTTGTATGTCATTGTTTGTTGAGCGCCTTTAAAGAAGTTATCGACTTTCAGATTCGGATATTTGTCTGTATAAGAAGATAAATCTAGCAAAGCTCCAGCGTCTGCAAATTCAGGAATCCAACCCAATCCCATTTGCACCACATCAGGGCCTTTTTTGGAAGCGACTGCTGTTAGCAATTTATCATGGGCATTATCCCAAGGAATCGCTTGTACTTCGACTTTGATATCAGGATTTGCTTTTTCGAAATCAGGTACGATTTTGGAAAGAGCTGTACCTTCCGCACCCATTCCCCATACTTTTAGAACACGCTTACCATCCGCTGTTGTTGCAGCTGCTTCTTCTTTGTTGCCACATGCTGACAAGATCAGAGAAAAGATCAACATACAAGCTACAACCGATTTCCATGTTTTTGTCATTAAATTCACCTCGTTGTTATAATAGAAAATGCTTGCTGCTCGATATCGCTTTCAAAAAAACGATAAGGTACATCCATTATGGAGAACGTACAGTACCACGAGAAACTAATTCGGTATCCAGTTTATACTGTGGACTAACCGTTTCTCCTTTTAAAATCTGAAAAATCAGATGTACAGCTAATGCCCCTACTTCATAATCAGGCTGACGTACTGTCGTTAAAGACGGTGTCAAAAACCGCGCTTGTACAATATCATCAAAGCCTATGACGGATATATCATCAGGAACAACAATACCAGCTTCATTCAAAGCAGTTATTCCTCCTAATGCCATCTCATCATTTGCAAAAAATACAGCCTCTGGAATCTCGCCTTGTGCAATCATTAATTTGACTGCGCGATAACCGCCTTCTTCTGTAAAGTTGCCGATTAGATTCCAGCGTGGTTCAATCGTCAATCCATGTTTGTTCATCGCTTGCACAAAACCGTTATAACGATCTTTATTGTGCTTACTGCTTGCTGGCCCAGATACATAAGCAATTTTGCGATGACCGGCTTCGATTAGATGTTCAGTAGCTAAAATGCCACCTTTTTCATTATCTGCTTCAACATAACAGACACTTTCATGCTCTAATCTTCGATCTAACATTACGATAGGAAATCCTTCACGAGCCGATTCCAAAATCGTACGGTCTGGAATATTATGAGCAAGGATAATAGCTCCATCTACCCTTTTCTCTTTAATAAATTTGACCGCTGTTGATGATTCCCCACCAATAGAGCTACAAGCAATTAAGTCATATCCATTGTTGAGGCTGACTTCTTGCACGCCTTTGATCAATCTAGAATAGTACGGACCAGACAGATCACTTAACAACAAAGCAATCGTATTTGTTTTGGAGCGCTTAAGATCAGAAGCAATCCCATTCTTCTGATAATTTAACTGTTTAGCAGCAACAATCACTTTATCGCGTGTCTTAGGACTAACTCTTCCGATTCCATTTAGCGCATAGGACGCAGTCGATACTGCGACACCCGCTAAAGCGGCTACATCCTTGATCGTTGCTCCCATTGACTTCCCCCCTGGTGTTAATTAGCTAATCGAAACGTTTCGATAAAATCATAAAAAAATGATTTACCCTTTTCTATCTAGATGATAAACAAAGAGCTATAAAAATGGATTTTTATGGATTTTAAGCTAAAAAAGCTAATTTTATACGGTTTATTCACTAATTATTAATGGATTCTGTATAAAATTCATCATGTAGAGTTTTATATCATTTTGTCGAAACGTTTCTACACGCTTATTATATATCTGCTTGTAACCGATTTCAATACCTTTTAAAATTTTTTTGTTATTTTGTCGAATGTAGTGGTGTGAATCGCGGGTTAAACAAGGTGTCTTTTTTCAATCAAGTCCAAATCGATCAATATGATCTTGTAGTCCTTCTTGTTTTAAAATACGCAATTGCTCTACTCCAAATAAATCGAAATGTGGATAACGATCACGAAAATGAATATAACGAGGGTTAAGTTGGTGTTCTCTACACCAGTTTTGTAACTTTTCGATATCTGCACAACCTACTTTGGTCACTGTACGCATAATGGGAAATCGATCATCGATCCAATAATGAGTTAAAAAAGCGATTTGTCCATCACTTACTTGTTGCTTCCAATAGTTTAATTGTGATCGATCTATACCAAATGCCATATTTTTCACCTTTCTTAGACAAACATATCTTCATTTAAAGTGTTATCGGAAATAACTGTAGCAAAAAAGATCAACTCTATTGTCAGCAGCTGATCTGTTGCCTTAATGATCTTACTCTATTCGAACGCACTCAAGCGCTTAACTATTTTTTTCTTTTTCTTGCTCTTCTAGCTTTTTAGCCATACCTTCAGGATATGCATTTTCACTAGAGGACGAAGATTTAGTCGCATCTTTATCTTTTTCTTCTTTTTTCTCCATATTTAAATCTTCCATAGGCATAGGGTCTACATTTTGTTCGGATTCAAAACGATCAAACAGACTTTCATTTTCAGTTGGATAATGTTCAGGATGATCACGCTTGCCTTGTTGTTCTTCAATTTTATCGTTTTTTCTTGGCTCAGTCATCATTAATCTCTCCTTTGGCTATATCTACATCATAGAAAGTATAGAATTAATAGTAGTTACTGTACTTTACCTCTCTACGAAAAATTGAAACAATTTCTTCATCATCCTTATCAGAATTATACCTATTCTCTGCAAAAGTATATGCGATACATAACAAAAAAATCGTGTCTATCTAGAATGCTCTACAGCGACTAGAAGACACGATTTTTGTTATTTATAGATAGAATGATTTGAATAAAACTTATATTCAATAAAGATTACATTCTATTACATGTATACAGACCATACACATACAGGTTTGGAGACTTCTACACTTTTACCTGTGTATGTTAATTTACCTGTTGTAGCATCTACAGTAAAAGTAACAATATTATTGCCATCGCGATTCGCAGCAAGCAAATAATTACCATTCGGTGTCAATGAGAAATGTCTTGGATGTCCACCTTCTGTAGATACATGTTGTACTAAAGTTAATTGACCTGTTGCTTGGTCAACTTCATATTGCACAATACTGTCATGACCACGGTTAGATCCATAGACAAAGCGACCATCTTTGGAGATTGCAATTTCTGCACAACCATTTTCACCATCATAATCAGCTGGCAATGTAGAAATGCTATGAATTTCGCTTAATGTACCGTTGCTACCATCATATTGGTAAGCTGTTACAGTTGAATTTAATTCATTAATCACAAACGCATATTTTCCATTAGGATGGAATACAAGATGACGAGGTCCTGCGCCTGGTGCAGTCACTTGTTCTGCTACTCGCTCTAATTTGCCTTCTTCTTGATCGAGTGCATACGTATAAATACGATCCAATCCTAAATCCTGAACCAATACATATTTTCCAGTAGGATCATAGAACGAAGAATGAGGATGTGGACGATCTTGATTCGGATGTACACTATGTCCCTCATGTTGTTGTACATCTAACGATTCACCAATTTGACCATCTTCACGGATAGCAAATAATCCTACCATCCCTCCATGATAACTGGTTACGCTTAAGTACTTACTATCGTCAGAACGCTGAATATGACAAGTAGGAGCTCCTACTGTATTTAGACGATTCAATAAATGGATACTTCCTTTTGCCGGATCAATAGCAAAAGACGAAGCTTCACCAATCTTCGTGCCATCAGAATAAGCAGCTTCCCCGATCGCATACAGTCGACCTGCTGGAGCATCGATATTTAGAAATGTAGGATTTTTGAGTCCCATAAAAGCATCGGTCTGAGTCAGTTCACCTGTTGCTTCATCAAAACTGTATACATACACACCGTTATCTGTTGATTCTGCATAAGAGCCTGCAAATACAAGCAAGCGTTCATTTGGGTTAGTCATATGTGATTCCTCCACTCTATTTATATGTTGTTTATTAACTATGAACAAAAAGTTCCTCTATATAAGGTAACGCCTTCTGCACAAAAAATCAAAGTTCACGATCCAAATCCTCATATAGATTTATAAGAAACTGTAAGTTACACTGTAGATAATCCAACTTTTGTAAAGTCTATCTATTCTAATCTATCCAAGTGGGGTGAGTTCAATGATGGTTCGCAAATGTACATTAGGGCTTGCAAGTTTTCTATTATTAGCTTCAGGTAACCAAGCTTTTGCCGCTTTCGATGATCTGGATAACACAGTAGACAAAAAGAAGATTGAATATTTGGATGAATATCATATTTTGACAGGGATGACCGAAACTACCTATGCTCCAGAACGTTCATTAAATGTTGCACAAGGGGTAAGCTCACTTGTGAAAGGGCTTGATCTCAATATTGATAATATGCGATTTATCAAAAAGCCAGAAGCAAGTGATTACTATACACGTATCAGTAATGACGCATGGTATAGCCATGATATGATTGTCGCTCATCATAATGGACTAGATCTTCCAGCAGATGTAGATGTGACGACAGCAATGACACGCGGTCAATTTGCTACTTTACTCTGGCAAGCTGTCGAACAAGTCGATCCTGATATCAATGAATCCGGTGGTAATAATATAACGTCGACCCAAGCTGATCCACAAATAGCTGATCATCACTCACTATCTGCTATAGATCAACAAATGGTAGAACAGGTGATTCATAATGAGATCGCTACGCTAGATCAAAAAGGCAAATTTTATCCTGATGAACCGATTACCCGCGCAGAAGCCGCAGTCATGTTATACAATGCGATAGAGTTAACAGGCAAACTGGGTAGTGTAGGCACAATCGAATAACAGAATAGAATTAGCATTATGTTATAAATAAAATATATTTAAAATAAAAATCCCTTTGACACAGCGCTTTTATAAGCATGAAGTCAAAGGGGTTTTTAGATTGATTTTAAAGTCATATATTCTACTAGCTCTATACATCATACGAAAGATCTCGCTTTTAATTTATCGTGAGACGTTGCCAATCTTCTATCGTAATCGCATATAGAACATGATCTTCCCAATTACCATTAATATGTAAGTAACGTTCAGCTAGACCTTCACGGCGAAATCCAGACTTTTCTAACACACGTAATGATGGCGTATTCCATGGCATCACTCCTGCTTGTAACCGGTGAAGCTGTGCTTCGGTAAAAGCAAATTGCAGACATTGCTGAACCGCTGCTGAAGCATATCCTTTTCCATGATGATCTTGATCTACAAAATAGCCAAGATTTCCATTTTGAAAAGGTCCACGAGCCACTCCACTAATTTCGATTCTTCCTACCAATTGTTCACTAACCGATTCAAATATCCCAAATACATATCCCTGACCTGCTTCAAAATTCTGTTCCCCATTGATTAGCATTTCTTGCTGAACTTCAAGTGTCCAATACGATTCCGGGCGAATAGGCTCGTATTTTTTGAGATAATCTCGATTGCGATTCCGTAGTTGCAGAACTTGCTCGGCATTCGCTAGAGTGAGTGGTTTTAAATAGATATTCGAATTCATCATTTATCCTCCTTTGTTGCATGTATGACAAAACAATTATTGTTTTTGTTCTATACCCATCGTCAATACAACATTATCCTGCATTTTGTACAAAGATATACTTATTTTTGTCCATTTCATCTTTGTGATTGATACGCTATGATGTTTTTAACGATAATGATTCTCATTATTAAAACTATTTTAGATCGTATTTTACAGGGGGCTTATCATGAAAGTAATCATCAAAAAGATAAATGTTTGGAGTTTTATTCTATGTGTGAGCATATTATTAGCAGCATGTGGCAATTCTACAGCTTCTACAACTACTAACGAACCTTCCACTTCTTCCAGTAATGCAACAGCAGAAAGCGTAGCAACGACCAAATCATTTACAGATTTTAAAAATAACAACGTTGAAGTGCCTACTCATCCTGAGCGGATTATTTATATAGGTGGTGATCTTGGTGATCTACTTGCTCTTCATGTCAAACCTATCGGCTCATCGTTGCAAGTTATAGCAGATCAGGTGGTTTATTCTGATCTGTTAGAGGGTATCGTAGACATTGGTGAACCGGCTGATATGGAAAAAATCGCAGACCTTAATCCTGATCTCATTTTGGTCGATGGCGGCGGATTGTACGATAATATTTATGAATCGTTAACGAAGATCGCTCCTACCGTACAGCTTGAACGTAAACAGACCTATGATCGTCTACGTACATTAGGCGATATTTTAGGAAAAAGTGATGTGGCTGAACAATGGATTACCACGTACGAGAAAAAAGCGAAACAAGTGGTTAGCCAACTCAAATCTCACTCTGGTGATACAGCAACGGTATTTCTACAACTAGGTAAAGATATGTACGTCATGGGTGACAAAGGATTCGCTACAACACTATACAATATTTTGCAATTTAAGCCAAGTATAGGCGTAGAGAAAATGATCGCAGACAAAGAAGATTTTGCTCAGATTTCAGAAGAAGCTTTATCCGATTATGCAGGACAATGGTTATTTATTCTGAATGATGGCAATACTGCTAGCGATGCCAATACACAAAAGATGCTTCAAAGTGCAATCTGGCAAGCAATTCCTGCGGTTAAAGCCAATCATGTATATATGCTAAGTTCTACATGGAACTTTGATGATCCGATTACAAGAGAACGTATGCTAGATGAATTACCGAAAATCATGAATAAGTAAATAAATTGTACCAAAAGACTTTCACTGTTAAGGTTGAAAGTCTTTTTCCATTTAGTATACAATATGTACATATTACTGATAATAATTCTCAATTAAATAAAGGAGGGATTATGTTGTTATCACGAATAGCCCAACTCCCTCTTCACTCCTATACTTTTGAATGTATCTATGTTCAGATTGGATCTTTGGCTCATTCTACTTCGTTATGTAGTGATTGTTTAACTCATCGATTAATCCTTTGCTTGCGAGATGGAGATACGATACAGATCAATCAGCAATCTTTTACAACTGTTCAAGGTAGTTGTATGTTTCTTGCGCCAGACAGCAATATTGAGTGTAAAGATACAACAACAGAACCTATTTACTATGAAGCTTTTTTTTATATTTTTGCTCGAGGAGAACAACAACCTTGTAGAGAACCTATCGAGTCATTGCCTTATCATATCTGGCTTCATCCAACTCCTTTATCTTCAATACTTGAATATATACAATATATGCTTCGTTTTTTTGACAGTCATAAAGCTTCTCCTATAAATACAGTACATTCTGAGATAGAGATTAATCACTTTCGCTCCAATCTCTTTTTACAACAATGGATTTTAGCCTGTATCGAAAGTAAGACTAAGCTGTCTGCTGATCTGTTTTCGTCTGCTTTAGAAGCCGTACAGCATACTGTAGATTATATTCATCAATATTATCAGAAACCGATTACTGTCGAAGATTTGTTACATTTATCAGGTGTAGGACGATGGAAATATAGTAGGCTTTTCCAACAATTAACAGGCAAAAAGCCACTTGATTATATCACCGATATTCGAATTAATCGCGCAAAAGATTTATTACGTTTGTCTAATCATTCGATTAAAGAGATTGCTCATTATGTTGGCTTCAAAGATGAGTATTATTTTAGCAGACGATTTAGTCAATCTACAGGTGTACCGCCAAGACAATATACGTATCGGTATCATCGTACCCCGCCATCACTCCCACATCATCGTTATAGTTTAGCACCGCGTATTGTGGCTACAGGTAATACACTTGGCGATCTATTGTCGCTAGGCATTCAGCCAATAGGTGCATCGCTTACTGTTATTCGCGATCAAGTGATTTATCAACAGCAATTACTAGATATAAGCGATATTGGTACGTACGGAGAACCGGAGCAGATTGCTAGATTACAGCCTGATCTAATTATCCATGAATATACAACTGATGAAGTTAGCGTAGCTTTAGCTCGAATTGCACCTACCTTTGTGATTTACCGTCATGATCCTGCCCATATTCGTTTGCGTGCTATCGCTAACTGGATTGGACAAGGTCGTCAGGCGGATCAATGGTTGTCTCTTCATCAGCAACAATCGGTACAAGTGTGGAAAGATTGTATTCCGATCAAACAAGGAGAAACTGCTCTGGTAATTATACAGATTGATGGTGATTTATTTGTAATGGGTGGTCATGGATTTGCACTGACTATCTATCAACCATTTGCTTTCTGCCCTCCGCCAGCCGTATCGCAGATGATTCAGCAACAGATTCCCTATTTAGCTATCACCTGGGAGGACTTAGAACGGTATGCGAGTGATCGCGTTTTTTTACTGGTTGATCGTGATGCAACTTCTCTCGAATATCTACATCAGTTGACTCATAGTCCCGCATGGAAAAGACTTCAGATGCACTCTCCATTTCATCTTCATATTACAGAATCAAAATGGAACTTTGATGATCCTATCACTAGAGAACATTTGTTATCTGTTTTACCAAATATTTTGGAAGTCACTTTTTAGTGTTAATCTTTTAATACTAATTGTTGCTAGTAGAATATGTTCAATTAAAATACGATACGAATACAATAAAAAAGCTAGTATCCTTTGCAAGAACAGTACATGTTCTTGATCGGGATGCTAGCTTTTAAATGTTTAAAACAATTCTGTATTTCTTACTTCACTACCTGTTACGTACCGAATTGAGCGGCATGTAGACGGCTGTATGCACCACCAGCTTGAATGAGTTCATCATGAGCGCCTTGTTCAGCGATACCTTCTTTGGTAACAACGATAATACGATCTGCATTTTTGATCGTAGCCAGACGATGCGCAATAATCAATGTTGTTCTTCCTTGCGACAATTCATTTAAAGATTGCTGAATTGCTGCTTCTGTCTCGGTATCGAGCGCAGATGTCGCTTCATCTAGAATCAAAATCGGTGGATTTTTGAGGAACATACGAGCAATCGATAGCCTTTGCTTCTGTCCACCGGATAGCTTCACGCCACGTTCTCCGATAATTGTATCCATTCCTTCTTCATACGAAGTAATCACTTCTTCAAGCTGTGCTTGACGAGCGGCTGTCCATATTTCTTCTTCAGTTGCTCCCAGTTTGCCGTAAGCAATATTTTCACGAATCGTACCATCGAATAAAAAGACTTCTTGTTGTACAACACCGATCTGGGAGCGTAATGAAGATAATGTCATCTTGCGAATATCAATACCATCTATCGTCACTTCACCTTCAGCAATATCATAGAAGCGTGGCAATAGACTACATATTGTTGTTTTACCAGCACCAGAAGGGCCTACAAGAGCCACTGTTTCTCCTTCGCGAATATGAAGATTGATCCCTTTCAAAATATAATCTTTACCTTCATAACCGAACGATACATCGTTGTACACAATATTTCCTTTAAGCCCACTTACTTCTTGAGCATCCGGTAGATCATGAATCTCTGTATCGGTATTCAGCAATTCTTCAAAACGACGGAAGCCTGCTATTCCTTTAGGATACGTTTCAATAACCGAATTCAATTGCTTGATCGGCGCTAAAAATACATTAGATAAAAGTACAAAAGCGATAAAGTCACCATAACTCATCCCTTTTTCAATCACAAACCATGTACCACATACAAGTACAAAAATAGAAACGAATTTCATCAAAATATAGCTAATCGACGAATTCCACGCCATAATGCGATACGCTACAAGCTTAGTACGGCGAAAACGTCCATTGTTGATCGCAAATTGACTGATTTCATGATCTTCGTTAGCAAAAGCTTGTACAACACGCATTCCAGTAACGTTATTTTCGACACGTGCATTAAAATCAGCGATATCTCCAAACATACGCCGGAAAGCGACTGACATTTTGCGTCCAAAAAAGAGTGATAAATAGATCATCAAAGGCACAACTACAAAGGTTAAAATTGCTAGATCCATATTAATACTAGCCATCAAAGCAAATGCACCAACAAGTGTCATCACAGCGATAAATAAATCTTCAGGTCCATGATGAGCAATCTCACCAATATCCATCAGATCATTAGTCATACGAGATACCAGATGCCCTGTCTTCGCATTATCGAAAAAGCGAAACGGTAACCGCTGCACATGATCAAATAGCTTTTTGCGCATATCGGTCTCAATATTGATTCCTAGCTTATGTCCCCAATAAGTTACGACATAATTAAGAAATGAACTAACGACGAATATTCCTAGTAATCCCACACATGCCCATAAAATGACACGCCATTCTCCACCCGGAAGTAAATCATCGATAACGCGGTTTACTGCTAATGGAAAAGCTAATTCAAGAATAGCTGCAATAATCGCACAGCCAAAATCGATCACAAATAATCCTTTGTAAGGACGATAATAAGCAAAAAAACGTTTTAACATTGCTGTCTCCTTTTCTCCACATCATTGATGTGTAATTTAGAAATATATGTATTGTAGCTAAAAAAATAACCACCGGTGTAGTATAAAACTACATCCAGATGGCTATTATAGCATTAATTTTCTCCATTGATAATGATTATCATTTAATTTTAATTTATTTATCGTGTTCGTCTTATCCAAAATGTGAAAATATCGTTGCGAACATAGTCGTAAGAATATAATACTTTCCGATTCATTTCATCATAATGCGTCTGTTTAAGCAATAAAACAGCAGATTGTGGATGAACACATAACTTTTGACTATGTGGATCTGTAGAAAGTGGCACTGTCAATTCTGAATCTGCTCCTACAATCTGAATACCTACCTGTTGTTCTAAATGTTGAAATAAAGATCCTGTAAATACACTTTCATCAAAGGTATTGCCCACAAGTTGCACCGGCATATAGTTGATCGAATGAGCGACAATTTCGCCATTTGCCATTCGTGAACGTTCCAAAACGATCATCGGTTCATCGACAGATAGTTCCATTCGTTCAGCCACTTCACTAGGACACTTTTCTGAAATGATATAAGCTAATCGTTGGTCTTCTGTTAGACCTGCTGAACGAATCATATCTCCTATACTATACAGTCGATCCAGTGAACTTGGGATATGTTGCAATGTACGGGTCAAAAACGTACCACTGCCATGTTTGACAAACAATTTCCCTTCATCTCTTAGCTTACGAATGGCTCCACGAACAGTAGTACGACAGACTCTAAATTCAGTAGCTAATGTAGATTCAGAAGGTAATTGGTCTCCAGCATGAATATGATGTTCTGCGATCCATTGCTCGATACGAAGTTTGACGGTTTCCTGCTTGGCAGACATATGAATCTATACATCCTTTCTATAGGCAAAATATAAGAGTGTCGTAATTATAATCAGTTCATTATAGTGAATGAGTGATATAGATAGCATTGGTAAAAGCAATCATGCTATACGTTTCCGCAAAATAGCCATACAGCTCGACCCGTACCCAGCTTAATACTTGAGTCTGTTCTAATTCACAATCATATACTTCTGTTTGCACTGGAATTTGTTGTTCGAACAATATTCCCCGGTTGCTATTTACTACTAAGCGTAACGATTGATCGGCTAATGTGTAATATTGCTGACGACAAATCGTATCTAACGCTATCTCTAACTTTAATTTTTCATGGGGTGGGCAATAGAGTTCTTGTCCAATATGATAACGCTTAGATTGATCATCATGAATTGGATGGGCAATATGGGCGGTAAAAGTAAGCAAAGGCCCCATCGTAACAGTGACTGCTCCTTGACGAAGAGCGGTCAGAGCAGAATGATCTTTGGGTTCTAGCTCTACACGATCTGTATACGATACATCTGAAGTCTGCAATATATCTAATGAATGCCACAACTTTTCTTCATCTTCTGTACCTATGTATGTAATAGCCGCTGGAGCATCGTGATCTTCTGTGCGATGCCAATCTCGACCACTGGTAGCTGTTATTTGATGCCCCTCATTTAGTAAAGATGTCCACCAGGCAAAAGCACGCTGGCTGTCTTTTTTGATAGACGGCATTAATGTAGACCAGACTTCGATATAATCTACTTTTTGCCAATTTGTTATTGGATATTCCCAATAACAACCTGTACAGATAGGGCTACCTATCCGAAATGGATGAGCAATACCTACAAGACCGCCTTGTGCATGTACCTGATCGATCCCTTTTTCAATATCATGTATACCCAGATTACGCCAATCCACATATTTATAAATCCCCATCGTAATCATATGCCCGTAGAACGTAGTCCATTCCATACCAGGAATAATATGAATACCTGTCTCGTGTTGAATACGCTGACGATCTTGTAGACCCGACTGTGTATTATGATCGGTGAGTGCAATACAATCAATACCTAGATGCAGAGCTGACTGTACCAGTTCATCTAAAGTGTGTTGTCCATCACTATGAAGTGTATGAGTATGTAATTCAGAAGGTATCCATTTCATATTGTTAATCCCCCCATACTTCAATTTGATAATGACATTCTGGCGTCACAATCGAATGAACACTTAATATTACTTTCCATTCTCCTACAGGATTAGAACCTTTCCAAAATCCTGGCGAAGCATGATCTATTGATAAAAAATGAGTCTGTTGTGAGTCTTGCCGATGCGCTTGTCCGCGATGGGTTTGTGGATCATCGACAGATAGTGTAATCAGATTTTGTAGCGGAGCATACTTTTGCCATTCATGTTCTTGTGGCGCGTCATAGCCATATCGAACCATCGCAGATTCAATTATAGTTTGAGCTTGAGCGGCATCTGTTAACGTTTTGGGAGCATACTTGAACTCGATACGAATCATCGATGCTTGTTCTAATATCGGAAAAGTATACGTAATATGAGTCTGTGAAGCTAACGGATCAATACTACCAGATACGTGCAACCATTTTTCCATCGACAACTGTCTCCTTTTCCTTATCGGCTATACCCACTTCTCTAGATCAACGTCAAGCAATTCCACAATGTCTGTACAGGAGAGATCGAGGTCAATTCAACCTGTGTCTGTGATTGGATACCGATGGTTGGTCTATATTCCTGATCTAACATAAACGCATATATTCCTTTGACACCGATACGTTCTACCCCTTCAGGCAAAAGATTCACCCGAATCTCGGCAATATGATCAATCTGAGTGCCCGGTGGTAACTTAATCGTAGTCGAAAAATGTAAATCTGGTCCTTGATAAGCTGCGCGAAAATCAGCAACTCGTAAATCGTTAAAGCTCGATGACCACCATTCTTCTTGTCCTTGTAAGCGCACTTGATAATCAAGACAAGTCTGTTGGACATCTATACGAGCATTATAGACATCCAAAGCATATTTCGAACTCTGAATAAATACATATTGACGCTGATCTCCCAATTTCCATGAAGACGGATCGTTGTTACGATCTACGATATACTGACGATTCATTTCCCAATTGGTAATCTGATACGTGAACGGATATACACTCATAATCTGTTCACGTGGTTCTTGTTCAGGATACCAACGATAAGATGGTGGCAGAATCAAGCGATAATTCGACCAGACTTCATCTACAAAGTTACCGTTAGCTGTAGCGGCTTGTAATACAGGTAGACCACCACAGTCGGTTTTACCTTGAAATGAAGTTGTCACATGATGAGGACCTTGATATGTAGCAGATAATACATGACCTGCATGATCAATTTCGACACGATACATCCATTCAATATCTGTAGTTCTGCCCCATTTACTCATCAATAATCCAGAAGGTGTACCTTCATCCTCATGACTGAATACCATATGATATTCAATTACCGTGCGATTTTCTTTCTGTTGCATCCAATACATGACAAGAAGCGGCGTATCTGTAAATGTACTTTCATAATCATGAGTCAGATTGCGTCCATAGACAATCGGTGTATGCTGGTAGACCAGTGCTGACGAAGAAGTAGCATCGATCCAGTGTGCCTCATAACTTTCCAAGCGAATCTCTTCTACTTTGGAAGGAGATTCGGGATCACGAAATTCCAATTCAATCTCATAAGTTCCTGCTTCCAGTTGTCCAAGTAAGCGAGGATATACAAAAGAGTCTTTACCATAAAATAAAATCAAATCTTGATTGTACTGATGATTGATATAGATACGAACCATAGCTGACTCATGATTTTTCTGTTGCCAGTGACTATTACTCATAGCCTTTAGATGCAACTCTACAAACCCTTTTGCTGGAACATCTATTTGAAAATAACAACGTTGAGCACGTGTCAATAAAACATCTAATGTTGCTGTACTAATAACGTTAGCGTCATGTTGAGTGTTGTTCATCAATGTTATCCCTCTTTCCCCATCGTTCGAATATAGAAATAACCCATGACTGAACACAGTAAAAACATCAATACAGCCATCGCACTTGCAGTATGAGTCTCCTGATAATTAGAAAAGACTTGTTGCATAGCGACCCCTAATACTTGAGGAGCATTAGCACCAATTAGAAAAGGAGCGGTAAAACTACCGATTACGCCCATAAAAATAAATGTGATTGCTACCCACATCGTTTTATAAGAGAGTGGCAAAACAAATCGAAAAAATAACTGCCAGATATTTGCCCCTGCATCACGTGCACTTTCGATGACCGAGTTAGGTACTGCCGCTAGAGCAGAACTTAATAACATCGTTGAGAACGGAATATTAAACCATAAGTTAGCAAGTAATAATCCTTTATAATCGTAAATAATTTTGGGAAATGTATCGATTCCGATCAATAACAACAGTCTTGATAACCAACCATGATTACCATACATTGTAATCAGACCATAAGTGGCAATCACACCGGGTACGAACATCGGGATAAAATATAAGCGGTTGATCCATTGCACCACCCACCCATGACCAAACCGTAGATAGACGGCTAACGCATAACTGATTACTAACGATAACAAAGTAGAAACAACGGTTACATTTAATGTATAGATAATATTTTTGCGCATCGTTGGCTCGGTAAATAAACGAATATAATTGGCTAAGCCAAATCCACTACCATTTTCATCGATTAAGCTTTCTCGAATAGCATACAAAATAGGCAAGATCACGACAAAAAACAAAATAAGAAAGGAAGGGATAACTAGAGCAAGCCCTAGTATCCCTTTTTTTACAGTAGAATTCATCATCATTGACCTGCAACATCAGTCTGCCAGCGTTTGTAAATCTCTTGTTGTAGATCTCCACCATTAAATTGACGGTACGATGCAGACACACTTGCAAATTTATCTTGTAATTCTTTAGACATTAGATCCCATTTGATCCCAGGGTAACCGTACATTTTGTTCACTACAATCGTCTGAGCTTCCGGTGTAAGTATATAATCAAGCAATTTTTGTGCAGCTTCTTTTTTGGTCGACATTTCAGGCACCATCAGATACGCAGGGCCACCTGTAAAAGCAGGGCTGATCTGAGTTAGCTTGGTTGTATCTGGTAATAGCTGTTTGTTGATCTGTTCTAGTGCCATATCTGACCATGCTGGAACCATATCTACTTCACCATTAGCAAGTAAATCGAGTGTGCCTTGATTTTTTTTCGGATAGATTCCTTGCTGATACATAGACGGCCCTAATTGTTTTAACAAATTAAATCCTTGATCCCATTTCTGTGCGATAGCAGGATCACTACTATTCATATCTTCAGGGGGTAAAAAATTGTAAATGGCTGTAGTTACAAATGAACTACCTGCTCCACCTGTAGAAGGGTCATTATAAGCAAATTTGCCGGGATGTTGACGAATCCAATCGTATAACTCGTCTGCTGTTTTCGGAGGGTTAGGTACATTTTGGCTATTGTACGCCAGTACTACTGACGAAGCGCGGTAAGGAACAGCCATATCATTTACTTGTTTTAATATTGATGTGTCAATATTTTTGAGGTTAGGTACACTTGCTGTATCTAATTTGGCCCAGATTCCATTTTTGTTGCCTTTTGTAATATCGTCCAGACTACCTTCATATAGATCTACATCTACATTGGTCTGTCCACTTTGCTTGGCAGCTAAAAGGCGATCCAGTGCAGATTGTCCACCTGTTCCGGATGGAAGATATACCAATTTAACTTTGATCGTTGGATTAGCTTTTTCAAACTCTGGAATTAACGTTTCCCATAATTCTTTTACATTTAACGAACCACTGGTATACAAAGAAATCTCTGTGGTGTTTGCAGAAGAACTACTTGCATTGGCTTCGTTGGTCGCGGATTTGCCTCCACATCCGGCTAACGCCATAACCATACATAATCCAACCATCAGTAGAATACTCATTTTTGCTTTGTTTAACACAAGAACATCCTCCTTTAAAATAACTGCTTTTGAGATGAATTTAGCATGAGCTTCTTGTTATTTGTCTGCTTCCGATACACTGATTTCTGGAAAAACATTCATTTTACTAAACATCAGCGATATCGGTTGACCTGGATGTAAGGTAGCCGCTTGTTGACGAGGTACAAATACTTTAAGAACTTCTTCTTCATAATTGACTGATACTTCTGCATAATGACCGAGTACCATGACCTGACGAATATGACCTGTTAAGCCTTCTTCTTGTTCAGACAGGTACATGTCTTCTGGACGAACAGCAACGATACAATGTCCGATAGGCAATTCTAACTTTGGATTAGGCAGACGCAATCCACCCACTGTAATATGCTGTCCATCACTCACCCCCTTTAATACATTGATACGACCGATAAAATTAGCGACAAACAGCGATTGTGGCGTATCATAGATGTCCTGTGGTGTAGACAATTGCTCAATCTGACCACCATGCATAACTACAATTCGGTCTGAGATCGATAAAGCTTCTTCTTGATCATGTGTTACAAAAACCATCGTCATATCGGTAGCCATCTGAATATCACGTAATTCTTCACGCATCTCCATCCGTAGCTTGGCATCCAGAGCGGAAAAAGGTTCGTCTAGCAGTAATACATCTGGCTTTAATAGTAGTGCTCTGGCTAGAGCCACCCGCTGTTGCTGTCCACCGGATAACTGGGTAGGATGCTTGCTTGCTGCACTACCGAGTTGCACCATTTCTAAAGCGGCTTTCACTTCACGCTCCATATCTGCCTTAGTATATTTGCGGATTTTCAGACCAAATGCCAAATTTTCATATACCGTCATATGTGGCCACAGATTATAACTTTGGAATACCATAGCAGTTGGTCTTTTTTCAGGAGGCAACTGTAATATGCTGTTCCCACGAATTAAAATATCTCCACTATCCGGTTCCAAAAAGCCACCAATCGATCGTAAAACAGTGGTTTTTCCGCAACCCGATGGGCCCAGTAATGTCACCATTTCGCCTTTGGCAATCTCAAGCGAAATATTTTTCACACCATCGCCTGTTTTGAATATTTTGCTTATATTTCGAATAGATAATTGAGACTGCATGATTGTATTCATAACTCCTCCTGCTTCTTGGGTAACCATAGAATCTGCAATATAGTCCACTTTATTTCACTTGAAACCCACCAGATAATACATCTGCACTTACAAATTTGCGGGCAGCTACTAACAGAATCACTGTCGGTAATGTCAAAATTACAGAGAATACAGCACCTGTCGTATTCGGATAATCTGCGATAATAGAGTACATAATAATCGGCATCGTTTTAAAATCAGGAATCCCCACCAACAACGTGCCTTGCGCTTCATCCAATGAAGCTAAAAAGGTGAAAATCGAAGCAACCATAATACCAGGAAAAGCCATCGGGAATGTAATTTTCCAAAATACTCGAATCGGGCCTGCTCCTACATCGCGTGCCGATTCTTCTTGAGCTTGATGCACACTGCGAAAAGCAGACGCTGGAATCCATGTCATATACATCAAAGTGTTAACCATATGAATCAGTACAATGCCTACAAAAGTATTCATTAAGCCGAATTTGTAAAACAGAACAGCAATAGAGACATACAAGCCCATTTTTGGAAATGCATGAGTAAGCAAAAACGAAAATAAAAACCATTTACTCAGCGGAAATGAGATGCGTGCAAAAGCGTAAGCAGCTGGTACACACACAATAATCGAACATACCGTCACCACCGTCGCAATCAGAAAAGAGAGCGAAATAGACTGCAACACATCATCCTGACTCAACACAAATTGCCACCATTGTAGCGACCAGCTCTGTGGTAAAGCTGACGGGTACTGCCACTTACCAGATACAGCCAATATCAATAAATTTAGCAATGGTCCCAGAAAAAAAATCACAAAGACGATCAACAACAAAAACTCTACAATTTTGCGTTTACCTAACGCATGTAAATACCACTTCATAATTCATTCCTTTCTCTCACTGATCTGAACATATGTACTTTTACAAAGCGCTTATTTCTTAAACGTTAGTTATCCAAAGTTGTTTAGACGTCTATATCACTGACACTTCTGAGTATAGAAACAATTTATTTTCGCAAAATATGTCGAAATATAGGTTTTCGTAAATATTGAAAACTATTTTTGTTTAGATTTAATATGTAATTAATAAAATAGTGCTACTTTGAGCTTGAATGGTTGGCAGTTTATATAGTACATACATTCAAAATCGATGCTTGAGTATGTAAATGTAGGTTGTAGGTGTAGACATGCTAAAAAGACTTTCAATGATCGCCATACATCTGCAAGCATTAAAAGTCTAGATCATAATTCTGTTGAATTACTTTTGCAAAGTGAAATAACAAATACTGTGGTACCACATAAATCGATACATGTTAAAATGATTGATTTTGGTATAATGGAGAATCTGTATTTTAAAGATTATGTAATGTAGAGAAGAAATTGAAGTTGTTGGAGACACAGGAGGATGAAAATTGTTAGTATCTAGGATTGATTTAAACGATTATATCGCAAAGTATGTCAATTATTTATTGATCGAAAAAAATTTATCACCAAAATCGATCAAAGCTTATCTATACGATTTGAATATGTTCCATGATTGGCTAGTAGAGAATCAGATCGAAGTTGTGACCGAAGCGGAAATCTATTTATATTTCAATACATTGAGTCACTTGAATCTTTTAAAAGATTCTACCATCAAACGGAAATATATATCCTTTAAAGGATTTTTCTTATTTTTGGATCAAAAAAACTGGATCGATCAATCCCCATTAATCAATTTCGGTAAACGATTCAAAACGGCTAAGCGTATTCCAAAAACGTTACCAACCAATGAAATCAAACGTTTATTATCTGCCCCAGAGCATGATCGCAACCGCTTAAAAACAGAATTCAGCACGCGCTTGAGTATACGAAATGATGCCATTATAGACTTACTCTTTTCCACAGGTATTCGTATTGGGGAATTGGTTCAGATTCGACTAAAAGACCTTGATTTACGCAATCGAGTCGTTGTTATCTTTGGCAAAGGACGCAAAGAACGATTGCTTTATCTATCTAGCAAAGAACTCCTCGATAAGATTCAAGACTGGCTTAAAGTAAGAGAAGCTTTTCATCCAAAAGACGACTGTTTATTTCTAAATAAATACGGAAACGGCTTATCGATCTATGGTATTGAGGATATTTTCTGTAAATATAAAGAGATGGCAAAAATTAATCAAAGTGCTACCCCACATTACTTACGTCATTCTTTTGCTACTCAATTGTTAGAAAATGGAGCCGATTTGAGAGCAGTTCAAGAAATATTAGGGCATTCCAGTGTGAGTACAACGGAGATTTATACAGAGGTATCTGTTAAAAGAAAGCGCGCAGTATTAACAAAATTCAACCCTAGAAATCGATTAGAGACCTCCAAATAACTATGAATTATTTGGAGGTCTTTTAGTGTGCAAAATAAATTAGATTCATATGATTACATATTGAAAAGGAGAAACCTATGATATTTTTTTGTTTTTCAAGTAAAGATCGCCATCATATAGTAGAAGCAATCCTATACCATATCAGAAATTACCGTATTCCTGTATGGTATGATCGCGATCAAATGCTTTTAGGAGATGAACGCAATCATAAAAATTTTGTAGAAGGCGTTGAAGAGTCTTCATATGGAATCATAATTCTAAGTCCAAATTCAATTCAGTCTTACTGTGCAAATGAAGAAATCGATTTAATGTATCAGAAATATTTAAATGGTACTATGCACATTTTCCCTATATTTTTTAATCTGTCTGCAAGCGAAGTTCCTCCAAAATACGATTGGCTAAAAAATTTAGTATATAAAGAAATTACTCCTTCTATCGATGTTCGTTCAACCTGCAACCATATTATTTGTAAATTTCTTTCAGATGATTTGATGAAGCATGAAAGTCAAAGTTTTCCTTCTTTAGAAAAGAAAATGAACAACATGGAATATGATTCTTATATTTTAATCTTACTTCGATCTTATTTAGAATTAGATGAAAAAAATTTTAATTCTCGAATAGCTTTACTATATGCTGGCTGTTCGTATATAGAATGTAATTACGATTTAAGTAATGCTCCTGCTTATTACACAGCTGGCTTCAAAAAGTTATTTAACGAAACGAAACTTTCACTAGAAGTAGACTTGAGAGACATATTAATGATTGAGAGCCTTTTCTTACTATTGGTGGGCACGTTTATTCTCGGCAACCTCGTTAAGGATGTGTAAAATAATGTCGGCTATTTTTTCAGGATCTTTTTCTGTCATTAGTGCATTTATTGTTTGTGAAAGATATGGGAATTCATTGATATTCTCGTTGACTTCTCTCCAAATTACTTCTGCTTCGTATCCTGTACTTCCAACCGGAATAATTGTCATGTTGCGCTCTTTCGCAAGTAAGAATTCATGATAAACACCTTCACTGTAATGTCCTGTTTTTTCAATAGAACCTTGTTCAGTAGTTTTCTTGCTTTGACCAAATAAGAATATAGCAGCACTACAATCATGTAGCATACTAATTCTATATTCTTGTTTTTTATCTTGTGAAAGATCTTTATGAAAAGGAAAAGGTCTCATTGAAAGATATTTATCCTTATTCTGAATACCTTGTTCTGCTAAATATTGATAGGAGTATCCAGTAATTAAAGTACCTAAACGTTTTCCCACTCCTGTAGATATTCTATATCCTTTTTTTAACAATGAAATTACTAAAGCTTGCGATAATTGATCTGATTGAGTCACCACTTCATTTGCAACTTTGTCATATGCACCAGATATAAACACCTTTTTTTCCCGGATTCTAGAATTTAATTTTTTTAAAAGAGGGATTATATTATCTTTTGTTATACAAATAGCTTGAATGTTATATCTTTGTTTAAGATCGTCCACCATATGCTCAAATTCAATTGTTGTTTCTTGATTTACTAGCATGATAGCATAATGTGTATTTCCTACTCCTCCGAGTAAATGATTTATTGAACTAAGGCAATCCAGAACAAGAGAGTCTGTGAAACTATAACCCACAAAAAGAAAAGTATTTGAAATTAGTTCTTTTTTCAAAAATGTTAAAAATAAAGTATGACTGTTTGAATAATGATCATAGTCCTTCTTAGTTAATATCATTTTTTCCAAATCAGAAATATCACCATTAAGCTTATAAACATTCACTTTTTCATTTCGATCAATATTGACTAAGTTTTTCTCATTATGTATAACATTACGAGGAATAAATCGACGATCCAATTCTTGTTCGATTAAAGGATCATAATTTGTCGTCCAGATATTATTGAAATTCACATCAATTAATTCACTTAAAATTTCATTTCCAGGTTTGAATTTGTTGATCTGTTCATTAATTTTTCTTCTTAATTGTGGCTCCGTATATTTATTAGCATAGTACTGGGCGACTTTATATAAATCTGTATTTTCTGTAAGTTTTATTTCCAATTCTGTAGCTAAAGATTCAAATAAAGATCCCCAAGTCGCATGTCCAGAATTTCGGGACACGCCAGAACCAGCAAACAAAGAAGACATTTTGTTTATTGATTGTGTAGCTAAATCATCTAAAAAATGATTTAATTCTCGTTCAGTTTTTTCAATTAAACGCTTAGTAACTGGATTATTTTCTAATTCCATTAGTAGTTCCTCCAAAGTTCATGAAAAATTGATTTTATACAATTGATAAAAGACCTCCAAATAATTCATAGTTATTTGGTGTTTATTTATAACATCATTAAAATCCATTTACTTGTAAAAAAGTATCTATAAAGTAAATAAGTAAGCATATAGTACCATATTTTTTTATTCAAAAATAGTAGCTTTTTATTAAACGACAAAAAAGACCTTATTTAAAGGTCTTTTGCTTTATTTATTATTTTTCAGTATAGATCATAAAACCTACTATCTACTTCTTAACCCCCTGCCAAATATCCTCCAACTCATTCAACTCCTCAATCACATACCAGGGTTCTACACCTAACTGCTTATCCCACTCAAAACTTCGACGCAGGAAAATACCGCGCATGCCTGATTGGGAGGCTCCCCAGATATCGTTGGTAGGATGATCACCGACAAATATTGTTTCTTCTCCGGTTGTGCCTAATTTCTCTAATATCATCTCGTAAATCTTCGGATCTGGCTTTTTGATGCCTGCTTCACCTGAAGTCAAAATGACATCAAAGTAAGATTCCAATCCCAAATGCTCTACTTTGCCATATTGTATTTCATGTGCTCCATTGGTTAACATGCCTAACTTATACCCTTGATGCCGACATGCTTGAATAGCATCAAGCGCATGATTCATTAGACAGGCTTCTTTCATATAGTGCTCTGTATAATAAGCAAATAACTCATCTACAGTAGGCTTCTCTGCCCAGGGTAGGAGTTCAACTAATTCTTCAAAAAATCCACGTTTAGGACGATACCCATCGGCATCAGCAATACGCATATACCCTAGTATATCTCTCGCTTTCTCTTCATTGATATGACCTAAATAATGACTGATCAACTTTTGCGAAAAGGCTCGAAACGTATAATCTCGATCCATCAATGTATTATCCAAATCAAAAATAACTGCACTAATCTTCATATTCTATCCACTCCTACAAGTAAATTATGTATACATTCTGCTAAAAGTATACCAAATCTTGTCTGGCTTCGCTTTTGCCTATGCTAGAATATCTATAAAATAGCAAACAACACAGCAAAAAACCCGCACATTGCTAAGCGGGTTTTATTAAGTATACAGTTTGCAGAGAATAATCTCTCTTTGGTCTGTGAATATTCAAATTTATGATAACCTGTAAACCATTTTACAATAATACGTAAGAATGATCTTCCTGCGCTTTGACATCAGGTAATGCCACAGGTTGACGATGAGTAACCATCATTTCTTGATCGGTCATATACAATTTAAATTCAGGAATTTCATGCAAATAATGCTGTTGATACAACATACGACAATCCACTTCAAAATACACTGAATCTTCTACAATCGGTAATTTTCCAGTCTCATTCATATAATCATCGACAGCAAGCTGCACACGATCCAAATGGTACGGAATAGACTGTTCTTCTTCTGCAAAAATTTCAAATGTTTCACGTGATAAATAGAACTTCTGATCGCTCACTCCGCCTAAATAACGAGCAATTCGTGGCAGATCGAGACTTCCATCTTCTTTCATCAACACCGTACGATTAATACCGTTATCCATTTCGCGTTCAAATTGTAATACGGCACACCGCAACTCATCTAATGTGACATGAACAGATGGTAACTTATTGACGTCTTCTTTGTCTTTTCTTCTAAATAGTCCAAGTACAGACATATCGGTCTCTCCTCCCTCAAGCTGGGATTATTAAGCGATCGAGTGCGAAAACGTTTTCAGATACGTGTAAAGAAAGTTGCTAACTTTTTTGTGCTTACTATCATTGTACCTCATTTAACATACATTGATTCAATTTTTTACAAATTTGTGCGTTTTGAACGTTAAATTGTGTCTATGTGCCTAAGTACGCTAGAATTTTATAACATATTAGGGTAGGATAAATATGGTTCTATTTTAATAACGATCTGAACGGATAAGATCGTTTATACAGAAAAGAGATTATGGAAGGAGCTAGACCACTGTGATGGAAGATGTAATTATTATCGGTGCAGGGCCTTGCGGGCTGTCTGCTGCAATCGAATGCACACGTTTAGGTATGAAGACATTATTGATCGAAAAGTATAATATGGTACATTCTATTTATTTGTACCCCACAAATATGCAATTTTTTAGTACTCCGGAACTGTTAGAAATTGGAGATTTGCCATTTTCAACTCCGTATGACAAACCTTTCCGTCATGAAGCTTTAGCTTATTATCGTCGTGCAGCAGGTCATTATGATCTGCGTGTTCAACCTTATACAGAAGCGCTTGAGGTACAGCCACTACAAGATGGTACATTTGCAATTCAGACCACTAATCGTCATGGTGAAGACAAAACCTATACTGCACGCAAAGTGATTCTGGCGACAGGTTATTTTGATCATCCTAACTACTTGGGTATCCCGGGCGAAGAATTGGATAAAGTCACTCACTATTTCCGCGAAGCTCATCCTTATGCAGGTATGAAAGTAACCGTAATCGGAGGAAGTAACTCTGCTGTCGATGCTGCGCTTGAAATTGTACGTGTAGGGGCTCATGTTGATATGGTCTATCGTGGTAGTGATCTTTCGCAAAATATCAAATCATGGGTACGTCCTGTATTTGAAGGTCAGGTACTCAAAGGCAATGTGACTCTTCATCTCAATTCTAAAGTAACCGAGATCACTCCATCTCAAGTTATTATTACGCAAAATGATGGGGAAACAGCGACGATTGAAAATGATTTTGTACTTGCGATGACAGGCTTCCATCCTGATCGTAAGTTACTCACTTCTGCTGGTATTGAAATGAGTGACGATATGGATAAGCCGAAGTTCGATCTGGAGACGATGGAATCCAATATTCCAGGCCTCTATGTAGCAGGCGTTATCGCTTCTGGTCGTAATGCTAATGAAGTATTTATCGAAACCGGTCGTCGTCATGGTAACAAAATTGCTAACCATATTCATAAGCAAATGGCTCATTAATCATTGTAGAATCCATACAGAATAGACTACATGTAGTTGATTACCTGTAAAAAGTGTCCGCTTAGGCGGGCATTTTGCTATGTAAAGACATGATGAAAGGAGTGATCTTATCAAAATGGCTGCGATTGATACACCGGCAATAATTTTGTTAGTGCTTGTCGCTCTTGGGATTATCGGCAACAACTCTACGGTTACGATTGCAATGCTTGTGTTATTGCTTATTCGTGTATTAGGCTGGCATCAAGCATTCCCATGGTTGCAGAAATATGGGTTAACGATCGGGATTATTATTTTGACAATTGGTGTTATGACTCCACTCGCAAGTGGCAAAATTTCACTAGATACGATCCTTTCTTCTTTTTTAAGTTGGAAATCACTTGCTGCGATAGGGATTGGTTTATTTGTCGCTTACTTGGGCGGACGAGGAACCATATTAATGACCAATCAACCGACAGTAGTAGCCGGGTTATTGATCGGAACACTAATCGGTGTCGCTTTTTTCAAAGGTGTTCCTGTTGGGCCATTGATTGCAGCAGGTCTGCTCTCTTTATTAATCGGCAAATCCTAGCAACTATTCTACATGAGGACAAACTCTATTCAACGATTGTGCTTATCCGATAGGCTTAGGTGTGGTATACTTTCTAAATATGAATCGATGATAAAATGCTTATATTGAATGTGTTAGCATCATCCAGGAGGATACACCTATGTCTCAAACTTTTGTTATTGAAGCGGTTATGATCGCTATCTATGGTCAACTGCTTGATCCGGAAAAACCGGTAGAATATATTGTGCCATACACAAGTATTATGGAATTATACGAATTTGCTGAAAGTACTGAACCTCTAATGAACGAAGACAACGAGAATCAGTATGTCAAAACAAGAATTCAGCAATTGATTGCTTATTTCGAAGAACCGCTTAACAAAAAGAAAATTCAACGTTCACTGAATGTTCCGTGGGCTCAAAGTTCAGCTATTTTACTCAGTGAAAAAGTACAATTAAAAATTATCAATGCAATGGATAATGCTCATTATGGTGAATCGTTTGATCCGATTGAGACAGAAATGATTCTCTCTGCTCTAAAAAAAGAAGTTCCTATGTTAACCGATCAATTTGAAATGATTCATCGGATTATTGAAGCTAAAATCCCTGTTCAAGTGTATGATATTGAAGACTTTTCTTTTGCGCTTGAAGGAACACCTACAGTGTAATGTAAGTTGTAATATGTGGATCAATAAGCAAAAAAGCTTCTTCCTTATTCGAGGAAGAAGCTTTTTTTAGGTCTGTTCTGTTTACTGAGATTGCGGCATATAGGCGTACCGAATATCATCTTCATGTTCAATATATTCTACATTCAATTGATAACCGTTGATATACCACAAATCTTGATCTTCCATATAAAAATGGATATTTTCGACATCCTGCGTTAGTGCCGGACTCACTGGCGGTTCTACAGAAATACCTAATGAAAATCCAGGATGAATTTCACTATTACTACTGTATCGTGCATAAAAGCGCACAGCATCACCTTCTGCTAAACTCAACTCTTTTTTATACCAGCGTGCGGCTTCATCAGATACAACTATACTCATGATTTATACCACCTCTCTTTTTAACATTTACCCTATTCTCTAGCCTATTATAACACGATATCACTATTGCTTTTTTATTCATTTCTGTGTATCCAAATAACAATACCTTAAAAAAATATGAAGATTTTATGAATTTTACGTTGACAATGCAAAAATTGCAATGATACAATCAACAGCAGACAGGTACTAATTTAGAAGTTATTACCATCTGCATACTACATTTGAGAAGAAAGGGTGAATCTCCATGGATAAAATGATGAACGTACATATTGACGCTTATATTCCCGTAGCTTTATCACAATTAAATATCGGAGCACCCCGGCAGATGGAATTCTTCAAGTAGATTGTGTACTTTAAATCACGCTTGATCTTTATCCACAATGATATCTATTTGTCATATGGCGGTTGCTCAGCAATCGCGCTATATGATGTCCATACAAGACACGTCGTTTGCGTTTGCAGACGACGTGTCTTTTTATGTGGATTTTGACCAGTGTTCGAAAGAAAGGTAGTGATGATATGTTTGCAGTTTTCAAAAATTTAGGCTGGTTTTTCAGTCGTGAACGAAAGCGGTACTTGATCGGTGTTATTTTATTGATCATTGCCGGCGTGCTTGAATTAGCGCCTCCCAAGCTGTTAGGAAGTGCGATTGATGAGATTTCAGGAGGAACGATTACTGTCTCTTCATTGGTTTATTATATTTCAGTCACGTTAGTTATTTTGGTTGTTATTTATGGAATTACGTATGTATGGATGCACAGTCTATTCGGTGGATCAAATCTAGTAGAGCGTCTTTTACGGACTCGATTTATGGCTCATCTATTGCGTATGACTCCACCCTTTTTTGAACGGAACCGTACAGGTGATTTGATGGCTCGTGCTACCAATGATCTACGTTCTGTTTCTATGACGGTTGGATTCGGAATGCTTACTCTTACCGATTCCACATTCTTTTTATTAACAATATTGTTAGCGATGGGATTTGTGATCAGCTGGAAATTAACGATCGCTGCGATTCTCCCTCTTCCCTTTATTGCTCTTGCTATGGCGATTTACGGAAAAGTTGTACATGAACGTTATACCCTGGCGCAAGATGCTTTCGGGGATATGAATGATCAGGTACTTGAATCAGTCGCAGGTGTACGTGTTATCCGCGCCTATGTACAAGAACGTTTTGATGAGAATCGTTTTGAAAAGATTACCGATGATGTTTATCGCAAAAACTTACGTGTCGTTATGGTCGATGCGCTGTTTGAACCGACGATCCGACTATTTGTTGGACTCAGTTATATTATTGCACTCGGTTATGGAATCTATCTGGTATTTCATAATGAGTTAACACTGGGCGATCTTGTATCGTTTAACTTGTATCTGGGAATGATGATCTGGCCGATGTTTGCAATTGGTGAATTGATCAACTTGATGCAACGTGGTAGCGCTTCGCTAGATCGTGTAAACGAAGTACTCTATGTCAAACCGGATGTTGAAGATATCGCTCAACCGGTTCATGTGCCATCGCTTCATAAGATTGAATTTAAAGATGTCACTTTCCGTTATCCCACTTCTACAGTGGATAATCTAGAGCATCTGAATCTACAGATTCGAGCTGGTGAAACGCTAGGCGTAGTCGGTAGAACAGGTAGTGGTAAGTCTACTTTACTCAAACAACTACTCTATGAATATCCTACAGGAACAGGTGAACTTGAAATTGGTGGTGTATCTATCCACGATATCGCCAAAGACCAATTACATGGATGGATCGGTTATGTTCCGCAAGAACAGATCTTATTCTCGCGCAGTGTGCGTGAAAATATTCGCTTCGGCAAATCGGATGCATCCGATGATGAAGTATTGAATGCGATCCATACAGCAGCATTTGACAAAGATTTGCATACACTTTCTGATGGTCTAGATACGATTGTCGGTGAACGCGGTGTGGCTTTGTCCGGTGGTCAGAAGCAGCGTGTATCTCTGGCACGTGCATTTATCGCTGAACCTGAAGTATTGATTTTAGATGATGCTTTATCTGCTGTTGATGCTCGTACCGAAACTAGAATTATCGAGAATATTCGTACCAAACGTGCGGGTAAAACAACTCTAATCGCAACTCATCGCCTATCAGCGGTAGAACATGCAGATCATATCGTAGTACTCGATCGCGGTAAAATTATTGAAGAAGGAACTCATGCTGAATTGCTACAGTCGGATGGCTGGTATCGTGAGCAATATGAACGTCAGCAACTAGCAGATTCCTTAGAGGGGTAGGTGTCTTTATTGGAGACTCAAGATTATAACGAGCAACCCACAACGAAGCTCGATAACAAAACAATTACCAAAAGGCTTTATCAATATGCATTACGTTCGAAAAAAACATTTATTATCGCGTTGATTATGTTAGCGATCGGTGTAGGGGCTGAGCTTGCCGGCCCTTTTATCGCTAAAAATATTATTGATAATCATTTATTTGCAATTGAACAACCTTTTTATCAGACTTCTTCTAGTACCAATGCTGTCTTGTATAACGGCAATTATTATAAACGCGAAGGATTCTGGACAGAAGGCGAAACCAAAGGCGCACAGGCTCATGTGATCCAAAGTGGGACGAGCTTTTATTTTATCGAAGGTGCTGTTGAATCAACCAAAGGAGAACGCACGTACAGTAACGGCGTCTTAACGATTCAAAATAACCAAAGTACAGCGAAATATCCAGCGGTGCCCTTAACAGCTAATAAATTATTTTCATTTTATCAACCAGAACTACCGGGTATTTATAAGCTAATTGGCTGGTACTTTGTATTCTTGCTTATTACAATCATTATGGAATTCGGGAAAACCTACTGGTTGCAATCGTCAGCTAACAAAGTTATTCAGCAATTACGCTTAGACTTATACGCTCATATTCAGCGATTACCAATTCCTTTTTTTGATAATCTGCCAGCAGGTAAAGTCGTATCACGTATTACCAATGATACGGAAGCGGTCAAAGATTTATTTGTCGCAGTACTGGCTAACTTCAGCTCAGGAATTGTATATATGATCGGTGTCTATATTGCACTGTTTTTACTAGACTTTCGACTGGGTCTGATCTGTTTGTTTGTTGTTCCATTGCTTGTTTTGTGGATTGTGTTATACCGCAAAGTTGCAACCAAATACAACACTATTATCCGTTCTAGACTTAGTGAGATTAACGCTATTATCAATGAATCGATTCAAGGAATGTCGATTATTCGTGTATTCCGTAAGCAACGTCAGACTCAAGAAGAATTTGAAAATCTAAACAACGATTATCTGTTTTATCAGAATAAAATGTTAAATCTAAATGCTTTTACTTCGCATAATCTAGTCAATGTGTTGCGTAGTCTTACATTTGCTATTGTATTATGGTACTTCGGTGCTTCTGCACTGGGCGGAGTTGAAGGTGTCATTTCACTAGGGGTACTATATGCGTTTGTCGATGTATTGGGAAGATTGTTCCAACCGGTTACAGGTATGGTCAATCAACTAGCAGCACTCGATCTTTCTATGGTATCCGCAGGACGTGTATTTGAATTAATGGATGAACAAGGCGAGCCAGTAACCGATGGTGGAATGCCTCGTTACAAAGGTAATGTCGAATTTAAAGATGTGACTTTTGCTTATAAAAAAGATCCTGTTCTCAAGCATATCACTTTTGAAGCGAAGCAAGGACAGACTGTCGCTCTGGTGGGTCATACAGGTTCGGGTAAAAGTTCTATTATTAATCTACTGTTCCGCTTCTATGATCCACAGCAAGGCACGATTACGATTGATGGACAAGATGTACAAAAGTTGCCCAAACAATGGTTACGTCAGCATATGGGCATTGTATTGCAAGATCCTTATCTATTTACAGGAACGATTGCTTCTAACGTCAATTTGGAAAATGAACAGATTTCACGCGAACGCATCGAACAGGCTTTACGTGATGTCGGAGCCGAGCAGATTTTGTCTGATCTTCCTAAAGGCTATGATGAACCTGTTATGGAAAAAGGAAGCACATTGTCGGCTGGACAACGTCAATTGATTTCGTTTGCTAGAGCACTTGCTTTTGATCCAGCGATTCTTATTCTGGACGAAGCTACAGCCAATATTGATACTGAGACCGAAGCTTTGATTCAATCGGCTTTGGATGTTTTGAAAAAAGGTCGTACGACTTTTATTATTGCTCACCGCTTATCCACTATCCGTAGTGCAGATCAGATTCTAGTCCTACATCGCGGTGAAATCGTTGAACGTGGTAACCATGATGAATTGATGGAAATCGACGGACGCTATCGCCAGATGTACCGAATGCAAGTTGGTTCTGGTTCTAACGCTATTGCTGATGGTACAGAGTCTGCTAAAGACAAAGAAGTTCCTGTACCTGCTCATCTAATTGGACGCACCACATAATAAACAAAAGAAGCCTGCATGATCCAGATTAACGGATGATACAGGCTTCTTTTTATTAACTTATTCTCTCAATTTTTACAACGAAAACGCTTTTGTTTTTTCTAATAAACGACTGGTCATCATGCTCAGTTCATCAGACGATGATGAGATTTCTTCCATGATCGCTGTTTCTTCATGAGTAGCCATTGAGATTTGTTTGGCTCCTTCATAAAATTTATCAGCCATTTGACGAATTGTATGCACATTCTGGTATGTTAATTCTACACGATCGGTTTGTTCAGTGATCGAATGTTCCATTCCTTGAACAGCAGACATAAATTCATAGACTACATTTGCAAATTCAATCAGTGTAGATTCGACTTTATGCGTATTGGATGTTTCATTTTGTACCAGTTCATTTTGATTATGAATCAATTGCACTGTATCATGAATCTGAGATTGGACTGCCATAATCAGACTATGAATTTTTTGCGCAGAATCGTTACTTTGTTCGGCTAATTTACGAATTTCTGTCGCTACTACTGCAAATCCTGCTCCATGCTCCCCTGCATGCGCGGCTTCAATAGAAGCATTTAATGCTAACAAATGAGTCTGTTCGGCTAATTCTTTGACCGTTCCTGTAACAGCACCGATATCAGAAGCTTGATGATCCAGTAGACGTACCGTTTGTTCCGCTTGTGTCTGAGAGTCTGCAAGGGTACTCATACCTGATTTTAATGATGAAAAAATATGCTTGGTTGCTTCTACCGATTGCTCCATATTACTGGACAATTCGCGCATATGCGATGACTTCTCTTTCATTTCTTGGAAAGAACCTAACATCTGCTCTGCCGTCTGAAGTGAAGATTCAGAAGATTCACGTTGCTTACCGACACCATGATAAATATCATCGGCTACTGCTGCCATCGATTCAATCTGGCTAGTCGCTTCTGTAATAGATTGACTTAAATTCTCTGCATTATGCGATGTTGTAGTGGTATTGTTAGAAATATCATTAATAATATCTTTAATATTAGTAACCATTACGCGAAACGCATCGTTAAGCACTTTGATTTCATCTTCTTCACGACGTTCTGGAATATCTACCATCAGGTCGCCATCTGATACCCGTTTGGCGGCTTTGGATAAATTAACAATTGGCTTAGTTAAAAATTTAGAGATAACAAATCCTAATATTCCGCTCCATGTAATACCCATAAGCAATATAATAGATACATATAGCCAATCACTCATCGCTGTTGCTAAATACGCTTTCAAGTAAAAAATAAAAAAAGCACTTGTTCCATACGTAATAATAGATACGCCGATAAAACTCAACACTAACTTTGAACCTAAAGATAATTTCATGATGCACCTCATATATCTAAGATTTGGAGTAGAAATAAATAAGGTCATATACTGGATAATGAGTCAAAAGATGAGCCATACTTTGCTCCTACTTGTATTTACTTTTCTACCACTTGAGTCACTTATTAATTTAAATTTTAGCAAAAAATAAGAGAAATCGGTGTGATAAAAGTCATAGCAAAGTAAATTTTATGAGTCTTTCGACGCAATAATCATTTTTGTATCTTTTTTCATATCCTTGTATATGTAACTTGCTCTCTTGCTTGTAGCAAGCTATTCTTAACTTAAAGCTTTTTCACTAACCTAATTAGAGCATAACGTCGTCAAAGGGGATGAATCACTATGGAACGAACTCGGCTTTGGAGCGAGCGATTCAAATTATTTTTTCTAAACAATCGGTTTGTTATTTTTTTACTCGTCTTATTGTTAATCTCACTAAATATTTTTCTACTTTCCAAAATACCTTATGTGTTTACTCCTCTGTTTGTTTTGGTCAAGACGGTCATCTTACCGATCGTTTTAAGCGGTATATTATTTTACTTACTAAATCCATTAGTGAATTTTCTGGAAAAACGTAAAGTAAAAAGAATTTATTCCATCATTTTGCTATACCTTCTTATTATCGGTCTGATCGTATTAATTGTTAGTCTTGTGATTCCTGTCATTCAGACACAGATTCGAGAATTAATCCGTAATATTCCTGCCTTTTATGATGGGATTGTAAATCAGATTCAATACTGGTTGGGCGGCGATGTTTCCAAACAAATTCAACATACATTTAGTATCAATCCTAATGATCTGGTACAAAATTTATCGGAAAAAGGTTCTTCGATTATCAATCAGACGTTTACCGGTATCGGTGGATTTTTGGGAGCATTAACAGAAACGATATTATCTATCGTTACAGTGCCATTTATTTTATTTTACTTATTAAAAGATGGTGCCAAATTACCAGGCTTTATTATGAAATTTGTACCGGTCACTTTACGCAGTCAGACAGGCAAAGTGATGTCTGAAATGAACCACCAAATTAGCTCATATATTCGCGGACAGATTATTGTAAGTCTATGTATAGGGATTCTACTATATATCGGGTATCAGATTATCGGACTTGATTATTCATTAGTGTTAGCCATTGTCGCTTCCTGTACGAGTATTGTTCCTTATCTAGGACCTGCGATTGCAATTACACCAGCATTGATTGTCGCATTAGTGACTTCGCCATTTATGTTGCTCAAAATGGTAATTGTATGGACGATTGTTCAATTGGTTGAAGGTAAGCTTATCTCGCCACAAATTATGGGTAAATCACTTAAAGTGCATCCTATTACGATTATCTTTGTGATTTTAACAGCTGGTAAATTATTCGGAGTGGTTGGTATTTTGTTAGCTGTTCCTGGATATGCAGTACTCAAAGTAATCGTGACACATCTATTCGATTGGTTTAAAGTTAGCTCCAATCTATATGAGACCAAAAAAGCAACTGAACCACCTGTTATCAAGCCTTAATGAAATAATGTGTATTGCGATTTTCTGATTACATCAATCCATCAAAAAGACCTGAACCGACTGTCTATGTCAGCACAGTGGGATTCAGGTCTTTTTTGGTATAAAGATTTATTAACGTTGCAGATATACAGGAATTAATGCTTTATTTAGCTAGTTCTGGTGTATAACCTGCTGGTATTGTTGTTGTTACTTTGCCTTCTGTAATTACTTGAGGATTCATTTCACCTGGAGCTGGTTTGGCTGTAGTATAGCTAATCACTGCACGCTTATCATCTGTCAACTTTACATCAGTAATTTTGATCGAGTATCCCGGGTTAGGAAGCTGTACTGTCAATGTTACTGTTTGTTGATCTGCTGTATCTGCGGGTGCAATGCTAAGTTCTGGATCATAACCCATTTGACCACCATCCGTTTCGCCCGGTGTAGGAGTTGTTGTATCATCATTAGCTTTATTGTAGCGATCTACCATTTGTACCGCATGATATACCCACTCTGCTGCTTCCATACGTGTAATATCTTTGGTAGGCATAAATGCTTTACCCATTGTACTGCGATCGATCACATTCATATTGACCAAATCTTGAATCGCTGCGGAAGCTGTTTTGCTGATTTTGTCTTGATCGGTAAAGACGACAAACATTTTTGTACTCGGGTACGTTCCTGTAACATTAATCGCTTCATGTAACCACAAAGCAAATTGCTCACGTGTTACTTTTTCTTCAGCATTAAATGTTTCTGGCAATGATAAGTTGTTTGCTTTGGCAATAAGCAAAGAATCGGTATACCATGCTTTACGTGCAAGATCATCACCTGGTTCTGTTACATCACCTTTAAGATCAAATGCTTTTACAAGGATTTGAATGGCTTGTGGTTGTGTTAATGTCATATCCGGCTTAAATTGAGTTGCGCTCACTCCGTTAATAACTCCTTTGTCATGTAACGCGTTGACAATTGTTTGATTATCTTTATCTTTTACATCTGTAAACGTAGAAGCTGCACTTGCACTTCCTGCCCCAGCAATTGCCAATGATAATGTTAATACTGCTACTGCTTTTTGTTTATGATTCCACATATATTATATTCCCTCCATTTGAATAGGTCTGTTGCTGAATAATGGTATGTTATTCAACCTTACAATGCCCTAGACGTACAGAAGTAATTATTTGTTGCACCTTTTTGATCTTATCTTACATCTGAGCTGGCGTCTCTATTCCTAATAACGTCATCACTCGTTTTAAATATAATCCGGTTTGTACCGTCAATGCTACACGCTGATTTTTCAATGCTGTAGGGGCATCTACAATACGATCTTTATTATAAAATTGGTTAAATAACTTCGCTATTTCGATAATATATCTAGCCAAAATGGATGGTTCATGTTGAGCAACCGCGCGCTCTAACTGCTGTGTATAGGTAGATAAATGAACCAACAAAGCCCAACTTTCATCACTCCAAGGATGGTTGGATATTTCTTGTTCAACAGCATTAGGGTCTGATGTGACTTTTCTCAAAATACTCTGGATTCTAGCATACGTATATTGAATATAAGGCCCTGTTTCTCCTTCAAACGTTACAGCTTGTTGTAATGAAAAATTGATTTCGTTTTGACGATTATTTTTGAGATCACCGAAAATAATTGCACCAATACCTACTTGTTCAGCTACACGCTCTTTATCCGGTAAATCAGGGCTTTTTTCAGAAATAATTCGACGTGCCTGTTCTACTGCTTCATCCAGTACCTCCTCTAAAAAGACAACTTTTCCTTTACGTGTAGACATTTTTTTGCCATCGACTTTCATTAATCCAAATGATACATGTGTACAATCTTTTGCCCATGTGTAGCCCATTTTGCGAAGTACTTCAAAGACTTGTTTGAAATGAAGAGTCTGCTCTCCGCCAACCACATAGACTAATTGATCCGCACCCATCACTTCTTTGCGGTAAATAGCAGTAGCCAGATCACGTGTAGGATAAATCGTTGTACCGTCTGATTTCAAAATCAAACATGGTGGTAATTGGTGCTCATCCAATCTAACTACCTGCGCTCCATCGCTTTCTACTAACAATCCTTTGCTCTGCAATTGTTCGATCACCGCAGGCATTTTATCATTATAAAAACTTTCTCCCAACACATAATCAAATTCCACACCTAACCGTTGATACATAGGCTGAAGTGACTCTATACTCACATCTACAAAATACTTCCATAATTCTATCGCTTGAGCATCACCTTGTTCTAATCTGGCAAACCATTCTCTTGCTTCATCTTCTAACTCCGGTGCTTGTAGAACCTCTTCATGAAATTGAATATACACTCTTAACGATTCACGAATCGGATGATGCTTGAGCTGTTCTGGATCGCCCCAACGTAAGTATGCTGTAATTAATTTACCAAATTGCGTTCCCCAGTCTCCTAAATGATTGACTCTAATCGCTTCATATCCTGCTGCCTCATAGATCCGATGCAAAGCTGCTCCGATTACGGTAGAACGTAAATGCCCTACGCCAAATGGCTTAGCAATATTAGGTGACGACATATCGATCACAATCCGCTGACCTGCGCCGATCGTAAGTTCAGTATTTTGCTTTTCCGCCAAGCTGGATAATAATTGAGCTCCATAATGCTCACGATTCCATTTCAAATTAACATAAGCACCTACAGCGGTAGCTTGAACCCAAGAATCTGGATGATTTTGAATCGTGGCTGTTAATTCAAGCGCAATCGCTTGAGGTGAACATCTCCATGTTTTGGCAAGTAAGTAACAGGGAAATGCCAGATCACCCATTTCAATCTGTGGTGGAACTTCTAACATATGTATCAATTGTTCTTCAGTAAGCGATGTTAATGGTTGTAGAATCGAAACGGCTTGTTGTTGGAAAAAAGATGCTAATTTCATCGTTCTAGTCTCCTTTGAATAATATGATGGTACGTTGGTAATACTCAAAAAAACAGCAAAAAAGCACTCATCTTTTAAGTGAATTATCACTTAAGAGACGAGTGCTTATGATTAGCATTCCCGCGGTACCACTCTTTGTACAGTGTATTGATGATCAATCAGGATATAGAATCCTATTGCATTCATCAATTTTACTGTCACTTGATTACGATAACGGTGTCAGCCGGACTTATCTATACAGGTTCGCAACAATATCTGTGCGATCGCCCTTTCAATAAATCATTTCCCGAGTGCGGTTCACCTACGAATGTTTTACCGGCTCTCACTCTCCCGGCTCGCTGCTTAAACAGTGATCGTTATGGCTACTCTCTCGTTCATTAACGATAAATATTAAAGTTAGAATGTATTATACATACCATGTTAGGTTGAAGCAAATTTATTTTTAAAAAATATGTTTTCTTTTCGTAAAATTCATTCGCCGATAGGCTATCAATAACACCCAAACAAAAAGACCTTCGCAAATATGCAAAGGTCTTTAGCAATAGATATTTATCACAGTCATCTATGTATAAAGTAGTAGATTATGCAGCTACCATTAGGTCTTTACACATTTCTACACAATGACGGCAAGCTTCGATACATTCACGAGAATGTTGATTATTATGCTTAGCACATTCAGCGATACAAGCTTCACATACTTTTGCACATAATTCAGCAATTTCACCTGCAAATTGACTACCTTGACTTAGCGATTGCGCGGTAAAAGAGCAGATTTCTGCACATTCACGAGTAATACGTATACATTCACATAATTTTTCAAGATTATATTCTTTCAAATTAGCCACATACGAAAGGTTACAAGCATTCATAGCCTCGACACAAGCTTCAATATGAGCATGGTATAATTTTTGATTAGTCATCATTAGTATGACCTCCGTTGAGATTGTAATAGTTATATCGAACTATTACCCCGGCTATACTCATATTGAAACTGTGTACTTACGATAATTTAGCAGCTTGCTCTTCTAATGCTAACAACTGTTCCTTTATCTGCCGTTTGTCGAAATGTTCACCGATAAAAACAGCCACATCCGGTACTTCTTTTTGCGGAGTAATCTTCATAAAATCCATTTCACGATAAGCATACTGGAACAAAAATCGACTTGCGGTGTCGTTAAATGTTAGAATTCCTTTCGCCCGATATACTTCCGTTGGTAAAGACCGAATCACATTCTCAAAAGCTTCACTATTGATCGGATGTTCAAAATAATGTGTATATGCCATCACATGACTATGAGAACCATGCATATGCTCTGCATGAACATGATCATGAGTATGGTCATGTTCAGAATGATCGTGCTGATGTTCGTTAGCAGATGAATTAGACTTATTTCTATCCAGTGTTTCTTTAGCATCGACTACCGATGATAGGTCTGTATACAGTGTGCTTGGTACTTCACAGCGTACGGTAGTATGGATAGGTGCATACGCATTCCAGCCCCGCAAAATGCCTTCTAATTGGGTAATCGTTTCTGTATCAACACGATCGCTTTTATTCAAAATCAATACAGAAGCACAGCGAATCTGTTCTTGCATAAGACGATACGTTTTACCTTTTTGCTCTTGATACAATTCCCATAGATGAGCAGCATCGACAACGGTAATCAAATTTTTCAATTCCATACGGTTGTATAATGAAGTCTCGGTGACAGCATCTAAAATCTCGATTGGATTCGCTACTCCAGAGGCTTCGATAATAATCACATCAGGCTTTTCGGTTTCCATCAGATTGTACAATTCCATGCTTAGATCCGCACGAATCGAACAACAGATACATCCACTCAGTAATTCAGCCATTGCTACATCTTGATCAACCATCATCCCATCCAGATTGACATCGCCGATCTCATTCATAATGACAGCAGGTGTTTTGCCAAGCGCTTTCCATTCTTGAATCATATGTTGAAGCAATGTAGTCTTGCCACTGCCTAGAAATCCAGACAAAATATATACAGGTGTTGTCATTGATATCCTCCTTGTACCTCTTTCTTTACTTTGTTCATTATTAGTCTACTCTTTTATTATACACTGACCTGGCAAGTGTTCATGCTCAATCATGACCTGTGTTACAATGGCAAAGATGCTTGAATGAGAACAAAGGAGTGAATAATCATATGAGATCAGTGGATGAACATCGCGCAGAAGCACCTAATACTGTACGCTGTATGGTAATTACAGTATCTGATACACGTACGATAGAAACGGATACAGGTGGACAATTATTGCAATCTTTGTTAACTGAACATGGTTATGAGGTTATCGATTATACTATTGTTAAAGATAGTTATGTAGGTATTCGTGAATTGCTTCATGATGCCGCAGAACGCCCGGAAGTCGAAGCTATTTTGTTAACAGGCGGAACAGGTATCGCACCACAAGATGTAACTTTTGAAGCGGTACAAAGTCTTTTAACTAAAGAATTGCCTGGCTTTGGAGAAATTTTCCGCTTTTTAAGTTTTACTGAAGATATTGGTTCGGCTGCGATTATGAGCCGTGCAATTGCAGGTACAATCGGAGGAACCGCTGTGTTCTCCATGCCTGGTTCACGAGGTGCTGTTAAGCTAGCGATGGAACGAATTATTATTCCCGAGTTAGGTCATGTTATGCGAGAAATTTATAAAAAATAATTTTAATAGTTAAAAATGAAAAGTAATTATTATAAAATAGTTATTTTCTCGATAAGAAATGATGATGATGTATACTGCTAGTTATACCAATTACAATATGTAGATAAAATTATTGCTAAAAAATATAGCAAAAAGCACACTGTGATTGATAAACAGTGTGCTTTTCTATGTTATTTGTTATCTGATACAGTCACATCAGATGAACGTTAAGATGTTACTTTAATCAACTGACGACCTACTGCTTTGCCTGCTAGAATCGTTTCTAACGCTTGTGGTATCTCTTCCAGTGTATATTCGTTCACTGCCTGATTAATCGCTGTTGTCGGTTTCCAGTCGCTTGCTAGATGATTCCAGACTCTTTGTCTAATCTCTAACGGACAGAACACTGAATCGATACCGATTAAATGCGCTCCACGTAAAATAAACGGAAATACTGAACTTTCAAAATCATTACCTGCGGTCATACCAGATACAGCTACTACGCCGCGATATGTTAATGATTTGAGACGCTCTCCTAATCCTTTACCACCTGTAGGATCAATAATACCTGCCCATGTAGATTTACCTAATGGACCTTTTACAGTCTGCTCTGCTTCTTCTCTAGAAATAATAGAGGTAGCACCTAATGTGGTTAACCATTCTTTTTGCTCTGCTTTGCCACTTGCTGCATAGACTTCATAGCCTAATGCACTTAGTATCGATATTGCGATCGTACCGACTCCACCGGTAGCTCCAGTGACAAGAATAGGGCCATCTTCAGGTTTCACTCCATGTTGAACCAATGCGTCGACAGACATACCCGCTGTAAAACCAGCTGTGCCGATAATCATCGCTTCTTTGGCAGTTAGCCCTTGAGGTAGCTTAATCAACCATTCTGCTGGTACGCGAGCATATTCACTATATCCTCCATAATGACTAACTCCAAGCTTATAGCCTGTACAAAGTACTTGATCTCCTGCTTGAAATTGTTCATCGGTAGAATGTACCACTTCTCCTGCCAGGTCAATACCCGGTACAAATGGGTACTGCTTGACGATTTTGCCTTCTGCGATACTTGCCAGTCCATCTTTATAATTGACATCTGAATAAGATACTTTAATAGTTACAGATCCTTCTGGTAATTGATCCAACTGTAACGATTGAACTCCGCCTGTAACTTCTTGATCTGTCTTTTCTAAAACAAAAGCACGAAATGTCTGTTCCATGTGATTCATCCTTTCTGTATTTCCTTGTTGATTATAATGATTAACGTATAATAAGGCAGCGATAAATTGTACAGTATACGAACAATACTCTCCTATGTATATAACCAAAAAACCTACCTTTAGCAAAAGGCAGGTCTGGCATAGGATTGAATATGAATTACAATTCTTCTTCTGGCAAATATTGCGCAAGTAATTTCTGCTTCATTTCCCAAGCTTTCACACTTACATTTACACGATAAATCTCAGGGTTTAATTTACGCAAATATTCAGGCCAGAATTCATCCAATTGGCTCACATGATAAGCGCGAATCTCTTCCAAATTAGGCATCGTATACACTTGCTTGCCTTCGATAAAAATAGGTTCTAACATCGGAACCGCTTTATAATCTGATACATATTTACGGATATATGGATGTGCCGGGTTAAATAATTTAAGACGCTTGCCTTCGAGCGGATCTTTCTCATCAGGGAAACAGATATAATCAGCGATCGCTTTACCGTTGGTTGGATTAATAATCCGGTATACTTCTTTGGTGCCCGGTGTAGATACTTTTTCAGGATTAGCTGAGATTTTGATCGTTGGTACCATTTCACCATCAATCTCACATTCGACTAATTTGTATACTCCACCTAAAGAAGGTTGATCGGATGCTGTTATCAACTGTGTACCTACGCCCCATGTATCGATACGTGCTCCTTGAGCTTTTAGATCGAGAATCGTATTTTCATCCAGATCATTAGAAGCAACGATTTTGACATACGATAATCCGGCATCGTCTAGCATTTTACGCGCTTGAATCGATAAGTAAGCAAGGTCACCACTATCCAGACGAATAGCGATCATCTTTTTACCACGAGCTTCCAAGTCTTTGGCTGTTTTGATCGCATGTGGAACACCACTACCTAATGTATCAAAGGTATCGACTAGCAATGTTACTCCGTCTGGCATTGCATTGGCATAACGATCAAACGCTTCTTGTTCATTGCCAAAGCTCTGTACCCATGCATGAGCATGTGTGCCTTTGGTAGGAATCCCGAATCTTGCTCCTGCTAACATATTGGATGTTGCATGAAAGCCTGCGATATAGGCTGCTCTAGCTCCCCAGATCGCCGCATCTGCTTCTTGAGCGCGTCTTGTACCAAACTCCAATAGAATATCGTTACCGCCTACCTGCTTGATGCGTGAAGCTTTGGTAGCGATTAGGGTCTGATAGTTCATAAAGTTAAGCAAAGCCGTTTCTACCAACTGTGCTTCAATAATCGAACCTTCTACACGAATCAATGGCTCATCTGCAAAAACCACTGCTCCTTCTTTCATCGAAAACAGATTGCCATGAAAACGGAACTGGCGCAATTCTTCTAAAAACTTAGCGTCATAGTTTTCTTCCTGTTCTGCCAGATAAGCAATATCTTCTTCACGAAAACTCAAGTTGGTTATATAATTCACAATCCGTTCCAGACCTGCAAAAACGGCGTAGCCATTACCAAAAGGAAGTTTGCGGAAATAAGCTTCAAACACTGCTTTCTTATGATGTGTACCATTAATCCAATGAGCATACATCATATTGATCTGATACTTATCTGTATGTAAAGCCAGTCCCATTTCATTCATCACCATGTCACCTCTTCATTGTTGATCATGCAAAAGCAACTCTGCTTGCACGTCTTTCTGCTGCACAAGCAGAATTGTGAATCATTGCACATTAATAGCTATCAATAAGCTCTGCACCCATACTTTGTTCAAAATGACTGATTGCCCATACATGACCTTCTGGATTAAAACTTGCGATTGCATCCGTATGGATCACCAATTTGAACCCTTTATTATAAGCATCTACCGCTGTATGCAAAACACAAATATCTGTACATACTCCAATCAGATGCACTTCTGTAATTCCACGTTCACGTAACTTCAATTCAAGATCAGTACCTGCAAAGGCGCTATATCTAGTCTTGTCCATCCATACGATCTGCTGTTGATGACTCGCATACACTTCACTCAGTCCACCATACAATTCTCGACCTGCTGTACCACGAATATTATGTGGTGGAAAAAGATTGGTCTCTGGATGGTAAGCATCATTAGGCTCGTGCATATCAACAGCCATCACTACATAATCATCGTTATTAACAAATTTCTCGGTCAACTCCACCATACGCTGTTCAATATCTATCGCAGGTTGTCCTACTGGTAAAGCACCATCTACAAAGTCACGAGTATAATCGATTACAATTAGAGCTTTCATAATATATGCCTCCAGATATCGAAATAACAATAACGACTCAGAATATCTTTACGAATAAATTGAAAGACGTGGTACAAGACCTGTAAAACGATATAATTGTGCAGGACGCTGAGAATACTGATTAGAACTTAACAAGTTCCCTTCTTCATCGTGAACCTCTTCAATAATACCTTTGCGACTACGAGTTGATGTAATTTTACGAATAAAATTCGGTTCTTCAAAATCAGGCACAACTGCTTTGATCACCTGATACAATTCACTTAATGTAAATTCAGGCGGTAAAAACTTTTTGGCGATGACTGTACTGAGCATCTGTTCTTGAATCCGCATATATGCATCACGAATAATATCATGATGATCAAATCCAAGTTCTAGCTTTTCCAGTGCTTCTTCAATTGTAAATAGACCTACTTCTTCTGCATCGTCAGCCGCCTGCCGTTTCTCTAACACCTGCTCTTCTACTAAAGCAAAAAACGCATGAGAGATAATCCAACCACGAGGATCACGCCCTGGTTCACTATAGACACCAAGATACTCCAGATGGCGACCATCTACTCCTGTTTCTTCTTTGAGCTCACGTTGCGCTGCTTCAAATAACGATTCATCGTCGTGTGAAAATCCACCAGGCAACGCCCATTTCCCGGCAAAAGGCCATGAGCGGCGACGAATCAACATTACTTTCAATTCACGTAAAGGTAATGTTTTGGTAAAAGTCTTCCGCTCTTTTTTAGTCAAAGTAAACATAACAATATCGGCTGGTGCGCCATCGGGCGTACGATACTTTTTGACATCATACGAATGCTGTTTGCTGTTATCCGTCATCGTTATCACCACTGTTCATTTTATCTATTTGATAATATCATTATGAATGATTCTCTCAGATAGGTCAATCTTTATTTGCGAGTTGCTATAAATGTTGCAGTTGAGATAGCTCCTATTGTTCCTTCTGCGTTAGATACTTCAGCTTGCAAAGTCACTGTTCTACCAGCGAGATGAAGTATACGAGCTGTCGCAAACAGTTCGCCTTCTTTCATCGATTCTACAAAATGAGTGTTCATATTTGTGGTTACACAAGGTTGTCCATCTTGAATCGCCATCGACAACATCCCCATCACTTGATCCATCATCGACATCTGTACACCACCATGCACAATATGCATATGATTTAAATGTTGAGGTGTCGCTGTAAGCCCTATCGTAATATAATCCTGTTCACTTGCAATAAGACGGCAACCTAGTAGTCCCCAGTATAATTGTTCGCTTTTTTTTAATATTTCATCCCAATGTGTCAAAAAAATGCTCCTCCTGTTCAAAACGGCTTGTTACAATAACAATCCCATTTGTATCAAATCTACATAGCGCTGTTCAACCACTAATGCGTTTTTTTGAATCCCTTCAATCCGAAAACCCAATGAACGATATAAATGTAAAGCGCGTTCATTATTACCTTGCACATTCAATTCAAGACGATGCAAATGACGATCTTGTGCCCAGTGAATCATCGTCTGAAATAACCGTCTTCCTATACCACGATTTGCATACTCTTGCAGTACACCTACAACAATATATACACTATGGCGATTACGTGCAACTTTGCCACCAATCGCTTCCAAATATCCAATAATCTGACCTTCGTGTTCAGCTAGAAAAATATTAGAATTAGCACTACGCAGTGCATAACGAATCATATCCCGTTGTTCTGCTTCATTCAGATTCCGCTCACCAGGCTCAAGCAACATAAAAGTAGTCTGCTCGTCTAATTTCTGCTTCATCCGAATCAAAGCACCAGAATCCCGAATCTGAGCAATCCGCACAGAGACAACCATCGCCAAATAAGGTTCTTTGCTATAAGGATACATATAAGATAGAGAGTTAGAATCGCCCCAACTCTTTTGCAAAATGATTTGATCCCGACATACAATACCATTTTCAATAATAGGCTGTTCATAATGAGTAGTGAAATGATCATGTTCTATTCTTATGATGCGAAAACCATGTTTTTGATAAAAGGCAAGTGCGCCCAGACTGGAATTACCTGTAGCTACTGTAACAACGTTAGCTTTGAACTGCTTGAGTTGCTCTAATACTTCGTCCAGTAACTTACTGCCTATGCCTTGACCTTCATAACCCTCTTCGACTGCGATATTCATAATTTCCCATTCTTGTGCTGTACGTTGAAGCACTCCACAGACTCCTACTACATGATTCGCTATCTCTGCTATCCACCAACGACAATATGCTTTGTAACGCTGTATCGCTTCTAGATCAGGATCAGCAAGCATCAATAATGTAATAGGTACACATTCGTGATTGGATTGAGTACGGATTAACACAGAATCATAACCATAATTAGAAGATTCCATGACCATTCACTTCTTTCTGCATGTAGAGTCAACAATATGAAATCATATGGCAGGTATCTATAGAGATAGCCCATAGAGTTCTACAAAAATCAAAAAAGACGCGGCTATATGCTCCGCGTCTTTGGATTTGTTCTAGTCATTGCAGGACGATGGAGGTGAATCCTTACCGCTCTCTACATTGATTTTCTCAGAAACGGTATCATGAATAACTGAAATAACCATTTGTAACATGTCGTTAATTTCAACCTGACTTTCTTGATAATCCGATACTAATGGAATATCATCCAGTTCTTGTTGTAAGGCTGTTAATTCGCCTTCAATTCTAGCAATCATTTTTTCGTTTTTCATCGATTCAAAAGCAACCACTTCTTTTTGCTTTTTCTTAATCGTACGAATTAATTCTTCGATTCGTGGATGAGATTGAATCATTTTTTCTGCTCTTTTGAAATGATCCACTTCTTCACTTTCTGAGATCAGCGCAGCCAATTGCTTGGTTTTTGCCATAATATCTTCACGAATAAAAAGACCCTGTGTATTTAATTCAAGTGGTGCTCCGCCTGTCGTTGATTCAACATTGCGATCATGATGCTCCATCGACAATCCTCCGTTTACTTGCTCAAATTTAATTAATAGGCTACAGCAGGTTCAGCAACCAGTTCGCCTTTGATATAAAACGTTTTGTAATCGGTAATCTGTACATGTACGAATTGACCGATCAAGTCTGCTGATCCTTCAAAATGAACTAATTTGTTAGAACGCGTGCGTCCTGCCAGAACTGTTGAATTGTTTTTACTTTCACCTTCAACCAGTACTTCAACCACTTGACCTAAGAATTTTTCACTACCGATTAAGCTGTAGTCTTTAATCGTTTGGTTCAAGCGTTGCAATCGTTCTTTTTTCACTTCCATCGGTACATTGTCTTCCATCACAGCCGCCGGTGTACCTTCACGTGGTGAATAGATAAATGTATATGCCGAATCAAATCCAACTTCACGTACAAGTGATAAGGTTTCTTCAAATTGCTCGTCTGTTTCGCCAGGGAAACCTACGATAATATCAGTAGTCAGTACAGCATTAGGAATAGATGCTTTGATTCTACCTACCAGATCCAAATACAACTCGCGTGTATATTTACGACTCATTTTTTTCAACACAGCACTGCTACCTGATTGTACAGGCAAGTGAATATGTTCTACCAGATTACCACCTTTAGCCAATACTTCGATCAGACGATCATCGAAATCTCTTGGATGCGATGTGGTGAAGCGAACACGCGGGATATCAATTTTGGAGATATCATCCATCAAATCTCCAAATGTATAGTTCATACCTGTCAAGTCTTTGCCATAAGCATTAACATTTTGACCTAGTAGTGTAATTTCTTTAAATCCTTGACGCGCTAATTCACGCACTTCAGCGATCACATCTTGCGGAAGACGACTGCGTTCTTTACCACGTGTAAAAGGCACGATGCAATACGTACAGAATTTATCGCATCCATACATAATATTTACCCAACCACGCATACCCTGCCGCTTTTTCGGTAAATTTTCGACGATATCTCCTTCTTTGGACCAGACCTCGACGACCATTTCTTTACTGAATAGCGATTCTTGAATTAAATAAGGCAGACGGTGAATATTATGTGTACCAAAGATCATATCGACAAAACCATGCTTTTGCATAATACGATTAACGACGCCTTCTTCTTGAGACATGCAACCGCATACGCCTAATAATAGGCCTGGCTTTTCAAGTTTTAATGTTTTGAGATGACCCAATTCACCAAATACTCGATCTTCTGCATTTTCGCGAATAGCACACGTATTTAACAAAATAATATCTGCTTCTTCACGACTTTCTGTGGCTTGATAGCCCATCTGTTCTAACATACCTTTGATCGTCTCAGAATCGTGCTCATTCATCTGACAACCAAATGTATAGACAAGATAATGCTTGCCTATCCCAACAGTACGTAGTTCTTCTGGAATACTTTCCTCATAGACAACTTGCACATCTTGTTTACCACGTTTCTTTTCTTCACGTTGATTCGGTTCAGATATAATATGGATTTCCCGACCTCGGATACGAATTTTTTTGCCGTTTTCATCTTCTGAAATCACTTTAGCATCCGAAAAATCAAAGTACTTGGAATAATCCTTAATTTCTTTTGACATGCTGCCACTCCCCACTGTAAGCATCATTCTAAAGTTTCTGTATGCCTCTTCCAACATCTTAAAAAAGCATTACTGCTAATTATATCATGCTTACTCTATTATAAAAAGCTGTCAAATCGTACCTGTTCCACCAGTACAATGGTTCATGTTCTTAGTTACTTAACAAGATTTAACGAGCACTTACTGTACCGATACGAATCTTAGGCGATTTGGCAGGATCAATTGCTTTTAATACTTTTAACAAATTGGCTTCTGATAAAGCGATACACCCATCTGTCGGTTGGGTGGAACTTCTCCATTTGTGTACAAAAATCGCACTGCCTTTGCCTTTTACAATTGGATTGATATTGTAATTAACCACCATTCCATATTTATAAAGAGGATTATTCATTTTCTCATAAGATGCCCAGCGTTGGTTGGGATCGCCCGATTCTGTCACTTTCTGATTATAATCACTAGAATTCACATCATCGACCCAGTAATCTTGAGCGGTGTGTTGTTCATAATCTAATTGTAACCCTGTAGGCTTAGGTGCTGTGCCAAACGCTGTTCCTAATGAATATGTACCGATTGGTGTTTTACCATCACCTTCTTTGGTTTTGCCCAGTCCATGCTTACCCAAGACCACAGGTAATGCCGATAATTGCAATGTCCATTGTCCATTTTGTTTGGTATATACCTGAAGTGTGCCTTTAAATGTATTGTTGTGCGCAGCGGTAACGAGAACCACCTGTTCTGTATGCAATTGATCAAATGTCCGAAAAAGATTTTGCTGATACGCATCTTGTTGAGCGCTAGGCAGATTGGATGCTGCTATACTTACCGATGTGGTTGTATTCGTGATAGCACTTAATGTATATAAAATGATCGCTAACGATATCCATTTGCCTATACTTTTACATGACATCTATATTCCTCCATTGTATATTTGATTTTCATAAGGAATGTACCATAAAAAAGATAAACAAAAAAGCCTATTTCTATAGAGTGAAATAGGCTTTTGGTATATCTATTTATGATTAATCGATAATTTCAGCAGTGTCACCAGTCGCAGCACCGGAAGCATTTGCTTCATCTGTATCAATGTGCATATCCAAAGCGAAAGAATCGGATACACGTGCAATGACGTTTTCAAGAACAAGACCACGTTCACCAGACAAACGCACTTTTAACAACTCTTGATCTTTAATTCCCCATTTTTCTGCATCAGAAGTATGGAAATGAATATGACGTGCAGCTACAATCACGCCTTCTTCGATTTGCACTTCACCAGCTGGTCCTTTTAGAAGAACACCCGGTGTACCATCGATTTTACCAGACTCACGAACAGGAGCTTTCACACCAATAGCGAAAGAATCCGTACGAGAGATTTCCAATTGTGTTGCTGGACGAGCAGGTCCCAAAATACGAACTTTTTCAAACGTTCCTTTGCTTCCTACTACAGCAACCGTTTCATTAGCAGCAAATTGTCCTGGTTGGGACAACGGTTTGAATTCTGTTAATTGGTAACCTTCACCAAATAATACTTCGATATGTTCTTGGGTTAGATGAATATGACGTGCTGACACGCCTACAGGTACGATTTTACTCATGTAATCACTCACTCCTCTATTATTCTCTATTTCATTTGCACTTTGTAACAAAACGCACATACTCGTACATTTGCAAAATGCATGCTACTTTATTATACATCTTTTGTACCAAAAATGAAAAGCAACTCAGCAAAAAGACCTCCAAGCTTATAAAACAAGCTTACAGGTCCCAAGTATGCAAACAAATGACCACTTTCACCATCATCTCTGTTGCAAGAGGTATACGCTATGATCGTTAGGACTATAGGTATCTACTTACGTTCAGGATAGCAGCAGTATTATCTAGGTTCTACAATCAATTTCATGGCGGTTCTGTCTTCTCCATCAATCACAATGTCCGTAAAGGCTGGAATACAAATCAGGTCAACTCCACTTGGTGCTACGAATCCCCGGGCAATAGCTACTGCTTTAATCGCTTGATTAAGGGCACCTGCTCCAATGGCTTGAAGTTCAGCGGCACCTCTTTCACGCAATACACCTGCCAATGCTCCTGCTACAGAATTCGGGTTGGATTTTGCTGAAACTTTTAATACTTCCATGATAAGTACCTCCCCTGGGAATGAATGATGGCTTGATTCCATGATTAGTAGATAATATTCGACAACATCTCTACTGTTCCTGCTGAATTAAATCAAAAATCGATTATTTTCAGAGAAAATTTATAAAGATTTTAAACATCCTGCTTCTACTTGAAACTATTCCATATGCCATTCATCTTCATACATGCGAATCTTTTCGATCTTTTTCGCTCTACCGGTCTGATCGTCTATATCCACATACACAGCATGAAAATGCCATTTGCCTTCACAAACTTGAAAACGTGCTGGCAACTGTGTCTGAAATTTATATAATACCGCATCACGCTGCATACCGAGTACGCCTTCATACGAGCCTACCATCCCTGTATCGGTCAGATAAGCTGTTCCGCCGGGTAGTAAGGTATCGTCATTACTTTGTACATGAGTGTGTGTACCAACGACCATAGAAGCTCTACCATCCAAATGCCATCCCATAGCAATCTTCTCAGAAGTGGCTTCTGCATGGAAATCAACTAATACGCAATTTACTTTCCCTTTAAGCTCATCCATAATCTCATCGACTTTGCGAAAAGGACAATCGATCGCTGGTAAAAAGGTACGACCCTGTAGATTAACAATACCTAACTGCTTACCGCCAGCTTTGATAATGGTATATCCACGACCAGGCGTACCTGGAGGAAAGTTAGCGGGACGAATCATACGAGGTTCATCATCTATAAATTCAAAAATCTCTTTGTTGTCCCATGTATGGTTACCCATCGTTATACCATGTACACCCATTTCAAAAAGTTGACGTGCAATCCCTCGTGTAATTCCTCGACCTGAAGCAGAATTTTCGGCATTCGCTATGATGATGTCCGGGGTATACTTTGATTTTAACCGAGGTAGCGTCTCTTTAATCGCTTTACGACCTGTACTTCCTACAATATCTCCAATAAAAATAACTTTAATGATAATTCCTCCGTCCACGAAGAGAAAAAGTGACCTGATTGCCAGGTCACTTTTCGCATCGTTCTTTATTTTGCGTAATCGACTGCTCTCGTTTCACGGATTACAGTGACTTTGATATGTCCTGGATAATCCAGTTCATTTTCGATCATTTTGGTAATATCGCGCGCCAAACGGAAACTATCTGCATCATCCACTTTATCCGGTTGAACCATAACACGAATTTCGCGTCCGGCTTGAATAGCATAAGATTTCTCTACGCCTTCAAAGGATTCAGAGATTTCTTCTAGTTTCTCCAGACGACGGATATACGTTTCTAATGTTTCACGACGTGCGCCTGGTCTTGCGGCAGACAATGCATCTGCTGCACCAACAAGCATCGCTATAATAGAAGTGGCTTCCGTATCGCCATGGTGAGACGCAATACTGTTAATAACGACTGGATGTTCTTTGTATTTCTTAGCCAACTCTACGCCAATCTCTACATGAGAACCTTCCACTTCGTGATCTAGTGCTTTACCGATATCATGCAGTAAGCCTGCACGTTTCGCTAATGTGATATCTTGTCCCAATTCGGAAGCCATTAGGCCGGTAAGATAAGCCACTTCCATGGAGTGCTTGAGTACGTTTTGACCGTAACTGGTACGGAATTTGAGACGACCCAAAATTTTGATAAGATCTGGATGAAGTCCATGTACGCCAACTTCAAATGTAGATTGCTCACCGTATTCACGGATACGCTCATCCACTTCGCGGCGTGCTTTATCCACCATTTCTTCAATTCTTGCAGGATGTATACGTCCATCTGCTACCAGTTTTTCAAGAGCTGTACGGGCAATTTCACGGCGAATCGGGTCAAATCCAGAAAGGATAACAGCTTCCGGTGTATCATCGATAATTAAATCGATACCTGTAAGTGTCTCCAATGCACGAATGTTACGACCTTCACGACCGATAATTCTGCCTTTCATTTCTTCATTAGGCAAGGTGACAACAGAGACGGTAGTCTCGGCTACATGATCAGCAGCACAACGTTGAATAGCAAGAGTAATAATCTCACGAGAACGTTTGTCTGCTTCATTTTTCGCCTGTTGTTCAATATCCTTGATCATTTGTGATGTTTCGTGGCGAACTTCCTGCTCCACGTTGCTCAAAATGATACCACGAGCATCTTCCATCGACAGATTAGAAATTCGTTCGAGTTCCGCAACCTGACTGGTGTGAAGTTGTTCGATTTGTTGCTGAGTCTCTTCAATACGTTTCTCTTTGTTAGCCACTTGTTCTTCTTTGCGTTCTAATGATTCAATTTTTTTATCCAGCGACTCTTCCTTCTGCAACAATCGTCTTTCCAGGCGTTGATTTTCATTACGACGCTCACGAATGTCTTTTTCAGCTTCAGTTCTGAGTTTGTGCACTTCGTCTTTTGCTTCCAGAACTGTTTCTTTCTTTTGTGCTTCTGCTTCTTTCTTCGCACTTTCTACGATTTGGATAGCAGCTTGTTCAGCACTAGAAATTTTAGCTTCTGCAAGAGACTTGCGAATAAAATATCCGACCAAGAACCCAAAGAATAATGCGGCAACAACGAGAATTGTGGTCCAGAGAACTTCCATTCTGTTCACCTCCTCGCTGATTCCTCCAAGGTATTCCCTGGGAATTACATGTTCATTGGTTAATCGATGATTCGTCCCTTATGCATTTGTTTCATTGCTCATGCGGGTACATGTGCTAATTCCCTGTTCATAGGGAGATCAAACATTCTAAAATTCTTCAGAAATGCCTTGCTACAGAATCCATGATCACCTTCATCTTATCACCTGCCGGGAAAAGATGACGTAAAAATGACAATCTGCACAAGTACATTTTATTATTTGCCAAAAGACATTGTCAAGCAATTGCCGTAACCGTATTTATAGATGTCAAGTTTGTTACCCCAAATAAAGCGGTTATTCTGTTTTATTATATTTGGATTTTGGCGGTTATTCCCAATCATCTTCTGGTTTTTGTTGAACAGCTTCCAATGCTTTCCTTACAATATCCGAAGAATATCCTCTTCTCATTAAAAAAGCCATTGTTTTTCTTTTTTTATCAAAAACTTCTCCCGAAGTGGATTTCCATTTTTTTTCTGCCAATATAGTAGCACTGGCTATCTCATCATCTGGATCGATATCTTCCAAAGCTTGCTCAATATTTTCTTTATTTACACCTTTTTGGCGTAATTCTTGTCTAATCCATACTTTACCTTTTTTCTGACTTTTGACTCTTTGCTTCGCCCACTGTTGAGCATATAACTCATCATCGATCAATTTCTCTTGTTGTAATCGCACCAGAGTCGTTTCGATAATTTCAGGATGGATTTCTTTTTCTTTAAGTTTGCGTGCAATCTCAGTACGAGTTCTTGCTTTACGGCTTAAATAATTTAAAGATTCTGCATATGCTGTTTGACGTTCATTCGCAATAACAATATTCTCTAGTTCTTCTTTAGAAAAAGACATCCCTTTTAACAGCCTATATTTGATCATAACATCTTCATGTACCATAAGAGCCAATTCCCCGAAAGATAACTTGTAATGATGCCTAGGCTTACGTAGAGGGGTTACAGCGGTAATCTCTACTTCACCTTCCTCGGGAAACCCATCTAAGCGTTCTCCTTCATCTGCATAGATATCCCATTCTTCATCGCCCTCAGGTTCAGATGTAGTATTTGATGTTTTTTTGGAATAACGACGATAATCAGCCATAATTGTTTCCTTTCGTCTATCTATATTTTAAATCAGTGTATAGTGCTCATATGAATCTCTTATTAAATATAAATAAAAAACGCCCTGAACGTATTTCACGTCCTGGGCGCTACAGGATTTAAGCTTGAAGCATCTTAAAATGATTATTCAGTTGCTTTAGAGAATAATTCTTGCTCTTCAAGACTCTCTTTTTCTTTTTCTTCAGCAGATGGTTCTTCAACCACTGTTGTTAAATTGCTAGATACACGAATTTTTTGCTCGATGATATCTGCAATATGCGGATTTTCTTTCAAGAATTGTTTAGAGTTCTCACGACCTTGACCCATACGTTCACCTTCGTAAGAGTACCAAGCACCACTTTTATTTACAATATCGTGTTCTACACCAATATCGATCAAGCTACCTTCTTTAGAGATACCTTCTCCGTACATGATATCTACTTCAGCTTGTTTGAATGGAGGAGCAACTTTGTTTTTAACAACTTTGATACGTGTACGGTTACCAACAACATCGTTACCGTTTTTGATTGCTTCTATACGACGTACGTCTAAACGTACAGTGGAGTAGAATTTAAGCGCACGACCACCTGGAGTTGTCTCAGGGTTACCAAACATAACTCCAACTTTTTCACGAAGCTGATTGATAAAGATTGTGATTGTTTTGGATTTGCTGATTGCACCAGACAATTTACGCAAAGCTTGAGACATCAAACGTGCTTGCAAACCAACGTGAGAATCTCCCATTTCGCCTTCGATCTCTGCTTTTGGTACCAATGCTGCTACAGAATCGACAACGATAATATCAACAGCACCACTACGTACAAGTGCTTCAGCGATTTCTAGACCTTGCTCACCTGTATCTGGTTGAGAAAGTAGTAATTCATCAATGTTAACGCCTAAGTTTTTAGCATATTGAGGATCTAGAGCATGCTCTGCATCGATAAATGCTGCTTGTCCTCCAGCTTTTTGAACTTCTGCAATTGCATGAAGCGCTACAGTTGTTTTACCAGAAGATTCTGGTCCGTATATTTCGATAATACGTCCTCTTGGCATACCGCCTGTACCCAAAGCAATATCTAATGCAATAGATCCACTAGGAATAACTTCAACTTGCATATGAGTGGATTCTCCAAGTTTCATAACTGAACCTTTACCGAATTGCTTCTCTATTTGACGAAGCGCCATATCTAACGCTGCACGACGATCTGACAATAAACTCACGTCCCTCTTCTTCTTATTTATACTCTAATTATACTACTTTTTTTCTCATTTGCCAAGCTTTTTTCGAACATATATTCGTGTTTTTGATATGAAATCCATATTATATTACATTTATTGGTAATAAATCAGGATTTCATTTTTTTACGTAACTTTTTTACTTTTTGGGGTGTAAACATAAAAAAACCGCAACAAATAAATTTGCTGCGGTTCTTCCGTCTGCGCTTATTTTACCATAGTAGAACTATACATTGCAACATATGCTTGGCGTGATATGACGTCTGTTACACACGTCTGTGCGCATTTTGTCACTGTGGTAAAGATTCCTTCTGAAGTTCACTTAAACGAAGCCACAAACGGTACAGAATACTTTTGGCAGCGCGAACACGAATCGACTCACGATTGCCACGTATATTTAATTCAAATACCTGTGTAGGTTGATTCCGTTCTGCGAGTCCAATATAGACTAATCCCACAGGTTTGCGTTCTGAAGATCCCGGGCCAGCTACACCGGTAATCGAAACAGCAAAATCAGTATCTAATATCTTTCTTGCTTCATCGGCTAATACTTCGGCTACTTCCGGGCTTACTGCTCCTGGAGCTTCTTCGCCTTCTAACAATTCACGAGGCACATTTAACATTTTTTCTTTCATTTCGTTGGAATAGCAGACGATTCCACCAAGAAATACATTTCCACTTCCCGGGATAGCAGTTAGATTCTGCATTAATAGACCACCTGTGCAACTTTCTGCTGCTGTGAGTGTCAATTTCATACCTGTCATCATCAGCAAAATCTGTTCTTCGATTCCGATATCTTGATCAGCATACATATGGTCAGGCAAACGTTCCCGAATTTGAGATTCCATCTGTTTGAGTTTGACCATTGCTTCTTTTTCTGTAGCCGCTTTGGTTGTCAGACGAATCGTGACTTCGGCTTCTTTGGCATATGGAGCAATTGTAGGATCACTTTGATCGTTAATCAGATCAATCAATGCTTCCTCCAATGCAGATTCACCAATACCGGCAAATTTAAGCATTTTCGAATAAATAGGATGCTCATCTGTTAATACATGTTCTAACAACCATGGTTTTGCTTCATTTTCAAACATAGGCTGTAACTCTTTTGGTGGGCCTGGTAGAACAATATAATATTTTTCTTTATCTTCAATTGCTATACCGACAGCAAGCCCTGTGGAATTTGCCAATACATGGCTATTCTCAATAACCAGTGCTTGACGACGATTATTTTCAGTCATCGTAATATTTCTACCTTCAAAAAAGCTTGCGACTTTTTCCATAGAAGAAGGATCTATATAAATAGATCTGCCTAGCACTTCAGCTAATGCATCTTTGGTTAAATCATCTTGTGTTGGTCCGATCCCGCCTGAAAATAAAATAACATCTGCACGACTACTAGCAAGCTCAATCGCTTGTTTGAGTCGATTTAAGTTATCCCCTACTACAGTCTGATAATATACATCTATTCCTATATAGGATAATTGTTGAGATAAATATCTGGCATTCGTATTCGTAATTTGACCTAGTAATAGTTCTGTACCTACTGCGATAATTTCTGCTTTCATTACAAGTGCCTCCTCGTTATTAGGGTTGCTCTGTGATGTAAGTGCTTAAAAAATAAACCAATCATACGTATGGCAAAAGGAAAAGGCAATAGAGAGAACCCTATTGCCACTTACGCTGCATTACTTGTTATATCACCTATTTGCTGTTAAACAGAAACAGGTAGTTTATTCGGAAAAATGAATAACCGATTTGTTTTTGACAAAATAATCTATCCCTGAATAGATGGTGATCAACGTAGCTATCCAGATCATAATTTCTGCAAATGGAATACCTAGTAGAGCAAATGGAAAATTGTTAATCATCAAAGCAGAAATCGCAATAATTTGTGTAATCGTTTTGGCTTTGCCCCAATTGCTAGCAGCCATTACTTTACCATCCAATAAAGCAATTTGACGAAGTCCTGTGACTGCAAATTCGCGACTGATAATAACTACAACCATCCATGCTTCACATTTGCCCAGTGCAACCAAAGAGATCAAAGCGGCAGATACTAATAATTTATCAGCCAAAGGATCAAGTAATTTGCCTAGATTCGTTACCAAGTTACGACTACGGGCAATATGTCCGTCAATTCCATCTGTACTGGCTGCAATAATAAAAATTAATGCTGCAATCAGATCGTTATAACTGACCTCAAAAGATGCTCCAATTTTTAAAAGCTCTTCTCCAAACGAAAAATTAACGAGCAGGAACAACATCATCACTGGTACTAAGAAAATACGTGTAAGCGTTATGCGATTAGGTAAATTCATTGTGTATCCTCCTTGCTGTATCTATTGTCCACAGCGAACCAATGATATGTAATTGCTCCCGCCTGCATCTTTTGTTTCATACTTTTACTGCCTCCATCAATTCTATAGCAAATAGGATAATACCGTGTTTATTTCATATTGGTGAATTGAAGATCCACAGTAAGGTCAGCTTTGCGAAGCAATTGAATCACTGCTTGCAAATCATCTCTATTCTTTCCGGTAACCCGAATCTGATCGCCTTGAATCTGACTTTTTACTTTCAGCTTCGCATCGCGAATCAATGTATTGATTTTTTTGGAGTTTTCTTGATCGATGCCTTGTTTTAATTTGAGTCGTTGACGTACTGTTCCCATCGAAGCAGACTCTATTGTTCCATATTCTATATTTTTGATCGGCAATCCTCTTTTGATCATTTTAGATTGCAAAATATCGATCAAAGCACCCAACTTATAATCGTCATCCGAAACAACAACTAATGTTTCTTTTTCCAAAGTTAGACTACTTTTGCTTCCTTTAAAATCAAAACGGCTCGCTAATTCTTTCTCCGTTTGAGTAATAGCATTGGTCATTTCTTGCATATCCATTTTGGATACGATATCGAATGAACTATCTGCCATGTGATCTCCCCCTTTTAGATAAAATTATAGAATATATGTTGTTACAAGTCTAATGGCACAAAAAGGACATCCTTAATCTGCTGTCTTATGGCAGCTTGAAGGTATGTCCTTTTGTGTGACTGACCATTAATTTCCGCTTGTCTCTGTAGAAGTTGATTCGTCAGTAGTTCCATCTGTAGAAGAATCTGTAGATGTGCTTGTAGAATCAGTACTACTATCTGTAGCGGCTTCTTTTACTAATTTTAGAACAATACGTGAAGTTGCTTTACCATCTGTGATTGGTTGTCCATTAATTGTAATATCTGTCGCTGGAGAATTACCAGATTTGATATATAATCCTGTATCGCCTAGATCATAAGAAAGGTCTTGTCCACTTTCCGTATTATTGAAAAATAAACGTTCTCCACTAGAATCTGCTGATTTGTATACTTCAAGCCAGCTTTGACCTGTTGCTTTGATACTTACTTTAAGCGGTGTTGTACCTGTGTAATTCACATTAAAAATAGTATTTCTTCCTTCTTTACCTGCTTGTGTAACGACAGGTTGTGATGCTGTGTCTGTAGGCGGTGTTGTAGAATCTGTTGCTTCTTCATCCGTCCCAGTTGCATCAGGTGTTGATTGTTCTTGCTCTGTACCTGCTCCAGTAGGTGGTGTTGTCGTTGTACTTTCTGGAGTCGTTGTTGTGCTTTCAGGTGTTGTAGTCGCTGGCGGTGTAGTGGTGGTCGTTGGCTTCGTTGTTGTTTCTTGTTGCTGTTGACCTTTGTTATTACTTGCCACTTCAGGAGCGCCATTATCATTACGTACTACAAAAATATAGACCAACACGACAATTAATAATGGGAAGATCCACATTAATGTGGTTGATAACCATTTGCCGCTTCGTCCTCCTGATGAAGATGTTCTTCTTGCCGCTCGCCTTTGTTGCACTACCGGTTCCATCACTGCTTCTGTTTCGGTCTCTGGAACATCGTCTTGATGCTCTTGTAACAACTCGTCCGCACTAAGACCTACCGCTTCCGCATACGTTTTAATAAATGCACGTACATAAAAACTGCCTGGAAGCACCTTAAAATCTCCTGCTTCAATTGCTTCCAAATAGCGTTTACGTATTTTGGTCATTTCTTGCACATCATCAAGTGATAAACCTTTCGCAAGGCGGGCATCCCTTAACTGCCGACCTAGATCTGACATACTATTACCTCCTGCTTAGAATGTTTTTTGACTTTTTTTATATATCATCCGCATAACTTTCCGTGAATGTATCATAGACGATCTCTTCTCCCGGATTGTTGCGCAATTCAATAATAATGTTGAAATCACTGTATTCATAATCAGATTCCCGCACAAAAATATCGGGATGTTCGATCACTTTGGTACTTGGCATCGCCATAATATCTTGAAGCAATTGATGGTGACGTTCATTGGAACGAATCGTACTGACAATCCCATCGATAATAAAGATGTTGTTTGGATTGTTTTCCTCTTCTGATAATTGGCTTCGTACAGTTTGTCTTAGCAACGTCGAAGACACAAATGTCCAGCGTTTCATCGCACATACGCTACCTGCAATAATCGATTCTGTTTTACCAACACGAGGCATTCCGCGTAAACCGATAATTTGATTGCCTTCACGTTTGAAGATTTCACCTAAGAAATCAACCAGTAAGCCTAATTCATCTCTTGTAAAACGGAATGTTTTTTTGTCATCCGAATCACGCTCAATATAACGTCCATGACGTACTGCTAAAATATCAACAAGCTTGGGTTGACGCAAAGCCGTCACTGTAATATTGCTAACTTTGGCAAGCATATCACCAAGGAGACGAATCTTCTCATCATCATCCGTCTCTAATAGCATACCACGTGTCTTACCCTCTACACCATTAATGGTCAAAATGTTAACATTCAGCATACCTAATAAAGACGCTACATCTCCCAATAGACCAGGACGATTTTTATGTATCCTGTATTCCAAATACCACTGTTTTAGTTCCACGTTCACCTCTAACCTTTCTATCGCATGAATACTTTCTAGCCCGAATCCTATGTCGATGGATCACACATTTATTTTTATAACGGCACTGCTATATAGTCATCAAAGCAGATAGTCTATACCAACTCCGACCCTTTTCTGCTATTCAATGCAAAGTCATTAACACGTTAATGATATATAAAATAAAATAGAAAGGCAAGAAGCAGACAGTAACAACTTCGTAATCACTCAAACTACAAGATTATAGCATGATATGAATAGAAGCTTCTATACCTAAATATAGAAGCTCCTTCATCGTATAATATCTTATGGATCGATAGCAATATCAGGTCAAAAATCCACCGTTAGGACTCACCACTTGACCTGTCATATAACCTGATTCCGGCAAAGCCAAAAAGTAAACCATCGAAGCAATCTCATCTGGTTCAGCGATTCGTCCTGCTGGAATCTCTTCTTCTAGTGACTCAATCTCTGCAGGTTCCAGATGAGCAATCATTTCAGTCCGAACGACTCCGGGGGCGATAGCATTCACTGTCACACCTGAAGGGGCTAGTTCTTTGGCTAACGCTTTAGTAAAAGCATTGATACCACCTTTACTTGCCGAATACAATACTTCACAAGAAGCGCCTGTAATGCCCCAGATACTAGATACATTAATAATCCGCCCATAGCGTTGATTGATCATATGAGGCATAAAGACTTGAGTACAGAGAAATACACTTTTGAGATTTGTCGCTATAACATCGTCGAAATCTTGTTCTGTCATATCGGTAAGCATGCCATAATGAGCAATTCCTGCATTATTTACCAAAATATCAGGCAACATATCATGCTGTTCTAACTTATCACGCATTCGCTTAATCTGCTCCATACTGCGTAAGTCTGCGGCAATGGTCAACACTTTCACACCATATTCCAGACATATACGAGCAACATCATTTGCTTCTTCATGCGAACTGCGATAATGAACAGCTACATTGATTCCAGCCATAGCAAATCGCTTTGCTGTAGCAGCCCCTATTCCTTTACTTGCACCTGTAATCAGTACAGTCATTTGCGAAAAAGGCTTGCTACTTGCAGCTACAGATTGGGGCTGATTCACGGACTAACAACCACCGATACAGCCAGTTGATCCCAGTTCATATGTTCACGCAAGCGAGCATTCACATCTTCTACTGTAAGCGATTCATAGATTGGAAGAATATCGAAAAAGTCGCTATCACGGAAACGATTGCGTGTGAATTCATGAGCGATACTTTCAGGTGAATTCAGCATACGCAAGTATCCACCAATTTTTTTACGCAATGCACGATCAAATGCATCCTGGCTAAATCCTGTAGCAATCACTTTATTGATCTCTTCTTGCAGACGTTGTACAAGTAATTTAGGATCGCGGGTATCTCCACCCATCATCGAATAACCATACTCTGTTGTACTGCTATAATCACTACCGAAATCATCGGAAATTAATTCTTCATCATACAATGTCTGATACAACTGAGTACTGTTACCAAGTAACAAATCAAGCATCAGCTTGGTCGTTAATGTACGACGTTGCAATGCTTCACCAGTCAGACCATTTTTGACTTCTTTTAGACCTAATAGGCATTTAGGCTCTGATACAGGCAAACGAACTTCATGCCATGGTTCACCTACAGCTACCGGTTCTTCTTCAAAGAAACGACTGATCGAACCTTGTGGTTGATAATCTTTGGCTTGCTGATTAGCACGCACTTGCTCGATCACTGTCGCAGGATCTACTCCACCTACTACAAATAACATCATATTGGAAGGATGATAAAACGTGTTGTAACACTCATACAGTGTATCTTTTGTAATCGTACTGATCGATTCAATCGTACCTGCGATATCAATACGTAATGGATTTTTTTGATACATTGCTTCTAACAATCCATAATATACACGCCAGTCGGCATTATCTTGATACATTTGAATTTCTTGACCGATAATCCCTTTTTCTTTATCTACATTTTCTTTAGTAAAGTAAGGGTTTTGTACATAATTAAGCAATGTTTCTAAATTATCTTCAATCTGTTCAGTTGCAGAAAATAAATATACCGTCTGCTCAAAGCTAGTAAATGCGTTAGCCGAAGCACCTTTAACCGAAAATTTAGAAAATACATCGACACCATCAGGTTCTTCAAACATTTTATGCTCCAAAAAGTGAGCAATCCCATCCGGTACTTTAACTTCTTCTTGTCCTTCTACTTGGAAATGATTATCTACAGAGCCATATTTGGTAGCAAATGTAGCATATGTTTTTTGAAATCCTTCTTTGGGAAGCACATATACTTGTAATCCATTATCCATAGTTTCGAAATATAAAGTTTCTTGTAAACGATCATAGCGGATACTTTCCATAATTATGCCTCCTTCTGTTCTGTCGTAAGGAAATAAATCGTATCAAGCGTTAATACACTTGCAGCAGACTGGATCTGCTCTGGTGTAACCGATTCTACTTCAGACAACAATTGTTCTACAGGACGATCTTTATCTGCAAAACGACCATTAAAATCATAACCGATCATTTGATACGCAGAATCACGAGACTCTAACAAATCGTTACGGATCATAGCTTTGGTCTGACTAATCTCTGATTCACTGATATCTCCAGCTTGTAGATTAGCCAATTGTTCTTTGATAATATTTAATGCTTTATCAAAGTTCTGTATTTCAATTCCTGATTGGATCGTTGTAATGCCTTTGTATGGATCAAAGCGTGAGCCTACATAGTAAGCCAAACTTTCTTTTTCACGTACATTGGTAAACAATTTAGAATGCGGGAAACCACCTAAAATACCATTTGCTACCCAAGCGGAAGCATAACGATTATCTCCGTACGTAATCGGTGTACGTAATCCCATATTTAGTTTACCTTGACTGATTTCCATTTTTTCAACAATATGTTTGACTTCTGCACCAGCAGAGCGCGGAATCGATATTTTGTAAGCATGTAGTGTATTTGTTTTGCGAGCAAATTGACTGCCTACAAGTTCTAACACTTCTTCAAGGGTAGTATCACCCACAACATACAGATCCATCGTGCTATTTTCAAGCCATTGTTGGTAACGTTCATATACATTAGCACCATTAAGCCCGTCCAGATCACTTAGTTGTCCCAAAGCGTTTAAGCGATAAGGCTCATCTTTGCACATTTCCTGGATACAACGTTCAGCAGCATAACGAATTTTATCGTTTACTACAGACTCCAAGCGTTTACGAACATTTTCACGTTCTGCGGTTACATATTTTTCACGGAATGCATTATTTTCAAGTACAGGATTGGTTACGGCATCTCCTAAAAAAGAAATGCTTTGTTTTAACAGCGATTCATCAGCAGATACAAACGAATCATTGATCGTATCCATACGGAATTGCACCATCTGATAATCGCCTTTTTTGTATACATCAAATCCAAAGCCTGCACCATACATATTTTCTAAAGCTTCACGAAATTGTGTTGTTTCTGGATACTTGGCTGTTCCTCTACGCAAAATAAAAGGAATCAAAGCTGTAGGAGTAACTGTATCTTCTGCAAGGGGGGTTCCCATATAAAGTGAAACGGCAAATGTTTTGAATCGTGTAGTTGGCATTACATGTACACGTATCCCATTTACTTCACCGCGTTCGAATCCGGTATTATTCAACGTCAAAACTCCTTTATCAAGCCAATTTGGTAATGCTCTAACTTTACTTATTTTATACTAATCGAAATACAAGAAGCAAACGAGATGATAGGTATTTCGTTATACTGCAATATAAGACAAAGTATTCAAAAAAGGCGTTGGGTTTCTTTCCTACCTCTATTTGTGATAAAATTTAGTCTCTGATAGAGGAATATAGACGTTCTAATGTCGAATTTCTGGAGATCAGCATCTTTATAGCAACATATTTTATACACACTTCGTCATACTATACGAGGAATGGTCATGCTCAACCTACCGAGCAAAAACAAAAAGGATTACGAAGGGGTCATACTTTAGATTACGTATAGTAAAAAAGTATATCTCCAAATCTAGAAAAAAAGGAGCTCGACGAACAACATGAAACTAAGAAAAAAACCTGTGATTATTGCTACTGTGTCCGCTCTTGCTATTTCCGGCAGTATTTTTGTAAATAGCACGTATGCTTCGCAAGCGACCAAGCAACTTAAAGCGATGTACAACAACATTAAAGTCATTTACAACAACCAGGAAGTGACTGTAGATGCCAGCCAAGAACCATTCATGGTCAATGGTACTACATACATTCCACTTCGTATGATGGGTGATGTATTTGATAAAAAAGTAACTTGGGACAATACGAACAAAATTGTAAATGTAGCTGACAAAACAACTCAAGTACCGCAAACGACTGTAGATACATTGAATTCTCAAATTCAAAATCTACAATTGCAATTGAATACAGCAACAGCACAAAATACAACAAAAGATACAACGATTGCTCAATTGCAAGCGCAAATCACAAGCTTGAATACTCAAATTACAGACTTGAAAAACAATAACACTAGCTCAAATTCAAACAGCACTACTTTGAACAAATTACAAACAACACTTAACAATTCTTATGCTGATTACAAAGGTACAAGTGCTAATATTGAATTAACAGGTAATTCAGACAAATTGAAAGTGAATATCAAAGTCACTGAAAGTGTATGGAATGATCTGTCTACTTCTAACCGTAGAACATTGTTACAAAATATCGTAGATGCTATTCATGATAACAGCACATATGATGATGCTACAGTAACAGGAACTGTAGTTAACAAAAACTCTGTTAAATTGCTAACATTCTCAACAAATAGCAGTAACAGTATCATCATCGGTTCAAATGTTGATTTGAGCACAGTTCAAACGACTTTGAATAACGACTTCGGTACGTACAAAGGTGTTAAATTATCAATTGAATTGTCTAACGATAATGATGAAGAAATCGTATTCCGTATCTATGCAAACAAAGGCGATTGGAATTCTTTAACTTCATACCAAACCAATACTTTGTTCAATAGTGTTGCTGAAGAAATTGACAGCGCCTATAGCAATATGAACAAAAAGATTTATGGATTTGTATATGATAGCTCTAACAAAACAAGTATTTTAGATCGTTATAACGGTTCATAAGATTCCTTTAGTTGAGCATTGAATACTCATAACAAAAAGAAGCGCTACTCGCTAATACATAGGAGTGGCGCTTCTTTTTTGTTATAGTCTAGTCTATACAGACAGCATCTACTTTAGACAGATAGATTGGATCTTCTACGGTCTATTTTAAAGCATATTATGAATTACTGGCTAACTTCTGCTGATATTGTTCAACAGTAATTAACACTTCACGAGGCTTACTACCTTCATAAGGCCCTACAATACCATGAGCTTCCAGTGAATCAATCAGACGTGCAGCACGAGTATATCCAACTCTCATTCGGCGTTGTAATAGCGATACAGAAGCTTGCTTCCCTTCTACTACAATCTGCACAGCTTGATCATATAATTCATCCAACTGTTCATCTATATTGTTAACTGTATCATCAATCTCTGGCACAAGGTCTTCTACATATTGTGCATCACCTTGACCACGACAATAAGATACAATCGCTTCAACTTCTTCGTCAGACATAAATGCTCCCTGTACACGAGTAGGCTTAGAAGAACCTACAGGCATAAATAGCATATCTCCGCGCCCTAACAATTTCTCGGCTCCGCCCATATCCAAAATAGTACGTGAATCAATTTGTGAAGATACACCAAAAGCAATACGAGAAGGAATATTCGCTTTGATCACGCCGGTAATAACATCAACTGAAGGACGCTGAGTAGCAATAATCAAATGAATCCCTGCTGCGCGTGCCATCTGTGCTAGACGTGCAATCGCATCTTCTACATCGCCCGCAGCTACCATCATTAAATCGGCTAACTCATCGACAATAACAACAATGTACGGTAAAACTGCTGCTGGATTATCTTTCATCAAGTTGTTATAACCTTCCATATTACGTGTACCTGATTTGGAAAATAACTCATATCGTTTTTCCATTTCGACAACGATCTTTTTGAGTGCTAATGATGCACGCTTAGGATCGGTTACTACAGGTGCTAACAAATGCGGAATACCGTTATAAATATTCAACTCTACCATTTTGGGATCGACCATTAAGAATTTTACTTCATCAGGCTTAGCTTTGTATAAAATACTCGTAATAATCCCGTTAATACATACCGATTTACCCGAACCTGTAGCTCCTGCTACGAGTAAATGGGGCATTTTGGCTAAGTTGCCTACAATCGTCTGCCCTGCGATATCCCGTCCAAAAGCAATCGACAATTTAGCTTCGGATTCTTTGAAAATAGATGTCTCCATTACTTCACGCATCGTGACCATAGCAACTTCATTGTTCGGTACTTCTATACCGACTGCCGCTTTGCCTGGAATCGGAGCTTCCATCCGTATATCCTTGGCAGCTAGTGCCAGTGCAATATCATCGGTTAAGCCTACGATACGACTTACTTTTACACCTACATCGGGTTGTAGCTCATAACGAGTTACCGCTGGTCCGCGAACAACTTCAACTACTTTCGCCCGTACTCCAAAACTTTCAAGTGTAGTCTCTAGCTTACGTGCAATCACCATATAATCATTCTGATCATTAGCAGTACTAATATTCTTCGGTTTGGCTAATAATGCAAACGAAGGCAATTTGTAAGGCTTAGGCTGTGGCACAGGAGGTGGTATAAGGGTTCCACCTTCTACTACAGAACCACTATTGGAATGTGGATGTCCTTCTACAGCTTGATTATTCTCAGACGACATAGATTCTTCATCTGTATGAGTGATATCTTCTTCAACTACCTGTAATGGTGTTCCATTGGTGTCATTTGAATCAGCGTGAAGAATAGCTGTTAAAGCTTCTGCTTCTATATCTGTTGTTGAAGCATCAGCGCCTATATTCTCACTAAGTGTGTCCTCTTCATTACGTTCTCCACGTTCATACTGCATCTGTGCAAAAAAATCACGAATAATAGGTGGTTTCTCATCTACCTGTCCTTCTGCATCTGCATTATCCCAGAGATCACTTTCAGGCGTAGTAGCTATCGCAGGTGAAGATAAGATATCTGCTTGTTGAGTAAGCCCTGCTTTTGAAGACACACGACTTTTGGATCTTGTTGGCATAGCAGTAACAACAGATGCTGGTGTAAGTTCTTCTTCTTCAAATTGAGCATCTATCACTGCATATGGATTTTCTTCATCTTGTTCTGATTGACGATTCCGTTTACGACTCCACGGAAATAGACCTGATGCAGAAAGTTTGGAATCTTGTTCCTCTTCTTCTAGTTCGTCTTCATATGCTTCCATCTCGGCGGCTTCCGCTGCTTGCAGTTCACGTTCTTCTTGACGTTCAGCTTTGGCAATCTGCATCAATTCCAGCTTTTCTTGAGCCCATGCCGATAATTGTTTTACATAACCACGTATACGCTGTACTAGATCAGCAACTGATAATTGAGTAATTAACATCAGACTGATAATCACCATAACTGTAGCGATTAATTTGGTTCCGATCACACCGAATAACATCATAAACAACCACATTTGCACAGCACCAATATAACCACCTGCCGCTTGTCTTGCTGGCAAAGAAGTTAATTGTTCAACCGGTACATATGTCAAAATACTGATTAATGTCGCCGCGCAAGTTAATAAGACCAAGCCTGATAATCTACCATTCCATCCTCGTGGCCATTTTCGCCGAAGCATAATAGCCAGCCCTATGTAAATACCAACCAAAGGCAACACAAAATAGACCTTGCCTAGTATAAAAGCAGTTATGTAATGCAAAAATTCGCCTACTGCCGCTTGTCTAGATAAAGCAATCACAGAAAATGTGATTAAAATAATACCATAGACTTCATATTTTAACGTTGCCCAAGCCGAAGCTTTCGCTTTGCTATTTCGCTTACGGGCAACCGGTTTGCGCTTTGTTGTCGTTGTTGTTTTCCGAGTCGCAGACGATGATTTGGACACCACTTTTTTTCGTGGTGAACTTTGTGCTGACTTGGACTTCTGGGTTGTTGTTGGCTTCGCCATTTGTCACCACCTCCGATGCACTATTATATCATATACCAAGCAAATGAAGTCTATTTGACTTCTAAAAAAAAACGCAAAACCCCCGTTCATCACATGGGACCGTCCAATATACCATGTGATGAACGGGGGCGACTGGTTGCCTCTTACCCGTTTATTCTATATTTCATGAACTCAGACTTCCATAATGATCGGAAGGATCATTGGTCTACGGCGCGTTTGCTCATATAAGAAACGACCAAGAGAGTCTTTAACACTTGTTTTCAATGATGCCCACTCGTTCACACGTTCGCTCATTAAGCGTTGCAATGTGCTTGTTACGATGCGGTTCGCTTCATCAAGTAATCCTTCAGATTCACGAACATATACGAATCCACGAGAGATAATGTCTGGTCCAGATACAATCTGTCCATCTTGTTTGCTCAGGGTAACGACAACAACAAGGATACCATCTTGTGACAATAGTTTACGATCACGAAGAACGATATTACCTACATCACCTACGCCTAATCCATCGATCAACACGTTACCAGAAGTGACTTTACCGGCTTTGCGTGCTACTCCACCTTGAATCTCAACTGTATCACCGATATCAATCATAAAGATATCTTCTGGAGCGATACCCACTGCTTCACCTAGTAAAGCATGTTTGCGTTGCATACGGTGTTCACCATGAATTGGGATAAAGAATTTCGGTTTCATCAAGTTAAGCATTAATTTAAGCTCTTCTTGTGATCCGTGTCCAGATACATGGACGCCTGAGTTAGAACCACTATATATAACGTTTGCACCTAAGCGGAACAATTCATCAATCGTACGTCCAATATATTTTTCATTACCCGGTACAGGTGTAGCTGCAATAATAACAGTATCTCCCGGTAAAATATCGACTTTGCGGTGTGTCGAACGGGCCATACGTGTAAGTGCTGACATCGGTTCGCCTTGGCTTCCTGTAGACAGGATAACGACGCGATCTGCTGCCATTTTGTTTACTTCTTCCGGCTCAATAATCATGCCATCTGGAATATCAAGATATCCAAGATCAGAAGCAATACCTACTACATTTACCATACTTCTACCGATTACAGTGATCTTACGACCTGTTGCAGCAGCAGCGTTAACTACTTGCTGAATACGGTGAACGTTAGATGCAAATGTAGCTACAACTACACGTTGTGTTGCTTTGCGGAAAATATCTTCCAACACAATACCTACATTGCGTTCTGAAGGCGTAAAGCCTGGTTTTTCTGCATTTGTACTATCAGATAGTAGTGCAAGAACACCTTTACTACCAATTTCAGCCATACGTTGCAAGTTAGCGAACTCACCATTTACAGGCGTATGATCAAATTTAAAGTCACCTGTGTGTACAACGTTACCTTCTGGAGTAGCTACACATACACCTACAGAATCAGGAATACTGTGGTTCGTACGGAAGAATGTAGCAGTGAGGGTGTTACCTAATTTAAGTTCGGAATCTTCGTTGATAAGGATACGTTTCGTTTCGCCAAGCAAATTAGCTTCTTTCAGCTTGTTCTCCACTAATCCAATCGTTAATTTGGTACCGTATACAGGTACATTTAAATGTTTCAATACGTATGGTAGACCACCAATATGATCTTCATGACCATGCGTTAAAATGATAGCGCGCACTTTGTCACGATTTTCAGTAAGGTAAGAAATATCAGGGATAACGATATCGATCCCTAGCATATCCTCCTCTGGGAATTTAAGACCTGAATCAATCACGACAATGTCATTACCATATTGAATGACGTACATATTTTTACCAATTTCACCGACGCCGCCCAAAGCAAAGATCGTCAGTTTTTCGTTATTCGTTTTTTTCGACAATGTTATCTAGACCTCCTATAAGTATTGGACGTTATTACTAAATATTTTTAAACAAAATTTAATGTGTACATACAATTAATTACAAAACCTTCAATAAAGGTGGGTTCCCTTTTCAAAACGGATATCTATCAAACCGTTTCGATTCCGCAAGGAATCAGCACCCGAAAGCTTTATCGGTTCGTTGACCGTCTGCTGAGTTACACGAATACTTTGCCTGACAAAGAATTCATTCAGCAAACCTCTATTTCTTTATACCGCACCCAGTCACTTGAGATTATTATACATGATTAAAAAACAAAAACACAAGTCATGTTTACTTGAGTCTACTAAAGCCTTTATAATCTGCACGATTTCATACAAATTTTATGTAACGATTCGCTATATTTTGCTGACTACTTACTATGTATTTATAAGAAATAGTTCTATGTTCATAAAAAAAGCTGCTCCAAAGTGAGAGCAGCTTGTCTATTTATTCTATACTCATGATTTACTTATACAAACAATTGATCAATAAATTGTTGTTCTTGCTCTGTAGGCGGCAATAATGGCAATCTTACGTTACCATTACCAAAACCGCGTTTGGATAATTCATATTTAACCGCAGATGGATTAGGAAGCGGCTCAGGGCTCTCAAATAGCCCTTTGAAAATAGGGAACAGCTTTTGGTTAAGCTTCGCTGCTTCTACAGGACGACCGGCAAGATATGCTTCGATCATATCGGTCATTTCTGTTCCTACCACATGACTAGCTACACTAATAATACCATGAGCACCTACTGCAAGTGCTGGCAATCCTGAAGAGTCATCACCTGAATAGACGAGAAATCCTTCTGGTGCATGAGCCACAATCTGTGTCACTTGTTCAAGTGATGCACATTCTTTGGTTCCTACAATATTAGGGATCTCTGCTAACTTGAGTGTCGTGGCTACAGACATACTGGTGATCGTACGTCCAGGTACATTATACATAATAACAGGCAAGTCTGTTGCTTCTGCAATCACTTTAAAATGTGTATATATTCCAGCCTGATTAGGTTTATTGTAATAAGGAACAACAATTAGTACACCATCTATGCCTAATTTGGATGCTTCACGCGTCAAATGAATCGAATGACGTGTCTCGTTGCTTCCTGTACCAGCAATAATTTTACATCGTCCTGCTGCATGTTTAACTGCAAATTCAAACATTTGTAATTTTTCTTCATCGCTTAGTGTAGGCGATTCACCAGTTGTACCGCATACGACCAACGATTCTGATTTTTGCTCATCAATTAAATAATCGATTAATCTTGCTGTAGCATCCCAATCAATCTCATCTTGTTCATTAAAAGGGGTAATCATCGCTGTCATTAATCTTCCAAAGTCTACCACTCTATTTCCTCCTTCAAATACGGAGCTATCCGATGACCTGTATTCAGCACATTATAGATGCAATTGGAATTGAGAATGCAGAGCACGTACCGCTTGCACCATATCTTCTTTTTTCACAAGCACCCATATCGTTGTATTCGAATCAGCAGATTGCAATATAGGAATGTTTTGCCCTGTCAGTGCAGCTACGATACGAGCCATAATTCCAGGCACTCCATTAATTCCGCCACCGATCACAGAAACTTTAGCGCAACCTGATAATCCTGTTGGTTGCAGACCCATTCCTTCCAATACTGCAAGCGCACGTTCTGCTTCGCTATCAAATACGGTATACACCGCTCCAAATGGCGTTACATTGATAAAATCGACACTGATACTATTTTCAGCCATCGCTTGGAACACTTTCAATTGAAGATGTTCTACCCCTTCTTGTTGGCCTACCGTAATCTGTGTAACGTTATTCACATAAGCGATACCTGTTACCAGACGATCGACGACACCTGTAGGTGTATCTGCAAAACGCTCCGATTGAGTGACAAGGGTTCCTTCGGTATCTCCAAAGGTAGAACGAACACGTACAGGTACTTGAGCTTGCATCGCAATTTCTACTGCACGCGGATGAATCACTTTTGCACCTTGATGTGCCATATTACAGATCTCATTATAGCTTACATAGGCAAGTGGCTTAGCATCTTCTACAATACGCGGATCAGCTGTTAAGATACCATTTACATCGGTATAAATATCAACCATATCGGCATGTAGTGCTGCTCCAAGCGCTGTAGCTGAAGTATCACTTCCGCCGCGTCCAAGTGTTGTTAGATCACCTGCTTCGCTTTGCCCTTGAAAACCGGTAACGATCACTACTTTGCCACTCTCTAATTCGCGTATCACGCGATCTGGACGGACAGCAAGAATACGGGCATTACCAAAATTATCATCTGTAATAAATCCAGCCTGTGCTCCTGTTAAAACGATCGAAGCAATTCCTTCGCTATTCAAAATACCACTTAACGTCACTGCCGAAATCATTTCTCCGCAGCCCATTAACAAATCACGTTCACGTGGAGAAGGAATACTGCCATTCAGTACAGTGCTCTCAAGTAATGTATCTGTAGCATAAGGATCTCCGCTACGTCCCATGGCTGAAACAACGATAACGAGCTTGACTTGCTCGGCAAGCTCGCGTTTGATATGACGAAGTACATGAACTCTCGCTTCAGGTGTAGATAGCGAAGTTCCTCCAAATTTTTGCACTAAAATATTTTGCTTTTCTACCACAGTAGACATAATAACTATGCGCCTCCGTTAGCTAATTGCTGGTGTTTTTGCTGCAATAATCTCGGCAATTTGCACGGCGTTCCAAGCTGCACCTTTAAGCAAGTTGTCAGATACAATCCACATATTCAAGCCACGTTCATGACCTAGATCACGACGTAAACGTCCTACAAATACATCATTTTTGCCAGCTGCGTCTGTAGCTAGCGGGTAAGCTTGATTAGCCGGATCGTCTACTAAAGTGATACCTGGCGCATTTTGCAATAAAGCTTTCACTTCATCTAGATCATAATCCTGTTTTAATTCGACATAGACAGATTCAGAGTGACCATAGACAACAGGAATACGTACACATGTTGTTGTAACATGGATCGACTCATCTTCCATAATTTTTTTGGTCTCATTGACCATTTTCATTTCTTCTAGTGTATATCCGTTGTCCTGAAATTTATCGATTTGCGGGATCGCATTGAAAGCGATTTGGTGTTTGACCGGTAATGAGCCTACTGGCAAAATATCCGGATTTACTTCTTCGCCTTCAAGCACCGATTTGCTTTGACGTTTTAACTCATCAATCGCCTGATTCCCTGCTCCAGATACCGCTTGATACGTAGAAGCAATAATACGATCAATACCATAACGATCATAAAGAGGTTTCAGAGCTGCAACCATCTGGATCGTAGAGCAGTTCGGGTTCGCAATAATACCGTTATGATCTGCTATACGGTCGCTATTGACCTCAGGAACGACAAGAGGGGTATTAGGGTCCATACGGAATGCATTTGTATTATCGATGCATACAGCGCCATGTCTGACGGCGTGAGGAGCGAGTGCCTTACTGATATCTCCTCCTGCGCTAAATAAAGCGATATGTACACCTTCAAAACTATCCGGTGTCGCTTCCTCTACTGTAACTTCCTGCCCTTTAAAGATTACCTTTTTCCCAGCGGAACGTGCAGAAGATAATAACTTCAATGTGTTCACCGGAAAATCTCGTTCTTCAAGCAATCTTACGATTTGTTGACCCACTGCTCCTGTCGCTCCTACGACAGCCACATTAAACGATTGATTAGACATCTGGCATATCTCTCCCCTTCGATTTCAAAAAGTCCATTTACATCTGAATGTAAACGTAAACGGCAGTCGCAAAGACTACCGTCAACTTTTAGCCAGTTTGCACTGGATTATAATTTCAGTGTTCTGCAATAATTGTAGAAATAATATCATTCCCTGTTATATCTTTCAACTGTTTTCGCAAAAACATTTTAATCATGTAAAGCTTTACTTCGTTCCTGTATGTCCAAAACCACCAGCACCACGTACCGTTTCTGATAATTGTTGTACTTCAATCAGATCTACCTCAGGGACAATCTGGAATACCATTTGCGCAATTCGTTCACCACGAGCGATAGCAAACGGTTCTTCACCTAGATTGATCAATAACACTTTAATTTCTCCGCGATAATCCGCATCAATCGTACCCGGTGTATTTAGACAAGTGATTCCATGCTTATACGCAAGTCCACTGCGCGGACGAATCTGTGCTTCTAGTCCAGCAGGCATTGCTAATGCTAATCCTGTAGGTACTAATGCTCTTTTGCCTGGTTCTAACACCATGGGCTCAGTCACCGCAGCATACAGATCGAATCCAGAAGCAAGTTCAGACATTTTACGAGGTAATTCTAATCCTTCACTTCCGGGTAAAGCCATAATTTCAACATTAATAGACAAGTTCATCTCTCCTAACATGAGCAAGACTTCGTTCAGAATGACCTACCATTGCAAGCGCATAAGGCTCTGCAAACATATCATCAATCACTGAGCGAATATCTTCCATCGTCACTTCTTCAATATATTGCAATGTCTGATCGACCGTATTGTGTTTTCCAAGCATGATTTCGTTTTTACCCAAACGATTCATAATACTGCTTGTACTTTCCAGACTTAGCACCAGATTGCCTTTCAATTGTTGCTTGCCTTGATATAACTCTTGTTCAGTAATGCCATTGACTTTGACATCATGTAAAAGTGCATGTGTCAATTCAAAAACATCTTTGGTCTGCTTCGGTGCTGTTCCTGCGTAGATCGTAAACAGTCCGCTATCTGCATGAGCCGTATAATAAGAATAGACAGAATACGCCAATCCTCTTTTTTCACGAATCTCCTGGAAAAGACGGGAACTCATTCCACCACCCAGTGTATTATTCAGAAGAACCATAGCATAATATCGTGGATCATCTATTTTACCACCCGGGAAGTTCATACAGATATGATTTTGTTCTGTTTTTTTCTTATGAAAAATCTGTCCACCTGCAAAAGAAGGTATACTTAACTCTTGCTTGGTTCCATGATTATCAAAATCACCAAAATGTTTCTCCAGCAAAGGAATAACACTGTCGTCTATATTCCCAGCCACACTGATGACTGTATTTTCTATCGTATAATGTTCTTTCATGTATGCTCTAAGCTCGTCACTACCCATAGGATGAAGTCGCTCTTCGGTTCCCAAAATAGGATAAGCTAGTGGATGATCGCCATACGAAGACATCGTGACTAGATCGTGTACCAGATCATCTGGATCATCTTCATACATCGAGATTTCTTCCAAAATGACATTCTTTTCTTTTTTCAATTCTTCTGGATCCAGCAAAGAGTGGAAAAACATATCTGATAAAATATCAACTGCTATCGATAAATGCTCATCTAACACTTTTGCATAAAAACATGTATATTCTTTGGCGGTAAAAGCATTCACATCGCCACCGATACCATCAAATACTTCAGCTATCTTTTGCGCATCAAAGCGCTTTGTTCCTTTAAATAACATATGCTCGATAAAATGTGAAATTCCATTGGTCACTAAATCTTCGTAACGTGAACCTGTTTTGATCCAGATTCCAATTGTGACAGAACGGAAGGTCGGCATTTTTTCCATAACTATTCGTAGACCATTGTGTAGTTGAACTCGTTCCATGCGAGGGCCTCCCATTCGATAAATGCATACCTATCCTACCAGACTTTTAAAAACGGCTCAAGGCTTCGCTTTCTTCACCTTGTCTAATCAGTCCATGTACTTCTCGCTATTTTTTCACAATAACGAAAATAAAATGCTACAAAAAAAGAGTCAGAATAAAATCTTCTGGCTCTTTGAATTGTTTTACTTTATTTAATCATTGCTACGTAAATAGCCATAGATGATCTTACGATTGTGTTTTCGCTGTTCCTTCAGCAACAAGTACAGCTTTGCGAGAAAGATTTACGCGACCTTGATTATCAATTTCTGTAACTTTAACAGTAATCGAATCACCGATAGCGATCACATCTTCTACGTTAGCTACACGCTCTGTAGATAGTTGAGAAATGTGTACCAGTCCATCTTTACCTGGAATAATTTCTACAAATGCGCCAAACTTCTCAATACGTTTTACTTTACCTAGATACGTTTCGCCAACTTTCACTTCACGTACCAAGTTTTCGATCATCGTTTGAGCTTGTTTGATCATTGCTTCATCTGAAGAACCGATAAACACACGACCATCTTGCTCGATATCAATTTTTACGCCAGTTTCATCAATAATTTTGTTGATGATTTTACCACCCGGTCCGATAACATCACGGATTTTGTCTGGATTGATATTGATAATCATGATTTTCGGAGCATAAGCAGAAAGGCTTGTTCTTGGCGTTTGAATGATTTCCATCATTTTGCTAAGAATAAATAAACGTCCTTCACGTGCTTGGGATAATGCATCAGATAAAATTTGACGACTGATTCCGTCAATTTTGATATCCATTTGAATTGCAGTTACACCTTCAGCAGTACCTGCTACTTTAAAGTCCATATCTCCCAAATGATCTTCCATACCTTGAATATCACTTAGAATGGATACGTGCTCTTGATCTTTGATTAGACCCATTGCAATCCCTGCTACAGGTGCTTTTATAGGTACACCAGCATCCATCATCGCAAGTGTACTTGCACAAATACTTGCTTGTGATGTAGAACCGTTAGATTCCAATACTTCAGATACAAGACGAATTGTATAAGGGAATTCTTTTTCAGAAGGAATAACTTTCATTAGTGCACGTTCGCCTAGAGCACCGTGACCGATTTCACGACGACCTGGTGGACGAAGTGGACGAGCTTCCCCTACGCTAAATGGAGGGAAATTATAATGATGCATAAAGCGTTTAGAAGATTCTGGCGCGATACCATCCAAAATTTGTCCGTCTCCAAGAGCACCCAATGTACAAATACTCAACGCTTGAGTTTGTCCACGAGTAAACAATCCTGAACCGTGTGTTCTTGGTAACAAGTCTACATCACATTCGATTGCGCGAATTTCAGCCAGGCTACGACCATCTGGACGTACTTTTTCGTGAGTGATTAGACGACGTACTTCTTCTTTCACGATATCATGTAAAATTTCTTTTACGTCTTTCATGAGGTCAGGAGTCTCTATGTACTTCTCCTCAAAAAAGGCAACAGCTTCATCGTTAATCTCATCAATAGCATCTTGACGAGCTTGTTTTTCAGCTACACGTACAGCATCAACCAAACGAGCTTGAGCATATTCACGAACTGCTGTATTTACATCGCTATCCACCGTATGAAGTTTAACTTCCATTTTCGGTTTGCCTGCTTTGCTTACTAGCTCTTCGATAGCTGCTACGATATGTTGAATTTCATCATGACCGAACATGATTGCTTCTAGCATAACGTCTTCTGGCATTTCGTTAGCTTCTGCTTCAACCATCATGATCGCTTCTCTTGTTCCTGCAACCACAAGATAAAGGTCACTCACTTCTTGTTGTGCAACTGTTGGGTTCACAATAAATTGTCCATCGATGCGTCCAACTGCTACGCTACCTACAGGACCGTTAAAAGGAACATCTGAAATACTTAATGCTGCTGAAGTACCGATCATTGCCGCAATTTGAGGCTCGCAATCTTGCTCTACACTCATTACAAGGTTAGCAATTTGAACATCATTACGGAAACCTTCAGGGAATAACGGACGAATAGGACGGTCTGTCAAACGGCTTGCCAAGATTGCTTTCTCACTTGGACGACCTTCACGTTTGATAAATCCGCCTGGAATTTTACCTACTGCATATAATTTTTCTTCGTAGTTTACGGTAAGTGGGAAAAAGTCTAAGTCTTTAGGACCTGATGATGCCGTTACTGTACATAGTACTGCTGTATCACCGTAACGTACCATAACTGCTGCATTCGCTTGTTTTGCTAAACGACCTGTTTCAAATGTCAGCGTTCTTCCTCCGAGCTGCATTTCAACTCGCTGTTCCATGAAATTCCTCCTTTTTTAAGTCCATTATTTGTATTCTATAAAAAGGTGATGATTCCCTGCTTCAAGGAAATCTCACCGCTAGACTCTAAATCACTATTATCATTTCAATATTTATAAGAATAGTCAAATTACCTCTACTTACAAAAAGCAACCCGGCCGTCACCGTCGGCTCCGAAAAGACCATACGGCTGAACAACCAGGCTGCTTTGGACATACTGTTTAATTTTAGCGACGAAGACCTAATTTTTCGATCAATGCACTATAACGTTTAACGTCAGTCTTTTTGATGTAAGCCAAAAGCTTACGACGTTGACCAACCATTTTCAACAATCCGCGACGGGAATGATGATCCTTCTTGTGAGCGCGAAAATGCGTTTGCAGGTTCACGATGTTCTCAGTAAGGATAGCGACTTGCACCTCAACAGATCCTGTATCGGATTCGTGAGTTCTGTGCTCTTCGATCAATTGGTGCTTGCGTTCTTGTGTTAATGCCATCCTATTCACCTCCTAATAGTGTAATTCATGATAACCGTTAGCCTCGTTACCGACGGTGAGATCGTATAACCAAGCCAAGGTTTTGAAGACTGTCATTTATTAGAATGACAACGTTGATTAGTATAGCATAAGTCGATATTAAATATCAACGGTATTCTTATGATTAATCTTCAAGGTTAGATAATAAGAAACGTGCACGATCTGCATCTTTGCGAATTTGAGTGACTAATTCTTCAATCCCGCTAAATTTTTGCTCAGGACGAATATAATCGATCAATTCTACCGCTAGTTGCTGACCATACAGATCACCTTGAAAATCAAGAATATGCGCTTCAAAGCTAGGTCTGGTCTCTCCTGTCTGGAAAGTAGGTTTGTACCCGATATTCATTACGCCTGCACGCCATGCTCCTTCAGCAAGAACACGCACAGCATATACACCGGAAGAAGGTACAACATAATTTCCATCCAGTTCTAGATTAGCTGTAGGGAAACCAATCGTCCGTCCACGCTTGTCGCCATCGATGACTTTTCCGCGAATTTGATAAGGACGACCCAATAGCTTATACGCATGAGCAACATTGCCTTCACGCAATGCACTACGAATAGCTGAACTGCTTACTTTGTCTCCCTCTAACAAAAAGGCAGGAACTGTTTCTACAGATAATACATTTTCGCCAAATGTACGGAGTAGATCTGGATTCCCTTCCCCTTTATAACCAAAGTGGAAATCAAAGCCTACTACTACCGTATGCACTTGTAACGGACATAGCATTTGCTCATAAAATTGCAGCGGCGTTACCTGTGAAAAAGCATGATTGAATTCAGCAATATATAACGTATCGACACCCATTGCACGCAACAATTCTTCTTTCATTGCTAGCGGTGTAAGATAGCCTTCATAATCGCCTTTTCCCATAACTTCTTTAGGATGAGGATTGAAAGTCATCACTGAAGCAGGAACACCCAGTCGTCTAGCTAGACGAATCCCATGATCAATCACACTTGCATGTCCAAGATGCAATCCATCAAACTGTCCAATCACAAGTACTTGTGGTTTGGAAGCATGTTTCACTACATCTTCAGGCCATGGATAAGATAAATGTACTGTATTCATTACGATATCACCTGCAATTCCACAATGGATTCGTTACGGTAAAAATACTTTAACAGGTACAATTTCTTGTGCGGATTGTTCCAGACGAAAAATACCGATAAAAATTCCATCTGGTGCATACAATTTAAATACAGGCGAATCTGTTGTCTCATCAGTAGATAGAAGTTGAGATTCGTCATGTGGCTTAATAGCATCAATACTGATACGTTTGCCCTGTAATGTATGCTTATATACCGAAGCATCTACTGTGTAAGAAGGTAGATTAGACATAGCTTGATCTGGCTGGATCAAATGTTGTTCTAATACGCCTTGTTCTACAGCTTCTGCAATTTGTTCAAAAGTTACACACTGATCGAGTGAAATACCAGCCGATTGTGTACGGATCAATTCAACCATCACCGAAGATACGTGTAAAGCACGTCCAATATCTACACAAAGCGTACGAATATAAGTTCCTTTGGAACATAATGCTCGAAAAGAAACTTCAGGATGATCTCCTGCTTTGAAATCGATAATTTCTAATTCATAGATCGTTACTTCTCTTGCTTTGCGTTCAATCGTTTTGCCTTCTCGTGCTAATTCGTATAGACGTTTACCGTCTACTTTGATAGCAGAGTACATAGGTGGTACTTGAGAGATCGTTCCAATCATTTGTCCGAGTACATGACGTACTTGCTCTTCCGAAACGTCTACAGAGTCAATCTGTTCCGTAATCGTACCGGTCATATCTTCGGTATCTGTAGCTATTCCTAATCGAAGTGTAGCTACATATTCTTTGGGCATTTCTTGCAAATATTCAACAATTCGCGTAGATCGCCCCAGACATAATGGTAATACACCTGTTACTGCTGGATCAAGTGTACCGGTATGCCCTATTCTTTTCATGCTTACAAGACGCCGAACTTTGGCAACTACATCGTGAGACGTAAAGCCCGCCGGTTTATGTACCGCAAGCACTCCATCAAATTCATTCATAATGACTCCTTCACCTGCTGGATCACCTGTGCTGTAACTTCTTCCAGAGTACCCTCCAAACGGCAACCTGCAGCTTTGATATGGCCTCCACCGCCAAAATGTTGAGCAACGGCTGCCACATTCACTTTACCTGCAGAACGGAGACTTGCTTTGACAGCATGATCATCAATCACTTTGAAAAAGATACCAACTTCGACGCCTTGAATATTGCGAGGATAGTTAACAATACCTTCTAAGTCTTCATTATCGGCTCCAGCTATAATCATATGTTCAGGTGTAACATGGACATGAGCAATTTTGCCATCTTCACTTAATTGTAATGTCGATAATGCCATCCCTAATACTTTTACTTGTGGTAAAGTCACTTCTTCTAACAACGTTTCTGCTAAATAAGGTCCATTTACACCAAGATCAAGTAATCGTGAAGCAATCTCCATCACTTTAGGAGAAGTACTAGAATAACGGAATCCACCTGTATCTGTTAACAGACCAGTATAAATAGCTTCTGCTACTTCTGTCGTCCATTTCACATCAAAACATTCAATCCAGTCATATAAAATTTCAGCAGTTGCGGCTGCATCTGCTTTGATCAGATTTACTTCGCCATAATTATCATTGGTTGGGTGATGATCTATATTTAAAATAGAAGCTGTATCGCTCATCCAATGGCTAACTAAACCGACACGTTTGAAATCTGCACAATCTACACAAATAACATGTTGATATTGACGTTCACTACCATCTGCTTGTTGATCAATAATCTGATCAGACAAAGTTAAATAGTGCATTCTTTTGGGAATCGGTCCTTCATTCACTAGTGTGAATTTTTTGCCTAGACAAGACAGAAGCCAGCCCACTACTACAGTGGAACTGACTGCGTCTCCGTCCGGCTGAACATGCGAAACCACTAGAAAATCATCGTGCTCCTCAATAAATGCTTTCGCATTCAGAAGCCCCTGTTCATAGGTCTGCATCGCCGTCTCCTTTAAAGATCAAGCTATATGGCTTGATCCTTGTAAAAGTGTTTATCCTTATTCGTTCGTTTCGTCTTTTTTGATCTCACCCAAAAGTTCTTCGATACGACTGCCATAAGCAATCGACTCGTCGATTTTGAAAATCAACTCAGGAGTGTGACGCAAACGGATACGTTTGCCCAATTCAGAACGAAGGAATCCTGTTGCTTTTTCGATACCTTTTAAAGAATTTGCTTTTTGCTCTTCATCACCCATCACACTAAGGTATACCTCAGCTTGTGATAGATCATTAGTGACATCTACACCTGTTACCGTTACAAAACCGATACGCGGGTCTTTCATTTCACTTTGAATAAGCAAGCTTAATTCTTTTTTGATTTGTTCTCCGACTCTACCTGTTCGGATTTTAGCCATGTTTTTTCACCTCGCACTTAGCGCTCTACGGTTTCCATTATGAATGCTTCGATAATGTCGCCTTCTTTGAGGTCATTGTAGCCATCTAATGTAATACCACATTCATACCCTTGAGCCACTTCTTTAGCATCGTCTTTGAAACGTTTAAGTGAATCAAGTTTACCTTCAAAGATAACAATACCATCGCGGATCAGACGGCTTTCAGCAGCGCGAACCATTTTACCGGAAGTAACCATACATCCTGCAATCGCTCCAACTTTACTGATTTTGAATACGCTACGTACTTCAGCGTGACCAACAACAACTTCTTTATATTCTGGATCCAGCATGCCTTTCATAGCTTGCTCGATTTCTTCAATAGCATTATAGATAACACGATGTAGACGGATATCTACTTTTTCTTGTTCTGCTGTTTGTGTTGCTTGGCTATCCGGACGAACGTTAAAACCAATAACGATCGCATTAGAAGCAGCAGCAAGGATAATATCAGAATCGTTAATCGCACCTACACCACGGTGGATAATTTTGACGCGAACGCCTTCGACTTCGATTTTTTCCAACGAACCTTTAAGAGCTTCAACCGAACCTTGAACGTCACCTTTGATAATAACGTTAAGATCTTTGATTTCGCCATCTTTGATATGTTGGAAAAGATCATCCAATGTTACGCGAGTGTTCGCACCCAATTCAGACTGGCGATGTGTAATCGCACGTTTGTCAGCGATTGAACGAGCTTTACGCTCATCTTCAAACACCATGAACGGATCTCCAGCTAAAGGAACTTCAGTCAGACCTGTAATTTCTACTGGTGTAGAAGGACCTGCTTCTTTGAGGCGACGACCTTTATCACTTACCATTGCACGAATACGTCCGAAGCAGTTACCTGCTACAAAAGCATCTCCAACTTTAAGCGTACCGTTTTGAACAAGGACACGAACTACTGGACCGCGACCTTTATCTAGTTCAGCTTCAATAACTGCACCACGAGCACGTTTGTCAGGGTTTGCTTTGTAATCATTGACTTCAGCAACCAACAAGATCATTTCAAGCAAGTCTTCGATACCATTACGTTGTTTTGCAGATACATTCACGAAGATTGTATCTCCACCCCACTCTTCCGGTACCAATTCATACTCTGTTAATTCTTGTTTTACTTTATCAGGGTTAGCGCCTGGTTTATCGATTTTGTTTACAGCAACAATAATAGGAAGACCCGCTGCTTTCGCATGGTTAATCGCTTCTACTGTCTGTGGCATAACGCCATCATCTGCTGCAACTACGATAATTGTAATATCTGTTACTTGTGCACCACGAGCACGCATAGCTGTAAATGCTTCGTGACCCGGTGTATCCAAGAAAGTGATTTTCTTTTTGTTGATTTCAACTTGATATGCACCGATATGCTGAGTGATACCACCAGCTTCGCCACCTGTTACATTCGTAGAACGAATCGCATCAAGCAATGTTGTTTTACCATGATCGACGTGACCCATAATAGTTACAACTGGAGGACGTGTGCTCAAATCAGCTTCATCATCGACTTCTTCAACCGTTTCAAAACGATCATCTTCAACCGCGATTTTGATTTCGACTTCTACCCCATAGTCACTAGCAAGCAACTGGATCGTATCTAAATCAAGCTCTTGGTTAATCGTAGCCATTACGCCACTTGTGATCAACTTTTTGATAACTTCTGAAGCATCTTTATGAAGCAATTTAGCTGTTTCACCAACAGTCATTTCACCGCGAACGATGATTTTCTTAGGTGTATTATCAATTTTCTCACGAGGAGGTTGGTTGCTATATTGATTTTTGCCGCGACCTTTACCACCACGACCGTTATTGTTACGGTTACCGTTGTTGCTTCCATAACGGTTACCACCGCCGCCACCGGAGCGATTGCCTCCGCCTTGACCGCCACCAGTACTGTTGTTGCGTTTAGGACCGGCATTACCATTTCCAGCACCGCCACTAGCATTACGGTTACCATTGCTGCTAGTACTGCTGTTACCACCTGTAGAACCAGCACTTCTTACTTGACCAGAAGGTTGACGGTTTTGAGAGCTGGATTGAGATGGTGGACGAGAAGCGCTGCTTGGTTGACGGCTGCTTGGTCCTGATGTTGAAGATGTTCTAGCACTACTGTTATTGCTTCCCGTACTTGGACGGTTACTTGATTGACTAGACGACGAGTTACTACGGTTACTGTTAGAGGAACCGTTTTGGGGTTTGTTATTCCCACTATTTGAGTTGTTCTGCGTTTTCGTATCCATACCTACCTGCTTTTCCTGTTGAATTTTTGGACGAGTACTATCCGCACTCGTGTTTTTGGTTGTTGCATTGACATGCTTATCCTCAGCATTGGATTTGATATCTTTAAAAAACTTTTCCACTTTGGATACAGCATCATTTTCCATAACACTCATATGATTATTGACCGGTACATCCAGTCTTTTTAAGATCGTAATGATTTCCTTACTACTCATATTGAGAGATTTCGCATATTCATAAACTCTCAGTTTATCCTTCTGCTCCTGTGTGCTCAATATATTCCACCTCCGAGGAATTCCCCATTCGTTTGCGGAATAACTCTGCGAAACCCTTGTCGGTTAGAGCCAACACGACTCGCCCATCTTTACCTATGCTTGAGCCGAGCTGATCACGATCATACCCAATAAGAAGCGGAATAGTGTAACTTCCGCATTTATCACGGAATTTTTTTTGTGTATTATCTGAAGCATCTCCAGCTAATACGACAAGGGTGGCTTCGCGAGAACGAATAGCTTTGAGAACCAATTCGTCTCCCGATAACACTTTGCCGGCTCGCATCGCAAGCCCGAGTAGGGATAGTTCGTTATTCATTAGCGCCTCTTTCCTGTACTGTACAAAAATCGTTTTCTACGTTGCTAAATTCGTTGGCAAGTTGCTCATATATTTCCGCACTAACAGGCGCTTTGAGTGCACGATCAAACGCACGACTCTTTTGTGCCAAACGAAAACAGGCCATGTTGCCACAAATATACGCACCACGTCCCGATTTTTTACCGGTCAAATCCATTTCTACCTGATCGTCTGGCGTACGTACAATACGCACTAGACTTTTTTTCGGCATCATCTGCTGGCAAGCTACACATTTGCGCAGCGGCACTTTTTTGGTTTTTATCATCATCTCATGTCCCCCTTCGAACTCCCCATATTGTTATCATAACATCAACATCCAAAGCGGCACCTGTCCCCTGCCATTTTGAGGGAAAGTCCTATCAGGCATACAAATGAAAATGTTTAGTCAACCGATATTGAATCTTGATGCATTTCTTCGCCGGCTTCTTTAGGACGACCGTACTCTTCTTCTGCTTGCGTCTCGCTCTTAATATCAATCTTCCATCCTGTCAATTTGGCAGCAAGACGAGCATTTTGCCCTTTGATACCAATTGCTAGAGATAGTTGATAATCAGGAACGATTACACGTGCCATCTTCTCATCTTCAAATACTTGAACTTCAAGCACTTTGGATGGACTTAGAGCATTAGCAACATACTCTTCAACACTTTCAGAATAGCGAACGATATCGATTTTTTCACCGCGAAGTTCGCCAACGATCATCTGTACACGTATACCACGAGGACCTACACATGAACCAACTGGATCCACTTCTTCATTGCGTGAGAATACAGCAATTTTAGAACGGAAGCCTGCTTCACGTGCTACAGAACGAATTTCAACTACGCCATCAAAAATCTCAGGCACTTCAAGTTCGAACAAACGTTTAAGTAATCCTGGATGTGTACGTGATAAAATAATTTGAGGACCTTTAGTTGTATTTTCAACTTTAGTGATGTATGCCTTAATACGTTCATTCATGGTGAATTTCTCGTTAGGCATCAATTCAGTTAAAGGAAGTACAGCTTCAATTTTGCCTAAATCTACATAGATGTTACGCGCATCTTGACGTTGAACGATACCTGTTACAATATCTTCTTCTTTGTCGATAAATGCATTGTAGATCAGACCGCGCTCAGCTTCACGAATACGTTGAGTTACGACTTGCTTCGCTGTTTGTGCAGCAATACGTCCAAAGTCACGTGGAGTCACTTCGATCTCAGCTACATCATCTAACTGAAAATTCGGGTTAATCTCACGTGCAGATACGACAGAAATTTCTGTACGTACATCCATGACTTCTTCCACTACATTTTTACGTGCAAATACTTTGATAACTCCTGTATTACGGTTCATATCAACACGTACATTTTGTGCCGCATTAAAATTACGCTTATAACTGGAAATTAGGGCTGCCTCGATCGCTTCAAACAGGATGTCTTTGCTAATCCCTCTGTCTCTTTCCAATTCATTCATTGCTTCAATAAACTCCATACTCATGTGCTTCAAGTTCCCCCTTTCAAAAAACTACCGTTTAAAAAATGATTGCCAGTCTTGCGCTGGCTACTTTTTCATATGGAATAGTGTGCGTTTTTTTGCCCGCTTCGATCAGCAATTCTTCATTCTCGAATGAAAGCAATCGTCCTTCAAATTCCTTCTGTCCGTCTAAAGGTGCATACGTCGTTACAAAAACATCTTTGCCAACTGCTTTTGCAACATCTTCACTCTTTTTAAGTGGACGCTCTGCACCTGGAGAAGATACTTCTAGAAAATAAGCTCCAGAGATCGGATCATTACCATCCAATTGTTCACTTAGATATTCGCTAACCCGACTGCAATCTTCGATATCAATACCGCCGTCCTTATCCACGAACACTCGCAAAAACCAGTTGTTACCCTCTTTTACATATTCCACATCGACCAACTCGAAGCCATGCTCACTCAAAAATGGCTGTACCATTTCTTCTACGGTCGTTTTAATCTTCGGTGTGCTCAAACAATTCAACCCTCCATCACCTTAAAATCCTATATGCAAAACATGTTGTTGAACAAATTCATTATTGCCGCTTTTTGTAGAAAATCGAACCAATTTAATTCTCTCGGTTCGATCGTCTGCGTCATTATTTCCTGTAAATGTATTCAACAACCTTATACCAAAGAGTAAAGAGTGGGTTTCCCCACTCTTCACAAAACGGTTTTATCTTCCTTATCACCTTAAAATTATATCATAATTCCAAAGGAGTGACAAGTAAATAACCTTGACTACACAGCGCTAGCGCTTGATGTAATCTTATCACAAGCTTTCTTAAAACAGCGACAACTGATTACTTTCTGGCAAGCCACGGAAGCAACCCATTTGAGTCATCAATTCTACAATCGTTTTACTTGCTTTGGACTTCTGTTGGAAATCTTCTATCGATAAATATTCTCCATGTTGGCGTGAAGCTGCAATATTACGTGCTGCATTATCACCAATACCCGGTACTGCGGAAAATGGAGGAATCAAGCTATCTTCATCCACTGTAAATGTTGTCGCTTCTGAGCGATACAGATCAACCGGTTGGAATTTGAATCCACGGGCTGTCATTTCCAGTGCCATCTCTAGCATCGGAATCATATTTTTTTCTTTGGTTGGTGCTTGGAATCCCATTTGCTCGATCTCTACAATTTTGCGATAGATCGCTTCATATCCCTGACAACATAGATCAGGATCAAAGTCTTCAATCCGCACTGTAAAATAGGTCGCATAATATTGGATCGGATAATACAGTTTGAAGTAAGCCGTCCGCACTGCTGAAATAACGTATGCAGCCGCATGGGCTTTCGGGAACATGTATTGGATTTTAAGACAAGAATCAATATACCATTGTGGTACTTTGCATTTCTTCATCTCATCGATCCACTCTTGTGATAACCCTTTACCTTTACGTACACTCTCCGTAATTTTAAAAGCAAGACTGGCATCCATACCTGCTTTGTAAATTAAGAACAACATAATATCATCACGACAACCAATAACCGTTTTGATATTACATGTATTATTTTTGATCAAATCTTGCGCATTGCCTAGCCATACCCCTGTTCCATGAGACAGACCGGATATCTGTAACAAATCGGCAAATGAAGATGGTAAAGATTCAATCAACATCTGACGTACAAATTTGGTACCCATTTCTGGCACCCCATAAGTCGCTACAGGGCTACGTAATTGTTCTGCTGTAATTCCTAATGCTTCTGTTGAGTTGAACATACTCATGACTTTAGGATCATTCATTGGAATTTGAGTTGGATCGACACCAGTCAAATCCTGCAACATCCGCATCATCGTCGGATCATCATGTCCCAGTATATCAAGCTTGAGCAAGTTCGCTTCAAATGCATGATAATCAAAATGAGTGGTTTTCCATTCTGCTGTCACATCATCCGCTGGAAATTGAACTGGTGTAATATCTTCGACATCCATATAATCCGGTACAACAACGATACCGCCGGGATGCTGTCCTGTACTCCGCTTAACGCCTGTACATCCAGACGCAAGACGACTGAGTTCAGCATTACGCCATTTTTTCTGATGTAACTCTTCATACTTTTTGGCAAATCCAAACGCTGTTTTCTCGGCTACAGTACCAATCGTACCTGCGCGGAATACATTTTTTTCGCCAAATAATTCTTTGGTATAATTATGAGCTTTCGGTTGATAATCTCCAGAGAAGTTCAAATCGATATCGGGAACTTTATCCCCTTTAAATCCTAAGAACGTTTCAAATGGAATATCTTGACCTTCTCCTTTAAGCTTACCATTGCAATCAGGGCAGTCTTTATCCGGTAAATCAAATCCACTAGGAATACTACCATCTAAAAACCATTCACTATGTCTACACTCTGGATTAGTACAGATATAATGAGCAGGCAATGGATTTACTTCAGAGATCCCCAGAAATGTTGCTACTACTGAAGAACCCACTGAACCCCTTGAACCTACTAGATAACCATCTTGATTTGACTTTTTAACCAATTTTTCTGAAATCAAATAGTTGGCAGAAAATCCAAACTTGATAATAGGCTCTAATTCTTTTTCAAGACGTTTTACTACTACATCTGGCAGATCTTCACCATAAATAGATTTCGCTGTATCATAACAAGTATTCCGAATTTCTTCATCTGCTCCATCTAAAATCGGTGTAAATAATTTATCCGGGAACAGTTCAAATGCTTCAAAACGTTCTGCTAATGCTTGCGTATTGGTGATAACAACTTCTTTTGCTTTGCTTTCACCCATAAAGCTAAATTCTTCTAGCATTTCATTGGTAGTGCGTAAATGAGCATCCGGTTTACGTTGATCTTTAAGCGGGCTAAAGCCTGTAATCCCGTTAATCGTAATATCGCGGAACAATTTCTGTCTTGGTTCTAAATAATGAACATTTCCTGTAGCCACTACAGGCTTTTCTAATTTAGCTCCAATATCATAAATCTTATTTACTGCAATCTCTAACTCACGAGGACTTGCAACCAATCCTTTGTCTACAAGATGCATATACATCGTTAACGGTTGGATTTCTAGTACATCATAAAATTGAGCGATTTCTTCTGCTTCTTCAACTGATTTGTTCAAAACAGCTTCGAAAAACTCTCCCTTTTCACAACCAGACAGTACGATTAATCCTTCTCTATATTCAGTCAACACTGACTTAGGAATACGAGCTACCCGTTTGAAATACTGAGTATGCGATAAAGTGACTAATTTGAATAGATTCTTTTTACCAATCTCATTTAATGCATAAATGCCACAATGGAAAGGACGTACATTGGATAGATCCTGTCCTACAAATTCATTTAACCGATCCAAACGAGTTAAGCGACGCTCTTTATCCGCATCACTTAATAAGCCGAATAAGATGCCTCCAAGCGCTATCGTATCATCGATCGCCCGGTGATGACTTTCCAGCGAAACTTTATATTTGGCTGCTAATGTATTCAGACGATGATTTTTCAATGTTGGATAAAGTAAACGTGCAAGTTCAAGTGTATCGAGTACCGGATTTTCCATTTCAGGTAAATCATGATTTTTGAGTGTTGCTTGAATAAATCCTATATCAAAACGCGCATTATGAGCGACGAGAATACCATCGCCAGCAAATTCTACAAATTCACGAATGACTTGATCAATCTCTGGCGCTCCGCGAACCATATCGTCTGTAATATTCGTCAATTGTTGAATATTATAAGGAATACGTTCATGCGGATCGACAAAAGTAGCATAACGATCTAACTCTTTGCCATCTACCATTTTGATCGCTGCAATTTCTATAATTTTGTTCTGTGTTACAGATAAACCTGTGGTCTCTATATCAAAAACGATATACGTAGCTGTTTTCAGATCAATCGGTTGAGGATTGAGTACAATCGCTACAGCATCGTTCACTACATTCGCTTCAAGTCCATACATGATTTTGATACCATGCTTTTTAGCTGCTTTATAAGCTTCTGGATAACATTGCACTCCGCCATGATCGGTTACAGCAATCGCTGAGTGTCCCCATGCTGCCGCTGTTTTCACATATTGATCGATCGGTGTAATTCCATCCATCGAACTCATTGTCGTATGCAAATGGAATTCAACGCGTTTTTCATCTGCATCATCTTTGCGTCCAGCCGGTGCTTTGACTTCACTAAGATCAGACGGAATCATAACAAGTTCCGGTATCGTCATAAAGCGATCATATTCCACTCTACCACGAGCTTTCACCCATTTACCATTAGCCAGTAGATTCATAATTTTGAGATCTTCTTTATTTTTGGCGAACATTTTCATTTGTAATGAGTCACTAAAATCAGTTAAGAAATACGTGAATAATGTACTACCGTTACGAAGCTCTTTGCTTTCGAGTCCAAAAATTGTTCCTTGAATCGTAATTTTCTTTTCTTCGTCTTGAATATCTTGTAGCGGTGTCGGTTGCTCTTTGATCTCATAACCGACTTGCAAGCGAACAGGTTCTCCATCTGCATCGGTATCTTCTTCAAATTCAGATTCCATACTGGTCATCAATTTCTCGATTTCTTCCAGTTCTTCTTTGCGACGTTGTACATGGAATTCTTCTACCGCTTCTGTTGTATTCTCCCCGACTTGAAGCTTGATCCGCAAAGTCAGATTAAAATAATCTTGATAAAAACGGATAATCGCTTGATCGATTTGTTTCTTTTTAGCCAGTTCCAATGACATATTATCGCTCATCGTCACTGTGACGGTATGATCATCTACCATATATTTAGCACGTGTCATCCAACCGTTGACCGAAGGAATTTCGCGTTGTACCCATTCCAAAAACATATTCCAATATTCTTCTACAATCTGTACAACATCTACAGCTTCATCGTATTGAAAAAGAAAACGGATTTTCGCGATATGTCCCATTTTCTCCTGAATATGCAAGCAAAATGCACGATAGGTAGGTGCTGCGACTAATGTTTCTTTAGCAATCACGATTTTCCATTCTTTGTTACTACGACTAATCTCTACACGATCAATCATCCCATCTGCAAAATGAGGCTCCATTAATCCAGCAGGTACTTGTGCCTGATTCATTAACAGCTCGAATCGTGTTCTTTTCTCTCCACTAACGCTCATAAGATCCCCCTTTCCAAAAAGCAACAAGCCTCCACAAAAGTTGGTATCAGACTGCCGTCTACTCCACTCTGTTGGAAGCTTGCCTGCTTCAATAGCTTTGAACCTTTAGCTATATGTTCATTTCAGCCCTATACCAACAGCAGCTAGAAATTGAATTGTACATATATTTGATCTACCTGAATAGATCTTGTATGACCAAATATCTTAATACGCACGAGCGAATACAACAGTGTGTTTCGCTGGCTCTCCAGTTACTAAACATTTTTCTTTTTGAACATCTAATTGGAAAGGAATATTACGGATCGTTGCTCCTGTTTCTTCTTTAACTTTGGCTTCGGATTCGATCGTACCATCCCAGCCCGCGATAAAGAAGCCACGTTTTTCTTCCATAATAGCTTTCATTTCATCCAATGTATCTACTTCATGCATGTTTTCTTCACGGAACGCCAGTGCACGATCATACATTTCTTGTTGTACTTGCTCTAACATATTTTGAACTTCTGTAACGATATTTTCAAGAGCGACTTGTTTTTTCTCGCCTGTAATACGAGAAACCAATACGCATACTCCATTTTCCATATCACGAGGTCCAATTTCCAGACGAACGGGGATACCGCGCATCTCGTACTCGTTGAATTTCCAACCTGGACGTACATCTGCACGATCATCAATGCCTACACGTACACCTGCTTTTTTCAACTCAGCAAATAATTCGTCAGCACGTCCTACCACCATATCACGTGTTTTAGGAGGGCCAATTGGAATAATCATGACTTGTTTTGGAGCTACTTTAGGAGGCAATGCTAATCCACGATCATCACCATGCACCATGATCAGCGCACCGATTAGACGTGTACTTACACCCCATGATGTTGTATGTGCATACTCTTGTGTATTTTCACGACTTAAGTACTGAATTTCAAATGCTTCCGCAAAGTTAGTACCCATAAAGTGAGATGTCCCTGCTTGTACTGCACGTCCATCTTTCATCATAGCTTCGATCGAATACGTATCACGTGCGCCTGCAAATTTCTCAGAAGGGCTCTTCTGTCCTGTAATTACAGGGATGGCTAAGAAACTTTCTACAAAGTCACGATATACTTCAAGCATACGCATAGTTTCTTCGCGTGCTTCTGTTTCTGTCTCATGAGCTGTATGACCTTCTTGCCACAAGAATTCACTTGTACGTAAGAACGGTAATGTACGTTTTTCCCAACGAACAACGTTCGCCCATTGGTTAATCAATACAGGTAAATCACGGTATGATTGAATCCATTTGGAATACATATGTCCGAACATTGTCTCTGATGTAGGACGAATTGCCAAACGTTCTTCTAGCTTATCTCCACCTGCTTCAGTTACCCATGGCAACTCAGGGTTAAATCCTTCAATGTGCTCTTTTTCTTTTTCAAAAAAGCTTTCTGGAATAAACAATGGGAAATATGCATTACGATGACCGGTTTCTTTGAAACGACGATCTAGATCTTGCTGAATATGTTCCCAAATTTCGTATCCATCCGGGCGGAATACGATACAACCGCGTACAGGTGAATAGTCCATTAATTCAGCTTTTTTGATCACATCAATATACCAGCGTGAGAAGTCTTCACCTTGTGGTGTAATTTCAGTTACGAATTGTTTGTCCTGCTTATCATTCGACATAAAAATGGATATCCTCCTGTAAGTAACCAAATATTTAGCGAGTGTACATCAATAATGGTAGCAACGATATCTGCCACTATTGCTCACTCATTTTATCTTATTGTATCACGATTGGTAGTGCTTGTTGAATGATTTCAGACAAAGAAGCAAAAGAGTGAGTATTGCAACATCCTTCAACTTTACGCTGAGGCGTACATGTTGCATTTCCACCCTTCTGCTTCTGTGGTCTTTCCTTTAGTATATCATGTCTGTCTAGATGTTAAAGGAGAGAAATTATCCTTTAATTAAACGTACAATATCATTATAAGTTACAGCAATCATAAGCAAGAATAACATTCCGAATCCAATCAAATGAACCAGACCTTCTTTGCTTGGTTCAAGCGGCTTACGACGTATCCATTCCACAAGTAAGAAAATCAAACGACTTCCATCTAATGCTGGAATAGGTAGCAAATTGAATATACCCAAGTTGGTACTGATTAGCGCTGTCCACAGAATCATACTGTCGAGTCCTTGTCTAGCCACTTCAGTCGTTACTTGAATCGTACCTACAGGCCCTGCAAGATCATTCAGATGGAACTGTCCGAAAATTAGCATTTTCAAACTTGTCAAAATCGTTGTACTCATATCGATAAAACGTTCACCTGCATAGCTGAATGTTTCACCAAATGAAGCTGAACGAGTCTGTGGTTCTACTGCTACACCGACTTTACCTACATTTTTTTCATTGGCTTTCGGAGTAATAGTCACCGTTTGTTCTTTACCACCACGTTCAATCGTCCATTCCATTGGTTTCCCAGCAGAAGATTCAATCAAACTAATCATTTTCACAGAATCCCCAGCAATGTTAGTTCCATTAACCTTTTCAACTAGATCGCCTTTCATCAGTCCGCTAGATTGAGCAGGAGAATTAGAAGTAACTTGACCCAAAATAACGCCAGTCGGATTTTCTACAGGTACACCTGTCATACGTACTAAGATCAGACAAAGAATAAATGCAAGGATAAAGTTCATCGCAGGCCCTGCAAAAATAGACAATGCACGTTGACCTACAGTTGCACTATTAAACTGACGATTACGCGGTGCAATCTGAATATCTTGACCTTTAATCGACATCATTGCTTTGGGATCTACATTAAAAGTCTGAATATCACCATCAACATCCAGTACAATTTTGAGATCGTCTATAATATCTATCGATTGTACTTCACCACGAATTACATTTTTGCGATTATCTAACTGATCTACAAAAATCGTTTTTACCACTTCATTTGCTGTGCGAATAGCGATCGTCTGTCCAGGCTGAATCTCAACCAGTTCAGGATCTTCACCAGCCATACGTGCGTAACCACCGAAAGGTAGTAGACGCAATGTAAATACAGTTTCATCTTTTTTATATGAAAACAGTTTTGGGCCGAAGCCAATAGCAAATTCGCGTACTAAAACTCCTGCACGCTTGGCAAAATAATAATGCCCCCACTCATGCACCGTTACAATAATAAAAAACATGAGTACCGTCATAACTACTACTTGAAGTGTCTCCAAATCGCCAAATCCTCCTTTTTCGCTTGCGACCGAAGGTCTGCACTTTTAGATTATCACTTTTGTACGGTCTGATACAAGCAGAGCATGGCGAACATCAAGAAATAAATTCCATTTCTGTTGATAATCCCGGTTATAGGCATAATCGTAATGATACAAAACCACTACCGCATAATCGATACGAAACGTCTATATTCTGATCACTTCATGATTTAAAACATATGATCTTCATACTTATAATACTGAAAATGCACTTGCTCTCGCTCTTGTCTGTGCATCAGTAGCATAAATAACTTCCAGTTCTGGATTGGCAATCACTTCATGCTGTTGTAGCGCATCTGCAATAATGTCTTCAATCAGTAAGAAAGGAATTTCTCCATTTAGAAATCGAGAAACTGCAATTTCATTAGCAGCATTAAATACTGTTGGAGCTGTACCGCCCAGACGACCCGCTTCAAAAGCCATACTCAAGCAAGGAAAACGAACATAATCCATTTCACGGAAATTCAATTGCCCGATCTGAGCTAACGATAGACGCGAAGAAGGAGCTTGCTGACGATCCGGATAAGTTAAAGCATATTGAATCGGTACACGCATATCAGGATTACCTAGCTGCGCAATAATACTCGTATCTACAAATTCAACAAACGAATGAATAATACTTTCAGGATGTAGCAGTACAGAAATCTGATCATACGGCATATCAAATAACCAGTGTGCTTCGATCACTTCTAGTCCTTTATTCGCCATCGTTGCAGAATCAATCGTAATTTTAGAACCCATAGACCAGTTAGGATGCTTGAGTGCATCCGCAACAGTCACATGCTTCAATTGCTCTCGTGTACGATCACGAAATGAACCACCTGAAGCAGTCAACGTTAATTGATGTATACGTTCACGAGGTTCTCCATTTAGACATTGAAATAATGCTGAATGTTCGCTATCAATCGGCAACAATTGAACACCTTTTTGTCTAGCACGAGCTGTCACTAAATGTCCTGCTGTTACCAATGTTTCTTTGTTAGCCAGACCTATCGTTTTGCCAGCATCAATCGCTGCTAGTGTAGAAGGAAGACCCATGCTACCCATCACTGCTGTTACTACTGTATCAGCATCTGTTCCGGCTGCAATTTCAATCAGTCCTTGCTCGCCATAAAATACTTGAATATGAGCAGGCAATTGCTGTTTGATCTGTTCTGCTGATTCTTTAGAACCTACAGAAATTTTAGATGGCTTAAATTCCAACACTTGCTGCATTAACAATTCTATATTGTTGCCTGCTGCAAGTCCTTCCACTTCAAAAGCTTCAGGATGAGCACGTACAACATCTAATGTTTGAGTACCGATTGAACCTGTAGAGCCAAGAATAGCTAATTTTTTCATTGTGCACCCCGTTAGATTACAATAGGTTATCGTTTAAATGATTATTTATTAAAAAGGTAAAAGGAACGCAATATGAACAAGCGGAAATACCATTAACCAGCTATCACAACGATCCAAAATGCCACCATGACCAGGTAGTAATTTACCAGAGTCTTTGATTCCATAGATACGCTTGTATGCCGATTGAATCAAGTCACCCATTTGTCCTACTACAGCCGCAGCAATACCTATACATATCGCATTAGTCATTGGAAGTAGTTGTGGTGATATCAGTGAAAAAATAACAGCCACTACAATAGCAAATACAACTCCACCAATCGCACCTTCCACTGTTTTGTTAGGGCTGATTGAAGGCCACAGCTTATTTTTGCCCAACATTTTGCCTGTAAAATAAGCTCCAATATCACTAGCCCAAATCGAAGCAAGCAACATAAAGGTCCAGAATAACCCATGTCCATCTGGTGTCTGACGTGTATCTGCAATATATGCAAATCCTGTACCTATATAAACGGCTCCGATAAACAGTAGCGCCATTTGTTTAATATCCACTTTATTTTTGGAAATAACAGTAATGGATAACAACAATAGCATCACAATCCACATACTGTGATCATTAGACAACGGCGGTTCAAGATTCATTAATGTCCATGGGAAAAGCATATACAGTACACTAATATATCCGATTACTGCCGGTGCTCCAAACGGAGTCGACTTTGTCATGATTACAAACTCATAATATCCAATAAGAGCCATCACCACCAGCAGGCCATGATAAGCATAGCCACCGAGCAGGCAAAGCCCTAAGTAGAGTGTTCCGGCTACAATGCCAGTGATTATCCGCTCTTTCACAATCCATCCTCCATCCGAACAAATGGATATCCCCTGCCATTGCAGAGATTCCCATTCATTTCAAACCACCATATCTACGAGTTCTACGCTGGTATTCTACTACCGCTTCGATCATATGTTGCTTGCCAAACTCTGGCCAAAAAATAGGAGTAAACCACAATTCTGTATAGGCAAGTTGCCACAACATAAAATTACTCAGGCGAAGTTCTCCGCTTGTTCGTATAAGTAAATCAGGATCAGGCATCCCTGACGATTGCAAAACACGTTCAAAACTTTCAGAAGTAATATCTTCTATACGCATTGTACCGTTTTGTACCGCTTGTGCTACTTCTTTAACACCTTCAGTAATTTCATCACGACCTCCATAATTCAGAGCAAATGTAAGTACCAGCCCTGTATTATTAGCAGTATCGCGAATCGCTTTTTCCAAAGGCTCTATCGTATGAGGAGGCAATACCTCTTTGTGTCCCATCAAACGAATCTGTACATTTTTTTCAATCAATTCATCCAATTCAGATACTATAAATTCACCAGGAAGTTTCATCAAAAAGTCAACTTCCTCTTTGGGTCTTTTCCAATTTTCAGTAGAGAAAGCATACATGGTTAAATATTGAACTCCCAAGTCATCCGCAGCAATTGTGGCACGCTTTACAGCCTTCATACCATTTTGATGACCCATTACACGCGGTAATCCCAAACTTTTCGCCCATCGTCCATTGCCATCCATAATGATAGCGATATGCTTTGGAATATTATCTTGCGAAAGCTCGGCGGAAACCTGTAGCTCTTCCTTTTTCCACCACGAGCGAACACGCTTGAGCATCACTTTTCCTCCATGCCAGTAGTGAAAAGAGACAAACCCCACCTATTCGGAGGGGTCGTAAGTCTCTTACACTTCCATAATCTCTTTTTCTTTTGAAGCAAGTACATTGTCGACTTCCGCAATGAATTTGTCCGTAAGTTTTTGAACATCTTCTTGGTGACGACGTGATTCGTCCTCAGAGATATCTGTTTTTTCTAGCTTTTTGATATCCTCATTTGCATCACGACGAATATTACGAACCGCAACTTTAGATTCTTCGCCAAACTTTTTAGTTAATTTCACTAATTCAGAACGACGTTCTTCTGTCAAAGCAGGAATACTCAAGCGTACGATGTTACCATCATTAGCAGGTGTAAGACCCAAATCTGACTTCATAATCGCACGTTCAATATCAGCTAAAGAAGATTTATCCCAAGGCTGAATAATCAATGTACGAGAATCTGGAGTACTGATATTAGCCAATTGATTAAGAGGTGTCAAAGCACCATAATATTCAACTTGTACGCGATCTAAAATAGAAGATGAAGCGCGTCCAGCACGAAGCGTGGATAGATCACGACTTAACGCTTGAATCGCTTTTTCCATGCGTTCTTCTGCACTTTTTTTGATTGATTGAGGCATTAATCTACACTCCCTTTGACGATCGTCCCGATCTTCTCGCCGAGCACGACCCGTTTGATGTTTCCTTCTTCGGTAATCGCAAACACGATGAGTGGAATATTGTTATCCATACATAACGATGAAGCTGTAGAGTCCATTACACCTAGATTTTGGTTCAAGATATCCAGGTATGTAAGCTGTTCGAATTTTTGAGCATTTTCGTCTTTAAATGGATCTGCTGAGTAAACGCCATCCACTTTGTTTTTTGCCATCAAAATAACTTCTGCTTCGATTTCAGCAGCACGTAAAGCAGCTGTTGTATCTGTAGAGAAGAAAGGATTACCCGTACCCGCTGCGAAAATAACGACACGACCTTTTTCTAAGTGACGAATAGCTCTTCTGCGAATATAGGGTTCTGCGATTTGTTGCATTGCAATAGAAGTCTGCACACGAGTAGGAACTTCAATTTGCTCTAATGCATCTTGCAAAGCTAAAGAATTCATTACAGTAGCAAGCATACCCATATAATCGGCTGTCGCGCGGTCAATACCATTTGCGCTACCCGCGATTCCCCGCCAGATGTTGCCTCCTCCACATACAATCGCAACTTCTACACCCAACGCGACGACTTCTTTGATCTGATTGGCAATTGAGACGATTGTATCGGCATCAATACCGTATCCGTTTTGACCCGATAATGATTCACCGCTGACTTTCAAGACAACTCTTTTAAATACAGGTTTATTCAATTGTATACCCTCCACTTTGTGAAAATTAGTCCTGATGGTAATAAAGCCGGATAGGGCGCTAATACTGCCTGTTCCGGCTCTGCCATGAGGTTCTCGGAATGATAAGATTTTACAAAAGAAGGAACACAGTCTGTGTCCCTTCCTTCTGTTCTATTCTTAAATCGTGTTCCGGTTATTGTAAATCGCTTTGTCGCTAGTCGCGATTATTGATTTACTTGTGCCATAACTTCTTCAACAAAGTTGTCTTGTTTTTTCTCAAGACCTTCACCTAGTTCATAACGAACAAAGCGACGGATTGAAATGTTTTCACCGATTGTGCTGATTTTTTCATTCAACAATTGATCGATTGTTTTATCAGGGTTTTTAACGAAAGTTTGCTCCATCAAGCAATACTCTTCATAGTATTTACCGATGCGGCCTTCAACCATTTTTTCAACGATTTTTTCTGGTTTGCCTTCGTTCAACGCTTGAGCTTTCAAAATTTCTTTTTCTTTCTCAAGAGCTTCTGTAGGAACTTCTTCACGACGAACATACAATGGGCTAGCTGCTGCGATTTGCATAGCGATATCGCGTGCAAACTCTTTAAATTGGTCTGTTTTACCAACAAAGTCAGTTTCACAGTTGATTTCTACCAATACGCCGATACGACCGCCAGCGTGGATGTAAGATTCAACTACGCCTTCTGTTGCAGCGCGTCCAGCTTTACCAGCTGCTGCAGAAAGACCTTTTTCACGAAGTACGTCTACTGCTTTAGCGATATCACCATTTGTTTCTTCAAGCGCTTTTTTACAATCTAACATTCCTGCGCCTGTTTTTTCACGAAGTTCTTTTACTGCGCTAGCATTAACTGCCATTGTTGTAACCTCCATATAATTAAAAATTTAGTTTTTTTATACATCATCTTAAAAAAAGGGCAGTGAGAGGTTATCCACCTGCCAACCACCCTTTTTATTTTGTCATTCATTTAAAGATAATATGAATAGAAACAATTATGCAGTTTGCTCGCCTTGGTTAGCTTCAACCACAGCATCAGCCATTTTTCCAGTCAACAATTTAACAGCGCGAATCGCGTCATCATTACCAGGAATAACATAATCGATTTCGTCTGGATCACAGTTAGTATCAACGATACCTACGATTGGAATACCCAATTTACGTGCTTCTGCAACAGCGATACGCTCTTTACGAGGATCGATGATGAACAACGCGCTAGGCAAACCTTTCATGTTTTTGATACCGCCCAAGAATTTCTCAAGACGATCTTTTTCTTTGCGAAGCAAGATTACTTCTTTTTTAGGAAGAACTTCGAAAGTACCGTCTTCTTCCCATTTTTCCAACTCTTTCAAACGATTGATACGTTTTTTGATCGTTTCAAAGTTAGTTAGAGTTCCACCCAACCAACGTTGGTTGATGTAGAATTGACCAGAACGCTCAGCTTCTTCTTTAACAGAATCTTGAGCTTGTTTTTTCGTACCAACGAACAATACTGTACCGCCGTCAGCAGCGATGGATTTTACAAAGTTGTAAGCTTCGTCAACTTTTTTCACTGTTTTTTGCAAATCAATGATGTAAATTCCGTTTCTTTCTGTAAAAATGTAACGATCCATTTTCGGGTTCCAACGACGTGTTTGGTGACCGAAGTGTACGCCAGCTTCTAAAAGCTGTTTCATGGAAATAACTGCCATATCCATGTACCTCCTATTATTTTGGTTTTTTGTGTGCCTCCGCAAACGTCAACTTTCGGTAAAACTTTTCGTCTGAAAAGCACCTTTACCTGAAATCAGAATGCGTGTGTTTTAACACCATTAGTTAATATATCACATCAAATAGCTATTGCGCAACACCCAAATTGATCGTTATGTATATGGGATCATATTCAGACGCGAAGCCGTCTTAATAATGCAGTAATCACATTATTGAGACGGCTCATGTGTAATCTTATCAATAATCGAATCCAGATCTTCACCCGCATTTAGCGTAAAAGTACCAACCTGTAATTTAGTATTGGCTTTGAGTTCCGAAACACGATTCACAAATTCTTTTTGACTGTCGATCACACCTTCTGTTTTTAAATTATAAGCGATATCATTAAGCATTTCTCCGCTTGTAATCTTAAAAGTAGTTGGTGTATTCGGTTGTGCCGGAGAACTTGGATTACTTGCTTTAGGCGTTGTTGAATTAGTGGTCGTTTTGGTTTCTTTAGACTCTGGTGTTGTCGGATCTGCTGGCGTCGTCGGTTGCTCACTGGTCGGCTCTTTGGTAGTAGACTGACCGTTCGCTTTTTCCTTCGCCTGTTTGGCTGCTTCTTCTTTTTGCTTTTCTTCTTGTTGCAACTGTTTCCACTCGTCGCTACTATAGACTTTCTCTGTTGAAGCATACACCTGCATATTTTGAGCTTGAGCCGCTTCTCGAATCTGCTCAGCTGTTAGCTGTGTACCATCAAGCATCGTTTGTCCTTTGCCAATATTGAAAAGTTGAAGCAATACAGCACCAATAATAATTCCTATTCCTATCCCAATCATCAAAGAACGGTTTTTAATCACGTATGATCCTCCTGTTTGGCCAACTGCAAAATCAATTGAACTTCGCCACGTTGTAAACCTACCGTTTTGGCTATTGTATCAATTGACTTCCCATTTTTGTAAAGGGCAAACAGTTCTTGATAGCGATCCTGAATACGTTCTGTCGTATCTGCTTGCTGTTCTACAATTGGCTCACTATGCTCTTGCGCCATTCGCGCAGCTGACTCTCGTAACGCATCTCCTTGCGTTCCTGTGCCCTGTGATGGCATATACGAAGGGTTCTGCGTAGGAGGTATCGGCTGAGCAACAGGTTGCATTATAACAGGATCTGGCTTTTGTTCTAACTGTATCAAACGTTGTCTCATTTCGGTTAACTGCTCTTGCAGCGCTAATTGCTTCGCTGTAGACTCTTGTTTGATTTTGGAGACTAGATCAATAATCTCTTCGTTCTCTTTCTCGATCTCGGCCATATAATGTTCCAATGTATCCTCTACTTTATCCACAGTAGCCATAGACTGAGCGGTAGCTGCCACATTACGAGCTTTGGGTAACAAAAATCCATATACAATCGCGACTGCCCCGATCAGAACAATATATATCCATCCTGGCAAATTCATTCAACTCACTTTTTATGTGGTTTACATTTTTAGAAAGACAAATCGATATTCTTGCCTTTGTAAGGATGTTCCGCTGGCGTAGCTTCAGGAGTAGGGTGTTCGTCTGATTGATGCTCGCTCGCCGTATGATGATGTTCTCCAGCTTCTCCATCATGAATAAAGTTGGATGACGACTCGCTTACTTCTCCACTACGGTTACGCATACGCTCTGTATGCTCATTTATTTGCTCGGCCAGTAAAGTCTGATCAATCGCTGGACGCAACAAGTGCGCTTGTTGAATTTTACTCACTTCACTGGTTCTAGGAATAGCAATTTGCAATTCAATATTTCGCATACTCATTTCAAACACCCCACCTTATGGTCAATTAATGGTTGGAAACCATCACAATATCACCATCATCATATGTGAAGCTAACACGTTCAGAGGTATCCTTAATATATTTGGTATATCGACCGATCACAACTTTGGAACCGCCAAAAATCGTATGAATCACTTCAACTTTGGCTTTTGCTGATTCTTCAAGTGTTCTTTCAATTTCCCAAATACTTTCTTTAATTTCATCATGTTCACGCAGTTGGCTTTTTTTAGTCGCCGATAATTTAATACGCAAAGCCAATTTGTCTGAACCTAGTTGTCCAGCAGAAGCAAGCTGATCGAGTAAATGAAGTGCTTTTTCTGTTTTTTCCAAATTTTCTACATGCGTTTTTAATTCTTTGCGCAACACACCTAATTGATTGCGTAGTTCAGGCAATACGCCTACTTCAATATCTGTTACTGTAAAGCTCGTATTACCAATGGTTCGCGCAACAACTGTTTCACCTGCTTGTAATTGTCCACCTACAATTAACCCTTTAGGTCCATTACAGAAAATACTTTTACCAGCACGCACGTTAGAATGCATAATACTTTGAGAAACAATTACCGCTTCACCAGCTTCTACATTTCCATCCTGGATAAATGAACTTTTGACATTGACAGCTGCTTTGACCAGACCTTTATGATAACCGATCACTCCGCCTGTGATTTCAATTGAACCACCAGCTTCTAGCTCTGCGCCTTCTACACCGCCAACAATTCTAATATCTCCAGATGCTTTAACGCGAAAATTAGATAACACATTACCACGAATAACGACCGTTCCTACAAAGTCGATATTGCCTGTATGGTAATCTATATCTCCATTCACTTCATACACAGGAAACACATTAATTTTACTTTTTTCGGTTAAAGATATCATACCATCCAAAGCAGCATATATGACGGTATGTTCAGGATTTAATACAATATTTTTACCTACTTTAAATCGAGCTTCTTTACCTGCTTTGTAAGGAATAGGTTCTCCTGTAACAGATATTCCATCTTGCCCTGGTAAAGGATCGATTTTTTTACCGATCATTTGTCCTTTACGAACATTGTTCAGTTGTACTAATTCTTTGTAGTCTACTTTACCATCTTGAGTTTCGAGTGGTCTTCTACCAACATCATCAAATGATACGGTATATTCAATTCTTCCATCTATTCCATTCACTGGCTTTTGTCCTTGAGCAACGATCACTTTGTCCAAAGTATAAGCTTCAGGATTGCTAGAAATTTGTTGTAAGATGATTGAATCAATTCCATTACTCAAGCCTTGCGTACGCAAAAATCCCTCCAGTTGTTCGGCTGTGCATTCAAATTCTTGATCAAACTTAGTAAATTCAAGATAGGCGACAGATTTATCATCAGAAAAAATAACTTTTAAATACGGGTCTATTGCTAATTGAGAGGTCACGCCTAATTCACCCTTTCATACAAGTAGCGGCGTCTCACATGTCTTGCATTAATAGACCTTTTTGCTTATCCAGTGCTCCACGTAATCGTAGAATAGCTTTGGAATGAAGTTGAGAGATTCGTGATGGTGATAATGACATGACTTCAGCAATCTCACTGAGTGATAGGTCTTCATAATAAAGTAGTGATACAACCGTTCTCTCTTTATCGGTAAGCTTTTCAATACCTTTCATAAGCGATTCTTTAAGTACAAAATCGTTTACAGTACGATCTGGATTTTTGGCTTTCTCATCTACGATCAAAGACATTCTTGTTTCAGACTCTTCTTCACGAATAGGATCTTCCAATGAAGTAATCGTCATAACCGCTACATCTTGAAGCATATTTTGAAAGTCTTTTTCTGTAATATCCAAATAGTTACTAATTTCTGCATCCGATACAGAACGTAGATATTTTTGTTCCAATTGCTGATAGGCGTCTTCAATTTTGCGTGCTTTCTCGCGTACCGATCTTGGAACCCAATCTCCTTGACGAAGACCATCCAATATCGCACCACGTACTCTCCAAGAAGCATATGTTTCAAATTGAAGTCCACGTTTATAATCAAACTTTTCAATTGCATCAATTAAACCCATAACTCCATTACTCATCAGATCATCTTTAGAGACATTTTTGGGTAATCCAATTGCAAGGCGGCTGGAAACATATTCAACGGTGCCATAGTAGTTTTCAATTAGCTTCTTCTTGGCTTCGACGTTTCCATACTCCTTCCACTGTACCCACAACTCTGAATGATTTAGATGGGTTGCTTTTTGCTCGCTCAATTGCTTTCACCCTCCTTACTTTTGTGTCAGGTGACGAACAGCCTTCGCCATTTCCTCCGGATCTTGTTGCTTGGTTGAAACCAGTTTGGGTGGATTAAGAGGAGCAAAGCTATCCTTTTCCACTGTGTCTGTTGGTTTCGGTGTTAGTAAGTCACTTAATTCCTGATCTTGATCAGGTGTGACTACATCAAATTGGCTGCCTCTATTTGGATCATCTGCGGAAACAGAAGTTGATTCATTTCCCGAAGAAGTAGGGCTAGAAGGCTTATTCGATGTTGCGCTTGCAGGATTGGCTAGAATCCCTAAAACAAAGCGCAACACGAATGCCAAGAAAAACCATAATGCGAATCCTAAAACCCCTCTAAATAAACTCGTGGTCCATAAATTGTTTTCGATAGAAGCAAAAAAAGTAATCAAAAAACCGATAAAGCCTAACCAGAGATTAATTTTAATATTCCCTACCATAGGCTATAATTCCTTCTTACCCATTTGTACACTTCTTATGAACAAAATCCCAGAAATACAATCCATCTCTATGGTTCGTCCGTAATTAGCGCCAGTGTCCTCTGCTAACAATGGAATTTTGTACTCTTCTAAAAACAATTTACATGCTTCCACATTACGAGGACCAATTCGCATGTGATCACCACCACTAGAAAAATTAAACATTTGAGCACCACCAGCCATTTTGGCAACCAATCGTGAGCGTGAAGCGCCAAGCTCAGTCATTTTGCGAACTAATTCTGGAAGTGCAGTATCTGCGTATTTTGCTATATTCAATTGTCCGTCTCTAGCAATATCCGATGAAGGAAGCATCACATGAGCCATCCCTGCAAGTTGAATGTTTTTGTCATATAGCGTTAGGCCCACACAAGAACCAAGTCCCGTCGTTCGAATAATTCCGGATGTTTTCACGACGTTTAAATCCGCCATACCCACTTTAACAATGTTTTGCTCTTCAATCATCAGTTAATGGAACTCCTAATGATTTGAAAATTTTATCAAAAGATTCAGGGTCCGGAATCAAGAAAAACTGCCCTTCCACTTCTTCTTTTCCTTCTAAAAATGTAGTATCGATCAACAACGCATCGTCACCCATTTCTCCGAATTGGATCAGACCGTAGTTCAAAATTGCACCTGCCATATCCATTGCCAGTCCAGGCACTGTAGGTGTCATTGAAAGTTTGGTAAAGTCTGCTAATGAAGATAAATACGAACCTGCTAAAATATTTCCAATTTCTGAAAGTGCAGATTGTTCCATCTCATTAAAAAATTCTTCGTCGCTGGCTTCAATCCCTGCTAAACGATGAAGCAATCCTTTACCTGCTTCAGGAGTTAGAATAAAAAACAAATTGCCCGGCGCTTCACCTTCTACACGAAAGAAAACAGCAAGAACGATTTGTTCAGGTCCGCCAACTTTATCAGCGATTTTTTCAAAAGGTAGAATTTGAACTTTCGGTACTGCCATATCAATCGGTTTATCTAAAAGCTGGGAAAGGGCAGTGGCTGCATTGCCTGCCCCTATATTTCCCACTTCTTTTAGAACATCCATTTTGAACCCTTCAAGATTACCAAAAAGGTTCATAAGCTTAATCCTCGATATTTTCTAGTTGACTGACTTCGCTTCGGTTCAAGACTTCAGCAAGGTTAAGCATAATCAGCAGCCGTTCTTCGTCCAGCTTAGCAACTCCATCAAGATATCTTGCTTTCACTCCGCCTACAACTTCTGGCGGTTTCTCAATACGTCCGCGATCTAAATCTACTACATCGTTAGCTGAATCTACAATAAATCCAACTTGTGTTGTATCTACCTCTACGATGATAATACGTGTTTGATCGTTATATTCATTTTCTGGAAGGTTAAAACGACCACGAAGATCGATAACTGGAATAACCACACCACGTAAATTAATAACACCTTTTACAAAATCAAATGTTTTAGGTACACGCGTAATAGGTAACATACGCTCAATCGTTTGTACTTTATCTACTTCAATACCGTATTCTTCTTTTGCAAGTTTGAAAACAATAACTTTTATATCTTCTGCCATGGTAAATCCTCCTTGTTATAAACTACATCACTTGATAAATGCATTCGGATCAATAATCAAAGCCACTTGGCCGTCTCCAAGAATCGTTGCTCCTGAAACGCCTTGAATATCTGGAAGATATTTGCCCAAGCTTTTCAGAACGATTTCGTTTTGACCAATGAAGTTCTCAACAGCTAGTGCTGCTAGTTTGTCACCTTTACGGATTACAACAATCTCTGTTTCTTCCTCTTCACGCTCATCAAAGTCTGGAACTTCGAATACACGACTTAGTGAAAGTAACGGAATATGCGTTTCACGATAAGGAATTAATTGACTACCATGCAAATCACGTACCTGTTTGGATTTGATAATGCCTGTTTCCACAATCGAAGTTAATGGAATCGCATATTTCTCCGAACCTACGCGGATCAACATTGCTGAAATAATGGACAATGTGAGTGGTAGTTGTACAGAGAACTTGGTTCCTTTACCTGGTGTGGAGTATACCGTTACATGTCCACCAAGTGATGAAATTTTGGATTTAACCACGTCTAGACCTACACCGCGTCCAGAAATATCAGAGATAACTTCTGCTGTACTGAATCCTGGTGCAAAAAGAAGTTGGTATACTTCTTCATCTTTCATTGTGACCGATTGCTCTTGAGTCACAACACCTTTTTTAATTGCGCTTTGAAGAATCTTATCGCGGTAAATTCCACGTCCATCATCTTCAATTTCGATAAATACATGATTACCACTATGGAATGCGCTTAGTTTGACTACACCGGTCTCGTCTTTACCTGCTGCAATACGATCTGCAATTGGCTCAACACCATGGTCAACTGAGTTACGCAATAAATGCACCAGTGGATCACCGATTTCGTCGATAACTGTGCGGTCTAGCTCGGTTTCAGCACCTGTGATAATCAAGTCTAGTTTTTTGTCTAATGATTTGGCCAAATCACGTACCATACGAGGGAAACGGTTAAACACTGTGTCTACCGGAACCATTCTCAATTTCAGTACGATATTTTGCAAATCACTACTTACACGTCCCATATGCTCGACAGCATCTGTTAATGCAGGTACTTTCACTTCACTAGCCAATTGCTCTAAACGTACACGGTCAATTAGCAATTCGCTGAATAAGTTCATAAGAACATCTAAGCGATCGATATCTACGCGAATCGTGCGAGATGGAGCAGCAACTGGAGATTTCGCAGCTGCTTTTGCTTGTGGTGGTGCTACTACTGCTTTATCTTCTACTACAGGAGCTGAAGTGGAAGGTGTAGCTTCTAAAGATACTGTTTCAGCAGCAATTGGAGATGATTGATTTGCTGGAGCAGACATTTCTTTCAAAGATTCTGCATCCAAACGTGTCATCGTTACATTCTCAATCTCAGATACGCCTAAAATCATCGTTTTAAGTTCATCTTGATCTTTTTGCGTAATGTAATACAGTGAGAAGCTACGATCGAATTTGTCTTGTTCGATATCTTGTGTAGACGGTTCGGATTTGATGACTTCACCGAAACGCTCTAACATATCGAATACCATGTATGCGCGAACCGCTTTTAATTGACAATCTTCACGAATAAAAACTTCAACGTAAAGTGCTTGATGACCTTCAGACATCGATTGTTCAATAACAGATTGCTGGAACTCATCCAATTGGATTCCTTTGCTCTCTTGAACAACTTCAGCATCAGCAGTTACAGCAGACGGTGTTGGCGTAGCAGTTACAGTTGCTGCCGGTGCAGCAGGTGTCATTTCTCCGCGTACAATCGCTTGCAGAGATTCCACGATCGCTGTTACATCTGCTTTACCTTCTCCACCCTGCGTAATGTCTTGAACCATGGATTCCAAAGCATCTAGACTTTTAAATAATGTATCGAAAATAAATTCTTGCATGGCTAATTTTTCATTACGTACCAAATCAAGTACATTTTCCATTTGGTGCGTCAATGCTGCTAAATCTTCAAATCCCATTGTTGCAGCCATACCTTTAAGCGTATGTGCTGAACGGAAAATAACTTGGACAATCCCAAGGTCAGCCGGGCTGCTTTCCAATTCCAGCATTTTTTCATTCAACGATTGTAGATGATCGTTCGACTCATCAATAAACATGTTTAAATATTGATTCATGTCCACCGTGAGACACCTCCTCCATAAGATAGCATATAGCTTGTTGTAAACTATTTAACGATTTGTATAAGTTTAGGCGCAATTTCTGGCAGTGGGAGCAGATGATTTACACATCCGAGCTCTACAGCCGACCGCGGCATTCCGTACACTACACAGGTATCTTCGTTTTCTGCGATGGTAGAGTTTATACCGCTATCATATAAATTTTTCATTTCTCTTGCGCCATCGCTTCCCATACCGGTCATTAGTACAGCATGACGCTGTAGATCGGTAAAAGGTTGGATAGAGGCAAAAAGCGTATCCACTGAAGGGCGATGTCCATTGCGTGGTGGTTCTTGAGAAAGCTGTATTCGGTAACTTCCTTGGCTACGAGTGACTATCATATGATAGCCACCAGGAGCAATATAAGCTGTACCTGCTTGAAGAACCATTCCCTGTTCTGCTTCAACCACAGTAATACGACTTAAACTGTTCAAACGCTGTGCCAGAGATCGTGTAAAATTCGGCGGCATATGCTGAACAATCACAATCGGAGCTGGGAAGTTAGCCGGAATATTTTCTAGTAAGCTTTTAAGCGCCCTAGGACCGCCGGTAGAGCATCCAACTGCTACCAGTTGACGCCAAGGAGCTGTGTTACGTTCAACGGCTGCTGGGCGATTTAACGCAGGCGTAGCCGTTGGTGGTGAAGAAGGTGCTACTGGTTTTTCGATTTCTTTTTTGAAAACAGGTGCTACCGGCGGAGTAATAACCGGTTTTGTTCGTTTTGGTTCTTCTTCGCGCACAGGTTTAGTTGGAAGTTCCGGTTGCTTTTTAGCCGGAGTTCCAGTAACAAAAGATGGCTTGGACACAGGACGTGTATCAGCGGGCTTAGGAGCTACTGAACGTTTATCTTGCGCTGCTTTATCTGTTGATACTTCTGGACGTGAAGGACGTACATTTGTGTTTGGAGTCTGTGGTGCCGGTTTGACCTGAAAGCGTTCTGGACGACCTTGATCCAGACGTTTGTCAGCGTCGCGTTTTAATAGTTTTTTCTCAGAAGGTGCTGCCTGAGGCTCTGTGGAAGGTTGTTGACCTTCTTCGCGCAGCTCTTGACTGTCTTGCAGATATGGCGACGGAGCAACGTCAGCCGCCATGTTTTTTTGTTCAGCCCGTTTGCGGTTTCTTTCCAGTGCATGAACAGCGGTATGAAGTTGTCTGCGTAATTGTTGCCCAACTTCTTCGATATCTTGCGAATTACTAACCGAAGGCTTACGGATAAAGTCAAAAGCTCCGTTCTCCAACGCCATAATTGTTTCTCGCATACCCTGTTCATTAATGCCTGATAACATAATTATCGGCAGAGGACGCTGAGACATTATAATTTTTAGTGCTTCCAGACCATTCATTTCTGGCATTTCTACATCCATTGTAACAACATCGGGTTTAAGTTCGACTACTTTTTTAGCAGCTTCACGCCCGTTATTTGCAGTATCTATTACTTGAAACAGAGGATCTGTCTCAATTAAATCTGAAATGATTTTTCTCATAAAAGGAGAATCGTCAACAACTAATATTTTATAAGTTGCCATTATCAGCACCTCTGTTCCCTACAGAATCATTTAGTCCGTTTGAGCCATTTTTGCATAAATCCTTTGATTCCTGTTAAGGTTCCTTCTGAACTTGCATTTGGTGCAACCATGTAGCGTTGAGCCAACTGTTGAATGTCTTTAGAAGCAAGACATCCTGGAGAGTAAATTGAAAAAGGAACTTGTTTTTTTACGGATTGACTAACATGAGAATCGTCACTTACAAATCCCAAAAGCGGAATTTCCAAGTTCAGAAAGCGGCTAGTAACCAATCTAATTTTGTCTGATGTTTGTACGGCTTCTTTTTCATTTTCAGCCCGGTTTACTACTAGTTTGAAAGACACATCTTCTTCCATACCATGCACCACTTTAATCAAAGCATAAGCATCTGTAATCGAAGTTGGTTCTGGAGTAGTCACTACTATACATTCGTCAGCTGACATAATAAATTGTAGTGTTTCTTTTGATAAACCTGCGCCAGTGTCAAACAAAATGTAATCCATGTCTGTGGCGACTTTCTGAATCTGATCTGTAAAATAGATCAAATCTTTATCAGATAAAGAGAACAATGAAGACAGTCCGGACCCACCTGCAATATAAGGTAATGATCCTGCTCCCTTTTCAATAATCTCGTTGATCTGTTTCTCTCCGCTAAGCAGATGAGATAAATTGAATTTAGATCGCACACCCATCAGTACATCGATATTCGCCATTCCAATATCGGCATCAAATACCAGTACTTTCCGCCCTAGTCGCTGAAGTGCAAGCGCAAAATTAAGCGTGAAATTCGATTTTCCTACTCCACCTTTACCGCTAGTGATTGTAATAAACTTCGCACTGCGTGGTTCTGTTTGAGGAGGTTGTACCGTTTTAGACGACATCAAATTTCTTAATGATTGGGCTTGATCCATCATGGCAATATCTCTCCAAGTAATAGATTAGCGAGAAAATCTGGACTTGGCATCAACAGATCATCAGGTACATTTTGTCCATTGGTCATATACGATAGTCGTAATGGATATTCCTGAAGAAGATTGAATAATGCACCATAGCTTCCTGTTTCATCTGCTTTGGTGAAGATCACTTTGTCCAATGGGTATTTGCTGAAATGTTCTGTGATCGTTCTCATATCTTCCGTTTTGGAAGTAAACGATAACACTAGATACGTCTCACTATTTTCCAAAGGAGCCAACAAACTTTGTAATTCAGAAACAAGTAATTCGTTGCGGTAGTTACGTCCTGCCGTATCCATTAGAATCAGATCACATTCAGCTAAACGTTGTAGTGAGCGCTGCAAATCTCCGGGAGATTGAACCACTTCTAAAGGAACCCCCAAAATAGAAGCATAGGTTCTAAGCTGCTCTACTGCCGAGATACGATATGTATCCGAAGTAATAAAACCTACTTTACGTTTATATTTGAATAACTGTTCAGCAGCCAACTTTGCAATTGTAGTCGTCTTACCTACTCCCGTAGGACCTGCGACGTATACAATTTTGGTAGAAGTGTTGATGCCTCCACCGATGCGTGATTGCGTAAACTGTTCGATCTGAAATTTCATTGCTGCTTTGGCATCTACGGTAGTAATTAATTCAGGCGCTGGAAATTGCCCCATCGCTTCGCTTAACCACGTATCTAGCAGTTCTTGTTGAATGCCTTGTTTCTTTAAACGATCTGCGATTTCGATTAATGATTCAGGTAATGCTGCCATTTCTTTTTCGCGGCTCAATTCAGCCATCATTTTTTTCATTTCACGCAATTCTTCAAACAACTTCTCTTGTTGAAGACCATCTGCTGACCCATTATATTCTGAGACGCGATGTACAGGTTCCTCAGGTACTAAAGGAATATGCTGTAAAGTTGGTTGCGGAATCTCCGGTACCGATGGATTAAATGATGGAGCTGGTGCTGAAGAAGCTACCGAGTTACCTTCTGCTGACTGGGTTGGTTCTCCAGCAAGTGCTTGGCGCATCGATTCAGCAAAAGCTTCGCTTGATTTGCGATAGGCATCCGGTACTACACGTTTAGGTACAGCAGAGGCAGCCGGAATAATCGTTTCTGGCTGCGCTTTGACTGGTTCAGAAGCTTGCTCTTTTTCTACTGCGGCAATGACTTCAATCTTTTTCTTCTGAAACATTCCTAGAAAACCACCGGTTTTTAGCTCTTTTGTACTTAAAATTACAGCATCGCTACCAAGATCAGTTCGAATTTTTAACATCGCATCGGGCATTGTATCAACGATATATCGTTTTACCCTCATAAGTTCACCACCCCGACACTTTGAATTTCAACGTTAGGTTCAAGTTCACTGTAAGAAAGAACCGGAATATCCTGCATCGTGCGTTCAATCACTTGACGCAGATACATGCGTATAGCTGGCGAAGTCAAAACGATCGGTTGTTGTCCCATTTGTAACAGTCGATTTACTTGTTCGTTCATCTTCTGATACATCGATTGAGTCGATACCGGATCAAGTGCCAGATAACTTCCTTGTTCAGATTGCTGTACACTTTCGGCAATCTTTTTCTCCAGATTAGGTCCTACTGTAATCACACGTAGTGTTTCACCCTGGCTTGTAAATTGCTGCGTAATTTGTCGGGATAGAGCTTGACGTACATATTCAGTTAATACATCTGGATCTTTGGTATATGTTCCATAATCGGCAAGTGTCTCGAATATTGTAACCATATCCCGAATAGAAATTTTTTCTCTTAGCAATTTAACGAATACTTTTTGCACATCCCCTACTGCTAACACAGAAGGAATCAAGTCATCTACAAGTACAGGATAGTTCTCACGTAAGTTGTCGATAAGCGCTCTTGTTTCTTGACGACCCAGTAATTCGTGACAATGTTTTTTGATTAATTCTGTTAAATGCGTAGCTACTACAGAAGGTGGATCAACAACGGTATACCCTGATAACTCAGCGCGTTCTTTTGTTAATTCATCTATCCATAATGCAGGCAATCCAAAAGCTGGTTCTAAAGTCTCTATACCCGTAATCGAATCATCATCAAACCCAGGACTCATAGCGAGATAGTGATTTAGTAGTAATTCACCACCACCTACAACATTTCCTTTAATTTTGATGACATATTCGTTCGGTTTTAATTGAATATTATCCCGAATACGGATAACAGGTACCACAAGACCTAGTTCTAGCGCACATTGACGACGAATCATAATAATACGGTCTAATAAATCTCCGCCCTGTTGCGTATCTGCAAGAGGAATCAAACCATATCCAAATTCAAATTCGATTGGATCAATCTGCAATAAATTGATAACACTTTCTGGACTACGTACTTCTTCAATCTGCTGTTCTTCTTGTTGCTGTTCTGCTTCGACCACTTTTTGATCCAGATTCGACTGCATCTTCCGAGCAGCAAATACTAACAGAATAGCTAGAGGGAATGTTGTAATAAAGTGAATCGGTGTAAAAATACCTAACAGTGTAATTACGCCTGCTACGATATATAACAATTTGGGATATGAGAATAGTTGTGAAGTGATATCATCTGCTAAGTTACCCTCAGAAGAAGCACGGGTTACAATCAGACCAGCAGCTGTGGAAATAAGCAATGCTGGAATCTGGCTCACGAGACCATCACCAATTGTTAAAACAGAATACGTTGAAAGTGCATCAGCGAATGCCATTCCGTGAACAGTCATCCCGATAATAAATCCACCAATTAGATTAATTAAGAGGATGATAATACTCGCAATAGCATCCCCTTTAACAAATTTACTCGCACCATCCATAGCTCCGTAGAAATCGGCTTCACGTTCGATTTTGCTACGACGTTCTCTCGCTTGATGTTCATTGATAAGACCTGCGTTCAAATCAGCATCAATACTCATCTGCTTACCAGGCATAGCATCGAGTGTAAAACGGGCTCCAACTTCTGCTACCCGTTCCGAACCTTTGGTAATAACGATAAATTGTACAACCACAAGAATAAGGAAAACTACAAATCCAATAGCGATTTGTCCACCAGCGATCCAGCTACCAAATGTAGCAACAACTGAACCCGCATCCCCTTGTCCCAAAATCAATTTTGTTGTAGATATATTCAAAGCCAGCCGGAATAATGTAGTGATTAGCAACATAGCTGGGAAAATAGAAAATTCTAATGCTTCTTTCGTATTCATTGCAATTAGAAGAATAATCATTGCCAGGGAAATATTTATAATTAGCAATATATCGAGTAGCCATGTCGGGATCGGAAGAATCATCATCATAACAATTCCTATGACACCCGCAAGCACAACCAAATCTTTAGTTTTCAATGCTATCCAGCCCTCCGATCCCCTGGTTTACTTTGTTTTGCCTTTCATCTTGTACACATAAGCAAGAACTTCTGCTACCGCTTGAAACAGATCTCCAGGAATAGAATCTCCAATTTCTGATCGAGCAAACAACGCTCTTGCAAGCGGTTTGTTCTCCATCACGACAACTCCATGTTGTTTAGCTAGTTCTCTTATTCGCAGGGCGACGTAATCTTGTCCTTTTGCGATCACTTGCGGTGCAGCCATCTGACCATTGTCATATTTTAAAGCTACTGCAAAGTGAGTCGGGTTAGTGATAATAACGTCAGCATTGGGAACGTCCTGCATCATTCGCTGCATCGCCATTCGGCGTTGTCTTTCGCGAATTTTCCCTTTTATCAACGGATCCCCTTCCACTTTTTTATATTCATCTTTAATATCTTGTTTGGACATCCGTATACCTTTATTGTGCTCATATCTTTGATACATATAATCAAAAATAGCAAGTATCAGTAAAGCCACCCCTACTTTGATTCCCAAGTTCATTGTTAATCCAGCTGTGTAATGAAGAATCGCTTCTACAGACATAAATGCTGTTTTGGATAATTCATGAGAAGCGCCGGATAACGTCTGATAGACTAAATATCCTATTACTGAAAGTTTTAATATTGATTTTAAAAACTCAACAACCGAGCGCATAGAAGCAATATTTTTAAACCCTTTAATAGGATCAAGCTTGCTGAATTTAGGCTGTATAGGTTCTCCAACTAACAAAAATCCAACCTGTGCATAGTTGGCAACCAGAGCAAGTACCACGACTACACCAAATACCGGTGATACTAATAACATAATTTGTATCGCATATTGACCTAGCATCTGCATAATATTAGCAACGGTAACATCTGTAGATAAACGATGTAGAAAAGAATCTGTGAATAGCCATTCAATTCGTTTCATAAAAAAACTGCTAAACATCATCAAAGAAAATAATCCACCTAGCAATACAGCAGAACCAGGTATATCCATACTTTTGGCAACTTGACCTTTTTTACGAGTTTCTTGCTTTTTCTGAGATGTTGCTTCTTCTGTTTTTTCTCCAGAAAATAATTGCAGATTGATCCGTAATCTGAATGCCAATTCACAACCTCCTTCCAAACGAAGTTTATTGTGGTCTGTTACCTACTACTTTTAAGAACGATTGCATTGCTTGAAATAATTGACCAAACAAATGTTCAAACAGATATCCAAAGCTTGGAGTTAACAGCATTAACATAAAGAGCCCAAGAATAATCTTTACAGGTACACCGATAACAAAAATGTTAAATTGCGGTGCACTACGTGCAAGAAATCCAAGTCCTACGTCTGTTAAAAACATTGCTACTACAATCGGAGCAGCCATTTGAAAAGCAATTAAAAACGAATTGCTAAATGTTCGTATCAAAAACTCACTCATCGAGCCGTCCATCATCTTACTCATAATTTCAGAATCAATTGGAATCCAGTCATAACTATAAAGTACCGACTGAATTAAATAATGATGACCATTCATGCTCAAAAATAAAAGCATTGCAATCATATATTTCAGATTACCGAATAGAGGTGAAGAAGCACCTGTTAATGGATCAAGTACGCTAGCGATACCAAAACCTGTTTGAATATCAATAAACGCACCAGCCATTTGTATAACAGTAAACATTAAATATGCTACATATCCAAGCATCAAGCCAATCATAACTTCTCTCATCACGAGCAGAATATAAATTTCAGGGCTTTCGGATACCGTTACCGTTGTGCTTTTGATCAGATAAATCAGAAGCGAGATAAAAAATGCAATGCCTACTTTAAACGTATTTGGAACCCCTTTTGATGAAAAGACGGGTGAAACTACAAAAAAAGCAATCATTCGACAAAAAACAAGCAAAAAAACAGGAAAACTTTGCTGTAACATCTCCATAAGCAATCAGCCTAACCGACATATTTGTATAAATTGTCGAGAATATTATACGTGTAATCTACTAAAACACTCAGTATCCATGGACCGAATAGCAGAAGTGCAAGCATAACAGCCACGATTTTAGGTACAAAGGCAAGCGTTTGCTCCTGAATTTGCGTAGTCGCCTGAAAAATACTTACTAATAGACCGACTACAAGTCCAAGTACAAGCATCGGTGCGCTGACTTTGAGTACTGTATACACTGCCTGTCCCGCCATACCGATGATAAACTCCGAACTCATGATTAACCTCCCTTAATTAGGAACATCTCTAACTTCGCTAATTGAAGCTGAGTAAGAGGGACTTAACGACCAAATACCATCCGTCTACGAGAACGAACAGTAAAATTTTAAACGGTAATGAGATCATAATCGGCGGTAGCATCATCATACCCATAGCCATCAGTACACTGGCTACTACAATATCAATAACTAGAAACGGTATGAAAATCATAAAGCCCATTTGAAAAGCTGTTTTCAATTCACTGATTGCGTAAGAAGGCACCATAACCGTAAGCGGAATATCTTGAATATTGCTAGGTTTTTCTGCACCAGTGTAATTGAGGAAAAGAAGTAAATCTTTCTCACGTGTATGTTTGAACATAAATTCTTTAATCGGTATTTCAGCAGCTTTCAAAGCTTCTGTCTGTGTGATGCTACCTTTTAAATAAGGTTGAAGTGCTGTTTGATTCATTGTTGATAATACCGGCGACATTATAAAAATAGTTAAAAATAAAGCCAGCCCCACCAATACCTGGTTAGGAGGCATCTGGTTAGTCCCGAGCGACGTCCGGACAAAGCTGAGCACGATAACAATACGTGTAAAACTGGTCATTAAGACCAAAAATGCTGGCGCAACACTGATAATGGTAAGCAGCAACAGGATAGATAACGAGCTAGTTGCTGGTGCTGCATCTCCTGAGCCACTATCATTGCCGATCTGAATATCAATATTAGGTATCGGATCGGCAGTGGCAAATGCTGAACTTACAGATGTCAGACTAACGATAAAAAGCAGTACGAGCGTTATAATCAGCTTTTTTTTCATGAATCCCTCGACCGATCTGTAGAGTTTTCCTCCTTCATCAGCTCTTCCATCTTCTGTTTGCGATTTGGAATTTGACGTAGCTTGCTTTCAAATACTTCTTGAAAAGCTTCTGTTTCGCCTAACTCCTCTTCTTGTACATCCGATTTTGGACGAAATCTTTCACTGATTTTGGAGATCAGTGGAGAAAGAATATTTTTCTGCTCCACCGCTTCTGTCTGAAATGAATTGATAATCAGCATAGCTTCTTCTGGATCAGAGATTTTATCTACTAACGTAATATCATCTCCAACGCCAACTAAATATATACTGCTACCAATTTCAATAACTTGTAATGATTTATTTGGTCCCATTGCTACCCCGCCGATTGTGCGTATTGCACGACGTGATAACCAGGTTTGACTTTTGCGACCAAGAAATTTAAGCAATAAAATAATGAGCGCTATAATTACAGCCAAGACGATTATAACCCAGACTATGCTTAGGAAATAATCGCCTGTTCCTCCCATTGTGGCTGTTTCACCTGACATGGGAATAATCTCCTACACGCCAAGCGTTTTGCTAATAGCTTCGATAACGCGGTCAGCCTGGAAGGGTTTAACAATAAAATCTTTAGCTCCTGCTTGAATAGCATCAATAACCATTGCTTGTTGCCCCATCGCAGAACACATAATTACTTTTGCAGCTGCATCTAGCTTTTTAATTTCTTTAAGAGCAGCGATACCATCCATTTCAGGCATTGTGATATCCATAGTAATTAAATCAGGACGCAATTCTTTAAATTTCTCGATAGCTTGTGAGCCATCTTGTGCTTCCCCCACTACTTCATATCCGTTTTTACTCAAAATGTCTCGAATCATCATTCTCATAAAAGCTGCATCGTCCACGATAAGAATTCGGTTTGCCATTGATTTAAAATCCTCCCTAAATGATCATTATTGTATTTTTTGAATGCGGTCCCATTGGCTGATGATATCCGTAACACGAACACCAAAGTTTTCATCAATAACAACAACTTCGCCTTTGGCGATCAGTTTGTTATTTACAAGGATGTCTACTGGTTCACCTGCCAATTTGTCTAGTTCAATAATTGCGCCCTGAGACAATTCGAGGATATCTTTAATCTGCTTTTGGGTTCTACCTAATTCTACGGTTACTTTGAGCGGTATGTCCATCAATAAGTTCAAATTATTTTCATCCATGTTTGTTACTGATGGTGATTGGAAGTTTGCAAATTGAACTGGTTGAACATTAACCTCTCGTCCAGCCATACCACCGTAATGCTGTGGAGCCTGTGGTGGATAAGGCTGTGGCGGCATCGCGTACCCTGGTGGATACTGCGGATACGGCGGGTATGGTGGATATGGTTGTTCAGGCGCTCCGTATGGAGGCTGTTGGCCATAATCCGGTTGCATACCAGGTTGTGGCATAGCAGGCGGTGCAACGGGTTGCTGTGGAGCCTGTTGAGGTGGTACGGCAGCCGTAGGTGCTGGTGGTGCGACTGGAACTTCTGGTTCGGCTACAGTTTCTTCAACACCTCCATTAATTAATATATCTACCATATATTTAGCAAATTTGACTGTCAACAATTGCATGATTGTAGAATCAATCAAATCACCAATCAAAAGTCGGAATGAGATTTTGATTAATGTCTCATCATTAGGAAGCATGGTTACACCTTGATCATTGCTTACATCAAGGATATCAATTCCCGGTGGTGAAATATTAACAAAGCGGTTAAAAATAGTAGACATTGAAGTTGCGGAAGAACCCATCATCTGATTCATCGCTTCTTGAACAGCACTAATATGAATCTCATTTAATTCTTCGTCTTTCGGATCTCCTTCGCCGCCTAACATCAGATCAGCGATTACCTGTGCATCTCTTGTTTGAATTACTAATGAATTGATACCTTGAAATCCATCTACATATTCAACATGAACAGCAACATGTGGTTTTGGAAATTCATTTTCAAACTCAGGACGTGTGATAATTCCTACTTGAGGAGTTGTAATATCTACTTTTTGTCCAAGTAGTGTAGATAAAGCTGTCGCTGCACTACCAAAAGTAATATTACCAATCTCACCAAGAGCATCCTGCTCCATAGGAGTCAAAAAGTCGTCTACCGTTTTGACAGACGATGACGAAGAAGTATCATCATCGCTTGCAGACTGTTTTAGCAAAGCGTCGATTTCTTCTTGTGACAAATAATCCTTACTCGTCAAAATCTTCCACTCCTTCACTCACAATTTCATCAATCTGTATAGCTACCCGGTCTTTTACAGTTCCCGGACTACCAATAAATTTAACTTTGTTACCAATTTTGATCGATAAAGCATCATGTACCGGTTTGTTTAAAGAAATCACATCGCCTATCGATAACCCGATAAACTCCTGAATAGATAAGTTAGATTCTCCTAATTCAGCAATAACAGGCAATGTAGCACGATTCACACGATGTTGTAGAGCTTCTACCTCTTCAGGAGCAGGCTCTTTTTTCTGAGAAACGAACCAGTGATGCGCAGATAGTTTGGTCATAATTGGTTCAATGACTACGTGAGGAATACATAAGTTGATCATTCCTGTAGTATCACCGATTTTGGTGCTTAGTGAGATCAAGGCTATCGTTTCATTGGGTGAGACAATCTGCATAAATTGAGGATTGGTCTCTAGTGCTTCCATTCTTGGTGAAAGATCAATAACGGTTTTCCACGCTTCTTGCAAACTATCAAATGTACGGCTGAACACTCTTTCGATAATAGTCGTCTCAATTTCTGTCAACGCATTTATTTTTGAAGGAGCGTTTCCTACACCACCAAGTAAGCGATCTAACATCGCATAAGCAATATTAGGATGAACTTCCATAACCATTCTACCTTCAAGTGGTTCAGCTTCAAAAATATTAAGTATCGTCATTTTAGGAATAGAACGAATAAATTCATCGTAAGGAAGCTGTTCTACCTGTACAACGCTAATTTGAACAAAAGTACGAAGTTGAGCAGAAAAATAGGTGGTCAGATATCTGGCAAAGTTTTCGTGAATCCTTGTCAAACTTCGAATATGATCTTTCGAAAAACGGACAGCCCGTTTAAAATCATATGCTCTAACCTTTTTCTGTGTATCTTCTTTTTTTAGTTCTTCTGCATCCATCTCACCGGAAGAAAGTGCTGCTAGAAGAGCATCTATCTCATTTTGGGATAATACATCTACCATAATCTCACCCCCCTTGCTAGTTTATTTATAATGAGAACTATCTTATTCCAAGATTAAATCGCACTCACAATAAAATTAGTAATCTCAATATCTACGACTTTACCTCCGTCTTCTGGAAGAGAACTGTTGATCAATTTAAGCAACTTATCATTAAGAGCATCTTTTCCTTTTGCTCCGTTCAAAGCATCTGGGTTCGTATCAGCAAGTGTTTTGATAATTAATGGCTTCACTTTCAAGTCTTTAATTAATTCAAAAGCTTCTTTTGTTTTGGCATCTTGAAGTTGGAATGAGAAACTCATATTGACTACATATGAAGGATCACCCAAGTTCGTTTTAATATCGTCTATTGTCGAAGAAACATCAGCAATTTCAGAAGCAGTCATTTTAGATAATGCTTCTTTTTCAGCTGCGGCAGCAGCCGCTGCACTTACTGGCTCTTTTTCTCCAAACATATTCCCCATCAAGAAATATGCGACCACACCGATTAATCCTACTGCTAATACCCCGCTAACGATCCAAGGTAGTAACTTCTTCATGATAATTCCTCCATATGCTGCACTTTAATAGTTCCTGTCAGTGTACCTATACTTTTATTATATTTGTGGATGAGCTTGTTTAATTGATCTGCTTTTTCTAAAACGATAATTCGCTTACCTGTAGTTAATGTGACATACGTATCCGGTGTCTCTTCGATCATCTCGATCAATAGAGAGTTAAGCCACATCGGTGAGCCATTCAATCTTGTTACAGGGATCATTTTGCCCCTCCTCAAAAAATGTCCTTATACAGCAAAAGGATGAGAAGGATAGCACTATCCTTCTCGAACCTTTAATTAATTATCGTTTCAAGTTAACGATTTCTTCAAGAATAGAGTCAGACGTTGTAATAATACGAGAGTTCGCTTGGAAACCACGTTGAGCTACGATCATTTCTGTAAATTCACTTGTCAAATCAACGTTAGACATTTCAAGCTGACCTGCTACGATTGAACCTGTACCTGTTTCAGCATTATTAGCTGTAGTCAATTCGATTGCACCATCAGTGATCGCATTTGGTGTTACACGATACAAGCTACCTCCAATTTTTTCCAAACCTTCAGGGTTAGTCACTTTAGCAACTCCCAAAGTCTGCCCAGTAGCTGTTGTACCATCAGCCAATGTATACAATAATTGACCATTTTGCTGAATAGTGAATGAAGTTGCTTCTTCTCCAACGACTACAGGAGCGCCATCACTATCTACTACATAAGCACCATCAGAAGTTACAAGGTTACGGTTAGCATCGACGTGAAAGTCCCCTGCGCGCGTTAAATAAGGAGTTTCTTGATCTTCAGATAATTTAACAGCGAAGAATCCATCACCATCTAGACGTAAGTCTGTAGGGTTGTTTGTTGTCTGTGCACTACCTGCTAAATGAAGAGTATCGATAGAAGATACAGATGAACCCAACCCGATTTGTTGAGCATTTACACCACCCGCTGTATCTGTAGGAGCCGAAGTTCCTTTGACTGTTTGGCTCAAAATATCCTGGAACATAACGCGAGATTGTTTGAAACCTACTGTATTTACATTGGCAATATTGTTACCAATAACATCTAATTTTGTTTGAAAGCCTTTCATACCTGAAATTCCTGAATATAAAGATCTTAACATTGTGTTTCCTCCTATGGATGTTCAATTAGTGGGTTGAGACTGCTTCAGTCGGTCGGCAGTCTCCTGACTTTCCAGTGATGGTCCAGTCAGCAATCAAATAATTACGGCACTGTCAATTTGAGTAAAAACGTTGTCTTTCATTGATTTGCCATCCATGGCGGTAACAACGGTCCGATTGGGTACATTCACTATTAAAGCAACGCTATTCTGCATGAGTATCAGTGACTCTTTAGCACCTTTGGCAGCGGCTTTATCTATTGCTTGATTTACACTTTTTAACTGATCTGCACTAAGTTCTATTCCTCGCTGCTCTAATCGTTTAGAAGCATGATTGCTGAACTTTAGTAATTTGTTATCTAAAATATTTTGAAAGTCAGATGTTGAATTTTCGTTGTTTACATTTTTAGTACGTCCCAGTAGACCTGAATTGAGATTAGTCGGATATAACTGACCTACTTGGATAGGACCACTCATGATGAACCTTCTTCACTAGCCGGTGTTGTTGTATCCGTTACAGGTTCTGGTGTTGTCGGTGTTGCTTCTGTAGGCGTACTTGCTTGTTCTCCTGAAGATGGAGTAGCTGTTTCTTCGGTAGTTGTAGTAGGCGTTGTTGCTGCTGGTTCAGTTGTTGTAGCTGGTGTTGTTGTTTCTACAGGTGCTGTTGGTGTCTCAGTTACGCCTGATGGTGTTGTTGTCGCTGGTGTAGGCGTTGTTGTATCTGTTTTGGTTGGTGTAGTCGTTGCATTTGCTGCTTCTACCATAGCAATGATACTAAGCGGAACCGCATTTTCTCCTACCTGCGCATATTGCACGCCAGCTTTGAGAACGATTGATCCTACAACTCCGGATTGATACGTTGTTGTTTTTTCACCTGTTGCACTATCGGTTTTTTCTTCAGGCCACGTGATTTTTTTACCGATCAATTGTGAAGAAGCTCCGAGTGAATTATCTACAGATGAACCTACAGAATCAATTTTTTTACCGATATTAATCAATTGTTCTAGTGAGGAGAACTGAGCCATCTGTCCGATAAATTCTGTGTTTTCCATAGGAGACATTGGATCTTGGTTTTTCAATTGAGCGACTAAGATAGTTAGAAATTGATCTTTACCTAGTTCACTTTTACTTGTCGATGCTGCTTTTTGTACATTGCCTGTTGAATAATTAGGCCACATGTTGGATGTTGATATTGCATCTGCCAATTATATTCACCTCCGTTCGTTTATGCTTTCGCTACATACGTACTACCGTAATTCATAGTGCTTGATGCTGTAGCTGCTTTTGTTTCTTCGCGCCATTCTTTCAATTCACCATTTAACTCAACAGCAAGGATTGCATCGTCATTTTGTTCTTCTCTTCCGTTAGAACGTCTTCCGGATTGTTGTTGACCTGCACTAGAACCAAATCCTTGTCCGCCGTTATACATCTGTGATTGTAATGAAGAACTTTGTGTAACTTCTAGCTTTTCAACTTGAAGCCCTTGAGATTGAAGTGCTGAACGTAATTGAGACATTTGCTGATCTAACATATCTTTAGCCATATGCTTTTCAGTAATAAACTGAGCCAACACTTGACCATTTTGTATCGTAATTTTGACATCTACTTGACCCAAGTTTTCCGGGTTTAAAGAGATAGTCGCTTCAGACATTCCTTTAACTTGTTGAACGTCTAATTTGTTAACGATAAATTTACTCATTTCATCTGGAAAGTTCTGAATGTTCACTGTAGTAGTTGGCACTACAACTTTAGCGGTTGGAGCAGCTTCAGCACGCATTGCAAATTGTCCTACAGTCATCACTACTGGTTCAGGTTGCTCGTCTGATTGATCAGATGTTGCAGCTTGATCTCCACTTGCATCTTTCGCAGCATTTTGAACAATGCTTTGTACTGCACCTTGTTCAGCAGCTTTTTTCGTTTCATCCACTACTGTGATCTGTGCCGCTGTATTAGCTTTGGCTTCATCTTTAGGTGCTGTGATAATAGCTCCTTGATTATTTACAGAAGTTGTTACTGCATCAGGTGTTTGAGTACTCGCTTTTTGCAACATTGTTTGTAATCCTGTTAGCAATTGTTCAAGTTCAGGATTAGCAGCTTGTGTACCATTTTTAACAGCTTGTAAAGTATCTACAATTTGTGTCACAGCATCTGCAACTGCAAAGCGAAGTGTTTCCGGGTTTTTCGCTAGATTGTTCATCGCTTCCTGACCTGTATTCAAAACGTTAGCATCTGTTACATTTTGTGCTTCTGTTCCTTCTGTAGAAGAAGTCTGTTCTGAAGAACCAGATAAAACTTGTTGAACTTGTGTTAACCAACCTTGTAATGATTGAACAAGAGCAGGATCCGTTGTAATCGCTTGGTCCATATCTTGCAGTTTGTCTAACAAGTCATCTAGAAGTTTACCTACTTTTTCAACTTGTTCTCCATCTGTACCCTCACCTGTAACATCAGTAGATTGCTGACCACCAGAAATCATCGCCTGTAGTGTTTCTAATAAAGAAGCAGCTGTACCCATAATTCCAGAAGCTGTTTGAGCTAATGGATTAGCTGGTGTACCGTTTGTCCCCATTACTTGCACAAGAGCTTGATTAAATCCTGGAGCCGAAGCTGCATTCGTACCTGATGCTTTGGTTGCCGTCGTTGCGCCTGCATTGCCTAATAAGTTTTGAAGTATCATACTCATTTATTATCACCTCCTTTAAGGAAAAGGTTAATAAGACAGACTTCCCAACTGTGCCCTATAGCCATACAATAGGAAATGCTTCCGACTGTTCTTATCATTATTAATTACCTGCCATAAGCTGATTAATAATTTTCACTGTTGCTGCTGGATCTTTGGTAGACATCGCAGAAAGAATTCCTGCTCTTGTAGTGTCATCCATTGTGTTTAACACTTTCAATACTTTCGCCTGGCTACCTTTAGCTGTTTGCAATAATAAATCTGCTGCACTAGCTGCTGGCATACTTGTAAATGTTTGAGCCAATGCTTGATCATCTAATTTAGAACTCGTAGTAGATGAAGCTGGTGTAGGAGCTACTGTTGTTGTAGCATTTTGCAAAGCTAGCGAAGTCACTGAAGCAACTTTGGCATCCATTTTTTGCAAAATTCCTGCTTGGTCTGTCGCATTCATTGCATTTAATATTTCTACTTGTTGAGGTGTAGTCATATTTTGCAAAATTGCTGCTGCTTTGGAAGAACTCATATTAGAGTATATTTTCGCAACATTTTTAACTTGTTTTTGATAATCATTAAGTGTTGATGTGCCTGTACTCGTAGTACCTGTAGCTGTTGTTCCCGTTGTCGTGCCTGTAGTTGCTGGTGTGGTTCCAGTCGTTGCCGGTGTTGTCGATGTTCCGTTCGTATTTGTTGTAGCATTCTTTTTAAGAGTCTCAATTTCTTTTGCTTGTTCTTCTTGAGTTGCTTTGGAAGCAGCAAGTTCTTTTTTTAATTTATCTACTGTAGCACTATCACTTTCTGATTGAGTAGTACTTGCAGTAGCACTACTATCTTTATCGGCAGAAGGCACCCAATTTTTCACTATAGGAATTTTGTCTAGTGTACTAAACATACTATTACGTAAATCTACGTTAAATAACATAACAATTACGCCAACTAATACAAGGGTAAACAGAATTGGAGTCGCAATAAAAAGGAATCTTCCCATTCCGCCTGATTCCTTTTCTACTTCCATTTCTGGACTTTTCTTCGCCACGGTAAACCTCCTTGATCACAACATGCTTATTTCTTATTAGCGTCATTCAGGTATAGTTTGGTGTATATATTACTTGGAGTTCATTACATACCGTACTGTAGCCATTTCATCAAGATCGTTTTGTTCACGAACCATATATTCATGATTGAATTTAGTCTTTGCTTTGTCTTTAGCTTGTAGCCATACTTTTTCATCTACCATTTTTTCAGTCAAATGAAGTTTTTTGTGTTCTACTTCTACTTGAGCTTCACGAATATCAACAATTTTGCGCGATATGCATTGGTCTAGATAAACGACGTAACGCTGTAAATCTTGCAATTCAGAAATAGGTGCTCTATTTTCAATTGCCTGATTAATCATTTCCAACGTGCGACCCTGATCTTCCAGCAGTTGATCTAATGTTTGTTCCTGTGCTTGTAATTCTCCCAGTGCTGAAGATAGGAGCCATTCTGCCTGGTTTTTTGCACTTGATTTAATATCAACAACTTTTTGAAAAGTATACTGGAATTTCATAATTTATCAGCTCCTCGCAAATTCGGCAATCATCTGTTCTTGTGCTCCAGATAGTGTCGTTTTTTCATGTACTTTTTGTTTGGTAAATCTCCATATATCCTGTATACGTTCAATGGCTTCATCAATATCAGGACTTGATCCTTTTTGATAAGCACCAATATTAATCAAATCTTCGGATTCTTTAAAAACAGACATTAATCGTTTCATGTTATCTGCTGCATCTGTCTGTTCTTCTTCTACAATGTCTTTCATAACCCGGCTAATACTTGCCAAGACATCAATAGCTGGGAACTGTCCTTTATTCGCAATAGAACGGTTTAGTACAATATGGCCGTCTAAGATACCTCTGACTGCATCGGCGATCGGTTCGTTCATATCATCACCATCTACCAACACCGTATAGAAAGCTGTGATAGAGCCTGTAGGCCCTGTACCTGCTCGTTCTAGCAATTTAGGTAAGCCTGCAAATACAGATGGAGTATATCCTCTCATTGCTGGTGGTTCACCAACTGCTAACCCTACTTCACGTTGAGCCATAGCATAACGAGTGACAGAGTCCATCATGAACATCACATTCATTCCACGATCTCTGAAATATTCAGCTATCGTTGTAGCAATCAAAGCACCTTTGATACGAATGAGTGCAGGTTGATCAGATGTAGCTACGATAACTACAGAACGTTGTAGACCTTCTGGACCAAGATCGCGTTCGATAAAATCGCGTACTTCGCGTCCACGTTCTCCAATAAGTGCAATGACATTCACATCTGCTTCTGTATTACGAGCAATCATTCCCATTAACGTACTTTTACCAACACCAGAACCAGCGAAGATACCTACACGTTGACCTTTGCCTATTGTAAGCAGACCGTCTATTGCTCTTACTCCTATACTGATAGGATCTTGAACCCTTGGTCTTGAAAGTGGATTAGGTGGTGTATTGAATGTAGAATAATGAGTCATTCTAGCTGGAATCAATGAACCATCTAAAGGTTGACCCAATCCATCTAGCACTTTACCTAGTAGTTCTGAACCTACTTGAACAGTAAGTGGTTTACCTGTACCTACAACATCGCATCCAGGGCCAATCGATTGTAATTCACCGAGTGGCATCAATAGCACTTTATTATCTCGAAAGCCAACAACTTCTGCTCTTAAAGGAGCAATACCTTTGGTTGGATAGATGTAACACACATCACCAATACTTGCGTCCGGCCCTTCAGACTCAACCATTAATCCAATTACTTGAGTGACCTTGCCATTAATACGAACTGGATCAAGTTGTTTGAGATATTCTAAATACCTTGAAGAATTAAGATCCTGCATTACTATTCCCCCGCTCTTCGTCATGAAGCGCTAAGCGAACCAATTCTTTTTTAATTTCGCTTAGTTGAGTATCAATACGAGCATCTACACTACCAAATGCTGACCGAATGACACATCCGCGATCGGTTACCGTCGAATCCGGTAAGATTTGAAGTTCTGCTTGAGAATCGATTGACAGTGTTAACTCTTCTCTAGCAGCATGTACAAAATCAAATTGACTAGGACTAATACATAATGTGATAACACCTTGTTCGCGTTTACGAGCTAGTGTTCTTTTGATGAGATCAATTACATAATCTTGTTGTTCTTCAAGCTTTTTATTGATTACTTTTTCAGCTATACCGCAACTTAGATTAACTAAAAAAGGTTCTGCTTCTTGAATAATTTGTTCTTTTGCTTCATAAGCTTGACCAAGAACTGTTTGTGCTTCTTGCATAACTTCACTCATATGAATTTGCATTTCTGCTTCTACACGTTCTCGACCTTCTTCAAAGCCTTCTTGAAAAGCTTGTACTTTGATCGCTTCAATCAAATGTTCATCTTGCTGGCGACGTTCTTCCCACCAAGCTGCTATCGTTTCTTGAGCATTTTGGAGGATACGTTCTGCTTCTTCTGCTGCTTCACGTACTTGACGTTCTGCAAATTCTTTGGCATCCGTCAGCATTTCTTCTTTTAAACGAACGGTATGTTCATCCACATGAGGTTGATCATAAGCATGTGGATGAGAAACCGTATAAGTGTCTTGAGTAGCTCCATCAGATTGCTTGTAATAATCACGGCTGAAATCGAGCTTTTTAAGCACTTCTACCGGAATATATTGGGATGATTTGATCAAATTAGACAATGATATCATCTCCTCCACCGCGTGCTATGATAATTTCACCTGACTCTTCAAGTCTTCTAATAATTCCAACTATACGAGTCTGTGCTTCTTCTACATCTTTCAAGCGGACAGGCCCCATAAATTCCATTTCTTCTTTGAATGTTTCAGCCATACGTTTGGACATATTTTTGAATACCGATTCGCGTACATCTTCGCTTGCCACTTTGAGTGCCAATTGAAGATCGGCATTCTCGACATCCCGTACAATCCGTTGAATTGAACGATCGTCGATATTGACAATATCTTCGAAAACAAACATCCGTTTTTTGATTTCTTCAGCAAGTTCAGGATCTTGAATTTCTAGTGAATCAAGGATCGTTCTTTCTGTTCCTCGGTCAACACCATTCAAGATTTGAACAATCGATTCGATACCACCTGCATTTGTATAATCCTGTGTAACCGTAGCTGATAATTTCTGCTCCAATACACGTTCAATTTGCGAGATAACTTCCGGTGATGTACTATCCATCATCGCCACTCTTCTCGCTACTTCAGCTTGTTTTTCCTGAGGTAGCGAAGAAAGAATAGCAGCCGCTTGTTCAAATTGTAGATAAGAAAGTACCAAAGCAATGGTTTGTGGATTTTCATTTTGAATAAAATTCAAAATCTGACTAGGATCAGCTTTACGAGCAAAATCGAACGGTCTTACTTGTAATGTAGCTGTTAGTCTGTTAATCACTTCAAGAGCTTTGTTTTCACCTAATGCTTTTTCCAAAATTTCTTTAGCGTAATTAATACCGCCTTGAGAAATATATTCTTGAGCTAAGCAAATCTGATGAAATTCAGAAACGACTGAATCTTTCTCAGCACTTTCTACTTTACGTACATTAGCAATTTCAAGTGTTAATTGTTCTATTTCTTCATCACGTAGATGTTTAAATATTTGAGCCGATACTTCCGGTCCGAGTGAGATTAATAATATGGCTGCTTTTTGTCTTCCGTTAAGCGCCTGAGTACTTCCCTTTGCCATCGATTCACCTCTTATTCATCAGCAAGCCATGTACGTAATAAGTTAACAAATTCATCTGGTTTCTTTTTGGCAAGTGATTCAAGTTGCTTACGTACCTGACTATCATTCGTCAAGTTATCCAAACTAATCGAAGGAAGCTCAGTTACTACTGGTAACAGCATATCTTCTTCATAGTCTCCTGTTTGTTGCTGTTTGCGACGACGTAAGATTATAAACACAACAGCCGCGATAACAAGTGCTGCGATTGCTGCAATAATCCAAGTCATATTATTAGCAAAAAATCCTTGATCTGTTGTATCTGTGGCGAATGCTTGTGAGAACACATTTACTTTAGAAGCTAAAGCAGGATCATTTTCTGCATAGGTCACACCATTTTCTGATAACGAAGTTCTAACAATACTTTCAAGCATGGTTTGAACTTGTTTATTCAAATCAGATTGTTGCGTAACCGTTTGACCTGCTACTGGATCAATAGCTACATTAATTGTTAAATCTTTTACAAAATAAGGACTAGATACAATTTCATTATGAATTTTATTTACATCATAATTGATTGTACTTTGAGATTTTTCGGATTCGTTACTACCTGATGATGAACCACCTGGATACGTTGGAGTATCTGTACCTCCTGTTCCAGCAACACCACTATCTGGAGTAGAAGTACCTGTACTACTTTCTTGGATCTGCTGTGCACTGATTTCGATACCTTTCATATTCTCGACATCTACAGGCTCTACACGATCTTCTTTAGAATTTTTTTGATCAAAATTCAAGTTCGAAGCAACCAGTACATTTACACGTTCAGGTCCTAGCAATCTTCCCAAAAACTGTCTTACATTATTTTCAACATCTGCTTCATATTTTTTCTGTAAAGCCATGTTTTCTTGTACTGCTCCAGCCAACCCAGAAGGCCCGCCACCTTTAACCGTAGATACCAGTTCACTACCATCTGTTCCATTCGTGATTGTAATATTCGCAATCGGTAAATGTGGAACAGCAGTACTTACTAAATTGTAATAACCATCAACGGCTTCTTGCGTTACACGAAATCCTGGTTTGAACTGCATAACTACTGATGCTGTTCCTGTATCTTCGTCTTCTGTACTAGCAAAAAGACTTTCTTCTGGTAAATTCACCAACACTTTCGCATTGCTTACTCCGTTCATCTGTTTGAGCAATTGCGATACTTCACCATTCAAAGCGTTATTATATTTCACGTTAAATTCATTATCTGTCATACCAATAGCAGAAGAGCTTGCATTAAATTCGCTAAATCCGATCGTTCCGTTTTGCATTAATCCTTGTGATCCTACAGCGACTTTGGCTCTAGCAGCACTTTCACTTGCTACAGAAATGCTTGTACCATCACTACTTAACTGGTAAGGAATACCTTGTCCATCTAAGTATTCCATAATCGCAGCGGAATCTGTAGCATCTAAGTTTTGGAATGCTACTTCATATTGGACTTTAGAAAATTGAATAGTTAGTACAACAATAGCAATAATAATAAATGCCAGCGTTGAGATCAGTAATATTTTTTGGTTTTTATTAAAATTCTTCCAGTATTGGACAAGTTTATCTCTATACTGGGCAACTCTTTCATTCACAATGTCACCCCACTCGAAACTATGCTATGGAACATATACAGCTACTTACAATTGAGTACGCATGATTTCCTGATAAGCTTCAAGCGCTTTGTTACGAACTTGAGAAACCATTTGTAGACTAAGTAGTGATTTCTCAGAGGCGACCATTACTTGATCCACATCTACTTGTCCTAGCAAGAACTTATCGTTCATCTGGTGAACTGTTTTCTCCTGTTGTCCAACTTGATTCATAGCATCTTCTAAGTAAGAACCAAATTGTTCCATTGCTTCACCAGGTGTTGCTTTGGCTTGTGTCGTCATTCCCGTCGTCATCTTCAAAGGGGATGCAGCATTGAACATTGTGTTCTCTATCATTATTTACCCCACCTTTCCATTTTTGATCGTTTATTTACCAATTTGTAAAGCTTTGGTAATCATTGCTTTGGAAGCATTAAGTGCAGTTACGTTAGCTTCATATGAACGCGAAGCCGATATCATGTCCACCATTTCTTTTAAATTATCGACGTTAGGCATTTTTACATAGCCATCTTTGTCTGCGTCTGGATGTGTCGGATTATATACAAGTTTGAAAGGTTCTGGATCTTCTTGAATGGCTGAAGCTTTAACACCGTTAATCCCGTTGCGGCTTCCATTCATTGCGGAATCAAGTGTATCTGCGAAAGATGGTTTGTTTGTCGATAACACAACTTCTTTACGACGGTAAGGAACAGCTTCACCATTAACGACTTGTGCTCTTGTTGTCTCTGCATTCGCAATATTGGAGGAGACAACATCCATTCGAAGTCGTTGTGCTGTTAACGCAGAAGCACTAATATCAAAACTGCTACTAATTCTCATGGATTAGCTTCCTCCTTGAATAGCGGTTCGCATCATTTTAATCTGATGGTTAATTTGTTCGATGTAAGCATTGTAACGAAGTTGGTTTTCAGCAAGGTTACTCATTTCTACATCCATGTCAACATTGTTTAAGTTGTTGTTCATGACTGTACTTTGATTACTAGTGACCATTGCTTGCGGAACAGAGTTAGTATTACCAATTTGGAAATGTCTTTTATCTTCAACTTTACCACTAAATGGCATTTGAGAATCATCCATTTGGCTTTGAAGCATATTTTCAAAAGAAACATCTGATCTTTTAAAATAAGGGGTATCTGCATTTGCTATATTGTTTGAAATTACTTGTTGTCGAAGTGTAGCAGCACCCATTGCTCCTTCTAATCTTTTAAATCCAACATCATTTAAAAGGTTCATTGACATCACTCCTTTCAATATCCATGCTGTTCTGGAAAGTAAATTCCATATTTTTATCATAATTCTTTTTTTTTCGACAAAATCATCACAAAACTCATTCTCAGTTTATAGCTCTTTGTGCGTCATTCTTCCTAAAATCTTATAACATAAGTTTCCTAGAGAATTGGTCATAACACAATGAGAATAAAGCCCTATCTTTTGACAAAAACTGAGTCTTTTTGTCTTGTTTTAAAAATATTCTTCCAAATTACATGAAGAAAATACCATTTGAGAACAATAAAACCATGTAATAATTGTCGATTATGCACGAATTTAACTAACTTAACTTTTAAAGTCTAATATTAATTTTAAATATTTTAGGTCTTTTATCATTCATCGTATCATGATAAAAATTAACCAAATAAGTTAATAGATGATCATAACTTATATTTTCACGACATATAGCCTAGTGCATATTACTTACTGATAAATAATTTTTAAAGATTTTGTGAATTTTCTTGCGTATAATCATTTATTTTTAGACAAATTTGCTTTTTTATAGAATAGTACATGCTGAGGAGAAATAATTTGCATGTTTGCGAAAATGAATCAATCATACCTTATTCATTGTAAAATGGCTAGTATAATATATACGTGTTGTTTACTATATCGGATCATCTAACAAGAACTTGTACAACGTTTTTCTTTCTGTACTCATCATACCTCTTTCGCGACTACGAAAATATAGGAAAAAGGCGGGGAACTTTGAGAAACAGTACCCCACCTTTTTCCTAAAAAGATGATTTCCTATTCAATTTCGGTCTTTATCGACTAGTACAGGTGCTAGAGACGTAGCTCATCACAAAATATATTGACTTAAATCTCTGTTTTGAGCAATCTCACGTAATTTTTCTTGTACATATTGAGGTGTAATAATCATTTTCTCTAACGTCAATTCTGGCGCTTCAAAAGATAAATCTTCTAACAGTTTTTCTAAAATCGTATGCAAACGACGTGCACCGATATTCTCAGTGTTCTGATTAACTGCCGCTGCGATCGAAGCGATTTCTCGAATAGCTTCATTAGAAAATTCCAATTCTATATTTTCCGAACGTAAAAGATAGACATATTGTTTTGTTAATGCATTTTCAGGCTCTGTCAAAATATTTACAAAGTCCTCTAATGTCAAACTATCCAGTTCTACCCGAATTGGGAAGCGACCTTGCAATTCTGGAATCAGATCAGAAGGCTTAGACGTATGGAAAGCACCGGCTGCTATAAATAAAATATAATCTGTTTTGACCGGGCCATACTTCGTCATAATCGTAGAACCTTCTACAATCGGAAGGATATCACGTTGTACCCCTTCTCTAGAAACATCAGGGCCTGTACCACGTCCAGAACTGGTTACTTTATCTATCTCATCGATAAAAATAATACCTGTTTGTTCTGCGCGACGTAGTGACTCTTGATTCACATCGTCCATATCCATCAATTTGTTCGCTTCTTGCTGTGTTAATATTTTGCGAGCATCTTTAATCGGAAGTTTACGTTTTTTTGTTTTTTTAGGTAAAAAGCTACCTAACATTTCTTGCATATTCATCCCCATTTGATCGTTGCCCTGACCTGCAAACATATCCATCAAAGAAGGCATAGAATCTTCTACTTCTACTTCAATCACATCATTTTCTAATTTGCCTGCTAATAGATCAAAACGCACTCTGCGTCTTTTATCTTGAATCGAACCATCTTGCTCAAAATTAGTCTGAGGTTCTTCCGTTTGATTTTGATTACCAAATAGCATTTCAAGCGGATTACGTTGTGATTTGTTTTTAAAGCCAGAAGGCACTAAAATTTCGACAATACGTTCATTTGCCATTTCTTCTGCTTGATCTTTTACTTTTTCAGTACGTTCCAATTTGACCATACGAATAGCTGTTTCTACAAGATCACGCACCATAGATTCTACATCTCGCCCAACATAACCTACTTCAGTAAACTTCGTTGCTTCTACTTTGATAAACGGAGCATGAACGAGCTTCGCGAGCCTACGGGCAATCTCTGTTTTACCTACACCTGTTGGCCCGATCATCAAAATATTTTTTGGTACAATCTCATCCTGCATATTTTCAGGCAAAAGACTACGGCGATAACGATTACGAAGTGCAACTGCAACCGATTTCTTGGCATTTTTTTGTCCAACAATATACTTATCCAATTCGGTAACTATTTCTCTAGGGGTCAAAGCAGTGGTTGTCATGATCTTACCTCCATATCGATAAAAGTAGTGAACTGATAGTAACTATAGTGATTAAACAGTATAACGATTATATAAAAACCGGTGCTTATCGCACCTGTTACTAAAGTACGCAGTAGCACCGGTCCATCTTACAATTCTTCTACAATAATATTATCATTCGTATATACACAAATTTCCGCAGCGATATGCAGTGAAGCTTCGACAATGTCTTTTGCTTCTAAATCTTTACCATGACGTTTAAGTGCACGTGCAGCAGACAAAGCAAAATTACCTCCAGAACCGATCGCAATAACATCGTCATCCGGTTCGATAATTTCTCCGCCACCAGAGATTAACAAAATTCCGCTTTGATCCATAACAATCAATAAAGCTTCTAATTTGCGAAGTACACGATCAGAACGCCATTCTTTAGCAAGCTCTACTGCAGCACGTTGCAAATTACCATGATGCTCTTCAAGCTTTGCTTCAAACTTTTCAAATAACGTAATCGCATCAGCTACCGAACCAGCAAATCCAGCTAATACTTGTCCACGATAGAGGCGACGTATTTTTTTAGCATGTTGCTTCATAATAACATTTTGTCCGAATGTGACTTGACCATCACCAGCTATAGCTGCTTTACCATTGTGACGAACAGCACATATCGTTGTAGCGTGAAATGAGAGATCCATTTATACTTCCCCTCCTCTACATAATCAAACGTGAATTATTGTGTAACTTCTGTTTGCTCTAGCTCAAAAAAAGTTTTAATACTTTCTAAAGCCTGATTTGCCAGCATTTCATTTTTTTCTTTTTTATTACGAATACGTTTTTCTGGTTTAGGTAATAGACCAAAATTGGCATTCATCGGTTGGAAATGATCTGGATCAGCATGTGTAATATAGTGAGCCATACTTCCTAGTGTACTCTCCAAAGGTAAATGAAGCAATTCTTGCCCTTTAGCTAGACGTGCAGCATTCATACCAGCAATCAAACCAGATGCGGCAGATTCTACATATCCTTCTACACCTGTCATCTGTCCGGCAAAGAAAATACGATGATCATTTTTAAGCTGATATGTATCTTCTAACAGCTTAGGAGAATTGATAAACGTATTACGATGCATCACACCAAAACGAACGTACTCTGCATTTTCAAGACCAGGAATCATAGAAAATACACGACGTTGCTCGCCCCATTTCAAATGCGTTTGGAACCCGACTAGATTATAAAGAGTACCTGCTGCATTATCTTGACGCAATTGAACAACCGCATAAGGCAATTCACCTGTATGAGGATTAACCAAACCTACTGGTTTCATCGGTCCAAATAAAGCTGTTTGTCTACCACGCTTCATCATCACTTCGATAGGCATACAACCTTCAAAATAGATTTCTTTTTCAAAATCTTTTAATTGAGCCGTTTCTGCTTCGATTAGTGCTTCATAAAACGCATTGAACTCTTCTTCGTTCATCGGGCAGTTCAGGTAAGCGGCTTCACCTTTATCATAACGCGAAGCTAAATAAACTTTATTCATATCAATTGAATCTTTTTCTACAATAGGAGCTGCTGCATCATAGAAATAGAAATATTCTTCACCCAAAAGTGATTGAATTTGTTGCGACAATGCAGGTGATGTTAAAGGGCCTGTCGCAATAACTACAATACCGTCTGTAGGAATTTGTTGTAATTCTTCATTAACTACAGTCACCAAGGGATGGTTGTGTAGTGTAGACGTAATCTCACCAGAGAATCCATCACGATCTACAGCAAGTGCTCCACCGGCTGGAACGGCATGACGATCTGCTGCTCCAAGAACTAACGAATTCAGCATACGCATTTCTTCTTTCATTACGCCTACTGCATTCGCTAACGTATTGGAACGTAAAGAGTTACTACATACCAACTCTGCAAATTGATTTGTATGATGCGCTGGTGTTTTTACCACAGGACGCATTTCGTATAAGGTAACAGGTACACCTTGACTTGCGATTTGCCAGGCTGCTTCACTACCTGCAAGACCTGCTCCAATAACCGTTACTTTTTGAATATCTGACACAATAAAAAACCTCCTGCATAATGCACTTAATCTAAATAGTTATAACTTGCACCCTGTTTGAATAAACAAGATACAAGTTATGATAGGTAACGTGGATCCAAAAGATCCACACTGTATTTAATGATACGTATTATACGTGAAAAAGTCTCAAAATCCTATTTTGTAGAAAGGAAACGTTAATCCACCTCTAATGCCTCATCTTCTGGTTCTTCCACCATTTCGGTATGATCACAATGAGTACATTGCAACTTCACACCTTGTTTGTTACGTTTTTCGACCATCATTGATTCACAGACTGGACAAGGTTTAGGTGATGGACGATCCCATGATACAAAATCACAATCAGGATAACGATCGCAACCGTAAAATACCCGACCCTTTTTACTACGGCGTTCAACGACATGTCCTTCTTTACATGTTGGACAAGTAACTCCGATATCTTTAATAATCGGTTTGGTGTTACGACAATCTGGGAAACCAGAACATGCCAGGAATTTACCAAAGCGTCCTAATTTATAAACCATTGGTAATCCACATTTGTCACACAGCTCGTCAGACACTTCGTCTTCGATCTCAATTTCTTTCATTTCTTCTTCAGCAAATTCTAAGCGTTTTTCAAAAGATTCGTAAAATTCACTTAATACGTGAACCCAGTCTTCTTCCCCATCTTCCACATGGTCCAAGTTCTGTTCCATATTCGCTGTAAATTCAGCATTTAATATTTCAGGGAAAAATTCTTCCATCTGCTGAATAACCAATTCGCCCAGTTCTGTCGGCATAAATTTCTTTTCTTCAATCGCGACATAACCACGTTTTTGAATCGTTTCGAGTGTAGGTGCATACGTACTTGGTCGTCCTATCCCTAACTCTTCTAACGTTTTTACTAGACGTGCCTCTGTATAGCGTGGCGGCGGTTGAGTGAAATGCTGTTTGGGTTCAATCTCTTCTTTTTGAAGTTGATCGCCTTGAGCAAGTGGTGGTAAAAATTTGTCGCCTTCTTCTTTACCATCATCATTGCCTTCAACATATAATTTCATAAATCCTTGAAAACGTACTTTGGAACCTACCGCACGAAAAGTAGTAGGACCTGCTGCAATATCAACAGATAATGTATCCAATACTGCGGAAGACATTTGACTTGCCGCAAACCGTTCCCAAATCAATTTATAAAGACGGAATTGATCACGACTCATTAATGGTTTGAGAGAATCTGGATCACGTACAGCAGACGTAGGACGGATCGCTTCATGCGCATCTTGAGAATTAGCAGCTTTTTTAGAATATTGGCGTGGTTCATCAGGAACAAACTCTTTACCGTATTTTTCTAAAATAAACTCTTTCACTTCTTCTTGTGCTGATGCAGCGATACGAGTAGAATCTGTACGCATGTAAGTAATAAGACCAACAGTACCTTCTTTGCCTAGATCAATACCTTCATACAACTGCTGAGCTACAGACATTGTTTTTGCTGCACGGAAATTCAATTTACGAGCGGCTTCTTGTTGTAAAGAAGATGTAGTAAATGGAGCTGAAGGATGACGCAAACGCTCACGCTCTTTTACATTGGTGACTTCAAAAGAAGAATCTCCAATAGCCGCCAAAATTTCTTTAACTTCTTCTTCATTATGAAGGTCTTTTTTCTCACCGTTCAATTTGTTGAACTTGGCTTCGAACGTAGTATCATTGATCGTTAACTTCGCTGTAATACTCCAGTACTCTTCAGCTACGAAATCAGAGATTTCATTTTCACGATCAATAATAATTTTAACAGCTACAGATTGTACACGACCTGCGGACAAACCTTTTTTTACTTTTTTCCATAACAATGGACTGATTTTATAACCCACCAAGCGATCTAATATACGACGCGCTTGTTGTGCGTTAACAAGATCCATATTAATTTGGCGTGGTGTTTTGAAAGCATCTTTGACTGCTTGTTTGGTGATTTCGTTAAAAACAACTCTACACATTTCGGATTCGCCAACATCAAGCGCATGGGCTAAGTGCCAAGCAATTGCTTCACCTTCGCGATCCGGATCGGCTGCGAGATAGACTTTTTTTACTTTTTTACGGGCATCTTTTAATTCTTTGAGGATAGAGCCTTTGCCACGAATAGTGATATATCTAGGATCAAAATTATGCTCTACATCAACACCGATTTGGCTTTTCGGCAAATCTCGAACGTGTCCCATGGATGCTTTCACAATATACTTACTGCCCAGGTACTTACCGATTGTTTTCGCTTTCGCTGGTGATTCTACAATAACAAGTGTATCTGCCATTAGGTTCGTCCCCCTTTCATTTTATCTTTTATATGATTTATATTAAGGTATATAACGCGCCAGAGCGTTGACTGATCTGTTTTTTTATGATTAAAGATAACAGAACCGTATGCAAAAGTCCAAAATCAAAATTCGATTGAACATGAAGTTCATCGATTGTTGCATCACCCTGCTCCAATATAAGGTATATCGTTTTTTCGTCTGTTGTCAAATCGAATTTTTGAGAAAAGGGTGAAATTGAAGCATTGGAGTCACTAATTTCGCTGGAATTTTCTTTCATTTCGTACGGATTATCACACCGTTTAATTAAACTTGAATCATATTCCTTCATTATATCTTCTGTACATGTAACTAGAATGGCTCCTTGTTTGAGTAAAGAAAGTGTACCCTGACTTTTGGGAGAAGTGATCGGACCCGGTACAGCAAATACATCACGATTCTGTTCCATCGCAAAATCGGCTGTAATTAACGATCCACTTCTAGCATCTGCTTCGACAACAACAGAGCCATAGGAAAGCCCCGATATAATTCGATTACGCTGTGGAAATAGACCTGGCGAAGATTTGGTTCCTATTGGATACTCGGACAAAATCAATCCTTGATCTGCTATTCGATGATACAGTGAACGATTTTCCGCTGGATAAATCATATCAATAGCTGTACCTAGTACTGCGATCGTTGATCCATTTACTCTAAGCGCTGCATCGTGACAGACACTATCTATTCCTCGAGCCATCCCGCTTACTATCGTAACACCACGTTCTGCCATTTCACCAGCAAGTAACTCACCAACTTTACGACCATAAGCTGTCGGAACCCTTGTTCCAACCATGCCTATACAGAAGCTCGATAATAATTCTAATCTTCCTTTAGCATATAAGATCCAGGGTGGTTGAAAAGTTTCCTTCATTAAAGTAGGATACTCTTCATCTAGCATAGTAATAATATGAATCCCTTGATCTTTATACTTCTTCATTTTGGACATCAGATATTCCGGTTGTAACTGCTGTGGTAAAGATTGAGCAACTTTTTCAGGCATGCCTAATCCACGCCAGCTTCCGGCATCCCATTCCGGCAGTTCGCGCAGATCTACATGGTTCTGTAATATATCGCTCATTCTTTTCCAACCTATTCCAGAAGCTTCACATAGTCCAAGCCATACTAATTTCTCATTCATAATATAATCTCCTTTTCAGGAGCAGGAACAAATCATCCTTCTCCATTTAATCGTAAACCTAACTATTTTGCAAGCGTTTACTTCATTTTTAGGTATTTTCTTCCATTATTTCGATCTCTTTTTTCAAAATAAACGAAAAAGAACGCAAAAAAAGCAACCTTTGTCTCCTCAAGAGAATACAAAGGTTGCTTACCTTATACGTCTGTCACTATCTAATTACACCCATTATAAAGAACAGGCCATTAAAAGTCTATACCGATAGATTAAAGTCCTTTTTAGTGCGTAGTACACTCACTTAAAAGACCTTTTTCTTCTAAAACTTCAACAAGTGTTGAACCCATTTCAGAAGGAGTAGGTGCTACTTTAATACCGCAAGATTCTAATTTAGCAATTTTTTCAGCAGCAGTACCTTTACCACCGGAAATGATTGCGCCTGCATGTCCCATACGTTTGCCTGGAGGAGCTGTTGCGCCGCCGATAAAGCCTACAACAGGCTTCGTCATATTCGCTTCAATCCACTCTGCAGCTTCTTCTTCTGCTGTACCACCGATCTCACCGATCATGATAACAGCACGTGTATTAGGATCTTCGTTAAATAATTTCAGAATATCAATAAATTCTGAACCTTTTACTGGATCTCCACCGATACCTACTGCAGACGATTGACCAATTCCACGAGTAGACAATTGATGAACAGCTTCATACGTTAATGTACCACTACGTGATACAACACCTACATAACCTGGCTTGTGAATGTAACCTGGCATAATACCAATTTTACACTCACCTGGTGTAATCACACCCGGGCAGTTAGGTCCGATAAGAACTGTTTTTTTGCCTTCTAGATAACGGGATACTTTGACCATATCCAATACTGGAATACCTTCTGTAATACAGATAACCAGATCTAGTTCAGCATCGATTGCTTCAAGAATAGAATCAGCTGCAAATGCAGGAGGTACATAGATAACACTTGCTGTAGCACCAGTTTTTTGTTTAGCTTCTACAACTGTATTAAAGACTGGCAATTTTACAGTTTTGCCATCTTCGAGTGTAATCTCAACATCAGTTCCACCTTTACCAGGTGTTACGCCGCCTACCATTTGAGTACCGTAATCTAGCGCACCCTTAGTATGAAAGAGTCCTGTTGCCCCGGTGATACCCTGAGTGATGACTTTTGTATGCTTATCTACCAAAATACTCATTGTTTAGACACAGCTCCTATCACTTAATTTAGGTCCTGGATTTTATACGAGAGCTACGATCTTCTGTGCTCCGTCCGCCATAGAATCCGCGGCAACGATGTTTAGCCCTGATTCAGCGAGAATTTGTTTACCTAAATCTACGTTCGTACCTTCAAGTCTTACAACTAAAGGACGATCCAGACCGATTTGTTTGGCAGCTTCAACTACCCCGTTAGCAATAACATCGCAACGCATAATACCACCAAATATATTAATGAAAATACCTTTTACACTACTATCGGACAAAATAATTTTGAAAGCTTCTGTTACTTTCTCCGTTGTTGCACCGCCCCCTACGTCAAGGAAGTTAGCCGGTTCGCCGCCATAATATTTGATAATATCCATTGTAGCCATCGCTAAACCTGCACCGTTGACCATACAACCGATGTTACCATCAAGAGCGATATAACTTAGATCGTATTTAGAAGCTTCAATTTCTTTTGCATCTTCTTCATCCAGATCACGAAGTTCAAGAATATCAGGATGTCTAAAGATCGCATTAGAATCAAAGTTCAATTTCGCATCCAAAGCAATTACTTCACCATCGCCTGTTACAACCAGCGGATTGATTTCTGCAATTGAGCAATCTTTTTCGATAAAAGCAGTATACAAGGCAGTCATAAACTTAGCTGCTTTGTTCACTTGCTTAGTAGGAATATTGATTGCATATGCTAGTTTGCGAGCTTGGAACATTTGTAGACCAATAGCTGGATCTACAGTTTCACGGAAAATCTTTTCAGGTGTTTTTTCAGCGACTTCTTCAATCTCAGTGCCGCCTTCTTCAGAAGCCATCATGACGACTCTACCTGTAGCACGATCGATAACAACGCCTATGTAATATTCTTTTTGAATATCACAGCCTTCTTCGATTAGAAGTCGTTTTACTTCTTTTCCTTCAGGTCCTGTCTGATGCGTTACAAGCACTTTACCCAAAATTTCTTGAGCATACGTACGTACTTCATCTAGACTTTTAGCTACTTTAACTCCGCCAGCTTTACCTCGGCCACCAGCGTGAATTTGAGCTTTGACAACACACACTGGGCTGCCCAGTGACTGAGCTGCTTCTACAGCTTCTTCTACCGTGAAAGCAACTTTACCTTCCGGTACTACTACTCCGTACTGTTTAAGTACTTGTTTTCCCTGATATTCATGGATATTCATTCAATAAATCCTCCTATCAACATGAATGCATTCCGGCAACATCACCCGGCAAATCAATAACCTTCAATATTGTAACATGTTTTTAAAACGCTTTCCTTAAAAATTTCGCCAATTTACTCCATTTACTGGAAGTTATCTTGAGTAAGCTAGCTCTTACTTAATATATCATGTATACGCTATCAAAGTAAAAAAATAAACACCCTTTTACCAAATTTCGATAAAAGGGCTGATTTTAAAGCTTTATTCTATTGCACAAGATACACGTATTTTGTATCTATTAAGACTTGTTATTCGCCATTTCGACATTCGTTTGGTGAATGTTATGAAGTAGCTGTTTAAATTCACCTAATAATTCTTCTAGCTTCTTCGTATTCATACATGTTCCGGTTAAAACATCATTCGGAATGTTAACTGCTTCTTCTTGCAAATTTTGACCAGCTTCAGTCAATGTAATATGCACTTTACGCTCATCTTCTGTAGAACGCTTACGAATAATTAAGCCTGCTGCTTCCAGACGTTTAAGTAATGGAGTCAATGTACCTGAATCCAAATACAATGCATTTCCTAATTCTTTAACTGTACATTCTTGTTTCTCCCATAAAACAATCATCACTAAATATTGAGAATAAGTTACTCCCAAACGATCTAGCAATGGCTGATACATTTTAGTCATCTCACGAGAAGAAGCATAAATAGCAAAACAAAGTTGATTTTCAAGCTTTAACTGCGGGTGTGGATACTCATTTGATTCTGTAGTCATGCTATATCACCTACCTATAATTAATATGAAATATAAATATTCTTATCTAATATTTACCCAAAACGACAAAATTAGTGACGAACAAGAGTGTGCGAAATCTACTTTATACGTATGATTATATCATAAAATCTACTGATTTACATAAATATAGCGAAAAATATTTTACTTTTCATATTAATTGTGTTAAATTTAATTTTGTAAAATAAATCGTTCGAAAAGGTGGAGTTATTCATGTTAACAATTCAACAAAAAATGTATGAAACTACAGTAAAAGCAGTCGGCGGACGTGCAGGTTATATTGAATCTTCTAGTCCTGAACTTCGTTTAGATATTGCAACACCAAAAGAAATGGGTGGCGCTGGCGGTGCTGGTACTAACCCTGAACAATTATTTGCAGCAGGTTATTCTGCTTGTTTTGATAGTGCTCTAAATATGGTTGCTCGTATGCAAAAAATCAAACACGAAGGTACAGAAGTAAACGCTACTGTAATGTTTGGTAAAGCTGAAGATGGCGGATTTGCGCTAGCTGTAAAAATGGATGTTTTGGTTAAAGGTGTAGATCGTGAAGTAGCTACTAAACTGGTAGAAGAAGCTCACAATGTATGTCCTTACTCTCGTGCAACACGTGGAAACATCGCTGTTGAATTAAACGTTATCTAATTTTAGATTGTCCAACTTGTACACTATCCCTATAAACCCTTTCTAACTCTACCCCCTTATATAGAGTTTAGAAGATCATTTTGATATCGATTTAACGAAAGAAGCAGTCCCCTAACTGCTTCTTTTTTGTCTGTACATAAAACAATTTTGTTTTTATTATGATTTATTTTCAGAAAGAACAATTTCGTTACAAATCCTTCAAACCCTTGATATGACAGGAATACCATCATTCTTATAATGGATTGACATTTGTTACAAAATGTAAGGTTCGTGTCAAAATCGACTGTTATGTGTATGTATGTTATAGTGAAAAACGTTATTTCGTTATTCATATTCAAAAGATTCATCAACGTAAAGATGAACTTAACAAACAGGAGGTCCATTTTATGAAACTCAAAATCAGTACTTTTCTACTTGCACTAACCGTTGTAGCTGCGACCGCCGGCTGTTCTAATAACAGCACTCAAACACCAGCTAGCACTACAACACCAACAACAACGAATGAATCTACAGCGACAGACTCCTCTACAACAACAGGAGAAAGTACAGCTGTAACTGACAACGACAACAGCACAAGCGAAGACGCAACTGCGACAGACGAAGCAACAGAAAGCACAGACAAAGCGACAACGGATGCGACTACAGATAGTGCTAAATCTGATATTTCTGTTGATAAAGTAGCTAGTGCAATCAAAGCACAAAAAATCGATTTGATTTCTGCTCCAGATGAACAAAACAGTTGGGTATTGAATGATGTGAAAGCCACTCGTTTTGTTACTGATAAAGATTTAAATAAACAAGAAACGGTTTCAATTTATAGCTTCAAGTCTGCTGACGATGCTAAAAAAGGTCTAGAAGATTTGAAAACTCAAACAAGCAAAACTCCTTATGACTTGTTGAACAAATCAACATATATTAAAGGTAATGCTGTAGTGGTATATTGGTTTGAACCTTCTTTAAACCAAGGTAGCAAAGAAAAAGGTATGTTAGATGCTAAATTGCAAAAAGCTGTAGATAGCTTGTAATTGTAGTTTATCCCCTTTGAAGTAGTATTTATGTACATCAAGTATCTACTTTTCTAGGCTCACATTCGATCAACGAATAAAAAGAACCGTCCTTAGGGAACGGTTCTTTTTTGTATTCATTATTTTAAGTATTCTAGCTGTACTCAGTGTTGCTACGATCAACTAACAGAATATTTACTCTCGTCCACCTGTAAAAGGATTGATCTCATACGTAAGATCTCGCCCTGCTTTTTTTTCTTCTTCAGCGATACGTTTGCCAATTCCTGCATAATACAGTACACCAGCTACCGCAGAAACTACTGTTACGATAATAAAGCCTAATCCATTCATATTTATCAGCTCCTAATGATTAGTCCGCTTCACAATACTTCCATTCATCTTCTGGCATTTCATATTCATCTGAAGAAAAACGTTGTTCTTGAAAAGGATCAGCCACATTGTGAAAGCCATGATTTTCCCAGAATCCTCGTCGATCTTCTTTCATAAATTCAATGCCCCGTATCCATTTCGCACTTTTCCAAAAATAAAATTTCGGCACAATCATACGAAGTGGTCCACCATGTTTGGCTGTAATGGGCTTATCATCGTAATTCCAAGCTAACAATACATCTTCATCCATCAAATCTTTCAATGCTACATTGGTCTCATAATCAGGATCAGCATGGATCATTACATATTTGGCTTCAGATTTCACTTTTAGTACGTTCATCAAATCTGAAAACTTAACACCTTCCCATACGGTATCAAACTTAGACCAGCGAGTTACACAATGAATATCGCTCACAGTACGCGTAACAGGTAGCTTTTGCAAATCTTCAAATGTAAAAAACTGCTCTTCTTCTACTTCTCCAAAAATACGTAGATTCCATAGATTCATATCATACTCAGGTACACTACCTTCATGCAAAATCGGGAAGCTTTCAGTAAGTGTCTGCCCTGGAGGTAAACGATGTTGCATATCTTGCCCTAATTCAGGCGTTTGAGGAACTCTAGCGCCTTTTAGACGATCTGCTTTATTTTGCATCATCAACTCTCCCATCTATTTCATGTATATTCTATATTTTAACATTAATCATTACCCATTTATAGCAACAGTTACTGATATGTGTACTAACAAATACTTTGTACAAATGCTTTATATACAGGATCGATTTTGATCATGAATTGAAATCGGACAAATATAGGGTCATTTACTTTAAAATCGCTTGTATTCGGTATATTTTCAGCAAAACAAGCTCATTTTAACTTTACTATGGACAAAAATAGGGTCAATATTTTGATTTTTGTATCATCACCCTATTTTTGTCCGTAGAAAAGCATTATTTGCTTATTTATGACCCTATTTTTGTCGCATTTCGTTTTACACTCAGCTTTTATTGGATCATATTGATCGTTGATTCAGACCCTATTTCTGTCCATAGTATGCCCTACTATTGTCTATACTTTGTCCTATTTTTGTCGCATTCTACCCTACATTTGTCTATAGTGTCACCCTAAATCTGTCTCGGAATTGCCCTCTTTTGGTCTATAGTTGACCCTATAATTGTCCATCTTTCACCCTATTTTTGTCTTATATTATGACTGCAAAGCTATGAGTACCAACACATTTACTAGGTGCTAAACAAGTAAATATTTTAAAACAATAAAAACAAGGTATGTAAAATAAGATAAACAACTCAAAGGAAATCATTGTGCTGATTAAGCTACTTTTATACCAGATAATCTATTATAATGAAGGAACGTCTTGGAGGTTATAACATATGAAGAAAAATAATTTAGTTACAAAGTCTAATGATCTTATTGAAATGCCTTTAAAAATGAGTGTAGTAGAGTTACGTATTATTTATGTACTTATTAGTATTATTTCGCCTGATGATCAGGAGTTTCAACGATATCGTTTTAAGATTAGTGAATTCGCCAAATTAGCTGGTGTTAAAAACAAAAATATTTATGCCCAAGTGAAAGAATATACGCTTAATCTAATGTCGCACCCTTTTTACATAAATGAAAACTTACAAGTAAACTGGTTAGCGTCTGCTGAATACTTTCCTAATGAAGGTATTATCGAAGTAGAATTTTCACCCAAGTTAAAACCTTATCTGCTTCAGTTGAAAGAAAAATTCACTTCTTTTCGGTTAAACGATATTTTAAAATTGAAAAGTGCTTATTCGATGCGGATTTATGAACTGTTGAAACAATACGAAAAGTTAGGGCAACGAACTCTTAAAGTCCAACGTTTAAAAGAATTACTTGGTATTGAAGATCAGTATCCAGTGTACTCTGATTTTAAAAAGCGTGTAATTACCAAAGCACAGCAAGAAATCAATAAAAGTACCGATATCGAATTCAATTATGTAGAACGTAAAAGTGGTCGTAAAGTAGATGAAATCGTATTTACGATCAAAACCAAAGCCAAGCAAACAGTCACCATTCTTCCTCCTACCGAAGCATTAGCTGCTGTACAACCTCATACAGCCAATCGGTTAAGCGATCGTTTAAAAAAAGAATTTGGATTAACTACAGTCACGATTCAGACTATTCTAAAATCGTATGAAAAAGAATATATTACAGAGATTCTAGATGTGGTCAAAATAGATGTACTAAGTGGCCGTGTACATGATATTCCAGCTTATACTGTCGCTGCTCTAAAAAATGACTATCGTAAAAAGAAAACAGAACTAGATATCGAACTGGATCGACAACAAGCTCTCAAATTGGAAAAAGAACAAAAGTCCCAGTTACAACAACAATATTATTCCACAGTGGCTGAAAAGTTAAATCAGTATATTGTGGATATGAGTCAAGAACAGTTAGAGATAGAAGTTCAAGCGATGTTACAAAGTGTGGCTGACAAAGATATCGAAATCATTACTGCAGATGTTCGTGATCCACAATTAATGTCAGGTGGTTACTTTAGGCAATATTTGAACAAAAAATACTTTTATCATTATACGTTTGACGTATTTATATCAGAAGTAACTGAACATGAAAAAAGAACCACTCTATAGAGTAGTTCTTTTTTTTACATTTCACTGTGTTTATACTGGAAAATCCTACATTTCTTCTGCCAGCTACTACTAATACAATAATTATTTATTTTGTTGCGCTGACTCCTTTTTGTACTGCCTGCCAGAACTGTTGATCTTCCATACCTATCGCATACATAGATACCCCGGCAAGATTGTATTGCTGAGAAAGTTTTGCTTTTTGCTCAATACTTGTTGCATCTTCATACCACACCTCATGTTGATCGCCTTGACTATCTGTATAGCGTGCGATCATAGAACCAGAAACGTTATCTCGTTTACCCGTAAGATGATATTTTGCCAGTAAAGCTGGAGTGTCTTTCCAACTGAGCATCACATTTTGATCATCATGTTCTTGTGTAGTCTGTGTAACATTCCAATCATTACCGTATGCTGGTAATCCCATTAATACTTTATTGGAAGGTACTTGCTTTACAGCAAAAGCGAGTGAAGATTGTATCCACTCTTTGCCGGCAGAAGAACCAGGCTCACTCCATACGCCATGTTCATCATAGGTCATCACTTGTAACCAATCTACTGCGCTTCCGATCGCTTTATAATCATAGGCTCCAGACCAGCCATCTTTAGGATCATCTTTCTGTTTGGCGGGTACAGATACCATCGTTTGAAATCCATTAGCTTTCATGACTTTGGCTGTATCTCGTACAAAGGTGCTAAGTGCTTGACGGTCTGCTGACACCAGAGATTCAAAGTCTAGATTAACCCCTCGATATTGATTTTGTTGAACAGTTTGTAAAAGTCCTGCAATTAGCTTTTTCTTGGCTATAGGGTCTGTTATTACGTCATGTGCAGCTTCTGGATCCCAATCTGTTTCCCCGTAGTTAGAAACAAGCGCAAATGTATCGATCTTCCACTTATTCGCTTGTTGAACAGCTTGCTTAGGAACGCTCCCGATCAGATTGCCAGATCCATCTGTGTTTAATGTATCTGTAGACATTTGATTCATATAATTGTGATATTTATTAAATGCTGCTGGCGATGCATCAGTATAATAACCAAGTACAAGTGGCTTTGTCTGTGCTATTGATTTGCCTTTACTACCAGATGCCCATCCAATCGCTGTACAAATCATAAATATACCAACTACCATCACTACAATAAACGTACTTTTTCTAGTCATATGTGTTCCTCTCTACTAACGATTATGTCTTACAGAGCATATCTTTTATGTTTATCATATAGTACCATTATATTCCATAAATACATATGTCATATATATAATTAAGCTATCACATTGGAAAAGAGCAAAACTCCCAGTTACAGCAAAAATTTTATGCAACAGTTGCTGAAAAGTTAAATCGATATATTGTAGATATGAGTCAAAAACAATACATATAGAAGTTCAAGCAATATTACCACGTCTAGCTGATAAAGGCATCGAAATTAATTATCATAGTAGAGTGATCCACCGTTAATGTCAGGTGATTACGTTAGGCAATAGTTGAGCAAAAAATACTTTAGTGATTACACATTTGATGTATGTTAGAGATGACGTCATCTTAGAAAAGAGAAGTAGCTATTATAGCCACTTCTCTTTTTGATTATATAGTAGGCGCATAAGCACGAAGAAAAACGCGTACACCTTCAGTAATAATATGCTTCACTTGTTCTTGATCCAAAGCTTCAGGTTTCGGCTGATTAAATACAAGAAGAATAGTTAAAGCAACAAAGTGCTTTACAGCCATACGAGGATCAGGTATATCCAGTAATTTATTTTTTCCAAACTCTATAAATCTTTTGATAATACTTTCCTCTGTTGCTTGATCCATATTTTCATAAAAAGATTCTGGCAAATTAGCAACCTCTACCATAGCTAGGCGAATCAAAGCTTTGTAATCAGATGAACCATTTGCAGAGGCAACAATTTGTTCACAAAATAAAATAAGAGCTTGCTCTAAATCATCAAATTCCAAAAGGTGATCTGAAATCCCTTGTTCAATCATATTCAGAACAGTTACACTCGTTTCTTCCATAACAGCAAGTAATAAGTGTTGTTTATCTCCATAATAATCATACACTGTGCGCTTAGAGACTCCTGCTCTATTAGCAACAGCATCAACACTCGATTGATTAAATCCTTCAGATAAAAAAAGTTCCCTTGCTGCCTCAATAATTTTAACTCGTTTATCTAAAGAACCTTTACGAATCTTTTTATTTTCTATAGTATCCATTCTCATATTCCCCCTTATTAAGTATATTATCAAAATTTGATTCATATTCCACTTTACTAATTACACTGCACGGTGTAGTATAATTTATAATCTACTATATTCCAAGGAGGATTTTATACATGGACACTCTATTTTCTTCTGTTGATGTGCTTATTGTTGGAGCTGGGCCTACAGGACTTACACTCGCTTGTGATCTTGCACGTCGACACATTAACCATCGTATCATTGATAAAAATCCCGTCTATAACGTAGCATCACGCTCCAAAGCTATTCAACCTCGTTCACTTGAAGTCGTTGATGATTTGGAAGCGATTGATTACATTCTGGACACAGGTGTTGTAGATTTGCCTGTTCGTTATCATACTCCAGATGGTAAAAGTATAGATAGACCTTCTATTACTGTGGCTGTCAGTAGTAAGTTTGAGACACCTTACCTTAATCCAGTCTGGATTGCTCAATTTGATGTAGAAAAAGCATTACGTGATCGCTATGCTGTTCTTGGTGGTCAAGTCGAGTTAGGCGTAGAAGCGGTACAACTTATTCAAGATTTGAATGGAGTAACAGTAACGGTCAAGACACCACAAGGAGAAGAGCAAATTCATGCTCGTTATGTAGTCGGTGCGGATGGTGGTAAAAGTAATATTCGTAAGTTTATTCAATTGCCACTGGTTGGGGAAACATATGATGATGAGCGGTGGTATCTTGGAGATATCCAATTAGAAGGTCTGGATCATGATCATATTCATATTTGGACATCTTCAGAAGGAATGTTAGGACTAACTCCACTACCCAAATCAAATATTTGGCAACTACAAGCTACTATTCCAACAGAAATTCAAAACCCCGCAGAGCCATCATTAGAAATGTATCAAGCTATGTTGGATCAGCGTGCTGGTGCCGGTCTTGTTAAGATCACTCATGCATCATGGTTGTCTATTTACCGAGTTAATGTGCGGATGGTGGAATGTTATCATAACAACAGAGTATTCCTTGCTGGTGATGCAGCACATGTTCATTCTCCAGCAGGAGGTCAGGGTATGAATACAGGTATACAAGATGCTTACAATCTTGGATGGAAGCTAGCCGCTGTCCTTCAAGGAGCAGATGCTACTTTACTGCATACTTATGATGAAGAACGCCGTCCTATTGCTCAAGCTGTTCTTCAAGATAGTTCTAAGAAAATCAAAGCAATTACTGCAACGGTGACTGAAAGTAGATCCTTGTCGCAATCTTTAAGTACAGTATCCGATGATCTGACAAGCGGGCTTCCTATTTCCTATCGCTCCAGTTCTCTTACTCGTTCATTTACTGGAAAAGATACTCTTCTTTTATTACCTGGAGATCGTGCTCCTAATGCTGATATTCTGCAAAACAAAGAATTCTCTGGAAATATTTTTGATCTGCTCCGTGGTACACATTGGACAGTTTTGGCTTTTGTAAATCATACTGACTCTTCTGTATTAGAAAATCTTATTCATGATCAGCTTCGACTATATTGTATACTTCCATCTGATACAAAGAGAACAGATCATATCATTGATCACGCAGGAAATGCTTATCGAATTTACAATATATTAAGTGAAGAACTCCTATTAATCCGTCCAGATGGCTATATTGCACTACGTACTTCTATAGAAGAATCATCGTCTATTTTGCAATATTTAAATTCCATCTATTGCTCACATACTCCAGTAAAATAGAATATATGATGCAAATGAACAAAAAAGACAAGAAGGAATCACATTAGTCATTCCTTCTTGTCACTCTTTAATCTATCTTCTATTGATACATAACACTACTTATCCATTCACTGGCTGACTAAGATCCAATTGCCGATATTGAATCGCTTCTGCAATATGAACCGCTTCAATCTGCTCCATATTTTCCAGATCAGCAATCGTTCTTGCCAATTTCAAAATGCGATCTCTAGCTCGCATACTCATACCTAATTGTTCAAATGCTGTTTCTAGTAATTGATTACCTGCATCTGATAAGAATGTATACTCTCGTAACCATTTACCCGACAATTCACTATTCCAATGAATATCCAAATGCTGATATCGTTTCAATTGAATCTGATGCGCTTTCTCTACGATTGTGCGCATACTAGCCGAATCGTAACCGATATCTTCTGTTCCAGCTTTTGCCCGTTGCCAGTCTTGCTCGGTAGGTCGAGGCACTTCTATTTGCAGATCTATCCGATCTAACAAAGGACCTGATATTTTGGAGCGATAACGAGCAATTTGACTATGGCTACAAGTACAAGGATGAGCCGCATGGGTACTTCCAAGATATCCACAAGGACATGGATTCATTGAACCTGCTAATAAGAAATTAGCTGGAAATGAAAACACCGCTCGTGCACGGCTGATTGTCACTTGATGATCTTCTAATGGTTGTCGCAATACTTCTAATACCGATCTCGGAAATTCTGGCAATTCATCTAAAAATAAAATGCCTTGATGCGCTAGGCTCACTTCTCCTGGCTTGGGTATACTTCCTCCTCCAATCAACCCTGTGACTGTTGTACTGTGATGAGGCGCACGAAAAGGACGTACAGAGATCAAGCCAGCGTTAGAGTCTTTGAATCGTCCTGATACACTAAAAATCTTAGTCACTTCCAATGCTTCCGAGTCAGTTAATACCGGTAAAATCGTAGGTAGACGTTTAATGAGCATCGTCTTCCCTGTACCCGGCGGTCCCAGTAACAAAATATTATGCATTCCCGCAGCAGCAATCATCAATGCTCGCTTCACATGTTGTTGCCCAAATACATCTCCATAATCTTCTTGCATCGTTGAAACAGAATGGTTGATATATTGCTTTTTTGATCTTTGCACAAGTAATGGCGGAAGCACTACCACTTTACGTGGATCGGATTTCTTTTTAGTTATACCTGATATATCTTTAACAGATTGAGATGTATTTATAGGATCATTTGAAGACGAGTTGGTCTGGATTTGTTTGACTACAATCTCCGGTTGACCTGGCAAAGACATTCGAAATGATTCGATATGATCCTGCTGGGCGGATTGGTCTTTTGAGATAGTAGGCTGATGTGGTGCATCCGCAAATAAATCATTTAAATGATGAATTGCATATACATTGATTCCTTCAACCAATACTGCTTCTGCTGCATTTTCTTGAGGAACCAATACCGATTTCAAACCATGTTGACGAGCTGTATCTACCATTGATAATACACCCGGCACAGGTCGCAATGTACCATCTAATGCTAATTCTCCGATCAGTAACATTTGCTCTGCATCAGGTAATATAATCTGATCACTTGTGGTCAAAATCCCCATAGCAATTGCAAGATCAAAAGCCGATCCTTCTTTACGCAAATCAGCTGGTGCTAGATTGATTGTTACTCGTTGATTAGGAAAAGTAAACCCACAATTTTTGATAGCTGAACGTACTCTTTCGATTGATTCTCGAATAGCTGAATCTGGCAACCCGATAATAGCTACCATCGGTAGACCATTTGACAAATCGGTCTCTACTTCAACCATTACTCCATTGATTCCCTGTAAACAAGCGCTAAATAATTTACCATACATACCAAAAAACACCCTTTCTTCAAAACCTTCTAAATCTCGCTCCTGATCACAGTGCGGATATACATGATGGTTTACTGAAAAAGGGTGCTTCCTCTATTTTCAATAGATTTTATTTTGACATCCATTAGACAAAAGCAGCTACAATATGCTCTAGTTCTACGACCTGATATGAATAATTCATCTGAATCGTTATAACATCATATCGAAAAGGAAAATGAGACTGCTGATTCTGATGAGCATAGACTTCAGCTGTTTCACGAATTTGTTTTTGCTTACGCCAATCTACCGATTCAGCAGGTGTACCAAATAGATCACTTGTACGACTGCGTACCTCAACAATCACAATCGTGCCCTTATGGTAAGCAATAATATCTAATTCACCACTGCGACAGCTCCAATTGCGATAGCCGATCTGATAACCTTGCTGTTCTAAATAGTAAGCTGCTGTATCTTCAGCGATACGTCCTTTATATTTGCGATCATCTGTTTTCACCGACCACGACCGCCTCGACTCAAATTCTTATCTGCACGATAAATAAAGCTAAGAATTTCGGCAACCAGTTCAAACAGTTCACTCGGGATCTGTTGATCGAGATCAAGCTTAGACAGTACTTCTACCAAAGCAGCATCTTGTTGAACAGCAATACCTGCCTCTTGAGCTTTTTCAAGAATACTTTCAGCGATACGCCCTTTTCCTTTGGCGACTACTACTGGAGCTGTATTCTGATTCGGATCGTATTTGAGCGCAACTGCTCTTTTGGCTCTCATGACCATATCGTCTTTGGGTTTATTCATATTTTCATATCCACCCCTTTGTAATCAGGCGGTGCATACCGTTGTAAAAGATCGCTATCTGACATGCCAAGACTGTTGTCGTTCACTGTATCTGATCGAACTGGCATCGTATCTACTTTGAGCGATAGCAATTGGTATCCGAGCGCTCCCATAGCAGTAGCCATCTCTTCGCGTTTACTTTCGACAAGCGGAGCAAGCTGTTCTAGATCATTATGCACTTTAAGAGTCACAATTTTGTCTACTACATGCACATCGACAAGTGTTGGTCCTAATGAATGCATATCGAGATCGAACCATAGACGGCAGTTAGAAGCGTCTAGTTCTCCTTTAGGGCCACGACGAGACTGAATCTGTACGGAAGCCGTTTCTTGTCCGTCTGGTCCTCTAAACGGGACAAACATCGTTACTTGTGCAAAGGGTGCTGTACGATCAGTATTTAATAATAATTGCTGACCGGTTAATTGCTGAACCAATTGTTGTGCAGCATCTTTCAGTGCAGGTGGCACATCATCTGCGGCAGTTAATTGAAGCAAAAGCCCTTTTAAAGTATCTTGAGCTTTACTAACCGCATCATCTGTATGAGAAGCCATCTGTTGAGCGATATGAGACGGATTGGTGGCTTCTAGACTATTAGCATTTTTCAACAGAGCAGCATTCGGTAAAAGATCATCTGTTGGTACATTTTGCCCGTTCACTACTGTCTGTGCATTGGTAGTGGCTTGTTTGCTAGTTGCTGGATTGTTTAATTCTACTTCTGGATCTATTAGTAACTCATTAGCTGCTGTTTGTTGCAGTGCATTCGGATTCGCAGCATTCGCAACACGAGACGCAGGTGCAGGTAATTGCTCTTCTACTCCAGTATTTAATGTACTATTCAGTACATTAGGCGCAAGAGCTGGATTTCCATTACGAGACGTTGCCGGATCTAGAGATGCCTGTGCTTGCGTTAGCCCATTAGCACTTAGAGATGCTGGTGTCTGCTCAGTGCGTGTAGCTACTGCTTCAGGTGAAGAGTTATTAACACTTGCACGTACCATCTGTTGTTCATGCTCTGCTCCTAATAATTTCAGCACACGACCTAACCAGGGTTCTGTGGTTTGAACTTTGGGATTGACTGTTGATGCTGTATTTGTAGAGTTCGCTGTAACAGGTTCGGCATCATCTGTTGTTGCAGATAACGATGGGCTAACCGTTGTCGAAGCAGATGGAGTGATATCATCTGCTTGTTGTGCTTGAGTATTGACTGTTGGTACCGTCGCTGATGCTGTTGGTGCTTGAGGCACAGTAGGATTCGGTACAGCTGGTGAAGTTAATTTACCACCAGTTGCATCTGTAGCCTGATCTCCAGATTGAGCCACTATACTTCCTAATTGATCAAGCACAGTCTGTAATTTTCCCAGTAAAGCAGATGTTGTGTTATTGCTTTGTGCTGGATTGGTATTTCCGTTAACTGCCGGGTTATTTCCAGATGTGTTTGTAGATACAGTCTCTGGGTCTTGATTGGCATTTGTGCCTGTATTTACATTGGCTGCATTGTCTTGTACTTGTGTCACTGTAGCACGAACAAGATTATCCAGATTACTTAATAGATCATGAAGCGGAGGTCCGAATATCGCTTGTTGTAGCCCGCTCACGCTTTGTGCTGTAACAGGTAGACCTCGTTGAATAGCTACCGCCGCAGATTGCACCCATTCTCCTACAGGTACACCGGCTGGCTTTTGAGAAAGAGTAGCTTGTATATTTTTGACGTTATCTGCATTAAGTGTGATACCGGATGCTCTCATTTGAGTAATCATTTCACGATTTTCTTTGGTATCTGGTAAATTAAACGAATCTAATACTTCTCCCATAGATGCATTAGGTAAAGGATTCGCTGGATTTCCTGCTACAGGTTTGAGCACAGGCATTCCATCTTGATCAGGAGGCTGTACTTGTAGTAAAGTGGTTGCGCCTTGTTGTAAAGGAGTCTCTAATTTGGCTCTTACTTTGACTCCTTGAATTTGGACAACAGCTTCTTGTCCATCTTCAGATACGCTTGTCACCACTCCGCGGACAACTTGTCCTTCTTTTAATTCCATTTGTCGTGCTTCACCTGGTTTGCTATCTCCTATAAGTCCACGGAATAGTGATCCAATATTCATAGTAATCCCTCCTATCATTGTTTCTACTTGAGCGTTGCCTACATTGGGGTATAGATAACAAGTAGACTATAAATAAATTCATAGTAATACAGACAATTTATAGTCTATGCTTATGTATATTTTGATTTAACATTCGTCTGCTTAATTATCTTATTTATCGGTTAAAAAGGCATGGATCATGAGCACCTATCTGTACAAAAAAAGAACCCGCTCTTTATAGTAAGATGCGGGTTCTTCCCTTAGCATGTCTATTTCTATCTTCACATAAAGTAATATAGATGCATGATAAATCATTCTATACTATAATTCAATACTTTTATGCTTAAAATAAAGTCGGTTGCTCCAGTAACAAATTACCTAAAAAGCTTTTGCGATGTAATGGTGTGATGCCCTGCGCGATAATCTGAGCACGATGAACTTTGGTCGCATATCCTTTATGTCCGGCGATCCCGTAGCCAGGATATTGCTCTTCCCATTCACCTACACACAGACGATCACGAGTGACTTTAGCGATAATGGAAGCTGCTGCAATACTATGACTATTCGCATCTCCTTTGATAATAGAACGTTGCGGAATATCCAGATCAACCTTCTCAGCATCGACTAAAATATAATCAGGAGATACGCTTAATTGTTGCAAAGCGATCTTCATTGCTAATCGAGCGGCTTGCTTAATATTGATCTCATCAATCGTTGCTGCATCAACATAGCCTACACCTACAGCGAGTGCTTGCTCCATAATCTGATCATAGAGTTGCTCACGCTTTTTCTCAGATAGCTTTTTGGAGTCGTTCACGCCTTCAATGATTACACCTTCTGGCATAATCACCGCAGCAGCGATCACATCACCAAACAGACATCCTCGACCCACTTCATCTACACCAGCAATATAATGGTAACCTTCCAGTAGACATTCACGTTCATACTTTAACAATTCTGACATGATGATTCCTCCAATACTTAAGGAGTCTCCATGGAGATTCGTCCCATTTTACCTGCACGCAATTCACGTAATATGACTTTGGATGCTTTTTCTAAATCAATACGTCCACCGCTCATTAAGCAACCACGTTTGCGTCCGATTTCTTCCATAATTTCTACGATTTCATTCGGATTTTCAAAATCTTGTGGTTGTTCAGATAATTCAAAACGTTCAGCGATATTGTCCCAATAATGCTGACAGATGTATTTCATACCGAAGTAAGCAACATCTTCTACATTTAGAATTTCTTCACGAATAGCGCCTGTTACAGCCAGCTTATAACCGATAATTTGATCTTCAAATTTAGGCCATAGAATACCTGGTGTATCTAGCAATTCCATTTCTGTTCCTACTTTGATCCACTGTTGTCCTTTGGTTACACCTGGACGATCACCTGTCAAAGCAATACTTTTTCCAGCAAGGCGATTGATTAGTGTCGATTTACCCACATTCGGAATACCTACAATTAATCCGCGCATAGGACGTTGATTCATCCCTTTAGCTGCACGTTTGTCGCGCTTGTCTTTGAGCAATACCTTAGAGCGTTCAGCAATTTCTTTGATACCTTGTCCGCTTGCTGAGTCTAAAGGAAGAACAGCATGTCCTTCTTGCTTAAAATATTCAACCCATTCAGCAGTTACTTTAGGATCAGCCAAATCGGATTTGTTCAAAATAATCATTCTCGGTTTGCCCTGCAAAATCTCATCAATCATCGGATTACGACTGGAGAGTGGCAGACGTGCATCCACGAGTTCAATAACCATATCGATCAATTTAAGCTTCGATTCGATCTGGCGACGTGCTCTTGTCATATGTCCGGGAAACCATTGAATAGCCATCGGTTTTCCCCCTTACTTCTTTAAATTAGCTGTCCATATATGTTAGGCAGCTTTATTGTTCAACCCACTTCGCATCACTAAACGGCCAGAAAATAACATCTGCACGTCCAATAATATCTCCAAGCGGTATATAACCGATCATACGACTGTCTTGACTGTTGGAGCGATTATCTCCCATAACAAATACATGACCTGCTGGTACTGTTCCATCAGGGAAGTTCTCTGTTGGGAAATTATTGATATTATAATCGCTACCTTGTGCATGTGCCTTATCTAATGCAGCTTGGATATAAGGCTCACTGATTTCTTTACCATTAACGGTTACTTTGTCGCCTTCTACTTTGACGGTATCTCCAGCAACAGCAATTACACGTTTGATAAAGTCACGATTTTGAGAAGGTACTTTCAGTACAACCACTTCTCCAGGTTGCGGGGTACGGATATCATACAGAATTTTGTTCACGATCACACGTTCACCTGTATGAAAATTCGGTTGCATGGATGGGCCGTCTACAATAAACGGTTCAAACAAGAACCAGCGGATAACGACAACGAGCAACAAAGCAACCACGATCGCTTTGATCCACTCTTTCGTTTCACTTTTCTTTTTCTTTTCAGGTTGAATCGTTCCTGAATCTGGAGTTCCTGTGTTGACAGGTTCTTGTACTTCTGTCGTATTTGCTGCATGTACTTCATTGTTAGATGGTTTTGTGTCTTGCTCCATAGGTCATGCCTTCTTTCCTGGTTGAATTGGCGCTTTGTATATGTACTGACTACCATATCCGGCTAAGCCTTATGTAGTGTATACCAAGTACCTATACGATTTCACTCTATCTATTTTACACACAATTTTATAAAAACCAAATTTTGAAGGATTCTATTCGTCAAGAAATACAAAAAATCCCGTCTACAGCCGTGTATAAAGGCTGTCCGGCGGAATCGGATGTTAAACATTATCATAAATAACAGCTTAAAAATAACGAAAAGGGCTTGTTTCACCAAGCCCTTCTCAATCGCGTATCCGAAAGGATTAACGACGCAATTCTTTAATTCTAGCTGCTTTACCGCGAAGCTCACGAAGATAGTACAATTTCGCACGGCGAACTTTACCACGACGAGCTACTTCTAGTTTATCGATTTTAGGTGAATTTACTGGGAAAGTTCTTTCCACACCTACACCGTAAGAAATTTTACGTACTGTAAAAGTTTCACCGATGCCGCCACCTTGGCGTTTGATTACAACTCCTTCGAACAACTGAACACGTTCGCGAGTACCCTCAATTACCTTAACATGCACTTTCAAAGTGTCTCCTGCACGGAAATTAGGGATATCTTTACGAAGTTGATCTTGAGTAATTTCTTGAATGATATTCATTAATAACTTCCTCCTTCCACACAGATGTTCATACGTCTCAGGGAATAATTCCTCATCATTGATCGTAGAGGACCATCAGATTCACACAACAGTCTAATACTATCATAGAACATCATAGAATAACAATACTTTTTCAAAAAAATTATAAAATAGTTGATGATTTGAGATCAGCTATAAGTATGCCTCGTCATTGCCGCTTACTCAAAGTCGCTATGTTCTAATAAAGATTGCAGACTTTTCAAGCGATTAATTTCTTGCTCAAATAGATGATGATCGGTTAAGCGACTATTTTCTAATGTGCGAAGTCTGGCTGTTTTTTGGTGATCAATACTACGATCAATTAATTTTACTACTGTATTGCGACCGCTATAATCAGCAATAAAATATTTTTTGTATGATTCGACTTCGATATAGATCAGATGTGTAAATTCCGGTAATAAATGATTCAGTACGATCGTAGCATCACGCTCTACAAACTCTTTATTTAACACCGAAGCATATCCTTGACTGCGCAAGTCACTGCTTAACCGATCTAACCATTGTGAATACTCCTGCTGCAATTCATTCATGATGTCTGAACTCCTATCTTTGTTACCTTGTTATGAGCGCTCTTACTGTAGGCTCAGTCTTATGCTCTAAATCATAACTTGAGCTTATTTATTGTCACACCTATGTATATAGGGCATACATAAAAAAGAATTTCCCTATAAGGGATCGATGACGATCTTCCTACAGCGAAATTCTAATAGATATTTAGTTACGCTGATTTTTGAGCCACTCGCGCTCTTTGGTTGTCAAATCAGCCTGTTCTAACAATTCTGGACGACGTTCTAATGTACGCAGTAACGATTGTTCACGTCGCCACTTCTCGACATTGGCATGATGGCCGGATAATAAAATATCAGGTACTTTCATTCCTCTATATTCTACAGGACGCGTGTAATGTGGATATTCTAACAGCCCTGTACTGAATGAATCGGTCACTGCACTGTTAGCATTTCCTAATACCCCAGGTAAAAGGCGCACAATACTGTCTACAGCCGCCATAGCGGGTATTTCTCCACCGGTAAGTACATAATCACCGATTGATATCTCATCGGTCACCAGATGCTCTCTAATGCGCTCATCGTAACCTTCATAATGACCACAGATAAAAATCAAATGTTCTTCTTGAGCAAGTTCTTCAGCTTTGTGCTGCGTAAATGGCTCTCCCTGTGGACACATCAAAATAATACGTGGAGATGTAGAAGTAGACGCAGGTGCTAAATCTTCTACAGCGTCAAAAATAGGCTCTGGCTTGAGTACCATGCCTCCGCCTCCACCATAAGGTGTATCGTCTACAGTGCCATGTTTGCTTTTAGAATACGTGCGGAAATTAATAGCATTCAATTCTACAATGCCTTTAGCTGCTGCTTTACCCAGAATGCTAGAACCAAAAACACCGGTAAACATTTCTGGAAATAACGTCAGCACATCGATCTTCATCATTCCAAAAGACCTTCCATCACATGGATCAGTACTTTTTTCTCTTCTACATTAATATCAAGCACAACATCATGGATGTAAGGAATCAATACTTCTTCGCCTTTATCTGGACGGACAACCCATACATCATTAGCACCCGGTTTTAAAATATCGACGATTTTACCAATTTTGGTTCCTTCTTCAGTAAATACTTCACAATCTAGAATCTCGTGGAAATAAAATTCGTCTTCTTCTAGCTCGATCGTATCATCTTTAGATACTTTCAATGTCCAGCCTTTATATTTCTCTACTTCGTTAATATTGCTGAATCCTTTAAAACGAACCACATACATATTTTTTTGCAAACGAGAGCTTACAATTTGAACTTCTAATTTACTGCCATTTTCTTCATTGATCATCCATAGCTTTTTACCTTCTGCAAAGCGAATTTCAGCAAAATCGGTATTTGGATAGATTTTGAGTTCTCCACGGATGCCATGTGTATTAGCTACTTTACCTACCGTTAAAAATTGTTCAGTCATGTTATTCTCCTCTAACAAATAATCTATCATTGATGCTATATTACCTTAAATTTGATTGAAAATGTACGAAAAAGGGCTAGGACATCATCCTAACCCTCTTTCGTATATTTTTAAGACATTATATCAACGGTCACCCGTTTATTAGTCTTGACTGCTGCTGATGTAACGACCGTGCGGAGAGCCTTGGCGATACGTCCTTGCTTGCCGATGACTTTACCGGCATCGTCCGGATGGACGCTAAGTTCGTATACGATCAAGTTCTCTTTTTCCACAACGTTCACTTTTACATCATCGGGATGATCCACGAGAGCTTTAGCAATAACCATTACTAATTGTTCCATAGATTCTCCTCCGAATCAGCAATTATTTTTGCTGTTTAAGCTCATGAAACTTTTTCATAACGCCCGCTTTGCTAAGCAAGTTGCGAACGGTATCAGAAGCTTGTGCTCCTTGTTGAAGCCATTGAAGAGCTTTTTCCTCATCAATCTTAGTTACAGAAGGTTCTGCAATTGGATTATAAGTACCGATTTCTTCGATGAAACGGCCATCACGAGGGGACCGAGAATCGGAAACCACGATACGATAGAAAGGCGCTTTATGAGCACCGATGCGTTTTAGACGAATACGTACTGCCACGAAAATTCACCTCCTTCAAATTAGTTCAATAGTATATACATTGCATTTCCTGGGCTTAACGGAAAGGAAATTTCATTCCTTTACCACCCATTTTTTGCATTTGTTTCATCATTTTATTGTTTTTGCCGCCGCCCTTAGGATCCATCATATCCGAGAACTGCTTCATCATACGGCGCATCTCATCGAACTGCTTGATCAGACGGTTTACTTCTGCAACAGACGTTCCGCTCCCTGTAGCAATCCGCTTACGACGACTATGATTAATCACTTCTGGATGTTGTTTCTCCTGAACAGTCATCGACTGAACAATTGCTTCGATACGTCCTACTTGCTTATCATCTACTTGTAGATTTTGGTTTTTCATTTTTCCCATACCAGGAATCATGTCCATAATCTGATCAAGCGGTCCAAGCTTTTTCACTTGATCCATTTGCTCTAAGAAATCTTCAAATGTGAACTCGGCATTACGCATTTTACGTTCCATTTCTTTTGCCTTGTCTTCATCGATATTCATTTGAGCTTTTTCGATCAGTGATAGCATATCACCCATACCTAGAATACGTGAAGCCATACGTTCTGGATGGAAAGCTTCCATAGCGTCTAGCTTTTCACCAAGTGTTGTGAATTTAATCGGGCAACCTGTTACGGCTTTGACAGACAATGCTGCACCACCACGAGTATCTCCATCAAGCTTGGTCAATACTACACCTGTTAATTGCAATTGACTGTTAAAGTTCTCGGCTACATTAACTGCATCCTGACCTGTCATCGCATCTACAACTAACAGCACTTCGTCTGGATTCGTTAATTCATGAATCTGACGCAATTCATCCATTAATTCTTCATCAATATGCAAGCGACCTGCTGTATCAATAATCACGTAATCATTATTGTTCGTTTTGGCTTCTTGCAATGCTTGACGAGCAATTTCAACTGGACTTGTCTGATCTCCCATTGTAAATACAGGCGCATTGATTTGCTCTCCCAGTACTTGCAACTGCTTGATCGCTGCCGGACGATAAATATCGCCTGCAACCAGTAGTGGACGATGATTTTGTTTTTGAAGCATTTTAGCTAGTTTACCGGATGTGGTTGTTTTACCAGCACCTTGCAAACCAACCATCATAATCACTGTTGGTGGTTTGGCTGCTTTGGCAAGTTTGGACTGTGTTCCACCCATCAACTCGGTCAATTCTTTATTAACAATGTCGATAATAACCATGCCAGGTGTGAAGCTTTCCATCACATCTGTACCGACCGCTTTTTCTTTTACTTTGGAAATGAATTCTTTAACGACTTTGAAATTAACGTCTGCTTCAAGCAACGCTAACCGTACTTCGCGCATTGCTTCGTTTACATCTTCTTCAGATACTTTACCTTTACCGCGAAGTTTGCTAAATACGTTTTGCAGTCGTGTTGTTAAGCTTTCAAATGCCATGTGTCTTCACCTCCGTTTATTTCACCTAAATGTACTACGTGTGTATCTATATCGAATATCGTTACATGTATAAGTATATATGAATTAATCGTTACCTTCCAAGCGCTCTACGATATCCATCATATGCGATTGTTGATCATGAGCTATCCCGCTTGTAGATAATGTGTTTTTAAGTTCTTCTAGATCGCGTAAACGACGATAATGCTTTTCCATCAAACCAAGCTTTTCTTCATACATCTCTAATACTTGCTCGGCACGTTTGATGTGTTCGTACACCGCTTGTCGACTAATACTGAACTCTGCGGCAATCTCTCCAAGAGAGTAATCATCATGAAAATAGTATTTAAGGAACATCTGCTGTTTGTCTGTAAGCAGAAGCTCATAGAAATCAAATAATGAATTAACACGGGTCGTTTTATCGAGCCGATTCTCTTGACTCATCTGGGGCACTCCCTCCGTCAAGGAAAAACACTTTACACCTCATCAACGTTCTATATCATAGCAAAAAATAAAATAAGATGTCAAGCATAATTACTTAACATCTTATTACTTTTATAAATGGACCCAAAATATTGATATTTTAAGACCAAAATATGAACTTTTTAGGTCGATTTTATTCTTATAGATGAATCGGCAACACATAAAATAAAATCATAAAGAAATGCAAAATGCTTCCTGCGAGTACGAATAGATGCCAGACCGCATGATGAAAAGGAAATCCGCGCCATACATAAAAGATCGTTCCAAGTGTATACATCAGTCCGCCAATAGCGAGTAAAATAATACCACCACTTGCCATATTGGTCGTTAACGGTTCCCAAGCGACAACGATTAACCAGCCCATTAAAATATAAAAAATCGTCGACATAAATAAAAACCGTTTGACGAAATACGCTTTAAACGCACAGCCCAAAATAGCTATACCCCATACGATTCCAAAAATACTCCAACCTAGAACTCCTTTAACAACAATAAGCATTAAAGGTGTATATGTGCCTGCAATAAATAGATAAATCGCTGAATGATCAAAAATTTCAAACAAATCTTTGGCTTTGCCATCTCTAAATCCATGAACCAATGTTGAGCTAATATATAACAACAACATACTAACTCCATAAATCGTAAAACTGACTACATGCCACGGGCTACCTTTTAATGTAGCAAATACAATCAAAATAACAAGGGCAGCAATACTAAGAGCAGCTCCTATACCATGAGTTACAGCATTAGCTACTTCTTCTTTACGGCTATAAGTATGTGTATCAGCCATAATTCACTTCCTTTCTCCTAACCAATATCCCAAATCTACTATATCTACTTGATGCGTAAAGGTTATGTATACCAAACGAATTGGTGTCTATTAGATATAAAAAAACAGTAGCCAGCGAACGTTATCTCTTATTATAATGTTCGACGGCTACTGTCTGAAATGATATATCTTATACTTCTAGTATAACGTAGTTGCTAATTCAGATGCTAGTTTTGCTATTCTTACTTACTCTTTAGAGTCGGCTTGTTCTGTCTCTTCCTCTTCTTGAATCAAACCAGCAAATAGAGCATGTACAAATTGCTCACTATCAAATGGTTGTAGATCATCGATCTTCTCACCCAAACCTACAAATTTCACAGGTAAATCTAATTCTTGACGAATCGCAACAACAATTCCGCCTTTAGCTGTTCCATCTAACTTGGTCAATACCAGACCAGTCACGCCACTTTTCTCACCGAACAATTTAGCCTGACTTAATGCATTCTGACCTGTTGTAGCATCCAATACCATCAGTACTTCATGCGGAGCGTCTGGAATTTCACGTTGAATAACTCGGAAAATTTTATTCAACTCATCCATTAGATTACTTTTATTTTGTAAACGTCCTGCGGTATCACATAACAATACATCTGCTCCACGTTGCTTAGCTGCACGTACAGCATCGTACATTACGGCTGCCGGATCAGAACCTGATTGTTGCTTAATGACTTCTACCCCTGCACGTTGACCCCATACTTCTAATTGCTCGATAGCACCGGCACGGAATGTATCTCCTGCTGCCAGTAGTACTTTTTTGCCTTCTTGTTTGAAACGGTGTGCCATTTTACCAATTGTTGTTGTTTTACCAACACCATTCACACCAACAAATAGAATGACTGTAATTCCACTTGGTTGCATGTTTAAGCCTGTATTTTCGTTTCCACGAAGTAAACCTGTTAATTTCTCAGATAATACAGGTTGTAGTTCAGCAGCATTTTCGATTCTACGAATACGCACTTCATCACGAAGATCATCAATCAGTTCCATCACTGTGTTGACGCCCACATCTGCTCCAATTAGGATCTCTTCTAATTCTTCATAAAATTCTTCATCGATTTTTTTGCGACGAATCACAAGGTCAGATACTTTTTCGACAAACCCTTTACGCGTTTTTTCCAGACCATCACGGAACTGTTTGGTTACTGTTTCTGTTTTTGTAGAAATACTGTCTTTTAACTTTTTAAAAAAGCTCATGAGATTCCTCCAGATGATCTATAGTGTAAAGTGCTTAATATCAAGATATCTAACGATCCTATACATCCCGTTAGATATCTTAACGGTATTGATGTTACTTCAATCGTTATCGCTGTATACGAATATGCTGTCGTTCAAAAAGAATGATTATTACGCAATATCTGCTTCTTCATCATCTAATTTGACCGAGACTAACTTCGATACGCCGCCTTCTTCCATGGTGACTCCATAGAGCACGTCAGCTTCTTCCATCGTGCCTTTACGATGAGTGACTACGATAAACTGGGTAAGTCCTGAAAACTCTCTTAAATACTGTGCAAACCGCACGACATTCGCTTCATCAAGTGCTGCTTCTACTTCATCCAGTACGCAGAACGGTACAGGTTTGACTTGTAAAATTGCAAATAATAATGCCATCGCAGTTAAAGCCCGTTCGCCACCAGAAAGTAATTGTAGATTTTGCAATTTTTTACCCGGTGGTTGTGCCACAATATCAATCCCTGTTTCTAGCATACGATCAGGATCAATCAATACAAGATCAGCACGACCGCCTCCGAACAATTTACTGAAGACCGTTCCAAACTGACCACGAATCGCATCGAATGTAACTTTGAAACGTTTGGACATTTCTTCATCCATTTCGCGAATAACTTGATACAGCGTTGTTTTGGCTTCAACCAGATCATTTTGTTGAAGTGTTAAAAATTCATAGCGTTCATTGACGCGTTGATATTCTTCGATCGCTCCTAGATTGACTTCACCCAAGTTGGTAATTCTAGATTTGAGATGACGTACCTCTTTTTCAGCGAACTCGATATCTTCGGGTAATTCATAATCTCTTTTTGCCATTTCGTAAGTGAGTTCATAATCTTCGCGTAATTTAGCTAGAATATTTTCCAACTCTACATCTAGACGATTGACTTGAATCTCTATTTTGCGAAGTTCATCTTCAACGACTTTGAGTTCATTTCGTTGTTCCCGCGTTTCGTTTTCTTCCAACTCTAACTTTTGTTGTAATCGCGCACGTTCTGCACGTTTTAACTCTAGTTGTTCGCTGGTCTCTGTACGTTTACGGCGTAGACGTTCCAATTCTTCACGCTGACGCTTTTGTTCTCGTTCATTTTTTTCCAAATCTTTGACAATCACAGCCAGTTGGTCACGATTGCTCTGTAACTCCTGACCATAATCTTGCGATTCTTCCTGTGAACGAGACAACTGCTCTTCCAGCGAAAATATTTCCTGACTGAGCTTACCTTCACGAATTTTGAGATCAGTCACTTTTTCTTGCAGTTGCTCTTTAGCAGACTCATTTGATTTACGCATTTTTTCTGCATTTTGAATACCGTCTTGAATCGCCTGCTCTTGCTTTTGCAATTCAATCAGTTTCTGTTCTGCTTCTTTACGAGCTTTGGCAATAGTGGCTAACTCTTCGGTATAACTGCTTTTCTCTTGCCCGTATAATTCATATTGTTCATTCACATGACGTAACTCATGTTCGATTTGTTTGAGTTCACCTGCAACTTGCTGTTCTTCTGTACGTTTGCGATCACCATCTGCTCGCAATTGATCCAGACGATTTTCATGATCTTGCAATCGTTTTTGCACATCGATAATTTCTTTTTGTAGACGTTTGACTTGAGATTCACTTTCAACAATCTCATGCTCTAGTTGATCAAGTTGACGCTTGCGTCCTAGTAGATTGTTGTTCTTTTTGTGTTGACTACCACCGGTCATCGATCCACCCGCGTTCACCACATCACCTTCAAGTGTAACGATCCGGTAACGGTAACCTAATTTCCCTGCTATACGGTTGGCTTGTTCTAACGTCTCTGCTATAACTACACTACCGATCAGACTGCCTACGATCGCTGCATAACGCTCATCATAACCTACAAGCTCAGCACCAATACCGACAAAACCTTCTGCATTTTCAGCAAGTCGTTTGTCATTGTCTTGCATTTTACGTGGACGAATAACATCTAGTGGCAAAAATGTAGCTCGGCCTAATTGACGTTGCTTCAAAAAAGCGATCGCTTTACGCGATACTTCTTCATTTTCCATAACGACATGCTGTACGGAAGCGCCTAGTGCTGTCTCCATAGCCAGTTCTAATTTTTCAGGAACTGTAATAAGTTCAGCAACAGCTCCGTGTACACCTTGAAGCTGAGAATTGCGTGAAGCTTTGAGTACTTCTTTGACTCCTAGCATAAAGCCTTCAAAATCTTCTTGCATTTCCTGCATCGTATCACGGCGAGATATCAACGCTTCACGGCGCTGTTCCCATTTGCGAATAGCTGTCTGCATTTCTTCGCCAGACTTTTGCAATTTATGCAATTGCTCACTATGTTGAATATAATCAACACGTACTTTAGCGATTTCTTTAGCCAACTTATCGGTTTGTACCGCAGAAGCGGCTTTGCTATCTTCAAGCCGTTTTTTCTCGGTCTGCCATTTACCCGATTCACTTTCAGCTCGTACCATCCGCCGCTGAGTATTCTCTGTCTGTTGATCAGCATACCGAATTTCATTACGAGCTTGTGCCATTGTATTCATCAATTCTAAAAGTTCACCTTTTAAACTTTCTTCTTGATGCTGTCCAATACCACCATTAATCTGCAACAAACTATTTTCTTCTTGAGCAATCATTTGTTGTAGTTCATGTAACTGCTTGGTCAATGTGGCAAATTTGGTCTGTAGCTGTTGACTTTCATCTGTGCGCTGACTGGTACGTTCTTCACTACGCTCTAACGCTACACCTAATTGCTTTTGATTTTGCTCTAAATTAAGGCGGCGTTCTTTGAGTAATTCGCCCAGACCTTCAGACTTCTCTGTCTGCTCGCTATATTGCAACAACAGTCCTTGTAATGTTTCTACGGCTTCTTCCGCTTCACGTAGAGCACCACGTTCATTTTCAAGCTTCTCATCATGACCGGATACGACACTAGCTAGTCGTTGTTGTACTTTTTCCAGTTCAGCCATTTTGGCACTTGCTGTACTCCAAGCTGTATGAATCCGTTCAATCCCATGAACATAGAGAGAGATTTCTTTATGTTTAAGTTCTTCTTTCAGTTCTTTAAAATGAATCGCTTTGGTCGATTGTTCTTTGAGCGGTTCTATTTGATCTTCAAGCTCATGCACAAGATCATAAATACGTAATAAATTTTGCTCGGTATCATCTAATTTGCGAACAGCGTCTTTTTTACGAGATTTGTATTTTACAATACCAGATGCTTCTTCAAAAATACCCCGTCGATCTTCAGAACGAGTACTTAGTATTTCTTCGATCCGTCCTTGCCCGATAATCGAATACGCTTCTTTTCCGATTCCTGTATCCATAAATAACTCGGTGATGTCTTTGAGACGACACGATTGTTTGTTAATCAAATATTCGCTATCTCCACTACGATGTACACGACGCGTAATCGTGACTTCACCGAAATCAAGTGGTAATGTCTGATCTTCATTGTCGAGTGTCAGCGATACTTCTGAATAGCTGACTGCTTTTCGACTATCGCTACCTGCAAAAATGATATCTTCCATTTTGCCACCACGAAGAGACTTGGCACTTTGCTCACCAAGCACCCAGCGGATTCCGTCAGATATGTTACTTTTACCGCTACCGTTTGGTCCGACAACGGCGGTAATGCCTTTTACAAATTCCATTTCTGTCTTATCAGCAAAAGATTTAAATCCTGCTAATTCTATTCTTTTCAGGAACATAGTTCGTTGTTCACCTCTACTGCTATTGTAGCATAATTACCTGCTGCTTCATCAATGGAAAAAGAGCAAAAAGCGGTCGATGCCTCTTGATTCACGCAAGCTGGCTGTGACTGCTCTTTGCTCTTTGTTTGTCCTGTAATTGTCAGAAAAGAGAACGGTTATTTCAACTTCAACCGATTCAATGCCGCGGCAGCTGCCCGTTGCTCTGCTTCTTTTTTAGAACGCCCGGCTCCCTGACCTAAACTCTCTTCTCCCATACATACTTCCGAGACAAACTCCCGCTCATGTGCAGGGCCTTTCTCTTCAATAATACGATACTCCAGTACTCCCATATTGTGATGCTGAGTTAATTCCTGAAGCTCGGTCTTGAAGTCCATCATCTGGAACTGCCCACCTGGAGAAATGCCTGAGAATACATGTGCGTTTAGAAAAGACTTCACAGCTTCTAAGCCTTGATCCAGATATAATGCTCCAATAAAAGATTCAAAAACATCAGCGAGCAGTGCTGGACGCTGACGTCCGCCTGTCAATTCTTCTCCTTTGCCAAGCAAAACGTATCTGCCAAAGTCGAGCGCTTCTGCAAATTTCACTAACGAAGGTTCGCATACAATCGCTGCACGCAATTTCGTAAGTTCACCTTCAGGACGCTCAGGATATGCATTGTACAGGTACTCCGACACTGTCAATTCCAAAACCGCATCGCCCAAAAATTCGAGACGCTCATTATCTTGATGCTGACTAAACCGATGTTCATTCACATAAGAAGCATGAGTGAACGCCTGTTTGAGCAATTGACGGTTTTGAAATTGGATTTGAATTTGCTGTTGTAGCTGTTTCACATCTCCGTTCAAGAAACTGACTCCTTACACTTCAAATTTCTTCAGGATGATTGAGGCATTGTGCCCCCCGAATCCAAAAGAGTTGGACATTACTACATTCAAATCTGCTTTACGCGCTTCATTCGGCACATAGTCTAAATCACATTCAGGATCTTGATCATGCAAATTGATCGTTGGAGCAATAATCTGATTTTCTAAAGATAGTGCACAGATTACAGCTTCGATACCACCAGCTGCTCCTAATAAATGACCTGTCATCGACTTGGTCGAACTTACAGCGATGTTATACGCATGATCGCCTAATGCCAATTTGATTGCTTTCGTTTCGGACTTATCGCCTACAGGAGTAGATGTACCATGAGCATTGATATAATCAATATCTTCCGGTGTAATTCCTGCACTGCGAATCGCCATTTTCATACAACGAGCTGGGCCATCAGGATCAGGCTCTGTCATATGATGAGCATCTGCGCTTAATCCATAACCGATTACTTCAGCATAGATATGAGCACCACGCTTTTGAGCATGTTCCAACGATTCAAGAATCATAATTCCTGAACCTTCACCCATTACAAATCCATCACGACCGGTATCAAACGGACGACTTGCTGTTGTTGCTTCATCGTTGCGTGTAGACATCGCACGCATCGCACAGAAACCACCCAATCCCGAAGGACGAATCGTTGCTTCAGCACCACCAGTGATCATAACGTCTGCTTCACCATCACGGATAAATTTAAATGAATCTCCAATCGCATGACTACCACTTGCACAAGCACTTACAGGAGCCAAGTTTGGTCCTTTTGCGCCGTGAAGAATAGATACATGACCAGAAGCCATATTAGCGATCATCATCGGAATAAAGAACGGACTAATCCGTTTAGGTCCTTTTTGCATCAGAATAGCATGTTGATCTTCAAACGTTCCTAGACCACCAATACCAGATCCGATAATAACCCCTACACGTTCAGGATCAGTATCTTCTGCAATATTAAGCTTACTGTCTTTTAATGCTTCTACAGTTGCTGCTTCTGCAAATTGAACAAAACGATCCATTTTACGTGCTTCTTTGCGTTCCATATAATCTTCTGCATTGAAGTCTTTGACTTCGGCAGCAATTTGCGTAGGATAGCCACTGACATCAAAACTTTCAATGGTACTTACACCGGATTGACCGGTAATAATATTATTCCAAAATGTATCTTTATCTTTACCAAGGGAAGTCATAACTCCCAAGCCTGTAATTACTACTCTATGCTTCAAACACATTCACCTCTATATCGACTGCATGTGTATATTTTTTGTTCCATCCAAAAGACAAAAGACGCCAAAATGAGGAGAAGTCCCGGCCCGCTAACAAGCAGGTAACGGGACTTTTGTTAAGCCTTAGGTATGAGATTGTATGTAAGTTACAACTTCACCTACGGTCGTAATTTTCTCCGCATCTTCGTCAGAAATTTCCAAGTCAAACTCATCTTCCAATTCCATAACCAGTTCCACTACATCAAGCGAATCTGCTCCAAGATCATCTTTAAAAGATGATTCTAATTTAATTTCAGCTTCGTCAGCTCCCAAACGGTCAATAACGATGCGTTTTACACGATCCAAAACATCAGACATCCGTTTCACCTCCTCTTCCAAAGTATTATACGAAAATCACACGCAAAAAGCCACATATCCCTAAAAGGGATATTGTACTTCTTTTACATGTACATACCGCCATCCACATGAAGCGTCTGCCCTGTCATGTAAGAAGCTGCTGGTGATACCAGGAAAGAAACAACCGATGCAATTTCCTCGGGTTGACCGAGACGTGCAAGCGGAATCCCTTCTAGCATTTTGTTACGCAGTTCTTCACTCAGTTCATCCGTCATATCTGTTGCAATAAATCCGGGCGCCACACAATTCACTGTGATGCCACGTGAAGCTAATTCTTTTGCCGATGCTTTGGTTAAACCAATCACACCTGCTTTGGCTGCGACATAGTTAGCTTGACCAGGGTTACCTAGTACACCAACTACAGAAGAAATATTAATAATGCGACCGTAACGTTGTTTCATCATGGGACGAGTCACCGCTTTGAGGCAATTGAATACGCCTTTGAGGTTCGTCTCAATCACTTGATCAAATTCGTCTTCTTTCATTCGCATGATCAGGTTATCACGGGTAATACCTGCATTATTAATCAAAATGTCGATTTTACCAAATGTTTCATTAACTTGTTTGACCATTGCTTCTGCTTCCGCAGCAATACCTACATTGGCGCGAACTGCAAAAGCTTTGACACCTAATTCTTCGATCAGACGTACCGTTTCGTTAGCAGCATCTTCACTACCTGCATAGTTGACTGCGATATCTGCTCCAGCTTCTGCTAGTGCAAGCGCAATACTACGACCTATTCCTCGTGAAGCTCCTGTAACCAAAGCAGCTTGTCCTTGAAGTGGCTTACTCATAACATACGCATCTCCTTTTCAAATGAATCATCTGATCCGGCTTCTGGAGGGAAGATTATACTTCCACTTGAAGTGCTTCTATACTTTCCAGACTGCTTATATTAATCAAGCGTACATTTTTATCTATTTTTTTGATCAATCCTGTCAATACGTTCCCAGGACCAATTTCGATAAAAGTATCCACACCTTCATTGATCAGAAAGCGAACACTATCTTCCCATAATACAGGAGAGTATACCTGTTCTACCAGTAATGCTTGAATCTCGCTTGCTGTGGTAACGGTTGTTGCTGTAACGTTCGCCACTACAGGCACTGTAGCATCGCGGAAAGATACCGACTGCAAACGTTCAGACAATTGATCTGCTGCTGACTTCATCAATGAAGAATGGAAAGGCCCACTGACTTCAAGCATGATCGCGCGCTTGCCACCAATTTCTTTGACTCTTGCAGATACAGCGTTAACGCCTTCTACCGAACCGGATACTACAATCTGTCCAGGACAGTTCACATTCGCAAGTTCAACAGCATGCCCTGTAGCCGAAATTTCAGCACATAATGCTGCTAAAGGTTCACGTTCTGCTCCAAGTACGGCTGCCATAGCTCCTTGACCGGATGGTACGGCTTGTTCCATAAATTGTCCGCGTGCACGAACAATCGCCACCGCTTCTTCAAAATCTAAAGCATTAGCTGCTACAAGAGCGCTATACTCACCAAGACTATGTCCTGCTACATAATCAGGTGTAATATTTTTAGATTTCAAAGCTTCCAGTAAAGCAATACTAGCTGTTAACAAAGCAGGTTGTGTATTCGCTGTTTGTTTTAATTGCTCTTCCGGTCCTTCAAAAGCAAGCTCACTGATACTAAAACCTAGTGTTTGATCAGCTGTTTTGAATAATTGTGCGGCTTGAGGTAGTGCATCATGTACATCTTTTGCCATACCTACTTTTTGCGCACCTTGACCTGGAAATACAAATGCTATTTTACCCATAGGAATAATCTCCTCCCTATTACTTCTACTCGTCCAATATATATCCTTACCAGACTAATACGGATGCGCCCCAAGTCAGACCGCCACCAAAACCAACCATGACTACACGGTCGCCTTCTTTGATACGTCCTAATTCTACCGCTTCTACCAATGCAAGCGGAATGGAAGCCGCCGATGTATTCGCGTATTTGTCTACATTAATCATGACACGATCTTCTGATAATTCCAGACGATTCATTGCGGATTGAATAATACGAATATTCGCTTGATGCGGAATTAAGATATCGATATCGTCTTTGGTCATTCCAGCTTTGCGAAGGACTTCATCTGTTGCTGAACCCATAACACGAACAGCAAATTTGAATACTTCACGTCCACCCATACGAATGTAATGTTGATTATTGCTTAACGTTTCTGTTGAAGCTGGTAAACGTGAACCACCGGCTGGCATTGTCAACAACTCGCCACCAGAACCTTCAGCGCCTAGATCGAATGATTTGAAACCACGACCTTCGCCTACTTCACCGATAATAACTGCTCCAGCACCATCACCGAACAATACACAAGTGTTACGATCCGTATAATCTGTAATACGAGATAGTGTATCTGCTCCGATAACAAGCGCATTTTTATATAAACCCATTTGCAACATACTCGTTGCAGATGCTAATGAATAGACAAATCCAGAACAAGCTGCTGATAAATCAAAAGCCGCCGCGTTTTTTGCACCTAATTTATCTTGCAAAATACAAGCGGTTGACGGGAAAAACGTATCCGGTGTAATCGTAGCTACAACAATCAAATCCAATTCTGTTGCATCCATACCTGCTGATTCTAATGCTTTGAGGGCTGCTTCATACGCCAAATCAGAAGTTGCTTGCTCAGGAGCTGCAATATGACGTTCACGAATACCTGTACGACTGACAATCCATTCGTCATTCGTTTCTACCATTTTTTCAAGATCAGCATTTGTTAATATTTTTTCAGGAACATATTTTCCTGTTCCGATAATTCCGATAGGTAAAACATTAATCATTGGTGTCACTCTCTTCCCACTAATTTCCTCATCGTTTTCATTCCATGTCATTACGGTGGGGATGGATAAAACATGACGCAAGATGCTTATTGTATAACTTCTTTAGATATATTTTCAACTAACTGATTGCTGATCGCTATTCTAGCTTGACGAACAGCATGCTTAATGGCTCCGGCATCAGATGAACCATGACTTTTGAGAACAAGCCCGTTCAATCCTAGCAGAGGAGCGCCTCCGTGCTCTTTGTAATCCAGCTTGCTTTTTAGACCGCGAAGTTCAGGCATCAATAATGCTGCTCCAATCTTCGTTTTTAGCGACTTGCTAAATTGTTGCTTGAGCAGCGAGAACATAGCGGATGCTGTACCTTCAAGTGACTTTAACATAATATTTCCTGCAAAACCATCACAGACCAGTACATCGCATACACCATTAAGTACATCACGTGCTTCTACATTGCCTACAAAATTAATAGGCAATGCTTCTAGTAACGGATACGCTTCTTTGGTTAATTCATTTCCTTTGTTCGCTTCTGTACCTACGTTTAATAATCCTACACGCGGATTAGAAATACCATGAACTTTATCTCTGTAAATGCTTCCCATCAGCGCATACTGTGCTAGATGTTCTGGCTTAGCATCCATATTGGCTCCAAGATCAAGCGCAAGTGTTCCGCCATCATCAATCGTTGGAATCATAGGTGCAAGCGCAGGACGTTCGATGCCTTTGATACGACCGACAACCAGTAGACCTGTTGTCATCAGTGCACCTGTATTCCCTGCTGAGATCATCGCTTGAGCATTGCCTTCTTTGACCATACGACCTGCTACCACCATCGAAGCGTCTTTTTTGCGACGAACCGCTTTGACAGGCTCATCTTCAGCTTCAATGATTTCAGTCGTATGTACTATTTTTAAATTGGATGGAATCTCTGTAAGTAGTGCCCGGATACGAGATTCGTCTCCTACTAGAATGATCTCGGTATCTTGCCATTCTCTGGCGGCTTCTAGACCACCTAATACATTGCTGTCTGGAGCGTGATCTCCGCCCATCGCATCAATGGCGATTATCATGATCTACTCCTCCTTCATGCTGTTCTTCACCGTCTGATCGATAGATCGTAAAGTTTCCTTGAAATACCATTTCTTCACCAACATAGGTCAGCACTTCTACTTTAGCTTTTCCTTTGCGTGAAGGGTTTGATTGTACGTATGCTTTGGCAATACATTTTTCACCTAGATGAACCGAACGAACAAAACGAATATCTGCCGATGCTGTCAAAGCAATCGCATCGTTAATAACCGCTACTGCTAATGAATTCGCCTGTGCAAAAATATGATGTCCACGTGCAATCTGTGTACGAGAAAATATATGTTCTTCACGAATTTCAAAAATTGAAATTCCGCTTTTGTCGAGTTGCAGATCAACAACATCTCCGATGACTTCATCTAGAGGAAGTGATTTTACCTGATCGTAGGAGCGCTCAGCCATCAACTTCATTCGCTCGCGCAACTCCGGTATTCCGAGTTCCATTCGATCCAGACGAATCGTCTGAATACTGACTTTTAGTTGTCTGGTTAATTCTTGATCAGTCACAAACGGATTCTCTTCGATAATCTTCACGAGCCGTTGTTGTCGCTGCCGTTTGGGCAAACGTTCGATGGCTACGCACCTCCTTGGTGTTACGCATATCGCACACAGATTTAGAATAGTTATAGAACATACCAACTATAATCTCTATATTGTTTATTACAATTCATAATATATGTAAACCTATGTGGTTTTAGTTGTTATTCATTTTTTAGAACCTGGTACTAAGAATGTAGTATAAAGCATATTGCACCAAAAAGAAAGTGCCTGGTCTAGGTTATAGTCCAAACTTCTTTTTTCTGTGAACATTGTGTTGTATAGATAAAAGTCTACATACAAAAAAATAGTACTTCACCAAAAGATGAAGTACTACCTTTGTGAAAGACTATTGTTTGATAATCTCTCTTGATTTGTATGTTCCGCATACTTTGCAAACGCGGTGAGCCAATTTCATTTCTCCGCATTGCTCGCATTTCACCAAACCAGGTACTGCCAATTTAAAATGTGTACGACGTTTGTCACGACGTGTTTTGGAAGTTCTCCGTTGAGGTACTGCCATTGTTCCCACCTCCTTCATCTAATCAATCTTATCCAATGAACATATTACATGATCATTAAATCACTTAAAGAAATCTTTGAGTCCTGCCATTCTAGGATCGATAGGTGTGTTGTCACAACCGCAATCCTGCTCGTTCAGGTTGACTCCGCATGTCGGGCAAAGACCTTTGCAGTCTTCACTGCATAATACTCCAGGTGGAAGTTCAAGTACAGCAGCTTGTTCCATATATGGAGCTAGGTCAACAGTATCTGTATTCACATACAGCGTATCGTCGTCTTCTGCTACATCTTCTGGTTCTTCACCATGCTTGAATTCTTCCTGAATCTTGAACTGTAAGTTCAAATCCACAGGCTTCAGACAACGTACACACGCCATCTGTAAGTCAAGTTTCAGTGTTCCTTGTACATCAACCACTTCATTGACTCTTTGCGCCGCTTTCACATCTACTTGGAGAGGTGTATAAGACAGAACATCGCTATGTTCCTTTAAAATGGAACTCATGTCAAGCGTGTCATGAAACTCTATCGGTTGATCGCTTTGCGCCAATTTTCTAAATTGAAATTGCATCATTATCACTCCAAACAAACAAAAATTATTATACCGATTATACGCAAGCTTTGTCAATGAATATTTGTTAAGGTATTTTGGTTAACACCTATTTTCGTTTATACTTATACCTATATTCGATCTGAAAGCTTGAAATTTGATAAAGGAGCCTACCTATGAAAGTCGCAGGAATTATTGTTGAATACAACCCGCTTCATTACGGACATTTACTTCATTTGCAAAAAACGCGCGAACACACACAAGCTGATGCTATTGTAGCTGTGATGAGCGGTGGCTTCACACAACGTGGTGAACCGGCTATTTTTGACAAATGGGCACGCACAGAAATGGCATTACAAGCTGGCTGCGATCTGGTAATCGAACTGCCTTCTGCTTATACAGTACAACCTGCTGAATGGTTCGCTTATGGAGCTGTATCACTTCTTGAACATACTGGAATCGTACATTCACTCGTATTCGGCAGTGAGTCTGGTTCGCTCTCCCAATTACAGGCTTTAGCTGACCTGCTAACGAATGAATCACCTGAACTGCGTCTGTTGATACAGAATAGTCTCAAAGAAGGCATGAGCTATCCTCGAGCGCTTGGTCAAGCAGTAGCCCGTCTCTATAGTATACCAGATCAAGCCGCATCTTTGTTAGCACAACCTAATAATACACTCGGACTTCAATATATTATTGCGCTTAATCGTCTACATAGTTCGATTGTTCCTGCTACGATCCAGCGCGAACAATCTCAGTATCATGATCTGCAACCGACTCATCATCAAATTGCAAGTGCTACAGCGGTACGTCAGTTACTTCTTAATAATGATCAGCAAGCCTCTTCGTATTTGCCAGAGACTACGATGAGTATTATTCAGCGTGAAGTTGCAGCAGGACGAGGTGCTGTAGAGCTTAATCAACTATGGCAATCTTTATTTCAAATGATTACAACTCATTCACCTGAACAATTGGCACAGTATTACGATATGAGTGAAGGCTTGGAATACCGCTTCAAAAAAAAATTACCTACTTTGCAAAATTGCAGTATTACCGATCTGATTACAGCACTCAAAACCAAACGTTATACGTATACCCGATTACAACGGCTTATCGCTCACTTGCTATTAGGTCATACGACATCTGTATTAAATACTGCTAATTTGAAAAAAGGACCCGGCTATATTCGTGTACTAGGCTTTACCAATACAGGTAGAGAATTATTACGGCAAATGAAAAAGACCGCTTCTCTGCCGGTGATTACACGACCAACAGATACCGATCATCCTCATATGGAACTAGATATTCGTGCTTCCGCGATTCAAGCTTCTTGCTTTGCGGCGCAACAATCTTCTTATTTATATTCGGATTATCAACGTTCTCCGATAAGAGTATAGACATGTACAATCCAAATTAATATTACGAAGTAGATAATGTATTTAACGCTTTTAGTGCATCATCCAAAGTACTGACAGGAATCAATTGCATAGAGGATTTCATTTTGGATAACTGTGCTTTGGCATCTGCATAATTGCCTTGAGGCACTAGAAAAATAGTAGCTCCTGCTTGCTGAGCAGCGACTACTTTGTGCTGAACACCACCAATTTCTCCCACTTGACCTTGAGGATTAATCGTTCCTGTACCTGCAATACGATGTCCTCGGGTCAAATCCCCTGCTGTTAATTGATTATAGATTTCTAAAGTAAACATCAATCCAGCCGAAGGCCCACCGATATTCGTATTGGCAAAATTGACTTCATGTCTGGCATCCTCAGGCGCAATTTTTTGCACTTCTCCGATCGATACGCCAAATCCGACACGTGTTTGTCCCTGACTATCTTTAAATTGGGTTAGTCCAATTTGTTCGGTGACTTGAGAGCCTGCACGTTCTAGCACCACTTTCACTTGCTGACCGTCTTTTTTAGTTTTTAAGACTTGTTCCAACTGTTCAAAAGAAGTAATCGATTGACCATCGATAGAGACGAATTTGTCTCCTGCATGAATCGTTGTATTCGTATCCGGTACACTGACCACAAATACATATTGCGGCTGTACACGATAAGGAATACCTGCTTTTTTGTAGGCAGCAGCGATCGCATAAGATTGTGAACTACTCATGTAATACAACTGCTCTGCTTCGTATTCAGCACGATTACTCTGGATCGTTTTGCGGACAATTTCTTCGTTAGAATCAAACAAAGAAGCAATCAGCATCGCTGTATTAGCATATGTTACAGAGATAGTCGTTAGCATAAATGTTCCTTTTTCATCGTTCTGTCCACCTGTCACACTGACAATCGGCTTCAGTTCATCTGCGCTACCAGGTCCATTGATCATATAAGGTGTTGGCATATACACAAGCACATACACAAGAATAACAACACAGATGATATACAACAAAGATTGTTTGCGACTCATCGGGGATTTTAATAATCGGCCAGGCATGGTTTTCGCTCCTTTGATTCTTTTACAGCCTATATTCATGGCTACTCTTATTATCCCATGCTTATGTTTTCAATTCCATATTGGCAATCTAGTTACTCGCTATCCGGTCCTTGACTGAATTTTTGCTTTAAATATTGCTCTATAATAGGAGGTACAAAGTCAGATACTTTTCCATTAAAGCGAGCAATCTCTTTGACCACGCTAGAACTTAAATAAGAATATTTTGGATTGGTCATCATAAAAATCGTTTCTGCATCAGGATTGAGTTCACGATTGATTGAAGCCATCTGTAATTCATACTCAAAATCAGTCACTGAACGAATACCGCGTACAATCACCTGTGCTTGGCGTTCACGTATGTAATTCGCTAACAGATCGCGAAAACTTTCAATCGTCACATTGGGTAGATCGGCAGTAACTTCTTTTAACAATTCGACCCGTTCTTCTACACTAAATAAGGGCTTTTTGCTCATATTGTTTAGAACGGCTACAACCAGATGATCGAACTGTTTAGCAGCGCGATGAATAATATCCATGTGTCCCATCGTAACAGGGTCAAAACTGCCTGGATATACGGCTAGATGGGACTTGGTGATATGTTCACTCATGAGATGGTTGTCCTCCCTGTTGTTGTGGCTCATATTCGTATACATTAATCGCTGTTTCTCCATATACTGCATGAC